>NZ_JAVQNN010000012.1:0-449236 GCF_031798975.1 Acinetobacter sp. V110_1 | reverse complement strand
TATTGGCAGATGGTCCACATACTGTGACTGTGACAGCAACCGACCCAGCAGGTAACGTGAGTACAACCAGTGCGGTGGTGACTGTAGATACTGCAGCAGCGAACCTACTTGGTGCGATTACAGTACCTGATGACTTAAACATTGATGGCATCATCAATGCATCAGAACTTGGCACAGACGGCAGCTTTGATGCCCGTGTCGCGTTGGGTCCGGATGCAGTGGTGGGCACTGTCGTGAACGTTAACGGCACTGACTATACAGTGAGTGCAACTGACTTGACGAATGGCTATATCACCGCAGCAATTCCTGTGACAGCAGATGGCCCAATCACCATCCATGCCCAAGCAGTGGATTCACAAGGTCATATCAGCAGCCCGGCAGATGTCACAGTAACTGTAGACACGACACCGGCGAACTTACTTGGTGCGATTACAGTACCAGATGACTTAAACATTGATGGCATCATCAATGCAGCAGAACTTGGCACAGACGGCAGCTTTGACGCCCGTGTTGCGTTGGGTCCGGATGCAGTGGTGGGTACTGTCGTGAATGTTAACGGCACTGACTACACGGTGAGTGCAACTGACCTAGGCAATGGCTATATCACCGCAGCAATTCCTGTAACAGCAGATGGTCCAATCATCATCCATGCACAAGCGGTGGATGCACAAGGTAATATCAGCAGTCCAGCAGATGTCACTGTAACTTTAGACACTACTGCGCCAACAGTTGTGTTAAGTGATGTAACTACCAATGACAGCACACCTGAATTAACAGGTACAGTGAATGATCCAGCAGCGACTGTGGTCGTGACTGTAAATGGTGTGAACTATCCAGCGGTTAATAACGGCAACGGTAGCTGGACACTTGCAGACAATACACTTCCAGTGTTGGCCGATGGTCCACATACCGTGACTGTGACAGCAACCGACCCAGCAGGTAATGTGAGTACAACCAGTGCGGTTGTGACTGTAGATACTGCGGCAGCGAACCTACTTGGTGCGATTACAGTACCGGATGACTTAAACAGTGACGGTGTTATCAATGCAGCAGAACTTGGCACAGACGGCAGCTTTGATGCCCGTGTCGCGTTGGGTCCAGATGCAGTGGTGGGCACTGTCGTGAATGTTAACGGCACTGACTACACGGTGAGTGCAACTGACTTGACGAATGGCTATATCACCGCAGCAATTCCTGTGACAGCGGATGGTCCAATCACTATCCATGCACAAGCAGTGGATGCCCAAGGCCATATCAGCAGTCCAGCAGATGTCATCGTGACAGTAGATACACTACCAGCGAACTTACTTGGCCCGATTACAGTACCAGATGACTTAAATACTGATGGCATTATCAATGCATCAGAACTTGGTGCAGATGGTAGCTTCAATGCCCGTGTTGCGTTGGGTTCTGACGCAACCGTGGGTACTGTTGTGAATGTTAACGGTACTGACTACACAGTGAGTGCGACTGACCTGAGCAATGGCTATATCACCGCAACAATTCCTGTGACAGCAGATGGTGCAATTACCATCCATGCACAAGCAGTGGATGCGCAAGGTAATATCAGCAGCCCAACAGATGTCACTGTAACTGTAGATACGCTTCCAGCGAACTTACTTGGAGCGATTACAGTACCGGATGACTTAAATACTGACGGCATTATCAATGCATCAGAATTGGGTGCAGACAATAGCTTCAATGCCCGTGTTGCGTTGGGTCCAGATGCAGCGGTGGGTACTGTCGTAAACGTTAACGGCACTGACTACACAGTAAGTGCAACTGACTTGACGAATGGCTATATCACCGCAGTGATCCCAGTGGTTGCTGATGGCCCAATTACCATCCATGCACAAGCGGTGGATGCGCAAGGTAATATTAGCAGTCCTACCGATGTCACTGTGACAGTGGATACAACTCCAGCGAACTTGCTTGGTGCGATCACAGTACCAGATGACTTAAATACTGATGGCATTATCAATGCATCAGAACTTGGTGCAGACGGTAGCTTTAATGCCCGTGTAGCATTAGGTCCAGATGCAGCGGTGGGTACTGTCGTGAATGTTAACGGCACTGACTACACAGTGAGTGCAACCGACTTGACCAATGGCTATATCACCGCAGCGATTCCTGTGACAGCAGATGGGTCGATTACCATCCATGCACAAGCGGTGGATGCGCAAGGTAATATCAGCAGTCCTACCGATGTCACTGTAACTGTAGATACAACTCCAGCGAACTTACTTGGTCCGATTACAGTACCAGATGACTTAAATACTGACGGTATTATCAATGCATCAGAACTTGGCACAGACGGCAGCTTCAATGCGCGTGTTGCGTTGGGTCCGGATGCAGCGGTGGGTACTGTCGTAAACGTTAACGGCACTGACTACACAGTGAGTGCAACTGACTTGACGAATGGCTATATCACCGCAGCGATTTCTGTAACAGCAGATGGTGCAATTACCATCCATGCTCAAGCGGTGGATGCGCAAGGTAATATCAGCAGTCCTACCGATGTCACTGTAACTGTAGATACAACTCCAGCGAACTTACTTGGTGCGATCACAGTACCGGATGACTTAAACACTGACGGCATCATCAATGCATCAGAACTTGGCGCAGACGGTAGCTTTAATGCCCGTGTTGCGTTGGGTCCAGATGCAGCGGTGGGTACTGTCGTAAACGTTAACGGCACTGACTACACGGTGAATGCAACTGACCTAGGCAATGGCTATATCACCGCAGCAATTCCTGTGACAGCAGATGGTCCAATCACCATCCATGCTCAAGCGGTGGATGCGCAAGGTAATATCAGCAGTCCAGCAGATGTGACGGTAACTTTAGACGCTACTGCACCAACAGTTGCGTTAAGTGATGTAACCACCAATGACAGTACACCTGAATTAACAGGTACAGTGAACGATCCAACTGCGACAGTTGTGGTGACTGTAAATGGTGTGGACTATACTGCGGTGAACAATGGCAATGGTAGCTGGACACTTGCAGACAATACACTTCCAGTGTTGACCGATGGTCCACACACTGTGACTGTGACAGCAACCGACCCTGCAGGTAATGTGGGCACTGGCAGTGCGGTGGTGACTGTAGATACTGCGGCAGCGAACTTGCTTGGCCCGATTACAGTACCGGATGACTTAAATAGTGACGGTATTATCAATGCAGCAGAACTTGGCACAGACGGCAGCTTTGATGCCCGTGTTGCGTTGGGTCCGGATGCAGTGGTGGGCACTGTCGTAAACGTTAACGGCACTGACTACACTGTCAATGCGACTGACTTGACGAATGGCTATATCACTGCAGCAATTCCTGTGACAGCGGATGGCCCAATTACCATCCATGCCCAAGCAGTAGATTCACAAGGTCATATCAGCAGCCCGGCAGATGTCATCGTGACAGTAGATACGCTACCAGCGAACTTACTTGGTCCGATTACAGTACCGGATGACTTAAACACTGATGGCATTATCAATGCATCAGAATTGGGTACAGACGGCAGCTTCAATGCGCGTGTAGCGTTGGGTCCAGATGCAGCGGTGGGTACTGTCGTAAACGTTAACGGCACCAACTACACTGTCAATGCTACTGATCTTGGCAATGGCTATATCACCGCAGCAATTCCTGTGACAGCGGATGGTGCAATCACCATCCATGCCCAAGCAGTGGATGCGCAAGGCAACATTAGTAGTCCTACCGATGTCACTGTGACTGTAGATACCACACCAGCTGATTTGATTAGTGCGATCACAGTACCGGATGACTTAAACATTGATGGCATCATCAATGCAGCAGAACTTGGCACTGACGGTAGCTTTAATGCCCGTGTAGGATTAGGTCCAGATGCAGCGGTAGGTACTGTCGTGAATGTTAACGGCACTAACTACACTGTCAATGCAACTGACTTGAGCAATGGTTATATCACAGCAGCAATCGCAGTAACTGCAGACGGCCCAGTAACTATCCATGCACAAGCAGTAGATGCACAAGGCAATGTCGATAATGCTACTGATGTCACAGTAACTGTGGATACTACGCCACCAGATATCAATACAGCTGCAATTGCGATTAATCCGATTACAGGTGATAACGTCCTTAGTCCAGTTGAGACTGCAGGAACAGTAAATATTACTGGAACGGTGACTATTCCTGCTGATGCAACTATTACTTCGGTTGTTGTTAACGTTAATGGCACAGACTACACAGCTGTAGTAGATCCAGTAAGTGGAACATGGACAATAGGTGTATCTGGTAGCCAGCTTGTAGCTGATACTGATTTGACAGTTGATGCAAAAGCAACCTTTACGGATGCTGCTGGCAACAGTAGTAATTTGCAAGCTACTCAAAGTTATACAATTGCAAGTTCTTCAATCATTGCATATGACAACTTTGATACGGCTGTTCTTGCTCCACAACCATTACAAATTGCAAATGATGCGGCTCTTGGTAGCAAAACTTACTTGGCGCTTGTATCGCTTGCTGGTCTTAACCTACAGCTTGGCTCTGAAGCGGTTAGCTTTAATGTAGCTGCAAATCAAGAAGGTAATGCGACATTCACCTACAGTGCTTTAATTGGGGTCAATGCTCTATCTGATTACTCATTAGTTGTACAAAAATTTGATACAGCTACTGGTCAATGGACTTCTATATATGGTGGTGGTCAAGCAGATATTCTTCACCTGACTCTATTAGGTTCTACACCAGGTGTTGTTATCGATGGGCTTGAGCAAGGTCAATACCGTGCATTCATGACTTATAACGGTCTAGCAGGTATTGGTTTACTCGGTACTTTAACAGGTACTATGGATATTTATGATACAACTCAAATCGGTAGTTTCTACACAGAAACTGCGGACGGTAATGTGATCGTAGATATTAACTCAAGCGGCCAAGCTGATGTCGTAACTCCAAATACAGTTGTGAGTGAAGTTAATAACCAACCTGTTCTTGCTAATGGCACAGTCATTAATGGTACATACGGTACGTTGGTGATCAACCTTGATGGTTCATACGTTTATACTCCAAATCAAAATGCTTCTGGAGTTGGGCAAGTCGATCACTTTGTATATACCTTAAAAGATTCTGTAACTGGTGATGTGGCCCAAGCAGCACTTAACATTCAATTAAGTTCTGTTAAAGCTGCAGATAACTTGGCAGTTGCTGAAATTAACCCAGAATCTTTACTTGTTGCGAATGATGTAGCGCTTGGTAGTGCAAGTTATTTAGCAGCAGTATCGTTAGCAGGTCTAAATTTACAACTTCTTGGTAACCCAACAGTTGCATTTAATGTGGATGCTGACCGTCAAGGTACTGCGACATTTACATTCAGTGGTTTACTCAACGCTGGTGTATTGAATGACTATTCGATTGTTGTTCAAAAATATGATGCTGCAACAGGACAATGGGTATCTATTGGCGGAAACAACCCACAAGCGACTTTAGTTAGCTTATCTCTAATAGGAGGTACTCCAACCGCAGTCATTGAAGGGCTAGATCCAGGACAATATCGTGCATTCATGGGCTACAGTGGTCTAGCAGGTGTGGGTATTGGTGGTACATTGACAGGTACAATGGATGTGTATAACCCATATGTTGTATCTGGATATTCAGTTGATCCGATCTCTGGTAACGTCATCAAAGATGCTGGTATTAATGGTGCGGTAGATGCTGCAAGCAATAATGCAGTGATCTCAGCAGTGAACGGAAATGCCGTTAACGCAACTGGTACAACTACAATCACTGGTACTTACGGTACGTTAGTCATTGATCAACATGGTAATTACACCTATACACCAAATGCAAATGGTCTCAACCTTGGTAAAGTTGATCAGTTCTCGTATACGTTACTAGACCCAGCAACAGGTAATACGTCTCAAGCTATCTTGTATGTCCACTTGGATAGTAACAAGGTTGCTATGACTTGGAATGCAGCAGATCCATCACAACCTGCGGTTATTACAGGTCATGTTCCAGTTGATGCAATGGATAACGTTGCTTCAGCAGCAATTGATATGGTTTACCCGACTACACAACAAGTTCTTAATAACGCGATTAGCTATAGCTGGTTGTTAGGTGTTGGTGGCGTTGTTGTTGGTTCTAAACAAGGTACAGCAACTTTTAATGTAGCTGAAGGACATGTTTCTGAAGCTATCATCTCGGTTAACTTTGGTTCAGTAGCTACAGTTGTTGATGGTTTACATGTGGTATTAACACGAGTAAATCCAGACGGTACTCGTACAGTAATTGCAGATAGTGCAAATACAGGAGTGCTTGACCTATTAGGTATCTTCGGCTCTGAAGTAAAATTCAAAGTTGATAATTTAGGTTCTGGTAGTTATGAGCTATTTATGGAAAGCAATACGCTTCTAACAGCTCTAGGTAGTGTCACTGCAAGTATTACTTTGAATAATGGTGATATTACGCAAGTACCTAACTTGGTTGTAACTCCGGTTACAGGCAATGTTCTTTCAGACGACAACTCGGCTGTATATGGACCAAACTATACGCCAGACTACATTACGACTACGACAGTTGTGACTTCGGTAACTTCTGAACTTGGTAATACATCGGCTGTGAATGTAGGTTCATCAACTGTTATTGTAGGTGCTTATGGTTCCTTAACGATTAATGCTGATGGGACTTATAGTTATCAAGCTACAGCGAACACACAAAATATAGGAAAAGTTGATAGCTTTACCTATACCGTGACAGACCCTGTAACTGGTAGAACAGACACAGCAACATTGCATATCCAAATTGGTTCTCCAGATGTGAATATCACTTGGAACAATGCTAACCCTGGTGCAGATGCGGTAATTCCGTTACCTGTAGCAAATGCTGATACTAATCATGCAACTGTTAGTATGAAACAAGTGACTGATGCAGTTGTTGATGTACCAAGTGGTAACGTATCGCTTAGTACATTACCTCCAGTTTTAAGTAGTACAGTGACATCGAACCAATTTGTTGTTGCAGCTAATACTGTTACTGATGTACATGTTCAGTTGAACTATTTAGCATCTTTAAGCCTGTCTGTTTTACCAACGACTGGATATAAGATCCAACAATTTGTTGGGGGAGCATGGGTTGATACAGTTTACTCAGGTTCTGCGACCGCTTTGGCAGGTATTTTAGGTGCACCAGCATACTCAGCTGACGTATCTCACTTATCTGCTGGTACTTATCGAGTGGTATTTAGCTTATCTAGCTTACTTCCAATTGGTAATATGTCACTTGATTCAGTTGTAACGACCAAAACAACCCATCTAGATACTTATACACCTGATGGTCAGTCTGATTGGATTCACGGCAATATCTTGTTAGGCGATACAACTGGTGGCGTTGCAGATACTTCAGCTGCTTCTCAACTATATGTTGAAGTTACACCAGGAAATTATCAAATTGCTGCTGGTCAGGCGATCAATACTGGCGAAGGTACGTTGTATCTCTACCATGATGGCTCGTACTACTATAAAGCTCTTGATACTGCGGCAAATGCTACGATTGATACGATTAACTACAAACTCGTATCGGTGACTGGTGCAGAGTCAACTAGCACATTAACCATCAATTTAAGTCAAGAGTTGAATAGCCTAGCTGTAAGTACAGGAGCAAATGATACATTTACGCTTGGAAATGGCTCGGATACCTTGATTTACAACACGTTGACTGCTGCTAGTGTGAATAGCCCAACAGGTGGTAACACAACAGCTGGTGGTGTAGATACATGGACTGATTTCCATGTAGGTAATACAGCAACTGATAGTCAAGCTGATAAGATCGATATTAGTAACTTGTTACTTACTCATCCAAACAGTTTAACCATTGGTCAATATGTATCTGTAAGCTATGACGCTGCCACACAAAATGCCACAATTAGTGTAGACCGTGATGGTTTAGGTTTAACTTATTCAAGTACGCAATTGTTGACGATTCATTTGGATCAAGCTAGAACATCATTAACGCTTAATGATCTTCTCAACAATGGTCAAATTATCTATTAATAGATAATTAACCAAATAAAAAAAGAGAACCCTAGGGTTCTCTTTTTTTTATGTTTAAACAATACGTTAACTGAGCTTTTAAAGACTTCATGCTATGATGTATTGAAAATTTTATAGAACAACAAATAACGAATAGGGACTTAATTCGAGTGTCGGTATTTCTAGACTTTAAAAGACAACTTAAGCTTTGGTTGGAACATATTGTTCAGCATGTTCCAGACCTTCCAGAAGAAACAATTTTGTTTATATCATTTGGTCCTAAAGATCAAAAATGTAATGTCTGGCATACCGAAAAAACAACTTTTTCACAAGCAACTGTACAATTATTCGATTTTATTGATAAACAGTTTTCTCCAGATCAACTTCCAGACTATATAAAAATTGATGTTGCGTACAACCTAGAAAAACAAAGTTGGAGTCAAATAGAACAACTTGTTCATCATCAATTCCACAATAACCACTATCGTAGAGGAATTGCATTTGATGAAGCATGTTCGGTAGTTTTTCTTGAGCAAGAGATATATGGCAAAGCAATTATCCGAGGATTAAGTTATGACAAACCTAACTTTTTTGATGAAACCAATCTGAACTATGCAATTAAGCAAAAATATAACGCTACTAAACCACAAATTAGACTACAAGAGCTACAAGATGTTTGGACTTTCGATACCTATGCAATTTTTTATGAAAATGGGCAGTTTATTAATTTAGTAAGCTGTTATGATGCAAATGGTATTAGAGCTATTGCGACCAACAAGAAGCAGCATTTTAGAGAGCTCATTGAGAAAAATGCAGCGTTTTTGCACAGCCAAATTCAAGAAAATGGCAAATTCATTTATGGCTATTTTCCTGCCTTCGATCGAGATATCCGCAACTACAATACGGTACGCCACTGCACATCACTTTATGCACTCTTAGAAACTTTCGAAGTACAAAATAAACCTGAATATTGGCCTAAAATTGTGAGTGCCATCCAATATGCACTTACTCACTTTTATAAAGAAAAAGACTCTACAACTGCTTTTATGATTGATGGAAAAGAAGGGGAGTTTGAAATTAAATTAGGTGCAAACGCAGCAGCTATTTTAATGCTAACGAAATATCAGGAAATTACTCAAAAAACAGATTATTTAAAATATGCAGAGAAGCTTGCAAATGGTATTTTAAAATTAGTTGATTTAGATGGATTAACTACTCATGTATTAAATTATCCAAACTATGATTTAAAAGAAAAGTTTAGAATTATTTATTACGATGGAGAAGCAGCATTAGCTTTGCTCAGGTTATATCAAATAAATCAGGATAAAAGATTATTAGATACCGTTAAATTAATGTTTGAAAATTTTATTTGTAAAAGATATGAAAAATATCATGATCATTGGTTAAGTTACTGTACCAATGAGCTTACAAAATTATGTCCTGAAGAAAAATATTTTATTTTTGGTTTAAATAATTATTTAAAACATTTTATTTTTATTCGAAATAGAAAAACAACGTATGCGACTTTGTTAGAAATGCTCATGGCTGCTTATAAAATGGTAAATCGTTTAAAAGAGCAAGGCCATCAAAAACTTTTTGAACAAGCTTATATGCACGAATTAAAAAAACTGATTATATTTCGGGCTGAGTTTCAAACCACAGGTTTTTTCTATCCGGAAATAGCGATGTACATGGCACGTCCAGATAAAATATTGCATGCTTTTTATGTACGACATGATCGCTTTAGAGTAAGAATAGATGACCAAGAACATAACTTATCGGGCTATATAGCCTATGTAAAAGATTTCGAAGGAGAGGAGACATGACTGATCCTCTGTCTGAAATTAAGTTATTGGCAGCTCTTGATAATACGAACTTTGATGATGCGGTTTGGGAGTTTGAAATTGATGGAGACATTTCAACTTTGTTGCTCATTGATTATGCATTAGATCAGTTTCATCAAAAAAATATCAAAGCAGGTAAGACCTATGTTGTATCTGAGCAAAAGCTTAAGCAAATTGGTGAGCAAAATTTAGGTTTAGAAAAAAATGAAACGTATACATTTGTCGAACTCCTACAATTCTTAATTTTTACTCAGGCAAATGATGTCAAACATGCTTTAAGCAATATACTTTTTGGTTCAGTTGAGCAAGCACAATTGACCTTGTCTCAAAGAGCAGCAAACTATCATTTAACTTTAAATCCATCTCATCAATTAAAAAAACTCTTTCTATTAGTACAGCACATTTATAGTTATCCAGCCGAGCTAAAGAATCTTTTCTTTATTAAAAACCTTTCTTTTAAAAATAAAGCATATCAACCCATTACGCCTTTGCTTGCTCATCCTGTGTTAACTTCGATTTTATATATTTCACATACAGTTAGACAAATTTATATTACTTATCTTGAAGATAACCAGAGCATTGGCTTTTTCTCTTTTTTAGATGACATTCACCGTCTCGAGCATTTGGTTCCTTATTATCACTGTTTCAAAGAAGAGCACGTAAAGGCGAAGAGTTGTACTTCACAGACTGGGATCATCAATATTCTTGGAGATACATATTTCGGTGAAATGTATACTGAAAAGCGTAAATCTAGAGGGAAAATAGATGCTCTGCAACAATATGGATATCACTATTCATTTGAAAAAATACAGCCATTTTTAGGTAAAAATGACATAAATATAGCTAACTTTGAAGCAGTCTTTTCTTTAGAAAGTCGATCACCTTTAAAAGATAAAAAGCCATTTATTCTAAAAGCCGATGCTAAAAAGACATTAGAAGAGTTTAAGAGCATTCATTTGAATTATTTGGTGTTGGCAAATAATCATTTGAAAGATTATGGCGATGAAGGGCTGGTCTATACACTACAACAGTTGGAACAGGCGAATGTTTCATATATAGGTGCTGGACTAAATCAAAAAGATGCCCACAATTACTTTGAAATATCTTTTGAAAATAAGCACTATGCGATTTTTAATGGTTACTGGCATAGAGACACCGCTTATCTAGACTATGATTTCTATGCATTAGGATCGCGAAGAGGAGTAGCTTGTTTAAATGGAGTTTTACTTGAGCAGATGGTACGTTATAAACAGACTCATCCTAAGCATAAAATTATTGTTATTTGCCATTGGGGAATCGACTTTAAACCTCCCACAAAAGAGCAAATTAAACTTGCCGCTATTCTTACACAGGCGGGAGCTGACCTGATTATTGGTCATGGTGCTCATACTATTCAACCCATTCAGATCATCAACCATAAGCCAGTTGTGTTGGGTATTGGTAATGCTGTGTTTAATAGTGATGGAGAGTATGAACAGCAAAGTGCTTTGCCATTTGGCTGTATAGCGAGACTAGATCTAGCAAAGGACTTGCTTCGACTTTATCCAATTTATACGAATAACTTAAAAACTTTTTGGCAACCGTATCCTGTAGATACTGAGGATTTCTCAAAGGCCAGTACTTATATGACATCTTTACTGGCCCATGAGGATTACACTACTACCCAAGACAACTTGGGGGTGTATATTGAAATTAAATTTTAAGTATATTGTTTATAACTAGATAAAATGGTTTGAAGCTGTGCTTGCGTAAAGCCTAAGTTTCTTAAGCCACCACTGCCTAATTTACATTCAGCACTGGCCATAATATTGGTCGGAGTAGTTTTAGTAGCATTAGGTGCACATACATGTTTTAAGCCGAAAGCATGACCCATTTCATGAATACTACCTGCTTGAATATTGTAATTTAAACGATTCCAGTCTAATAAAATAAAAGGTTTTCCATTATTACGGAATGTCCGACTGGTAACATCATCAAACTCTAAGTTTTTTGAATATGCATCGTATATAAAGATGATGACTTCTTTACGTGCTGTGCGTTTAGGGAAACATGCATTGGCACTTGCGGGAATAGAGCCTATAGAAATAGGACGAGCTTGGTTTATCTCATTACCAAGTTCGCAGTGCATTTTTGAAAAATCTTGGTAAGAAATATAACGATTTAATTTGAAATTAAAGATTTTATTTCCTTGGTCATCTAAATAATATTTATTTAAGATGCGGACTTCTTTTCGCATTTGTGTCAGATTATCAAAACGTGCAGCAGAAGGATTGTCAGTAGTAAAAACGAAAGTGACTGGAACTACAGGTCTATTATTGGCAGGCTCCTCTGATAAATCTGGCGTTTGTAGAGGAGGACGGGTCGTACAAGAAACACACAGAAGTGTCCCTGTAATCATCAGCAAGGTTTTTTTCATATTCATCGCATTGTCTCTGCATATTCTTTTAAAGAGATTTAAAGTAAATTTTTATATGATATGAACGATGTCAATTTTTATGGATTCCATTTTGACAACTCAGTATGAACTACATCGACAAATTTTAGAAGTCATCGCTCTCATTCCATATGGAAAAGTAGCAACTTACGGACAAATAGCACGTATGGCTGGGTTACCTAAACACGCCAGACTAGTGGGTTATGTTCTTAAACATCTTGAAGCAGATCATCAAGTTCCTTGGTACCGTGTTATTAACTCACAAGGTAAAATTAGCCTAAGTAAATTTAATGAAAAAGGTGAAAATGTTCAGCAGTTAAAGCTTGAAGCAGAAGGAATCTATTTGTTGAATGGCAAAGTGAACTTAAAGCAGTTTGCATGGCAACCTTAAAATTATTAAAGAGAACAAATACAAATGCAGAATTATAAATGGCGGAGTCTAGCCATATTACTATTAGGTTTAACAGTGCAATCGAGTTTTGCAGAGCAGGCTATTTCAGCTCAACCTTTTATAAATGTGAAAGCTTCATCACAAGATATACATTCGATTTGTCAGCAGTTGAGTCAGAAATGTAGCGATGAAGCTAAGCTATGGAAATCCAAAAATACACAAGATCAGATTTATTATTTAATAGATGAGACTCCGCAAATTGCTCAAGTTAAAAAGCTAAATAACCAATACACAGTAATAAATCAGTGGAACTTTAAAAATTATGAACATAGTAATAAAGAGCCACACTCTGATGATTTAGGCCCTAATGGACTCAAAATCTTTCCAGCACTATATCCACTTAATAAAAGTGAATATGCCATAGCAGTGCTAAATATATGGTTTACTGGTTATTCTGGAGGAGGGCGTTTTGAGGAAAATGCTGATTTTGTTGAGCTTAAGCCTAAAGGGCAGTATCAGGTTGCATTAAAAGATATTAATTTTTCTTCGAGTGAAATGATTCGGGCATGTTTTTCAGAACAAGAGTATAAGAAGTCACCGCATTGCCATGATGAAAAATGGATGACATTAAATATTAGGTTTAAAGATATCGGTCAATCTTACTATTTATGGCAGTTAAATTATAAAAATTATTCTTGGGATGCTTTTAAAAGTAAAAAAACGATAACGGTTGAGCAATCAAGAGAAGATGTTATTCCTTTTAAAAAATAGGTGCCTATCTGGCTGAATTGAGCCAGACAGGCATTTTTTTAGCGAACAATTAAAACTGGAATATGACTTTCACCTAAAACTTTTTGTGCGACACTTCCTAATACAAGTTTTCGCACACCTGTACGGCCATGAGAGCCCATTACAATCAGGTCAGCATTAAGCTCTTGTGCAGCTTGAATAATTTCTTCGTGAACAACGAAACCTTCAAGTAATTTGGTTTCTACAGTAAGCCCTTCTTGTAAAAATTGTTGTTTGGCTTGTTCTAAAATATCGAGTAAGTATGTTCTAGTCCGCTCAATTAGTTCATTGGTTTGACCAGTCTTCACATAAAGATCTGCAATAATTGGATCAAGTGCCATGACCTGTACGATAGTAATTTTACTATTTAATGCTTTTCCAAGTTTTATCGCTTCTTTCATAGCGACCATAGAAGTTTCAGAACCGTCAATTGGTACAAGAATATGTTGATATAACATGAGATTGTTCCTTATTGTAATGATGCTTATTTATTCAATACTTTATACTTCTTTTCTTACGATTTAAATTCGAGCTCGTAATCATTTGTGATTTTAAACAATAAAACTTGAGAATACATTTTATTTGTCTCGTAAATTTTCAATATGAACTGTTAGAGCATCAATATCATCAGTTTGCAAATATTCCCGCATTTTTAAAACTCGTTTTTCATCTAATTCATAAAGCTTTAAAGCGAGTAGTTTTTCTATTTGCTCGGGAGGAAACCGGTATTTAATAATTGTTGCTGGTACACCACCAACAATTGCATAGGGTGGAATGTCTTTTGTTACGACGGCTCCAGTTGCAATTACAGCACCTTCACCGATTTTTACACCTTGCATAATCATTGCACGGCTTCCAATCCAACAACCATCTGCAATAATGGTGTCACCAGCTGCTAAAAAACTGCGGGTATCAAAAGGGAAAGTCGAAATCCAGTCTGGTCTATGAAGCTGATTACCACCCATCATAATCACGCACTCAGCCCCAAAACATACAAAATTACCAATATAAAGCTGATCGATAGGTTTGTCTGGGGTCGAAGCTTTGTCGTGTAAATAGCGTACGACACAACGTTCAAAACCTTGATCCCAATAGGCTGAGTAGTAAGAATAATTACCTTTAATATGGATATTCGGATTTTTTACAGTTTTGGAAATAAACTCAAATTCGCACCAATGACGGACTGGTGTGTTAATCAGAGGCGTGTCCATAATCTATTATCCAAACAAAAATAAGCTAAACCATATTAAATAAAAACCCCTCAGGAAGAGGGGTTCAAGAGCAGTATCTTAGAGATATTCTACACTTACAACTTCATACTCAACTTCGCCTTGAGGAGTGGTGATTTTTACTTCATCACCTTCATTTTTACCCAAAAGGCCGCGAGCGATTGGTGAGTTCACTGAGATTTTATTAATTTTAAAATCAGCTTCGTCATCACCAACAATTTTATAAGTCTTGCGTTCTTCAGTATCAAGGTTCTCAATCGTTACCGTAACACCGAATACAACACGACCGTTTTGTTCTAAGTCTTTAACATCGATGACTTGTGCAGCACCCAATTTTCCTTCGATATCTTGGATACGGCCTTCACAGAAACCTTGCTGTTCACGAGCAGCATGATATTCTGCGTTTTCTTTTAAGTCCCCATGTTCACGTGCCTCAGCAATTGCTTGAGTAATACGTGGACGTTCAACAGATTTCAGATGTTGTAATTCTTTCTCTAAGGCGCTTTTACCTTCAGGGGTCATTGGATAACGTTGCATTTCGGTCCCTCTTAAGTTGAGAAAACACAGTTAAAAAAATGAAAAAATCCCGCCACCGATAAGGTGGCGGGACTTATCGGAAAAAAATTAACCTACAGTTAAATCTTGCAAGCGGTATACATCCATTGGCAATTTCACAGCAAAGGCTTGGCAAACCGCTTCTGCACCATTGATAGTCGTTGTGTAATACACTTTGCCTTGTAGGGCAGCACGACGAATCATTGCAGAATCATATTGAGCTTGTTTGCCTTCAGTAGTGTTGACAATAAGGTGTATTTCACCATTTTTCAAGCGGTCAACAATATGTGGACGTCCTTCAGTTACTTTATTTACAGGTTCACATTCCAAACCTGCTTCTTTAAGTACTTTATACGTTCCACCTGTTGCTACCAGTTTGAAACCATATGCCACGAACTTTTTAGCGATATCAGCAATATATTTCTTATCCGATTCACGAACAGATAAGAAAGCAATCTTTTCTTCGCCTTCAGTTGGTAGGCCTGGTAAGCGATCATTTGAACCTAAAACGGCTTTATAGAACGCTTCGCCAAAAGTCTTACCAACGCCCATTACTTCACCTGTAGATTTCATCTCAGGCCCAAGCATTGGGTCTACGCCTTGGAACTTAGCAAATGGGAAAACAGCTTCCTTCACAGCAAAGTGAGTTGGAATGATTTCTTTAGTAAAGCCTTGAGATTCAAGTGATTGACCCGCCATACAACGAGCAGCTACTTTTGCTAAAGATTCACCAATACATTTTGATACGAACGGAACAGTACGTGATGCACGTGGGTTTACTTCAAGAACGTAAATATCGTCGCCTTTAACTGCGAACTGAACGTTCATTAAACCAACTACACCAAGTTCTTTCGCCATAGCAACTGTTTGACGACGCATTTCATCCTGAACTTCTTTAGAAAGAGAGTAAGGAGGAATAGAACATGCTGAGTCACCAGAGTGAATACCAGCTTGTTCGATGTGCTGCATGATACCGCCGATTACGACATCTTTACCGTCAGATACGCAGTCAACGTCAACTTCAGTTGCATCATCAAGGAAGTGGTCAAGAAGAACAGGCGCTTCGTTAGATGCCTGAACTGCTTCACGAAGGTAACGTTTAAGTTCATCTTCGTTATACACGATTTCCATTGCGCGGCCACCCAATACATAAGATGGACGAACAACTAACGGATAACCAACTTTGGCAGCTTCAGAGATACCTTCTTCAGCAGATTTTACAATGCTGTTGTTTGGCTGACGAAGCTGTAAACGTTGAATCATTTGTTGGAAACGTTCACGGTCTTCTGCGCGGTCAATTGCATCTGGAGAAGTACCGATAATAGGAGTACCAGCTTCTTCTAAAGCACGTGCTAACTTAAGTGGAGTCTGACCACCGTATTGTACGATTACGCCTTTTGGCTTCTCAGTACGTACGATTTCAAGAACATCTTCAAGTGTTACAGGTTCGAAGTATAAACGGTCAGATGTGTCATAGTCGGTAGAAACAGTTTCAGGGTTACAGTTCACCATGATTGTTTCATAACCGTCTTCACGCATTGCTAAAGCAGCGTGTACACAGCAGTAGTCAAATTCGATACCTTGACCAATACGGTTTGGTCCACCACCAATTACCATGATCTTGTCACGGTTTGATGGATTTGCTTCACATTCTTCATCGTAAGTTGAATACATATATGCTGTACCAGATTCAAACTCGGCAGCACATGTATCAACACGTTTGTAAACTGGATAAACACCCAAGTTCCAACGTTGCTTACGGAATTGCTTTTGAGAAATACCCATAAGGTTCGCAATACGAAGGTCAGATAAACCTTTACGTTTGAACGAACGGATATTTTCAGCAGTTAGATCACCAAAACCTAAAGTTTTTACTTGAGCTTCTGTCTTAACGATATCTTGAATTTGGATCAAGAACCAACGGTCAATCTTAGTTGCTTCAAATACGTCATCTAAAGAGAAGCCATGACGGAATGCATCTGCTACGTACCAAATACGCTCAGGACCTGGAACTTTAAGCTCTTTTAAAATGGTTTCTTTTACATTTGTTGCACCAGCTTCGATTTTTTCATCGAAACCGCTTACGCCAACTTCAAGACCACGTAATGCTTTTTGTACAGATTCTTGGAAGTTACGACCAATTGCCATGACTTCACCAACAGATTTCATCTGAGTGGTAAGAACTGGTTCTGCTTGTGGGAATTTCTCGAAGTTAAAACGAGGAATTTTCGTTACAACATAGTCGATTGATGGTTCAAAGCTCGCAGGAGTTACGCCGCCAGTGATGTCATTTTTCAATTCATCAAGGGTATAACCAACAGCTAGTTTCGCAGCAATTTTTGCAATCGGGAAACCAGTTGCTTTAGAAGCAAGCGCAGACGAACGAGATACACGAGGGTTCATCTCGATCACAACCATACGGCCGTCTTTCGGGTTAATACCGAACTGAACGTTAGAACCACCTGTCTCAACACCAATTTCACGAAGAACCGCAACTGAAGCATTACGCATCAATTGGTATTCTTTGTCAGTTAATGTTTGAGCTGGTGCTACAGTGATTGAGTCACCTGTGTGAACACCCATTGGGTCAAAGTTTTCGATCGCACATACGATAATACAGTTGTCGTTTTTGTCACGAACAACTTCCATTTCGTATTCTTTCCAGCCAATTAAAGATTCATCAATCAATAACTGGTGAGTAGGAGAGAGGTCGAAACCGCGTTCACAAATTTCAAGGAATTCTTCACGGTTATATGCAATACCGCCGCCTGAACCGCCCATTGTAAATGATGGACGGATAATTACTGGGAAACCAAAGCGAGATTGGATTTCCAAAGCTTCTTCCATGGTTTCAGCAATAGCAGCTTTTGGACATTCCAAACCGATTTTGCGCATAGCGATGTCGAAGAGTTTACGGTCTTCAGCTTTTTCAATCGCTTCTTTCGTTGCACCAATAAGTTCTACGTTGTATT
The DNA here is from genome assembly GCF_031798975.1 of Acinetobacter sp. V110_1. Classification (NCBI taxonomy): domain Bacteria; kingdom Pseudomonadati; phylum Pseudomonadota; class Gammaproteobacteria; order Moraxellales; family Moraxellaceae; genus Acinetobacter; species Acinetobacter sp. V110_1. The sequence goes on along the minus strand of NZ_JAVQNN010000012.1, from coordinate 431,022 downwards.
TCGCTAATACGCCGTTTTCATCCAGTGCAAGTGCGCAGTTCAATGCAGTTTGTCCACCCATAGTTGGAAGGACTGCATCTGGACGCTCTTTTTCAATGATTTGAGCAACAGTTTGCCAAGTAATTGGCTCAATGTAAGTTGCATCCGCCATTGAAGGGTCAGTCATAATGGTCGCTGGGTTAGAGTTAACCAAAATAACACGATAGCCTTCTTCACGAAGTGCTTTACATGCTTGAGCACCTGAGTAGTCAAACTCACATGCCTGTCCAATCACAATCGGGCCAGCACCAATAATTAAGATGCTTTTAATATCCGTACGTTTAGGCATTATTCGCTCCGTAATTACTGTTTAGATGCTTCGATAAGTTCGATGAAGTGATCGAACAAAGGTGCACAATCATGTGGACCAGGGCTTGCTTCAGGGTGACCTTGGAAGCTGAAAGCTGGTTTGTCAGTACGGTGGATACCTTGTAAGGTGCCATCGAACAATGATTTATGCGTTGCTTTTAAGTTAGCCGGTAATGTCTCTGCATCTACAGCAAAACCATGGTTTTGAGAGGTGATCATCACTGTACCGTTTTCAAGATTTTGTACAGGATGGTTTGCACCGTGGTGACCATGATTCATTTTTACAGTTTTTGCACCAGAAGCGAGTGCCAAGATTTGGTGTCCTAAACAGATACCAAATACAGGTAATGTTGTGGTTTCAACAATAGTTTTTACAGCTTCGATTGCGTAGTCACAAGCCGCTGGGTCGCCAGGACCGTTTGAAAGGAATACGCCATCTGGATTAAGTGCTAATACTTTTTCAGCCGGAGTTTCAGCAGGAACAACTGTGAGTTTGCAACCGCGGTCTGCAAGCATACGCAAGATGTTGGTTTTGACACCATAATCGTATGCAACCACATGGTATTTTAACTCAGGTTGAGTAAAGCCCTTACCTAATACCCATGAACCTTCAGACCATTCAAAACCTGTAGGATCACAGCACTCTTTGGCAAGGTCTAAACCATTTAAACCACCAAAAGCGCGAGCTTTAGCAATCGCTTCTTCTTCAGTAATATTTTCGCCAGCAAGGATGCAACCATTTTGTGCACCTTTGTCACGTAAGATACGAGTGAGTTTACGTGTATCAATATCAGCAATTGCAACAACATTGTGCGCCTGCAAATATTCACCTAACGACTGCTCAGAACGGAAGTTACTGTGTAGTAGTGGAAGGTCACGAATAATTAAACCATTCGCCCATACTTTATGGATACGACCAGATTCAACGTCTTCTTCGTTGCAACCAGTGTTACCAATATGAGGGTAAGTTAATGTCACAATTTGTTGTGCATAACTTGGGTCAGTCAAAATTTCTTGATAGCCTGTCATGGCTGTGTTAAAAACGACTTCTCCAGTCGTACTTCCCGTTGCGCCGATTGACGTTCCTTTAAAGATCGTTCCATCTGCGAGGGCTAAAATGGCGGGGGTGCTCAAACCAAAGCTCCTGAATTTCGGCTGTAAAAAAGCGAGTAGACCTAAAAAAGATAGGCGATGTTCTAAAAAAACATGCCCCTCCTTATCGGTCTGCCCGCTTGTAACTTAACAGCGCATTATACGCATGGAACCCTAAAAAGTCTATTTATTTTCTATTAAAAAATATAATTCCTTGCTTGCTTTTTGCAAAAAAATTCATCCGCTTGTCTGAAATTGATACTTTTAGCAAATTGTCTAACAATCTGGTGGCTGAAATAAGCTAATTCCACTTATTGTAATGCTAGCTAAAAAATAAACAATATGAGGAAATAGCATGAGCAATAATCAAGTTTCAAAAGATATAGCTGAGAATGCTTCGTCTGTAGCAGAGACGGTTAAGACCGAAGTAACTGAAGCAAAAGAAGCTGTAGTGAAAACAACAACTCGAGCTAAAAAAGCAGTGAGTACTAAAGCAACACAGGTAAAAGAAGTTGTAGCTGAAAAAACAGAACAGGTGAAAGAAGTCGCTCATGAAGCAACTTCGCAAGTTAAAGAAGCTATTGCAGAAACTCAAGAACAAGTCAAAGCTGTAATTACCGAGACTGAAGAAAAAATTGAGGCTGAAACTCAAGAATTGAATCAGAATATTCAAAACCAGTTTGCTCAGATTAAACAAGATATTTTACAACGTCTTGATGTGATTAAAGCTCAGTTCAATACTTCTCAAGAAGGACTGAATGAACTGAAAAATACATTGAAAGCTGAAATTAATGCGTTAATTGAAGATTTAACAAAAGTGACTAAAGAGCTTAAGGGTGACATTAGTCAGATTTCTTTAAAACATAAAGATTCTTTAAGTGAGAGCTTAAAGCGCACTAAAAATAATGCGGTTGAGGCTTGGAACAAAGCAAGAGATCACTAAAGATTTAAAATTAAAATTCAATAAAAAAGCGAGAATTAATTTCTCGCTTTTTTATTTTTTAAAACTGATGCAGCCAATCACGTTTATTGTGAAAATCAGCATTTTTTCCACTATGCTGCATTGCATAGTACTGCATACCATCTTTTGTTTTTAAAACAGCAGTTAAACCTAAATAGAGGTTTGCCCATTTCAAACGGTGCTGCTGCATAAACTGGCCTAAATCAAGACTTACATTTAAACCATAATGGGTACGCTTGAGATGATTTAGTTCAATATCGTAAGCAACGAGGGGAGGCATGCTTTCCGGATATCGATATTCTTCAAACTGGTAGGTCTGCCATGCTTGAGAAGGGGAAAGGTTAATTTCCCGGTAGAAATCTTCATCATGCACGCCGATAAAAATTTCAAAACAAGTCTCTTCCCACAAAAAATCTTGACGAGGATGAGCCGCGACTTCTTGGGGCCAGATAATAAGTTGGTTTGGATCACGAATCCAAAAACCCACATTTAATGTATGCGGGGCTTGCTGTTCAATTGCGCCAACAACAGAAACAGCATGAAAACGATCAAAAGCTGAAAGTTCGTAACTTGCCATAAGTAGTCAATAAGTTAGTTTGCTAAGTGAGCGTGACGAACGAGGTTAGATAAGTGTTGGTTTTGCTTAGCTGCTTTTTTGTAAAGTAAAACGATTTTACCGATTTTTTGCACAGCTTCAGCACCAGTCGCTTCTACAATTGCATCAATTACAGCTGCACGAGCTTCGCGGTCTTCACCAGCAATTTTTACTTTGATGAGTTCATGATCATTTAAAGCACGAAGAGTTTCTTCGATTACAGCATCTGTTAAGCCTTGTCCACCAATCATGACAACCGGATTAAGCACGTGACCAATTTGACGTAAACGTTTACGTTCATGAATAGATAAAGCGGCCATTAAAAATACCTGATTTTAAAAACGACTTAGTATAGCAAAAAACTTAAAATCAAATGTACGAAAAACTGTATAAATAATCGATCAACATTATTGGAAAAAAACTGTAAAAGTTATTGAGATTAGGTTACATCCGTACTGTAATGAGAGTAATTTTCACGTACAATGAACAATCAGAAGTTTTTTTGATATTTAGTGAGTTATGGCAACACGCATCACAAACCAAAAATTGTCTAAAAGTAGTCGTGCGTGGATGAGGGAACATCTAGACGATCCTTTTGTAAAAAAAGCACAAAAGGAAGGATATCGTGCACGAGCAGCATATAAACTTCTTGAAATTCAAGAAAAATATAAGTTGATCAAGCCAGGCATGACAGTGGTTGATTTGGGAGCAGCTCCTGGGAGTTGGTCGCAAATTGCTGGGAAACTTGTTGGTAGCAAGGGTTTAGTTATTGCTTCCGATATTTTGCCTATGGATGCTTTGCCGGATGTCACTTTCTTACAAGGCGACTTCAGAGAAGAAGCTGTATTTGAAAAATTGTTAAATATTTTAAACGGAAGACAAGTAGACATTGTAATTTCTGATATGGCCCCCAATACATCAGGTAATAGGGCTGTTGATCAACCTAGACAGATTTACTTGTGTGAACTTGCTTTAGACTTTGCTCAGAAAGTCTTGGGTCCCAATGGACAGTTTGTTGTTAAAGTGTTCCAAGGCGCAGGATTTGATGAGTTTCGTAAACAAGTAGTTGATAGTTTTGATGTGTTAAAAACAGCAAAACCAGCAGCTTCTCGGGCACGGTCTAAAGAAGTTTTTTTGGTTGGACAAGGGCGTAAGAAAGCATTGCAATAAAGTTTACTTGCCAAGCTCCTAAAAATTGTGCATTTTGTATCTTTTAGGTTATCCGCAAGCAAGACAATTGCTGTTTTTAAGACGATCGGCCAAGATTGGGCATGATCAAATTAGATCGATATGGGAATAAAGCTTTGAGCGATTACTTCAAGAATGCCGTATTGTGGCTAATAATACTGGGTGTTCTGATTTTAATTTTCAGTAATATCAGTGACCGCAATAAGCCTTCTGCAATGAAATATTCAGATTTTGTTGCAGCGGTGAATGCTGGCCAAATTAAGCAAGTCACGATTGACGGTTTAAATATTAGTGGTGAAAAAACTAACGGATCTCAGTTTGAAACTGTTCGTCCGCAAGTTGAAGACACTGAACTTATGCCAAGCTTAAACAAGCAAAATGTTGTTGTAGAGGGCACAGCACCACAACGTCAAGGCATTTTGATGCAACTTCTCATTGCTAGTTTCCCTGTACTGTTAATCATTCTGTTATTCATGTTCTTTATGCGTAACATGGGTGGTGGTGCAGGCGGTAAAAATGGTCCGATGAGTTTTGGTAAGTCAAAAGCAAAAATGCTTTCTGAAGACCAAATCAAAGTGACTTTTGCTGACGTTGCCGGTTGTGATGAAGCTAAACAAGAAGTTGTAGAAATTGTAGATTTCTTAAAAGATCCTGCAAAGTTCAAACGCTTGGGCGCTACAATTCCACGTGGCGTACTTATGGTTGGTCCTCCAGGTACTGGTAAAACGTTATTAGCTAAAGCAATTGCTGGTGAAGCAAAAGTTCCATTCTTCAGCATTTCTGGTTCTGATTTTGTTGAGATGTTTGTGGGTGTGGGTGCGTCCCGTGTCCGTGATATGTTTGAACAAGCAAAACGTCATGCACCATGTATCATCTTTATTGATGAGATTGATGCAGTAGGTCGTCACCGTGGTTCAGGTACTGGCGGTGGACATGACGAACGCGAACAAACCTTAAACCAAATGCTCGTAGAGATGGATGGTTTTGAAGGTAATGAAGGCGTAATCGTTATTGCTGCAACTAACCGTGTTGATGTGTTGGATAAAGCGTTATTACGTCCAGGCCGTTTCGACCGTCAAGTTATGGTAGGTCTACCGGACATCCGTGGTCGTGAGCAAATCCTGAATGTACATTTGAAAAAGTTACCTTCAGTGACTGGTGTGGACATGAAAGTGTTAGCACGTGGTACGCCAGGTTTCTCTGGTGCACAGTTGGCAAACCTTGTTAACGAAGCTGCATTATTTGCTGCACGCCGTAATAAGAATACTGTCGATATGCATGACTTTGAAGATGCAAAAGACAAGATCTACATGGGGCCAGAGCGTAAGTCGATGGTTCTACGTGAAGAAGAGCGTCGTGCAACTGCTTATCATGAAGCTGGTCATGCAATTGTTGCTGAGATTTTACCGGGTACTGACCCTGTGCATAAAGTAACAATTATGCCGCGTGGTTGGGCTTTAGGTGTAACTTGGCAGTTACCTGAACAAGACCAGATTAGCCACTATAAAGACAAAATGTTAAATGAAATTGCAATTTTGTTTGGTGGTCGTATTGCTGAGGAAGTCTTTATTCAGCAGCAATCTACTGGTGCTTCAAATGACTTTGAGCGTGCTACGAAAATGGCTCGTGCAATGGTTACTAAGTACGGTATGTCTGACAAAATGGGTGTAATGGTTTACGAAGATGAGAACCAGAATGGTTTCTTTGGAAATGTAGGAAGTCGTACGATTTCTGAAGCAACTCAACAGTTAGTTGATGAAGAAGTACGCCGTATTCTTGATGAGCAATATAAAGTTGCACGTAATATCTTAGAAGGTAATAAAGATATTGCCCATGCAATGGTAAAAGCTTTGATGGAATGGGAAACCATTGATCGTGATCAAATTCGTGACATTATGGAAGGTCGTGAGCCACAACCACCTAAAGTCTATGTTGCTGAAAATCCAGTGGCTGCATTTGAACCACCAAAAGATGGTCCATCTACACCACCACCATTACCAGCGATGAATTAAGTTAATTAATAAAAAAGCCACAGTCATGTGGCTTTTTTTATTTGTCTTAAATTCAGCTAAAGCTGAAAAGAAATCAACAGCATGTAAAGTATAGACTTGCTAAAATATCACCTGATTTTGAACCGGAGCTTTTTATGCAGTTAATATCTTTACCAAAGCAGATTTTACAGTGTGGACAGCTTCAACTAGATTTATCTCAGCCACATGTTATGGGTATTTTAAATGTTACCCCAGATTCTTTTAGCGATGGTGGTAAACATAACCAATTAGACCAAGCGGTTGAGCATGCGCTTAATATGATTGAACAAGGCGCTACTATTATTGATATTGGAGGGGAGTCTACCCGACCAGGTGCTTCAGAAGTGGCGATAGAAGAAGAAATATGCCGTGTGGTACCTGTTGTTGAAGCTTTATCTCATCATAATATTATTTTATCGATCGACACGAGCCAGCCAGAAGTTATTCGTGCAGCAAAAGCAGCAGGGGCGCATATTTGGAATGATGTACGCGCTTTAACACGCCCTAATGCATTGAAGACCGCAGCAGAGTTAGATATACCTGTAGTGATTATGCATATGCGTGGTGAGCCAACCACAATGAATCAGTTGGATCAGTACACTGATGTAACACTTGATGTGATGCAAGAGCTGCAACAACGCATTGATGAGGCTTTGGCTGCTGGAATTAAACAGCATAATATTATTATTGATCCTGGATTTGGTTTTGCAAAAAATGCACAGCAGAATTTAAAATTATTAAAAGAATTTTGGAAACTTAATGAGCTAGGTTATCCAATTTTATCAGGTCTTTCTCGTAAACGCTTTATAGGTGAGGCTTTAAAAGGCGCAGCTGCTGATCAGCGTGCTGTAGGAAGCGTTACTGGGCATTTGTTAAGTATTCAGCAAGGAGCGTCGATTGTAAGGGCGCATGATGTAAAAGCGATGCATGATGCAATTCTGGTTTGGCAAGCTATGCAGCAGGCATAAAGTGTATTCTTATTGAATTAGATGTCTGTGTATCACATAAAGGTGGATGAGGAGTCGGGTAAAAATCTCGTGATTTTTGCGAAAATATGTTATAAGCGGCAAGTTTTTGCTGTTGTGTAATCTTTTGTATGTTCGAAGACCTACTTCTCCCAATGTTTGATGATGAATATTATCCAGATATTTTGGTCGCTGAACTTAAGCAGCTTATTGAACAATTTGCTAAAAAAGTTCAGAAGCCTGCTTTAGCTGATCAAGATGTTTATCGATATGCTCATCAGACTGTAAATGAAATTAATGAAATGAAGCCACAGTTTGAAGATCTGGATTCATCGCTTGATGATAGTGCTGCCGATTACATTGCTGAGGCAATGATGATGGTAGTTCAAGATGCTGGATTTTTAGATCTTGAAATGGAAGAGCTGGTGATGAATCGAGAGTGGTAATTACTCTCGATTCTCAAAATTTTCAATCGCATCTAATAAATGACATGATGCTCCTAAATGTACTTGATCTATTTTTTTAATTTTTAAAATTAAATTTCCATTTTGCTGCTCATTTGCATCTGCTAATACGCTTATCCAATAGGTTGTCTTTTGATGTTGTAATGCTTTTAATTGAGTAATTACATCTTGAGATGTTTTGATCAGGTAGTCATCCTGAGTTAGAGAGCAGCGTATAAAGTGCCAATCATTATTTTTAAATAAGATTGTGCCGTTAAAGATATCTTCGGCATCTGCAATCGATATAAAAAGTAGGGTGGAAATAAATATGATTGTTTTTATCATAATTTTTATTTTCATCAGGCATAAAAAAACCAGCTTACGCTGGATTCTTTGTAGCACCAAATTCAATAGTTGAAAATGGTGCCCGGGGCCGGACTCGAACCGGCACGCTTTGTGGGCGGGGGATTTTAAATCCCCTGTGTCTACCTATTTCACCACCCGGGCATGTGCGCAATAATAGAGGACAAGTGCGCGATTGGCAAGAGAAAAACGGAGAGTTTGCTTTATTTTCAATCAGTTCTTGTCGGTATTTATATAAATTAACCAGTTTGTGTCATGATTTATTCATTAAACTGAGATCAGACGTTCATCTTCTGTACTTAAGTTTAAAGCACTCATTGCTTAAAACTTAGAGAATTTTATGTCAGAGAAAATTTCACGCCGAGAATTAATTCAAAAAAGTCTACTCGGTTTTGGGGCTTTATCTATGCCTGTTGCTTTCACTGGTTGTAATGATGGTTCAGAAGATGAAAGTCCTCAAGTACAAGCAGATTTTCTTCATGGTGTTGCAAGTGGAGACCCCTTACAGGATAAAGTCATCTTATGGACACGAGTGACACCTACAGACTCTGGGGTGCGTTTAAAAGTTGTGTGGGAAATTTCAACCGATAATCAGTTTAAACAAAATTTAAAGACGGGGATGGTTGAAACAAGCAAAACTGATGACTTTACAGTGAAAGTTGATGCAGCTGGTTTACAACCAGATACGGTGTACTACTACCGTTTTAAGTTTGGTAGTAAGGTTTCACCAGTAGGGCAGACGAAAACATTACCAATATCGACCAATAAAGTAAGCTTTGCAGTATGTTCTTGCTCTAACTATCCTGCGGGTTACTTTTATGTTTATCGTGAAATGGCAAAACAAAACGTCGATGTCATTATTCATTTAGGTGACTATATTTATGAGTATGGGGCAGATGGTTATGCGACAGAAGATGCTGCAAAGCTAGGTCGTACGTTACCTGCTGACAATAATAAAGAAATTATTAAATTAGATGATTATCGCAAACGCTATGCACTTTATCGTCAGGATAAAGATTTACAAGCAGCTCATCAACGCCATCCTTTTATTGTAATTTGGGATGATCACGAGTTAGCGAACGATGCTTGGCGTGATGGTGCGGAAAACCATCAAAGTAGCGAAGGATCTTTCTCAGATCGTAAATTAGCTGCTCTACAAGCTTATTTTGAATGGATGCCAATTCGCCCAGTTTCTAGTTCTGACCATTTAAATATTTATCGCCAGTTTAACTTTGGCTCACTTGTCCAACTCACTATGCTAGATACACGCATTATTGCGCGTGACAAGCAACTTGAATATGCGGACTATATGACAGCCTCTGGCTTAGATATTGCAAAATTTCAAGCAGATTTAACAAATCCGGCGCGTACTTTAATGGGGTATACGCAAAGAGATTGGTTGGTCGATAAATTAAAGCAATCTACAGCAACATGGAATGTGGTGGGTCAGCAAGTCTTAATGAGTAAAATGTGGATTCCAGCCGAATTGCTGGCATCTTTAGGGCAGATTACTTCAGGAGGAACTTCATCTGAAGCACTTGCTAAGATGAACGCACAAATTACTGAGTTGGTCACTTTAAAACTTCGTTTACAACAAAATGATCCGACATTAACAGTTCAAGAAAAAGCAAGGATTATGACGGTTGCACCATACAATCTTGATGCTTGGGATGGTTACTATGCTGAGAGAGAGTTTGTATACGATAAATTGGCAGAGTTTAATAAAAAGATGATTGTGCTTGCGGGAGATACACACAATGCTTGGGCATCTTATTTATATAGCCAAAAAGGAAAATATGTAGGTGTTGAACTGGCAACAAGCTCTGTATCATCTCCTGGCTTAGAAAAATATTTAAGTATTCCATTGGCACAGTTACAGCAGTTTGAGTTTGCGTTTACTACATTGATTGATGAATTGGTCTATTGTAATTTAAATCAACGTGGATACTTGCTCGTTACTCTCGATCAGGCACAAGTTCATTCAGAGTGGGTATTTTTAGATTCAATTAAGAATGCTGAATATCAAGTGGATTCAAGCAGGCAAAACGAGATTATATTGGATCTGAATTTGACGCCTTTAAAGCAAGATCAGAAAACTGCTTAAAGCATAAAAGAATAGAGGGTTACATATGTAGCCCTTTTTTTTAGATATAAAAAAACCAGCTTACGCTGGATTCTTTATGACACCATATTCAGTACTTGAAAATGGTGCCCGGGGCCGGACTCGAACCGGCACGCTTTGTGGGCGGGGGATTTTAAATCCCCTGTGTCTACCTATTTCACCACCCGGGCTTTACCAAATTTGGAGGCGGAGGTCGGAATCGAACCGGCGTCCACGGAGTTGCAGTCCGCTGCATGACCACTCTGCCACCCCGCCTACATTTGGTGATGCACATATTAGCAACCTTTACGAAAAAAACAATACCGTTTTGAGCGAAGATGCACATAAAAACAACATCTAGAATAAAATTAGCGAAATTATCATGTATTATTGGCACATTAAATTCATGTCTACCTTGGAGATGTGCTGTGGCATTGGTTTTAGACGGTCGTGCATTAGCAAAGCAAATTGAAGAAAATTTGTCGGTACGTGTTGAAGCTTTAAAAGCAAAAACAGGTCGTACCCCGATTTTGGCGACTATTTTGGTTGGAGATGACGGTGCATCTGCAACTTATGTACGTATGAAAGGTAATGCCTGCCGCCGCGTAGGTATGGATTCATTAAAAATCGAATTACCACAAGAAACGACAACAGAACAATTGTTAGCTGAAATTGAAAAGCTAAATGCCAATCCAGATGTTCACGGTATTCTTTTACAACATCCAGTTCCTGCACAAATTGATGAGCGTGCATGTTTTGATGCAATCTCATTAGCAAAAGATGTTGATGGCGTAACTTGCCTTGGTTTTGGTCGTATGGCAATGGGTGAAGCTGCGTACGGTTCAGCGACTCCTGCTGGCATTATGACGATTCTTAAAGAAAACAATATCGAAATTGCGGGCAAACATGCAGTTGTAGTTGGCCGTTCAGCAATTTTAGGTAAACCAATGGCAATGATGTTGTTACAAGCAAATGCAACAGTAACGATTTGCCATTCACGTACACAAAATTTACCTGAGCTTGTAAAACAAGCTGACATTATTGTTGGTGCTGTAGGTAAAGCTGAACTTATTCAAAAAGACTGGATTAAACAAGGTGCAGTTGTTGTAGACGCAGGTTTTCATCCACGTGATGGTGGCGGTGTTGGCGATATTCAATTACAAGGTATTGAAGAAATTGCTTCTGCTTATACACCAGTACCGGGTGGTGTTGGTCCAATGACAATCACAACTTTGATTCGTCAAACTGTAGAAGCTGCTGAAAAAGCTTTAGGTTAATTTAATTAACACTAGGCTATTATTGATACGCGTAACCGTCATCCGCAATTGTTTGAGGCAGAAATACATTAAAAAATTAATGTTTCTGCGATGCTTTCGGTTCTAGAGAGTATCTGCCGAGTTTTGCGGGTGACAATGGTTAGACCTAATTTTTACGAAAGCCTTGCGAAGCAGGGCTTCTCAGGTCTAACCAAGGTTAAGGTAAAAATTCAAATCATAATGGAATGACTCTGTTATGCTTGTTATAAAAATGAATTAAAAGAAATCTGATGAGCTGCACCTTTCAATTGACCAAAGCCCCAGAACATTTACTTCAAGCCTTACATGAAGTGATTCCTCATTGTGAATTAATGGCACAACAGTTGCCTGAAACTCCAATCTCTTTATGGTTGATTCCACCTGTTTTTCCAACTGATCGTTTAGATGATGAAGTTATTCGCCGTATTTGGAATGACACGCCGTATTGGATTTTCTGTTGGGCATCAGGTTTGGCGATGGCTCAGTGGATACTTGCAGAGCCGCACCATGTTAAAGATAAAGTGGTATTAGATTTCGGCGCGGGTTCTGGTGTAGTCGCTATTGCTGCAAAAATGGCAGGAGCAAAACGAGTAATCTGTTGTGACATTGATCAAGTTAGTCTAAATGCTTGCCGTGAAAATGCATTGCTTAATAGTGTAGAACTCGAATATCTGGATGATTTATATAAAGCTGAACAAGTTGATGTTCTATTGGCTGCTGATGTGTTATATGACCAATGTAACCGCTTTTTCTTAGACGAATTTTTAAAATTTGCGCCAGAAGTTTGGGTGGCAGATAGTAGAGTTAAAAATTTTAGTCATCCAAAATATGAAAAAATTGAAGAAAGAAGCGCTACTACGTGGCCAGATCTGGATGAAGCAAGAGAATTTAGAAACGTAAGTTTTTATAAGACGCTGTAAAATAACAGCGTCTTTTTTTTAATTATGAACAAGTATAACGAACCACTTTTAACGTACTTGGGCGAGCTTCAAGTGCTTGGCGAGTCGCGTAATCTTCACCATTATTTAGACTTGGTGTGTTTGATAAACCGAAAGAAGCACGAGTTTCACCCAATTTAATTCCATATTGCTCATCTTTAGCTGGGTTTGGAATTTCATTGACACTTAAAATTGATAATTTATAAACTTTCTGAGCACCTAACACATTTTGGCAAGCACGTTGTAATTTACGCTCATCAAGTTGCTGGTTACTACGACCAGCTAAAGTATAAGCTAAAGTCGCTGAAGTTTTAGTTTGGTTTTCAATCTGATAGCCAGTTGAACCATTATATTGTCGAGGTGTAGTCTGACAAGCAGTTAAAATAAACATACTACTTAATGCCAAACATAAAATACTTTTGTTCATCAGTATCGTCCTTATTTTCTTATATGAAGTATCTCATAAAATAGATGTGTTGTTTGTGCTTATTCGCTTGGTTAGAGCCAATATTAACTGACGATATTGACTCTAATTGTAAAATATTAATGCTCTTTAATTTTTGAATGATGCTTAGTGTCTTTCATAAAAATATAAATGAGTAATGAAATGAAAATCATGATACTGACATAAATAAAGTACCAAGACTCATGTCCAGCCTCTTTGAAACTTAATGCGAAAAACTCAGCTGTGCCACCAAACAAAGTATTGGCAATCGCGTAGGGTAAAGCTACTCCTAAAGCGCGAATATGAGCAGGGAAAAGTTCGGCCTTCACTACAGCGTTAATTGAAGTGTAGCCAGTCACCATTACTAGACCTCCAAAACATAACCAAAATGCTGTCCAGTAGTTATGCGTGTTTGCCAGTGCATCAAATAAAATGTATGTGAATAAAACACCTGTTATTCCGAAGAAAATCATAAGAGGTTTTCGACCAATTCGGTCTGATAAAGCACCCGCTACAGGTTGTAGACACATGAAAATAAATAACGCTAAAGTGGTAATTTGAGTAGCTTCAGGTTTAGAAAAACCAGAAGTATTCACTAAATATTTCTGTAAATAGGTCGTGTAAGTATAAAAAGCTAATGTACCACCAGCAGTTAAGAATAATACGGTGAATGCTTCTTTAGGGTAGTGTTTAAACAAAGCAAACATGCCTGATTGTGGTTGGTCTTTTTCAGCTTGAGCATTTTTAAAAGATTGTGTTTCTAATAAGCCACGACGAATACGGAACACAACAATGGCAAGTAAAGCACCAATAAAGAATGGAATACGCCATCCCCAATCATGCAATTGTTGTTCGGTAAGTACCATTTGTAATATTAAAAGAACACACAAGGCAGTGAGCTGTCCGGCAATTAAGGTGACATATTGAAAGCTTGAAAAAAAACCACGTCGGTCTTTTTCTGCCATCTCACTTAAATAAGTAGCACTTGCACCATATTCACCGCCTACACTTAGACCTTGTATTAAACGTGCAACAACCAGAAGTAAAGGGGCAAATACACCAATGCTTTCATAAGATGGTGTAACTGCAATAAGTAGAGAGCCAACACACATTAAAGTAACGGAAAGTGTAAGACCCGCCTTACGTCCTTTACGGTCTGAATAAATCCCCATAATCCATGCGCCGATGGGACGCATAAGGAAACCTACTGCAAAAATTGCAGCTGCTTGTAGGAGTTGAGCTGTTTGACTTCCTTTTGGGAAAAAGGCATGAGCAAAATAGAGCGTAAATGCGGCATATACATACCAGTCGTACCATTCGACAAGGTTACCGGCAGAACCGCCCAAAATTGATTTTAGACGAGTTTTTGTATCTAAATTAGAATGTGGAGGTGTTGCGGTAGAAGGTTGATCAACCATGATTCGCTCCATGTTTTGCTTGGGTTGAATGCTAAAAAAGAGAGGATTTATTCTGATTTTTCATATTATCTAGAAGAGTATTTCACTTTATTTTTTTTATGTCTGTAAAACAATGTTTATTATTTAAGCGAAGGAATAAGTTGAATATTTATGTGATTTCAAATCAGTCGACCAACTGGTTTTTGTGATCTTATCTGAAACTTTGGGCTGTTATTTTTTCCCAATTAGTAAAAACTGATAAAGAATGAGCAATCTTTGGAAGAACAAAACCTATATCCCTTAAAAATAATGATATATTCCAAAGAAAATTTTAAATAAATGCAGTTGGACATAATGTCTTAGCATTGTGGACTAGATGTGTGTAGATAATGAAAGGGACATTCAGATGTCAAATTGCCCAAAAAAATATATTGTTGCTTTTGATCAGGGAACAACAAGCTCAAGAGCAATTGTTTTAGACCATGATGCAAACGTTGTCAGTATTGCACAAAAAGAATTTACTCAAATATATCCTCAGCCGGGTTGGGTTGAGCATGACCCTATGGAAATTTGGGCAACACAAAGTGCGGTATGGGTAGAGGCATTGGCTCAAGCTGGTATTAAGAGTGAACAAGTTGCGGCAATTGGCATTACAAACCAGCGCGAAACTACAGTTGTTTGGGATAAAAAAACAGGTAAGCCGATTTACAATGCAATTGTTTGGCAAAGCCGACAGACGACTGAAATTTGTAATCAATTGCATAAAGCAGGTTGGCAAGAATATATCCGTAAAACAACGGGTTTAGTCATTGATCCTTATTTTTCAGCGACAAAAATTAAATGGATTTTAGATCACGTTGACGGAAGTCGTGAGCGCGCTAAGCGAGGAGAGTTGTTGTTTGGTACGGTGGATACATGGTTAATCTGGAAATTAACCAATGGCGGTGTTCACGTCACTGATTTTACCAATGCTTCACGAACTATGCTGTTTGATATTGAAAAGCTTGAATGGGATGAAAAGCTTTTACAGGCCTTAGATATCCCTAAAGCAATGTTACCTGAGGTACGAAGTTCATCTGAGGTTTATGGATATACACATACTATTAGTGGGCAAGAAGTCGGTATTCCAATTGCTGGAATTGCAGGTGATCAACAAGCTGCGCTTTTTGGTCAAATGTGTGTTGAGGCAGGGCAGGCTAAAAATACTTACGGTACTGGCTGTTTTTTACTCATGAACACAGGTAAAAAAATTGTCCGTTCAGAGCATGGATTACTCACAACTATTGCATGTGGTGCGAGCGGTGAGGTGAACTATGCTTTAGAGGGCGCCGTATTTAATGGTGGCTCTTGTGTACAGTGGTTACGTGATGAATTAAAGGTCATTAAGAACGCTAAAGACTCTGAGCTTTATGCAACACGGGTAAAAGACAGTAATGGTGTATATGTGGTTCCTGCTTTTACCGGATTAGGTGCACCGTATTGGGACCCAACAGCGCGTGGGGCAATTTTTGGTCTGACACGTGGAGCTAGCATTGAACATATTATTCGTGCAACTTTAGAGTCCATTGCTTACCAGACAAGAGATGTACTTGATGCCATGCAGCAAGATGCAGAAGAAGAGCTTCGTACTCTTCGTGTTGATGGGGGAGTAACGGAAAATAATTTCTTGATGCAATTCCAAGCCGATATTTTGGCGACACCAGTAGAACGCCCAATAATGAAAGAAACAACTGCTTTGGGTGCAGCTTTCCTTGCAGGTTTGGCGACGGGTTTTTGGCAGGATCTTCATGAGTTAAGAAATAAATCTGCCATAGAAAAGGTATTTGAGCCAAAAATGTCTGCTGAACAATCTGAGCTGATTTATAAAGGTTGGCTTAAGGCGGTTAAGCGTAGTCAAAATTGGGCTGAGGATTGATTTTTTCTTAAATTAATTAAATTGTAGAGTAATCAATTAATGGCTAAAGGTTTGCTAATTCAAATTTGATTATTCTACTTTTTAGATTGTTGTTTCATCAATTTGATGTTTTAATTTTTATAAGATCAACAATAAAAAGAATATGAGAAATGAAAATACAATCTAATGATTATTCAAAAGTATATGATATTGCCGTAATTGGTGGCGGTATTAATGGCGTCGGTATTGCTAATGATGCGGTAGGCCGTGGATTATCCGTATTTTTATGTGAAAAGGATGATTTAGCCAGTCACACCTCATCTGCTAGCAGTAAATTAATTCATGGCGGTCTACGCTATTTAGAACATAAAGAATTTAGACTGGTCAGAGAAGCATTAGCAGAGCGAGAAGTGTTGTTGGCAAAAGCTCCACATATTATTGCACCAATGCGTTTTATTATGCCGCATCGGCCACATTTACGTCCTGCGTGGTTAATTCGAGCGGGCCTATTTTTTTATGATCATTTGGGAAAACGAGAAAAATTATTAGGTTCAAATCTTATTTATTTCAAAGAAGATAGCCCCTTAAAACCAGCTATAACGCGTGGCTTTGAATATTCTGACTGTACTGTAGATGACGCACGTCTTGTTGTATTAAATGCCCTCCAAGCTAAAGAACAGGGTGCCAAAGTCGTGACACGGACACGATGTGTGAAGGCTTATCAAGAACAAGAACTGTGGCATTTGGAACTACAAAGTGGAGCTGAGGTTTATCAGATACGTGCGAAAGCTTTAGTAAATGCAGCTGGTCCTTGGGTTGAAGAAATTATTAGTGAAAACTTAAATTTAAGATCGCCTTATCAAGTCCGATTGATCCAAGGAAGTCATATTGTTGTGCCAAAGCTATATGACTGCCATAAAGCCTTTATTATGCAAAATGAAGACCGACGCATCGTTTTTGCAATTCCATATTTAGAAAAATATACCCTAATTGGTACGACAGATCAGGAATATACAGGTGATCCACAAAAGGTAGAGATTACTGATGTAGAAATAGATTACCTTTTGACAGTCACAAATTCACATTTTAAAAAGCAGTTAACGCGAGCAGATATTGTAAGTCAGTACTCAGGTGTACGTGCTTTATGTGATGATGAGTCTGATAACCCTTCGGCAATTACCCGTGACTATACTTTGGCACTACAGACAGAAAATACTAATGCACCATTGTTATCAGTATTTGGCGGCAAGATTACGACCTATCGAAAACTGGCTGAGGCTGCTTTAGAACATTTGTCTCCGTTCTTTAGTGAAATGGCAGAGGAGTGGACTGCCAATAAGCCGTTACCCGGTGCTGAGAACTGGACCACACTAGATGATTTAATCAACCAGATTCAATTACGTGTAAATGGAGTTTCAGAATCCCTTGCCAAACGTTGGGCACATGCATATGGCACAAGAGTTTGGAACATGCTTCAAGAACGAAATGCTATAGAACAATTGGGGCAAAATTTTGGTCACGATTTATTTGAATGTGAAGTTAAATATTTATGTGAATATGAGTGGGCAAATACTGCAGAAGACATACTCTGGCGAAGATCTAAATTAGGTTTGGCGTTTAATGAGAAACAGGTAAAAGTGTTAGAAGCTTATTTATCTGAACGTAGACTAAAAGATGATGCCGCATAATAAAAAAGGCCGCATAAAGCGGCCTTTTTTATATTGAGCAATTAGAAGCCAGTTTTTACAGCTTCAAGTAATGCTGCTTGACGTTCTTTTAATGCTTTTGGTAAGCGCTCGCCAAGTTTATTGAATAACTCAGTGTGGCTTTCAATTTCAGTAACCCACTGGTCTTTATCTTGAGTAGTGATAAGGTCAAATTGTTCTTTACTGAACTCAGTGCCTTTCCAGTTCAAGTCTTCATATGTTGGAACAAAACCGATTGGTGTTTCAACAGCGTTTGCACGACCTTCACAACGGTCAATGATCCACTCAAGAACACGCATGTTTTGACCAAAACCAGGCCATACGAAGTTGCCTTCAGCATCACGACGGAACCAGTTTACGTTGAAGATTTTCGGTAATTTGTTGCCAGAAGCCTCAGCTTTCTCGCTTACTTTTGCACCAAGGCTTAACCAGTGGTCAAAGTAGTCAGCCATGTTGTAGCCAGCAAATGGAAGCATCGCGAATGGGTCACGACGAACAATGCCTTGTTGACCAACAGCAGCAGCAGTAGTTTCAGAACCCATAGTTGCCGCTTTATATACACCGTCAACCCAGTCAAAAGCTTCAGAAACTAAAGGAACTGTATCTGCACGGCGACCACCGAAGATGAATGCAGAAATTGGAACACCTGCTGGGTTTTCCCAATCAGCATCGATAGATGGACATTGACCTGCTGCAACAGTGAAACGCGCATTTGGATGTGCTGCTTTTTCGCCGTTTACGTGAGGTTGACCTTTCCAGTTTGTTAAGTTTGTTGGAACTTCTTTAGAAAGACCTTCCCACCATACTTGACCATCTTCAGTTACCGCTACGTTTGTATAGATAACATCTTTATGAAGAGTTGCCATACAGTTCGGGTTAGTCTTGGTATTTGTACCAGGCGCTACACCGAAGAAACCAGCTTCAGGGTTAATCGCATATAAGCGACCGTCTTCACCTGGTTTGATCCAAGCAATATCGTCACCTACAGTTTCGATTTTCCAACCTTCATAACCTGCTGGTGGAATTAACATCGCAAAGTTTGTTTTACCACAAGCAGATGGGAATGCAGCAGCGATGTAGTGTTTTTCACCTTGAGGGTTAGTTACACCAAGAATAAGCATGTGTTCAGCTAACCAACCTTGTTCGCGGCCCATGACAGAAGCGATACGAAGAGCTAAACATTTTTTACCAAGTAATGCGTTACCGCCGTAACCAGAACCGAAAGACCAGATTTCGCGAGTCTCTGGATAATGAACGATATATTTCTCTGGGTTACAAGGCCAAGCAACGTCTTTTTGACCTTCAGCAAGTGGAGCACCTACTGTGTGTACACAAGGAACAAATTCGCCGTCTGTACCTAATACGTCATAAACTGCTTTACCCATACGAGCCATTTTGCGCATGCTAACAGCAACGTAAGGAGAGTCAGTTAACTCGATACCGATATGAGCAATATGGCTACCTAAAGGACCCATAGAGAAAGGAACAACGTACATCGTACGGCCTTCCATTGAACCTTCAAATAAACCATTTAATTTTTCACGCATAACAGCTGGATCTTCCCAGTTGTTTGTCGCACCAGCATCTTCTTTATTTTGAGAGCAGATGTAAGTACGATCTTCAACACGCGCAACGTCAGATGGGTCAGAATTTGCAAGATAAGAACCAGGATGTTTTTCTTGGTTTAATTTCTGCATGGTGCCGTTAGCGATCATCAAGTCGATTAGACGTTGATACTCTTCTTCGCTTCCGTCACACCATTCGATTTTTGCTGGTTTGGTTAAGTTTGCAATTTCTTCAACCCATGCTATAAGCTTAGGATGACGAACGAATTCTGGTGCGTTCACTGTGGTCATGGTGAGGCCTATTCAAAATATGTACAACGTACAAGTCTATTCATTGGGGTACAATGAAAGATCAAATAAAAAAGTGGCTGTATTAAAGCATAAAATCATAAAAAAAATAAGACTAAAGACTAACAATTAGATATTTGGAATTCCGATCATTTTTTGATGAAAATCATTTGTTTATAGTTTTTTATAAGGTTTTTACTTTTATATTTTTATGTTGTATGTGTGTTATTTACTTAAATTATTTTGTTTTAAATCAATAAATTAACTCTTAAATTTTTCTTGAGAATTATTATTGATTAAACAAATGAAGATCATTCAAAATTTACATAAAGAGACTTTTAATAGGTGATTTTGTGTACAAAATAGAATAAACATCCCACTTTACGATAATAAAATGCGGCCTTTGAAACCTCTTTCGATCATCTATAACGAAAAATCAGGATTTCATGCTTCAAAACATGAAGATGTTTATGAGCAACTGATGACTGTACTCACTGAACATGGTTTTGAGATACAAGTTTTTGAATTAAATGAAAATACATTGTTTGATGATCTGATGAATAATGTGATTCATCGACATTCACAAAATGAAAATATAGGGGTAGTTGTTGCAGCAGGTGGAGATGGCACTTTAAATGCTGTTGCATCTAAACTTAGAAATACCTCTATTCCAATGGGAATTTTGCCTTTAGGTACTTTTAATTATGTGGCTAAAGTTTTAGATATTCCGCTAGATCTTTTGGACGCTGCCGAAGTTATTGCCACGGGTACACCTCGATCGGTTCATATAGCAGCCATCAATGATCATATTTATTTGAATAATGCCAGTTTAGGTCTATACCCACTCTTTATTAAAAAGCGCGAACTCTACAATAAATATTTAGGAAGACTTCCTTTACACGCTTATACCTCAGCTTTAGATGTTTTATTAAGAGAAAATAAGTCAATGAAGTTGTCGATAACGGTAGATGGTAAAAAATATCCCGTTAAAGCACCTCTAATTTTCTTTGGAAATAACCAACTACAGTTATGTGATATGAAACTCAGGATTGCAGAGTGTGCGGCGCAGGGAAGAGTGGCTGGAGTTGTAATTACAAAAAGTGATAAGCTGAGTTTGCTGCATATGCTTTGGCAATGGGTTCAAGGTAAAGTTGAAGATGCAGAAGACGTATATAGTTTTTGTGCAGATCATGTTGTGGTGGAATGTGCAAAAAAATCGAAACTCACAGTGGCTTTAGATGGTGAAATCATAGAGATGAAACCACCTCTAAATTTCACTGTAGAAAAAAATGCTTTAAATATTATGGTGCCGAATGTTATTACATCTGTCTGATTTACACTTTGGGACAGAAAAAAAAGAGTGTTTAGAAGCAATAAGACATTTTTGTATTCAGCAAAAGCCTGAAGTGATTGTCGTGAGTGGCGATGTTACTCAACGTGCTAAATATGAACAATTTTTTAAATGTCGGCAATTTTTAGATAGCCTCAATATTCCTTATCTTGTAGTGCCTGGAAATCATGATATTCCTTTGTATCATGTCTGGAACCGTTTTTTTTCTCCATTTACTCGGTATCGATATTTTTTTGGTGAATTAGAACCGACTTTAGAAACCGAACATTTCTATATTGTTGGGGTAAACAGCATACGTCGTCGTTATCACACACGTGGGCATATTTCGATTGAACAAATTCAAGATACTTATGAGCGTTTAGAAAAAGCGCCAAAAGATAAAATAAAGCTGGTGGTTTTCCATCAACCTTTTTATACACCACCCGATAATAGGCATGGGATAAAGGATTGTCCGGTTTTGGGCAAAATTGCTTTAGAAAAGTGGAGTACAACCGGATTATTTGGAATGCTGCATGGTCATCTTCATAAAACGGCTATATATGATTTAACTCAGATTTACCATCTGGAAATAGACCATCCTATATATGATATTCATGCGGGTACAGCAACTTCTACTCGTTTATATCATCACAATCCGAATAGCTTTAATACAGTTTCAAATACAGGAAAGATTCAGCATTACTGGTTCAATGAACAGTTGGCTGAATTCACTTCAGATTGATTTGGTTTAGATGAGATTAAATATTTGATTGTTTAAAAAATATTCAAAAAAGAAGAAAATTTTTCTTATTTCCCCTTGAAGCCATTTTTTTCATCCCCACAAAAGTGACATCTAAATATTTTGTTATTGCTCTGGATTAAGGCAATAACGATTAATCAAAAAGACTAAGTCTGATGGAGTTAATTATGAGCAACATTCGTCCATTACATGATCGCGTTGTGATTCGTCGTGTAGAAGAAGAAACCAAAACTGCTGGCGGTATTTTATTGCCAGGTTCTGCTGCTGAAAAACCATCTCAAGGTGAAGTAATTGCAGTAGGTAATGGTCAAATCACTGATAACGGCGTACGTGCTTTGGATGTTAAAGTTGGTGACAAGGTGTTATTTGGTACTTATGCAGGTACAACAGTTAAAGTAAACGGTGAAGAACTCTTAATCATGAAAGAGTCAGACATCTTAGCTGTATTAGAAGGCTAATCGATCCATAACTCAATTCATTATCAGATTCAGTATTTAAAAAGATTCGGAGTTTAATATGTCAGCTAAAGACGTAAAATTTGGTGATTCAGCTCGCTCAAAAATGATTGCAGGTGTAAACGTACTTGCAGATGCGGTTAAAGTGACTTTGGGTCCTAAAGGCCGTAACGTTGTGATCGACCGTTCTTTCGGTGCGCCGCACATCACTAAAGACGGTGTAACTGTTGCTAAAGAAATTTCATTAAAAGACAAGTTTGAAAACATGGGTGCTCAACTTGTTCGTGAAGTTTCAAGCAAAACTAACGACATCGCTGGTGACGGTACAACAACTGCGACTGTACTTGCTCAAGCAATTTTAAACGAAGGTATCAAATCAGTAACTGCTGGTATGAACCCAATGGATTTAAAACGCGGTATCGACATTGCAGTAAAAACTGTAGTTGAAAATATCCGTTCTATTGCTAAACCAGCTGATGATTTCAAAGCAATTGAACAAGTTGGTTCTATCTCTGCTAACTCTGATACTACTGTTGGTAAACTTATTGCTCAAGCAATGGAAAAAGTAGGTAAAGAAGGCGTAATCACTGTAGAAGAAGGTTCTGGCTTCGAAGACGCATTAGACGTTGTAGAAGGTATGCAGTTTGACCGTGGTTATATCTCTCCGTACTTTGCTAACAAGCAAGATACTTTGACTGCTGAACTTGAAAACCCATTCATCCTTCTTGTTGACAAAAAAATCAGCAACATTCGTGAATTGATTTCTGTTTTAGAAGCAGTTGCTAAAACTGGTAAACCACTTCTTATTATCGCTGAAGATGTTGAAGGTGAAGCGCTTGCAACTCTTGTTGTAAACAACATGCGCGGTATCATCAAAGTGTGTGCTGTTAAAGCTCCTGGTTTCGGTGACCGTCGTAAAGCTATGCTTCAAGACATCGCAATCTTGACTGGCGCAACTGTAATTTCTGAAGAAGTTGGTATGTCTTTAGAACAAGCGACTCTTCAAGATTTAGGTACAGCGCACAAAATCACTGTTTCTAAAGAAAACACAGTTATTGTTGACGGTGCTGGTGATGCTGCTGCTATCGCTGAGCGTGTTCAACAAATCCGTGCTCAAATCGAAGAATCTACTTCAGAATATGACCGTGAAAAATTACAAGAACGCGTTGCTAAATTGGCAGGCGGTGTTGCTGTAATTAAAATCGGTGCAGCAACTGAAGTTGAAATGAAAGAGAAGAAAGACCGCGTAGACGACGCTCTTCACGCAACTCGTGCAGCAGTTGAAGAAGGTGTTGTTGCAGGTGGTGGTGTTGCGCTTGTACGTGCTGTAAACGTTCTTGACGGCTTGAAAGGTGCTAACGAAGACCAAACTGCAGGTATCAACATTTTACGTCGTGCGATCGAAGCTCCACTTCGTCAAATCGTTGCGAATGCTGGTGATGAGCCATCTGTAGTAATCAATGCAGTTAAGAAAGGTGAAGGTAACTTCGGTTACAACGCTGCAACTGGTGAATATGGCGATATGTTAGAAATGGGTATTCTTGACCCAGCTAAAGTAACTCGTTCTGCACTTGAGCACGCTGCTTCTGTTGCTGGCTTAATGTTGACTACAGAATGTATGATTACTGACATTCCTGAAGACAAACCAGCTGCTCCAGACATGGGCGGTATGGGTGGAATGGGCGGCATGATGTAATAAACATCAACGTCTAAATAAAAAAATCCCTGCATTTGCGGGGATTTTTTTATTTCTTATATAAATTAAGAAAAAGTTAAGTTGATATTCTTAAACTTATAGTCAGGAACAGTAGCTGTAGTTCCTCTTTTTTGTTACACCATGCTTATCCTTTTATAAGCATGGTTTTTTTTAGCCTAATAAAATGATAAGCCATGTAACCGCAATAATAGACAGTGCAACAAACTGTGCAGCACTTCCCATATCTTTGGCATTTTTAGAGAGTTGATGTTTTTCAAGTGATACGCGGTCAACTACTGCCTCAATCGCAGAATTGAATAGTTCTACAATAATTGCAAATAAACATACAACGACCATAAGTGCATGTTCGCCACGAGTCACATCTAGGAAAAAGCTAGTAGGGATAAGCACAACATTAATTAAAACAATTTGTCGGAAAGCGGCTTCATTTTTATAAGCTGCCTTAAATCCTGAAATTGAATAACCTGTCGCATTCAAGATGCGCTTAAGTCCGCTTTTGCCTTTGTAGGGAGAATAACTATTCATTCACTTATATTTTTAACACTTTTCATGCATTATATATCGCGGCCCTCAAAAAAAATATTAAATCTTTTTTAAAGATTTTGACTTTATAATTTGATAGAGAAGAAGAGATGAAAAAACTATTTGTAGCATTAGGACTTGTCATGGGTGGCTTACATGTAAGCTATGCAGAGCCTGCTTCAGCTCAGCAAGTACCGGGATATTATAAGCATCAATTTGGTAATTACCGCATCACCTCTTTACTTGACGGTACCATTTATTTAGCCCCTAAGTTGTTCAAAAATTTGAGTCAGGCTGAGAAGACTAAAATTTTAACCAAGTACGCTGCTGTTAATGAGAAGGGGATTCAAACTTCGGTAAATGCATTCTTGGTAGATGACGGTAAAAGTTTAACGCTTGTTGATAGTGGAGCTTCAAGTTGTTTTGGCCCACAGTTGGGTTCAATTGCTAAAAATCTTGAACTGGCAGGCTATCAACTTGCGAATGTGAAAACGGTTTTATTGACACATTTGCACCCAGACCATGTTTGTGGAATTGCTAAAGATGGAAAAGCAGTATTTCCTAATGCAACGATTTATGCGCATGAACGTGAAGCAGATTACTGGTTAAACCCAGCTTCTGAAAAAACAGTACCAGCAAATCAAAAAGAAAATTATTTAGGCACTGTTAAAAATGTAAAAGCTGCACTTGCGCCGTATGAAGCGAAAAAAGCATTTAAAACCTTTAAAGATGGCGATGTCATTCAAGGTTTTGAAGTGATCAATACACAAGGCCACACACCGGGTCACCATAGCTTCCGTTTGAAGAGTAAAGGTCAACAAATTGTCTTTGTAGGTGACATTGTCCACTCACATTCTTTACAGTTTGATGCTCCAAAAACTGGTGTAGATTTTGATGTAAATTCTGAGCAGGCAATTAACACTCGTTTGAAAATGTTTGCTGAAATTTCAAATAAACAGCAATGGGTAGCTGCTCCACATTTGCCATTCCCAGGCATTGGTCATGTGTATAAAGTGAATGCAGAACAATACCAGTGGATTCCTTTATATTTTAATAACAGTCTTGATAAGTAAAAAAACAGGGCATTCAATGCCCTGTTTTTTTATTAAGCATTTAACTATTTAGTTGCTTTCTCGAAATTATTGACTGCTTCACG
Source organism: Acinetobacter sp. V110_1 (assembly GCF_031798975.1). Taxonomy (NCBI): domain Bacteria; kingdom Pseudomonadati; phylum Pseudomonadota; class Gammaproteobacteria; order Moraxellales; family Moraxellaceae; genus Acinetobacter; species Acinetobacter sp. V110_1. The sequence goes on along the minus strand of NZ_JAVQNN010000012.1, from coordinate 405,468 downwards.
GCCGAGTGCTGGGTCATCTGTAAAGACACCATCCACGCCTGCTTTGAAATATGCTTCAAACTCTTTTAGAGCACCTGTTGGACAACGTTCAGCAGGTTTATCGCTACATTTTAAAGGCTGTGGTAAGAAGTTATTTTCTGGGCGGAAAGTATAAGGATGGACTTTTAAGCCAGCGGCATGTGCATCTGTAATAAATGAAGTGGTTTGTACTGAACCATCATTATTGAAACTGAGAATATAGTTTTTGCTTGGCCCTACGCCATTTGCATATTTAGCAACATCTTTTAAGCTTTGTGCTGTGGCTAAATCACCATATGTTTTAGACACGCCAGATTCAACAAAGTCGGCTGGTCGAGATGTTTTTGCATCATATAACTGAATGATTTGTGCATGTTTAAGCGTCTTATAAAGATCAAGTTGATCTTTTAAATATTTTAAATTGCTGACTTCAAACGATTGCAAATAGATAGGCGCGATATCACGTGTATATTGATATTTGGCAAGAGTTTTAAGAAGTGTGTCTTCTATAGCCAAATTCTTATTTTTAAAATAAGTCGGGTGTTTAGTTTCGATATATAAGCCAATAATCTTGCCAGTTTTTTTATAATTTGCTTCGGCAAGTTCAATGACTTGTTCAAGTGTCGGAATTGAATAGAGATCATTGTAAGCTGTATTTGCTGGTCGGAACTCAGGAATACGCTCACGTGCTTTAACTTGCTGTAATTCATTTAAGGTGAGGTCTTCCGTAAACCAACCCGTTAAATTTACACCATCAATATTTTTGGTGGTTTTGCGGTCCGCAAATTGGGCAAGGGTACTGATATTGGTAGTTCCACCAATTTCGTTTTCATGACGCGTAACCAATACACCATCTTTTGTTGACACTAAGTCGGGTTCAATAAAGTCAGCACCATCATCAATGGCTTTTTGATATGAAGCCAAGGTATGTTCAGGACGTAAAGCGCTTGCGCCACGGTGTCCGATGACTAAAATTTTAGGAAGTTGATATTCTGGTGTGGTTGGGGTTGTTTCGGTTTTATCATCGTCATTACAACCGACCAAGCTAATTAAACTTAAGCATAAAAGTGCTTTTCTAAACATAATTCTACTCATATTGTTTTAATTGAAACGACTCAAGTATTGGGATTTAGTTTGACGTGATGATGAAGAATTCATGAATTTTAAGTGACACTATTTAACTGGTTCTTTATTGCTTTGTTGGAAATAGTGAAACCCGCTTTGTTTTTGTCTTAATTACATTTATTGTTTTAATTCCACTTGTCTTTTTTACACCGCTCGTTGATGATCACAAGGTCTCAAAGCGGCATTTTCTCCTGTTAATTAACGACACCATACCGAGCAGCCATGCTATCTAAATTTTTTATTCAGCGCCCCATTTTTGCCAATGTACTGGCGATCATTGTTATGGCTTTTGGTATTTTTTCGGTGATGCATTTGCCCGTAGAACGGTATCCCGATATTGCACCTCCAAAAATTACAGTGTCGGCAAGTTATAGCGGGGCAGATGCACAAACGGTTGAGCAAAGTGTTACCCAAATTTTAGAACAGCAAATACAAGGGATTGATCACTTACTCTATTTTAGCTCATCAAGTGATTCATCTGGGCGTAGCCGAATTACCATTAGTTTCGATAATGGAACCAACCCAGATACTGCTCAGGTACAAGTTCAAAATAGCATTAGTGGTGTCATACGCCGTTTACCCGATGAAGTTCAGCGCCAAGGTGTTACTGTTACCAAGTCTTTAGGCGATACTTTTATGGTGATTGGCTTATATGACTCAACTGGTAAAACCGGAAACATCGAGCTGTCAGACTATTTAACTACGCATGTCGTTGATAACTTAAACCGTATTGAAGGGGTGGGTGAAACAGATATATTTGGTTCACAATATGCGATGCGTATCTGGTTAAATCCAGACAAGTTAAAGCAATATAATTTAATGCCAAGTGATGTTGCGAGCGCCATCACTGCCCAAAACACCCAAGTTGCCGCAGGTGCGATTGGTGATTTACCAGTCATTGACGGTCAATATTTAAATACAAAAGTGACCGCAGGTTCTCGACTCAAAACAGTTGAGGACTTTAAAAATATTGTCGTAAAGTCGAATAAAACGGCGAGTTATGTTTACTTAAAAGATATTGCAAGAGTAGAGCTTGGTGCAGAGAACTATCAATCTTTTAATACGATTAACGGTTATCCTGCCGCGGGTGTAAGTATTTCTTTATCTTCAGGTGCGAATGCGATTCAAACCTCTAAGCTCATCCATCAAACCTTAGATCAGCTTTCAACGAAACTACCGGCAGGCTATAAAATCGTTTATCCGCGAGATAATACGCCGTTTGTTCAAGAGTCAATTAAGGAAGTTGTAAAGACCCTTGTAGAAGCTATTATTTTAGTAATTTTGGTGATGTTCCTGTTTTTACAAAGCTGGCGCGCCACTCTTATTCCGAGTATTACCGTTCCAGTTGTTATTTTAGGAACTTTTGCTGTCTTATATGTACTTGGGTTTAGTATTAACACATTAACGTTATTTGCACTGGTACTCGCCATTGGTTTATTAGTCGATGATGCAATTGTGGTGGTCGAAAACGTTGAGCGGCTCATGCATGAACAGCACTTAAGCCCTAAAGAAGCTGCAATTGAGTCAATGGGTGAAATTAGTGGTGCCTTAGTCGGCATTACATTGGTTTTAACGGCTGTTTTTATACCAATGTCTTTTTTAGGTGGCTCAATTGGCGTGATTTACCGTCAGTTTTCCATTACTTTAGTTGCTGCTATGGCATTATCGCTTACGGTTGCACTTATTTTAACGCCTGCATTATGTGCATTAATTTTAAAACCAAACCCTGAACCTATGCGTTGGGCAGTGTGGTTTAACCAAAAAATTGATCAACTTAAAAATAAATATATCAAGCTTGTTCAGACGAGTATTCACTACAGTAAATCGGTTATTGTGATTTTTGTGGCGCTGATTGCTATTTTTTCGCTGTTCTATAGTGGTTTGAAAAGCGGATTTATTCCTAAAGAAGACCAAGGCATTTTAAGCGTTCAAATTAAGCTAGTAGATAGCGCTCCAATGTCTGAGAGTAAAAAAATTGGTGAGCAAGTGCGCCAGTATTTTCTCAGTAAAGAAGATAAGAATGTTGATCTGGTTTTAATTCGTTATGGTCGAAATAATGCCGGTACAGGGCAAAACTTAGCGCAAGGCTTTATTGCTTTAAAACCTTGGGATGTACGTACGGCTAAAGAGGACTCGGCTGACGCTATACAAAAGCGTGCAATGAAATATTTCAGAAATTTTAATAATGCTCAAATTAACGTGACCTTACCACCATCAGTAAATGGTTTGGGGCAAACTGATGGTCTGGATTTTTGGATTCAAGATTTAAATGGTCAAGGGCAAAACTTCTTAGATGGTATGTTCCGTCAGTTACAGGCTCAAAGTAAAAACTATTCAACTTTCGAAAACTTTGATAAGCAGTCTACCAATAGTAAAGCGAATCTGAATATCAAAATTGACCAGAAACAGGCTTTGGCAAATGGTTTGGAACTCTCGGCAATTAATAATACCTTGTCGAGCGCATGGGGTGGAACTTACGTAAATGACTTTATTGATCGGGGCCGTATTAAACGTGTCATGATTCAAGGTGATGCCGAGTACAGATCTAAACCTGAAGATTTATATAATTGGTCTGTGCGTAATAGCCAAAATGAAATGGTGCCTTTTAGCTCATTTGCGAACTTTAGCTGGGGCGGGGCACCGGAAATTGTAAAACGCTATATGGGATATAGTGCTTTACAGTTACAGGCAGATGTTGCGAGTAATAGCAGTTCTGGTCAGGCTATGAAAGATGTAGAACAACTCGTAAACCAGCAAAAAGATATTGGTTTGGCTTGGACGGGCTTGTCTTTTGAAGAACAGAAGTCGACAAATCAGGCGATATGGTTATATCTGATTTCGGCAGGTTTTATTTTCTTATGTTTAGCGGCGTTATACGAAAGCTTGAGCATTCCTGCTGCCGTGATGACCTCTATTCCGCTAGGTGTAGGGGGAAGTGTCATTTTCTCTTATATCTTTGGTTTGCCAAATGATGTGTATTTCCAAATTGCACTTCTAACCACGATTGGATTGTCATGTAAAAACGCAATTTTAATTGTTGAGTTTGCTGCATTAGCCCAAGAGAAAGGAAAGAATGCTATTCAGGCTGCTTTAGAAGGCGCGAGCTTGCGTTTAAGACCGATTCTAATGACTTCTTTAGCCTTCGGTGCTGGTGTGATTCCACTTGTGTTTGCACAGGGCGCTGGTGCGGTTAGCCGTCAAGAAATTGGTATTAGTATTTTAGGTGGTGTGATGTTTGGTACTGTGCTGGTTTTATTCTTTATTCCGGTTATGTATGTGTTATTACGCTCACTGTTTAAATCGAAAGCTTCGAGTTAAAAACAAACAATTTAAAAACAGGCATTAAATCAAGTATATTAAGTTTAACTTCTCTTCATATATTTGATTTAGATGCCTCAAGAAAAAAAATTAACACAGCAACAGGTCATCGCATTAGAACGAGATCTGGCTAAATTCGCAACCATGATGGATAGCGCAGTCCGTATTCCTTTTACAAAGCAGGGTATTGGGGCCGATGCGGCCCTAAGTACCATTCCTATTGCGGGTGATGTAGCGGGTTTCGTCCTGACTTGCTATGCCATATATAAAGCCAAGCAAATTGGTGTACCGCAGCATAAGCTCACTCCCGTTATAAAATTGGCTGTAGTCGATGCTGTGGTGGGTTGTGTTCCAGTTGCTGGGACTATTTTCGATATTTTTATACGTCCTAGCAGAAAAGCGTTAGACGTCGTCCATACCCACATTCGTGAAGAATATGCGATTCAAAGTGATATGCATGTTGTCCATCCGTATTTACATGAAAAGCTTGAAAAGAAGCAGCAACAGTCAGCTTTCTGGCGTAACCCTGTTGTGAGTTGGCTATGGCTACATATACCCGATTTATTGGGGGTGTTTGTGCTTATTTTGATTGGTTTTGCAATGTGGTGGGGAATCAGTTTTCTTTGGGGACTTGCTCATTCAGCCTAATAAAAAAGCCTCCAAAAGGAGGCTTTTTTATTTACTGTATTATGGGCAATCTAACTGATGTAGAGCTGCTACACGCTGTTCGATTGATGGGTGAGTTTGGAACAAAGCAGCTAAACTAAAGCCTTGTTCTTTACCTTCCGCAATAGCGAACGCTTTCATTTCTTTTGGCATTTGGTCAGGTAACTCTGTTTCAGCCTGTAAACGTAATAAAGCAGAAATCATTGCTTGTTTACCAGCTAAACGTGCACCGGCTTCATCAGCACGGTATTCACGGTAACGAGAGAACCACATCACAATAGCGGAAGCAAGAATACCGAACACGATATCTAGAACCATCGTAATGAGGAAATAACCCATACCAGGGGCTTCGTTGTCTTGACGACCAAAAACATTACGGTCGATAAAGTCACCTACTACACGAGCAAAGAACATCACAAAGGCGTTTACTACACCTTGAATGAGTGCGAGAGTAACCATGTCACCATTTGCAACGTGGCCGATCTCGTGCGCAAGTACTGCACGTAGCTCATCTTTGTTCATACGCTCAAGTAGACCGCTTGAAACGGCAACTAAGGCATCATTTTTATTCCAGCCTGTTGCGAAGGCATTAGACTGATATGAAGGGAAGATACCAACTTCTGGCATATTAATACCAGCACGTTGAGAAAGTTCAGCGACTGTTTGCAATAACCAGCTTTCAGCTTGGTTACGAGGAGCATTTGGGTCAATCAGTTCTGTACCAGTAGTTTTCTTAGCCATCCATTTGGACATAAATAGAGAGACTAAAGAGCCCACCATACCAAACACAAAACAGATGACTAAAAGGTTGCCTAGATTCAAGCCACCCGCGCCATGGTAACTACCGACACCGAAGAGTGACAAAATAATGCCAGCTACAACCAGTACCGCGAGGTTGGTAAGCAAAAACAAACCAATCCGCATCATTGAGAAAATCCTCTTATAAATAAAATATTATCTGATTTATAAATTATAAATCACTCAGCTAATATGCGGCGCTTAGGGGAAAAATTCAAGGAAAAAATAAGGAATCGATACATTCTTTCCTGTGAAAGAATGTATTTAAATTAAACAAGTTATTTATAAGGCCCGTCTAAACACTCGGGTAGGGGTAATAGATCATTACAATTTTTAGACAATGGGCCTTGTTAAAAGCTTAACCGCGATGCATACGGTTTTAAACTTTACTCGATTCTAATATGCGCAATTGCTGTTGCGTTATTGGTGACATAAGTGCCCGTCGGAGCATCTGTATAAGTGCCATCTGACAATGTCACGATTTGGCGCCCAGAAGAGTATTTAACAGGTTTAGCCGATACTTGTTGAGGTGTGGTGGCTTGTGGCGAAACAGGGGGATTTACTGCTTGAGCAGAAATATTTGAGTTACTAAACGATGAAAGGCTTACCCCAGAAGAATATAAGTTTTGATATCGACTGGTTACACGGCGAACATAATCTTGGGTTTCACGAAATGGAGGGATACCACCATACTTATCTACGTTACCTTCACCAGCATTATAGGCAGCAAGCGCCATTTGCGTATTGCCATTAAAACGCTTGAGCAACCAACCTAGATATTTCGCACCAGCAAAGATATTTTGCTGAGGATCATAGGCGTTAGATACATTAAAACGGCGAGCAGTTGCAGGCATCAGCTGCATTAGGCCTTGAGCACCTACTGGAGAGTGAGCATTCACATTAAAACCAGATTCGGTATGCATGACTGCCTTAATTAAACCTTCGGATACACCGTGCTGTTGTGCGGCCTGTTTAATAATATGGTCAAACGCATTTTTATTTCTGCTATAGCTCGGTAGGACAGAAGCTTCTGAAGCGCCCCAGTTTGTATAACTATGAATATTACTATCTGGATAGTAAGTCACTTTTACTTTCTTGAGTGAATTGTCATAGCTTTTACGGTTAGTCAGTAAAGTACTGCCATTTTTGTCTTGGTAAACGTACATCTGACCCGCAAAAGTCGGCGTTATACCTACCGAAAAAGTGGTCATCCCCAGTAAACAAGAAAAAAGATATTGAACCGAATTTTTCATTTTATGTTTTTCACAATTTTAAGGTATTCGAAACTTGTCAAAGAGTTTATCAAAAAATATTACAGAAAGAAGTTTTGTGTAATTTTTTTTATTTTGGCTGTTTTAAAAAATCAAGCTGTTTTGTTCGAATGATCATCAAAAAAAATTAAAAAAAATTTTTAAAATGATTCTATTGACTTGAATAACTATTTGAAAATTAAAGGTAAAAATCATTGGTCAAAAAATGATCAATTTAAATAAAACCCTTAACAGAAGGTGAAAACAGTTTGTCAAGCACGAAGAAATCCACAATTTTATCCACAGGTTTTGTGGAAAACTGTGGAAAAGTCCAAAAAGTAAGCATTTTGCGCAAAAAATGAACTCATCGGTCAAAATGGAGCACGGCTTTTGCATCATGCCTGAGCATTATGACGACTTCAAGAATTGAAACTATTCTTTTGATGCGATTCCCGTCCGAATCATATAAAATTGCGCGGTATTTTTATTTATGGGTATATCTCGTCTATGTACGCGCCAGTTGAGTCCAACGAAGGATTTAATTTTAAGCCTGAACTTCCAACAAGCTCGGTCTATTATCGTTTGCTTAAGAAGCTTCGCCGTCAAGTTGGACATGCCATTCGTGACTTCAATATGATTGAAGATGGTGACAAGGTCATGGTGTGTGTGTCTGGTGGTAAAGACAGTTATACCTTGCTCGACATTTTGTTGCAGTTCAAACGTATTGCACCGATCAACTTTGACATTGTTGCGGTTAACCTTGACCAAAAGCAGCCGGGCTTTCCTGAAGATGTCTTACCACGTTATATGGAAGAAAATAACATTCCATATTACATTTTGGAAAAAGACACTTATACCATTACCAAGCGTTTAACACCTGAAGGTAAAACATACTGTGCAGTGTGTTCACGTTTACGTCGTGGTTCGCTTTATGGCTTTGCTCAAGAAATTGGTGCCACTAAAGTTGCGTTAGGCCATCACCGTGATGACATCATTGCAACTTTCTTCTTGAACTTGTTCCATGGCGGCAGCTTAAAGGCAATGCCACCTAAGCTTTTGTCGTCAGATAAGAAGAATATTTTGATTCGTCCTTTGGCTTATGTTGAAGAAAAAGACATTATCAAATATGCCGAATTACGTAAGTTCCCAATTATTCCGTGTAACCTTTGTGGTTCACAAGAGAACTTACAACGTGCCATGCTTAATGAAATGCTACGTGAGTGGGATAAACAATATCCGAAACGTTTACACAGCATTTTTGGTGCTTTACAAAACGTATCTCCGTCTCAGTTAGCGGACCGTGATTTGTTTGATTTTGAAGCGCTAGATTCTCAGCGCGAGATCGACTTTAAAGACCCTGAAGAACTTAAAAAACGTTTAGATGTAGTGAACTTAAGTTTTGCTGCTGAATAAAACGATTAAGTAAGTCAATTAAAGGCACTTTATAAACAAGTGCCTTTAATGTATCAAAACACTAAAAAATGAATGTTCCGTACAAAAAGTCATAGCCCAACCTTAAAATTACATGCTATAACAACGCACAAGCAGAAGTGCTTCATATGATGTTGTCTGGATAGACAACTAACTAGAGAAATTGAACAAATAAATTTGAGGAAGAATCATGCCTGCATTTTTAACTGATGATTGGTTTGCGACTGTCGAAAAATTAACTGCTGAAGCAGGTGATCTTAATTTGCCACCAGCTCTTGCGAATTTGGCAATTAATTTAGTAGTTACAGATGCTTCTGGAAATACCGAATTAGCTTTAGATGGGGGTAAAATCCAAAAAGGTTTGTCTTCAAATGCCAAAACAACTTTAAATATGGATGCTGAAACTTTACGTAAAGTATTCTTAGAGTTTGATATGGCTGCAGCTATGCAAGCATTTATGACTGGTAAAATTAAAGTTCAAGGCGATATGTCTCAGTTAATGGCTTTGCAAACAGCTAAACCAAGCCAAGAACAAAAAGATTTGTTCAAGAAAGTATTAGAACAAACAACAGCTTAAGTTAAAAAGAATTCATATAAAAAGCTTACCCCAAGAGGTAAGCTTTTTATTTGTACAAACACTGAATTTATCAACTTTTAAATAATAAAAATTAGATATTGATTCGAGGTTGTGCCGTTTTAATGTGCTCAAGATAAGCACGAATACGGGTCACATACTGTACCGCTTGTTTGTACCGACCATTTCGCATTTGATTACGCTGTAAGTACTCATAGAGGTTAACCCACTGGTTCGGATCTTTTCCTTGAGTCTGTAAGCGTTTCTGGATCTGGTTGACTGCACCCGGACCCATATTGTAAGCCACAAGGGCATACCAGTTACGATCTGGGAAGGGAATATCACCATACTCACTTAACATGAGATCATAATATTTCGCACCGCCTTGAATGCTTTGCGCTGGATCGCTACGGTTACTTACACCCATTGCCCGAGCTGTACTGTTGGTTAACATCATTAATCCACGTACGCCTGTTGGTGAAACAGACTCTGGCTTGAGATATGACTCTTGATAGCTCATTGCTGCAAGCAAATGCCAATCTAAATCATACTTTGCTGCGCTTTGTTTGAAGCTAGCTTTGTAAATGGGCAGACGTGTACTTAAATCACGTTGAATCGTAGACCAAGACTCAGGTTTTACAACGTTACGATTATAAAATGAAGCCAGTTGTTGAGTCAGACCATTTTGCTTGCTTTGACAAACAAAACCACTGGCAGTTTGTGTAAGAGGATCATCTGCTTGTTTAAACACCCAGCTTAAATCAGGATTTAATCCATTTTTTTGCAAATTTACGATATCACCACAACTTGCAGAAAAAGACATTAAACCTTTGCTCTCGATTGAGCTTAAGCCTGCGGTCGTCATGGCAAGATTTGCTTTACCTTGCTGGACCCATTTGAGTGCAGTGGCGTTATCTGCCACGATTTTGAAGTCCAACTTTACATTTAAGCTTTGCGCATAGTTACGAGCCAAGTCATAACCGAAGCCATGTAAAAATTGATCTTCTTTAAAAACAGTAGTTGGGCTTTCTACAGCAACTACGGTTAATGTGTTTGTGTTAACTACAGTATTGTACTGTAGGGTTTTTCCTGCATTGATACTATGAAAGGGAAAAAACATAGTGCTGAGTGCAAGAACTTTCAATGGGAGAGAAGAAAATAAAGAGTTAAGGCAAAGCCTCGACCCAGAACTTGAATTACTGTGCATGTTGTCTCCGCTACAGATAATTTATGCCCTAAAAGCCAGACAAAAAGCTGCCATAACTTCTAAAAGTTGATAAATTCAATAAGGGGTGGGCAGTCATGACGTCATTCAAAATGACATGAAATGAAAAAAATAGACTGTGTAGAAAATCTACATAGTTTTGGGTTGGGTTAAAAAATACTCAACATTTAAGATGCGCGCATCATAATATTCAAAAAAAAGTTTGTCAAATTTTGAACAATTAAATATCGGATATATCAACATAACACCATGAATTTATTAAGGAAGAAAATTTATACACTTATGGTGTGAGAAAATCGGGTATGAAATGCTACATTTTGTAGCCATCATGTTATTACAACGTGAAATTTGATTTATATACTAGGTAACTGATATAGATTAAATAACTGAAAAAATAAAATAATTTAGTGATTTTTAGTTCTATTTAATTTGTTTACATTTAAATTAGAGCTAAAAGATACCATTAGAAAAAGTATCTTTTAGCTAAAGTAATAATTTTATCAGTTATATCTTATTAAATCTTCCATAGCATTACACCAGTTTGGTAACCTGCTCCTAAAGACCAAAAAACAATAATATCACCTTTATTTATAAGTGATTTTTCTAACCTTTTTTTGTAGGCAATAAAAAAACTACTTACTCCTGTATATCCATATTGATCTCCAATGTATTCAATTTTTTCAGAGGGAATATTGATTTTATCTTGAAGAATATCAATATTTGACTTCGTAAATTGGGATAGTAAAAAACAAGAAATATCTTCAATGTTTAAATTATTTTTCTTCAATAATTTATCTAGTGCATCTGCCGCGAATTCCACACTTTCTAAACCAGTAAATGGTGCCCAATGAATTTTTTGTTCCTTACTGTGATAATTCGTTAGGCCATGAGGAGGAAAAACAATAGTTTTACAAAAACTACTATCTGTTTGGTACATCCTGTCAATAATGCCCGAATCATCGGTATTTTTTTCTAGTATTATTGCTGCTGCTGCATCTCCGACAATTGTTGAAGGAATCACCTGTTTTTCATCTCCAAGCATTGTTAGATGATCAGACCCAATCACCAGTGCGCGTTTATAACTTTCTTTTGATGCGAGCAAAACGGATGCTTGTTCAAGAGCAACGAACATTCCTAAACAATTAGCATTTATATCAAAGCATATACAGTCAGTTTTAATATTTAATTCTGAATGAATCAGTAAAGCATTAGTTGGAGATAGATATTCTAATGTTGTAGAAGAAAATATAATAATATCAATGCTGTCATGTGAAATGTTATAATCTTTTAATAATTGTTTTGATGCATTAACTGCCATTGTGAGCGCATTTTCTTCATCATTAATAATGACATGTCTTTTATTTCTTCCTACTTTTTCAAAAATTCTATTTAAACTGTCTTTATCTTCAAATTTATTTAAAAAATATTCATTATTTCTAATTGTTCTTGGATGATAAGTAGATATTGCAGAAATTTTTATACCTTTCATGAGTAGTAATCTCTTTTTATATAAAAAATAATTGTGTTTTAATTTTGATCAATTATCGATGGCATTTTATTTACTTTTTAAATTTAATGGTTTCTGATTTTATATAAAATAATATGTATAAATTTGCATATTAATATATTTTTAATATTATAATTTTGGTTGTAATAAAAATAAAATGAATACTCTGAATTAATTACTGATAACTTATTTTTGTTATGTACCAAATCATTTTCCCTTTAGGTGTTTGAACTTGTATTTCATCATCTACGGCTTTACCTAAACAAGCTTTAGCCATAGGTGACTGCAAAGAAATATAGTCTTTGCGACCATAAATTTCTTCATCGCCGACAATACGGAATTTAGTAGTTTCGCCTTCATTATTTTCTAATTCAACCCAAGCTCCAAAATAGGCTTTACCATCTTGTTCCGGCCGATATTCTACTTTTTGGGCAACTTCAAAAAGTTTGGTGAGGTATCTAATCCTACGATCAATTTCACGTAGCTTTCTTTTGTTGTAGTGATAATCTGCATTTTCTGAGCGATCGCCAAGACTGGCTGCCCAAGACACAATTTTGGTAATTTCTGGGCGTTCTTTTCTTACAAGATCGTTTAACTCATCTTGTAATCGTTGATAGCCTTCAGCCGTTAATAGTTTGCGGTTCGTCATATAGCTCAAACTTTCTTCATATAGATAGTTTCGTTAGAAACCACATCAGGAATTAAAACTTATCGTTAATTGAAAAGGGAAGAATACCCTGAGTAAAGCGTAAAGCTTTTTTATCTTTGTGACTATGTTATCAAAAAGATAGACCAGTATCATATAGTTATGTGAAGCATGAAGGATAGTTAAAGACAATTAACACTTCCCAAATAAAAATAAGTTTAGGCATAAAAGTAGTAATAGGTAGATAAAAATTCAAAATTAAAGGTTTTTTGTTTTTATTTTGAGCATTCAGATAGAAACTTAAATAAAAAGATTTGCCAATTTGCATTTTTGTTTATATTATAGCGCTCGTTGGAAGCGTGGCAGAGCGGTTTAATGCACCGGTCTTGAAAACCGACGAGGGTGTGAGTCCTCCGTGAGTTCGAATCTCACCGCTTCCGCCAAAATTCTTAAAAAGCCCTTGTTAATGACAAGGGCTTTTTTTTATGCATATAAATTACTAAAAATAATCTTACGCTCTTTTATATATTTCTAAGTATGGTCTCTCCCGTTCGAGGGTTTGTTAAAGTCACATTTTCAAGCGCCTGAATGTACCAAGAATTGTTCTTCTTGGTGAGTACAGTAAGAATGAGAGTATCAATTTGATGGGGGCCCTGAGGGTGAGCTACGCTCGCAGTTAAGCGACTCCAAAAGTGTGAAATACAGATATCATCACTCATAGGTGTAATGTCTATGAGTTCATTCTCTAGTGTTGAGTCGCTATAGATGGTGTCATGAATAGGCTGATGAAGTGCAACAATTTCATCAACACCTTTAACGTAATGGCCAAAACGATTAACGAAAGTCGCATCTTGATGAAAAAGAGCAGCAAAGGCCTTCATATCATGATTATTCCAAGCAATTTGAAATGCTAAAGGAATGTCTTCTGGGTTTATTATGTGTTGGCTCATATCATTCCCACTATTTAAGTTTTAAGTCCATTTTGAATATATTATAAATGAATGGGCTTCGACATGCTTAAACGGAACAGCTAGTCACAGCTCAGCATGCAAGGACTTATTCCTATAAACACGCCATACTTTTAACGCAAAAAAGTTTAGGGGTGAGCAGTATTAAACAACTATAAGTTTGAGCTATGCGATTGGATAAGTTTTTAGAAAAATACAGATAAAAATATAAGATAAATAGAAATGACTCATAATGACTTTAATATATTGTTAATAATCAAACATCCGTTAAAAATTTAAATAGAATCTTCAATTTTTTGGGGCTTTTTAAATGTTCAGAACGAATCAATTAAGTTTAAAATATGGAGAATTTGTATACCGGATAGCATTTATTAGTTTTATTAAAATTAGAGTTATATAAATCTTGTGAATTATAGGTTTTTACTTCGCTAGTTTTGTACGTTTTTCATCCTAATGGTGATGGTGAAATTCAAACATTGCAGCTAAAAGCTTAATTTTTTTAGAAAATATGAGCCTAAACAATCGGAATTTATATATTATTAAATAGACTTCAAAACTAAAACTTTAATCTTGATTTAAGTTCAATTATTTAATTTATGACATATCTTGATTTCTTTAATGGGTCAGAAAAACAAACATGACTTCATTTGAGCCAAATCAGAAAATTAAAGAGAGTATAAAAATGAACCAGTTTGTAACAAACACGAATAATATTATTCGTGGAAAGTATCATCCGGAATTTTTGCAGCATGAAGTCTTGGCCGATATTTTTGTCCATACTGCACAAACTCTTCCTGATAAAACGGCTTTAATTGAAGCAGATAAAACGTTGAGTTATGGTGAGTTATATCAGCAAGCCTTAATTATGGCTCAGCATTTGACGATAAGGGGGGTAAAACCTGGTCATATTGTTGGCTTATGGTTGCCTCGTGGTATCGAGCTTTTAAAAGCTCAATTGGCGATTTGTTTAAGTGGTGCAGCATGGCTTCCTTTTGATATGGATACGCCAGCGGACCGTATTGCGGTTTGTCTTGAAGATGCCGACGCTGTAGGGATGATTACTACAGATGAATGGTATGCGCATTTAGATGAAGTACCACAAACAAAGTGGACCAATACCGAACTACAAAAGCCACTCAGTGAAAACATTCCTTTAGCTAAAACGACTCCAGAACAACCTGCGTATATTATTTATACATCAGGTTCAACGGGTAAGCCGAAAGGGATTGTGATTACCCAAAGAAATATTTGTCACTTTTTACGTAGTGAAAATAATGTTTTGGGTATTCAAGAGCAAGACAAAGTCTATCAAGGCTTTTCTGTTGCTTTTGATATGTCGTTTGAAGAAATTTGGCTTTCTTACTTGGTTGGCGCAACATTATGGATTGCACCTAAGTCGCTTGTGAGTGATCCTGAACGTTTATGCCAAACATTAAAGCAAGAACAAATTACAGTATTACATGCTGTACCGACATTACTTGCTTTATTTCCAGAAGATGTACCTAACTTAAGAATTATTAACTTAGGTGGGGAAATGTGCCCGGATTCACTGGTTGACCGTTGGGCATTACCTCATCACAAAATGTTTAACACTTATGGTCCAACTGAGACTACGGTTACTGCCAGCCTTGAGGCGTTAGAGCGTGGCAAACTCGTCACGATTGGTAAGCCTTTACCAAACTATGGCATGTTGGTCATTAACGCTGAAAGAGAATTATTGCCGCAAGGTGAAACAGGTGAGCTCTGTATCTTTGGCCCAAGTGTGGCAGAAGGATACTTAGGTCGCCCTGACTTAACCGCTGATAAGTTTATTCAAAACCCGTGGGCAGACGGTCCAGATGAACAATCGCTCTATCGCACAGGCGACTTAGCTAAAATTGATGAGTTTGGTCAAGTACATTGCTTGGGACGCGCGGACGATCAGGTCAAAATCCGTGGTTTCCGTGTTGAACTTGGTGAAATCGAAGCTGCGCTTTGCGATATTGAAGGTATTGGTACTGCGGCAGTTATTCTTCGTCCAGAAGACGGTATTGATCAGCTTATTGCGTTTATTGCGCCAGAAATTGATGCAAAGAAAGCAATCGAAATTAAAGAACTTCGTCATAATCTAAGCCAACGTTTACCACCTTATATGGTGCCAAACCGTTTTGAGATTATTGAAGAAGTTCCGCGTTTATTGTCAGGAAAAATTGACCGTAAAGCTTTAAAAGCACGTCCACTTACGAGTGTGATTGACCGTAGTGAATCTGACCAACCGCAAAACCCAGCAGAAGAAATCTTATTTGGTATTTTGAATCGCTTGTTCCCAAACATGCCGATTAAACTCGATTCAGATTTCTTTGACGATTTAGGCGGCCATTCACTTTTAGCAGCTGTTTTAATATCGAACTTGCGTGAACACCCAGAATATAGCCATCTGACTATTCAAAACTTATATCAAGCGAGAAGGGTGGGTGCGATTGCAGCACTCATGCTAGAGCAACCAACGCCGACTGTGTTTGATAGCCAGATTGGACAAGATAACCCTCGTAACCAAACTTATAAGTGGTTATGTGGTATTGCACAGTTCGTTACCATTCCAGTTTTAATCTCGATTAATATCTTGCAGTGGTTAGCGCCATTCTTTACCTATCATTATTTTACTGGTGGAACACGAGACAGTATTCCGAATGCAATCGCGATGTCTTTATTGGTTTACATCAGCGTAATTATTGCCAGTTTTGTTGTTTCAATTTCTGTAAAACGACTATTAATGATGGGCGTTGGTGCAGGGCAATATCCATTATGGGGATTAACCTATTTCCGTTGGTGGTTAGCAGACCGTATTAGCAACATTTCACCAGTCTATCTTTTGTCAGGCTCGACTTTACTTAACTTATATTTGAAAGCGCTTGGTGCGAAAATCGGCCATGACGTGACGATTAGTTCAGTGCATATTCGTATGCCGTCTTTACTTACTGTTGAAGATGGGGTGAGCATTGGCTCTCAAGTAAACTTAGAGAATGCCAAAGTCGAACATGGTCACTTGGTTTTAGGTTCAATTCACTTAAAAGAAGACAGTTATGTGGGCTCTTATGCTGTATTAGAAGAAAATACAGTGTTGGAAAAACAAGCTCATGTAAATGCGTTAACTTCAATTGAATATGACACAGTGGTGCCAGCTGGAGAAATCTGGGATGGTACACCTGCGAAGAAAATCGGACATGTAGACGATCACGATAAATTACCAGAGCGTCCAAAATTATCGTTTATTCGTAAAATTGCAGAATATGCATATTATGGAATTAGTGCGTTAATTATTGCGTGTTTGTTCTTTATTCCAATTTTCCCAAGCTTCCTTTTGGTCGACTGGTTAGATGCAAACGTATTTAATATTAACCCGAATGAACATTTACAAATCGCACTGTACTACTTCATTTTAGCGATTCCAGCTAGTGCAATGATGATGATGATTACTGCTGTGATTTCTTCAGTCATTCGTAAAGTTGCATTGCCTCGTCTTGAAACAGGAACGTATGCGGTTCATGGTGGTACGTATTATCGTAAATGGTTTGCATCTCAAATTTTAGAGACAAGCTTACAAACTTTACATGGCTTGTTTGCTACCATTTATGCGCCAACATGGTTCCGTATGCTCGGTGCAAAAGTAGGTAAAAATACTGAAATTTCTACCGCAAACGGTGTTATTCCAGAAATGCTGACTTTGGGTGAAGAAAGCTTTATTGCCGATGCTGTAATGCTAGGTGATGAAGAAATCAAAGGCGGCTGGATGACATTAAAATCTACGACTATTGGTAACCGTAGTTTTGTCGGAAACAGTGCGTATATTGCTGATGGTACTGTGTTGCCAGACAATGTCTTGATTGGTGTGCAATCTAAAACACCTGATAACGTTGAAATGTACGATGGTCAAACTTGGTTTGGTTCGCCACCATTGTTATTACCTGCACGTGAAGCTGCTGAGAAATATCCAGATCATTTAACATTCTTACCAAGTATCAAACGCCGTTTAATGCGTGGTTTTATTGAAGGCCTTCGTGTTGTATTACCTGCTGCTCTTGCGATTGGTGTGGGTTATATGATCGTGCTTGAGATTATTGATGTTATTAACAAATACAACATTCCAACTGGTTTGTTGGCTTTAACGCTTGCTGGTTTGCTCTATGGCGTAGGCTGCTTCGTTATTGTTGCGCTATTGAAGTGGATTTTGATTGGTCGTTATGAGCCACGTTCAGCTCCTATGTGGACCATGTTTGTATGGTTAAGTGAAGGGATCACGAGCTTATATGAGTCAGTTGCGATTCCTAACTTCTTAAACTACTTAAGAGGAACGCCAATGTTGCCATTCTTCTTGCGTATTTTAGGTGTTCGTATTGGTAAAGACGTCTATATGGATACGGCTGATATCACTGAGTTTGACTGTGTAAGCATTGGTGACCGTGCTGAGTTTAATAGCTTCTCGGGCCCACAAACTCACTTGTTTGAAGACCGTATTATGAAAATCGGACAAGTGAATATTGGTAACGATGTTGTGGTAAATACACGCAGTATTATTTTGTATAACGCCAACGTGAGCAATCATGCCGTGTTAGGTCCATTAACATTGGTGATGAAAGGTGAAAATATTCCGGCTAAATCTGCTTGGATTGGTTCACCGGCTGTGCCTTGGGTTCATAAATAATTAATTGTTGAATTGAAAAAAAGCCTCTGTAGAACAGGGGCTTTTTTTGTATTACATATAAATCTTATTATATTAAATAGAGTCAATATTATTAGAAATTTCATTTAATTCGATTATGGTACTTTGGTCATTTTCAATATGTTTATAAAAATATTGATCTTTTGTTTGGAAAAAGATATCAAAACTACGGCTCATTAATGAATCTACATGACTTTGTTTTATATAAATTTCTGAAATATAGTAATCAACCCAATCTTCTATACGATCAAATGAAGCACGAGGACGTGGATTAGTATAAAGATTTCTTAAATTTTCCGAAATATTTTGAATATTAGGATTAAAGAGCCAAATGATGAGATCATTTTCTCTAAATTCTGATGTTTGATAGATACCTGATTCTTCAGTTGGTTCTACAGAAAAAAGTTTTGCTCCATTTTTACTATAACTAGAATACAGGATTTTAGATAATTGAATCTGTTCATGGCATCCTATTTCCATTTCTCTAACTTGTTTTGAAATATTTAAACATATGGGAAGCTTTTCAATTTCAGAGTTAAAATTATTAATGAAAAGATGAACTGCTTTATCAATGACATAATGCTCACCTACACCAGTAATAAACCCACTGTGCCATGTATATAGTTTAGAGTCCAAATATTCCTTATATTGATCTAAGCTTTTATATTTTAAAATTAAATATTTATTGTCTATTGCAACAACAATACTATCTTTTAGTTGAACAGCAATAAGAAAAGTCATATTTATAAAGATAATTAAGTTATGCTAAGATTGATTTTATCTATAATAATATAAATGGCAGAGTCATGGCGGGTGGTTCACAAATTATAATTTCCTCTGATGGTATTACTATAAAAACACCAAAAGAATTTAAAGTATTTGCAGGACAGCATATTTTTTCTGGGCCATCTGTGGCTAGTTTAAAGAGTACTCATATACAGCATTTACTACCATCAGATGAGTTAACTCCTAAAGCTAAAATCACACCAAATATACACTTTCCTATAACGGGAGTTCTTGCTCGGATAGAGAGATTAGATGGGAAAAAAATAAATTCAACAGATAAATTGATGATTAATGGAACTCCATTAAAGGAAGTATGGATTAGTGAAAATGGAGTGGCTTACTTTATTCCTCCTAAAAATATACCCCAAGTCAAAAGTATTGAAATTAATGGGGAATCATTGAATTTAGAAAAAAATTTAAGACAATTTCATACAAATAAAGAAGGAATTGATTCAATTTCTGAACAAGTTGAAATACTGAATGAAGCTTTAACTGAGCATAAGAAACAGTTTTCAAGTAAAAATAAATCTGATGTTATTGTTATGCAAGGTGTTTTTAGGTATAGCCTCATTTTGGATTATATTGACCAATTGGATTGGGATTATGAAAGTCAGAAGTATTTATTGAGTAAAAGGTTAAATTTGAAAGTAGATTTTTAAATGAGGAATAACGATGTCTCCAGTAGAATATAAAAAGGAAAATGGCCTTCATATTATTAAAATTACAGGAAAATCTCGCTTAACTCCTATTGTCCGCGATGGTGAAGAACTTTTTAGTGCAACTGTGCAAAGAGCACAATCAAAAGCGAAATTAACGGTGTGTATAAATGGTTGTTGGTATGGTTTAACAGATTCAGGAAAAGCGGATGCATTTGTTGGACACGATCCAGTTCCAAGTGCTGATACATTAAATGAAGGTTTTGCATTATTAGGTACCGGAGCTTTACATGGTCATAGCGCGCCTAATATGTTTTATATTGCTCAAAAACTAGATTATACATGGTTTATGGGACAAGGAGATTTAACAAAAAATCGGGGTTATTACACGGGTATTGGTGGATTATGTCCTTTGGTTTTTAAAGGGCTAAAATATGGTGATGGTAATTTATATAGTAAAGAATTACCAAATGCGAAGTTAACAGGAGAGCCTCTACCTGCCCATAAACCTTTTTTGACTCAAAGAAATAATAATAGATATGCTGCGCTTTCACGTTTAGACAATAGAACAGGGCGAGGAGGAATAGGATTTACACCTACTGCTGATATTGTGGTGATTGCTCAAGAGCATGGTGTAGGATCGGTTTCTTTTGATACCTTTAGAGATACCTTTATTAAACATGGTTGTACAAATGCCTGCGCTGTAGATGGTAGTGATTCAGTGTTTTTATGGTATGACGGAGGATTTAAATTTATGTCAGCAGAGAATAAAGATGAAACACAAACTTTTGGTATTGGAATAAGAGCAGAAACCTAATGTTAAAAAAAGCTTTATTTAGTCTAATCATTTCAGTTTTAGTATTGCTCTCAATTTCATTTGTAGATTTGTATTGCACGCATACATCTTTTAAATTATTTAAAGTTTGGTTAGTAGAATTTAACGGAATTAATAATTATTTAATTTTTATTAATAATTTTTTAATTAATTTTTTAATTGTTTTCTTAATTATTTCTCTAATTGTATATTTTGTAAAAATTAAGAATAGTTTTATTTATATAGCCTTAGTTTTGCTATGCATTTCACTTGGGAATTTTTTTATGAAAACATCTATAAATTTAACTATGGATAGTAGAAAAGAGGCTCTATCAGGTAATTTGGTTGATAAAAGTTTAGCTTTTTTATTGATGCATAAAAAAGTTGATTGTGAAGACTAAAATATTGTTAATTTTAGAAATTAAAGTTGATTTAAAGCTAATGTATGAATTTATGAAGATGCGTAATTATTTATTTTTTTAATGTTTTATATAAATTTGCGATGTTAAGTTAATAAAAAGCCTCTATAAACAGAGGCTTTTTTATTATGTGTTGTAAGCGAACTTATTTATTCAGTTGCCATAAATGCTTCATGATAAGTAACTTCTCCTGAGGGAATATGATTAGTGAAGCTTATAGCTTGAAAATATTCATTCGGTACATTAGGTAAATTTAAATCTGGGTATGATTTAAAACCAAATCGACTGTAATAATTTGGATCACCTAATAGAACGCAACCTTTTCCGCCCAACTCTTTTAACTTTTGCAAAGCTGCATTCATTAAAAGAGAACCTATGCCAATTCCTTGTTTCTTTGGACATACAGAAATAGGGCCTAGACCATACCAACCAGTTTCACCTGACGTGATTGTAACTGGTGAAATAGCCACATGACCTACAATTAAGTCACCTTCTATAGCAACTAAAGAGATCGTGAGTTGCTTATGTTCCCGAAGGCTATTCACAATAAATTGTTCAGTATGACTAGAATGCTCTTCATTTAAGAACGCGGCTTTCGTCAACGCTTCGATATTTTTAATATCTTCGGGTTGTTCATCTCGAATTATAATATTCATATTTTCTTTCTCTTAATAAATAGCAACTTATATCAACGATTGTCTAGTTGAGGGCGGACAGTCTGGAGCCCTAACAATGTAATTTGATAAGGCTGGCTATTTTTAGACTTGATTAAACGTTTTGCTTTTAGCTTTTTAAATACATCTAAGGAACAATCAGATAGCACGAAACCTTCTCGTGTATAGCATTCAACAAAATAGACTGTGCCTGATGTATTACGTTGGTATTTAATATGTCCGCCTTTGGCAAGGACATGGAGAGTTCGTTGTTCGAACTTTGAAAGATTCATGTTGAAGCCTTGATAATAATCAAACGTGCAAATAGAAGTGATCAGAAACATGACCACAGAAAAATTGCGACATTGATAATCAACTCAATAATAAAAATTGAGAGTGATTATCAGATGATTACTATCTCCAACATATAAACCTCTTTTAGAAGGGGGATACTTTTATTCAAAGGATATAACTGTATATATCACTTAATAACAAATGTTTTTTATATTCATAGACCTTTCATTTATATAAAATCAGGCAACAAAAAATTATGTATGAGTTTTAGTAAATGAAAAAAACAATTTTAAGCTTAATTTTCGCTACCTGTGCAGCTTTTTCAAATAGTATTCAAGCAGAAGAAGTTTATTATCAACTAGAAGATATCGCTTATGCTTTTGAACTAGATTCAATCGAATTTTATTTGCCGAGTAAAAGTAAATTTAAAATTACTGCTACCAGAAAACTAGTTGGCGTACCTGAAACAAAGTTTTATACAGGTGATTTTGATAAAAATAATATCGCACAATTTCATATGGCTTTTGACTGTTCACACAAGACGATACAGATTTTAGACTTTATGATTGGTGATAAAAATAATGGTGAACTTAAGTACAAGAGCGATAAAAAGAGTGAAGTAATGAAAGCTACGGGTGAGAATGATTTAGCTATGCTTAATTTAGTGTGTGAAAATGCTAAGGCTATAAAATAGTGTCTGTGAATTATAAGGCTTGTTTTTAATACACATATATACAATTTTCTTGGCGACCCACCTTTGAAAAAATGAAGTTAAAGATTTAACAATTATGATACCCGTACAGACATTCTCGGTTTTTGCAATTTTTCTGTTGTTTATTGCTCCATTGATTGGTGTTGTACTAACACTAGGTTTAGTGGTGAAAGCACTATTGTTTTGGCGAAAGAAGGCTCAAAAGCCTGTGAGGTTTTTTTCTCAAAAAACATTATTTATTACGCTAGTGGCATTAATATGTGACCTGTGGGCAGGTTATTTATTTTATATGACTGAATCGGTAAAGTATGAGATTGCTCTTAAGCAGCATTACAAGGAACGTCGCAGCCATTTCGTTTTATCTCAAGATGCACAATATGGCGAACTGTTGATTCCTAAAGGGAGTTTAATTAGTCGTTACGATGCTTTTGACAACGGCGAGCTACAAGTACCCTTTAGCTTACGTGGATTAGAGGCTGTACGTTTTCCTCATCCTGTACAAGTCGCAGGAATGTGGGTAACTGCGATGGAGCCTCCTCGAATGGAATTGGCATGGGATCAGCAAATAGGTCCAGTTATGCGCTTTGATGCTAAGGAAGAAAATGGCTATGGTAAATGGGTTTACGATACGAAACGTCCTACCATCGCTTGTTCTCGTGGAGACATCGTGCTACTTGAAATTCCACTTATTGATCATGATATTGCAAAAGAATTTGGTAAACCTGAGCCAGATGGAGCTAATGCTCGTTTTCGACCGAGTGAGTGGGGTGTTCAAGAATGCGAAAAAGGTCAGGGGTCAATTAAAGTTAGTCCTGCATATACTGGGGTTGCACCAAAGAAACCTTGGTTCCAATTTTGAGATAGTTTTAGTAAATTTTTAGTTCTACATCTATTACTAATATTTTATTAAGGATTCTCAAGAATCTTTTGAAAGATGATAATCTCAAAGAACCAAAATTAGTAAAAATAGAGAATCAAATGAGCCAATTTCCTAATGATGCAACAGGGGATGCTTTAAGCGCATTTAAGAAAAATGGGTTTGATTTAACAAAGCCGATGGAAATAGATTTCTTTATTGCAATACCTTCAGAAGAGATTGGAGAAAAGATTTCTACAGAGGTTAAAAGATTAGGCTGTAAAGCCAGCGTTGAGCAAGATGATGTTACTAAGGAATGGACTTGTTATTGTACGAATACAATGATTCCATTTTATGATGACATTATAAAATTCGAAGAAGATCTAAATAATATCGCTACTCAATATGGTGGTTATACTGATGGTTTTGGTTCGTTTGGTAATGTTTGATTAATTTTTAATAAATTATAGGTTCAAAATTATGAAAATTAGTCAAAAGCAAATAGATGCTGTAATTGCATTAGAAGGTGCTAAAAGATATAAGCATTTCATAAAAGTTATTGCCGATACGCAAGAAGTTTGGGGCTTATACAAGGATGGATGGGCTTTGGCTGGAACAGAGGATAATCAAAAAGTATTTCCTGTATGGCCCGCGAAAGAGTATGCCGAGTTATGTGCTGAGCATGAATGGGGAGGATATGAAGCTGAGCTGATTTCTTTAGATGACTTCATGAATGAATTGTTACCTACATTAAAAGATGATGAGGTATTAATAGGTATTTTTTATACTCCTTTAAATAATGGTGTAACTCCAGAGATAGAACAGGTACTAAATGATTTAGAGCTTGAATTGGAAAATTATTAGAAAGATACGATCTAGCCTCCTTAAGTGAGACTAATTTCTAAGAGCAGTTATTCTATGAAAGAAGCTAACATTGTAATGAAAGCCAATTTTTAAGATCATTTAAGAAGGTAGGCCATATCTCTTCTAGCTCTAATTTAGCTATACCTTCTAAAGCCAGATATAACTCATCATCATAATAATTCATAAAATCGTATAGATCTTCATCTTCAGCAAATCTAGATATCTTTATTAATATTGCAAATAAATTAGAAATGAATTCTATTGAATATCCGATAGAGGGCGTTATCTCTGTATATTTTTTTAATATTTCATAAAGAATTTTTTTCTTAAGAGTAGGTTCTACATTAGTTTCAGTAATACTAATATTATTAAAATAATCTAAGATTTCCTCATCTTTAGAGAAAAAACAAATGTCTAAAGCTAATAGATCTGCTGGGTTTTTGTCTAATTTATCTATAGCCCATTTTTGAATGTCTTGAGCAGTTTTTAAGTTTAATGTTAATTCCAGTTTGAGCTGAAACTTCTCTGCATCATTCATTTCATATTATTCACTTCACTTAGAATTAATAGAATATACCTTATACAAAGAGTCTGTCATAGGGTGGAAGTTTTCTCTATATCCCTTTTATATATTCTATTCTTTCCTACTTAAACTAATATATCGATATAAATTTCATACCTTTATAAACCCCCATTTAACAATAACTCACCTATTATTTATCCTTACTTTTTAATGATCTAATTTAAAACAAATGTCATTTTGTGTGCTTGACTGCAAAAGGGTTGGGCACTATTCTTTGCCTGCTGGCCTACATTGCCAGTCGGTTTTAGCAGACCGTATATTATCTCCCGCATCAGAGCCATTCCTTCTGAGGAATACTCATATGTGGTAGCCACTCGTTCCTTTCCCGTAGCGGTAGGACGGGGAAGGGACACCTACGGGTGTGCTAGTTTGAGATAATACTAGTCTGCTAACCCTTTCTCGTTCTGCCACCATAATTCTATAAATGTCTGGCAGAACTCCCAATAAAAAGGAGTTGGCTTTGCACATCCATTATTTCTTGGCAACCTTTGCCAAACGCTATAACAACACGACTTAGTTTTTAACGGGTTTGATCGCCATGCGGCTGATTAGGCTTTAAATCGTCACGACTAAAAACTTGCAGCAACAATAAAACTTGAGATGTGCCAAGCACAGTCTTTATAGGCTTTGCTACGCCTTTTTTTCAGCTTTTAAAAAGTAAAAGGCTTTTATATCTCATTTATATACAACAAAAATTTAATTTTATAACGGTAAAACTATGCCAAATTTAATTCTCCCAACACGTGCTTTTGAGGTTATCAAAAAAGGGATCGATTTATTCCACTACGGTGGCTTTCACATGGTCGGCGTCGACAAAATTGTGAGAGAAACAGAAGTGAATAAAATGACGTTTTATAATTATTTTCACTCAAAAGAACGCTTCATTGATATCTGTCTAATTGTGCAAAAAGAACGGCTGCAAGACCAAGTGGTTGTAATGGTGGAGTACGACCATGACACAAGCACAATCGATAAACTTACGAATCTTTATGAATTACATACCAACTTAGAAGGGCAGTATTACTTATTATTTAAGGCCATTTTTGAAACTAAAAATAGTTATCCAAATGCCTATCAAACTGCGGTGAGGTACAGAACATGGCTGACCAATGAAATTTATAGCCAACTTCGATTACTCAAAGCTGATGTTTCTTTTACTGATGCCAGACTGTTTTTATATATGATTGATGGCGCAATTCTTCAGCTTTTAATATCAGATCAGGCCGATGAAAATGAGAGATTATTAGTGCGCTTTTTAAAGCAGTTTAAATAGAAACTAAAGACCACTTTATAATAAATTCCAAATTAAAGGCTTCCAGCTATTTATAATAAAAAGAACAAATAGGATGAAAGCCTAAAATTTGAATAACGACTTAGAATGTATTTTGAATAATCACATCGTCGTAAGGAAGTTTACCCACACGTGGGTAAGGTTCAGAAGCTGACTTACCAACTGCAATCATTAAACATACTACGTGGTCTTCGGGTAAGTTAATGAGCTTCGCCATTGCGTCAAAGTCAAAACCATCCATAGGGCAGCTATCTAAACCGTGTTCTTGAGCAAGTAACATGAGGGTTTGAGCAAAAATGCCCGCACTACGCATTACTTCGTCACGTTGGGTTTGTGGGCGGTCACGATAATACTGGTCAATTACACTAGCCATAATATTTTGAACTTCTGGAGTCGCACCATCCCATACACGTTTGGCATCAACTTCCCATGTATTTACTTTTGCACATAATACAATCAGTAAAGATGCTTCTGTAACTTGTGGTTGGTCCCAAGCAATGGCACGAATTTTTTGTCTTAACTCAGTGTCTTCAATAATCACTGGACGCCAATGTTGCAAGTTAAAAGCACTTGGTGCATTTGCTAAAACTTCTTGTAATAACTGCTTTTTGTTATCTTCAGATAATTCAAAAGAAGGGTCGAAGCGTTTAATTGCACGGCGCTTACGGAGAGCATCAATAACATTCATAAGATTTTCCTACTTAAGAGGTGGGTAGCAATACTAGTTAGCTTTATAACGTTGAGCTACTTCAGCCGAAGAAAAGTTTGGTAGTAAAGTGATACGTGATTTTTCAAAATTATTCCATTGATTTTCGTCTTTAAGCACAGGAATTGTAATTGTTTCTTTGCGATCAAAGCCGATTAGAGCAGCATCGACCAAATCATTGACATCCATTAATGGCGGAACTTGGCTTAAGTCGATGCCTGAACGTTCCCAAATTTCGGTTTTAGTGGCAGAAGGCAATACGGCTTGAACATGTACGCCATGATCTTTTAACTCTAAATGTAAACCTTGGCTAAAAAAATGTATGAAGGACTTAGTTGCCCCATAAATGGTAGAGCCAAATTCAGGGGACAACCCAACCACAGAACCTAAATTAATAATTGAGCCTTTACCTTTACGCACAAGTTGCTCAGAAACTGCATGAGACAACCGAACCACCGCAGTCATATTTAAAGTCATGAGTGTTTCAATTTCTTTAATATCCTGAGCTAAAAAGTTCCCGCTTAGTGTAATACCTGCGTTATTTACCAAAATTTCAATATCGGCATCGTTTTTAAGTACCTTTTCAATTTTAGTGATGTCTTGATCCTTTGATAAATCGGCCTGAATAAATTCGACTTGTACACCGTATTTTTCTTGAAGATCTTTTGAGATTTTATCTAAACGGGTTGTGTCTCGTGCAACCAAGATTAAGTTGTGACCACGTTGCGCAAATCGGTCTGCATAAACAGAACCAATCCCTGACGAAGCCCCTGTAATAAGTACTTTTGACTGAGCTGACATGTGATGTCTCCACGCTTTAATTTTTAGATGATGATCATAATCTAAAATAACTAATTTTTGATGTCAATCATAATCAATGTATAATTGTGACCAGTCGGGTAAATAAAAGTGGGTACGCCAACATGAAAGTCAGTAAAACTCAGGTAAAAGAAAACCGAGATAAAATTGTTGAAAAGGCGACTCAGCTGTTTCGTAGCAAAGGCTACGATGGGGTCGGCATTGCCGAGTTAATGTCTAGCGCAGGTTTTACCCACGGCGGCTTTTATAAACATTTCAGCTCGAAGACTGACCTTGTCTCAATTACCGTTAAACATGGGCTTGAGCAGGTTTTAAAAAGAATCGAAGGTTTAAACTTAACTCAATTTATTCAGCTTTATGTGTCCCGCACTCATCGAGATAATCGAGATTTGGGCTGTACCTTAACAGCGCTATCTTGTGATGCCGCAAGACAGCCAGACGAAGTAAAAGTCGAATTTGAAGAAGGCATTGAGCAACTTATTCAGTTCATTATGAACGAACGAGCCAAACAAGTTTCTTTGGAAACACCAGAGTTGAGAAAGCAAGCTATTAATATTCTTGCCCAATCTGTAGGGGCAATTGCCTTGTCTCGCGCATGCCCAGACCAATCAAACCTTAGCGATGAAATATTAGAAAGCTGTAAAGAGAGTCTTTTAAAATTAGCCGATTAAGCTTTTTTATCCTTTAAGCTGGTTTGGCTACATTGAATTAATCTCGCAATATCGACAGTTCTTTCATAAATAAGTTCTGCTGCATGTTCACAGGCCTGTTCTAATGTAATGGGGCCATTGGCGAGTGAAAAAGCAGCTGTAACGCCATGTTCATAAAGCGCTTGGTATCCTTCGCCTAAAGTCCCAGCAATCACAATCACAGGAACATTATGTGTTTTGGCAATTTGGCTCACCCCAAAAACAGTTTTGCCACTTAAAGTTTGCTGGTCAAATTTACCTTCACCCGTAATTACCCAATCTGCGTTAGCAATTTTATGTTCAAGTTGGTTTAGTTCAGCCACCACTTTAACGCCAGCTTTAAAGTCTGCATTTAAATAACTTTTGGCGGCAAAACCCAAGCCACCAGCAGCACCAGAACCTGCTTCATTTCGTTTGTCAAAACCTAAAAGCTCCGCTGAGACATCGGCAAAATGTGCAACCGCTGCATCGAGTAACTGTACTTGAGCAGGGGAAGCCCCTTTTTGTGGGCCAAAAATATGTGATGCACCATTTGGGCCACAGAGTGGATTGGTCACATCGGCAGCCAGTAAAAACCGTGTGTGCTGAATGCGTGAGTCGAAATGTGTTAAATCAATTTTGGATAGGTTGCTTAGAGCAAGTCCACCGGCGGGTAAGGCATTTTGGTTAGTATCGAGTAAAACTGCACCCAAAGCACTGAGTAAACCTGTGCCGCCATCATTGGTGGCGCTGCCGCCCACAGTTAAAATAATCTCTTTTGCACCTGCATCTAAAGCATCTAAAATGAGCTGCCCTGTGCCAAAGGTTGTGCTGTGGCAAGCATCACGCTCAGACGGTGGGACTAACTGTATGCCGCTTGCTTGAGCCATTTCAATGATGGCGATCTTTTGATGTTCTAACCATCCCCATTTGGCTTGAACAGGCTGACCTAATGGCCCAACCACGGTTTTTTCACGCCATTGACCTTCGCAGACTTCTAAAACAGCTACGATGGTTCCTTCACCGCCATCTGCCATTGGGCATAAAACAGTTTCTGCATGGGGGAAAACTTTTTGCCACCCTTTGGCAATGGCTTGCGCTACCTTCAAAGCAGATAAGCTGTCTTTAAATGAGTCAGGGGCGATCACAACCTTCATAAATGCTCTAATAAAGATAAGTTTCTCATTGTTTTATACTGCTTAATGCCAAAAAACCAGAGATAAACACATGTAAGTGTCAATTTTAAAACGCTTTCAAACTGTTAAAAATGAAACCCAATAATGTTTTTATCTGTAAAAATTACAGCAACTAAATTTTTAACTCATTGTTTTATATGTTTTTATATAAATAATGTGCTTGGGCTGAATGATTGTAATTGTAAATAATATGGCACATATTATAAGAACGGTTGAGCCGGCTTTTAGCATAGTGGCAATAATATAAAAAGCAGACTCTACTCATGGTTAAACAGCGGGTAGTTTTGATAAAACCATAATTAAATTGTGATTTTACTGAGCCTGTTGAGTGTAAAAAAGATAAGAGGATGAAAAAGTGGATAATTCAGAAGAACAAAAGCACATACAGGAAAATAATAGTTTTGCGCGAATTGAGCCATATACTCATCCTGCTGGCGGGTGGGGCGCACTGCTGAGTGTTGCTCGAAACCTAAAGCGACAAGATATTTTAGGCAAAGGCTCAATTACCTTACTCAACATTAACCAGCCGACAGGTTTTGATTGTCCCGGCTGTGCATGGCCAGAAAAGAAAGACACTCACGCATTTAACTTCTGTGAAAATGGTGCCAAAGCGGTTGCCTTTGAAGCAACCAGTAAAACCGTTACTCCTGAATATTTCGCAGGGCATACCGTCAGTTGGCTGTCAGAACAAAGCGATTTTTTCCTAGAAGACCTAGGCCGCTTAACCGACCCAGTTCGTTATGATGCTGCAACCGATAAATATGTGCCTATTTCGTGGGATGATGCATTTAAGCTCATTGCTCAACATTTACATGCGCTAGATAACCCAGACCAAGCGGCATTTTATACGTCGGGCCGTGCCAGTAACGAAGCCGCATTTTTATATCAATTATTTGTGCGAAGCTTCGGTACAAATAACTTTCCAGACTGTTCGAACATGTGTCATGAAACCACAAGTGTTGGCTTGCTCGACTCGATTGGTTTAGGAAAGGGCACAGTCACCCTAGATGACTTCGATATAGCCGATGCTATTTTTAGTTTTGGGCATAACCCCGGCACGAACCATCCGCGTATGTTAGGTACTTTGCGTGAAGTGTCTAAACGCGGCGGCAACATTATTGCAATTAACCCGATTAAAGAACGAGGCCTAGAGCGTTTCCAAGACCCGCAAGCACCGCTTGAAATGATGACCAACGGCAGTACGCCAATTAGTCGTTATTATTTCCAGCCTAAAATTGGTGGTGACTATGCACTCATGTTAGGGATGTTAAAGCATTTAAATGAGTGGGATAAAAAAGCACTTGCCTCAGGTAAACCAAGCGTTTTTGACCGAAACTTTATTGCGGTGAATACTGTTGGTTTCGATGAAATGATTGCCGAGGTGGAAAGAACTGAGTGGGCAGATATTTATAAGCACTCAGGTCTGTCACCTGAACATTTAGAAAAACTCTCTAAACTCTTTTTAGAGTCAGAGCGCTCCATTTTCTGTTGGGGTATGGGGATTACCCAACACCGCCACGGAACCGCTAACGTACATATGCTGGCAAATTTATTGTTGGCGCGTGGTCAAATTGGTAGACCGGGTGCAGGGCTTTGTCCGGTTCGTGGGCATAGTAATGTGCAAGGCGACCGAACCATGGGTATTAATGAACTGCCTAGCCCTAAATTACTCGATAACATTGACCGCGTATTTGGAATTAAATCACCGAGAAAAAATGGGCATGGTGTGGTCGAAACCATTAAAGCTATGGCTGAGGGCGAGGTCAAAGTCTTTATTGGTTTGGGCGGAAACTTTGCGGTCGCGACACCAGATACTCCATATACTCAAGAAGCGCTTAGAAAATGTGATTTAACTGTTCATGTCGCAACGAAATTAAATCGTAGCCATTTGGTGTGTGGTAAAGATGCACTTATTTTGCCATGTTTAGGCCGTACCGAAATTGATGAGCAGCTTCATGGCCCACAAGCGATTTCGGTTGAAGACTCCATGAGTAATGTTCACTTGTCGGCAGGGCGCAATACACCAATTTCTAAAAACATATTGTCGGAACCGGATATCGTAGCAAGAATGGCTGAAGCAGTACTTCCAGACAGTCAGATTAAATGGAAATGGTACATCGAAAGTTATGATCGTATTCGTGACTCAATTGCCGATGTATTTGATGAGTTCCATGACTTTAATTTACGTGTTTATAAACCGGGCGGTTTCCACCTAGAGCATCCAGCCAATCAGCACATCTGGAATACCAAGAGTGGTAAAGCGCAGTTTATGATTACACCGCTCAGTGAGGTTTATGCCGATAAGGAAAATCAGTACGCTGCGGCATATACCGAAAGTAAGGTATATACCTTAATGACCACGCGTTCTCATGACCAATACAACACGACGCTATATGGTCTAGATGACCGTTACCGTGGGGTGTTTGGTCAGCGCCGTGTGTTGTTTATGAATCAAGCCGATATTGATGAAGCGGGCTTTGAAGCCAACCAGTGGGTCGATATTGAAAGTGTGTTCTCAGATGGCGTGAAGCGCATTGTGCACAGCTTCCGTATTGTGCCGTATAACATTCCGCGCGGCAGCTTGGCCGCTTATTATCCGGAAACCAATCCTTTAGTGGCCTTAAGCAGTCACGATAAATATGCCAAGATTCCGGCATCAAAAAGTGTTCCTGTGATTTTGCATCCCGGAAATGCACCTGAGCATTTTAACTTGGCAACAGCTGTTGACCCTGAAGATGCAGATAGAAAAGTCAGCAGCCTTTAAATCTAAGACGATATTTAAAATGTAATTCAAATAAATGGCGCTCTAAATAAGCGCCATTTTGAAATAAAGGAAATAATTTTGACACCACATTCTTATGGGGTTGAAACATTACAAGTACAGCGGTTTAACAAAACCGAATCTGAAAATGTTTTAGATCATATTGTGCAAGAGTACCCAATCGCCTTGGTGTATAACGGTATTTCACATGCGGTGATGATGGCGACACCAACCGATGTCGAATTATTTGCCAAAGGTTTTAGTCTCTCAGAAGGTATTTTGACCAGTTTAAAAGAGCTATATGCACTTGATGTACATCAAAATGAATTGGGCATTACGGTGGAAATGACCATTTCATCGAGAGCATTTGCCGCATTAAAAGAACACCGCCGTATGATGGTAGGTCGTACAGGTTGTGGGTTATGTGGAATTGAGAGCTTAGAGCAGTTTCAGTTAGATGTTCCGAAAATTACAACGCATGCATCAAAAAATTGGCTTGAGCAAATTCCGAGTGCCATTTCCCATTTAAAAGCCCAGCAAGAAATTACCGCTTTAACAGGTGGCGCACATGCCGCAGCGTGGGTGGTTGATGGTCAAATCGTGGCATTATTTGAAGATGTTGGCCGCCATAATGCCTTAGACAAACTAATTGGTTATTTGGCGCAAGAAAACTACGACACCAGTTTAGGTTTTGTGGTGATGACCAGTCGGGCAAGTTATGAACTGATACGAAAATGTGCCCAGTTGAATATTAGCTTACTCGCTTCAATTTCAGCACCGACCAGTATGGCCATTCACTTAGCCAAACAATCTGGCCTCACATTGGCAAGTTTCTGTAGGGGAGACAGGTTTGTTTTATATACAGAAATTTAAAATATATCGTTCAATATGATGGGCTTAAAACGAAGATCATCTGACATTTCTGTTGCTTTTAAGCTAAGGATAGATTTTATAGATTATTATAAAACTCTAAAGGTTCAGAGTCTGTCCAAATGTCTTGGGTACAATCAATAAAAGAATGGGCAAAACGTCTAAAAAAACAAATTATTATGCTTTGGTTCGCATCAAGGCATCCTCAAATGCCGTGGTTACCCAAAGTGATTGCGGTCGTGGCTGTGGCTTATGCTTTTAGTCCCATCGACTTAATTCCAGATTTTATTCCTATATTAGGCTTTGTAGATGATGCCATCATTTTACCCATACTCATTTGGTTAGCGCTTCGTTTTACGCCTCAACAGGTTATTTTCGATGCGGAACAGCAAGCTAATGAATGGCTAGAAGAACATGAAAAAGGGCCACGAAATTATTTGGTTGCTGTACTTATTATTTTAATGTGGCTCACTCTTGCGGTGATGGCTTATTTTTATTTTGGTGGTGGTTTGTAGATGAACTACGCTTAGAAACCTTGTTGTAATTTAACGCCCCGAACATTGTGCTTTGCTACAACTCAAAGGATAATAACGTTTTTATAAGCTATGAGTTGCAGACAATGAAAATCGTCGCAGATGAAAACTTGGCATTTACCGATTACTTTTTTTCAGAATTTGGCGATATTCAACACCATGCAGGACGCACCTTAACGCACGCAGATGTGAAAGATGCTGAAGCTTTATTGGTTCGCTCAGTCACCGCAGTGAACGAAAGTTTAATTCAAAACACCGCTTTAAAATATGTGGGTAGTGCCACAATCGGAACCGATCATTTAGATATTCAAGCCTTAGAAAAACATGACATTACATGGGCCAATGCAGCAGGTTGTAATGCACAGGCGGTTGCTGAATATGTCATTACTGCTTTACTGCATTTAGATGTGAACCTTTTAGAACAACAAGAAAAATTTACGCTAGGCATCGTTGGTCTTGGCAACGTAGGTAAACGTTTGGCTCATATGGCTCGGTTGCTTGGCTGGAACGTCATGGGTTTTGACCCCTATGTGCAATTAGATTCAATTGAAAATGTAAGCTTTAAAACCTTATTGCAACAAGCCAATGCCATTTCAATTCATGTACCGCTCACCAAAAACGGTGAACATGCGACATATCATCTGTTTGACGAAAATGCTTTTGCAGCGCTTCAATCTGACACCATTTTAATTAATAGCGCTCGTGGTCCAGTCGTGAAAGAAGCTGCTTTAATGCAAGACATTCAACGTACCCAGCGAAAAGTGGTGCTTGATGTATTTGAACATGAGCCAGTGATATCAGAAGAACTTCTCAATATGTTGGCGTTGGCGACACCGCATATTGCAGGCTATAGCTTGGAAGGTAAGGCTCGCGGTACGCAAATGATTTATGAAGCGTTTTGCCAAAAGTTTGGATACGACATTAATAAGCGTTTCGAGACTCAGTTACCTACATGCGAAGACTATTTTTCAGGACATGATTTAAAAGCGGTTTTAAAGCAAAAATTAGCTCAAATTTATGATATTGCTCAAGATGATGCCAATATCCGTGCCTGCGTTAAAGACGGTAAAGTAGAGCAAAAAGCATTTGATTTATTACGTAAGAATTATCCGCTGCGCCGTGAATGGGCAGCACATGGGGGACCACAGGCATGAGTTTAAGTTATCAACCTACTTGTTCAATTGATGCTTTAAAGGCTCGTGCTAAGCTTTATACTCAAATTCGCCAGTTCTTTGCAGAACGTGATGTCATGGAAGTCGAAACGCCAATCGTTTCACAAGCAGGCGTTACCGATGTGCATTTGGCTTCGGTTCAGACTTTGCGTCATATTCATGGCAAGTTGCAGACTCAATATTTACAAACCTCGCCAGAGTTTGCCATGAAGCGTTTATTGGCAAGTGGTAGCGGGCCGATTTATCAAATCTGTAAGGTTTTCCGAGACGATGAACACGGGCGTAAACACAATAGTGAATTTACCATGCTCGAATGGTACCGTCCGGGTTTGGACTTAAAAGCGTTAATGCATGAAACAGCCGATTTATTACAAACCTGTTTGCAGCATCGTTTTGGGGAAGTTCGTCCGTTTATTTTAAGTTATAAACATGCTTTTCAGGACCGCTTGGACATTAACCCTTTGCAAGCGACTTTAAAGCAACTCAAAGATACTGCAAATCGTGTGGGATTAAATCTAGATCTAGGTGATGACCGCTTAGCTTATATGGATTTGTTGTTCTCTCATTTTGTTGAGCCAAGTTTAGGTTTTGATGCGCCTGTCTTTTTAACTGACTTTCCACCAGAAATGGCGTCTTTGGCAAAAGTGAAAGTAGATGAAGATGGGGAAGAGGTCGCAGCACGTTTTGAGGTTTATATTGAAGGCTTAGAGCTTGCCAATGCTTACGATGAATTGCTCGATGCAGAGGTGTTACGTTCACGCTTTGAAGCAGATAATGCAGAGCGGGCTAAGCAAGGGCTGCATGTCATGCCATTAGATGAGCACTTGTTAGCAGCTTTGCCTCATATGCCTGAATGTTCAGGAATTGCTTTAGGAATTGACCGATTACTCATGGTCGCAACCGATCAACTTAAAATTGAAAAAGTCATCGCATTTCCAGCTGAAATTGCCTGAGGGCGAGCAAATAAAAAAGCCACATATTGTGGCTTTTTTATTTGGAGCTTATTTAAATTAAGCTTGTTGAATACCTGCAACAACCCAGTCTTGCTGAGAGCCAACAGGTTTTACAAAGTGCCAGATTTCAGTAAATGGCTGTGGCAAGCTATTTAAATCTTCACTTACTGTACCTGTAAAGCGTACGCTCACAATGTATTGACCATTTTCAGTCGCACTGTCTACAACCATTGCATTTAAGTTACTAAACTCGGCAACGTCCTGATCTTGATTCTCCATGATGTCGTTATACATAGAGTTATAAAGTTCAGGTGTTAAATAGCGACGAATTTCTTCGATGTTACTTGCACTGTTAATTGACTGAATGTGGTTAAAACGCTGACGAGCAACACGTAAGAAAGAAGCAGGTTCGCTACCATCTGGTAACTGATTGCCATTACTTGTTGTTGCACCGCCAAACGGAGCTTGAGTTGCTGTACCACCACCAACAGACTGACCAAAAATATTGGTGTTGTCGTTTGAGTTAGTTGGCGCAGCTGAACGGCCAAATGTGTTTTGACCATTGCTGTTTGGAGCGTAAGGATTATTTGCTGCTAATTTTTTTTTCCCGCCAAATTTGCGGAATACAAAAAAGGCAACAGCAGCAGCAAGTAATACCCATAACCAACCTGGGATACCACCTTTCTTCTCTTGTTGCTGTTGAGCAGCTTGTTGCTCGTTGTCAGGCTGGGTTACACGTTGTTCAGTTGATGTTGGTTTGTCATCAGCTAAAGCATGTGCTGCAACAGCACCTACGGCAGCACCAGCTACACCAGCTGCAACCATTGAACCAACACCCGGACCAGATCTCTGAGGTGCTGTAGCAGGTTGTTGAACTGGAGCCACTTGACGAGGTTGTTGATATGACTGGCTTGAAGTGGTAGAGCGTGCCATGCCGTGGCTTTTACCACCACCTGCACGTTTTGCTTCAGCAAGAGGAGAAATTGCCAAAGCAGCCATTAAAATACCGGTTATCAAGCCGCGCTGGTGTACTTCCATAGGAAATTCCTGTTTAAAATTAATTTGTAATAGTATTTATGCAGCCATTTACACTAAATTTCAACTATAAAAATATGTTTTTTTATGTCAATTCATCGCTGAGCTGCATCGCTTCGGTCAGCGCTTCATGTAAGCGAGCAACAGCAATCACTTGAACCCCCGGAATCGCTTTTTGTGGGGCGTTGCCTCTAGGTAAAATGACATATTTAAAGCCATGTTTTGCCGCTTCTTTTAAGCGCTCTTGTCCATTTGGTACAGGGCGAATTTCACCTGAAAGTCCAACTTCACCAAAAACTGCAAGTTGCTGTGGTAATGCTTTGGTACGTAAACTCGAAGCACAGGCAAGTAAAACAGCTAAGTCAGAACCTGTTTCAGTAATTTTTAAACCACCGACAATGTTGACATAGACATCTTGTCCTGTGGTTTGCACACCACCATGACGGTGCATTACAGCAAGCAACATGTTTAAGCGGTTTTGTTCAAGACCAAGAGCGACGCGTCGTGGTTGTCCTTGGGCATCATCAACTAAAGCTTGGACTTCGACCAAAAGAGGGCGAGTTCCTTCACGGCTAATCATGACAATTGAACCGGGAATCGCTTCATCGTAACGACTTAAGAAAATAGCAGACGGGTTGGCTACTTCACGTAAACCTTTATCGGTCATGCCAAATACGCCAAGTTCGTTGACTGCACCAAAACGGTTTTTCACAGCACGAATCATACGATAACGTGAGTCGGACTGGCCTTCAAAATAAAGTACACAGTCCACCATGTGTTCTAAAACACGTGGACCTGCGAGTGCACCTTCTTTGGTCACGTGACCAACAATAAATAGCGCCGTGCCACTATTTTTGGCATAACGGGTTAATAACGCAGCAGATTCACGAATTTGTGAGACACCACCTGGTGCAGATTGGAGCGTTTCTGTGTAAAGCGTTTGGATTGAGTCCAAAATTGCAACAACAGGTTTTTCTTGCTCTAAAACTTCACAGATTCGCTCAACACAGGTTTCAGCCATGACTTTTAACTGGTCTGTCGGCAGGTCAAGGCGCTGAGCACGTAAGGCCACCTGAGATAACGATTCTTCACCCGTAATATAAAGTGCAGAGCTTTTTGCACTTGCCATGTGGGTTGCGGTTTGCAAAAGAATAGTCGATTTACCAATACCTGGGTCACCACCAATGAGTACCACTGAACCTGTGACCAAACCACCGCCAAGTACACGGTCAAACTCGCTAATACCTGTAGGTAAGCGGGTTTCATGAGAAACCGAGACTTTATTAAGTGTTGTGATATTGGCAACTTGGCCTGCATAGCCACCAATTTTAGGACGAGCGCGATGGGCTGTAGTAGGTTCAAGTTTGACTTCAGTCAGAGAATTCCATTCACCACACTCTGAACATTGACCGGCCCATTTAGGATGATCAGCACCACATTGTTCGCAACGGTAAACAGTTTTGACTTTGCTCATATTCGACTTCGGTTAGATAACTTCATAATCAGTAAAAATAGAGTATAGCAAAACGACACCCTGAACGTAGGCAGAACCCGATCATTTTTCAAAGGCCTATTTTTCATGCGTTGTCCAAAAATATTGGAATGTATTTTGCTTTAGCTAAGGTGGGAAATTTTTAGGATATTTACCTATGTCTAATCTTCAGCATCATGATCATGCTGGCGACTTACAGCGCAAGCTGACCAATCGCCATTTACAATTGATCGCTATTGGAGGGGCCATTGGAACAGGCCTGTTTATGGGGTCGGGCAAAACTATTTCATTGGCGGGGCCGTCAATTTTATTTATCTATTTAATTATTGGCACCATGATTTTCTTTCTTATGCGTGCTTTGGGAGAAGTTTTACTTTCCAACCTAAATTATAAGTCATTT
The DNA here is from genome assembly GCF_031798975.1 of Acinetobacter sp. V110_1. Lineage (NCBI taxonomy): Bacteria > Pseudomonadati > Pseudomonadota > Gammaproteobacteria > Moraxellales > Moraxellaceae > Acinetobacter > Acinetobacter sp. V110_1. The sequence continues at coordinate 366,710 of NZ_JAVQNN010000012.1, read as the reverse complement.
GTCGATATGGCTTATGATTTGATTGGCCCTTGGGCTGGCTTTTATGTCGGGTGGACCTACTGGGTAAGTTGGGTGCTCGTAGGTATGGCAGATTTAACCGCGGTAACGAGCTATTTGAGTTTTTGGCTACCCAATGGAGTCAGTTTTAGTCCAATAGAACAGGCCATGATTAGTGCGGGCTGTGTTCTCTTTTTATTAGTTTTAAACTTATTAACGGTTCGTCTATTTGGCGAAGTAGAGTTCTGGTTTGCGATTATCAAAATTGTTGCCATTATTGCTTTAGTCCTTGCCGGCATCTACATGGTAGTGTCCAAGTTCCAATCACCATCTGGCTCTGTTGCTGCTATCTCTAACATTTGGAATCATGGCGGTATGTTCCCTCATGGGGTAAATGGTTTCCTTGCGGGCTTCCAGATTGCGATCTTTGCTTTTATTGGGGTGGAGTTGGTCGGAACTACAGCCGCTGAAACTAAAGATCCACATAAACATTTGCCTAAAGCAATTAACGCAATTCCGATTCGCGTCATTTTGTTCTATGTATTGGCATTAATGGTGGTGATGTCTGTAACACCTTGGGATCAGGTAAAAGCAGATCGTAGCCCATTCGTTGAATTATTCTTAATGGCAGGTATTCCAACTGCTGCAATTATTATGAATCTGGTGGTGTTGTCATCGGTGATGTCTTCGATGAACAGCGGTATTTTTTCAACTAGCCGAATGATGTACGGCTTATCGCGTGATGGTCAGGCACCTGAAACTTTGGGTCAGCTGACTAAAAGCGCAGTTCCGGCAAATGGTTTAATTTTTTCCTGTGCCTGTATTATGGGCGGTGCTTTATTACAATATTTTGTGCCAAATACCATTGAAGCATTTACCTTGGCAACAACGTTATGCACCATTTTATTCTTAACGGTATGGATTTTGATTTTGGTGTGTTACATCCGCTACCGTAAGTTATCTCCTGAACTGCATGAAAAATCGAACTTTAAAATGCCGGGTGGGGTAGCGATGAGTTATGTCGTTATTGCTTTCTTCTTATTTACGATTGCGATTTTAAGCCTTGAAGCAGATACAGCTAAGTCGCTTATGGTTAGCCCAATCTGGTTCCTTGTACTTGCAATTGGTTACTTTGGTTTTTATAAGTCAAAAATAAAACGTAATTTTGCCCAAGAATAAATAACTTAGAAGCAAAATATAAAAAGGCAATCGATCAGATTGCCTTTTTTAATTGAAAAATCAAAGTGGTTCAAGTCTTATTTGTAGACTGGAAGGTGCGTTGTATTGCTATGTTCTTGTGCGTATTATCGGATTTAATTGTATGTATCTTGAAATTATCAGCCATACAGACAAAAATTGGTTAGCTGAAAAGTTGTCAAAAAATATACATTTAAAAAGATACCTGCAAATGGTGCGATATCGTCTTTTTGATTTGAATTTAGCTAACGGACTAAAAAAATTACTGGAGTGTATTCATAAAATGTCGAATCAAAATCTGAGCGACCCTCATGAACAAGGTGAGCTCCATCGTAGTCTTTCCAATCGGCATTTACAGCTGATTGCAATTGGTGGTGCCATCGGTACTGGATTATTCATGGGGTCAGGTAAAACGATTAGTCTTGCCGGCCCATCTATCTTATTCATTTATTTGATTATTGGTGTGATGGTGTTTTTTGTCATGCGTGCTCTTGGCGAATTACTCCTGTCAAATCTGACCTATAAATCATTTATTGACTTCACCACAGATTTAATTGGCCCATGGGCAGGTTATTTTGTGGGGTGGACCTATTGGTTGTGCTGGATCACGATTGGTATCGCCGATCTTTCTGCAATTATCTACTACTTACAATTCTTCAATAACGGGCAGCCTTTCTCACCAATGGAAGGTGCAATGATTAGCGTTGCCGCTATTGTATTTATTATGGGCTTGAATCTATTAACTGTACGCCTATTTGGTGAGTTAGAGTTCTGGTTTGCGCTTATTAAGATTCTTGCGATTATTATTTTAATTGCAGTGGGTCTATGGATGATCTTTACTGGCTTTACTTCTAGTACGGGCGAGGTGGCTTCATTTACCCACTTGTGGGCAAATGGTGGTTTCTTCCCAACAGGGGTGCATGGTTTCTTGGCTGGCTTCCAGATCGCAATCTTTGCTTTCGTGGGTGTAGAGCTTGTGGGAACAACGGCTGCTGAAACCAAAGATCCTGAGCGCAACTTGCCTAAAGCGATTAACTCAATTCCAGTTCGTATCATTATTTTCTACGTATTGGCATTGCTTATTGTAATGTCGGTAACGCCGTGGAATAGAATTGATCCGGCGATCAGTCCATTTGTAAACTTGTTTAGCCAAGCAGGTATTGCAGCAGCAGCAATCTTGATGAACTTAGTGGTATTGTCATCAGTGATGTCGTCAATGAACAGCGGTGTATTCTCAACAAGCCGTATGTTGTTTGGTTTATCTCGTGAAGATCAAGGACCGAAAGCTTTTGGTAAATTGAACAGACGTGCAGTACCTGCAAATGCATTGTATTTCTCTGCTGCGTGTTTATTGTTAGGTGCGGCATTACAGTATTTTGTACCAAATACAGTTGAAGCCTTCACACTTGCAACAACGCTTTCAACCATTTTGTTCATTTGCGTGTGGTTACTGATTATCTGGAGCTACATTCGTTATTACACGACACGCCCTGAACTGCATGCCAAATCAACATTTAAATTGCCGGGTGGTTTATTTACCTGTTGGATCACGATTATTTTCTTTGTGGGCATGATTTACGTGTTGTCTTTAGAGCCAGACACGTTTAAAGCTCTGAAAGTCAGCCCAATCTGGTTTGTTATCTTGATCATTGGTTATTTCTTCTTCTATAAACCACGGCATAAAAAGTAATTAAATTGATTTGCTTATGACTAAACGCTGGCTGAAAAGCTGGCGTTTTTTATGCATATTGTTTTTCTATTCAAGTTTACTCTTTAGCCGCTTGCATGATCACGGTATACTGCATCGAATTGTTTAAATCAGGTGCTCAGATGCTTCGTGTCATTTGCCTCATCAGTTTATTGAGCAGCAGTATTTTGCTTACAGCTTGCGGTCAGTCAGGAGCATTGCAGCTACCTTCTGATCCAAATTATGACAACCGTGCAAAATACTTGCTTTATCGTAATAAAGAATCAAAACCAGCTGTGCAAAAGGATGAAAAGTCTGAACAGCCAGTCGAGTCATCATCAGCCCAAAACCAAACTACATCACCTTAAGCTTTGAAATAAGGACACATTCATGAGTTTCACTCGCATTAATGGAGTATTGCATGCAGAGCAATGTTCTATGGAGCAGCTTGCGCAGCAATTTGGCACACCTTTGTATGTTTATTCAAAAGCAGCTTTTGAAAAACATTACTTGGATATGGACCGTGCTTTTGACTTTATTGATCATCAAATCTGTTTTGCGGTGAAATCTAACTCAAATTTAGCTGTTCTTAGTGTCTTGGCAAAACTTGGTGCGGGTTTTGATATTGTATCTGGTGGTGAGCTGGCTCGCGTTTTAAAAGCGGGTGGAGATGCATCTAAAGTTGTTTTTTCAGGTTTAGGTAAAACCGAAGCAGATATTGAAACATCACTCAATGTAGGTATTGCTTGCTTTAACGTAGAGTCTTATGCCGAATTAGACCGCCTTCAAAAAGTGGCAGCTCGTTTAGGCAAGAAAGCGCCGATTTCATTACGTGTAAATCCAGACGTTGATGCAAAAACGCATCCTTATATTTCAACTGGTTTAAAAGAAAATAAATTTGGTATTCCAAGTGATACAGTTTATGAAACTTATCAATACGCGGCTTCTTTACCTAATCTTGAAATTGTAGGTATTGATTGTCACATTGGTTCACAGCTCACTGAAACTAAACCGTTTGTTGATGCTTTAGACCGTGTCATTGTGATGATCGATGAGTTGAAAAAACTAGGCATCAATCTTAAACATATCGATATCGGTGGTGGTTTAGGGGTTTGTTATAAAGATGAAACACCGCCAAGTGTTGAAGAATATGCAAACTCCATGAAACCTGCTTTAGAAAAGTTAGGCTTAAAAGTCTATATGGAGCCGGGCCGTAGCATCAGTGCAAATGCGGGTGTACTTTTAACTAAAGTTGATTTGCTTAAACCAACGACACATCGTAATTTCGCGATTATTGATGCAGCAATGAATGATTTGATTCGTCCTGCTTTATATGAAGCTTGGATGGATATTCAGCCTGTTGTGCCACGTACCGATACTGAAGAAAAAGTATGGGACCTAGTTGGGGCGATTTGTGAGACAGGTGACTTTATTGGTAAAGACCGCTCACTCGCACTACAAGAAAATGACCTGTTGGCTGTACTCGGCGCAGGGGCTTATGGTTTTGTCATGAGTTCAAATTACAACACGCGTGGCCGTGCAGCAGAAGTCATGGTATCAGGTGAAAAGAGCTATTTAATTCGTGAACGTGAAACGGTTGAATCGCTTTGGGAAAAAGAACGTTTATTGCCTGAGGAGTAAATGAGATGTTATTAGAATTTACCAAAATGCATGGTTTGGGCAATGATTTCATGGTGGTTGATCTAATTAGCCAAAGAGCTTATTTAGATACAGCAACCATTCAACGTTTGGCAGATCGACACTTTGGTGTTGGCTTTGACCAGCTTTTAATTGTCGAACCACCAGATTTACCAGAAGCTGACTTTAAATATCGCATTTTCAATGCCGATGGTTCTGAGGTTGAACAATGTGGTAATGGCGTACGTTGTTTCGCGCGTTTTGTACATGAACGTCATTTAACTAATAAAACCAACATTACCGTACAAACCAAAGCAGGTATTGTAAAGCCTGAGCTTGGGCAAAATGGTTGGGTGCGCGTAAATATGGGCTACCCAAAGTTTCTACCAAATGAAATTCCATTTGTTGCCGAAGAGCCAGAAGCTTTATATACCCTTGAGTTGGCAAATGACCAAAACATTAGTATTGACGTAGTCAACATGGGTAACCCACACGCGGTCACTATTGTTCCAGATGTACTCACTGCTGATGTAGCAGGTATTGGCCCACAAGTTGAATCACATAAACGTTTCCCTGAACGTGTGAATGCCGGCTTTATGCAAGTGATTGATGATAAACATGTTCGCTTACGTGTATTTGAACGTGGTGTTGGTGAAACACTTGCTTGTGGTACAGGAGCATGTGCTGCTGCGGTAAGTGGTATGCGCCGTGGTTTACTTGCGAACTCTGTAGAAGTTGAACTTGCTGGTGGTAAGTTACAAATTGAATGGCAAGAAGGTGATGTGGTCTGGATGACTGGTCCAACAACCCATGTATATGATGGGCGTTTGGATTTACGTTATTTCCAAGGTTAATCGCATGGCCTAAATAGAAGCCTCTTTTCATCAGTTAAAGTGATAAAAGGGGCTTACTTTTATATGTACAATAATTTTTGATTTTATTACCTTTTACTCAAAGCTAATTTCAATGCGAACAACACAAAAATACTGCCTGTAATTCGGTCCATATATTTCACAAATTTAGGTTGTTTTAGATAACGTGAAAGTGGCTGCATGGCTAAAATTAATAAAGTTGACCATATTATTCCAATCACGACATGAATCATCACAAGTCCCATTACCCAAGTGACAGCCGATGCTTGGGCAGGAATGAACTGGGGAAGAAATGAAATATAAAAAATACCTACTTTGGGATTGAGTAAATTGCCAAAGAAACCTTTAACAAACCAATTCTCTGAGGTAGAGCGATTTGGATTATTTTCTTGTATGTCTGCAAGTTGGCTACGTGGTTTTAAAATCATATTTAAACCCAGCCATGCTAAATAAGCGGCACCCATCCATTTCAATAGATTAAAAGCTAAGTCAGATGCCATAAGTAGAGCACCTAAACCGCAGGCCACGACAATTCCCCATACAATACAGCCAAGGCTAATTCCAAGAGCTGCTTGGAACGCTTTAGATTTACCCTCAAGTGTAGCAGTACGAATAATTAAAGTCGTATCTAAGCCGGGAGTAAGCGTAAGTAAAGTAATGGCAATTAAATAAGGAATGAGTACGGTGGTCATGGCAGCAAGGTCCAATGAATACTTGGTATAAATTGTAATATATAAGTTAGATTCATTATGCTGTGCGATATGAAATTTTCATGATCAAATAGTTTTTGGTACACTCAAAAAAATGGGCAAATAAATGGAGAGCAATTTGGATTTTGCATTACAACTGCTCTCGATGTGGTTAAAAGAAAGAAAAATTCAAAATCAGTCTGAGCATACAATTACGGCTTATGAGCGAGATGTGAAAAGCTTTCTTGAGTTCTGTGACTCAAAAAAAATTGATTTAAAAAATGTTGAAGCTTCAGATTTACGTGAATATCTAGCTCAACGTGTTGAGCAAGACCAGTTAAGCCCAAGTAGTATGCAGCGTCACCTCACTTCTATTCGTCAGTTTATGAAATGGGCTGAACAGGGCAAATATCTAGAAATTAATCCTACTGACGATTTTAAGTTAAAACGCCAGCCTCGGCCTTTGCCGGGTATGATCGATATAGAAACGGTTAATCAAATTTTAGATCAACCTATGCCGGAAAAACCGGTTGATCAGCAATTATGGTTGCGAGATAAAGCCATGTTGGAACTACTTTACTCAAGTGGTTTACGACTCGCAGAACTACAAGGCCTCACAATTAAAGATATCGATTTTAATCGTCATCTTGTTCGTATTACGGGTAAAGGAAATAAAACCCGTATTGTCCCATTTGGGAAAAAGGCAAAAGAAAGTCTATTGAACTGGCTTAAAATTTATAAAATCTGGAAAGGTCATTTTGACCAAAATGCTTTTGTTTTTATTTCACAGCGTGGTGGTGTACTCACTCCACGGCAAATCGAGAAGCGTGTAAAACTTCAGGCACAACGAGCAGGTGTAAATGTCGACTTACATCCGCATTTACTTCGACATTGTTTTGCCAGCCATATGTTATCAAGTAGTGGTGATTTGCGTTCAGTTCAAGAAATGTTAGGCCATAGCAACTTATCGACTACCCAAATTTATACGCATATCGATTTTGATCATTTGGCTCAAGTGTATGATCAGGCTCATCCGCGAGCGACCAAGCATTAAGTCATTTAAGATAAATTATTTATCAATACGCGACTTTGATTGCACTGAATCAGATGAATGTAGAGATCATTTGTACTTTTTTACAAATTTGTTTAAAAGAAATATGTGAAATTACCCAATTGACCATTTTGAACTTTGCACATTTTGTCGGCATATATGGCCTAAAAACGACAAAATTTGACTCATTTATAAGGCGCTTATGTTTCTGACTAATAAGGTAAATAAGATAAAAAGATAATAAAAATCAATGTATAAAATAGACTTTAAAAAGAATAAAATAAGGGCGAGTCAGCTGTGAAATTTTTTTTATGAACTGATGATTTCATTTTTTTTGTACTGTTCCAGAAAATTGTGACTTGACCGAAATGCCAAACACATTGCAAGATAGGGTACCTAAAAAATTTGAATTGAAGAGTTAATATACTTTTCTCAACATTTACTTTTGCTAGAACAGCCGAGGATTACATGAAGGCTCTTGTTGCTGTAAAACGTGTGGTTGATGCCAACGTTAAAGTTCGTGTTAAGCCGGACAATAGTGGGGTTGACCTTACCAACGTTAAAATGTCAATTAACCCATTTTGTGAAATCGCAGTGGAAGAAGCGGTTCGCTTAAAAGAAAAAGGAACAGTATCAGAAATCGTTGTTGTTTCTATTGGTCCTAAAGAAGCTCAAGAACAAATCCGTTCTGCAATGGCTTTGGGTGCAGACCGCGGTATTTTAGTTGAAACCACTGATGAAATTGGCGCTCTAGAAGTTGCTAAAATCTTAAAAGGTGTTGTTGATGCTGAGAAACCAGAACTTATCCTTCTTGGTAAACAAGCAATTGATGATGATTCTAACCAAGTAGGTCAAATGCTTGGTGCATTATTAGGTGCTGGTCAAGGTACGTTTGCTTCTGAAGTGAAAGTGGATGGCGGTAAAGTACAAGTGACTCGTGAAATCGACGGTGGTTTACAAACTGTTGAACTTGCGCTTCCTGCAATTATTACAACTGACTTGCGTTTAAACGAGCCACGTTATGCTGCATTGCCTAACATCATGAAAGCTCGTAAAAAACCGCTTGATACTAAATCTCCTGCTGATTACGGTGTTACAGCTGGTACTAAGCTTAAAACTGTTAAAGTTGAAGCTCCAGCAGAACGTAAAGCTGGCGTACAAGTGAAATCTGTAGATGAGCTTGTTGAAAAATTGAAAAATGAAGCGAAAGTGATCTAATACGGAAGGATAAAATCATGAGTATTTTAGTTATCGCTGATCACAACAACCAGACACTTAACGGTGCTACTTTAAACGTTGTTGCTGCAGCTCAAAAAATCGGTGGTGATATTACTGTATTAGTTGCTGGTTCAGGCGCTCAAGCAGTTGCTGACGCTGCTGCTAAAGTTGCTGGTGTAAGCAAAGTATTACTTGCTGACAACGCTGCTTATGCAAACCAATTAGCTGAAAACGTAGCTGGCTTAGTTGCTGACTTGGCTAAAGGTTACAAATACGTTTTAGCTGCTTCTACAACGACTGGTAAGAACATTCTTCCACGTGTTGCTGCGCTTCTTGATGTAAGCATGATCACAGACATTATTTCTGTTGAATCTGCGAATACATTCAAGCGTCCAATCTATGCTGGTAACGCTATTGCAACTGTTCAATCTGACGAAGCAATCATTGTTGGTACTGTTCGTGGTACAGCATTTGATCCAGTTGCTGCGGAAGGTGGTTCTGCTGCGGTTGAAACAGTTGGCGAAGTAAAAGACGCAGGCATTTCTAAGTTTGTATCTGAAGAAATCGTTAAACTTGATCGTCCAGAATTAACAGCTGCTCGTATTGTTGTATCTGGTGGTCGTGGTGTAGGTTCTGGTGAGAACTACCACAAAGTACTTGACCCATTAGCTGACAAGCTTGGTGCTGCACAAGGTGCTTCACGTGCAGCAGTTGATGCAGGCTTCGTACCTAACGATTTCCAAGTGGGTCAAACTGGTAAAATCGTTGCACCTGAGCTTTACATTGCTGTAGGTATTTCTGGTGCGATCCAGCACTTAGCTGGTATGAAAGATTCTAAAGTTATTGTTGCAATCAACAAAGACGAAGAAGCGCCAATCAACAGCGTTGCTGACTACTGGTTAGTTGGTGATTTGAACGCTGTAGTACCTGAGTTAGTAAGCAAGTTGTAATTTACAGCTTGTCACTTATTCGAAAAACGCCCTTGTGCTATAAATAGTCAAGGGCGTTTTTTTGTTTAGATCATTATTATGAATATTAATTATTCCGCTTCCATCGAAGCTCATCAATTGCACCAGTCATTGGTGAGATTGGCGCGGGCAGATATGGCACGAGATTATTTATGTATTCGGTCTAAAAATCAGCATGGCCTTTCCAATATTAAAGTTAGCCAGTTGCATATGGGATTTATTCTATATGGGCAACAACAATTAAATCTTCAAACAAAACAAATCAATTTTAGTGCCGGCGATCTCTATATTATAAAACCCGATACGGTTATCGATGCAGTTAATTTGCCTGACCCTATAACGGGTGAATATCTCACTATTCTGGTGCCTATGTGTGACGAAGTCATTCAAGCCGCACAAATGATTTGGGCGAAGCCTGTAGTCGACAAAACCGAAGCAATATTAAAGTTTTCAATTGATGATTTCGCTACCTCTTTAACCGAGTGGCAAACGGCTTTGTTTAATCATGATGTGGTGAAAGCACGTTTATGTATTACCGCTATGCTTGTACAGTTATGCCAACAGCATTGTTCAGATGTGCTAATTGTACCGCCACCTAAATTGACAAAAATCATTCACGATTGGGTAATAGAGAATCCACAGCATCATTGGCAGTCTAGTGAGTTTGAAATGCGACTAGGTTTGAGCAGTGCAACACTTCGCCGCAAGCTTAGCCATGAAGATACGACCTTAAGAGAAACGATTACGCATGCACGTCTTACTTATGCACTTGAGTTGTTGTATTCCAAAAAACTACCCATGAAAACCATTGCAGCCAAATCTGGATACCAGTCTGTTGCTATTTTTCGTGATCGCTTTATAGAGCGTTATGGTATAGATCCAGCTGTTCTAGCTGCCGAATAAGTCAATTTGAGCGTTTCTTATAGCTTATTGAGCGATTTAAACTAATAAAAGTCGATAGAGTTAAAGTATTAAAATACCAAGGCCTCTATGATGAAATCATTAAAATCACTTACGATATTATTGCTCCTGAGTGCGGGTACGCTTATTCATGCTGAACAAAAGCCAAGCGTACATCAGGTAGATGGTTATTTTTTGCAACCGATTGGAAACCTTAAAGTAACGGCTCTGTTTGATGGCGAACTAGGATTGCCTCGTAGTGACTTACTGGGCATTTCGGCTGAAAAAGCCAATCAACTCTTTGCAGAAAATTTTGTTCCTGTAGATGAGCATAATCAGATTGTCACGGATTTCTCTGCCTATCTTGTGCAAACACCTACTCAAAATATTTTAATTGATGCTGGCACTGCAAAATGTTTTGGGCCTACCTTGGGCCATGTGCCTGAAAATTTAAAGAAAGCAGGCGTACAGCCTGAACAAATAGATACCATCTTAATTACACATGCCCATCCTGATCACTTATGCGGTATTACACTTGATGGCAAAATGGTTTATCCAAATGCGAAAGTTTATCTGGCGAAAGAAGATGTCGACTTTTGGACATCATCTGCAAATGAAGCAAAAGCCACCGCTTTTTTTAAACCAATATTTAAAATGACGCGTGATGCCTTGCAGCCATACCAAAAGGCAGGGCAACTAGTTGCTTTTACCAAAGCCACTTTTAACATACCGAATGTTCAACTGATCGTGACTCATGGTCATACGGAAGGTCATTCTTCATACTTAGTAGATGGACAAAACGGTCAAAAGTTCTTAGGTCTAGGCGATGTGGTGCATTACGGTGCAGTCCAATTTCCTTATCCTGAAGCAAGCTACAAACCCGATACTCATTCGAATCAGGCTATAGCTGTTCGTAAGAGTATCTTTGAACAAGCCTATAAAAACCAATGGTGGGTGGGGGCAGCACATATCGCTTTTCCTGGCATTGGACACATTGGTAAAAGCTCAAAGGGATATCAATGGATACCGGCTCAATACCGTCCTGTAAAATGATAAGTTCAAATTGATTATTCAAAAAAAGAGCAATGAATTTGAAAAATAGTCTTGGAATCTTTAGCTCAAATATTGCTAAGTTGAGTTAAGACGAAAAGTTTGATTCTTTAAATAGATGAAATGTGTTCTAAAAAGAGTACTTTCATGCTGTTTATATTTTGATCGAATAATTGAGTTTTAAAGAATACATTTAAAAGTAGAAACCTATAATTTTAACTTATTAATTCTAATAGAATTTTTATTGTAAAAAAATGCTATTTTAAGATCGCTAAACTCCCAGTTAGCGAGCAATTTATGCTATAGTATACAGCTATATTTTTTTCGATTTTAGTTCACTTTCCGGAACTAAATTTTTTGCAAGATCAAGACATATAAACGGATAGAAATATCTATCTGTAAGAAGGAGTATGCATGAGCGTATCGGAAATCCGACCGATTGCCATTGAGGACGAACTCAAGCATTCATATTTAGATTACGCAATGAGTGTAATCGTATCTCGTGCATTGCCGGATGTGAGAGACGGTCTTAAACCTGTTCACCGTCGTGTGCTTTATGCCATGCACGAATTGGGCAATGACTATAACAAAGCCTACAAGAAATCTGCTCGTGTCGTTGGGGACGTAATCGGTAAATATCACCCGCATGGTGACTCAGCTGTTTATGAAACCATTGTTCGTATGGCTCAAGACTTTAGCTTACGTTATTTATTGGTTGATGGTCAGGGTAACTTCGGTTCGATCGATGGTGATAGTGCCGCGGCGATGCGTTATACCGAAGTCCGTATGACTAAGCTGGCACATGAGCTTCTTGCAGATTTAGAAAAAGACACAGTTGATTGGGAAGATAACTACGACGGTTCGGAACGTATTCCTCAGGTACTTCCGACACGCGTTCCAAACTTGTTAATTAACGGTGCTGCTGGTATTGCCGTAGGTATGGCAACCAACATGGCACCACACAACATGACAGAAGTTGTGAATGCTTGTTTGGCTTATGCCGATAATCCGAATATTTCAATTGAAGGATTGATGGAATACATTACCGGTCCTGACTTCCCTACAGGCGGTATTATTTACGGTAAATCAGGTATTGTTGATGCCTACCGTACCGGTAAAGGTCGTTTACACATTCGCGGTAAATACCATTTCGAAGAAGATGAAAAGACAGGTCGTACAACCATCGTCTTTACTGAAATTCCATATCAAGTAAACAAAGCAAGAGTGATTGAACGTATTGCTGAGTTAGTTAAAGAGAAAAAACTTGAAGGTATTTCAGAGCTTCGTGATGAGTCTGATAAAGACGGTATGCGTATTGCAATTGACTTAAAACGCGGTGAAAACGCAGAAGTCGTTGTAAATAACTTATTCTTAAATACCCAGCTTGAAAACTCATTCAGCATCAACATGGTGTGTCTAGACAACGGACAACCAAAATTGATGAATCTGAAAGATATTATTGCGGCATTTATTCGTCACCGCCAAGAAGTTGTGACACGCCGTACCATGTTCGAATTACGTAAAGCACGTGAACGTGGTCATATCTTGGAAGGTTTGACAGTTGCCTTAGCCAATATTGATGAAATTATTGAAACCATCAAAACTTCTGCTAACCCTGCTGAAGCGCGTGAGCGTTTACTTGCTGGTGAGTGGGCAGGTGGTGGTGTTATTTCATTACTTGAAAAAGCAGGTGCTATTTCTGTTCGTCCAGATGAAATTGAAGGTGAAGATCCAAATCGTCCATTTGGTTTAAGCGATTCAATTTATCGTCTATCTCCGACACAAGTAGGCGCAATTTTAGAATTACGTTTACACCGTTTAACAGGTCTAGAACAAGACAAGTTACACGCAGAATATACTGAAATTTTGGGTCAAATTGCTGAACTTACAGCTATTCTAAATGACTTCAACTTGTTGATGGGTGTTATTCGTGAAGAGTTAGCACAAGTATTACAACAATATGGTGATGCACGTCGTACCGAAATTGTTGAATCTCGTGTCGATTTCTGCCGTGAAGATTTAATTCCAGAAGAACAAGTGGTATTAACTGTTTCGCAAACGGGTTATGCAAAAACTCAACCACTTTCAGACTATCAGGCACAGCGCCGTGGTGGACGTGGTAAGTCTGCAACTTCTATGAAAGATGATGACTTTATTCAACATCTGATTGTGGCATCGAACCACGCGACTGTACTTTGCTTTACCAACGTGGGTAAAGTGTACCGTCTGAAAGTATTTGAGGTTCCTCAAGCATCACGTGGGGCAAAAGGCCGTCCAATCGTGAACTTGTTACCTTTAGATGCAACAGAAACAGTCACTGCTATCTTGCCGTTAACAGAGTTCCCAGAAAACCACTATGTGTTTATGGCGACAGCTTCGGGTACGGTTAAGCGTGTTGAGTTAGAACAGTTTGCAAACATTCGTTCAAATGGTTTACGTGCTATTGAACTGAATGAAGAAGATACCTTAATTGGTGTTGCGATTACTGATGGTAATCAGCAAATCATGTTGTTCTCTAACGAAGGTAAAGCAATTCGTTTTGCTGAAACTGACGTACGTGCAATGGGTCGTACAGCGAAAGGTGTACGTGGTATGCGCGTGAGCTTTGCAAGCAGTACTTTAAGCGAAGAAGATGCAGAAGTTGAAAACGATGAATCAGATGATAATGATGATTCAGCAGATTCAAGTCTAGTAAGCCGCATCGTATCGCTTGTCGTTGTACCTGAGACTGGTGAAGTCCTGTGTGCGAGTGCCAACGGTTACGGTAAACGTACTCCTGTAAATGACTTCCCGACCAAAAAACGTGGTGGTAAGGGCGTTATTGCAATTAAAACAAGTGAACGTAACGGTGAGCTAGTTGGTGCAGTTTCTATTGATGAAACGAAAGAGTTATTGTTGATTTCTGATGGTGGTACGCTTGTTCGTACGCGTGCAGCAGAAGTTGCAATGACAGGTCGTAATGCTCAAGGTGTTCGTCTCATCCGTTTAAGTGAAGAAGAAACTCTTGTTGGCGTAGTTTCAATTGAAGCTGTAGAAGATGAAGAAGAACTTCTTGAAGGCGAAGTAGATACGACTGAAACCGATAGCGAAGAAGTTGTATCTAATAGTGAAGATACTTCTGAAGATTAAAACGTTTTAAAATAAAAAAGGAAGCTTAGGCTTCCTTTTTTATTTCTGATTTATTTATTTTGCTGAATGGAAAATAAACACATCATAGTTTCTGTAATGCAAAGTTTTTACTGACGGGTCTTTAGTTGCAAAATTATTTGGCTGACTGACCACGATCAAATCTTGCTTTTGAACCAGAGCATCTTTGAGCTGCTGTTCGCTCCACAAATACTTTTTAAGTTGCGGCTCAAATAACAAGCCATCTTTAATTTCTAAAGAAGCGCTATCTGAATGAACACTATCCCATTCATTTACAATATACACAGGCTGTTTAAGCTGTAAAAGGAAAGGCACATCATAAAAATAGTAATTGTAGAAAACTATTTTTGTAGATGGGGTGATGTGATCAGCAAAATCTGTTTGGCCCACATTATTTTTAGTATCTAAAATACGAACAGCAAAAGGAACCGAACTACATAGAACAATTAAACTCATAAAAATATAGTTTAAATAGCTCACTTTCTGCTTTTTATATAAGCATACTAAAACCAGTGGAAGTACAATTAACAGTGTACCAATGGTGTAAATGAATATGGCTTGATGTTGAAAAAATGGTTGATCCGCACGGAGAAAATGTGGGGTAGCCACAATACCAATCCCAAGAATCATAATAAATACAGGAGTACCCCATACCTGTAATTTGGTTTTATAACTGCTTTCAAGAACTTTGTTAATCACAAGCGCCAAGAAAATAGTAAGGGGTGGTACAGCAGGTAAAATATAGCCCGCTAGTTTAGAAGGCGGAATAGAGAAGAAAACCGTAACAGAAATAAACCACCATACAAGCAGGGCAAATATACCCGATTGCTTATAATCTTTAAAGACGGTCTTAATAGATTCAAATCTACTCGCAAAAAACCAAGGCAAAGAACCGACAAACAAAATAAGCAGATAGAAGCACCACGGTTGCTTATTATTAAATTCTTTAGAACTGAAGCGACTAAATTGTTGGTCAATAAAGAAATAATGTAAAAATTGAGGATATTTACTTTGTACTGCGTACAACCATGGGCTAACAATAAGTAAGAATAGCAAGATAGCCAATGGATTAAGAAGTGAAGGTATTTTCTTCCATTGTTTTGTGTAGAGTAACCACGGTAACAGGATCATACCTGGAATGAGAACGCCAATAAGACCTTTACTTAGAAAAGCGGCTGCACCAGCGACATAACCTAAAAATAAAATAGATTTTCGTGCAGAAATGGTGAAATCAGCAAAGCATAAAACGCTTAATGTAATCCCCGATGCTACTAATAAGTCATGGTTAATATACTGGCTACTACCAAAGAAAAGCAGGTTGGTCGCTAAAATAATAACCGTAAGCTGTGCTACACCTTCCGAAATATGCTTTTTTACAAATAAGAATAGACCCACTAACATGAGGGTACCAGCTAACACAGGTACTAACCGTAACACCCAGACATGTACACCAAAAAGCTCCATAAACATAGAACTTAACCAGTGTAGGAGTGGAGGTTTATGCATGAATGGCAAACCATCGATTCGTGGAGTTAACCAATCTCCAGATTCGACCATAGCTCGGCTAATATCTCCATAGCGGCCTTCGTCAGGTACAGATAGAGGTCTTATCCAGGAAAGAAGAAGTAACCAAAACGGTAAAAAAAATAATAAAAATTTGGAATTACGAAGCCATTGCTGCATACACAATCCTTAATGTTGAAATGCAAAAAAACGGTTAAGCAAAAAAGTCACGACAGAGGTCAGAACAATTGCAATACACACTAAGGTTGAAACAGGAATGTTAAAATAGAGGTTTGAGAGTAAAAGAAAACTTTCATTAAATAAAAAACCTAAACCTGCAACCAATGTGAATTTTGGTAGAGTCTGACGATGATCAAGATGCTGTGCTTTAAACGTAAAAATACGATGCCCGAAATAGCTCACCCAATAGGCGACTAAAAATGCAAGTAAATTGGCATATTGCAGTGCAACATGCTTCTGAAAAAGAAGCATGGCTACACTATAGTGAGTAAGTGCTGCTGCGGCCCCAGTAGTGGCAAACCGCGTGAGCTGAAGAATATGAGCAAACATGTTAGAAACTTGAGAAAGTGTTTTCCGACTTTGTGATAGATTTTTCTTGTTTAATACGAGAATGTTCAGATGCAACAATGTATTTTGGTCTGTTTTTTACTTCCGCGTAAATACGGCCAACATATTCACCAACAATACCAAGGAACAACAACTGTATACCACCAAGTAAAGTCATACCAGCTGCAAGTGTTGCCCAACCTGGAACAGAAATTCCTTCAATTAACGTTTTAATGATGATCCATACGCCGTAACCCATAGCACCTAAAGCTAGGATTGCACCTAAATAAATACAGATGCGTAAAGGTAAATCTGAAAACCCAGTTAAACCTGACATAGCCAAGTTAAATAGAGATTTTATGTTGAAGCTAGAACGGCCGTGCTGACGTTCTTGTTCAGAAAAATTAACGCCTATACTTTTGAATCCAACCCAAGCATAAAGACCCTTCATATAGCGGTTTTTTTCTGGCAATTGTTTAATTGCCTCAACAACTTTTGCATCTAGTAGACGGAAGTCGCCAGCGCTTTCTGGAATATCGATCGGAGAGCTTAAGTTTAATATACGATAGTAACCTTGGGTTAACACACGTTTAAGCCAAGATTCTGTAGTACGATTGCGAATACCATACACCATGTCATAACCATTTTTCCAAAGGTTAATCATGGTTGGAATTGCTTCAAATGGATGTTGAAAATCAGCATCAATCAGTAGGGTAACTTCACCTGTCACATGATCTAAACCAGCACTTAAAGCTGCTTCTTTACCAAAGTTGCGTGAAAGTTCAAGCACAACCAATGGGTAATCATCAATCATTGTTTGTAGAATAGGAATGGTGTCGTCTTTACTCCCATCATCTACCACAATAATTTCAAAGCTAAGATTTTGCTGTTTTAGACTATTTGCTAAAGCAGGAATAAAAGTTTTTAAATTTTCTGCTTCGTTATAGGCTGGAACAACGCAGGATAAAAATGGTTTTGTGTTCATTGCATTGCCCCTAGTCTAGTGAGCTGGATACCATATTGCTGACAATCAAGTTGAAACTGATCCGAACTGAAATATTCATATTCTTGTATTCGGGCATGTTGAATCGGATCTTGATCATTTGATTCTGCAAGCGCTGGATGGCACATAATCAGTAAATGGTCTTTTGCATGTGCAAGCCAATACTGGTTCAGTTCGCCATAGTCAGTTTGCTTAAAATCATAGATACCGGCAAATTGGTCATTTTGATTAAAATGATATGTTTGACATGCTTTTGCTAAAGAATTAGAACCCAGTGCAGATAGCAAGCGAGTCTTAAAACGATAGTGAGGTAAATCTATCGGGTACTGTAAATTTCGAATCCAACCCGTAAATTTTTTCTCTTTTAACAATTGCAGCAAAATATCGCGTATGAATGGAAATTGATGAATATGCTGATGTCCATCAATAAAATCTGGGTGCTTTCCCATGACTGAAACGAATAAATCCCATTGCTCTTCAATACATTGGGTAATTGATTCACGATTTAGAGTTGAGGACCATGCACGTAAAATCAGCATGGGTAAGGAAAAAACAGTATTACCTGAAGCGAAAGCATGGGTAAGATTTAAATGCAAACCGATATCAACTTGATCGCTAAACGGTTTTAATTTGGCAGCAGCAGTTTCCCATAGTTCAGATTGGGTCATACATGAGGTTGCTTGAAGTGCACCTTGTTCAATTAAATGAATAATTGCATCAGATATTTCTGCATTCATTGCAAAGTCATCTGCGCAATAACACACTTTTGCCATATCCAAATTCCACCATAGGGCAGGATTGCAGAACTATTCTGCTTAGCTGCTGAAAAACTATACTAATTACTATGGAGAAAATTTCTTAATTTCAACTTAAAGTTTTCTTAAGGTTTCATGACAATTGATACAAATTAATACTTTGAATTTATTTATTTTTTTATAAATTTTTGGTCAATTATTTAAGAAATAAGCTTTAACTATAAGATTTTATAGTAAATAAAAATATAATTTATACACATTCATTTACCCTTAAATTTACTTGGAATTTTTTAAACGTGAATGGGCAATAATTAAAAAAATGATTCCAATTGTTGCAAGAAAAATCAATTTAGGAATCACAACATTTAAAGGAACACCCATTTGATTAAGCTGTACAAACATTTGTACACCGTGTGTAGAGGGTAAGCACCAAGCAAACCATTGTAACCATTCAGGCATGGCATGGTGGGGCCATGCGGTACCAGTTAATAAGAAAAGCGGAACTGAACTAAATACAATGATATGTCCGGCACGTTCAGGCATGTCTAAAAGTGAGCCAATCAACATGCCTAATCCAATCACACAACTAATAAAAATCGGAACCGCGACGAGTAAACCAATAAAATTTCCACCATGTGGATAGTCGTTGAACCACAAGGTAAAACCAAAAAGGTAAAAACTGCTTAAACAACCAATAGTAAACAGACTGGCAAAAATTCCAGCAAAGCGAATGGAGGTAATTTTTTCATGCTGTTCGCGGTAGCTTGCAATCAGCATGGCTAAACCTAATACAATCGTTTGATGAATAATGAGTGTTGCAACTGCTGGAAAAATATAGCTTCCATAACCTGAAAGGGGGTTAAATAAAGGAACCTGATGAATAGAAAGGGCAGGTTGGAAATGTGTACGCTCGCCAAATTTTTCAACATATTCTTTTAATGTGGCCTCAATAGATGTAGCAAGACCTAATCCAATTTCTTTAGTTTTTAAAAAGTTGGTTGTACTTAAGTATAAGCCAATTCCACCAGTTTCCCCGCGGCGTAGACTCTGTGTTAAGTTGTTGGGTAAAAGCAAAATACCATCTGCTTTTTGCTCGCGAACCATTTGTTCGGCTTCGAGAAAATTAGCAGTGACATCAACAATTTTAACGTGCGGACTATTGCTTGTTTGTCCAATAATTTGAGAGCTTAAAAGACTCTGTTCTTCATCAACAATGACAATTGGAATTGATTCGGCACGTTCAGCTTTATAGGCGGTTGGATAAAAAAAGCTATAAAGAATGACTGATAAAATCAGTGTCGTGAAAACCGAACTGTTACTAACAATATCTTTAAATGTTTGTCCGTAAGCCTTTAAGAATTCTTTCATTGCGCTGTCCCCCGAACTAGTTTTTTAAGCAGCAAGGAACTCAAAATGAAATAAATAAGGCAGTATCCAATCAGTATTAAAAAGGGTGTCATTGAAATAAAAAGTGGACTTCCAATCACCCATTGTTCGGTTTGGAGCTTTGCATAAGGTGTATATGGAATAATTAAAGACCAAAATTTAGTGAAAATTGGTGCATTATTTAAAGGCAGAGTAACCCCTGCAAAACTTAAAGAAGACCCGCCGTATACCGCAATAAAACCAAAAGTTTTACTTAAATTTTTGGTGGCAAGAATGACGGTGCTACTAATGAGTGCATAAGCAAAATAAAGCAAGAACTGGGCAACTAATAAGAAACTGAGCGAACCTGCGACAAACCAACCGCGAATATCAACGAGCCAAAACATCCATAACCAAGTCCAGAGACAAAAAATAAAGCTATAAAGTAAATTTTTAGCCAGTAAGCCGCGAATAAAATTTTCACGGTTAACCCACTGGATTAATGTGCCGCGTTTAAGCTCTTGTCCAATAGCAAAAGCCACACAACAACAGAGTAATAGATGCAAAACAGCAGGAACCATAAAAGGTTCTAAATAAAATTCATAGCTCATGCTTGGGTTATAAAGCGTTGAAATTTTGACGTGCGCTGTAGGAACATCTAAATATGGGATATTATTTGCTAAATAACTCTGACCTGCATAGTCTGCTAAAGCATTCAGTGTACTGACCAACATGGCAGAGGAAATCGTATTTCCTACGCTAAAAAAAGATTGGTTAAATGCAATGCTGATTTGAGCATCCTGAGCTTTTACAAAACGTTTTTCGGCACCATCCGGAATAAAAACATACCCCCAAATTTTGGTTTCATTGAGTAGTTTCTCAGCTTCTGTCGAGCTTGCCGTAATTGTTTTAACATCTACCGTATGATTTAACGAAAGATACTTTTCAATATTACGGCTCAGCTCACTTTGGTCCTGATCAATAATTGCGATAGGTAAATGTTCAGCCTTACCTGCATAAAACATGCTGCTAAACAGAAAAATGATAAAAGCAGGGATGAGTGTCACCATACACAAATCCCATTTATTGCTTCTTAGATAGTTTAGTTCACGTAATATACTGGCAAACATGCTTTATTTTTCTTCTTTAATTTTAAATAGAACACTCATGCCAACCTTTAAGTCTTTGACAGGACGCTCAGGCACCAGATGTAATTTAAAGCTGCGAATATCATAACCGCCAGTCTGACGAGTGGTTTTAATCGTGGCAAATTCACCTTCTGCATCAATATTTTTTATTTTAAACATCACGGTTTGATTCAGCGCAGGAATGAATCCTTCTAGCGTTTTATTTTTATAAACAGAAGCGTATTGATTTTCGCCGACATTTAAACTCACCCATAAATCACCATCTTCTAAAATGCTGACAACTGGTACACCCATCGCAACCAGTTCGGAAGGCTTACCATACGTTTTGGAAACTGTACCCGAAATAGGAGCGAGTAAACGGGTTTCTGCTTCAAGTGCTTGGGCTTCACTGACTGCTGCTTTAGCAATATCAACTTGTGCATCTGCTGTAGATTTCTGCTGGCTGGTACTTCCGCGCTTTGCTCGTGCATATTGTTGATAAGATGCTTCACTTAGCTCTTGAGCAGAAGTTTGTGCTGCTAACATCTCATCTCGTCTTTGACGTGAAATGACACCTTGTCTATATAAATTTTCACCACGTTGATAAGTGGTTTTTGCAAGGTTTGCTTGAGCTTTCGTACTTTGCCAGTTGGCATAAAGAGTATCGATATTTTCCTGTTGAGAGCCTCGGTCTACCGTAGATTGAAATGCCAAAGCTGATTGTAAGGTTGCTAAGGCCTGTTGCTTTTTAGCTTCAATTTCTGGGCTGACTAAACGAACAAGGGGTTGTCCTTTAGAAACTTTTTGACCCTCTTGGACATAAATTTCTTCAATACGACTTGGTACTTTAGTGCTGACGTGAAGAGTTTCAGCCTCAACTCTGCCTTGTAACTCAATAGGCTTGGGTTGATAGCTTTTCCACAAACCGAAACTAATCAAACCCAACAAAGCAATAATGACCACGCCAATAACTAGTTTAATTTTCGAATTTTTAGGTGGTTGCGTATCACTTTTATTCGACTCTACTTCTTGAGTACTGTCAGTTTGATTACTCGGTTGATCTTGACCTGTTTGCTCTGTATCCGTAACAGGTGAATCTTGCTGAGAAGAAGATGATTCTTGATTCATTTTAATGCCCCTATTAACGGATATAGTCAGTGTGTGGTTGAGTCACATAAGCTTTAAACTGGTCCATAGAACCATGGCTTTGCAATAAGGTTGCAAGTGACATGACATATTTATATGCATTTAAAGCCATTTCTGTTTTTAGAGCACTTAATGCATTTTGTGCATCAATGACTTGGGTGGCTGTTCCCATACCTTCACGGAAAGAAAGCTCCTGAATACGTAAGTTTTCTTGAGCTGCACTGATATTTCTTTGCAATAGCGTGTGACTTTGCTGTGCGGAATTGAGCTCGTTATATGACTTATTTAATAATCCTTCAATTTCCTGTTTCGTTCGCTCAGTCATGAGTTCTGAAGCATAGCGTTTTAATTCGGCAGCATGAATATTCTTATTTTTATCTACACCCGAAAACAGGTTGTACTTTGCCATCACACCGACAATCCAGTTTTCCTTTTCATCTAGTGAATATTCACCAAAAGCAAATAGGCTTGGTTTCTTTGCTGCTTGTTGAGCTTGAATATTTGTATTAGCTAATTGAGTATCTAACTGCATTTTTTGCACAAGGCTCGATTTTTGAGCGTAACTACTTAGCAGTGTTTCTAAAGATTGGTTACGAACTGTATTTACAAACAGAGGCGTACTTAAGTCAGGATTGCTTTGCTGATGCAGAAGATTGTTTAAACTAAATTGACTGGCATTCAGATTTGCTTGTGCATTCTGTAAAGTTCGCTCTGCATTATTACGGGCAACTTCAAATTGCATGCGTTGTCCTTTACTAATAAAACCTTGCTGTTCGAGCTTTAGCGCATTGCTGTAATGTTTTTGCATTGCATTAAAGTTAAATAAACTACTCGCGACCAGTTGTTGCTGTAACTGCACATTAAAATAACTTTGTACGACTTCAAACCGCTGGATATCTTGTTGTTGTTGGCTTGAAAGCTGAGAGCGCTGGGCCTGAATGTTGGCTATCTTTTTTGCACTAGTGGTTAAGCCCCCTGTGTAGAGTGGCATGACAACCGAAATAGACGGGCGTACGACCTGATCTTCTACAGTTAAATTGGCGTAGTCTGGAAAACGATTTATACCGTCATGGATGATTTGATTTGAACCTTCCTGAACTTGTCCCAAAACATCGGATGGAATGACATTGTTCCACTGTGAAAGCTTATCATTGAGCCCTTGGCTTAAATCATTCTCAAGCTTTTGTTTAAAAGCACCCAGCGGCACATCGGTTTCACTATGAAATGCGTATGCTCGAACGTTTAAATCAACTCTAGGTAACCCTAAACCTTTGACTGCTTCAGCTTCTAATTGAGAGGCTTGTTGTAAGGCTTGGTTGGCTTGAGTGCTATATGAGCTTTTTAAAGCTTGTTGTTCTGCTTCAGCATAACTTAAACTTTGTGCATAAATAGGCGTTGCAATAAATACTCCCAATACCAACGCGAGATAATTGGGTTTAAAGAAAAAAGGGCGTTTAGACTGTCGATACTGATGTGTTGGCATTTTATATAACAATTTTTGATCATCCCTTATAGTTTAAATTTCTTGTTATTAAATTCAATTATCATATTGTTTATTATACAATTGTATAAAAGCACAAAATGATTTTGAGTTTATTTTGCGTGATGGAAAATCATACAGCAAGTTTTTATATATTCAGCACAGTATGGGAAACTCTATTCACAAGTCAAGTTGAACTTTATTTAGTAAAACTTATAAAAAAATAAGTGAAAGCAAACAAATAAATAAAATAGTTATTGAAAAAATAAACCTAAATACGCCCTAGCATTGAAATATTTACTAGAGAAGCTGCTGCAAGCTTAAGCAATCTGTGGTTAAATGCCTTTTTTTATTGTGTTTCACTTTACAAGGGAAAAATCATGCGCGCGTACAATTTCTGTGCTGGTCCTGCTGCATTACCTACTGCCGTTTTAGAAAAAGCTCAACAAGAATTGTTGGATTGGCAAGGTAAAGGTCTATCCATCATGGAAATGAGTCACCGTAGTGCTGACTATGTTGCGGTAGCTGAAAAAGCTGAAGCAGACTTGCGTAAGCTTATGAATATTCCTGAAAACTATAAAGTGCTGTTTTTACAAGGTGGTGCGTCATTACAATTTTCAGCAATTCCTTTAAATCTGCTTGGTAAAAATAACAAAGCAGATTATATCCATACAGGAATTTGGTCTGAAAAAGCGTTAAAAGAAGCAAAACGTTATGGCAACATTAATGCTGTAGAAGCAGGCATTAAAGTAGATGGTAAGTTCGCAATTTCTGATCAAAGCGAATGGAACTTATCTGACGATGCTGCTTATGTTCATTACGCAGATAATGAAACAATTGGCGGATTACAGTTTGCAGGTATTCCTGATGTTAAAGCACCACTTGTTTGTGACTATTCATCAAGTATTTTATCTGCTCCATTAGATGTGACCAAGTTTGGTTTAATCTATGCTGGCGCACAAAAAAATATTGGTCCTGCTGGTTTAACAATCGTTATTGTTCGTGATGATTTACTCGACCAAGCTAAACCAGAAATTCCAAGTATTTTAAAATATGGTGACCAAGCGAAAAATGGCTCTATGGTAAATACACCATCGACTTATGCTTGGTACTTGTCTGGTTTAGTATTTGAATGGTTACTAGAGCAGGGTGGGGTAGACGCTATTCATAAAGTTAATCTTGAAAAAGCTCAGTTACTTTATGGTTATATCGATTCAAGCGATTTTTATAATAATCCGATTGCTATTCCAAACCGTTCAATTATGAACGTACCATTTACTTTGGCAGATGAAGCTTTAGAAAAGCAATTCTTGAAAGAAGCTGAAGAAAATCATTTATTGAACTTGGCAGGTCACCGCTCAGTTGGTGGTATGCGTGCAAGTATTTATAACGCAGTTCCATTAGAAGGCGTTCAAGCGCTTATCCGTTTTATGGATGATTTTGCTAAACGTAATGGTTAAGTAAATCAAATAATAAAGCCCTCGAAAGAGGGCTTTATTTATTGTGCAATTTATTCATTAAAAAGGGACGAAACCAAATTGATGGATCATCATCGCGGCTAAGAACATACCTAAAACAAAAAAGCAAAACGCACCAGTATCGACCCTTATACGCGGGTTACTAGTTTGAATGAGGCTGGTGGTTTGTTCAGGTATAATCTTCATTAAATAGCCTAATTTTTAAAATATTAGTGAAATTCAATTAGTTTCACTATTTTTAGCATAAATATTCGCCTGAATCCAGATATTACCGCGAATATATTCACCAATATTAAAGTTTTTGTACAAATCATTTTGGGTCGCAATGCGCACTAATATGGCAGGAAGATCATCTTCCAAAACTAAAGTAACATCATAAAGAGTATATTCTGCACCCATAAATGTCATTGAAGTTTTACCGACAATATTACCTTGGAACCACGCTTCATCTTCTTGTCCAAGATTTTCCCCATATAAATATGCAACCATTTTTGAAAAATCAACCGTTACAGGTTCTTGATCTTCCTCAGTTTTTGGCTGCCATTCATTAATGAGTTCTTGTAGGTTTTCAGGTGCAATTCCATTATGTTCAGTTAAAATTGCATTTAGTGCACGGTGATGCTTAATTGATGCTGGATCATCTACAACAATTGTTTCACCAGCAGGTACTGATTCTAATTCATAAGCCCATGCATTAAATTGAACTTGGTAAGTTTGGGTTTTGTCATATTGACAACGATTAACACTAAATAAATTATCAAATGCATAAACAGTCGTATTTTTATTTAATCTTAAACTTAATACTGCCTGAGTTGCTGAGTCACAAGTAATGATGCGTTCAATTTGCGCATTATATTGATAAGGACTTTCAAAACTAGGGAATGCTGTTTTTAAAGCACGAGGTTTTTGATTTTCAACCGCAATAATTTGGTTAATAGTGACATTTTGCCCTTGAGGACCTTGAATCAGCCAGAAAGATTGATCCATTTCATCTTCATTTTGGCATAAACCCATTGGCATTACAGGAGCATCAAGCGCCAATCCAAGCCATTTTGGTACATCTGTCTCTGGATGGGAGGTCAGTAGATTCCAATGCTCTCCATGACTACCAAAATTTTGGTCGTTTACCGTAATAACTTCTGGACTGTTTTGATTTTTCATAAGTACGATTGATGTTGGGTTTATCTCACTTGTTATATTAAATCGAGGGTAATTGTTATTTTTCAAGTCAACATATGTAAATTCTCTTGTAAAAGCACATATTTACTTATTAAAAAGCCTTTTAATGGGGAAAATCACTCATTTTTAAGAGCGAATATGACTGACTGTTAAGGTATTGTTAAAATTAAATTTAGAAAACAAGTTTTATATTTAGCGCTATTCTCTAGTGAAATGCATCTGTTAGACTTAGATTTTTAGTGGAAATAGAGAATAACGTGCTGCCATTTAAGCTGTGGGTAGACGCAGATGCATTACCTAAAATTTTGCGTGAAGTCATTTTACGAGCTTCAGATCGTTATCAGTTAGAAGTGATTTTTGTAGCCAATCAAAATGTCGGAATTACCCCGTCGGTACGTATTAAATCAATACAGGTTTTAAGTGGAGCCGATCAGGCCGATCAGGAAATTGTAGATCGCATGTCTGAAAATGACATTGTCATTACGCAAGATATTCCGCTTGCTGCTCAAGTTATTGAAAAGGGCGGTATTGCGATTCATCCACGCGGTGAAATTTATACCACTGCAAATGTTAAGGCTCGTTTGCACTTACGTGACTTTATGGATACGCTCCGCGGTGCAGGAGTCCAGACGGGTGGCCCACCTCCAATTTCAGAACGAGATAAACGTGAATTTTCGAGTGCGCTCGATCAAACAATTTTAAAGCAAAAACGTAAAACAGCTTAGTGAGCCTCTTATGCCATCTCAGACTAACTTGGCTTCAACTTATGTCTTGCTTGTATTTATTTGGGCAACGACACCTTTAGCCATTGTATGGAGCGTGTCTGACTTACATGTCATGTGGGCCTTACTCTTACGTTTTTATATTGCTTTACCTCTTTCGGTTATAGTTTTACTTATTCTAAAAACGTCTTTTCCCATTCATAAACAAGCTCTCCATAGTTATTTTGCAGGGTCCTTTAGCTTAATTGGCTCTCAAATTTTTACCTATGCTGCGACCCAGTATTTAAGTTCAGGCATGATCGCTTTGATGTTTGGTCTGGCGCCTATTATGGCGGGTTTCATTGGACGTTTTGGATTTGGTCAGCATCTTTATAAATTACAGTGGTTCGGTATGGCGATTGCTGTTTGTGGCCTCGCAATTATTTGCTTAAATGGATCAGGTCAGCACGTGCATCCATTTGGCATTGTTTTAATGTTGATCAGTGTTTTTGTTTATTCATTTTCTATTTTTTGGGTAAAAAAAGTGAATGCCCAAGTTCAGCCCATGGCTCAAGCAACTGGTTCAATCTTGGTTTCATCACTTTTGGCGAGCTGTCTTATCCCATTTATTTGGCAATATGCACCGAGCCACTTACCGCAAGCTAAATCTTTATTTGCTTTAATTTATACAGTTCTGATGGCTTCACTCGTTGCCATGTTCTGTTATTTCAAACTTGTACAAAATATCAAAGCAACTACCTTATCGCTTACAACTGTGATTACGCCTATGTTAGCTATGGTGATTGGCGCTGTTTTAAACCATGAGCATCTTTCAATGATGGTTTTTGTGGGGGCATTTATTATCTTGTTTGGTCTATTCCTGTATTTCTATAAAGACATTCAAGCAAACCGTAATTTTGCCCAACATATTAAATCTAAATAGGAGAAGATGAGGGTAATTTGTTGAGCTTATTCATTAAATTGTTCTAATTCGTAGCTAAATGCATGATCAAATTGATCTCATATCTTAAGTAGTAGAAAATAGCGCAGCAATATAATATTAGGATTGTTAAGGATAGGTCAGAACTTACTGATTTTTAAACCTTAATACAGCATCTAACGATATGGCTAATAAGAAGTGTAGATCACACTTCTCTATTTTCCATCAATCACCTTGGATTTAGAAGGTATGTTTAAACCAATCTCACTGTATATAGGGTTGAGATATACTCGCGCACGACGCAGTAATCATTTTATTTCTTTTATTGCATTGGTTTCGATGGTCGGTTTGACACTTGGTGTCGCTGTACTGATTACGGTACTTTCTGTAATGAACGGTTTTGACCGCGAATTGAAAAATCGTGTTTTGGGAATGGTACCGCAAGCGACAGTTTCATCGACGCAAATTCTTACGGATTGGCCTGAGCTGGTTAAACGAGTTGAAAATCATCCCCATGTGACTGGAGTTGCGCCTTTTACCCAATTGCAAGGTATGTTAACTGCTCAAGGGCAAGTGGCCGGTATTATGGTAACGGGTATTGACCCTAAATATGAAAAGAATGTCTCTATCATTCAAAATCATATTGTTGCCGGTAGCCTCGACTCACTTAAAAAGGGTGAATTTGGTATCGTGCTTGGTAAAGACATGGCCGATTCACTTGGTTTACGTTTAAATGACAGTGTGACATTGGTGTTACCAGAAGCAACGCCATCTCCAGCAGGTGTTGTCCCTCGTTTTAAACGCTTTAAACTGGTTGGTATTTTTAGTGTCGGCGCTGAAGTGGACTCGATGGTCGGGTACATTGCTTTATATGATGCATCGACTTTATTGCGTTTACCTGATGGTGCTCAAGGCGTCCGTTTGAAAATGGATGATATCTTTGCGGCTCCTCAAGTTGCCGATGATATTGTGAAAAACTTACCAAGCAATTTCTACGCAACGAACTGGACCTATACCCATGGTAATTTGTTTAATGCTATTCAAATGGAAAAAACATTAGTTGGTTTATTACTCGTACTGATTATTGTGGTTGCTGCATTTAACATTGTCTCGTCTTTGGTCATGGTTGTAACCGATAAAAAATCCGACATTGCAATTTTGCGTACCTTAGGTGCGTCACCCTCCATGATTACTAAAATCTTTATGGTGCAAGGTACCGTGATTGGTGTAATTGGTACAGTTGCGGGTACGGTTTTAGGTGTAATTTTGGCACTTACAATTAGCGATATTATTTCTTGGTTTAATAATGTGCTTGGACTTAATTTGTTCGACGCCTATTTTGTACATTACTTACCTTCTTACTTAAGATGGCAAGACGTCACAATTATCGTAATTGTTTCTTTACTCTTAAGTTTCTTGGCAACTATTTATCCGGCGCTTCGTGCAGCCAAAGTTCAACCTGCCGAGGCATTGCGTTATGAGTAAAGTCGTTCTAGAAGCAAAAGATATTTATAAGCATTTTGATGATGGTAAATCTAAGGTTGAAGTCATTAAAGGTCTTTCTTTACAGGTTGAAGCAGGACAGTTTGTATCTATTGTGGGTGCGAGTGGTTCAGGTAAAAGTACTTTATTACATGTACTTGGCGGCTTAGATCAGCCTACACAAGGACAAGTATTTTTAAATGGTCAGCGCTTTGATAACTTAGGTGAAGCGGAACGTGGTTTTCAACGTAACCAGTATTTAGGTTTCGTTTATCAGTTTCACCACTTATTGCCAGAGTTCAGTGCGCTTGAAAATGTAGCGATGCCTTTAATGCTTCGACCAGATAGCCAATATAAGTCGGTCAAGGCACAAGCTGAATATTTGCTAGATCGCGTTGGGCTATCTCACCGTATGGACCATAAACCAGGTGAGCTTTCAGGTGGTGAACGGCAACGTGTTGCTCTTGCTCGAGCATTGGTGACTAAGCCTGCGGTCGTTCTAGCTGATGAACCAACAGGTAATTTGGACCGTAAAACAGCTGTGGGTATTTTCGAGTTACTGACTGATCTTAAGAAAGAACTAAACATGGCAATGCTTATTGTGACCCATGATGAGCAATTAGCTCAAGCAGCAGACTCTATCTTGCATATGGAAGATGGTTTGTGGGTGAATGGTTCTTAAAAAATTGTCATTAAATCACATTGTTAAAGCCCACTCAGTTGGGCTTTAATTTTGCCCCTAAAATGATAATGACAAGATTTTGAATGTTTAAAATTATTCTATTGGGGTGGGTTGGCGGTATTGCATTAATGGGTATTAATTTACCTTTAATCATGCAATATGGAGAAGTAGCTAAGGTTCTACTTTTACTTGGCTTTATTTTTTATCTTTTTAAACGACCAGTATTTGTTGGTCGACCACTTTTAAAGACAATGTATTGCCTGTTATGTACAGTCAGTCTATTTACTGTGGGATATCAATATGCCGAGAAAGCACTGATTAAGCGTTTAGAACAAAGAGAAACGGATTCAAAGAATCTCGATATTATTGTTTATATAAAGCAACTCAGTGAAGAAAAAGACAATAAAGTTCAACAAAATGCACAAGTATTAAATCTGACTAAAGAACCAGTAAATTGGCTGTTGTATTTAAAAAATAATAATCAGGGTGTGTTGAAGGGTAATCCAGAACTTGAATTAGGTCATTACTATCGACTATTTGGAAAAACAAAACCTGCGCATAGTTATGCCACAGCAGGAGCTTTTGATCAGGAAAAGTGGTTTGTTCAGCGAAATATAATGTCTGGTTTTATTGTTCAGCATATTGAGCCTTTAAGCCTTGATGAAATATATCGATTGGGATATCAACAGCATTTAAGAGGACAGCAGTCCTTTTTTAATAGATTTCATTTAAATATAGAAAAGCTTCGCTTAACTTTTAGGCATCTATTACACAATTCTTCATTACAGCAAAAGGGCCTACTTTTAGCTTTGCTGACTGGTGATGAAAGTCTTTTATCAGATGAAACTCAACTACAATTTAAACAATTAGGAATTGCTCACTTATTGGCGATTTCGGGTCCACATGTACTTATTTTTGCCATCATATTGTCTTGGGTGTGTCATCAACTCATCTGCCGTTATTATCCTCAAATTTATTTATGGAAACCGAAACAGGTTTTGATGGCTATGCCATGCTGCCTCGGTGTTTTAATTTATACAGCTTTTGTGGGGTTTGAAATTCCTGCACTACGGACATTGTTGTCAGTCTTTATATTTATTTCTTTCCTAGTATTAAAACAACCCCTTAAACCATTTGCATTACTGGTATATAGCGCAAGTCTACTGTTACTAATGGACCCGTTTAGTGTCCTTTCTGCAGGTTTTTGGCTGTCGTATGGGGCATGCTTTATTTTATTAAGAATTTACCAAACTATAGTGCAGTTACCTGAGCAACATTTTTTAAGCTTAAGCTCAAAACTGATTTTTATGAGTAAGGTGTTAATTGAGTCTCAAGGCAAAATATTTATTGCATTGAGTCCTTTAACCTTACTTTTCTTTCAACAAATTTCTTGGGTTGCTCCATTAACCAATATTATTGCTGTGCCTATTGTTGGTAGTGTTATTGTCCCATTAAATATTTTGGCTGCTTGTGCATGGTTTGTAGTAAAACCATTTGGAAATATGCTTTTTCATTTCAATGATATTTTACTCAGTATCTTACTGAGTTGTTTGGGCTTATTAGAAAAAATCTCTTTACCATTACAGGGTATAAGCTTGACGCTACTAGCTCTATTTACAGTTAGTTTAGGTATCCTTATTTTATTTTTGCCTAAAGGCGTTTTCCCAAAAATATGGGGATTACTCTGTTGTTTACCCCTAATTGTAGTGAATAAAACGAACCAGCAAATTCAGCTTCATATTTTAGATGTTGGACAGGGGCAGGCTATTTTCTTAGAACATCCTGAACAAAACTGGCTAATTGATACAGGTGGCTCTTACGATGAAAAGATCTTTAGTATTGGCAAAAATGTTGTAGTCCCATTTTTACGCCAACAAGGTGTAAAACAGTTAGATCGTGTTGTGTTGTCTCATCTTGACCAAGATCATAGTGGGGCTTTTCCTGCCATTCAGCAGGAGATTCCTGTAAAGCAGGTTCTCTCAAATGAGCAATCTTCAAATACTCTCAAGCAGTCATTTCAATATTGCCATCAAGGTCAACAATGGCAATATCCTGAGTTAGATATTCAAGTTTTATGGCCTAAACAAAAAGATTTAGTTTTTGTACCTTCTCAACAGAATCAATATTCCTGTGTGATATATCTTCATTTCAAAGGAGTCAGTGATTACCAAAATTTTCTGATTATGGGAGATGCGGGCTGGGAAGCAGAATACGAGCTGTTAAAAGACTATCCAAGCTTAAAAGTAGATGTTTTGGTATTAGGGCATCATGGAAGCAAACACAGTTCGGCTTATGATTTTCTTGCAACCCTACAACCAAAACTGGCAATTGCATCAGCAGGGTTTGATAACAGTTATGGCCATCCTAGCCAAGAGGTTATCAATCGTTTAAAAACCCTTCATATCCCACTTAAAAGTACAGTAGAGCAAGGGGAGTTAAGTTTTGTTCTGGAAAATCACAAAATGGTTTTACACGACCGACGTTTTGAGCGGATCTGGTTGCGTAGAGTTCTCTAAAGCTTCAGCTTTGAGTCTATTCACAGTTTTAATCGCTTCTGAAGGGTCAACATTATAAACATTATCTAAAGCTGGGTTTGCTTTAAAGCGTTTATAGCTCCAGTGGTAGTGTTCTGGATATTTATGAATGAGCTGCTCAATTGCTTGATGGATGACATAAGTGCCATCGTCAGCAGAGCCTTCATAGATTTTCTCATCCATAGGTTCAATATGCATGGTAAACCCGTCATTTTCATTACGGATCGCATACAGAAATAAAGCTTTCGCTTTAGTTTTTTGGATGAGCTTGGCACTTAAATTACTTGAAGCAAGTGGAACACCAAAATAATT
Organism: Acinetobacter sp. V110_1; assembly: GCF_031798975.1. Lineage (NCBI taxonomy): Bacteria > Pseudomonadati > Pseudomonadota > Gammaproteobacteria > Moraxellales > Moraxellaceae > Acinetobacter > Acinetobacter sp. V110_1. The sequence continues at coordinate 334,042 of NZ_JAVQNN010000012.1, read as the reverse complement.
CACCATATCTCCACCTACATTCGGAGTATGATCCGGCAAAATTACTGTAGTTTCACCTTGTTTAAGTGCTTTAAAAATTTGTCTTACGCCAGTTTCATCGGTCGGGACGAGATTCGCCTGTTCACGGCTGCGAGCTTCTCGTACGAAACGGTCAGCATCATCATTTTTGACTGGTTTATATAAAATAGTCATTGATGTGAACTGGGCACACCATGCATTCATTACTTCCCATGTACCAAAATGAGGAACAATGAGTACAACACCTTTCTTCGCTGCTAAAGCATCATGAAAGTATTGTTCGCCTTCTATACGATGAATACGAGAAATATTTTCTTGGTTCGATGAACCCCAAATACTTAAAAATTCAAAATATGAGGTTAATTCATTACGTATAGCCTTTTCTGTAATTGCTATACGTTGTTGTGGTGTTAAGTGGGGTAGAGCAATCCTTAAGTTAAGTTCTATACTTTTTGAGGTTTTAGTAATTTTTAAAGTATTTACAAGACCAGCCAATAGACGAGCAATAGAGCGCCCAAATTGAATAGGTAGTCGGCTAAATGTTTTGAGTAATTGATAGTTCATGCTTTTTGAATCTGGTCTAGTCATCTATAGCAGTAAGGTAAGGAGGGAACAACAAATAAAAAAGACAAAAATATTATAAATGAAATCATATTATTTAGACAGTTTTTATCAAATCAACGTATATAATGACATCATTTCGATTGATTTGGATTGGAATTTTATGTCCGATTGGCCACCAAAACCACAAAATGAACCTATAACCCCTAAACAGAACGGACCAGAATGGCAAATCCTTGAGAAAGCTGTAATGGCTTCTGTAGAAGAACAACGCCGTAGTCGTCGCTGGGGTATATTCTTTAAAACACTTACTTTTATTTATCTATTATTTATTGTTGTGTTAATGGGCAAGGGTTGCTCAACCAGCAAAGAAGGCTCAGCAGCAAGTAGTAGCAGTGCTCATCTGGCTGTAGTTGATATTGTTGGAACCATTGATGCTTCAAGTAATCAAGCAGTAAATAGTGAAGATACGAATAAAGCGCTTAAACGTGCTTTTGAAGCTTCAAATAGTAAAGCAATTGCACTTAATATTAATTCTCCTGGCGGTTCTCCTGTTCAGTCGGATGAAATTTGGCAAGAAATTCGCTATTTGAAAAAAGAACATCCTGACAAGAAAGTCTATGCAGTAATTGGTGATATGGGTGCTTCTGGTGCTTATTATATTGCTTCTGCTGCTGATGAAATTATTGTGAATCCATCAAGTTTGGTCGGTTCAATTGGTGTCATTATGCCGAACTATGGCATTACTGGTTTAGCTCAAAAACTCGGAATTGAAGACCGTACTTTGACAGCGGGCACCAATAAAGACATTTTAAGTATGACAAAACCGATTAATCCTGTACAAAGAGAACATATTCAGTCTGTACTCGATAATGTCCATACTCATTTTATTAATGCAGTTAAAGAAGGACGCGGGAAACGCTTAAAATCGAATGACCCTGCTATTTTCTCTGGTCTTTTCTGGACTGGTGAACAAGCAATCCAGTTAGGTGTTGCTGACCGCTCAGGTAACATTACGAGCTTGATGCGTGAACTGAAGCTTGATAATAAAGTTGACTACACGATTGAACGTAACCCATTACAATCTATTCTTGGTCGAATGGGTGCAGAAATGGGTAAAGGCTTAAGTGAGTCGGTTGCTCAACGTTTAGAGACGAGTCAGAACGCCAAGCTACAATAATTTAAATCAGGATAACGGTATGTCAGTAAAACCGGTTATACACTTTGCGCACGCCAACGGTGTGCCATCTATGGTGTATCAAAAATTGTTTGATCAATTAAAAGATGAGTATGACATCATTTATGTTCCACTCATTGGTCCTGACAAACGTTATCCAATTACCGATCATTGGCCTTTTTTAGTTGATCAGGTGATTGATAGTATTGTACGTCAAGCTAAAGGGAGAAAGGTGATTGGACTTGGGCATTCGCTGGGATCAGTTTTAACCTTAATGGCATCTTTTAAACGCCCTGAGCTTTTTTCACAAGTGATAATGTTAGATCCACCTCTTATTTTGGGTAGATACTCTTTTGCTTTTCATATGGCAAAACTGTTTAAACCCAAGATAGTTGATGACATGACACCTGCAGGTTTATCTGCACGTCGTCGTGAACATTGGGAGTCACGTGAGCAAGCGGCTTCTTTGTTACGTCCAAAAGGTTTTTATAAAGACTTTGATGAAGACTGCTTTCAAGCTTATATTGATTATGCTTTGAAAGAAGATTCGGTACGTGGCGGCGTAACTCTCACTATTTCTCGTGAAGATGAAGTTGCGATTTTCCGTAAAAATCCTTCTTGGTGGTGGCTACCTATGCCAAAACCAAAAATGCCTGTACATTTAGTTGTAGGAAAAGAAAGTGCCTTCTTAAAAAGAGGTTTCCCTCAAATGGCAAAGCGTAAAATGGGAATTCCATTTAGTGTCGTTGAAGGAGGGCATATGTTCCCTCTAGAGCATCCGATTGAGACAGTGAATTATATTAAGAAGCTTATTCATAGCAATTCACACTAATAAGACTTTCATTAAAAAAGGACATGCATGCATGTCCTTTTTTAATTTAAGTTGAGCAAAGCTTTTACCAAGATGCAAAACGTATAGGGTGTTCAAGAATTTGATTACGGAAATAGGCTTGTCCATCTTTCCATGTCAGTTGGCCATTACATAACCACTCTGCAACTTGAGGATAAATGAAATGCTCAAGTTTATGTACACGTTCTGCCAAAGAGGCAACATTGTCATGTTCTTTGACTTCAATCGCAGATTGAGCAATTGCTTGACCAGCATCAAGTTCAGAAGTTACAAAGTGAACTGTACAACCATGCAATCGATCACCTGTATTTAATACACGCTGATGTGTATTAACACCTTTATAAGCAGGTAATAACGAAGGGTGGATGTTGAGCATTTTACCTTGCCATTTATCGACAAAGTTTGCAGTTAAAATACGCATGAAGCCAGCTAAGATAACGATGTCAGCTTGCCACCTCATAAGTTGCTGATGCATCGCTTCATCAAAATCGGCACGACTAGGAAAGTCTTTATGCGAGATTACCGCTGTTGCGATATTGGCATTTTGAGCACGCTCTAGGGCATAAGCATCGGCTTTATTGGACAATACACCTACAATTTGCCCTGATAGACGTGCATCTATCAAGGCCTGTAAGTTACTGCCGTTCCCAGAGACTAGAACAGCAATTTTCATCATTCAAAGATCACACGAATTTTTTCGTCTGCACCTTCCACTGATTCAGCATTTTCTTGGATATGTCCGATTTTCCAAGCTTTTTCACCTTGAGCATTAAGCACTTCAATTGCTTTTTCTGCATCATTTGCGTCAACTGCAATCACCATACCTACACCACAGTTAAAGGTGCGGTACATTTCAAAACGTTCTACATTGCCTTCACGTTGTAGAAGTTTGAATAATTCTGGCCATTCCCAAGAAGCTTCATTAATTACAGCTTGAGCACCATTTGGTAATACACGTGGTAAGTTACCCGGTAAACCGCCACCAGTGATGTGTGCCATAGCATGTACATCAACTTGTTTGCAAAGCTCAAGAACTGGTTTTACATAAATACGTGTTGGTTCCATTGCAACATCTGCAAGAGGGCGGCCATCAATCACTTGAGTTAGGTCTACATTCTTAACGTCTAAAATTTTACGAAGTAATGAATAACCATTTGAATGAGCACCGCTTGATGCAACACCAATAAGTACATCACCAGATTTTACTTTAGAGCCATCAATAATTTTACTTTGCTCAACAACACCTACGGCAAAACCAGCAAGATCGTAATCTTCGCCTTCATACATGCCAGGCATTTCAGCTGTTTCACCACCTACAAGTGCACAACCTGCAAGTTCACAACCTTTACCGATACCAGTAACTACATTGGCAGCTACGTCTACATTTAAGTGACCAGTAGCATAGTAATCGAGGAAGAATAATGGTTCTGCACCACAAACCAAAAGATCGTTAACACACATCGCGACAAGGTCTTGGCCGATTGTGTCATGACGATTAAGGTTAAGAGCTAAACGTAATTTAGTACCTACGCCGTCAGTTCCTGAAACCAAAACAGGTTCTTCGTAACCTTTAGGGATTTTGCATAGTGCACCAAAGCCACCAAGTCCGCCCATTACTTCTGGACGAGTTGTACGTTTAGCGACTGACTTGATACGATCGACCAGTGCGTCGCCCGCTTCAATGTCAACACCCGCATCTTTGTAGCTTAAACCGGTATTTGGGGTAGAAGTTGAGTTGCTCATAAATGAAGTCTCCGCATTGGCGGCAGATTATAACCTGAATATACGAAACTCTTATGTTATTTATGCTCGAAAATGCTATCTTTAATAAAAATATTTTTCCATTTATAACGATTAAATCAAAAAAGGCTATATTTTATGCAAGATCGTATACTGCGCCGTATTTTCTTACTCGCAGGTATTGTATTGCTGGTATGGGTATTATACTTGCTCAAGCCTGTGGTCATTCCATTTCTTGGTGCTTTTTTCCTGGCTTATTTATTTAGTCCACTGGTCGATGTTCTAGTCAAAATTAAGCTACCTCGTTGGTTGGCAATTAGCATTGTTTTTATCGGTATTGGTGTAACTTTGACTGTCGCATTATGGTATTTGGTTCCACTCATCTGGAAACAACTTGTTTATGCACGAGATAGTATACCGGCCGGAATTCATTGGATTAATGCAGAGCTGTTACCATGGATTTCTTCAACATTCCATGTTCAGCAAATGGAAATTGATACCGATCAAATGTCCAAAGCGGTCATGGATTATGTTCAGACCAATTACAGTGCCGATAGTATTCAAGCTGTTTTATTAAAGCTTGCACAATCAGGTCTGAATTTTATTCAGATTGGTGGAACAATTGTTTTAATTCCAATTATTGCTTTCTATTTCTTGCTTGATTGGGACCGTATGTTACTGAACTTACGTCGTCTCATTCCACGACCATATGAAGAGACTACTTTACAAATCGTTCGTGAGTGCCATAGCGTTTTAGGAGCATTTGTTAAAGGTCAGTTCCTCGTTATGCTTTTACTCGGCGTAGTCTATGCCGTAGGTTTACAGTTAATTGGGCTAGAGGTCGGACTTATTATTGGGATGGTGGCTGGCCTTGCCAGTATTATTCCTTATTTGGGATTTGCTGTCGGTATTATTGCAGCCGTTATTGCAAGTTTGTTCCAGTTTGGACTGGACTGGACCCACTTACTACTCGTTGGTGTGGTTTTTATGATTGGTCAAGCAGTAGAAGGCTATATTCTACAACCCTTTCTACTCGGTGATAAAATTGGTCTTTCGCCTGTTGCGGTTGTATTTGCTGTATTGGCAGGTGCCCAACTTGCAGGTTTCTTAGGAATGCTCATTGCATTACCTGTGGCTGCCGTCATTGTTGTACTCTTAAAACATCTAAGAGATAACTATGAAAAAAGTAGTCTTTATGGCGCGTATTCGGAATTATTTGTACAAGAGGGTAATATTCAGCAAATTCATGTAGAAACTGGAAATACTAAACTTGATCTTGAAGTTAAAACACAGCAAGATACAGATACACCGAATCTTTCAGATCAGAAATAATTTCAAGGCCAATTCATTATATGCGTCAACTCCAACTGGATATAGAACCTCAACTTGATGCCCGAATCAGTGATTTTTCGGGACCAGGTTGGGGGCATGTAGTCGATGCAGTGCGTCAACTACATGCGGGTCTAGTAAATAGATTTTATATCTATGGAGGTGCAGGAACAGGTAAGAGTCATTTGCTTTCGGCGATTTGTGATTCTTATTTGGAAGTGGGTAAGTCTGCGATTAAAGTTTCTTTGCTAGAACTTCTTGATGCTCCCATAGAGGCAATTACCTGTTTAGAGCACTATGATTTAGTTGCTTTAGATGACATTGAATCTATTAGTGGTGTGCCGCACTGGCAAAAAGCGGTTTTTCATTTAATGAATAACCATGAAGGGCAACTTGTATTTTCTTCACGTGTTGCACCGATTGAATTAAAACTGGAGCTGCCAGACTTACAATCACGTCTTACTCAAGCAGTCAGCGTAAAAGTGCCAAGTGGAAGTTTATATGCGGACCGCTATGCTTTAGTCACTTCTGTTATGGCGAGACGTGGTATCCATTTCGATCAGCAGATTGTAGATTATTTACTTTTACATGGACCTCATCAGGCTTCTGTATTATTGCAGACCGTAGCTCAACTAGAGAAACTTCTTAAAGGTGAGAAGACTAAGCTTTCAAATGCAACTTTAAGACAGATCTATGCTTTGATTGATGAATACCAACAATAAACACTTCTTATATTCTGTCTTTTTGTTGGTTAGGCTAAGTTCGGTTTTCTAATATAAAAATAAAATAAGAACTATTAAATACTTATTCTTTAAGCCTTAGAGTGAAATGTTAAATTTTTTCATAAGTGAAATTTCCATATATCAATAGATGTTTAATTGTCCAAATATTTATAAAGCTACTTATCTAAAATGACGCTATAGACCGATCAAAACATCTTGAGAAATTCTGATTCCTGTGACAAAGTACGCACAAAGGATGCGTTTGCAAAAGTGGAAACTTTGCAATATTGACAAAGAAAAATGAAAAAAATAGGTAAGGAGAAGGGTATGCTCAAACGGAGCATTGCTTTTGCATTATTGGCTGCTGCTGGGCACGCTTATTCTGCTGATATTCAAGTCACAAGCTTAGTTGATGAAGATAAAGATGATACGGTATGTACGCTACGAGAAGCTGTACAGTTTCTAAATTATCGTGGTTCATCTAATGCAGCTGATGTAGAAAAATATGCAAATGGTTACCATGGCTGTGGAAATAAAGATGCTTCATCAAATATTATTTTACAGCGTGATAAAGAATATGCATTAAATACCCGAATAACGATTACAGCTCCTCTTACCATTAGTACAGCAAAAAATGATTCTACTTTAGTAGACGATCAACCAGGTTCGCATAACGCGACAATAAAAATGGTGGGTACAGATCAGCTATTTAAGATTGATGATGAGAATGTTGAAAAAGCATCTTTTTCTGTTTCTTTAAGCGATCTTAATTTACAAGGTGCAGGTCCTAACACGACAGCATTAGAAGGCGGGTTGATTTATAACCATGAACAATTAATTATTCGAAATTCACGTTTGATAAATGGTTATGCAACACGAGGTGGTGCAATTTATAACGCAGGTAATTTATCTAATACGACAAATACTGCTGGTGCAGTTACGCTTATCAATAATTTAATTCAGAATAATAAAGCAGCTCAAGGTGGCGTTCTATATAGTGAAATGCCGCTCTATTTTATTACTCAATCTGTAATACGTGATAATGAAGTTACAACGGCAGATAATGCTTTACTTTATACACAAACTAAATTTGCCGATGAAAGTACGGGAGGATATTTAACTTCCAGAGCAATTGGTATAAGTAATAGTACAATTTTTCATAATAAAGGTGGTTTTATTGCGAACATCCGAGACGGAATGTTTGTTAATAACATTACAATGATTAAAAATGATAAAGGGCTATTTCTAGATGCTCCACAAAGTAATGCCTCGGTTTCAAATAGTATATTAGTAGGAAATACTGTTAATTGTCAGGTAAGTACGACTGACAAGGCCGTCATACAAAGTAATTTAGTTACAGCAGAATGTAATCGTAATGCTACTGCAAAGCTCCCTAATATTCTTTATCCCGCGAGTGAGAAGCTGATTGCGGGTGATAGTGATGAAGGTGTATGTGATGTAACCTCTCCGACTGGATTATTATGCCCTTACAATACGCCAAAAGATAGTTTTCTCGGTTTCTTTAGACCACGTTTACTTGAAAGTTATCAAAGTTTATCTGATTCATTAATCATAAATAAAGGACGTCTTTATAGTGATGGTTCTTCAATTGGTTTAGCAAGCTGTGAAAGATATGATCAACGTGGTAAAAATCGTAGTGGTTACGATGAACTTTGTGATTTAGGTGCAATTGAATATATTTTAGATAACCAAATTGCTCCAGTTGGCCAAGATATTAAATATGGTCAAGTTGCAAAATTTAGTATTTTAGGCTCTTTGAGTGAAGCAGATTTGGTCACTCCTGCTACATGTAAACGTTTATTTGGTGACCGTCCTGATGGTAAAGAATGGCAACCTGGATGTCTTAAAGTTATACAAAGTACTGATACACCAATTTCTAAAGGTACTGTTACTTTAGATCAGAATGGAAATGTTGTTTACACACCAAATGGAAATTGGCATGGTGCAGACATTTTTAAAATTCAAGTTGTTACGAGTGTATCAAGATTTAATGATGGTTCAGATTTCCAATATATTACTATTCCTGCCACTGTAGTCCAAGAACCTGTATCTGGCATCGAAGATAAGTCTGTGAGCACAGGTGGAGGGGGAAGTGTTGGTAGTGGATTAATTTTAGGGTTATTTGGATTAATTGCATTACGCCGTTTCAAGTCATAATCAGGGATGAGGACTATGAAGAATTATAAAAAAGCACTAGGTGTGATTGCTGTTATCGCAGCAATGCCTTTAATGGCTCAAACCACAATAAAAGTTACAACATTTGATGATGAAGATAATGAGAACATGAATGCATGTTCTTTACGTGAAGCTATTACAGCAGCAGAAATGCGAAAATCTTATGGAGGATGTGAAGTTCCCGCAATTGATAAGAATTATACAATTCAACTCGAAGCTGGTACTTATACTTTAAATAAAGAGTTAACTCCTAAAGTTGCTTTAAATATCATTGGTAAAGAGGCAACAGATTGGGAGCGAAAAGGGGTCTTAACTAATGACTATCCAGCTCAAAAACCGCTTCAAACCCATATAAATGCTGGTGGAAAATCACGTATCTTTAATACAGCTGTTTCCCAACAACCTTTAGCGTTGACTAATATCATTTTAGAAAATGGCAAAAGTACTGAACAAGGTGGTGCAATTTATGCTGGTGCGGATATAACTCTAAAAAATAGCCAGATTCTAAATTCGCAAGCTCCTAAAGGTGGAGCAATTTATCTTGGAGGAAGTAATTCTAGTTTAACGATGAATCATTCTTTGATCCAAGGCAATGGTAAGTCTTCTATTGAAGGTAGTATTCTTGCAATGAGTTGTATGTTTAATAATACATACAGCGCACGTACTTTATTGCTTGACTCAAATAGCTTTATAGATAATGGGGCAACAGATTCTATAAGTACTTTTGACTTTTGTGGTAGCCCTACAGCGACTTTTACGAATAATACAATTGCGAAAAATATAGCCAGCCTTACTAATGGTAGTATTCTTAAATTTACTGGAGATGCTGATCCATCACAGAATCAAACTAGTAATTTAAGCTCATCTAGTAGTTTAGCATTGCAAAACAATACAATAGTTGAGAACTCTGCAAATACAACTTTCCTATATGATAAATTAGGAAAAAAAGATTTAAATTTTAATATATTAGCATTTAATACTGGTACTTACGCATGTCGATACTTATTAGGAGCGGCGGCAGCAGAAAAAGATACTGGATTAAATTTGAAATTTAATGCATTAAACTTAACAGGTAATAGTCCAAAATGTGATGTACCTACAGAATTAATTCCTACAGGCAATACAAATATTGATATAAAAAATGAAGTCTTTAGTACTTTATTAGAGCCTTTAAAAGAAGCTAATGAGAATAATGGTTTTTTACCAATTTATTACCCTAAAAATAATTTCTCAGCAACAGATTTGATCGATGTAGATACGGAAAATAAGGGTACATGTCAAAATCAAGACCAACGTGGATTATCCAGATTAGTAAGTAATACGTATTATTATCAAACGCTAGGCAACATTAAAAATAGTTGTGATATTGGTTCAATTGAATTAATGAAGCTTACAGCAGGTGACTTAGAAGGTTTAGGCAATATCTCATTTACGACTTTATTAGATACTTTTCAGAAAAGTTACGATTTGTATGATGGTTTGCTAAAAGATCCAACTACACCATCAAATTTTATTGTTTATTATAAAGTTCGTTTAGCTGAATTTAAGGATTTACTTGATAAATTTAAGAATGATACTACTCATGTAAATACAAAATATCGAGCTATCTATATAGATTTAAAAAACTATGGTTTTCCACTGCCAAGTGAAGACGCGAATCATGTATTAAAGTTTTTTAATACGACTGATTATGGTGTTAAAGCAGAACCACTAGGTGTTGGACAGAAAGTAGAAGATTTAACATCAGATACTGAGACTAAGAAAAATCAGCGGTGTGAGTGGAATCCGACAGTACAGCAAATTCTCTTTTATCGTGTTGATGATGATGTTACTTCAAATACAACATATGAATTTTGTAAATATACAATTACTACTAAAACTGGGGAGGAACTGAGTAGCGGGTTGATTAAAGCGAAATTTGCAAATATTGCCCCTGTTTCAGGAGATGGTACGATAAGCTTTAAATACTTAGCTAATGAAATTATTCCACTAAATTTACTTAAATATGCAAATGATGATGGTGATGGACCCGTTAATACACTTAGTACTAAACCTAATAAACCTTCATTTTGGGTAAATGATCAAGGTGCTGAGCTACCAATTTACTTACCGAGTAAAACATCAAAAGATGGAATTTTTACGGTAGTCAAAGCTGATCGGGAAGGTCCATGTCCAGGCAAAGATAGTAAAAATACGTGTTATGGTGGCAACATCTATATTCAAGCAAAAAATGTATTTAATACTTTCAATGATACATTGACTTACTATGTTTATGACGCAGATGGAACCATTTCAGCCAAAGCGGGAACAATTAACTTAGTAAGCACAGCAACTACAACCGATGATTCTAGAAGTGGTGGCGGTGGAGGAAGTATCGGAATCTTCTCTCTTACATCACTGCTAGGTTTGATTGCTTATAGACGTTATCGTAAGTAAAAGCAAAATAAAAAAGCCTCCATCGGAGGCTTTTTTATTTGTTATTAGATGTTTAAATAGCACATTGTTAAAAAGTGATTTTTTAGTGCTCTAAATATTTATTGATATATTCTTCGCGTATAGCAGTTCTTTCATCAGCACTTGCTTTTAACATACGCTGACGTAAATCATTACGCTCTTGTGTACTCATTTTTTGCCAAGCTTCGCGCATTTTTTGCTTTTCTGCATCTGGAAGTTGGTTGAACCAATCCATGCGTTGTTGCAAGTTAGCGCTTTGGTTTGGTGGCAATTCTTTTAAACTTTGATAACGTTTAATTACTGCTCGTTGCTCTTCTTCAGATAGAGCATTCCAAGTATCGTCTACTTGAGTATTGGCATCTTTAGAAAAAATCCAAAAGCGTTCAAAACCCGCAAAACTGGTTTGCAGGAAACTTAATGAACAAAGGATAAGTGCTAACTTTTTAGCTACCATGTTGAACTTTATCCTCACCCAACACCATCAGCATTTCTAAATCTTCCACCATTTGTGGAGATAATTTAGGATTTACAACAACTTGATTTTGTGGCTTATCCATCATATCTACCGAATTGGGTAAAATAACAAAACCCGTAATCGCTGCAGCAAGTGCAAAACCAGTCATTTTCCAGACACTATAAAAAGAGGCTGGTTTTTGTTGGATATGGTCAAGCACATGATTCATCACCACTGTTTTATTTTTATGGTGATGGGCTAAACTATCGAGTTTAGACGTCACCTTTTTAGTGAAATCATCATGATTCATTGGAACCTCCCATGGGATTTAAATGCGCTAAGTACTCTCTAAGTCCCTGAATTGCTCGATGATAATGGGTTTTTACACTACCTTCAGTGCAGTTCATAATTTGTGCTGTAGTATGGGTGTCGAAACCTTCCCACGCACGTAACATGAAAGCTTGTTGTTGACGAACAGGTAGTTTTGCAATCGCTTCCTGAATCTCTTCTATGGTTACTGCTTGATCTAGAAAATCTGCTGGATTGATTGCTTTTTCATCGACAATATCAATGATCTCTTCATCATCATTGTCTAGACTAACTTTTTTGAAGAATGAAAATGGGTTTGCCCGACGTGCTTCTTTGCGGCGCCAATCCTGAAGTTTGTTGTTTAGAATAGTATAAAACAGCGGATACCATTCTTCAGTACTTCGATCGGCGTAAGACTTGTGTAAAGCAATAAATGCTTCTTGAACCAAGTCCATGGCAATGCCTTGTTGACCTTGGGTAGCACTCTCCATCATCACCAAAGCACGACCAGTAACATCTTGCATAAAAACCTTTAGGCGTTGTTCAGCCGTGCTGGCATGAACACTAGATGCTTCCGATCGAGACTTTTTCGGTGCTAAATCCATGGAGATGGAAAATCCTGTCATTGGACGTACCCACCTTATCTTCAATATATCTCTTATATAACGTTGAAAAGAGGTGGGAGGTTGACAACAATCGGCTATTTTTTAGTAGTGTAAATGATTTTTTTCACAAATATGAGCGATGTAAAATAAATTAACGTTTTATTGGCGTTGGCGAACCATTTCAAAAAAACAAATAGATCCTGCAATTGCTACATTTAATGACTCTTGACCACCGGGCTGCGGTATTGTCACCGACTGCGCATGCTCTAAAGCATAATCACTTGCGCCTTGTCCTTCGTTGCCTAAAATCCAAACGCATGGCTTTGAAAGATCTTTTGAATAAAGACTGGTTGAGCGATGAGAACTTGTAACGAAAACAGGAATATCGAATTTAGGAAGAATATCGGTCAATTGAAAGTTTTCAAAACAATGTAAACTAAAATGAGCTCCCATACCTGCTCTTAAAACGCGAGGAGACCAAAGTGAGGCAGAACCTTGAGTACAAATGATTTGTTTAATATTTGCTGCTGCTGCTGAACGTAATAATGTACCTACGTTACCTGGGTCTTGTACATTTTCGAGAATTAGAGTGTCTAAGCTATAATCAATCGTTGATGCTGTTTTAGGTAAATCAATAATAGCCAAACAAGGAAGCGTATTACCTAAGGTACTTAAGTCTTTGTATAGAACTTCACTAATAATAAAAACATGACCCTGATGAAGTTCGATAATTTTCTTTAAATCGTCATGTTCCAACGCCTGTTCAGTCGTAAACAACGAAAAGAGCTTTTTCTGTTGTTGTAACCAAGCTAGGCAAAGATGAGTACCTTCAAGAACTGTTTGCTGATGCTTTTTTCGGGCGCTATTGAGTTCAATTAAACCACGCAAATGTTTAATTTTTGCATTGTCTTTTGATTCTAAAAAAATAACCGCCATAAGGATATATCCAAAAGGGCGTCATCATACTATATGACGCCCTCTATAATTTAAATTATTAATGATAGCTTGTTACGCGTTCAACTTCATTTTTAGAACCAATAATTACAGGAACACGTTGGTGAAGCTCAGTAGGTTCAATATCTAAAATACGAACACGGCCAGTAGTTGATGAACCACCTGCTTGTTCAATAAGCATACTCATTGGGTTAGCTTCATACATTAAACGTAAACGACCTGCTTTTTTCGGGTCTTTTAAGTCATATGGATAAAGGAAAATACCGCCACGGCATAAAATACGGTGAATATCGCCTACCATACACGCTACCCAACGCATATTGAAATCTTTTTCACGTACAGATGTTTTACCTGCAAGTAACTCTTCAATATATTGCTTTACTGGTTGTTCCCAATGACGCTGATTAGATGCGTTAATTGCAAACTCTTGAGTGTCTGCTGATACTTGAACATTCTCTGTAGTAAGTAAGAATGTTTGAGTTTCTGGGTCTAAAGTAAAGAAAGCTACACCGTTTCCAACGGTTAAAGCCATCATTGTTGATGGGCCATATAACACATAACCAGCAGCAACCTGTTGAGTTCCTGCTTGCATGAAATCTTGTGACTGTGTCACTGCATTTTTTGCAGGGAGAATCGAGAAGATTGTTCCTACGCACATGTTGATATCAATGTTACTTGAACCATCTAATGGGTCGAATAATACCAAGTATTCGCCGTTTTCTTGCGCAGGTGTAAAGTCGTCAAGTTCTTCAGATGCAAGACCACCAACATGAGGGTGAACTTTTAAAGCATCAATTAAATAGTCATTAGAAATCACATCAAGTTTTTTCTGTGTTTCACCTTGAACATTTTCATTACCTGCACTACCTAAAATTCCAGCCAAAGCACCTTTTTGTAGGGCTTGGTCAATGGTTTTACAAGTCTTAGCAATGGTGTCGATGACTTGGGCCAACTCAGGTGTTAGGTTCCCTTTTTGTTGTTGTAAAAATTGGGACAATGTGAGGTTGGACATAAAAAAACGCTCCTGTGCGCAAGCATCAAAATGAGTCAAATAAATACGTGGCATATTCTAGATGAGAATGCCAGAAAATAAAAATTATCTTACTTTATTTGTGTTGCATTTATGCTTACAAGCCCCATTTTACATGGTATGTTGTTTGCATAGCAAAGGAATGTATATTTAGGAGAATCGAAATGACAACTAAGAAGTTTGATGCGACCCCAACGGCAGGTGAACCAATCAATTTAGAAGAAATTTCGAAAGAAAGTGTTCAGGAAGCTTGGAAAGACTATGAAGCTAAACCTGAATATAAAGCTTTTAATAAGCATGATTTGATTGAGTCGATGCAACATTCAGAAGAAGAGGAAAATAAATCTTCTTAAATTAAGAAAGCAAAAATAAACGCCCATAGATGGGCGTTTATTTTTTAAAGGGATATTTTATTTTAATAGAGGAGGAACTGCCTCATAGTTAATTTCAACACGGCGATTTTCTTTCCAAGCTGATTCGTCATGGCCTGGGTTAACAGGAGCTTCTTTACCATAACTTACAGCTTCAAGTTGCTGTGGATTTACACCATTTGTAATGAGGTAACTTTGAACAGCTTTTGCACGACGCTCACCTAAAGCCATGTTGTATTCACGTGTACCACGTTCATCTGTATGACCTGTCAATGCAACTTTTGAGTTTGCATTTGCCATGAGGAACTGAGCATGGGCTTGAAGTGTTTGATAATCTTCGGCAGATAAATCACTGCTGTCATAATCGAAGTGAACAACACGTTTAGCTAAAGCAGCTTTATTTGCTTCAGTTACACCTTTTGATGAAGCACCTGCCAAATTTTGGGCATTTAATGCGGCCTCTTCACTTAAACCAGTTGTGTTTACTGTACTTGGGTTTGTAGTACCAGTAGTTGCCGTTGTTGCAGGCTTACGGCTCGCACAACCTGTCATGACAAGCGCTACACTAAGTAGAGGAAGGGCCAAATATTTGATTGATTTCATCATCATCTCCATCAATGGAATAAAAAGTTATTTAGGTGCCCAGGCTGGTTCACGTACTTCACCTTGTTCACTCGGTAAATTCATACGGAAACGACCATCAGTGGACATGATAGACAGTAAACCACGGTTCCCTTCACGAGTTGCGTAAACCACCATTTGCCCATTTGGTGAGAAACTTGGTGATTCATCTAAACTCGTTGGGGTAAGAATATTGACAATGCCTGTATTAATATCTTGGATAGCAACTTTATAGTTACTGCCACTTGGTCGATGCACCAGTGCTATTTTTTTACCATCTGTACTTAAAGTACCACGAGCATTAAACGACCCTTTAAATGTTAAGCGTTTTACTGAGCCATCTCCAAAATCATAGCGATAAATTTGAGGAGAGCCTCCACGGTCAGATGTAAAAATAAAAGCTTTCCCATCTGGTGTGTAACGTGCTTCTGTATCAATGCCAGAATCATTCGTCATACGTTTGACTTGGCGAGTTGATAAATCCATTTGATAAATTTCAGGGTTACCATTCATCGATGCTGTAAATAGCATTGATTTGCCATCTGGTGAAAAGCTTGGCGCACCATTTAAGCCTTTAAAGCTGGTAAGTACTTCACGTGTTCCAGTAGATAGATCTTGTAAGTAAATTGCTGGGCGTTTAGTTTCGAAAGAAACATAAGCAATTTTTTTAGCATCAGGAGTCCATGCTGGAGACAGAATTGGGTCGCGTGAAGAGAGAACAGTTTTTGGTTGCTCACCATCTGTATCGGCAATTTGTAAAGTGTAACGTTCCGCAGGAGTTGCCGGGTTACGTAATACATAAGCGATACGACCGCTAAAATCGCCTGCAATACCAGTCAATGCTTGATAAATAGCATCACTAACCATATGTCCAGCTTGACGGATGCGTGAAGCAGGAACATTCAACAACTCATTGAGAAGATATTGCTGTTTTTGTACATCATAAAGTTGGTAATGGACTTCAAACCCATCAGCTGTTTGCTTAATTTGCCCAGTAACAACATATGGAATACCAGCAGCTTGCCAATCGGATGCTTGAATTTGATTAATAGCAGCATTTGCAGGTAAGTTTTTCGATGAACTTGTGAAACGTCCTGAACGGTTTAAGTCCGTTTCAACAATTGGATAAAGTCCATTGTCATTATTAAAGGGAACAATAGCGATTTTAGGCGCCTGATCAGGTGCTTTTGCAATTTCTAAATGTAGTTGAGCAAAGGCAGCTGTTGGAGCAAGAGGACTTAATGCTGTAAGCAGCGTTAAGGCTAGAATGTGTTTGCGGCTCGTTTTCATAGGTTTAAAGTCATTGAAGGCATTTTTGTGACTGTGGATTTTGTAACATAGTTACATGCCTTAAACTATTTAAAGCATGTAACAAGATACTTATTTTGCAGTAAATGTTGAACTGAATGATCTTGCTTCGCGTCGAGCATCAGGATCAGATGGCATAGGGTAAGGTGCAGCAGAACGAATCGCTGCTTCGACACTGGCTTTAACATCTGGGTTGCTAGAGCTAACAATAACTGATAATACAGCTCCACTATCGCTAAGAGTGACACGCGCAGTTGCTTTTTGACCTGATGTTCCTGCTGGAATATCCCAAGCATTTCTAATTTTCTGCTCAAAATCACGCTTCGCTGAAGATGCAATTTTTTTGGCTTCACCCTTTTTCTGAGCAGCTTCTTCCTGTGCTTTTTTAGCAGATGCAGCTTTTGCTTCGGCCTCTGCTTCAGCTTTACGTCTTGCATCTTCAGCAGCTTTTTGCTGTTTCGCTTTTGCGTCAGCATCAGCTTTACGCTTAATATCCTCAGCCGCTTTCTGCTTTTGGGCCTTTGCATCAGCTTCAGCTTTACGCTTGGCATCCTCAGCTGCTTTTTGATGTTTGGCTTTTGCATCAGCCTCAGCTTTACGCTTAGCATCCTCAGTCGCTTTCTGCTTTTGAGCCTTTGCATCAGCTTCAGCTTTACGCTTGATATCTTCAGCTGCTTTTTGATGTTTAGCTTTTGCATCAGCCTCAGCTTTACGCTTAGCATCTTCAGCTGCTTTCAGCTGTTTAACTTTCGCATCCTCAGCAGCTTTGCGTTTAGCATCTTCGTTTGCTTTACGAGCTTCATGTTTGGCTTTTGCTTCAGCTTCAGCTTTACGTTTTGCTTCTTGCTGTGCCTGAAGTTTTGCATTTTCAGCTTCACGTTTCAGTTTTGCATCAGCCTCAGCTTTACGTTTAGCAGCTTCTTCAGCTTTGCGAGCCTCACTTTGTTCATGTTTGTTTTTTGCTTCAGCTTCAACTTTTGCAGCTTTTGCCTCAGCTTGACGCTTAGCCTCAGTCTGTTGTTTTTGAGCTTCCTCCAAACGTTGCTGTTCCGCAGCTTGTTTCGCTTTAGCAGCTTCTTCAGCTTTACGTTTTTCCTCAGCTAATTTTGCTTGCTGTGCCTGCTCAGCTTTTTGCTTTTGGGCAACCAGATGTTGTGCTGTTGGCGGAGGAGGTGATGGTATTGCTGGAAGATTTTGAGGAACATTTTCATCCACAATCGGGCTTAGAACTTCTTCTGCCTGATTTTCTGCAGTAGTTTGTTGCTCAACTTCTTTTGCTAAAGGTGGTGGTAAATCTTCTGGCTTAACTAAGATAGTCGTCAGCTTTTTTGGCTGTTCAGGTGGTTTACTCAAGCCTAAAAAAAGCAAGCCGACAATGGCAATTGCATGAACTCCAAGTGTGAAGCCCAATGCAATCGCATTTTGTTTAAAAGGAGGCTTTTGATTTTTGTTCATAGCTTATTTTAAAGGCTCTGTCAGAAGGCCAACTTGAGTTAAACCTGCTTCTTGTAAACTTGCCATCAATGATACGACTTCGCCGTAAGGGCGCGACTTATCACCATTCACTAAAACCGTAAGTTGTTTGTTTTCCTGCTCAGCTTGCTTTTGTGCTTCACTTAAAACAGATTCAAGCTTTTCACGAGAAAGTGGCTCGTTGTCTTTATAATCTTGATATTGAAGATAAATATTGCCATCTTTACCAATCGTTACCATGGCTGGCATATCTTTGGATTCAATTGGACGATTATTTGCCTGAGGTAAATCGACTTTGATACCGCTAGTAATCATGGGCGCAGTCACCATGAAAATAACTAAAAGTACTAGCATTACATCGATATAAGGCACGACGTTCATGTCACTTTTTAATGGTTTTTTTATGCGCTCAAAGCGCCCTGAACGTTGAATGGCCATTATGCATCTTCCTGTGATGAACCCACAGATTGACGTTGCAATAAAGCAATCATCTCTTCGGCAAATAGTGCGCGGTCAGAGTAGACGCTTTCGCTTTTAGCCGTAAAGTGGTTAAAAGCTAATACCGCAGGAATTGCAGCAAATAAACCAATTGCAGTTGCAATAAGTGCTTCAGCAATACCCGGTGCAACCGTCGCTAATGTGACTTGATCAACGGCAGCCAAACCAATAAAAGCATTCATGATTCCCCAAACAGTACCGAATAAACCGATATATGGGGCAACAGAACCAATACTTGCTAGAGTGCCTAGACCATATTCAAGAGTACCCTGATCACGACTTAAACCTACACGTAAAATACGCTCGGTGCCTTCAATTGTTTGAGAAGTAGATGCTTGACGTTTTTTAAGTTTAAAAAACTCACTCAATCCTTGATAAAAAATATCTTCAAGGCCTGAACGTTTTGAGTTGAGTTGTGCATTGTTATAGAGGGTATTAAGTTCAGCACCAGACCAGAACATTTTTTGGAAATGTTCATCGCCTTGACGTGCTTTTTTATAACCCATATGTAACTTGGCAATGAGGTACCAACTAAAGATTGATGCTAACAATAAAATCAGCATGACCAATTGGACGACTGGACTTGCTTGTAAGATAAGGTCAGAAATATGCAGGGTTGATTCAATGTTTGTTGCCATAGTTACATATGCCGGTTGTTTTTTTAGTCTTGTTCCAATTCTTTACGAATAAGATCACGTATTTCTTCTGGAAGACGACGAGCTACCAGTTCTTTACTTAAACATGCCAACTCAACCTCGCCAGAAGCAAGCAAGATTTCACCACGATAAATATTTTGTTGCAACACAAATGACGCAGCTTTACATGAAACTACACGTGCTGTAACAGTAATTAGGTCATCCATTAAGATAGGGCGCATGTATTTTACGTCGATTTTGTGGACAACAAAGTTGTAGTCTTTTTGATGCCAGTAATGATCAACGCCAGAAGCACGGAGCCATTCTGTACGGGTACGTTCCATATAGCGAATGTGGTTGGCGTGGTAAACGATACCGCCTGCGTCCGTATCTTCGATATAAACACGAATATTGAATTCAAAATGATTCGCCATGAGAGTATTCCGTTTTAGTTCACTATAGAGCTTTATATTTAAAATATGACTGCTGAATAAAACATCAGTTCTAATCAAAGTCATACATCTGCTTTTAAATACGGGGCAGTTTAGCAGATTGCATACTAAGTCCTATGGCACAACCTTTCAATTGCGATTGCTCTATTTATAATCTAAAAACGGTACATCTTATGGCTAGCATGCTTTTGACTTAAGAGGGCTTCCATGAGATTTGAACTTGTTTTGATATATTCGGATAATCTAATACGAATCTTACATGCAGCTCGGTTCCTGTTTTTAAGGCCTTGTCATCTACAATAAAATAAGGACTATGATTTGGTGCAGCTTGAGTTAAGTCCTGATTTTCTGGTGTTGCACCTAAGAAAACAAAGAATGACGGCATTAATTTTCCATAATAGGCAAAATCTTCACTTGCGCTTGCATTATGATCTAAAACATGAAGTTTTGAGTCTCCAGCAACCTTGACTAAAGTTGGCTGAATAAGCTGAGTCAGTGCTTTGTCATTCATAGTCACTGGAGCATAAGGTGCAATTTCAACTTTAGCAGTCACATCATTGGCTTGAGCGTCGTGTTCTATCATGACTGGTAAACTTTTTAAGATATTTGCCCGTATCTGTTCATTATTAGAACGAATAGTCCCAACCATATTGACCTGTTCGGGAATCACATTTCCTGCTGTACCACCTTGAATATTACCAATACTCACTACGCCCATACCTTGGGTAAGGTCGGTTCTCCGGCTAATAAGGCTCTGTAAATTATTAATCATTTGTGCCGATGCATAAATCGGATCTCTACCTAACCAAGGGGTAGAACCATGTACCTGCTTGCCGTTGACCTGAATACGTAAGTGGTCTGCACTATTTAAAATAGCGCCATCTTTATAATAAAGGTGGCCACTTTGCATACCAGAGATGACATGTATTCCAAAAATGGCTTCAGGTTTATAGTCTTTAAATGCTCCATCTGCGATCATTTTTCTGGAGCCGATTTGATCACCTTGTGTGAAGTTGTCTATATCTGCTCCACCTTCTTCCGCAGGTTGAAAAACAAAGACAACCGTACCTGATATTTTATCTTTATTGGCAGCCAGAATTTTTGCCGCACCTAATAGCATTGCGGTATGGGCATCATGTCCACAAGCATGCATTACGTAATTTTCTTTACCTTGATAAATTGCTTTTTGTTTACTCGCAAATGGAACACCACTTTTTTCCTCCATAGGTAGCGCATCCATATCTGCTCTAAGCGCAATTATAGGGCCGGGTTTATTACCTTTTAAAATACCTACAACACCTGTTTTTGCATAACCTGTTTTGACTTGAATGCCATAAGACTTTAATTCTTTTTGAACAAGCGCAGATGTCTTAACTTCCATATTGCCCAGTTCAGGATTTTGATGAATATGTTGTCTTAATTGAATGACCTGATTTTCATTTTGTTGTGCGGCATCTTTGACCCAATCTGCTAGGCTCAGCTGGCTTATGAGGGCTAGTGGAAAAACTAAAGCGGCTTTCTTATACATGTCCTTATCCTAAAAATATTATTGTTCATAAGATTTAATATCTAGATTGCTTATAATTCAGTTTTTAAAAATATTAAAAAATCAATAAGGTATAAAGAAAGACTTAAAAGGTATGGAGTGGCTAAATTATTGATAAAGCAATTTTTATTTGAGTTAAGAAGAACCGTTAAATTAAAAAAGGAAGAGAAAATTCTCTTCCTTTGATTAGTTTTTAGGCTCAGGTGGTGTCATTCCAAACTGTAAATAAGACTGGTTGGTTGCAATGCGACCTCGAGCAGTACGCATGACATAACCTTGTTGAATTAAATAAGGCTCAATCACATCTTCAAGTGTACCGCTATCTTCAGCCATAGCTGCTGCAAGCGCTTCAACTCCAGCAGGGCCACCATCAAAACGCTCGAGTAACATGCTCAAATAACGACGGTCTAGGGTATCTAGGCCAGCTTTATCGACATTAAGCATATCAAGCGCACGTTGTGCCATTTCATGGGTCACTTCACCTGTACCTTTCACTTGTGCGTAGTCACGAACACGTCGTAATAAACGATTGGCAATACGCGGTGTGCCGCGTGAGCGACGAGCTACTTCTTCTGCACCTTCAACTGTAATCGGTACATCCATGAGGTTTGCAGAACGTGACACGATGTGAGTTAAGTCTTCTACAGAGTAGAACTCAAGACGTTGCACAATACCAAAACGGTCACGTAGTGGTGAGGTGAGTAAGCCCGCACGTGTAGTTGCAGCAACTAGGGTAAAAGGCGGTAAATCAAGTTTAATTGAACGAGCAGCAGGGCCTTCACCAATCATGATGTCTAATTGGTAATCTTCCATAGCTGGATACAGAATTTCTTCAATTACTGGTGAAAGACGGTGGATTTCATCAATAAATAAAACGTCACCTTCTTCAAGGTTGGTGAGCATCGCAGCCAAATCACCCGCACGCTCTAATACAGGCCCTGAAGTCGATTTGAGGTTGCCACCCATTTCACGTGCGATAATATTAGCCAGTGTGGTTTTACCTAAACCCGGTGGACCAAAAATCAGTGTGTGGTCGAGCGCTTCACCGCGACCACGCGCAGCGCCAATGAAGATTTCCATTTGCTCGCGTACAACTGGCTGCCCAATATAATCGACAAGTGAAGTTGGTCGAATAGCCCGATCAAAATGATCTTCAGGTTTTTCTGTGCCACTGATTAGACGGTCTTGCATAGGTGTGTTTACTTCATCATTGATTTAAGAGCAGCACGAATAATATCGGCTGATTCAGTGTAATCGGCTTTAACCGCAGCTACAGCTTTTTGTGCTTCAAGTGGCTTATAACCTAAAGATTGTAGCGCTGCTTCTGCTTCTGCAACAGGAGAGTTTGCAGCAAATTGAATTTGAGGCATGGTCGCCGTAGTTGAAGTGCCTTGAGCCAAGGTTTTAAAACGGTCACGAAGTTCAATCATTAAACGTTCAGCTGTTTTTTTACCAACGCCCGGAACTTTGACCAGCGTATTAATATCATCATGTTCAATTGTGTGTACTAGCAATTCAACACTTAAAGTAGAGAGAATACCTAATGCCATTTTCGGACCGACACCATTTACTTTTAATAAGGTGCGGAAAATAGTTTTTTCTTGAGCATCGCTAAAACCGTAGAGCTGCTGTGCATCTTCACGCACAACTAAATGCGTCCATAGCGTAACTTTTTGGCCTTTTTGTAATTGGCAAAATGTTGAAAGTGGCGTATCAATTTCATAACCCACACCATTTACATTGAGTAAGACAGTAGGGGCTTCTAGGGCAAACACTTCGCCAATTAAACATCCGATCATAACGTAATTTCACTTATTCATAACTGTAAATCTGGCCGTTTAACATTAATTGAAAACGACACTGGTTTTATTTCTTTCTATATTAAGCCAGCTTAAAACAGACCTATTTTATTGCCTTGTAACTCTTGCGCCAAGCTATAAGCCTGATGATCTGAGAACTTACTAATAATATCGAGTACCTGCATGATATTGTTGTAGTGATTGTTGCTAAAGCGAGCACCATACAAATGAAGGATGGACATTAAACGTTGTTCTTTAAAACTTAAAGATTTGTGTGGCATGGTTAATGGTACAAATGCATCTAGTATCGTCTGTAAACTTTGATGTGCAATAATTTCTAAACCAGACTTTTGTGGGTGTTCAAAGATTTTTTCACGAGCCAGATTTTTGGCTGTTTCAATCCCTTTAGCAATATCAGGCGAGCAGTATTGTAAAAGGTTACCTTGAAGCTGACCTGTAATAATTTCATACTGATGCTTGGCAAAAGCTGTTGTGACTTCATCGACCAAACGTTTCATAACACGGCCACGTAATGCCGAAATTTTTTGTTGCCATGTACTGCTTGGCTGTGACAACTCTTCGGGTTGACCATAATCTGCAATTAAGTTGAGAAAAATGGGTTCAACTTCTTGGTAATTCAGCATATTTAAAATAATGCCATCTTCTAAATCAATGAGAGCATAACAAATATCATCTGCTGCTTCTAATAAATAGGTGAGTGGATGACGGCAGTAGTGATATTCACCTAATTGAATGAGACCAAGCTGTTCAGCAATTTGCTTTAAAATTTCTTTTTCAGACTGATAGCAACCAAATTTGGCTCGTTGGTGTGATGGACGATCACCTTGAGAAGCTATTGTTTTTGAAAGCCAAGGATACTTTAAATATGCACCTAGGGTCGCGTAAGTTAAACGCATGCCTCCATCGTCTGGATGATAGTCAATACGGGTTAAGAGGCGTAAACCTTGAGCATTACCTTCAAA
Organism: Acinetobacter sp. V110_1; assembly: GCF_031798975.1. Lineage (NCBI taxonomy): Bacteria > Pseudomonadati > Pseudomonadota > Gammaproteobacteria > Moraxellales > Moraxellaceae > Acinetobacter > Acinetobacter sp. V110_1. The sequence goes on along the minus strand of NZ_JAVQNN010000012.1, from coordinate 309,957 downwards.
CTGACGTACATCAGCCTCTTCTTCAGGAGTTAATTTTTTTAGAAAATCATTATGTGATGCATCGTCAAACCATTCACGAATAGCATATTCACCAGCATGACCGAAGGGTGGGTTACCAATATCGTGAGCAAGGCAAGCTGCTTGAATAATTGCGCCGACATCGGCAGGAGAAATCCAAACGGGCAATTCATCTTTTATTTTTTCGGCTGCAAGCATACCCATGGAACGGCCAATACAGGAAACCTCAAGGGAGTGAGTTAAACGAGTATGGATACCGTCATGCTGTGCTAGAGGGTGAACTTGAGTTTTACGGTTTAACTGACGAAAACTTTGCGAGAATATAATGCGGTCATAATCTTTATGAAATGGGCTACGAGCCAACTCTGTACTGCTTTTTTTACTGCCTAAACGAACCGCAGAAAGCAGTTCTAACCAACGCATTTGTTCCATTTATCATTATTCAAAACTATAAAGCCTGATCATGCCAAAAAAAACTTAAAAGCACTAGCGTGGTGCGACATGGTTTGTCTTAGTTCAGGTTTTATTATGTTATTGAATAAACATGAAACAATTTATTTTTACCTATAATCCTTAAAAAAATGATTTTGAACAAAAAACACATCACTTCTTGCAGAATTAGGTTACAGAATACTGATTCTACATCTAGCTGATTTTAGCAAGACACAGTAGAATATGCGCTCTCTCTAAAGTCACATTGCGGTAAGGTTCACAAGACCTGCCCGTGGAGCCAAAATCAACATGTTTATCGTGGCCGGTGCAGCAGCACATTCTTCTTTTAAGAAAGCTCAACTATTAACACGTTTATCGTCAATTAGTTCTGTTCAATCTTTTGACAGCCAATGGGTCTATTTGTTTGATCAAGCGCTCAACGAGCAGCAACATCAATCTGCTTTGCAATTATTAAATGACGGTGAGTCTTTTGAACTTCGTCAACCTGCAAGTGATGAGATTCAGATTTTAGTAACACCACGTGTGGGTACTATTTCACCTTGGTCTTCTAAAGCAACTGATATTTTCAAGAACTGTAATACGCCAGTTCACCGATTAGAACGTGGTCTTTTATTTACCTTAAAAGGTGTTTCTGAAATTTCTAATGAAGTAAAACAAGTACTTCATGACCGTATGACAGAAACTGTTTTTGCTCAAATTGATGATGCAAAAGCGCTCTTTTCAGAAACAGCTCCAAAACCTTTAAACTCAATTGATATCTTGGGTGAAGGTAAAGAAGCTTTAGTAAAAGCCAACAACGAATTTGGTTTTGCGTTATCTGAACAAGAAATTGATTATTTAACTGAAGCGTTCACTCGACTTGGCCGTAATCCAAATGACATCGAGTTAATGATGTTTGCACAAGCAAACTCTGAACACTGTCGTCATAAAATTTTCGGTTCTGAATGGACAATTGATGGTGAAAAACAACCATTATCATTGTTCCAAATGATTAAAAATACTTATAAAGAATCACCAACTGATGTGTTATCAGCATACAAAGATAACGCTTCTGTAATTGTTGGTTATGACACTATGCGTTTTTATCCAAAAGCAGATGAAAACGGTCATTTTGTTTATAAGTATAAGAGCCAAGCCGCTCATATTTTAATGAAGGTTGAAACTCACAACCACCCAACAGCAATTTCTCCATTTGCTGGTGCTGCTACTGGTTCAGGCGGTGAAATCCGTGATGAAGGTGCAACTGGTCGTGGTGGTAAACCAAAAGCTGGTTTAACAGGCTTTACAGTTTCTAACTTAAATATTCCTGGTTTTGAACAACCTTGGGAAGAAAACTACGGTAAACCTTCACGTATGGCATCGCCATTACAAATTATGATTGAAGGTCCATTAGGTGGCGCGGCATTTAACAACGAATTCGGTCGTCCTGCTTTAAATGGTTATTTCCGTACTTTCGAACAAAACGTAAATGGTGAAGTGAAGGGCTTCCATAAGCCAATCATGATCGCTGGTGGTTACGGTAACATTCGTCCTGACCATGTAGAAAAAGATGCGATTCAACCAGGTGACTTGCTCATTGTATTGGGTGGCCCTGCAATGTTAATCGGCCTTGGTGGCGGTGCAGCATCTTCTGTAGACAGCGGTACAATGGGTGAAAGCCTTGATTTCGCTTCTGTACAGCGTGAAAACCCAGAAATGGAGCGCCGTTGTCAAGAAGTGATCGATACATGCTGGCGCTTAGAAGACTTCAACCCAATCGTTTCTGTACACGACGTTGGTGCGGGTGGTCTATCAAATGCAATGCCTGAACTTGTAAATGACCATGAGTTAGGTGCAGTTCTTAATCTTCGTAAGATTCCTTCATTAGAACCGGGCATGAGCCCAATGGAAATCTGGTCAAACGAAGCACAAGAGCGTTATGTTCTTGCAATTCGTCCAGAGTCTTTAGAACAGTTCGAAGCAATCTGTGCTCGTGAACGTTGTCCATTTGCCGTGTTAGGTGAAGCAACTGAAGCACGTCATTTAACTGTTGAAGATCCATTGTTCCAAAACAATGCAGTTGATATCCCAATGCAAGTGATGCTTGGTGGTACACCGCGTATGCAACGTTCTTATGAAACAATTGAACGTAAAGGCAACGAATTTGACGCTTCAAAAGTTGATTTGAAAGATGCGATTTTCCGTGTATTGAAAAATCCTACAGTTGCCTCTAAGTCATTCTTAATCACTATTGGTGACCGTTCAATTACTGGTATGGTTGCACGTGACCAAATGGTTGGTCGTTGGCAGATTCCTGTTGCGGATGCAGCAGTAACAACTACAAGCCTACAAGGCTTCACTGGTGAAGCAATGGCAATGGGTGAGCGTCCACCAGTTGCATTGCTAAATCCAGCAGCGTCTGCTCGTTTGGCAGTTGCTGAAGCAATTACTAATATTGCATGTGCAAACATTGAACAAATTAGCGATATCAAACTTTCTGCAAACTGGATGGCTGCTGCTGGTCAAAAAGGTGAAGACCAAGCATTGTTTGAAGGTGTGAAAGCGATTGGTATGGAAATGTGTCCTGCTTTGGGAATTGCAATTCCTGTAGGTAAAGACTCACTTTCAATGCGTACCACTTGGAACGACAACGGCGAAGATAAAGCTGTAACATCTCCAATGACTGGTGTAATTACTGCATTTGCTCCAGTAGCTGATGTTCGTAAGACTTTAACGCCTGAACTTAAGAATTTAGAAGATTCAGTACTTGTTCGTATTGATTTATCTAAAGGTCAGTTCCGTTTAGGTGGTTCGATTCTTGCTCAAGTATATAAAGCAATTGGTTCAATCACTCCAGATGTCGATAGTTTTGATGATTTCAAAGCGTTCTTTGCTTTAATTCAAGACTGGAATAACCGTGGTTTGATTCAAGCTTACCATGACATCGGTGATGGTGGTTTACTCGCAACTGTAGCTGAAATGATGTTTGCTTCACGTCTAGGTGTGGCATTAGAAAACCAAACTACTGCGGGCTTATTTGCAGAAGAAATTGGTGCAGTAGTTCAAATCAAAGCAGCTGATTGGGAAGCTTTACAAGCAGAAGTTGCTGCTTCTAGCTTGAAAGATGCAATTGCGGTAGTTGGTCGCGTAAATAACACCGATCAATTATCTGTAAATGGCTTAACACTAGAGCGTGCAGAGTTACAACAGGCTTGGTCTGAAGTATCTCATCAGATCCAACGTTTACGTGATAACGTTGAAACTGCTGATCAAGAATTTGCTTTAATTACTGATAAATCACATCAAGGTTTAATTGCAAAACCTACATTTGATTTAAATGAACCTATTGAAGCACCGTATATTAATAGCCGTCGTCCTAATATGGCAATCTTGCGTGAGCAAGGTGTAAATGGTCATATTGAAATGGCTGCAGCTTTTGACAAAGTTGGCTTTAATACGATTGACGTACACATGAGCGACTTACTCGCTGGTCGTGTAAGCCTAAGTGATTTCGAAGGTTTAGTGACTTGTGGTGGTTTCTCTTACGGTGACGTAATGGGTGCAGGCGGTGGCTGGGCAAAATCAGTTCTGTTCAATGCGAAGTTACGTGATCAGTTTGAACAATTCTTCCACCGTGAAGGTACGTTTAGCTTAGGTATCTGTAATGGTTGCCAAATGTTGTCACAATTAGCACCGCTTATTCCGGGTGCTGAACACTGGCCACGTTTCCACCGCAATATGTCAGAAGTTTTTGAAGCGCGTAGCGTAAACGTTCGTGTTGAAAAATCTGTTTCTGTATTACTTGATGGTATGGAAGGTTCGATTTTACCAATTGCTGTTGCACATGGTGAAGGTCGTGCAGTTGCGAGTGAAACTGATATTGCAAACTTAAATGCAGCTAATCAAGTTGCGTTGCGTTATGTTGATAGTCACGGTAACCCGACTCAACATTATCCGTTGAATCCGAACGGTTCGCCGGAAGCGATTACTGGTGTAACCTCTAAAGATGGTCGTGCAACGATTATGATGCCGCACCCAGAGCGTACTTTCCGTGCAATTCAACACTCTTGGAGTCCAGAAGAGTGGACTGAAGACGGTGCATGGTTACGTATGTTCCGTAACGCTCGTAAGTTTATTGGTTAATATAAAAAGTGAAATAAGCCACCGAAAGGTGGCTTATTTGTATGTAGTACAATGTGAGTAGAATAAATAGTAGAGAAGAAAAATGAAATCAAAAATCCATTTCCGTGAGTTTGCACTTCTGATGGCATTACTCATGTCTATTGTTTCTTTTTCAATAGATGCTGTCTTACCTGCTTTAGGTGAGATTGGACGAGTTTTTGACTTAAAGAATAATAATCAAACACAGTGGGTCATTATTGGTATTTTTTCCGGTATGACAATAGGGCAACTTATTGCTGGACCACTATCTGATGCGATCGGTCGTAAGCGCATTTTATTTGCTGGGATCATCATTTACTTTTTGGGAAGTTTATTGTGCTTTACCACACAAAGTTTTGAATGGTTTTTAGTAGGGCGCTTTATTCAAGGTATTGGGGTTTCTGGACCTTACGTTGCCTCTATTTCGATTGTGCGAGATAAATACAGCGGTGCTCAAATGGCCCGTATTATGTCCTTAATCATGATGGTATTTATGGTCGCTCCAGCGATTGCACCAAGTCTGGGACAGCTTATTATTCATTTCTTTGGTTGGCGTGATATTTTCGTTTTATATATGGTCTATGCCACAGTCGTTGGGGCATGGGTCGCTTTACGATTAGAAGAAACGTTACTGCCAGAAAATCGTTTACCTATGCGTTTACAAGCATTTCAAGAGGGCTTTAAAGAAGTCGTAAGTAATAAAACCACCATGAGTTATTTACTATGTGCAGGCTTTTGCTTTGGTGGATTTATCGGCTATTTGGGAACTTCTCAACAAATTTTTATGCAGCAGTTTGGTAAAACAGGACAAGAATTTAGTGCTTACTTTGCTGTGCTTGCGGGTGTGATGGGAATTGCTTCATTTACCAACTCTAAAATTGTGATGAAGTTTGGTATGCGTCCAATTTGTATTTATGGCTTTCTAGGTTTGTGCTTAATTTCTTTGGTTTTCTTAGGAATTCAACTTTTAGGCGTGGCTGTGTCATTCTGGATGTTTATGCTTTATGCCTGTATTCTGTTTTTATTATTTGGAACTTTATTTGGTAACTTAAATGCGATTGCAATGGAGCCAATGGGGCATGTTGCTGGTATGGCTTCGGCCATTATTGGTGCAGCGGCCTCCGTTTTGTCACTTATTCTTGCCTCTATTATTGGGCAATTATATGACGGGACATTAATACCAATGACCTGTGGTTTTGTCATTTTGTGTGGTTTGGCTTTCGCTATGACAATATATGAGAATAGATATTTAAAGAAATCGGATGCTTAAAATTATAGGGATGAAGATAAATTACTGAATTTTCAAATTTCTTCAAACTAATAGTTGCGTATAGATTGTTGAAGCTCTTGAAGCATTTAAAAAAACGTATAAGAGTATAGACAGCTTACTATTTAACCCCTTATGCTTTATTTGAGGTTGGTTCAATTTTTGCTTTCTCTGTAACAACGATAAAAATCGGAGATCAAAATGATGAAAAACAAAAATCATATAGGAACGATGTCTACAAAGGACAGAGGTTGGCGCTTATTTGGCTTGGCGCTTGCTATTCAAATTCTTTTTATTGGAGCAAATTATTTGGCACTGATGAGCTGACTTTGATTTAGAAGCTTTTTTAACGGTATGATTTAAAGCAAGTCCAATAGTTTTGAGTCATTCTACTCATGTTAAAGTTGATTTATTACGTACCTGAGTCACATCTTGAGTCGACTAAACAGTCCATATTTACTGCTGGAGCAGGGGGTATAGGTAACTATGAACACTGCGCATGGCAAGTCAAAGGGATAGGGCAGTTTAAACCAGTCAAAGGCGCTGATCCTTATATTGGAGAGTTGGGTGAACTCGAACAAGTTGAAGAATGGCGCGTTGAAACAATTGTACTTGAAGAAAAGGCAAGTGAGGTTGCGAAAGCATTAAAGGCAAGCCATCCTTACGAAGAGCCTGCCTTTGAATTTATCCAAATTTTGGATATTAGTTAAATTGTGAGAAATCTGGTTTACGTTTTTGCATAAATGCCTGTACAGCTTCTAGCATTTCAGGTGATTGAACGCGTTGCATAAAAATTTCAGCTTCATGATCAATACATGCAATGATCTTATCCAGATCATGCTTCATTAATGCTTTTGTTTGTTTTAGTGAAGCAAGCGGTAATGCTGTTAAGTGCTGAGCAGTTGCCTGAGCGGATGCATAAGAATCTTCAACGACTTCATTCACTAAGCCTGCTTGTAGAGCAGTTTCTGCATTGAATTTTTTTGCAGTAAACAGTAATTCAGCTGCTTTGTGATAACCTGCTTGCTTAACCAATAATTGACTTGCACCACCTTCAGGGGAAAGACCAAGACTTACAAATGGAATTTGGAATAGGGCAGTGTTGTCAGCAAAAACCAAGTCTGCATGTAATAAAATCGTAACACCAATACCAATTGCTACACCTTTTACTGCGATAATAAGTGGCTTTGATAATCTGGCAGCAGATTTAAGGAGTACAAATGGAGGAACTTGACCTGCTGGACCTGCATTAGGATTTTGTACAAAACCCATAAAGTCTTTCATGTCATTACCAGCGGTAAAATCTTGCTCTACACCGCGTAAAACGACTACTCGGACATCTTTATTTTGGTCAGCTTCATCAAGCGCTTGAGCAATCCATAAGTAAAGTTCGCCATATAATGCATTTTTTGCTTCTGGGCGATTTATGGCTAAGGTGAGTACGCCACCTTCTAAATTTGCTTGTAAATGTTGATGAGGTTGTTGAATACAGCTAAGTGTCATCGTACTATCCTTGCTTTAAACCACGTTGTTGATTTTTAGGTTCTCATTATGGCGCATATTTTTTGTAATAAGCGTAACTGGTGAGTTCATAAAAAGTGAAAAACTCATTATGTATACATTTGACTATCTTGTTTTTATAGGGCGTTTTCAACCATTTCATTTGGCTCATATGCAGACAATTGAAATTGCTTTGCAGCAAAGCCATTATGTCGTTTTAGCATTAGGCTCTGCTCAAATGGAGCGCAATATCAAGAATCCGTTCTTAGCAGTAGAGCGCGAGCAAATGATCTTGTCAAATTTTTCACCGGATGAGCAAAAGCGTATTCGATTTGTGCATGTCGTCGATGTTTATAATGATGAGAAGTGGGTAAAACAAGTCAAATCACTGGTAAATAATGTAATAGAACCGAATTCAAAAGTTGGTCTGATTGGGCATTTTAAGGATGAGTCATCTTATTATTTAAGGTTATTTCCAGAATGGATTATGGTTGAGCTGGATAGCTTAAAAGACTCTATTTCAGCAACGCCAATGCGTGAAGCTTATTATCGTGGGGAAATCCAAACGGAATTTTTTCCTGTAGGAACGATTAAGTTTTTAGATGAATTTAAAGAAACTGAAATTTATGCTGAATTACAACGCAAATATCTCATAGATGATAAAAGTAATTTAAATTAAATCAGTTTGTGGCTTTAATTCTTGAATCAAGAAATCGATAAACACACGAATATGAAAAGATTCGTGTTTTTTGAGTGGGTAGAGTAGAGAAAACGGACGTGAAGTTCCTGAAAGTTTTGTAAGAACCTCAAGCAATTCTCCATTTTTAAGCTCTTTTTCTACTATAAAACGGTAGGTTTGTAATAATCCTGCACTATGTTTTGCTAAGGTGACAGTACCTAAAATATCATCTAAACAACGAATCTTACCTGTGCTTTGATATTCAATAGTTTGATGATTTGAATTGAATAACCAAGGCACATTTTTTCCTGTACTAGGTAACACAAATTGAATGCATTGATGATGCTGTAAATCGTCAAGGGTCTGCGGTGTGCCGAAATTTTTTAAGTATTCTGGTGAAGCCACCACAATTAGCTCAGCTTGTTCAAGCTGACGTGCAATCAAATTCGAATCAGCAAATTGTCGTCCACGAATTGCTAAGTCATATCCTTCTGCAATAAAGTCCACATTTTTATTGGTGAGTTGAACATCAACTTCGATGGCAGGATATTGTCGTGAGAATTTTGCTAATAATGGCAATATTCGGTAATGCCCATAAGGTGTTGGTACGCTGATGCGAATCAAACCTGAGGGTTGTTGCTTTTGGTTTTTAAGTTGTTGCTCAGCTTCTAAAATTTGATTTAATGCTTGTTTACATTCCTCAAAATACATTTTTCCTTGTGGTGTCAAACGTACTTGTCGAGTCGTTCTCATAAAAAGTGGTGTTGCTAAATGTTTTTCTAATCGGGCAATTGAACGGCTTACCGCTGCTGGACTAACACCTGCATGAAGTGCTGCTTTGGAAAAGCTTTCGTTTTCTGCGACTAAGCAAAATAGCTCTACGCTACTAAACATCATTCTTTTTAGCTGTTGAGCCATTTATTACACCATGTAAAAAATGATTTGAGTTCCGAGCTATTTAAGCACATATAAGTAAACAATAAGATGATTTTCATACCTTGTATGGAGTTATTTTATGAAACTATTTTATTCACCAAATGCCTGTTCTTTAGCGCCACATATTGTTTTAAGAGAGCTGGGATTTGCATTTGAATTAATCAAAGTCGATTTACACCAGCATTTAACAGAAAAGGGTGAAGACTTTTACCAACTTAATAAAAAAGGACAAGTACCTTTATTACAGCTTGATGATGGTTCATTGTTAACGGAAGGCGCTGTAATTAGCCAATTTCTTGTTGACCAATCGTCACGAAAAGATTTATTAGCTGAAATAAATACCACCGATCGTTACAAGACTCTCTCATGGATGAATTTTATTGCTTCTGAAATTCATAAAGCGTATTCGCCATTTTTCAATGACTCTTATAATGAACAATTCAAAAGTGTATATAGCATCATCCTCAATAAACACTATTCACAGATTGATGAACAATTAAAGGGGCAAAATTATTTAACAGGAAACAACTTTACGATTGCTGATATTTATCTTTTTGTTGTTACTCGCTGGGCTGATTTTATTGGGCTTGATCTAAAGCACTTTATGCATTTAGCAAGTTTTATGCAGAGAATTGCCGAGCGTCAAACCGTTCAAGATTCTATTGCAGCAGAATCTCCTTGTTATTAAAGAAAATTATAAAAGGAGGTGAGTATGCCTTATATCTTAATTCAAATTACTAAAGAAAATGTCTCGCTACAGCAGAAACAACAGTTAATTCGAGAAGCAACGGAGCTTATGGTTCGCATACTTGATAAAGATCCGGCTACTACATTTGTGGTCATTAATGAAGTTGAAACCGATAACTGGGGTGTTGCAGGTGAAACTGTTTCTGAGATACGAAAAAGACAAAGTTTGAGTACTTAAAATGCAAAATAATCCGATTACTGAGATTCAGAAACAACTAGAGCAATATTTTGATGGTTTGTATTTTTGTGATGTGCAACTTCTAAATAATGTTTTTCACCCTAATGCTATATATATCAATGTAACCGAGCAACCCGTACTACAGCTTAGTATGGTCGAATATTTTCCGATTGTTGCGAGTCGGATTTCTCCAGCTTCAAAGCGACAAACACGACAGGATAAAATCAGATCAATCAATTTGATTCATGAACGGTTGGCGCTAGTACATGTTGAATGCGTTATACATCCTAAATATTTTTATGATGCTCTCACATTTGTGTTCGAAGATGGGAAATGGAAGATCATATCGAAAGTATTCCATTATCAAATATTAGCGGACTGAATGATTAAGCATCTGCCCAAAAAATAATACGGTTGGAAAAAGGATCGGTGATGCTGAGTTCAAGTGTTTCCCAATCTGTTTTTTCAACCTGAGGTTTAGAAAATTTATAATCTTTTTGACTGAGTTCACTATGTAATTCATAAATATGTTCCCAATAAATACGGATTGCACTATGAGGACTCGCATCTCCAAAATGCTCAGAGAGATGAATGATGCAATCATCTTTGGAGATTTGTAAATACAACGGGAAGTTATCTTCAAATTGGTGTTGCCAATCAAGCTGAAAGCCTAAGAAATCAAGATAAAATGATTGAGCTAACGCGACATCAAAAATTCTTAAAATAGGGGTGATTGAACCAGATTGCATCTTTTTTCCTTTTAACGTGTACCAAATTGTTGTGTCCAGTAACTCTTTTGTTTAGCGGACTGATCCGAAGCACAAGCGATTGCATAAGTTGTAAACTTAGGGTTCATTAGGTTACTACAATGTAGAGGGCTTGCTAGCCATTTTGTCATTACTTCATTTAAAGTTTTCTGCCCACTCGCGACATTCTCACCGTTGGCTTTACTAAGCGTATTGTAAAGTTTTAAACGTGATTTTAAGTCTAGACCCGTTGAGCTAACATGACTCAAAAAGTTATGTGTCGCCATATCTTCGCTATGAGAAAGTGCGCCTTTATATAAATTATTATTCCAACTTAAAGGTTGAGCGGCAGAAAAATATTGCTGACCGCACTGGCGTGATTGCTGGCGAATTTGATTAATTGTATTAAGAATAGCTTGTTGATAGGCAGGGTTTTGTAAATCTTGGCAGCTTATTTCTATAGATGATTTTTGAACTTGTGGGGTAGATGAGTTAAGGGGAGGAGGTCTGCTTGATGAGTTAACGGAGCAAGCAGCAATAACAAGGCTAGAAGGTAATAAAGTACAAACTTTTAGTAGATTCATCGCTATGCCATTATTCGAATTATTTTAATATTTTTATCATACGCCAAATTAAAATGAATGAGCAATTTATGTGCGTGTAAAAAAGCGAGTATTAAACTCGCTTTTGATTACATAAGTTTATTAAGCTGATTGCAATGCTTTTAAGTCGTCTAGAACTTGTTCTGCATGGCCGGCAGCTTTTACTTTACGGTAGCTTTTAACTAAAGTTTTGTTATGGAAAATGAAAGTAGAGCGCTCAATACCCATTACTTTTTTTCCATACATATTCTTTTCTTTAATCACATCAAAGTGATTACAGAGCACTTCTTCTTTATCACTAATGAGATCAATGGTTAGTGCTTGCTTTTCTGTAAAGTTTTGATGGGCTTTTACAGAGTCGCGCGAAACACCGTAAATACGAGCACCTAAAGTATCAAACTGGTCTTTTAAACAAGAAAAACCGACAGCTTGTGTAGTACAGCCTGGAGTTGAATCTTTAGGGTAGAAGTAAATAATCAGCCATTCATTGTCGACTTCAGCTAAATTAACTTCGCCGTGTGTAGTTGGGAAAACCTGATTTGGCAGTTGAATATTTTCAGACATTTCTTATCCTTTAAAAGTTAAATTTGATCTAATTCAAGTGGTAGAAAAGCATATTCTTCATGATAAACAATATCGAGTTTTCTTACAGGAATAGCTTTGTTAAAAATTGGACCATCAATGACAGTGGTATGAAATTCACCGCCTTCACCGCATGGATCAATGCCACGGTTCTCAAGCTCTTGGATATATTCTAAAGATAGAACTTGACCTAAATCTTCTACTTTCATTCCTAGTTTAAGATTAACAGTGACAATTACACTTTTAAATCCAAGTTGAATGAACTCTTCAACCACTTCACGATGCGGACGCAGCCAGAGTGGCATGCCTAATTTAAGCCCCACTGTTTGAGTGACACGGTCATGCCAACAACCATGTTCAGGCATATCTAAATCACCTGTAACCAGTACTTCGGCACCTTTTTGTTTAGCTTCACTCAATAAGCTAATGAATTTAGTTTCATAGTCATTCCAACTAGACGAAGCCATAAATACAGGTAAGCCAATTGCTTGTGCTTGCGCCTGAATAATATCAAGTGGCATCGCATGTGAACGAGAGCGTTGACCATGCTCTTCTAACATAACGATTAAACCAATTACCTTGCCAGTTTTCATAGCATGGTAGAGAGCAAGAGAACTGTCTTTGCCTCCACTAAATGAGACAATAGATCGTTTATCTGTTGCGTTGGTTTTCCATTGTTCTTGCATGGTTTATTTCGAATGATGAGATCAGTTTCATTTTAGCAGAGCTATAAAAAAGCCTGCATAAATGCAGGCTTAATTTGGAGCAACAAAAGCTTATTTTTTAGGAGCTTGTTGTTGAGCTGCTTTCATTGCTTCTTCAGTTAATTTTTCAAGCTTAGTTGTTAACTGAGGACCGAAACATGCTTTAAGGTCACGGTTTTGTTGTTGTACAAAAGCTAAAGAGCTTGGGCTTTTCTTCGCATTGATTGCACTTTGGATTTCCCATTTTTGTGCTTCAGTCACTTTACCTTGAGCATCAACTTGGCAGCTACAGAATTTGCTAACTTCAGCTGAACTTAATTTACCGCCTTTTGCAGTTTGGTCTTTACAAACGTTGATTAATGCACCTTTAACGTTAGTGCTTTTATATGCTGCTTGAACTGGGTTTTCAGCTGCTTGAGCAGAACCAGCCATAAGTGCAGCTGCTGAGAATAAAGATGAAAGAATAAGATTTGATTTTAACAACTTCATAAATTTTACCTACTTATTGCGGTATATAGCGTGTTGGATCGGTAACGCCGGCATCGATAAAGCCTTCTTTACGCAAACGGCAACTGTCACACTTGCCACACGCACGTCCTTGAGCATCTGCTTGGTAGCAAGATACCGTTTGGCTATAGTCTACGCCATGTTCAATCCCTAAACGTATAATATTCGCTTTGGATAAATGTAACAGGGGTGTTTCAAATTTAAGTGGTTTTCCTTCAACGCCAGCTTTGGTCGCTAAACGAGCCATATTGGCAAAAGCATCAATAAATTCTGGGCGACAATCAGGATATCCTGAATAATCAACAGCATTGATACCAATCACAATCGCTTCAGCATTGAATACTTCAGCCGCAGCTAAGGCATATGAAAGGAAAATTGTGTTACGTGCTGGTACATAAGTTACAGGAATGCCTTCTTGTAATTGTTCTGGTACAGCAATGTTATGGTCTGTAAGTGCAGATCCACCTAAATTGGCTAAATCGATATTGATTACACGATGTTCAACACCTGCACGCTGAGCTAATGCTTTGGCTGCATCAAGTTCAGTGGTTGAGCGTTGACCATACATAAAGCTAATAGCGATACATTCATAGCGCGCTTGTGCCCAAGCTAGGCAAGTGGTTGAGTCTAAGCCGCCTGAAAGTAAAACAATGGCACGAGGGCGCATATTTTTCTCCATATTCGGAATGATTTATTTTATTGAACGATTAACGACCTGACTCATCATTCCAGAGCAGTTTATGTAACTGTAGCTGGAAACGTACAGGCAGTTTATCGTCCAGTATCCACTGTGCCAGATCACGTGCTAAACGTGGCAGGCCAACAGCACCTTTTTCAACTGCAAAGGCAGGGGAGAACCAAACGGTACTGACTTTGGTCTGCAGTTGATATTGTTCAACTTGTTGTTTTGACCATTCATAGTCTTCACGATTACAAATCACAAATTTGATTTGGTCATGTGAAGTTAAGTAGTCAAGATTACTGATGAGATTACGGTGTTCTTCACCAGAAGTTGGAGTCTTTAAATCGAGAACTTTAGAAACACGTGGGTCCACTTTTGATACATCAAGAGCGCCACTGGTTTCTAAAGAAACGTCAAAGCCAGCATCACATAAACGTTGTAATAAAATTAAGCAATTTGGCTGTGCTAGGGGTTCACCACCAGTCACACAAATATAAGGCGTTTGATATTTTTCAGCCGTTTCAATAATGTGCTCGAGTGATAAACGCTCGCCACCTTCAAAAGAATAGGTGGTATCACAATATGTACAACGTAAAGGACAGCCTGTGAGACGAATAAATACAGTCGGTAAACCAGAGGCATTTGCTTCACCCTGCAACGAGTAAAAAATCTCGGTAATGCGTAAACCAGACGCAGGGTCAGAGACAGGAATTGCAGAGGAACGTAAGGAAGCCATTCTAGAAATACCACACTATATAAAAAATAAAATCTCTACGATCAGTTTGATCGTAGAGATGAGGAGCGATTAAAGCTCCGCAAGAGAGTTATAACAAATTAGTCAGCGCGTAACAAATCGTTCAAACTTGTTTTTGCACGTGTTTGTGCATCAACTTTTTTCACGATAATTGCAGCGTATAAGCTGTATTTACCGTCAGCAGATGGGATGTTACCTGGTACAACAACTGAACCAGCAGGAACACGACCATAATGGATTTCGCCAGTTTCACGGTCATAAATTTTGGTTGATTGACCAATGAAGACACCCATTGAAATGACTGAACCTTCTTCAACAATAACGCCTTCAACGATTTCAGAACGCGCACCGATAAAGCAGTTGTCTTCAATAATAGTTGGGTTAGCTTGTAATGGCTCTAAAACACCACCGATACCAACACCACCAGACAAGTGAACGTTTTTACCGATTTGAGCGCATGAACCTACAGTTGCCCATGTATCAACCATTGTGCCTTCATCTACATAAGCACCAATGTTGACATAAGATGGCATTAACACCACATTTTTAGCTTGGAAACTACCACGACGAGCCACAGCAGGAGGAACAACACGAACACCTGCAGCTTTAAATTGCTCTTCAGTCCAACCAGAGAATTTAGTTTCAACTTTGTCGTAGAAACGAAGATCACATGACTCGATTGGTTTATTATCATTTAGTTTAAATGATAATAAAACAGCTTTTTTTAACCATTGATGAACAACCCATTCACCATTGATTTTTTCTGCAACACGAAGTGTACCGTTATCTAATCCAGCAATTGCTTCTTCAACAGCTTGGCGAATTTCGCTTGAGCAATCTGCTGCAGTAAAGTTTGCGCGGTCTTCAAATGCTTGCTCAATGATCGTAGAAAGCTGAGACATGATCTTCCTTCCATAAAAAATTTTAAAGATTTTACACTAATTTGTGACAAGAATCTTTGAAAAAACGTGTTACGTTTAAAGCGAGAGTTAAAGTGGAAAAGCTTATTAGATAATCAAGTGTTTTTTACACAAAAATGATTTGAAAATAAAAATTTAACTCAATTTGTATCAAAAAATAACAGAAATCTAGCAGTTTTTGTATAAAAAAGAATCTATGCTCTTGAATATAATTTTTGTCACAAGCTGAATAAATTAAAAACAGAGCCTTTTCTTGAGGAGAAAACGATGAAAGTATTACGTGTTTTAGTGACAACTACAGCTTTACTTGCTGCTAGTGCTGCAATGGCAGATGAAGCTGTTGTTCATGACAGTTATGCATTCGATAAAAACCAATTAATTCCAGTGGGCGCTCGTGCTGAAGTTGGTACTACAGGCTACGGTGGTGCTTTATTATGGCAAGCAAACCCATACGTTGGTTTAGCATTGGGTTATAACGGTGGTGATATTTCTTGGTCTGATGATGTAAAAGTCAATGGTTCAACATATGACCTTGATATGGATAATAACAACGTTTATTTAAATGCTGAAATTCGTCCATGGGGTGCAAGTACTAACCGTTGGGCTCAAGGCTTATATGTAGCTGCTGGGGCGGCTTACCTTGATAACGATTATGATTTAACTCGTAACGTTGATGCGACTCGTTCATTCCGTGTAAATAACCAAGACTTTATTGCGGGTGCCGATGGTGTAAAAATTAATGGTCAAATGTCATATAAAAATGATATTGCTCCATACGTAGGTTTTGGTTTTGCACCTAAAATCAATAAAAACTGGGGTGTATTTGGTGAAGTAGGCGCTTATTATACTGGTAACCCAACAGTTAAGCTTGTTTCAACAGGTTCAGCAGTTACGACTGGTGACCAATCACTTGAAGAAGCAGTAAATGCGGAAGCTCGTAAAATTGCTAACGATGACAAATACAAATGGTTACCAGTGGGTAAAGTTGGTGTGAACTTCTTCTGGTAAGATCCTAAAGAAAAAACGAGCTTCGGCTCGTTTTTTTTGTATTTAATAAAATAAATAAAAGAGCTATTTAGCTCTTTTATTCTGTTCTTAATTTTTATTCATCTGGATAAGCAATTTTTTTCAATGCTTTAATGTCGGCATCAGGTGAGCATAAAGAAATAAACTCATAACCGTAACCACGTAAGAGATGACCTTTACGAACAGCAATCCATGTGGTGTTAACACCAAAGATATCAGTTTTAATTTGCTTTAAACGATAGTCACGTTCTGCATCGTAAGCAACATCGTTGACAATTCCGACGCCCATACCAAGTTCTACATACGTTTTAATAACATCAGCATCAAGAGCAGACATTACGATATCAGCATCGATTTGAGCATCTTCAAATGCTTTATCGATTTTAGAACGACCTGTAAAACCACCGTGATAAGTAATCAGTGGATATTCAGATAAAGCGTCAAGATCAATCTTATCTAGTTTGGCAAGTGGGTGTTCTTGCGGTGTAATAATACTGTGCTGCCATTGATAGTAGGGAATGCTTGCTAAGTTTTCTTCAGTTGTTAAAGATTCTGTCGCAATACCAATATCGGCTTCACCTTGTAAAAGCATCTCTGCAATTTCTACAGGGCTGGCTTGTTGCAAAATCAAATGTACTTTAGGGAACAGCTTTTTAAATTGATTGACGATCGGTGGTAGTACATAACGTGCTTGAGTATGCGTTGTCGCAATTGTTAACGTACCTTCATCTACTTTATTAAAGTCATCGGCAAGACGTTTAATATTTTCAGCATCTACAAGCATACGCTCCACAATGCTAAGTAGCGACTGGCCCGGTTCAGTTAAACCAAGTAAACGTTTACCTTTACGAACGAAAAGTTGTACACCTAATTCATCTTCTAAATCTTTAATATGTTTACTTACACCTGATTGAGAGGTGTATAACGCGGCAGATGCTTCCGTTAAATTAAAGTTTTGGCGTACTGTTTCTCGGATAATTCTTAATTGTTGAAAGTTCATTTACACTTTTCCTCGAAAGAGGTGAGGAACGGCTTTAAATTCCGCGAGATGGCTCCTCACCAAATAATTCCTTAAGCAACTTGATCTGCAAATAGATGAAGTTGAGATGCACTCACCCAAACAGTTTGATTTGGTTTAAATGCATGTTGTTTTGCAGCTTCACTGCTCAGAGCAATCTCAATTAAACGTCCATTACGATCTTGTAATTCCGCCACTACTTTTCCAGCAATCCAGACCTCACGTACAAAAGTTGCTTCAATTGTATTTGCCTGTGGTTGCGAATGAATATGTAACTCATCCGGGCGTGCAAAAGCAATCACTTTTCCTTGCGGTGCCTGAACTGTAGTCGGTAATTCGATACGATCATTGCCAATACGGATAATACCGCCGGCATGTTCACCTTCAAAACGATTTGCTTGACCCAAGAAATCAAATACAAATGGTGTTGCAGGTTTTTCGTAGACTTCACGTGGTGAACCAATTTGTTCGACGTTACCTTTATTCATCACAATAATCTGGTCAGCCACTTCAAGAGCTTCTTCTTGGTCATGGGTTACGAAAATTGAAGTGATATGCAATTCGTCATGCAAGTTGCGTAACCAGCGACGTAATTCTTTACGGACTTTGGCATCCAGTGCGCCAAATGGTTCATCGAGCAATAGCACACGAGGCTCTACAGCGAGTGCTCGAGCTAAAGCAATACGTTGACGTTGACCACCAGAAAGCTGAGCAGGGTAGCGGTCTGCTAAAAAGCCCAGTTGAACTAGGTCAAGCAGACGAGTAACACGTTTTTTAATCTCAGCTTCCGAAGGACGGGTTGCACGAGGGCGAACACGTAAACCAAAAGCAATATTGTCAAATACAGTCATATGACGGAATAAAGCATAGTGCTGAAATACAAAGCCAACTTGACGCTCGCGAACATGGACATTGGTTGCATCTTCGCCTTCAAGTAACACTTGACCGCCATCGGCTGACTCTAAGCCAGCAATAATACGAAGTAGTGTCGTTTTACCGCAGCCAGATGGTCCGAGTAGCGCAACCAGTTCACCCTCTGGAAAATCTAGGGAAATATTTTTAAGCGCATGGAATGCACCAAAGTGTTTTTCAATATTCTTAACTTGAATACTCATGATTTCATTCCTTACGAATCAGTTGAATGCGGTTCTGGTTTGTCTTGATGTAGTTCTAACCAAGTTTTCAATACCAGTGTTAATAAGGCTAAGAAAGCAAGTAATGAGGACACGGCAAAGGCTGCACTAAAGGTGTACTCGTTATATAAAATTTCAACATGAAGTGGCAGGGTATTGGTTTCACCACGGATGTGGCCAGAAACTACCGATACTGCACCGAACTCACCCATTGCACGCGCGTTACATAAAATCACGCCGTAAATTAAACCCCACTTAATGTTAGGCAGAGTGACTTTCCAAAAGGTTTGCCAGCCTGAGGCACCAAGTACAATCGCAGCTTCTTCTTCTTCTGTTCCTTGAGCTTCCATAAGAGGAATTAACTCACGTGCAACAAAGGGAACGGTAATAAAGATGGTCGCTAAAACAATTCCGGGCACGGCATATAAAATCTTAATGTCATGGTCCATTAACCAGCCGCCTAACCAACCTTGAGCACCAAAAATCAGTACAATCATTAAACCTGCAATAACAGGTGAAACTGAAAAAGGCATATCAATAATAGTGGTTAAAATTGCTTTGCCTTTAAACTGGAACTTGGAAACAGCCCATGCAGCGGCAACACCAAATATCACGTTAATCGGTACGGCAATCGCTGCGGTGAGTAATGTTAATTTCACCGCTGACAACGTATCTGGATCAATTAAAGCCTGAACATAGACTTCAAGGCCTTGTTTAAACGCTTCAACAAAAACCAGAATAAGAGGCAGCATTAAGCAACTAAGAAAGAAAATCAGTGCAACAGTAATGAGCGTATAACGTACCCAAGTCGGTTCACGAGTCGCATCACGGGACTGTAGCTTCAAAGCAAGTGCATTGCTGTCGGTATGTAGGTTCATGTGATATTTCTCCCTGTACGACGGTTTGCCCAGGCTTGCAGTAAATTAATAGCAAATAAAATAATGAAAGAGAGAACTAACATGACCGCTGCAATGGTGGTTGCACCTGCATAGTCATATTCTTCAAGGCGAGAAATAATCATGAGCGGGGCAATTTCTGTTTTAAACGGCTGGTTACCTGCGATGAAAATTACAGAACCATATTCACCCACGCCACGAGCAAATGCTAAAGCAAAGCCTGTAAATAGAGCAGGTAGTAATATTGGCAAAATAATTTTAGTAATCGTCTGCCAGCGATTTGCTCCAAGTGCAGAAGCAGCTTCTTCAAGCTCGGTTTCGATATCGCTTAGTACGGGTTGAACAGTTCGAACAATAAAAGGAATACCAATAAATACTAAAGCTAGCGTAATCCCGATCGGTGTATAAGCAACATGAATACCGAGTGGTTCTAAATATTGACCAATCCAGCCTGTAGGGGCATAAAGCGAAGTAAGCGCAATACCTGCAACTGCTGTTGGAAGTGCAAAAGGTAAGTCTACTAAAGCATCAACCAGACGTTTTCCGGGAAAGTTATAACGGACAAGGCACCAAGCTAAAAGTAGTCCGAAAACAACATTAATAAACGCTGCAATTAAAGCTGAACTAAAGCTGAGTTGAAGCGATTTTAAAATACGTTCAGAGGTTAAAATTTCCCATAGTCCGTCCCATCCGATTCCAAATGATTTGATAAAGACTGCGGCTAATGGAATAAGCACAATAAAAGAAACGTAGGCGAGGGTGAAGCCCAATGATAGACCAAACCCAGGCAGCACTCGGGATCGCTGCGACATGATATTTCCTCAAAGAGAAAAGCCTGCTGAAACCAGTAAGCGAATAAATAAAGATAAACGGTGCGGTATAAAGCTGGGTATTAAGCAAATTTCAAAGAGAAATGTGTCTTTACCGGATCAATAGATGAGTGGCTACACATCGAGTCTTCAGGAAGTAGATAGTTCAGTAAATCAGGGAATGGGCCAAAACCAGAAGCAACATTAATATGACCGACTTGGCCAAGATTAATTGGGTTTAATTGCCACGCTTTAGCAAGTTGTAAAGCATCAAAAAAATCTAACCAAGGATCATTTTCACTAATCAGTAGCGTTGTAGGCACATTAATTTTTAACTGATGAAAATAATCTTTGTAGTCAGTCAAGCTATGGCGGGCAAAACCAGCTTCACCAAAACGTGCCGGATTTGCAGGAGCAACCAAAATTAGTTTTTTAACTTGCGCTTGTAACTCAGGATGCTCAGCCAAAGCAGCAACACTTGTTAAGCAACCGAAACTATGCGCAACAATTTGCACAGGTGCTTGTACTGCTTGAACAGTTTTAACAAATTGCTCAATCCATTCACTTAATACGGGTCTATCCCAGTTTTTTTGCTCAACACGAGAACTAGACACGAGTTGACGCTGCAACCAAGATTGCCAATGTTGATGTTCACTTCCACCTACACCTGGAACAATTACAGAGTGAGTCATGTCTGTTCTCCTTATCGTTAGTACAAAGAATTACTTCTCTGCACTATTGATTTTCACGATTTGATCGAAAACACCACCATTATCAAAGTGTTGTTTTTGCACTTTTGTCCAACCGCCAAACTCTTTATCAATTGTTACGAGTTTCAATGGCTTAAATACATT
Organism: Acinetobacter sp. V110_1; assembly: GCF_031798975.1. Classification (NCBI taxonomy): domain Bacteria; kingdom Pseudomonadati; phylum Pseudomonadota; class Gammaproteobacteria; order Moraxellales; family Moraxellaceae; genus Acinetobacter; species Acinetobacter sp. V110_1. Next base: position 288,806 of record NZ_JAVQNN010000012.1, on the reverse strand, counting down.
GCTGTATTTTTTGAGTACAGCTGCATTACGAGGGCGGTAGAAGTTACGTGCTGCAATTTCTTGGCCAGCAGGTGAGTACAAGTAGTTAAGGTAACCTTTAGCGATGGTGAGATTGCCTTTTTTGGCAGCGTTTTTCTCAACAACAGCAACTGGTGGTTCAGCTAAAATCGAAAGAGACGGGGTAATAATTTCAAATTTGCCCGGTTGCTCGCGAACAGCTAAGTGAGCTTCATTTTCCCAAGCGAGTAATACGTCACCAATGCCACGTTCAGCAAAAGTCGTGGTTGCACCGCGTGCACCCGAATCTAGAACTTTAGTGTGCTTATAAATTTGGCGGACATACTCTTGTGCTTTAGCATCGTTACCATCTGGTTGATGTTTTGCCCAAGCCCAAGCTGCAAGGTAGTTCCAGCGAGCACCGCCAGAAGTTTTCGGATTTGGTGTAATAATTTCTACACCTGGTTTGATTAAGTCACCCCAGTCTTTAATTTGTTTAGGGTTACCCTTACGTACCAAAAACACGATTGTTGATGTGTATGGTGTGGAGTTTTGTGGCAACTTCTTCTGCCAATCAGTTGGAAGCAATTTTGCTTTTTCTGCAATTTCATCGATATCAGCTGCAAGAGCTAATGTCACAACGTCAGCATTTAAGCCATCAATCACTGCACGAGCCTGTTTACCAGAACCGCCGTGTGATTGTTTAAACTGAATATCTTGTCCAGTACGCTGTTTCCAGTAAGTACCAAACTGTTTATTAAAGTCTGTATATAACTCGCGAGTTGGATCATAAGAAACGTTTAAGAATTCTTGAGCTGCAAATGATGAAACAGAAAGAAGAGCAGCAATAACCCCGACTTTTAATTGAGAAAAACGCATGAGATAACCCCTCAAAAATACGAAATGTTCAAAACATGAACGCAGAATAGCGCTAGTCTTTATTCTAAAAAAATAATAAAAAACGAATTTAATATGAAAAATATAGAAATATAAAAAATGGATAAGCTATTCTTAAATCTTGATATATAACAAGTTTCAAAAGTCCTGATTAAATCGGTATAATTTTTTAAAATCAGTCATTTATTAATTAAATGAAAGGTGTTGTATTGTTGGGCGGTTTTTTAAGAAAGGACGGATTAAGCATGTGGTGTTTTAAAAATGGGCAACCTGTTGAAACCATTCCGTTACTAGACCGAGCATTTCATTATGGAGATGGATGTTTTACCACAATTCGTGTTTTTCAAAATAAGATTGAGCTTAAAGCACGTCACTCGGAACGTCTAAAACTTGCCTGTCAAAAACTAGCTTTAACTGCAAACTTTGACTTCATTGAACAGAGTTTACAGCATCTATATAAACAAAACCTTGTACTCAATGGCACTTTAAAAATTGTAATTAGCCGTGGTGAAGGTGACCGTGGTTATAGTTTGCCAAAGCATGAAGCTGATATTTATGTCTGGTTCTATCCAAAAGCATTGGAGCAATTCCGACCAGACTTTATTGAGTGTGGGGTTTTAAATCAGGCCTTGGGTTTAACCATGCCGAGTTTAGTTGGACTTAAATCTTTAAACCGTCTTGAACAGGTACTGCTAAAAAAAGAAGCAGATCAACAAGGCTGGGCAGAAGCATTAGTATCTGATGTACAAGGTTATATTGTTGAAGGGGTAAGCAGTAATTGTTTTATTCGTTTAAATGATAGATGGATTACACCGGAACTTCGCTATAATGGCGTCCACGGTGTGATGCGTGCAGAAATTTTGGCGCGTATGCAGCACCATGGAATTGCCTGCGAAGTCAGAATAATTGAGCTAGATGAAGTACCACAAATACAGAGTCTATTCTTTTGTAATGCTTTACATCCAATGCGAGTGGTTACTCAAATCGGTGAACAAACTCTAGATTCACAGGCGTGCCTAAATTTATTTCATACTCTTAACTTGAATCAGATTCATTAATATGCCGAAGCCACCTGTGAACGCGAAAGCAAAAAATGCTAAAAAAAAGGGCAAGAAAACAGCATCTCATTTTCCTAAAAAGTTGGTGCTCATTGGCTGTTTTATCGTTTTAATTTCTATTTTTGCTATTTTATGGTCAAGTTTATTTAAAGCTTATCCTGTTGAAGGGAAAAAGCAGATGCTATCGATCACTTCAGGTGAGACCTACTCTGGTTTTATCGATCACTTAGCAAAAGAAAACAAAATCCATTTCCCTATTGTACTTAAGCTTTATCAAAGATTTATGATTCATGACAGCATGAAAGCTGGTGTATATGAAGTTGAGCAGGGAATGAGCGTAAGACAAGTATTAGAGATGTTGTCTAATGCTGATAATGCTCAGATGAACCGTATTTTAGTGATTGAAGGTACGACTTTTAAGCAGCTTATTACTGCACTCAAAAATGATAAAAATGTAAAAAATACAATACTTGACTTACCAGATGATCAGCTCATGAAGGTGCTAGGAATTCCTTATCATCATCCGGAAGGTTTATTTGCGCCTAATACTTATTTCTTTGCAAAAGGTGAAACTGATAAAAAAATCCTGATGGCTTTATATCATCACCAAATGAAAGCATTAGATGCAGCTTGGGCGAATCGTGCACCAAATTTACCTTATAAAGATAAGTATGAAGCTTTAATTATGGCTTCAATTGTTGAAAAAGAAACAAGTTTAGATAGTGAGCTTGAGCAGGTATCTGGTGTATTTGTACGCCGTCTGAAAATTGGTATGCGTCTACAAACTGACCCAACCGTAATTTATGGTATGGGTGCAAACTATAAGGGAAACATAACTCGCGAAGACTTACGTACACCAACTCCATATAATACTTATACAATTAATGGCTTACCGCCAACACCAATTGCTTTACCAAGTCAAAAAGCAATTGAAGCTGCATTACATCCAGATGACTCAAATAATATTTATTTTGTGGCAACTGGTAATGGTGGTCATAAATTTACTGCAGATTTGCAGGCTCATAATCAAGCGGTGCAGCAGTATTTATCCGTGTTGAGATCGAAGAAATAAGGAAAAGAGATGTTTATTAGCTTTGAAGGCACGGAAGGGGTAGGTAAAACTACACTCATTCGAAAAATTCATCAGCATTTTGAAGAGCAAGGTAAACAAGTTGTTTTAACCCGTGAGCCAGGTGGCACGCCGTTAGCAGAACAAATACGTTCAATGCTTTTGGCGGTGAATCATGATGAAAATATGAGCCATGATACCGAACTACTCTTAATTTATGCGGCACGTGCTCAACACTTACAACAAGTCATTTTGCCGGCTTTAGAGTCTAATAAAATTGTTTTAAGTGATCGCTTTACCGATGCAAGCTTTGCTTACCAATGTTCTGGTCGTGGTTTAAGCCAAGATAAATTACAGCTTTTAAATCAGAACTTTGTTTCACGTATGCCAGAGGTGACTTTCTGGTTAGATGCACCAATTGAACTTGGTATGAACCGTGCACGTGAACGTGGAGCTTTAGATCGTTTTGAACAGGAAAAGTTAAGTTTCTTCGCAAAAGTTCGCGAAGGGTATGAGACCTTATGGAAAGCCGAACCTGAACGTATTAAACGTTTAGATGCTACCCAAAGCCCAGATCAGGTGTTTGAGCAAGCTTTGCAATATTTAGGATAAATAATAATAAAAGCCGCTCTCATATTTTGTGGGAGTGGTTAAAAATAATAATAAATCTGGTTTAAAAGGTCATAGAAAATATGAGTCAGTATTCTATGCTATTTTGAATACTGTTCTGAAATCGAAGAAAAACAAGGATGAAAAGTTCAAAAGAGGAAATTGTAGCGTTTCTTGAAAAGGAATTTCCGCCAAGTCTTGAACATTGCACGATTGAATCAGTTACGCCTAAAGCTGCTGTCGTTTATTATCACGTCGATCAAAGACATCAAAGACATCAAAGGCCAGGCGGTACCATATCTGGGCCTACCATGATGACTTTGGCAGACTTTGCTTTGTATATTGCAATACTCGGTGAAATCGGAATTGTTGGTTTAGCAGTAACAACTAACTTTAATATTAATTTTTTAAGAAAACCCGCAGGTGATAAAGATCTACGCAGCGAATGTAGGCTCATGAAAGTAGGGAAGAGTCTAGTCGTGGGTGAGGTATGGATTTATTCAGTAGGGCAAGAGGAACCGGTGGCACATGTGACCGCGACTTATTCAATTCCTCCTCAATCATAAATATTAACCTAAATAAAAAGCACAGCCAGAGCTGTGCTTTTTTGTAGAAAAACAGTTTAAATTTCGGTATTAACCAATGGCTGTTCTACTGCAAAATTTGGAGGAGTTAACACAGTTTTACGAATCTCGTTCGAAGTTTCCGGATAATCGAGCGTGTAATGTAGACCACGTGACTCTTTGCGGTGCATGGCACAGCGCACAATCATCTCAGATACTAAAACAAGATTACGCAGTTCAATCAGGTTTTTGCTGACACGGTAGTCTTGATAATATTCAGTGATTTCACGCTTTAACATTTCTATACGGTGTAAAGCACGTTCTAAACGTTTCGTGGTTCTGACAATACCGACATAGTTCCACATGGTCGAACGTAACTCATCCCAGTTTTGTAAAATCACCACATCTTCATCTGGGTTGGTTACTTGAGAGTCATCCCAAGTGGGTACTTTCGGTAGTTTGAAATTCTCATCAAACTTATTTTCGATGTCTTTTGCTGCACTCATACCATAAACGAAGCACTCAAGTAATGAGTTACTCGCCATACGGTTAGCACCATGTAAACCTGTATAAGAGGTTTCACCAATTGCATAGAGACCTTCAATATCGGTCTGGCTATTTGAATCAACTACAACACCACCACATGTATAGTGTGCTGCCGGCACTACTGGAATCATGTCTTTAGTAATGTCGATACCTAACTCAAGCAAACGTGCATAAAGTGTAGGGAAGTGCTCTTTAATAAATTCAGGTGATTTGTGTGTAATGTCTAACCACACATGGCGAATACCGAGACGTTTAATTTCATGGTCAATGGTACGTGCCACAATATCGCGAGGAGCCAATTCAGCACGATCATCAAAACGAAGCATGAAACGTTCGCCATCAGGCAAGCGTAAGTAAGCACCTTCACCACGCATCGCTTCAGTAATTAAAAAAGAACGCGCTTGTGGATGGTACAGGCAAGTTGGATGGAACTGATTAAATTCCATATTCGCAACACGGCAACCTGCGCGGTAAGCCATAGCAATACCATCGCCTGTAGCAATATCAGGGTTAGACGTATAAAGGTAAGCTTTCATCGCACCGCCGCAAGCAAGTGCGGTAAATGGTGCAAGGAAGGTATGAACTTTTTCTGTATTTTCATCTAAGGCATACAAACCAATAGCGCGATTCGCCTGATCTGTATGACCTAATTTATGCGACGTGATTAAATCAATCGCAATGTAGTTTTCAAAAATAGTAATATTCTTGCGTTCTTTCGCACGTTCAACCAGTGTAGTTGAAATGGCTTTGCCTGTAGCATCAGCAGAATGGATAATGCGGCGCTGTGAGTGACCGCCTTCGCGAGTTAAGTGAAGTTGCTCATCTTCATCTAAGGTGAACTGAACACCTTGCTTTAAAAGAAAATCAACAGAAGGGCGACCACCTTCGACAGTGTGCTGTACTGCATCCATTTCACATAAATGAGCACCTGCAATCATAGTGTCATTAATATGTTGTTGAATAGAGTCAGTTTCATCAAGAACAGCAGCAACACCGCCTTGTGCATAGAAGGTACTTGCTTCAGTTAAAGCAGCTTTGGCTAAAACTGCAATATTAAAATGACTTGGTAACGATAAAGCCAGACTTAAACCAGCACCGCCACTGCCCACAATAATCACGTCAAAGTGGTGAATTGTCTGTTGATTAGGCATGTCCATTCGCATCAATTTAAAACGTCCGCTAATGACACCCCTTTTTACCTAAAAAGGCAAGAGCTTAAGCGCTCTAAGTCACAGAAAAATTGCAATTAGCTTAAAAAATTGCAATGCGTAAAATAAACGTGATGATGATGTCTTACAAATAAACATATTGTTACGCACAATTCCAAAGCATTGTGATACAAAAGTTTTATTCTTATTTCTCGTAGACCAATTGTGGGTGAGCACCGAATGAAATCTCGCTATTTACAACAAGGAATGTATGCAGCGGTATTTACAGTTGCCGCTGTTCAGGCAAACGCTGCTGTTGATTTTTCAAACCTCGTTGAACAAGTTAGTCCAGCTGTGGTGAGTGTAAATGTCGTAAAAAAAATGACTCAGGATGAACTGTTACAACAGCAAGTTCCTGAAATTTTAAAACGTTTCTTTGGTAATCAGGTCATCATTCCACAGCAACAAGGTCCTCAAGAAAAAACCGCATACGGTAGTGCATTCTTTATTAGTAAAGATGGTTACTTACTCACAAACCATCATGTGATTGAAAATGCTTCCCGCATTAGTATTACTTTAAATGACCGTCGTGAGATTGATGCAACTGTTGTTGGTAGTGATGAACGTACCGATGTTGCCTTATTAAAAGTGAATGGGAATAATTATCCAGCTTTGAAAGTGGGTAATGTTGACCGCTTACGAGTCGGTGAGCCTGTTTTAGCGATTGGTTCACCATTTGGTTTTGATTACTCAGCCTCAGCAGGTATTGTCAGTGCTAAATCACGAAATATGAGTGGTGAAACCTCTGTACCGTTTATTCAAACAGATGTGGCTTTAAACCCGGGTAACTCAGGTGGTCCATTGTTTAATCAAAACGGTGAAGTAGTCGGAGTAAACTCACGTATCTTTAGTGGTACTGGTGGTTATATGGGCTTGTCTTTCTCTATTCCAATCGATGTTGCGATGGATGTAGCTGAACAGCTTAAAACTAAAGGGAAGGTTACTCGTTCATACTTAGGCGTTATGATGCAAGATATTGATCGTAACCTTGCTGATGCCTACAAATTACCTAAACCAGAAGGTGCTCTTATCACACAAGTTACGCCAAATTCACCTGCTCAAAAAGCAGGGCTTAGAGCTGGTGATGTGATTTTAAAACTTAATGGTACATCTGTACTACGCACAAGTGATTTGCTTTATGCTTTAAACAAAGTGCAGCCAAATCAAACTGTTCAGTTTGAAGTATTACGTGATGATAAAACTCGTAATATTTCAGCAACTCTGGCAACCGCACCAGATGAAACACCAGCTACAGGTGCTCAGACTTCTGCCTCTAAAGGTCCGGTTTTAGGCATGAGTATTCGTGATTTAGCTGAGCCAGAGAAAAATGCATTGAGCGTAAAAGGTGGTATTTATGTTCAAGATGTTCGTCGTGGTGGATTAGCATCATTGTCAAATATTATTCCGGGTGATGTGATTATTCAGGTTAATAATACTCAAATTTTGAATAGCCAAGATTTTGCAAAAGTTGTTTCTAACTTACAAAAAAATACGGTTGCGCGTGTTGGAATTATTCGTCAAGGCCAACGTGCAATGCTTGGTTTGCGCATTCAGTAAAATGATTTAAAAATGAACCACCCTGAAAATGGGTGGTTTTTTATTATTTGTATTCGGCATAATGTTCGATCTAGCTAATTTAATTGTAGTTTTAGGTTTAATGATTAAAGTGGGTGTTTTGTGAGCAGTATTTTCGATTTGCATATTCAGGTTCAGCCACAGCATATTGATGCTTTGGGTCATGTTAACAATGTAATGTATGTTCAATGGATGCAAGATGTTGCTGCTGCTCATGTTGAAACATTAGGTGTAGGAGTAACCGAATACCTTGAGCTTAAACATGCAATGGTTGCTGTTGAGCATCATGTTCAATATCGTAAGGCTGCGTTTGAAGGCGAAGAAATTATATTGCGGACATGGCTAGACGATATCAATGCGCTTTATTCATTTCGCCAGTATGTGTTTTTCCGTCCGTCTGATCAGGCAGTCTTATTTGTTGGGAATACCAAGTGGGCATGTATTGAAATTGCATCGGGTCGACCAAAACGAATGTCGCCAACTTTTACACAAGCTTATAAGCCCCTTGATTCAAGCATAAATCCTTTAGATTTTACTATTTCATATGCTCGATAGTCGGAAGTATTACATGTGCTTTGAATTGTCATTTTTTAGAACATAAGTAAAAAGCTCATGATTATTTTGGATACTTTAAAATATCCATCTGCTATAATCTCTCGCAATTTGTTAAACCGCTTTGGCTATGTATTAAAACAAGCTACATAGCACTTTATATTTTCTCAAGGTAGCCCATGGCGCAAGCTAAAAAATCAGTTGATATCAAAAATATCCGAAATTTCTCGATTATCGCTCATATCGATCATGGTAAGTCTACTTTGGCTGACCGTTTTATTCAGATGTGTGGTGGCTTACAAGATCGTGAGATGCAAGCTCAGGTCTTGGACTCAATGGAGCTTGAGCGCGAACGTGGGATTACCATTAAAGCTGCTTCAGTGACATTGTATTACACCCATCCAAATGGACAAGAATATCAGCTTAACTTTATTGATACTCCGGGGCACGTTGACTTCTCGTATGAAGTATCTCGCTCATTAGCTGCATGTGAAGGTGCATTGTTGGTTGTCGATGCTGCGCAAGGCGTAGAAGCTCAATCAGTTGCAAACTGTTATACCGCGATTGAACAAGGTCTCGAAGTTCTTCCTATTTTAAATAAAATTGATTTACCGCAGGCTGAACCTGAACGTGTAATTCATGAAATTGAAGAAATTATCGGGATTGAAGCCACAGATGCGCCGACTTGTTCAGCAAAAACAGGTTTAGGTGTTGAAGGTGTATTAGAGCGTTTAGTTGACGTTATTCCGGCGCCAGAAGGTGATCGTGAAGCTCCCTTACAAGCTTTAATTATCGATTCATGGTTTGATAACTACTTAGGTGTAGTGTCTCTTGTTCGTATTAAACAAGGTCGTATCCGTAAGGGCGACAAAATGTTGGTTAAATCGACAGGACAAACTCATCCGGTAACTTCTGTAGGTGTATTTAATCCTAAGCATACTGAAACAGATATTCTTGAAGCTGGTGAAGTAGGTTTTGTTATTGCGGGTATTAAAGACATTTTTGGTGCGCCAGTAGGTGATACCATTACACTTGCAACAACACCAGACGTTGCAACTTTACCTGGTTTTAAAAAGGTTAAACCGCAGGTTTATGCGGGTCTTTTCCCAATCGATTCAAGCGACTTTGAACCATTCCGCGAAGCATTACAGAAATTACAAATTAACGATTCTGCCCTGTTCTTTGAACCTGAAAGTTCGGATGCACTTGGTTTCGGTTTCCGATGTGGTTTCTTGGGCATGTTGCATATGGAAATCGTACAAGAGCGTTTAGAACGTGAGTACGATCTCGATTTAATTAGTTCGGCACCAACAGTAGTTTATGAAGCTGTTACCAAAAAAGGTGAGACGATCTATATCGACAGTCCGTCTAAAATGCCAGATGGTTCAGTTGTTGAAGATTTACGTGAGCCAATTGCTGAATGTCATATTCTTGTGCCGCAAGAATACTTAGGTAATGTCATGACCTTATGTATTGAGCGTCGTGGTGTCCAAAAAGACATGAAGTTCTTAGGTAATCAAGTTTCGATTACTTTTGAAATTCCAATGGCTGAAGTCGTAATGGATTTCTTTGACAAGCTTAAATCATGTTCACGTGGTTTTGCATCGCTAGACTATAACTTCGTACGTTTCGAAAGTTCATCTTTAGTTAAGGTTGATGTATTAATTAATAGTGAAAAGGTTGATGCCTTGGCTATGATTTGTCACCGTAACGATGCTCGCCATCGTGGTATTGCTTTAGTTGAAAAAATGAAAGACTTGATTCCACGTCAAATGTTTGATGTTGCAATTCAGGCTGCCATTGGTGCTCAAATTATTGCTCGTTCGACCGTTAAGGCGATGCGTAAAAACGTTCTAGCAAAATGTTATGGCGGTGACGTGTCTCGTAAGAAGAAATTACTTTCTAAACAAAAAGAAGGTAAGAAACGTATGAAACAAGTGGGTAGTGTAGAAATTCCACAAGAAGCGTTCTTAGCTGTTTTGAAAGTAGAAAGATAAAAGAAAGGGCTGGGATGAACTTATATTCTCCCAGCCATAAAGCAAGCAGCTAGGCTGCGAGTGAGGTCATGTGGATTTTGATTTTAATTTAATTCTTGTTCCAGTTACGCTGATTTTATTTGCAGTGTGGTTGTTAGATAAACTTGTTTTTAAACAGCGTGCGAATAAAGGCCGAGAGAACGAAAATTTTGTTATTACATGGGCCTATGACTTTTGGCCAGTTTTAGCTGTTGTACTTGTACTTCGCTCATTTCTTTATGAACCATTTAACATTCCATCAGACTCGATGGTTCCAACTTTAGAGACTGGCGATTTTATTTTAGTTAATAAATTTGACTATGGTGTGCGTTTACCTATCGTAAATAAAAAAGTGATTGATGTAGGTGAACCAAAACGTGGTGATGTCATCGTATTCCGTTACCCACCTCAACCAACCATCAGCTATATTAAGCGTGTAATTGGTTTGCCGGGTGACCATATTGTTTATGATCATGGACAATTGATTATTAATGGTCAAAAAGTTCCTAAAGTAGCAACACAGTTTAGTCGTGAAAAAGATGCTTTAGATACACCAACGTCTATTTATCATAAAGAAACTATTGGTGATCATACCTTTACGATGCGTGAGCTTGAAGGCGTAAACGTTGCGCGTCAGGCACCATTTATTAACTATGTTGATAATGGCAAATATTCAAACCAAGACGGTTTATATTGGGAAGTAACCGTTCCGAAAGGACATTACTTTGCAATGGGGGACAACCGCGATCAAAGTGCTGATAGTCGTTTCTGGGGTTTCGTTCCTGAAGAAAACTTAACAGGCCGAGCTTTCTATGTCTGGATGCATAAAGAACCTGGTTTCCACCTGCCAAGCTTTAACCGAAATGGGAAAATAGATTAAAAACAACCATTAGGAAAACAAAAATGCGTAAGGCACAACAGGGTACTTCGTATTTAGCAATTTTATTTGGGGTGGTCATATTTGCAATTGCAGTGAAAGCTGTACTTGCAGTTTGGCCAGCGTATTGGGATGATCGTGTGATTAATAATCAGATTACCGAGCTTATGCAACAAAGCTCAGCTGATACGACACCCCAAAAATTTATGGCACAGATGGATCAAAGACTGGAAATGAATAATATTCGTGATCTTCATTTTGAAGAGATTGCCGAAGTGTTTAACCAGTCTGGTCTAACGGTCAAAAAGAAATATGAGGTAAGAAAGCCTTTCTTACTGAATATTGATTTAGTTTTAACATTTGAGAAGAGTTTTGACAAAACATCAGTTCAAACTAAGTGATCCTCGCTTACTCAGTCGAATCGGTTATCAATTTAAGCAGCCTGAATTGCTACAGTTAGCTTTGACTCACCGTTCGGTGAGTCATAAGTATAACTATGAGCGTCTGGAGTTTTTAGGCGATTCGCTGTTGGGCATGATCATTGCCAATTATTTATACCATGCTTACCCACATGAAAATGAGGGACGCTTAACACGTATGCGAGCAACTTTGGTTCGCCAAGAAGCATTAGGTAAAATTGCAACCGATTTGCAACTTAGTCGGTGTTTAATATTAAGCACGGGCGAGTTGAAATCTGGCGGTCATCATCGTGAGTCAATATTAGCAGATACGGTAGAAGCGATTATTGGTGCAATTTATCTTGATAGTAGTGATCTGAACCTACTCAAAGATATTGTGTTAAAATGGTACGTACCTTATTTAGATCATATTGAGCCAACAGATCAACTCAAAGATCCAAAATCACGTTTACAAGAGTATCTACAAGCACGTAAAAAACCTCTCCCTGTTTACGAGGTTGTAGATATTCAGGGTGATGCACCTCATCAACACTTTAAAGTCGAATGTTTGGTAGATGGTTTACCAAAGATTTATGGTGAGGGGTCAAGTCGTCGTTTTGCCGAGCAGGCAGCAGCGGCGGAAATTTTAAAGTTATTGGAGCAATAACCTGCATGTCGATGCATTCTGATCAAATCAATCCAGATTCAAATGAAAACCAAGATCCAAACAATCTGATTGATCAATTTTTTAGTTCCAAAGGCGTTACAATTCCTTCGGATTTTAAGAGCGGATTTGTGGCGATTGTGGGACGTCCAAATGTGGGTAAATCTACCCTCATGAACCATTTATTGGGTCAAAAACTCTCAATTACTTCACGTAAACCTCAAACGACACGCCATAAAATTATTGGTATTGATTCACGTGAAAAAATGCAAGCGGTTTATGTAGATACACCGGGAATGCATAAGAAAGAAGTACGCGCGATCAATAAAATGATGAACCGTGCTGCACATTCTGCATTACGTGACGTTAACTTAGTTTTATTTGTTATCGATGCTTATAAGTGGACTCAAAATGACGATTTAGTACTTGAGAAACTCAAGAATGCTGAAATGCCAGTTATTTTGGTAATTAACAAAGCTGATACTTTTGAAGATAAAAGAGAGATTCTTCCTTTGATTCAAGAGCGTACCAAGCTTATGAATTTTGCTGAGATTGTTCCTGTTTCAGCCCTTCGTGGAGCAAACTTGGAACATTTAAGTGAAACGATTGAAAAATATCTTCCTTATCAGCCACCACTGTATTCATTCGATCAAATTACGGACCGTTCTGAGCGCTTCTTGGCAAGTGAAATCATCCGTGAAAAAATCATGCGTCAGTTGGGTGAAGAGCTACCATACGATTTAACAGTGCAAATTGAATCTTTCAAAACAGAAGAGGCAACTGTTAATGAGAAAACTGGTCGATTAAAGCCAGCTTGTACCTATATTGATGCAACTATTTTTGTAGATCGTCCTGGCCAAAAAGCAATTGTGATTGGTGAAAAAGGTGCCAAGCTTAAAACGATTGGTATGGATGCTCGTAAAGACATGGAAAAAATGTTCGAACAAAAGATCATGCTTACCTTATGGGTTAAAGTTAAAGGTGGTTGGTCTGATGATGAACGTGCTTTAAAAAGTTTAGGATATAGTGATATCTAATAAGCAGGGAATACTGGTATGAAAGCAATTACATCAATATTGGTTATTGTTGGGTGTACATTGATGTTACAAGGTTGCGTATATAAGCTTGTAACTGTACCAGTAGGTATTGCTTATAAAACAACGAAAGGTGTAGTGAAGGGTACAGCTGCTGTTGTAGGAGCTGTAATTCCTGATGGTGATGATGACGATAAGAAAGAAAAAGAATCTAAGGAATAGTTTCTTTTTATGATGCGCAATGAAGTCCTACATGGATATATGATTCATCATCGTAAATATCGTGAAAAAAGCCATATTGTGCATCTCTTCACTCAGGAATACGGGCGGGTCGATGGTATTTTAAGACAGACTCCGCCTCCTCAATATCAACCAATTCGGTTGCAAGCCACAGGTAAAAGTGAACTTAAAAATTTTACGAAGCTGGAAATATTAAATCAGCCAGTTTTCTTTTTTGGTGATGCTTTTTTTGCTGGTTTTTATTTAAATGAAATTGTTTTAAGACTTTGCCCATTAGAAGAGGCAATGCCACAAACTTTTGAACAATATCAGTTAACTTTGCTTCAGTTACAACAATTATCTTCTCACGAAAATCCAGATCTCTTTCTCAGACAGATTTTGCGCCAGTTTGAACATGTCTTACTTCCAGAGCTAGGCTATGCGATTGATTTTTCAGTTGATAGCGCACAAAAAGAAATTTTGCCTCATCAGTTTTATCAGTTTCAAGTGACTGAAGGTTTTGCTCCAGTGGTTCAGGCAGGCCGTTCATCTTTGTCGGGAAAAGCAATTTTATCTATGCTGGACTATGAGCAAGGGCAGGATTTTTCTCACGAACAATTGCAATTATTAGGTAAACTATACCGTCAAATGATTACATCGCTTTTAGGTGACCGTCCCCTAAAAAGTCGACAATTGTGGATTCAAAATACTCAAACTCAATCGTAATTAGGATTTATTTATGGCTGCATTGCTTGGTGTAAACATAGACCATGTTGCTACTTTAAGACAGGCGCGCGGTACTACTTACCCAGACCCTGTAGAAGCTGCTCTTATTTGTGAACAAGCTGGTGCAGAGGGTATCACTTTGCATTTGCGTGAAGACCGTCGCCATATTCAAGATGATGACGTACGCCGCATGCGTCCATTGTTAAAAACACGTATGAATCTGGAGTTGGCTGTTACTGATGAAATGGTCGAGTTTGCAAAAGAAATTCAGCCACAACATGTATGCTTCGTTCCTGAAAAACGCCAAGAAGTAACAACTGAAGGCGGCTTAGATGTAGTCACTAACTTTGAAAAAGTTAAGGCTGCAACTCAGGCCTTAGCTGCTCTCGGATGTGACGTATCATTATTTATTGATGCGGATTTTGCTCAAATTGATGCTGCAGTGGCATGTGGAGCACCTACTATTGAGCTGCATACAGGCGCATATGCTGATGCGACAACAGAACAAGAACAGCAAGAAGAACTTGCTCGTATTGTAAAAGGTGTTGAGTACGCAGCGGCAAAAGGTTTAGTTGTAAATGCAGGTCATGGACTTAACCTAAAAAATATTGCACCAATTGCAGCAATTCCCCAAATTCATGAATTAAACATTGGTCATTCAATTATTGCAGATAGTGTTTTTGTAGGTCTGGCACAAGCTGTTAAAGATATGAAAACAGCGATTCAGGCAGCAGGATAATTAGTAATGTCGAGTATCAATTACGATGAATTAATGCAGCCAGTGTTAGTATTTTTGGGGTGTCAAACTCCGAATGAATGGTTAGATGAGGCCGTTAATAATTTAGATATCTTGATGCAAGATCATGCCAATTGCGAGAAAAAAGCAGCTGGTACAGCAATGAACTTAATGTTCCGCTATAGTTTTTTTACAGATCTACAAGTTAAACTTGCTCAACTTGTACGTGAAGAAATGCTTCATTATGAACAAGTCCTCGAATTTATGACCAAACGTGGGCAAGAGTGGAAAGGTTTAAGTGCAGGCCGCTATGCAGGTGGTTTACGAAAAGAGATACGCACATATGAGCCAGAAGCTTTAATTGACGTACTAGTTATAGGAGCTTTTGTAGAAGCACGTTCATGCGAACGTTTTTATGCACTTGCTCCGCGTGTAGATGACGAACTGGGACGCTATTATCGTTACCTGCTTAAGTCTGAATCTCGTCATTTTGAAGACTATTTGGCACTAGCGCTTGATGTCGCAAAAACTGCAAAAATGAAAGATCCTGAAGAGGATATTCAGCAGCGTATTGAACACATCCGTGAAGTTGAAAAAAATCTGATTTTGACTCCGGATGATACTTTCCGGTTTCATAGTGGTGTTCCTGCATAGTTTTGAATGCTTCAGTTAAAAAAGTTTACCGTGAAAGGTAAACTTTTTTATTAGGTGAGCGTTATCTTTTTGGCTATAGACATATTCTGCTTTTAGTTTTTAAATGCATATAATTATTTAATAAATATATTTTTTATAGATTTTAATTTCTCTTAAAATTTTTAAAAAAACTTTTATTTTTTTAGGCTAATAATAAATATTGTGTAAATATAAAGGCTGATATGTTCATCATGAGTTCAACTGAAATAGTTGATCATTTCTAAGGATATAAGAATGTTAGCATTAGTTACAGGCGCCTCTGCGGGCTTTGGTTATAGCATTTCAAAAAAGCTGATTGAGTTAGGCTATAAAGTTATTGGTTGTGGAAGACGGGCAGAAAAACTAGAAGAACTAAAACAAGAACTTGGTGAAAAATTCTACCCATTAGTATTTGATATGACGGATACAGCAGAAAATATAAATAAGATATTCAAAGAATTACCAAATGAATTTCAAATCGATCAAATTGATTTGCTCGTAAATAATGCAGGTTTGGCATTAGGCCTAGAATCGGCAGACAAGGCTGAATTAGATGATTGGTACACGATGATTGATACCAATGTTAAGGGGCTTGTTACTGTTACCCGACTAATTTTGCCAAGCATGGTAAAGAAGAAATCAGGCTTAATCATTAATATGGGTTCAATTGCAGGTACATATCCATATCCTGGTGGTAATGTTTACGGTGCAACAAAGGCTTTTGTAGAGCAGTTTAGTCTAAATCTTCGTGCTGATTTAGCTGGTACTGGTGTGCGCGTAACTAACGTTGAACCAGGGCTGTGTGGGGGAACTGAGTTTTCTCTTGTGCGTTTTAAAGGGGATCAAGAGAAAGTGAGTAGTCTCTATGATAAGAAAAATCCAATTTTGCCTGAAGACATTGCAAATACGGTCGCGTGGATTGCATCACAACCAGCCCATATTAATATTAACCGTATAGAAATGATGCCAACAACGCAGTCTTTTAACCCATTAAAAGTTGTAGAAGCGGAATAATAGAATTTTAAAAATGATCTAAAGATGGAGGTATATTCTTTAAATTTAGATCTGATGATTAAATCTAGTAAATATTCAAATTATGAAAAGCAAATCCTCTACAAATAGGTAGGGGATTTTTTATAGGTATTCAAAATAAATGGCAATAAAAAAGCCCGCTTTAATGCTGCGGGCTTTTTAGTATTTGGCTCTCCCACCTGGGCTCGAACCAGGGACCTGCGGATTAACAGTCCGTCGCTCTACCGACTGAGCTATGGGAGAATCTGCATGCGATTATAAGGAGATTTTGACAAGGGTCAAGTGAAAATCGTCATGTTTCCTTCATTTTTGTGTTGTATGCTTCTTATTTGATCAAGTTGAGTAGCGAGGATATAAATTACTTGCACTTTAAAAACTCAATTGCTAGATTCAAAAAAGAACAAGCGTTTGGAGTAATCCAAACAGTGTGGATTTAAACCAACTTGCCAGCACTAAAATGGCTAAATCGGAGATAAGTATGAAAACACTTACTGTTGCTTCTATTTTTTCTAATGTTGATTTTTATCAACGTAATTATCTCAATATTTTAAATCAACCAGAATCTTATTACACACTTGTAGAAGATGCATGGATCAATGCTTTTCCATTTAAAAAGCAGGACTTGTACTTAGGTGACTTATTACAACTCTGGTTTAGTTCAAAATGGGATGTGCATACTTCACTGAAAGTTTTAAAGTCTTCCAACATATTAGATCAATCTAAACCCCTCTATATTTTCCAGCTCGAAGGCGAATTATTACTAGGTAAAAATAAAGTTTTAGCTTGGTCTACTCAGTGTCATAAAGTGATAGAGCTTCAACTTAAGAATATTTGGGCACCTTATGTGGTTGCACAAACTTGTGACCGTCCAGATCTTCCTGACTTAATAAAAAAGGCAGCCATTTAAAGCTGCCTTAGTTTTTATGGTCGAATGATCATACAAGTCGCTGTTGCATACGCATAAAGTTTACCTTCTTCATCAATAATTTTACCTTCGGAAATACCTAAGTTTTTACTTAAATTAATGACTTTACCAGTGGCAATTAAAGCCTGATTTTGAGGAATAGGGCGGCACATTTTTACATTAAGGTCGATGGTGCCATAACCCACGCCAGCAGGTAACATCGTATGGACAGCACAACCAGTCACCGAGTCTAGAACTGTTGCTGCAAAACCACCATGTACGCCACCTAATGGGTTTAAGTGATTATGATCTGCTTGTGCTTTGAAAGTTACACATCCTTCAGAAATTTCAGTAGGTTGCATTGGAATCGTTTTGCTTATACTGGCAGGTGGTATGTGACCTTCAATCATGGCTTGTAAAAATTCGAGGCCTGTCATTTCCATAGGATTTTTCATTTTTTGAGTCCTTCAGTAATTAAGGTTCTAAAATGGAACTTGATGTTAAATTAGGCGTTAAAATGCATATTGTCAAGTTGGCAAGTACAAGAAATATGGCTATTTTATAGTTTATAAACTTGTAAAATGTGGTTGAGTAGAATATTTTATAACCCTAAAAATATAAACTTCTTGTGGAAAATAATAATGAACGGTCAGTGTTTATGCGGTAAAACAACTTTTGAAGTTGAATTAAAAAATCATGATGTACATGCTTGCCATTGTTCGATGTGTCGTAGACAAACTAGTGGTGTCAATATGACAGTTGATGTGGTCAAAGGCAGTTTAAAGTTTATTCAGCAAAAGCATCTTAGTGTATTTAACTCTTCTGACTGGGGAGAACGAGGCTTTTGTAATGCTTGTGGAACGATAATTTTTTGGAGAACGAAAGATCAAAGCTACTGTAATATCAATGTATTTTCTTTAAATGAGCCAGTAGAAGACTTGAATTTGGATATGGAAATTTTTATTGATTCAAAACCCGATTTTTATACTTTTCAAAATGATACGAAGAAATTGACTGAGGCACAGGTCGCTGCGTTATTTAACCTATAATAATTTTAATTATAAAAAAGGCCTCAATTTTGAGGCCTTTTTAATTTTACAAATTATTTAGCAGCTTTTTCAGCTTCGATAGATGCAATTGCAGCATCCACACCTTCGATTGATTCAGCAGCTTTTTTGATACGTGCTAACGCATCAACAAGTACTTCATCAGCTGTTGCATATGAAATACGCATGAAGCCGCCTAAACCAAATGCATCACCAGGAACAACTGCTACGCCAGTTTCTTCTAGTAACCATTCAGAGAATTCTGTGCAAGACTTTAAGCCTTTTGCACGAATAAGAGGGCGAATGTTTGCATACGCATAGAATGCACCATCAGCAGGTAAACAAGAGATACCTTTGATGTCGTTTAAGCCATTAACTACTAAATCATGACGACGTTTAAACGCTTCAATCATTGGCTCTAAAACATCTTGTGGACCATTCAATGCAGCTTCAGCAGCAACTTGTGAAATTGAAGTTGGGTTAGAAGTTGATTGAGACTGGATTTTTTTCATTGCACCAATGATTTTTGCTGGGCCGGCTGCATAGCCAATACGCCAACCAGTCATTGCATATGCTTTAGATACACCATTTAAAACAATTGTGCGGTCATATAAATCTGGAGCAACAGTTGCAATGTTGTAGAACTCATCTTCCCAACGAATTGGTTCATACATGTCATCAGAAGCAACAAATACTTGTGGATGACGACGTAAAACTTCTGCTAAAGCTTCTAATTCAGCTTTGCTATAAATCATACCTGTTGGGTTAGATGGGCTATTTAATACCACTAAACGAGTATTTGGTGTAATCGCAGCTTCTAATTGTTCAGGTGTAATTTTGAAACGTTGGTCTTCACCACATTTCACAATAACTGGCGTACCTTCAGCAATAATCACCATATCTGGATAGCTTACCCAGAATGGAGCAGGGATGATCACTTCATCACCTTTGTTTAATAATGCAAGTGCCAAGTTAAAGAAGCTTTGCTTACCACCACATGAAACCAAAATCTGGTTTGGCTGATAATCAAGATTATTATCACGCTTAAACTTAGCAATAATTGCTTTTTTTAACCCAGGAGTACCATCTACAGCCGTATATTTGGTGAAACCATTATTAATTGCTTCAATTGCAGCATCTTTAATGTGTTGAGGGGTATCAAAATCTGGCTCGCCAGCACCTAAACCAATCACATTCTTGC
The DNA here is from genome assembly GCF_031798975.1 of Acinetobacter sp. V110_1. Classification (NCBI taxonomy): domain Bacteria; kingdom Pseudomonadati; phylum Pseudomonadota; class Gammaproteobacteria; order Moraxellales; family Moraxellaceae; genus Acinetobacter; species Acinetobacter sp. V110_1. Next base: position 269,208 of record NZ_JAVQNN010000012.1, on the reverse strand, counting down.
CAGCAGCTTTAAGCTCAGCAGCTTTGTTAGTTACAGCAAGTGTAGGGGACGGTTTGATAGCATTGACACGATCAGAAAGACGTACGTCCACGGCAATATTCCTCTTATGGGATTAAAAAATAAAAAGCATACTATCTTATCGCAAAAATTAGGCAATTTGCGGATGTGGGTATTTTTAGATGTAAAAAAGTTTAATTTAAGAAAGATCTTGTTGTGGTTTTACTCAATTGAAGCTTTTTTCGAAAGAAATGAGAAAAATCCTTTATAATAAGTCGCAATCGAAATATCGAGACTGAATCATGACTGAGCAACAGCCAAAACAGAAAAAGGCTTTGGTGAAATTGCCATTCCCAATGCCGAATGAAAGCAATCAAGCAGATGATGCTGTACACAACCAAGTGCGTCCGAAGCCAGAGCAATATGCAGATAGAACTTGGATGCCACCTCGTGGTACGCGCCGTTCTATGGGTAAGCGTTAATTTAAAAAACAGGCAATATGCCTGTTTTTTTATTGTTGTGGCACTTCTTGATAATAACTTTTTTTCTTTTGATACATACTGTGATCTGCGCGTTTTAGCATATCTTCCACTTGTTCATTTTCTTTTGTGGTTGCATGTCCAATAGCAATACTAATTGGATGGCTTGAGTAATATTGATTATCTATATTGAAAAGCTCCTGAATAGTTTGCAGCATCATCAAGACATTCGCTTCATCAGCACCAGGCATTAAAATCACAAACTCGTCGCCACCGATTCGAGAAGCTGTATATGCAGTATTTGTGATTGCCTGATTTAAAATATTACCTACACGTCGTAATAAACCATCACCAATATCGTGACCAAGTTGATCATTGGTTTCTTTTAAACCATTCATGTCTAAAAAAATTGAAGAAACAGGACGAATAATACTGCGGTTTAAACGATTAAGCTCTTCTGTAAAGAAAGCACGGTTATGAAGCTTAGTCAGCACATCATGCTGGCCTAAATATTCTAAATAATTTTCAGCTTTCTTTCGTGCAGTAATATCTGTAAGTGCAACTTGTACCAATCCCCAAGTCTCTTCATAGCCGGGGAATACGGTAAATTGCAGTAAGACATTTCTAATTTGACCATCTAATGCATAGTTAACGGCTTCACGCTTGTGGTGAATATTTCCTTGCCAGAGTTCGATCAGCTGTTCTCTAAAAGTTTCCACCATCTCTTCAGCAAAAATTTTATGGGTATTTTTTAAGAGAGTCGTTTTGTCAGGTGCTTTAAATAAATCGAGAGTTGACTGGTTAACATCTAAAATTAGAATATCTTCTATACATTGACGCACAAACTCAGGATGTACATCTAGAAAAGTCCTAAAGTCTTCAATACCTAATAGCCTAAGCTGATCAATTCTATTTTTAATACGGCTAAAATCTTCAACCCAAAGAGAAGTCGGGGAGTAGATAAACATTGACTCTGCTAGGCGTCGATTTTTCTCTTCCTGACGAAGTGCATTTTGATACGGCGTAATGTCTTCGGTGGTAATTAAAATACGGTCAAATGTAGTTTCAGAACCCGGTAAAATTGCTCCACGCAGTTGTACATCAATACGTTTACCAGAGAGCGTGTAATTTATAGTAGTACTTGAAAAATGAGTTTTGCCATTCCATAACGCTTTGAGTTCATGAATATGAGCTTCAAACATTTCTTTTTTAAAAATAAGATTTAAGTTGGCGCATAATTCTTCTTGGTTTTTTGCTTCAAAAAGTTCTAATGCTTTTTGGTTGACCTTAATAATTTTAATTTTACGGGCACATTCGACAATCAAATTTTCATTTTGACTTAGAAATTCATATAAATCTTCGACCCCTTGATTTCTCCATAGGTCAAATAACTGCTTAACTTCACTGAAGTCCTCAATCCACATTGGAATTGGGGTTAAGTCAAAAATTGAAGAATCTAAAGTTTCCATTTGTTTCTTTAAGTATTCAGTTCGTCTTAAAGTATAATGAGAAAAATTAGGATTTGGGAAAATAATCAGTTTAAATCTTTAGAATAATTAAAATAATGAGAAAGCAGAATTTATCTGCTTTACTCATAAAATATCAAAATAAATTAACGGTTAATTGGGTGGTCGATATTTTTCTCGCCGCGCCATAATTTAATGAAGTCTTGTTCATCGAAATCGTAAAGTTCCATCAATGCCACAATGACACTGACAAAAATCATTGCGCCTTCTGAGTTACCATGCATATTGAAAATCTTGCCATTGAGCTTACCTAAAATATCACTCAATTCGTGGTCTCGGCCTCTGCCATAGCGGTCACGAGGATATAATTCTTCATTTAAAACAATCAGTGCTATCGCTTTTTCAGCATTTGATAAATCAGTTTTATCTAAAGCGTCTTCAAAAGAGTCACTACCGTGATTAAAGTAAAAAATAACTTCATCGTTAATGAAACTTTGAACCATTTTTTGAGTGAGTGTCGGAAACTGTGAAACAGCATTATCTTCAACATACGGTTTAAATGATTCTGGAAAAATCACGTTGTGATATATGCCTTTAAAAAGCGGAGCAATTTCGGAAACTTTATAACCTGCGATCCCACATCCTAAAGCAGTCACAAAGTATTTCATCTTAGGGTGATTTTTTGCATAAATTTTAAAGTCTTCAACATAATGCTCGATTTGGGAGAGTGGCATTTGTTGAATATGTTCATTTAAAGTCGGAATTGCAAAGCTTTGTCCAGCCCAGCCACGTCCCACACCTTCTACAGCCCCGAAATGCTGACTGGCAACTCGTGCAGCTCCACTACCATGTTGCCCAGCCATATTACTACCGAAGACAAACACTGTATCTTCAGGGAGTTCAGTTACAATACTTTCATCATGATATTGATAGGTCATGGTTATGCTTTTTATCTAATGGATGAGTCCATGTTGCAACCGTTTAAAGCATTGGTCAAGTATCAAGATGCTTAATATTTTCGCCGTAGATTAATCTGGCTACAGACTTTAAATTAGGGAAAAAATCCCCATTAAGTTGCTAGACGATAAATTCAAATTTTTTATAAAGAGAGAGAACTGTGAACGAAAATCAACCTTTCGATTTGGTCACTCATTACCAGCCAGCGGGTGATCAGCCACAGGCAATTGAAAAGCTGGTGAATGGTGTCGAAAAAGGTTTTCGTAATCAGTTACTGTTGGGTGTGACTGGTTCAGGTAAGACCTATACCATGGCAAACGTGATTGCCCAAACCCAACGACCAACCATTGTGATGGCGCACAATAAGACCTTGGCAGCCCAGCTGTATGGTGAGTTTAAAGCCTTCTTTCCAAATAATGCAGTGGAGTACTTCGTAAGTTATTACGATTATTATCAACCCGAAGCTTATGTTCCTTCTTCAGATACGTTTATTGAAAAAGACGCAGCAATTAATGACCATATTGACCAGATGCGTTTATCGGCAACACGTGCTTTGTTAGAACGCCGTGATGCAATTATTGTTGCTTCTGTATCTGCTATTTATGGTTTGGGTGACCCAAATGCTTATATGCAAATGTTATTGCATGTGGTGCAGGGTGACCGAGTCAGTCGAGACGAAATCATTCGTCGTTTGGTGGAAATGCAATATACGCGTAATGAACTTGAATTCTTACGAGGTACTTATCGTATACGTGGCGAAATTATTGACATTTTCCCAGCTGAATCTGACCAACACGCAATTCGTATTGAGCTTTTTGATGATGAAGTAGACTCAATTCGCTGGTTTGATCCACTCACCGGTAAAATGGTACGAAAAGTACCACGTGTCACGATTTATCCGAAAAGCCATTATGTGACGCCAAAAGACAACTTAACGCGTGCTATTGATACCATTAAGGATGAACTTCAAGACCAGCTTAAGTTCTTCCGTGAACATGACAAGTTACTTGAAGCTCAGCGTATCGAGCAACGTACTCGTTATGATTTGGAAATGATGCAGCAGTTAGGTTATACCAATGGTATTGAAAACTACTCTCGTCATTTATCAGGTCGTCCAGCAGGTGAAGCACCACCAACATTATTTGATTATGTACCGGACGATGCTTTACTTATTATTGATGAGTCGCATGTAACGGTTCCTCAAATTGGCGCAATGTATAAAGGTGACCGTTCACGTAAAGAAAACTTGGTTAATTATGGTTTCCGTTTACCAAGCGCGCTTGATAACCGCCCTATGAAATTTGAAGAGTGGGAGCGTATTGTTCCGACCACTATTTTTGTGAGTGCAACGCCCGCTAAATACGAATTGGAAAAATCAGAGCAAGTGGTTGAGCAGGTCGTTCGTCCAACAGGTTTGATTGATCCAGAAATTGAAGTTCGCCCAGTACTTACTCAAGTCGATGATGTTCTTTCTGAAATTAATATTCGTAAGAATTTAAATGAACGTGTGTTGGTGACCACTTTAACTAAACGTATGGCAGAAGATTTAACATCTTATTTAAAAGAATATGGTGTTAAGGTCGCTTATTTGCACTCGGATATTGATACGGTTGAACGTGTCAAAATTATTCATGAGTTACGTACAGGTGTATTCGACGTTTTAGTCGGTATTAACTTGCTTCGTGAAGGTTTGGATATGCCTGAGGTTTCTTTAGTTGCTATTTTAGATGCAGATAAAGAGGGCTTTTTACGTTCTGAGCGTTCGCTTATTCAGACCATTGGCCGTGCTGCGCGAAATGTGAAAGGTAAAGCAATTTTATATGCAGATAGAATTACCGATTCTATGCAAAAAGCAATTGATGAGACTGAGCGCCGTAGAGCCAAACAAATTGAGTTCAACGAACTACATGGTATTACACCTCGTAGTGCTGTTCGTCAGGTCATCAAAGAAATTGATGCAGGTGAAGTGCTTTCAGATGATCAAATTGATGAGAAGGTATTAGAGCAGGCACAAGCTTTAAGTGCCGATGATCGACATATTCTTTCTGATCCTAAATTGTTTAGTAAGCATATTACTAAGCTTGAGAAAGAAATGTTAAAAGCATCTAAAGACTTACAGTTTGAGCAAGCGGCACGTATTCGTGATGAAATTGTTCGTTTAAAAGCGCAAATGTTGCAATAAATGGATACATAACACTACATGATTTGTTTAAAAAACAAGCTAGTGTAGGTATTTAAGTTATTTTGTATTCACAACTAAAAGTTGAGGGCAACAATGGCATTTCGAAATAATGTTCCGCAAGCCAGTTGGCGCTTGGCAAAAATTGCATTGGGCGGGATTGTTCTGACTGGTTTGGCTGTCGGAACATATGCCTACGCTCAGCAGAAGCCTTTACCAACTGTCGATAAAGTTGAATTAGACCGTTATTTAGGTGTGTGGTATGAAGTCGCGCGTAAACCTGCTTTCTTCCAAAAAAAATGTGCTTACAACGTATCTGCAACTTACACCTTGAATGAAAATGGAAATATCGTTGTAGATAACCGTTGTTATGATAATCGCAAGCAATTACAGCAATCTATCGGTGAGGCTTTCGTAGTTAATCCACCCTATAACACAAAATTAAAAGTGAGCTTTTTACCTGAAGCTGTAAGGTGGATTCCAGTCATTCGTGGGGATTACTGGATTTTAAAACTGGATGAAGACTATCAAACAGTTTTAGTTGGGGAGCCTTCCCGTAAGTATCTTTGGGTATTATCTAGAACACCACACCCGCATAAAGAAGTGATTGACGAATATCTGAATTATGCAAAAACATTAGGATTTGATATTCGTGATGTTATTCATACTGAGCACAAAGAATAAATAAATTCTGCTTAATAAAAAACCATGTCTTCGCATGGTTTTTTCTTTTGTATAGTGGATAAATCAAGTATTGTATCGCTTTATTTTTATTAAAGTATGAAGGGGTTGATGATGTTAAAAGGCGTGATCTTGTCTGTCATGGCATCATTAACTTTCGGTGTGCTTTATTTCTACACTCAATTACTTGGTCAACTCGATAGTGAGCAGACGTTTGGGTGGCGTATTATTGCGACTTTGCCATTCTTAACTATGTTTATGTGGTGGAGTGGTGACTTAAGCCATATTAAAAATATCTATCACCGTATTTTGGCAAAACCCTCTTTTCTCTTATTACTCATCACAACCTCCGTTTTGACGTCGGTACAGTTATGGCTCTTTTTATGGGGACCAATACACGGTCGTGGTTTACAAGTGTCTTTGGGATATTTCCTTCTACCACTTGTTTTAGTGTTAGCTGGCAGTGTCTTATATGGCGAAAAAATATCAAAATTTCAGTGGGTCGCTATTGTTCTGGCCATAGTTGGTGTAGGTCATGAGATTTTTCGTCTAGGAAGCATTGCTTGGGAAACTGCTTTAGTTGCCATTGGTTATTCAGCTTATTCCTGTTACGTAAGAAAATTAAAACGGATAATTTAGGAGGCTTTTGGTGGGACCTTCTGATTATTATGCCAGTTGCAATTTATCTGACACATACAGGGTTATTGCCATATAGTAAGTTTTTCAATCAGCCGACACTCGGGTTGGTTATTGCAGGATTGGGTGTGCTTAGTGCTATAGGCTTGGGATGTTATATATTGGCAAGCCGTTATTTACCTTTGGTTGTTTTTGGTCTGCTTGGATATCTTGAACCAGTGTTACTTGCGTTAGCATCTTTAGTTCTAGGGGAAAGCATTGGTAAAGAAGAATGGTTTACTTATCTTCCAATTTGGTGTGCCGTTTTGGTATTGGTGTTAGAAGGCGCATTCCATCTATATCAACAGCAGCAAAAAGCCAAAAATTTGCAGTTAAATATCGAAAAATATCAAAAAAGATTAAAAAATGATGCTCGCGATTAGTGCATCAGAATCTAAAAAGTAAGAAAAAGCAAAAATTTAGCTGCTTTAAACAATAAGATAATAAAAAATAATTATAGGTATTTTATGAATTTATGATGAATTTTAGGAAAATCTAGCCACTAACGTCAGCTTTTGATTCATTCTTGCTAATAATTCCATTACAATTACGGGGTTTTAAAAATCACGCCTAGATATAATTAATTAGAGGACGTATCTGTGAGCAAAGACACTATCATCGCCCTGCACGCTGAACACCAAGGCCGTTGGAAAAACCGTGAAGAAATCGCGGAACGTATGATTGCAGTAATCGGTCAATTATACCGTGAAAAAAATATTGTCGTATCTGTTTACGGTCGCTCTTTAATTAACCGTTCTGTTATTCAAATTTTGAAAACTCACCGTCGTACACGTGTTGTAGATGTTGAGCTTTCTGTTGTAAATACATTCCCAATTTTAGAAGCTTTAGCAAAAGTTGAAAACATTGGTTCTGCAGAAGTTGATATCGGTAAACTTGCAGTTGAATATAAAGAAAAAGGCGGTGATGTTGACGCGTTTGTTGCTCAAGCTGTTGAGTCAATTAAAGGTAGCGCAACTTCTGAACAACCTAAAGACGTAGTTCTTTACGGTTTTGGTCGTATTGGTCGTATCTTAGCTCGTTTAATCATTAGCCAATCAGGTTTAGGTCGTGGTTTAAGCCTTAAAGCGATTGTAGTTCGTAAGTCTTCTGACGGTGACTTGGCAAAACGTGCTTCTTTACTTCGTCGTGACTCAATTCACGGTACTTTCGCTGGTACAATCTCTGTTGATGAAGAAAACGAAGCAATCATTGCGAATGGTAACTTCATTAAAGTGATCTATGCATCTAGCCCAAGCGAAGTAGACTATACACAATATGGTATTGAAAACGCGCTTTTAATCGACAACACTGGTAAATGGCGTGATGCTGAAGGCTTAAGCCAACACTTGAAATGCCCAGGCGTTGCACGTGTTGTATTAACTGCACCAAGTAAAGGCGAAATGAAAAACGTTGTATTTGGTGTAAACAACACTGACATCTTAGATGAAGACAAAATCATCTCTGCTGCAAGCTGTACAACAAATGCAATCACTCCAATTCTTAAAGTATTGGATGACAAATATAAAGTTCTTAACGGTCACGTTGAGACAGTTCACTCATTTACAAATGACCAGAACTTAATCGATAACTACCACAAAGCTGATCGTCGTGGTCGTGCAGCTACATTGAATATGGTTATTACTGAAACTGGTGCTGCTAAAGCTGTTGCTAAAGCATTACCTGCATTAAAAGGTAAGTTAACTGGTAACTCTGTACGTGTTCCTACACCAAACGTATCTCTTGCGATTTTAAACTTAACGCTTGATAAAGAAGTTGATCGTGAAGAAGTGAACGAATACATTCGTCAAATCTCGATTAACTCTAACCTTCAAGGTCAAATCGGTTATACAAACTCTACAGAAGTGGTATCAAGCGACTTTATCGGTTCTCGTACAGCTGGTGTATATGATGCTCAAGCAACGATTACTTCTGGTAACCGCTTAACTGCTTATGTTTGGTACGATAACGAAGTAGGTTATAGCTGCCAAGTATTACGTATCGCTGAACAAATGTGTGGCGTAAGCTATACAAAAATTCCTGCAGAAACTAACGCTTAATTCCATTTAACGTTAGATAAAAGTATGTGACAAAAAGACCCAGTTTAGACTGGGTTTTTTTACAACCGTACAAAATATATGCTGATTATTTTTTAGAAATCAATGAGAATAGGACTTAAGGAACAAAAAGAAATAGTAAAGGGATTGGAATTGCAGCAGTTTAAAAGATTATTAATCGTCTTCTTTTTTATCATCATCGCGAATATATGTGGTGTACTCATCGCCATTTGGGTTTTCAAGCATTTTAATATTTATATTCCGCTGAAAAACCAAGCTGTAGCGATTGATTTACAAGAGCCATTGCAGGTGCAAGTTAAAGTAAAAGATGCTTTAAATGTCGATGTAAAAGGCCGAGTAAATGCGAATATTCCTATTAATGAAAAGTTAACGATTCCTCTTACACAGACGTTAACTCCACGTGTCTATTTCGATAATATGGTGCCAATTAGTACCGTTATTCCAGTTAAAGAAACGTTAAAAGTTGATCAAAGCCTACCAATAGACACAAAAGTTCAAGTCAGAGTATTAGGTAAGGATATTACTTTGCCATTAAAAGGTAATATTCCATTAAAGCTTGATGTACCTATTGATATTCAAGTACCGCTCGATCAAAAAGTTCATTTGAAATTTGATGCTCCAGTTAAAACTGTTTTAAAAGAAAATCTTCATATTCCATTAAATGCTCAGTTAAAAACAAACATTCCAATTCAGGGGAGTTTGAATGTACCTGTAAAAACTGCTTTAAATGCTTCGGTAGATGTGAAAAACACCTTGCCAGTTAGAATTGAGCATGGTGAGTTAAAAATACCTTTATCGAGCATGAGCCTTAATCGTGTTAAAGATGATAATGCTACATCTTTACCTGCTCAGAACCAGAAAAAGTAGGTGGGCGACTTATGTTGGGTTCAATAAAAAGTATGCTCATCAGTTTCTTTCTGATTATGGTACTCACGGCAATTTTGTTTTGGCTCTATTTAAACATACAGGCTTCAGTGGTTGTTTCTGCGCATGAATCGGATATTCGATTACCAGAATCACTGGAAACGAAGATCCATGTTGGTAATAACTTACAGGTACAATCTATAGGTAAACTAGATACCTCAATTGATATTGATCGTCAGATTTCGGTGCCATTAAAGGGAAGATATTTGGCTGATTTAGAGTTTGAAGTTGAGACTCCAATTACAGTAAGTGTTGATTATGCGACAACACTGAAAGTCGATCAGGTTATGCCTTTAGAAACAACCACCGATTTAATTTACCAAAATAAACTACTTCCTAGATTTCCATTAAAATTAAATATTCCCATCAATCTAGATATTCCATTTCAGTTAAAACGTAGTTATACCATTCCGGTTAAAATTGCTTTTAATGGTCCGGTTTATTTTGAGTTTGATGAATCGGTAAATTTACCAATTAAGCATCAGTTTAATCCAAGTTTAAAAATTAACGATGCAATGGAAATGGGTAATATCTCAAGCTTTAATGCGATTATGTATAACTCGGTACAGCACACAAAAGCTAATTTAGATATGAAGATGGATTTACCTTTACGTAATGTTCATCCTTAAGGGATAAACACATAAAGAGAGGCAATGATCTGCTGTAAATTTTTATCAATATCAAAAGAAATAAAATAAGACCTATGAAAGTAGAATTCTCTCGATTTTCTATTCGAGAATTTTCTGAAAATATGGCAGAATAGGCGGTTTTAGAGTTTTTAGAGGATTGGCAAATGCGCTTTGTTGATGAAGCAGTCATTACCGTAGAGGCTGGCGACGGTGGCAATGGCGTAGCCAGTTTTCGCCGTGAAAAATTTGTACCATTTGGTGGCCCAGATGGTGGTGATGGCGGACGTGGTGGAAGTATCTATATTCAAGCTGATGATGATACAAGTACCTTAGTCGATTACCGTTACACCCGTAAATTCCGCGCTGAGCGTGGTAAAAACGGTGCAGGTGCTAACTGTACCGGACGTGGTGGTGAAGATGTGGTTTTAAAAGTACCTGTAGGTACAACAATTGTTGATACAGATTCTGGCGATATTATTGGCGACTTGGTTGAAGACGGCCAAAGAATTCTGGTTGCAGGTGGTGGTGAAGGTGGTCTAGGTAATACTCACTTCAAATCATCAACTAACCGTGCTCCACGTAAATGTACGACTGGTATAAAAGGTGAATTTCGTGAAATTCGTCTTGAGTTGAAAGTATTGGCGGATGTTGGCTTATTAGGTATGCCAAACGCTGGTAAATCTACTTTCATTCGTGCTGTAAGTGCTGCAAAACCGAAGGTAGCGGACTATCCATTTACCACTATGGTTCCAAACTTAGGTGTTGTAGATGCTGACCGTCATCGTTCATTTGTAATGGCCGATATTCCAGGGCTTATTGAAGGTGCGGCAGAAGGTGCAGGTCTAGGAATTCGTTTCCTTAAACACTTGGCACGTACTCGTATTCTTCTACACATTATTGATGTGCAACCAATTGATGGTTCTGATCCAGCACACAATGCTAAAGCAATTATGAATGAGTTGGCTAAGTTTTCTCCTACTTTAGCGAAACTACCAGTTGTTTTAGTACTCAATAAACTGGATCAAATTGCTGAAGAAAGTCGTGAAGAGTGGTGTCAGCACATTCTAGACGAGTTGAAATGGACTGGTCCTGTCTTTAAGACATCAGGCTTATTAAGCGAAGGAACAAAAGACGTTGTGTATTACTTGATGGATCAGATTGAACAGCAACGCGAACGCGAAGTTGAAGATCCTGAATACGCAGCAGAAGTAAGAGCTTTCCGTGAACAACTAGAAGTTGAAACACGTGAACAAACCATTGCGGCAAAAGAAGCATATCGTGCGATGCGTCGAGCACAACGTCTCGAAAGTATGATGGACGATGATGATGATTTTGACGATGATGAAGACGACAATGATGTAGAAAGCATCTACGTTCGTGACTAAAAAATCGAGGAAAACATGATAGAAGTGGTCGATGGGCAACGTAAGCTCAGTGAGTGTAAACGAATCGTTGTTAAAATCGGATCATCTTTACTCACAGCAAATGGGCAGGGGCTAGATCTGGAAGCTATTTCGCATTGGGCGAAACAGATTGCAGATTTACACAATGCTGGACACGAAATTATTTTAGTGTCTTCAGGAGCTGTAGCAGAAGGTATGGTTCGTATGAAGCTTGCGAGTCGACCCACCGATCTACCCAGTTTACAAGCATGTGCCGCAATTGGGCAGATGGGCCTAATTCATACGTGGTCTAGCGTGCTTGAAAATCATAGTATTCGAACAGCGCAAGTGTTACTAACACATGATGATTTGGCAGATCGCCGTCGTTATTTGAACTCATGCGATGCGTTGCAGAACTTGATTGACTGGCGTGTTATTCCGGTTATCAATGAAAACGACACAGTCTCTACTGACGAGATTCGTTTTGGTGATAACGATACCTTAGCAGCAATGGTTGCTGGTCAAGTACATGCTGATTTACTGATCATTTTAACAGATCAGCAAGGCATGTTTGACTCAGACCCACGCCATAACCCAGATGCAAAGTTGTTATCAACTGTGCGTGCCATGGACGATGTCTTATTTGAAATGGCTGGTGGTGGTGGGCTTCTCGGACGAGGTGGCATGGTCACTAAAGTTCGTGCTGCGCGTTTAGCTGCCAAGTCAGGCTGTCCAACACTGATTGCTAGTGGTGAAAGTGACAATGTATTGTCACGAGTAATGGCTGGCGAAATGTTAGGTACATTATTCACAACAGATAAAGACCGTATGACAGCACATCAACAGTGGCTGGCTGCGCATTTGCAAACAGCAGGTCGTCTGGTGATTGATGATGGTGCGGTTGAAGCGATTAAATTGAAACACCGTAGTTTACTCCCTGTTGGGGTCAAAACTGTTGAAGGTCACTTTGATCGTGGCGATGTGGTTGAATGTGTAGATAAACAGGGTAAACGCATTGCAGTTGGACGGGTAAACTTTAGTTCGCGTTCTGCTGAAATCATTAAAGGCTTAGCCTCGGATAAGGTTTACCAAGTACTTGGGGAAGCTCGTTCGCTGGAAATGATACACCGCGACCATATGGCAATTTATTAAGTTGTGATCAATAAAAAGCTCGCTTTATGCGAGCTTTTTTTGTGGTGTTAATGATGGCAAGATTCGATCTTCACCAACCATAAAAGGATGGGTGGCAAGGCTCAGCATATCTAAATCTTCTGAAGTATTCCCATAAGCATAAATTTGATAATAATCCTGCAAAGAATATTGTTCATGTATTCTTAACTTCTTTTGTTCATTACTACAATCTGGCGTTGAATAGTAGCCCGTCATCATGCCATTTTTAATTTGAGTTTCGGTACAAATTAATTCGATATCTAGTAATTTGCAAAGTGGAGCAAGATAGATATCAATTGAAGCTGAAACCAAGACTACTTGATCACCAAGTAACTGATGTTGTTGTAACTGTGCGAAGATTTCAGGTGAAAGCGTCGATACAAGCTCTTGCGCATATTCTTCGCCTAACCTTTGCAGTTCAATGGCTGGAGTATTGCTAAACATACTGCGAAAAAGTTTAGCTCTCATCGCATGGGCGGGATAAAAATTAAGATAATAGGCTTGAATCCATGGCAGGATTTTCAAGCCTTGCTTCACAATGTGGCGCTTAGATAATGCATAAAAGATGAACCCTGTAAAACTGTCTTTAGTGCACAAGGTTCCATCAAAATCGAACAGGGCGAGGTTTTTTATTATCTTATTCGTTTCGCTCGTTGCATACATGATTCATATCGTCCGTTTACGCGGGTTGCATACCAGTTAGTATTATAGTCACGACTTAATTTAGGCCCAGAAATTACCACTTGAGGCATAATGGCATAGATCGGTTCTTTGCCAGTTTTAGCCTTATAAAGTTTAGTTAATGCAATATAAGTTGTTGTACTTTCAAACTTTTTCTCTTTTTCTAACTTGAGGTCATCGCGAAGTTGTCTTGGAGTAATTAAAACATTATTTGCAGTAAATAATTTCATTAACTCTTTTTCTGACTGACTCTGAACTGCGAGTGGATCACCAGATTTATTGTAAAGTAATAAATCACCATCTAAAGTAAGTTTAGTATCAGTAAGGGCATCGAGCATGCTTTGAAAAGCAGCATTACGGCTAGAGTACATACCTGAGTTATAATCGGCAAAACGGTAAATGGCCTTATCATAGTCTGCTGGATATACCATCAAGCGGTGAATACCATAATATAGACCGCCATATTGCGTATAAAGATCATTTCTAAGGTCTGCAATATTCATGCTAGAACGCTTATGCGCTTTGGCATAATTAATATGAACTTGCATTGAACCCAGTGTAGTGATTGGATTCATTTTCTCGCCAATATCTTGTCCAACCAGTTTGGCTGCACCCGTTAAAGCACTGACATGATAATGTTGAGTCATAAAATCAAAAATTTGACGATAAAGTAAGTCGAGATCTTTTTCAGTTTTTACTTTACGCATCTGACTCATGTAGTTGTTGTCAGGAGAGGGTTGGGTTTTTAATACTTCTTCGAAGTAGCCTGCGACAGTACCCCCCACTTTCTGACCAAGTTTGTCTTCAAACTTTTCATTTAAACGGGTACTGACTTCATCAACTGCTTTTTTACCAAGACCCGGTACTACAGGGTTGGCAACAAAGTTAGATTCCTGATCTACAATCGCGACAATACTACAAACATTTTGCTTGGTTTTAGGAATTTTTAATTCCTGCATAATATCGTCAATATCTTTGGCCCATGACTCACGATCATGAACGCGCGATGGAATTAACTTTTTAATTTGCTGGCTTTCTAAATCGGGCTCATCATTTTTTGACCACCAGGCTTTATCTCCACAAGCAGCTAAACTCATGCATACGGTGACTACACCGAATGATTTTAATAAAAAACGGGAAGACAACGGTTTGTTCATGGCGAGGAAAGCACCTGCAAAAAAGATGAGCTGATCAAGCGGATGAAGTATACTATGTTGATCATGAATTGTATGAATATATATGTATATTGGTCCCTATCAACTGTCAAATAATTTAATTGTTGCTCCTATGGCTGGTGTAACTGACCGTCCATTTAGAACACTGTGCAAGTATTTTGGTGCGGGTCATGCGGTGAGTGAAATGATGACTGCCGACAAAACTTTGCGGATGACTAAAAAAAGTCTTTATCGTGCGAATTTTGATGGAGAGCTCGCTCCTATTTCTGCACAAATTGCAGGTTCTGATCCAGAACAGTTAGCTGAGGCTGCCCGTTATCAAGTTGCAAATGGGGCGCAAATTGTTGACATCAATATGGGATGTCCTGCAAAAAAAGTATGTAATAAATTAGCAGGTTCAGCATTATTACAAGATGAGGACTTGGTTGCTCGAATACTGGATGCTGTTGTTGAAGCAGTTGATGTTCCTGTGACGTTAAAAACCCGTTTGGGATTTTTAAATGGCCAAGAAAATATTTTACGGGTAGCAAAACGTGCTGAAGAGGCTGGGATTGCTGCGTTAGCATTGCATGGCCGTACACGTGAAGACATGTATTTAAATACAGCACGTTATGAATTAATCAAACATGTTAAAGAGTTAATCAATATTCCAGTAATTGCCAATGGTGACATTGATAGTCCTGAGAAAGCAAAATATGTACTGGACTATACCGGCGCCGATGCAATTATGATTGGGCGGGCCGCGCAAGGTCGTCCATGGATTTTCCGTGAAATTGCCCATTATTTAAAAACTGGTGAGCATTTGGCTGCTCCCAATATTGAAGAAGTCAAAGATGTACTTTTAGGACATTTGTCTGAGTTATATCAATTTTATGGTGAATATTCAGGATGCCGTATTGCTCGTAAGCATATTGCTTGGTACACCAAAGGCTTACGCTCAAGTAACGAGTTCCGACAAAATATGTATAAAGTTGAAACGACTGCTGAACAAGCATTAGTTGTCGAGAGTTATTTTAATCAATTACTTGCAGAAGGTAATTTGATGAGTGATGTTCAGGTTGAACAAGTTAATTTATTAGCTACTCACTAAAATAAAGCAACCAGTATACGGACTGGTTGCTTAAAATCTTTATCTATTCATTATCTAGCATTTCAACCACGAGTTGATTGACCAGATCAGATGCGCCTAATTCGCGTATTTGTGCAACATTATTTCCTGCCCAAAATGCACCAAAACCATAGTCGTGGTGTTTACTTGCAAGAGCATTAAGTTGCTTTGCTAAATCGTAAGCGTATGGATATTCTGGTTGGGCAGGTCGAGTAGGTGAATCGATTTTGGTATGCCAATGGTTGAATAAACCGCGAGCAGGACGCCCAGAAAGGCTAGCGCTAATTTGCGTTACAGGTTCAGTAAATAATGCTTTGCGATATTCAGCAGAAGCATTTGAAGTTTGGCATTGAACAAATGCTGTACCTAACTGGACTGCGGTTGCTCCTAAGCCCAGCATATGTTTGGCTTGTAAGCCAGTCATGATGCCACCTGCAGCCACAACAGGAAGCTTACAATGCTTCACAATCAATTGGACCAAGTCACTGGTTTTAATCGCTGCGTCAAAAGTCTGGTTGAAAATTCCTCGATGTCCACCAGCTTCAATACCTTGAGCAACAATAATATCGATACCTGCTGCCTCAATCGCTTGGGCTTCAATCAGGTTGGTGGCCGAAACCATGGTCAAAATACCAGCTTCTTTCAAAGCTTTAATTTGATGCGGATGCGGAATACCAAAATGGAAGCTCACCGCTTTAGGTTTAGTTTCTAAAACAACATTTAAAAAGTCATCATTGTCTAAAAAACTTGGATAAATACAGTGCAATTCTTGAGGTGGTTGAACACCAAATTTTTCGAAATGAGGACGTAGATATTCAATCCATTGTTTTGCTTTTTCTAGATTAAGTTCTGTAGATTGATGACAGAAAAAATTAACCTGAAATGAGTTTTCAGTGAGTGCGTGAGTTTTTAAAATTTGTTCACGTGCACTTTGCGGAGTATTTGCTCCCAAGCCTAATGATCCAAGGCCTCCTTGATTTGAAACCTCGGCTGCTAGTTCTGGTGTAGAAACCCCTGCCATGGGAGCCAGAAAAATTGGATGTTTAATTGCAAGTTGTTGTAATAGGCTCATTTTATTCACCTCACTTCTTTCACTTCACCATAACGTGAAAATAGAATGAAGAGCAAATAATATTGGCTATTTAATTTTTAAATATTCTAGAGGACTATTTTAAAAATCTTTTTATAAAGGAGTGACGTTAAATAAAGAACCGATCCAGCTTGAAAAAGCCATTGCTAAAATTCCCCATAACGTAATACGTAAACTACCTTTAAGTTTAGATGTACCTGCAAAATAACTAGAAAGTGCACCTAAAATCGCTAATGAAAGAATACCGGTAGCCAAAACCGCAGGCATAATCCATTGATTCGGGCTCAGTAATATAGCGAGCATGGGAAAAAAAGCCCCAAAAGAAAATGATGCAGCAGATGATAATGCAGCTTGTACAGGATTGGCTGCCGTATTTTCATGAATACCTATTTCATCACGGGCATGTGCACCTAATGCATCATGAGTGGTTAGCTGCAAAGCAACTTCTTGAGCCAATTCTTTAGACAAGCCTCTAGAAATATAAATTTGAGTTAATTCATCTAATTCTTTTTGCGGGTGCTTCGAGAGTTCTTTTGCTTCAATAGCTAGATCAGCTTTTTCAATATCTTCTTGAGATTTTACGGAAATATATTCTCCGGCAGCCATTGATGTAGCCCCGGAAATTAGTCCAGCAATGCATGTAATTAATAGAGTATGTGAGTTGGCTCCACTTGCTGCCATGCCCATAATTAAGCTAGTGACAGAAATAATTCCATCATTGGCTCCTAATACCGAAGCTCTTAACCAACCTGAACGGTGAATTGCATGATGCTCTGTATGATGTGGAAAAGCCATATGTTTTGCCTTATAAATGTTTTATAGATGCTATGAAATTTTACAATTTATTGATCAAAAAATATGTCATCATTATAGGAAATTTAGGGATACTAAAGAATAGATCAATAATAAGAATGGAGACTAAATTATTTATATTAAACCATCCTTAACCTAACTTAACGATGTAAATCATTATTTTTAATTATGATATTTATTGATTATTCCAAAAATTGCCCCCTAATAACTCTAATTTACTGTAGAGGTGAAAATGAAAAATAGCAAAACAATAAATTCTATAACGCATTCAATATTACTTATGGGAGCAGTGATCTCTTCTTTAACGGTAGTGAGTATGGGCTCTGTTTATGCACAGGACCAAATAGCTTCAGACTATAAACCTGGAAACCTCATTTATGATAAATGGGACAGATTTTATAAAATAGAGCAGTCTCAACCTCAAGAAGCAGAAAAAATATTAGTTGAGCTGAGTAAGTTGACCCCTACAGATATTAAAGTCTGGAAAAGCCTTACTTATTTACAAATTCGGCTCGAAAAAAGAGATGAGGCTTTACAAAGTTTAAGACAAGCAAGAGCTTTAGCTCCTCAAGACGACAATTTAAAATTACAAGAAGCATATTTGCTGAATCAGCAGAAAAAAGATCGTGATGCATTGGTTTTATTTAAAGAATTAACTTCATCTTCAGATCCAGCAATTACAGCAAAGGCAACTCAAGCGGTTAAAAATTTAAGTGGGGGGGAGGTTAAACCATATTTTGGTGATATTTATTTTGCACCCTCTTATGAGTCACGTTATGACGATGTTATTTTTCCTTTAAAAGTTCGGTACGGTAAAAATATTGATAATGGACGAGCTCAAGTCTATGGCTTTCTTAATTTAAACCGTGATACTAAATCTCAAGGTGGAGTACGACCTGAAATTATTGATGAAAATGCGGTTACTCTTGGGGTAGGTGCAAATTATCAACCATGGACTTCAATTCCTGTTCAAGCTTATGTCGAAGTTGGTGGAAGTTATGACTTGATTGATCGAAATAGAAAAAAATTTCGTGAAAGTGTTGTAGGTGGTGTAACGGGTTATCAGGAATGGTATTCGCAGTCTAAATGTAATCATACACTTTGTTTAGATAATTACTTTACGGATCTCTATGGTAATGTCGCGACTTATTCAAGAGAAGACTATAACGTTATTGGAGATTTACGCTTACGCACAGGTTTAAATTTATATAAAGGAGATGAGGGAACTGTGCAGGCTTATGTGAAATTGCATGGCTTAGCAGACAGTAAAAATGAATATTACAATAATTTATTTGAATATGGCCCAGGGATTTCATGGCAGCCTTTTAACTATCAACCAATAAAACTACGTGTTGAACGTCTATATGGCAACTATTTTAAAGACGTGCCTGTTAATACAAAAGATCATTACAACAATACCCGAGTAGAACTTGTTTTTTATAAGGACTTCTAATAATGAAAAAAATTTTTATTTCGATTGTTTTTGGTACCCGTCCAGAGCTTATAAAGTTGGCTCCAGTAATTCTATTAGCAAAACAAGACTCACGATTTCAGGTAGAAGTTATTTTCACGGGACAACATGATGAATTAGTGCGAGATGCCATAGATTTCTTTGGGGTTGAAATTGACCACCGACTTAAAATTATGAATGCAGGGCAAAGTCTAAATCAGCTATTAATTCATGGTTTGACACAACTTGAACATGTCTACACCGATGGTCAAAAAAGAGATGCGATTGTCATTCAGGGGGATACTACGACAGTATTAGCTGCTGGGTTAGTCGCTTTTTCAATGAAGATACCTGTTGCCCATGTCGAAGCAGGTTTACGTTCGTATGATTTAGATCATCCGTTTCCTGAAGAAGGAAACCGCCAGTTAGTTTCTCGTATTACCAAATGGCATTTTGCCCCTACAGAACAATCAAAGCGTAACTTGTTAAATGAGCAGATTCCACCTTCGTTGATTACAGTGACAGGCAACACTGTAGTCGATGCTGTGTATTTAGGTAGAAAATTAATTGCTGAAAAAACTGGTTTAAAAAATCAGCTTGAACCTTACGGAATTGAATTAAAACACAATGATAAGGTTGTACTTATTACCGCTCATCGCCGTGAGAATTTCGGTGAAGGAATCAAAAATATTTGTAATGCAGTTGAATATTTAGCTAATCATCATCCTGATTTACATTTTATTTGGCCTGTGCATTTAAACCCAGCTGTACATGATGTAGTACATGATAAGTTTAAAAATCATGCTCAAATTCACTTGGTTAAGCCACTTGATTATCCAAGTTTATTGGCCGTTATAGACCGTTCAAGTTTTATTTTGACGGACTCTGGTGGGTTACAAGAGGAAAGCCCATCATTTAATAAGCCTGTCTTAATTTTACGAGACACCACTGAACGCCCAGAAGTGGTAGAGGTGGGAGCTGGAGTACTGGTTGGAACAAATCAGCAAAAAATTATAGATGAAGCTGAGAAACTTTTAACGGATTCACAGCATTATCAAAAAATGGCAAATGTTGAAAATCCGTTTGGTGATGGGCGTGCTGCTCAGCGAATATTGGATGAAATTGCTAAAACTTATGAATAGAAGTTATTTATTTTGAAATTTCCGATTCGTTTATGGCGGTAGATGTGCTGCCATAAGCGAGACGATACCACAAACCGACGATGTAAACCGACCAACGTCCCATGTAGTGTGGACCATCAAAAATATAAATTTTCTTGCCTTCATAAGCTTTAATCTGAGAAATAATTTCCCAAGGATATGCTGCTCGGAATTGTCCATTTTTCTTGGTTCGAAAGGCTTCTAGCACAATCACCGTTTTATCTTTTCCAAGAGTTTGCTCAAGTTGATCTAAAATACGTCGAGCTTGTTGTGGAGTTCTTACTCCCACACCTACGCCGTCTTGAAAAAAGATACCCGCTTGTTGAGGCAACCAACTTTTAACCCACAAATCATAGTTTTCGGGTTCGCTTTCACCACTGTAAATACTAACCCAGATAGGTGAAGGGAGCTTTTCTAAAACATGACCTAATGTACTGACTCTTAGCCATGTTGGATCGGCTTCTACTGGAAAATAATAACCTTTTAATGGTGCATCTTTTTGTTCTTGAATAATTTGCGCAGATTTTTCTCCTAAAGCAACCACATTTGCACGTGCTTCACGTTCGTTATATTCACCTGCTAAGCCTAATATGAGATTTTTAGCCCAAGGTTGTTGTTTAATTTTTTGTATATCAATGGCATTTTCCCATTGAGGAAGAGTGGAGTTTTTCCACCAAGATTTAGATTCGACGACTGACCATTGAGGAACAAAAGTGTTCACTCCTAAGTAATGCCAGTTTCCTTTAGGAGGAGTGGTATTATTGTCGGGTTGCCAGAAAATACCTTCAATAATTGGAGGTTGTCCATGATTTTTGAACAACCCAGCATACGCCACTACACTACATATAATTAAAATAATAAAAGCAGTTATTTTAATTGGTATCTGTTTTCTCATTATTTCGTCGTAACCAATACCACAAGAAGATCACTATTATCATAATTGCAGAGATAATCACAACTAGTAAAAAGAATGATGATTGCTGAACTAGTGGTGCTTTTTGGTTGCCTACAATTAATTTCTGGAGAACATAAATATTGCCATTTTCAGAAACCAGCATTTTGGTGACATTGTTTGGAATTTTATGTTGAATCGTTCCCCATAAATGCATGAAAGTTTGTGCACCGTTTTCAGAGTCAGTAATCACATCAAAGCGGTTATTGTTATAACTCACAATAAAACCATTTGCTGCCGCAGGTGCATAAATAATGTTTTGATGCATTAAAACTTGTTGTTGATAAATCTCTTTATTGACTCTTACATTAACTGCTTGTGGAGTATTGGGTGAAAAACGTACTAGATTTAGTGGCATTGGTGCTTGTGTAAGCAACATATTTTTAGCGACTTGCCCCAAAATAATGGCAATGTTTAATGCACCTGATTGGTCATCAATTGCAATTGTTGGCTTGGTCGCTAACGTCATGGAGAGTGCTGCAACACCATTTTTGAGCTTATGTGGAAGTTTTACCGTTGACTTGGCGGTATCAACCCAAAGTGAACCATGAGCATTTGGTAAACATTGAGAGTTGGCAATGACCGAGTTTTCAAGTTTTAAGCTAAAGTTTGTTGTATTTGAAATTTCCTTGGCAAAGATGTTGAACTGTCGGTTTACGGGGTCAGAAGCAAGATCTGCCGTTTTCATACTACCAGCGAGGCCGCCATCCAGCCATGCAGTGATACTAGAGCCTTGTAATAAACCACTTTGAATACGAAGTGCGATTTGTCCCTGTAGGATATCAGTTGGTTGCCACACTGCTGGGAAATCAAGAAAGAGGTTCTTTTCAGCATGGTTGAGTCTGAAGTCACTAATACCCAAATCTGCAAGCGTGTCAATTTTTCTAAATTGTGCCCAAGTAGGTGCTGAAATTGTGGTTGGGAAAATTGCACTATCAGTATCAAGCTGTTGTACATAGGCTGGGTTAATCAGCCCATTAATAGCAGAAGTGAGCTCTTGTGGTGTGTGGTAAGTTATTGATAGTGTCGGAACACCTTCTGCTGGTTTTGCAATTTGTACTAAAGCACCACCTTTAAGGGGATTGGCTGAATGAATCACTTCAATAATAAAGTTTGTTTCAGCATTTAAATTAGTTTGTCCTGAGTCGACCCATTCAATAGGAGTTACAGAACTCCAAGAGCTTGCTAACCGAGCTAGCATGGATGCTTCGGTAATTTCCTTACGGTTATATTTTAAAATTCCAACAAATGGTGTAGGACGTCTAGTTTGTGGATTAAATAGAGCATCTGGTAAATCTTTTAAACGATAAACATTACGAATAGGCGTAAAGTCGAGTTGGGAATTACTCAAATAAGTTAAATGATCGATATCTTCTGTACAGAATGTTTCTTTTGTCTGGTTTAGAGTTGTCGGTTTAGCATATTGTTGAATAATAAAATCTAAACGGTGAAAACCACTTGGGCTGGCAGGAATATTAAATTTAAATTGGCCATCACCATTTAAGGTCGTGTTATAGATGAGTTTATCGTCATACTTCACGAGTAATGTTGTGTCGTTTTCAGTGGAATAGTCAGTAGAAAACTGTATATTTTGCCATTCAGCGCCTTTTCCCACATAGAAAAAATGAGGCTCCACCGTATATTTAGTTGATGTACTAATATCATCTAATTTCCATGTGTTGGTATGAGCTGACACAGCTAACATAAGGCAACTGCTAGCAAGGAGTGCTTGTATGAGTGGATAAAGTTTGAAAGTCTTTTTCATTTATTTTTTCTCCTTGCTACGTTCTGTTTTGTACCATTGAAGGGAATTACCCTGTATTTTATTTTTTAGCATGTCGAATGCGGCTTTAAATACAATAAATAAGAAGATTTGTGAGTAACTTACGTAAGATAAAACAGAGTAAAAATAGAGTTCGGGTTTAACTTTTTCTAAAGATAGCGTAAACCACATTTGTGCCACATATAGGCAAAATGAAAGACCCCACAGGAGCGTAAATGGTCCTGGAACTGAAATACCTGCAATATCAAGTAAGCCAAGTGTTAAGGTGATATGACTCCAAAACAGAGCTGGTACGAAAAGGATGTAGCACATAATGTTATTCAGAATTTCAATTCCGATGGGAAATGGTGTTCTGAGTGCTACAGGTAAATATTTACGTGTCACATAAAAATTACCTTGAGTCCAGCGTGAGCGCTGTTTAACAAATACACTTAATGAAGGCGGGTCCTGCTGCCAACCAATTGCATAGGGAACCCATTTAATTCGTTTTTGTCCGATAAAAATTCGGAAACTCATTTCTGTATCATCAACTAGCGACTTTTCATCAAAACCACCTAAAGTTTCTAAGGCATCGCGCCAGATAACGTAGTTCGTCCCCATCAATGTTGATAGTTCAAAACGTTGCCAGCGGCCACCCTGAAAAATCCACTGGAAAAAGATGAATTCAATCGCAATAAAGCGAGTCAAAATACTATCTTGCCAGTTACGGGTTCTTACTTTGCCATTTACAGCGACTAACTTTTTATCTGCCAGTAAAGTTTGTGCGAGTAATCGGACGCAATCAGGTTCAGGAGTACTATCGGCATCGTAAACAACAATTAACTCACCTTTAGCATGAGGAAGGCCATTATTGAGTGTTCTTGATTTACCTTTACCTCCCATACCTTTGGGGACATTAACAATCTTTATACACGGATAAATTTTTGCAAGGTTTTCTGCAATTTCAAGGGTGTTGTCCTTGGAGCCATCATTGATCAGTAAGACTTCATAAGACTCTGCTGGATAATCTTGTTGAGCAATGGCATGCAAAGTGTCCTCAATCACTACGCCTTCATTATAAGCAGGGATTAAAACACTTAAGACTGGCCATCTTTCTGGTATTGGCAGATTTTGTAGTTCCTTTTCAGCCGTTTTGGAATACTTCCACGCTTGATAGCTTAACCATGCCCAAAATGCCTGTGGAATCCAAATACCTAGAAAGCCAAATAAAAACAGAATATCAATTGGAGCCATTTTTACGAACCCTCCTAATAATAGAAGAGATGAGTAGTAATAATAGAATTAATCCCACTACTAAGGAGATCCATGAAATGTAACTACCAAATGTACCGAGAAGATCTGGATAGGTCGTTGTTAAAATCAGATCAAGAGGGACAACAACTATACTTAAACCAATAAATATATAACCAATAAGATTGGTACTGACATGTTCAGGGGTGCTTACATAATCAATATTATTAAATTTCCACGAAATACCGAGTTGCGGATAGCGAATATTGGAGAGGGGTAAATCGGGAGGAGGATTGATAATAATTTCATAACCTGAAACATGACCGTTAAAACCTTTGGCCGAATAAAATAAATGTTTACCTTGTTTAACCTCTCTTGAGGGTATGGGTAAGTTTGTCGAATTTAACTGGATAATATAACTACCCGCTGGTTGTGAAATTAAATTTTCATCCCACCCTGTACTCACAAACGCTGCCATTGGCCGTAAACCAATAGCTGTTGAAAATGTCGCCTTCGCAGCAAAATATTGAGGCTGTTCAGTTTTAAAAAGTACGATCGGAATAGCGCCTTGGCTTACTGCTTCTTTTAATAAAAAATAGTGGGGGAAACCAAAGACTTCATCTGGCAAGATAATGCCGGGTCGAATTCCATTATGAACAAACTTTTGAAAGCTTTCTGAACTAATCTGATCAATGGTAAAGACTGGCCACCATGTATCTTGATAAGGAAAAAACATGGAAAGATCATTAGAACTTTGTATTTCGGCTTTTGTTTGTTCAGCTTTAATTTCACAATGATAATATTGCCGATAGAACTGCTGTAGAGTAGCGTCTGGATATTGGCTAGAAGCAATCACAATTCCACAAATATTAAGAAGATTAGACATTAGCTCATCTCCTCTGGTGGAATTGGAATAATTTTATATTCCACCTCAAGGCGTAATGTCATAATTTCTCTTAATTTTTTAATAAAGTCAGGCTCTTCGTCAGTTTTTTGCTGGCGGATGACAATACTGTATATATTTTCCAAGTCATCATCAGCAAACTGGAAAATAATCTCATTAGGTTCATGTTGGCTCAAAATCTTAATCATTTCATTTTGAGTGGTTTTCCAAACATCATCACCGAGCATTTCTTTTATTAAACTACGATTAAGAATCCTAATTACAAAAACTTCGTAGTCTTGGACATTATGGTGATCAAGTAGTTTAAAAAAACTACGTTGGAAGTATTTTAAAGCGCTTAATGGGAAAATATCACGACGATAATTTCGGTCATAGCTTTGAATATCTCGATATTTTTGAACATTAATTTCAATATTATGGCGTACAGCACTTAAAAAGAGCGGAATAAGAGGAATAATAAAAAGTAAGAGAAGCTGTCGTTCAATGTGCGTTTGAGCCCCTAAGTCGAGTAGAAAATATACGGCAACTCCAATAAATGCGAGTAAACCGACAATTAAAGACAAGCCGACTTCTAAAAAAGCACCAGAAATTAAAAGAAGAAGAATAAAAATCCAGCTTCCTCTAAAACTCACAGGCAACCACTCATATGCAACCATTCCCATAAATAGGTGAGCTGCGATAATCCATAAGACGAGTGTTCTACCTGGGTTTTTTTGTTGCATGCGGGTTATGCTACCTTTTTGTAATGTTAATTTTTTTATACTTTTATAATGAAAGGTGTGGATTTGCGAAGTTGTTATTGTTTATGTCCTTTTTAAGTATCTAATATATTTATTTGTAGTTGAAAGTCCCTTTATAGTCAAATCCTGTTGTTAATTGTTAATCAAAAATAAACAGATAAGACTCAATTCTTATCTAAATACTCTTGAATGTTTCAATTGCTTTAATACGTGATTCTTTTAAATCTACAATTGGTTTTGGATAATTTAAGCGAAGACTCGTTTTACTTAAATAAGGTTCATGAATAGATTTATTGTCCAGATGAGCTAATTCTTTCACCCACTTGCGAATATAGTCTCCATTCGGATCAAATTTTTGTGATTGGCTAACGGGGTTAAAAATCCGAAAATAAGGTACAGCATCTGTTCCTGTTGAGGCACACCACTGCCAGCCACCATTGTTCGCCGCTAAGTCCCCATCAATTAAATGTTGCATAAACCATTGCTCACCAATACGCCAATCAATCAGTAAGTTTTTGCATAAAAACATAGCTGTAATCATTCGTACTCGGTTATGCATCCAGCCTGTCTCTAAAAGTTGACGCATGCCGGCATCAACGATAGGGATACCCGTTTGGCCAGTTTGCCATGCTTTCAGGTGTTCTGGATTATGGTTCCATTTAATTTTCTGAGTATCTTTCTTAAAAGGAAGATGCTTAGAAACATAGGGAAAATCAAATAAAATATGCTGATAGAACTCTCGCCAAATAAGTTCATCCAACCATGTTTGTTGGCCTTCATCGACTAAGTGAAAGTTGCCGTGTTGAGCACGAAAGAGCGCTTGTAGACACTGTCGAATAGATAAAATGCCAATATTTAAATAAGGTGAAAGTTTGCTTGAACCTTCTACGTGAGGAAAATCTCGCTCAACTTTATAGTGTGACACAGCGTCTTTAATAAATTTATCTAATTGTTCTAATGCATATGACTCGCCAACAGGCCATAAATCTTGCTGTTCTTTAGAAATAGATGAATAAAATAATTTTTCGATTTCTGATAAGTCCGTATTTTTTTCATCTAAAAACGTTGATGAAACTTCCTTTTGCTTATGTGGTAAAGGGTAACATTGTGGTAAACCGCTGGTATCTAGTTTTGCATAACATGCTTTTTTGAATGCACTAAAAACTTGATACGGTTGTTCTGATTTGTTGCGAATTGAACGCAGAGGAAAAATTGTGCGGTCATGAAATAAAAAAAGTTCTTTACTGTCTTTATTTAAAGAGTCTTGTACTGTTTTATCTCTTTTTAATTCATTTACACCCATTTCAATATTGGCATAAACATTTTCAATATTATATTTCTGGCTGAAATCAGAAATAAACTTGGCGATATCTTTCCAATTGGGAATGATTTGGATAACAAGTGGAATATGAAGTGCTGCTAATTCTTTTTGAAGCTCTTTGAGTTGTCGTAAATAAAAATTAATTTTTATTGGAGCATCGTCGTGTTGTTTCCATTGCTCTGGCGATAAGATGACTAATCCAATTGAAGGTCCTTGCTGACAGGCATGCCATAAAGCTGCATGATCGCGTACTCGTAAATCTTGTCGGAACCAAATCAACTGATAAGTATTTGACATGCATCGTCCAATAATAAATTAACTCTCTGAATATTATATAAAATAAAGGCATAAAAAAAGCAAAGCCGAAGCTTTGCTTTTTATCATCTTGTGAAAGATGAATTAGTGGTGGTGACCACCTGCACCGTGTACGTGACCGTGATCTAATTCTTCTTGAGAAGCTTCACGGATTTCTACGATTTCAACTTCAAAAGTTAAATCTTGGCCAGCAAGTGGGAAGTTAGCATCAACTACAACGTTGTCGCCTTCAACCGCTTTAACAGTAACGATTTGAACGCCGTCATCTGTTTGAGCTTGGAATTGCATACCAGGTTGAATATTATCAACACCTTGGAACATTTGAGCTGGAACTTCTTGTACTAGGTCTGGGTTGTATTCGCCATAACCTTCAGCAGCTGGTACATTTACAGTGAATTTATCACCAACAGTCTTACCAGTTAATGCATTTTCTAAACCTGGAATGATATTGCCTGCGCCATGCAAATAGGCAAGTGGTTCACCTTGAGATTGATCAAGTGTTTCACCCTCAGCGTTTGTTAATTTATAGTGGAATGAAACCACGTGGTTATTTGCAATTGCAGTCATGTTTTTGATCCATTCAATCAATTAAAGCGTACATCATAAAGTGAAAAATAAATTTTGTAGACTACAAAATCTCAATCTTTAACACTTTTTCTAATGCGTTTTTGTCTATATAGGGATGAACTTAAAAAATTCAACTCAATACAGCTTAATTTTTGGACGTACTCGTCTTGTAAGTAAATCTTTCACTGTGAGTAGTCCAGCTTGAGTGTATCCGTGAATTGTTGCTTGATGTAAACGGTATAAAGATACATACATCGTTTTAGCAATATATCCTTGTACACTAACATCCCCAAGCAATTCTCCAACGGCTTTATTACGACTTAAAGACACAAGTGAACCTTTGTCATTAAAAGTGAACATCGGCTGTGAACGGCCATTTAGCCTAGCAGCCATTGCATCTACTAAAAAGCTTGCTTGTTGACTGGCAACTTGAGCGCGTGGTCCGAGAGGCGGGTTTCGTGCATCAAGCTGGCAATGTGCACAGTCACCGAAAGCGAAAACATTTGGGTCAGAATAAGTTTGCAGGGTTGCATAGACCATTAAGCGGTTAATATTGTCACGTTCGAAGTCGGTAAAACTTTCAAGAACTTTGGGGGCTTTTACCCCAGCTGCCCAAACGGTAATATCACTTTTGAGTTGATTACCGTTACTGAAATAGATGCAATGCTTATCAACTTTTTCAACACGGTGTTGAGTTAAAATTTCGATACCCATTTTTTGGAGCTGTTTTGCACTATGCTCAGCCGTTTTTTCATTTAAGGCAGGAAGAATTCGTCCTGATGCTTCAATCAGTGTAATTTTGACTTGTTTAGGATGGATTTTTTTCAAACCATAGCGATAAAAGTTTTTGGTTGTTTCGATAAGTTCAGCTGCAAGTTCGACGCCAGTTGCACCCGCGCCAATGATTCCAATATTTAAGGTACGTTGATCTGGTTGATTTTGCGCTTCAATGTACAAATGCAAAAGATCTTGTTGGAAAATATCAGCTTGTTTTCGACTATCGAGAAAATGACAGTTTTCACGTACCCCCGGTGTATTAAAGTCGTTTGATACAGAACCAAGCGCCAAAATAAGCGTGTCATAACTCAGTTGTTGAACATGATTGTTTTGTTCTTTAGACACTTGAGGGGGCACTAAATCTATTATTTTTTTCTCTTTATCAATTGCAACAAGCGTTCCTAATACAAATTCGTAATGATGTTTTTCTGCATGGGCAAAATAATTGGTTTGTTCTTCGTGAGGATTTAAAGAACCTGCAGCAATTTCATGAAGTAGGGGCTTCCAGATATGAGTCAAATTTTGGTCGACTAATGTAATTTTAGCTTTACCACTTTTCCCAAAAGTTTCACCGAGTTGCGTGGCAAGTTCTAAACCACCCGCACCACCACCGACAATAACAATATGATGTAAACTTTGGGCCATTTTTATCACCTAATTATTTTTCTATAAAAAAAGATGGCTAAATTATGCCATCTTTTATTTATAAAATTTATTGTGCCTCTGTGCACAATTTGATGTTTTTAGTGCGAATCTACAGGGTAGAGTTTTGCTGCACTATGGTTACTCGATGAAAAAATAGAGAAAAGATTAGAGAACCACATCATGATTCTTTGGAAAATGTTAGCTTCTTCAATATGCACATCATTTTCAATTTGTAGGCTGCGAATCAATTGATTATTTTGATAAATTGAAACAGTTGCCAAATTCATCGCTTTCATTAACGGTGCAGTTAACTTTTGCTCATTTAACTCAATGTTTACACGTGTTTGAGTGGTTTCAAGTGGAGCAATAGTTTTAGGCTGCTTGTTACTATCAAGAACTTGAATACGCTGTGTAGCATAATCAAACGTATTTAAATCGATTGCAGCTGGCTCTGCATATAAAGAAGTCGTGACAATAGTTGGCTGCTTAGTTTCAACCTTAAACATTTTTAAAGTTGATTTAATGACTGGTAGCTCAGCAATAAGTTTTTGCTGTGGAATAACCACTTCATCACGTGTATAAGCATAAGCAAGATTCATTAACTTATCGGCAATTTCAGCGCGTTTCACGGCACTTGGTGTACCTAAAACAATAACCAGTAAACGTCTTTGCGGTAAGTTTGGTGAAAATGAAGGACGCGAAGCTGTGAGAGCCAAGTTATAACCCGCTGCTTTGGTATAGCCAGTTTTTAAACCATCTACAGATGGATCATATTTCAAAGCAAGGTTAGTCGCATGGTGAAAACGTTGATTGTAGCTAAAGCTTGGCATTTTTGAATAATGTAAATATTCAGGTGTTTGGTGAATCACTGCCTGACTTAATAAGCTCAAATCATGAGCTGTAGTGTAATGGTCTGGCATTGTAATCCCGGCAGGGTTACTAAAATGCGTGTCTTTCATGCCTAAAGCTTGAGCTTCTTGATTCATACGTTGTACGAAATGAGGCACATCACCAGAAATTTTTTCAGCCAAAGTCACAGCTGCATCATTTGCTGACATCACAATTAAACCAGCCAAAAGTTGATCAACTGAAATTTGTTCACCTGCTTTGAGGTACATTTGTGATTCGTCCCACTGAACCACACCTACGACAGGGGTTGCAGTAATGACTTGATCTAGCTTTAATTTTCCAGCCTTAATCTCTTTTAATGCAATGTAGGCAACCATCATTTTGGTTAGGGATGCTGGTGCACGTTGTACATGACTATTATGCTCAGCAATGATTTGTCCAGATTGAGTGTCTACAATTGTCCATGCAGCGGCTTCAACACTTTCAGGAGCAATATTAAGTAGAGCAGCATTGGTAAGAGTAGTACAGAAAATACTAAACAGCGTAAAAAGAGATAGGAAGAATTTCACTAGGTGACCTTGACGTTTACTGGCAAATACGGAACACAGATGCCCAGCATGCTATGCCTTTTTTTTGTAGAAGGCTAGTCTGAATTGTTGCCAAAAAATACATCTACGCAAGTCGATACAAAAAAGTGATAATCTAAGGTGAAACCGTTCTTATTTTAAATTGAAGAATTTATGTTGCATTATCAAATAGAGTTCGATGATTACAAACAGCACCTTGTTCACGTAACAATTCGTTTTTTAGCGAATCCAAATCAGGAACTATGGTTACCAACGTGGATTCCAGGCAGTTATTTAATTCGTGAATTTTCTAAGCATATTGAGGCTGTAAAAGCTTACGATGAAGCTGGACGCATGCTCAATATTAAAAAAACTGAAAAAAATCGCTGGCGTTTATTTAACACCGATCATGAGTTAATTACTGTTGAATACGATGTCTATGCTTATGATTTATCAGTACGTGGTGCTTATGTAGATCAAACACGTCTATATATTAACCCTGCCTGCGTATGCTTAGGTTTAGAAGGCCAAGAACAATCTGCTTGTGAATTAGAAATCTTTTTGCCTGATGAATTAAAACACTTTCAATTAGCAACCGGCTTAGCTTCAAAAAGCTTAGTTAAGGGACGTTTTACCTTAAAAGCTGATCATTATGATCAACTGATTGATAGTCCATTTGAACTGGCTGATCAAACACGTTTTAGTTTCGAAGCGCACGGAATTGCACATGAATTTGCAATTTCAGGACAGCACAGTACCAATGTGGACCGTTTAAAAGCGGACATTGAAAAAATCTGTGCAACCGAAATTGAAATGTTTGGTTCAGCGCCATTTAAAAACTATACGTTTATGACGATGGCAACAGGGAATAGTTATGGTGGCTTAGAGCATTGCAACAGTACAAGTCTGATTACACCACGTGATGATTTACCAAAATCAAATGAACCCACTGAACCATCAAAAGACTATCAACGTTTCTTAGGTTTATGTAGCCACGAGTATTTTCATTCTTGGTTAGTGAAGTTTATCCGCCCAGAAAATTTTGCAAACTATAATCTTCATAAAGAAGGCTATACCTCGCTACTGTGGATTTTTGAAGGTTTTACTTCATATTATGATGACCTCATTTTATTACGCAGTGGTGTGATCTCTCAAAAGTCTTATCTAGATTTGTTGAAGTCACAGCTTGATCGTTATTTACAAAATCCGGGTCGCTTTGTACAGACTGTAGCTGAATCAAGTTTTGATGCATGGATTAAGTTTTATCGTCCAGATGAAAACACCAATAATGCGGGCACCAGCTATTACAACAAAGGCGCATTAGTTGCCCTATGTTTAGATTTAGGCTTACGTTTACGTGGTTCTAGTCTTGATGCCTTAATGCGTCGTTTGTATGAAAACACCCAAAACGGCATTCAGGTTAATGAACGTACCGTTTTTGATTTGTGCGAAGAGTTAACAGGTGATAGTTGGGTTGAGCAAATCAATCATTTGATCAACACAACTGAAGAGTTACCACTCGATCAGTTATTCCCTGAGTTTGGTTTAAGTTATACGTTTAAAAATGATAAGACATTGGCTTATGGTTTAAAGCTGACTGATAAACCTGAAGGTGTGTTAGTACAAAATGCTCACCGTGAGGGAGCTGGTGCAAAAGCTGGTATTTCTGCCAATGATGTCATTATTGCAATTGATGGATTAAAAGCAACCACAAAACTTATTGAGAAATATGCTAAACAAAAGGGTAGTTACCAAGTTTTGGCTTTCCGCCGTGATGAGTTATTGTCGTTTGAAGTGACAGGTGACAGCATAAACTTAACTGAAGTTGAACTTATTATTGAAGATCAAAGTAAAGCTGATAAATGGTTAAAAGCCTAAATAACAGTGAATTAATTTATAAAAAACCGATGTTTCGTACATCGGTTTTTTACTTTTTAGTAGATTTTAAAAATTGAAATAGGTGTTATCTTTGAGTTTATTTTGAATGAAAAGTATAATATTTGTCAGAACTCTGAAAGATATCTCATGTAATTTAACAATGTCCTATACCTAAAAAGTTGGTAAACGTACATGTATTACCATAAGTTAGGTATAAGATTATTATCAATAGATTTAAATTATGTATTATTTCGCTGCGAAATGTCGTTATCACTGGATATTTCGTTGACTGAAAGCCAATGAGAGCCGATACTCTCAGGGTTTTATTTAAGCATATCGGTTCGTAGGCACTGGGCCAAAAGCTCGGTCCTCAAAACTCAATTCAACGGAAGGGGCTATATATGGCTGGTGAAAAGTCAACTATCATTTACACACTGACTGACGAGGCGCCATTATTGGCGACTTATTCGCTACTGCCGATCATTGAGACCTTTACTAAGCCAGCAGGTATCGAGATTGTTAAAAGTGACATCTCTGTAGCTGCACGTGTGCTCGCAGAATTCGCTGACTACCTAAGTGAAGAGCAAAAGGTATCCGACAACCTTGCTGAGCTAGGTCGTCTTACACAAGATCCAGATACTAACATTATCAAACTCCCAAATATTAGTGCCTCTGTTGCGCAATTGACAGCATGTATTAAAGAACTTCAATCTAAAGGTTTTGCAATTCCTGACTATCCGGAAAACCCAGCGACTGAAGAAGAAAAAACTATTAAAGCTCGTTATGGCAAATGCCTAGGTTCAGCAGTAAACCCAGTTCTTCGTGAGGGTAACTCTGACCGTCGTGCTCCTGCTGCCGTTAAAAATTACGCTAAGAAACACCCTCACTCAATGAGCGAGTGGAAACAGTGGTCACAAACTCACGTTTCACACATGGAAGAAGGTGACTTCTACCACGGTGAAAAGTCAATGACACTTGACCGTGCACGCAATGTAAAAATGGAACTTATCACAAACAGTGGTAAGAGCATTGTTCTTAAACCAAAAGTTGCGCTTCAAGAAGGCGAAATCATCGACTCAATGTTCATGAGCAAGAAAGCACTTTGTGATTTCTATGAAAAAGAACTTGATGATTGTAAAGAAGCTGGAATTTTATTCTCTTTACACGTAAAAGCGACAATGATGAAAGTTTCACACCCGATCGTTTTCGGTCACTGTGTGAAAATCTATTACAAAGAAGCTTTTGAAAAACACGGTAAGTTATTTGACGAGTTAGGTATTAACGTAAATAACGGTATGGCTGGGTTATACGAGAAAATCGAAACTCTTCCAACGTCATTACGTGAAGAAATCATCGAAGACTTACATGCTTGCCAAGAGCACCGTCCTGCACTTGCAATGGTTGACTCGGCAAAAGGTATCACAAACTTCCATTCACCTAACGACATCATCGTAGATGCTTCTATGCCTGCAATGATCCGTGCTGGTGGTAAAATGTGGGGTGCTGATGGTAAGCAATACGATGCTAAAGCAGTAATGCCTGAATCAACATTTGCCCGTATTTACCAAGAAATGATCAATTTCTGTAAATGGCATGGTAACTTCGATCCGAAGACTATGGGTACAGTACCAAACGTTGGTTTGATGGCTCAAAAAGCTGAAGAATACGGTTCTCACGACAAGACTTTTGAAATTTCAGAAGCTGGTATTGCAAACATTACCGATCTTGACACTGGTGAAGTGTTATTGACTCAAAATGTTGAAGAAGGCGATATCTGGCGTATGTGTCAGGTGAAAGACGCTCCGATTCGTGACTGGGTAAAACTTGCAGTAACTCGTGCACGTAACTCAGGCATGCCTGCGATCTTCTGGCTTGACCCATACCGTCCACACGAAAACGAATTGATCAAGAAAGTACAGAAGTACTTGAAAGATCACGACACGACTGGTCTTGATATCCAAATCATGTCTCAAGTACGTGCAATGCGTTACACACTTGAGCGCGTAGTTCGTGGCTTAGACACGATTTCTGTGACTGGTAACATTTTACGTGACTACTTAACAGACTTGTTCCCAATTATGGAGCTTGGTACTTCTGCGAAGATGTTGTCTATCGTTCCGCTTATGGCGGGTGGTGGAATGTACGAAACTGGTGCAGGCGGTTCAGCCCCTAAACACGTACAACAACTTGTTGAAGAAAACCACTTACGTTGGGATTCGCTTGGTGAGTTCCTTGCACTTGCAGTTTCGTTAGAAGAAATGGGCATTAAAGAAAACAATGCTCGTGCGAAGTTACTTGCGAAGACACTTGACGAAGCGACTGGTAAATTGCTTGACAATGACAAGTCTCCATCACGTCGTACAGGTGAGCTTGACAACCGTGGTAGCCATTTCTACTTGTCACTTTACTGGGCTGAAGCACTTGCTGCTCAAGACGAAGATGCTGAGTTGAAAGCGAAGTTTGCTCCACTTGCGAAAGCTTTAGCTGAAAATGAAGAGAAGATTGTTGCTGAGCTTGCTCAAGTACAAGGTAAAGCTGCTGACATCGGTGGTTACTATGCAGTTGATCCTGCAAAAGTAAACGCTGTAATGCGTCCAAGCGCTACATTTAATGCAGCACTTTCAAGTGTTCAAGCTTAATTACCGATTCGTTAGTAAATAGCTTAAAACCGGTGCCTATGCACCGGTTTTTTTATTTTCAAAAAAATAAAAGTCATTAAAAAAGCCCACTGACGTGAGCTTTAAAACTTAAATGTTTTTATCGACCATTGCGGCCACGACCACGTGGTGCCTTGGTATTTGGACGAGTTGTACCATTGGTCTTACGACGTGGTTTTTCACTTTCATCCATTTGCCAAATACGTTTTGTACCAGACTTTTTAACAGAACCATCTTTATTCTTACGAACCATTGGTTTGCCACCTATACCACCCGGTTTTTTCACATAAGAACGTGAACGATAAGGTTGCTCGGCTGGAACATCTTTAAAGTCTGGGTAGAGTAGAGGTTCGATTTCTTTGGTGTCGCCTGGTTGTAATCCTAATTGGACTAAATCAATCGAACCAATTTTAGTACGAATGAGACGTAAAGTCGGGAAACCTACCGCAGAGGTCATACGACGAACTTGACGGTTACGACCTTCACAAATAGAGATTTCAATCCAAGACGTTGGAATGTTGGCACGGTAACGTACAGGAGGGTCACGGTCCCATAACCATTCAGGTTCACTTACCTTAATCGCTTTAGCTGGTAAAGTCATACCATCATTAAGCTCTATACCTTTACGAAGTTGCTCAAGCGCTTCTTCGGTTACATCGCCATCAACTTGAACTAAATACGTTTTGTATTTTTTATTCGCAGGGTTGGTAATGAACTGATTCAAACCACCATGATCAGTTAAGAAAACTAAACCCTCAGAGTCCATATCAAGACGGCCTGCTATGCGTAAAGTCGGGTCATCTACAAAGTCAGAGACCGTCATGTGTGCTTCGTCTTTACGAAACTGGGAGAGGACGTCATATGGTTTGTTGAGAATGACAATTTTCATAAAAAATGGCTTCTTCTTTCAAATAAGCGGTAAAAACATTGAGCTATATTTAAGTGTGAAATTTGCTTATTTCCCACATAAATCTCAAAAAGGATTAAATTCGATTAAGCTATTATGCGTTAATAAAAGTTGAAAGTATTGTTTATCGATAATTATTTTTGTTTGGTTAGTTAAATATTATAAAAGGGAGAATCTACACAATGGGTTATCAAAAGATCGTGGTTCCTGCCGACGGTGATAAAATTAAAGTAAAAGCAGACCTGTCACTGAATGTACCAAATCATCCAATTATTCCTTTTATTGAGGGTGATGGTATTGGTGTAGATATTACACCGACAATGAAAACAGTCGTCGATGCGGCTATTTTAAAAGCTTATGGCGGTAAACGTTCCATCGAGTGGATGGAAGTCTATTGTGGTGAAAAGGCCAATAAAATTTATGGCACCTATATGCCAGAAGAAACTTTTGAAGCCCTGCGTGAGTTTATCGTTTCAATTAAAGGCCCTTTAACCACTCCAGTTGGTGGTGGTATTCGCTCACTTAATGTGGCATTACGCCAAGAATTAGACTTGTACGTATGTGTACGTCCTGTACGCTGGTTTAAAGGCGTTCCATCACCTGTTCAGCACCCTGAACTAACCGATATGGTGATTTTCCGTGAGAACTCGGAAGATATTTATGCTGGTATTGAATGGAAAGCAGACTCTGAAGAAGCGAAGAAGGTAATTAAATTCCTTCAAGAAGAAATGGGCGTCACAAAAATTCGCTTTCCAGAAGGGTGTGGCATTGGAATCAAACCTGTATCTAAAGAAGGATCGCAACGTTTAGTTCGTAAAGCCATTCAATTCGCGATAGATAACGACAAACCATCGGTCACCCTTGTTCATAAGGGAAATATTATGAAATATACTGAAGGTGCATTTAAAGAATGGGGATATGAGTTAGCGCTAGATCGTTTTGGTGGTGAACTCATAGATGGTGGCCCTTGGGTTAAAATTAAGAACCCTAAAAATGGTAAAGACATCATTATTAAAGATGTGATTGCAGATGCCTTCTTACAGCAAATTTTAATGCGTCCTGCCGATTATTCAGTGATTGCAACCCTTAATTTAAATGGTGACTATATTTCCGATGCATTAGCAGCAGAAGTAGGGGGCATTGGCATTGCGCCTGGTGCAAATATTGGTGGTGCAATTGCAGTTTATGAAGCAACTCATGGTACTGCGCCTAAATATGCAGGTCAGGATAAAGTAAACCCGGGTTCTATCATTCTTTCCGCAGAAATGATGCTACGTGATATGGGCTGGACAGAAGCGGCTGACCTGATTATTAAAGGAATTTCAGGAGCGATTGCAGCTAAAACGGTAACTTACGATTTTGAGCGTTTAATGCCGGGCGCAACCTTATTGCGTTGCTCTGAATTTGGTGATGCCATTATTAAGCACATGGAAGATTAATCTTTTATAGAAAAGCCCTTAATTGAGGGCTTTTTAAATTACTTTGAAGAATTGTTATTTATAGATTTTTTATAGTATAAAAATGAATAAAAATAAGTTTATGGAATAGTAGAATTTAAGCTAAGAGTGAGCGGTAAATGCCCATAGCATACAAGCCAATATTGTTAAACTTAATAAGATTCCTCCCTGACCATGCTGAGTTGCATACAGTGGAATATTGCCCATGGTATGCGTCATTTTATAGTTCAGAATGGGTCTGATACAAAAGAAAAAAAGAGGTAATGATAAGATCACCGTATTACTAATTTTAATGGTATAGCGAAAATAGTAACTAAATAGGCCTATTGTGGCCGCATAAAGTAGCGTTTTGAAAAGCACTTCTCCACTGGTATAGATATCTATGCCAAGATAAAAATTAAACTTCCATATAAGAAGGCTAACTGTAGCAATTATTGTGATAATACCTACAACAACTGCATTTGCTGGGTTTGATACATTAAACATTTTTAAAAGTTTTTAATTGGTATAAAGTAATTTGTTTAAAATATATATTATAAAAACATAGAGTACAGTGACTATTTTTAACTTTATAAAACGCCCCAAAAAAACCTATTTAGACATTTTGAGACTCAGGCGAATTTGAGCTTGTTTCTTTAAATACCCATAGGGCAAAACAGAATATAATAACAATCAGTAGCCCCAAACTTTGACCATGACCTGATAAATAAAACGGAACATCTGGAATAGTTTGAATGGCCTTGTAGTCAAGAACTGGCTCTAGCCAAAAGTATGCGAATGGAACAGCAATTAAAAATTGTGTTGTAAACTCAATATGATCGCGTGTTAAAAAACCAAGAATAGCCGCCGTGCCAATATAAATAACAATCTTTACAGAGACCTCATATGATGTAGTCATATCCAGTGCGAAAACAGTCCGACATTTAAATGCCAATAATGAAACACAGATAAAAGCGAACATCGCCAAGAGCTTTAAAAGCTCATCAATATAATTGTTATTGCTCATGTCTTACTCTATTTTAAGTATTAAAAATTATAAATTTTTATTGAATATAGATCAGAAAATTACACTCTACATTGACATAATGTGACATTTTTTGTCAGCTAGGTGTTCTTGGTAAGACTTAAAATTATAGTTGCTATGTGATTTTGACTGTTGATGTATTCATCAATTTCTATTTTGGAAATATTTGAGTACTCATCGGAAAAGCCCCTGATATATCGGGGCATTTTTTATTGCATAAATTCAGGATGTTTAGCAGTTTTAGGTAGCCCGATTTTCTTTTGATAACTTTGATCTAAGGTTTGAATAACCAGTACGAAAGCAACTAAAAATAGAGCAAAGAACAACGGTTTCACGATTCGGTTTCTCCGAGAGTAGTAGGTATAGAAGAACGGGTGCGAACTAAAAGGATTAAAGCGAATAGCAAAACAATGCCACCCATTAAGAACAGGTGTGCATAAGACCAATGCAAGTGATGCAAGGTACTAATTACCACGCCACCTAGCAGTTGGGTACTGGCAAAGCCAATGGTGGCAAGGCTCCAGACTTTTTGATAACGCTGCTCATAAATGTGTAGCAGGCTATAAGAACTAATGAATACTGTGGCCGGTGTGAGTAGACCTGTAAGAAATGAAGATAAAGCGAGCAAAGCAGTAGCATGGGAAAAGAACGGTAGGGCAACTGCCAAGCAGTAGAACCCATATAGCCATTTAATGGCTTGTAAGTATCCAGTAAGGCGGCTTAAACAATACGCCACAAAAGCGCCAATACAGCTTCCGACCCCGTAAAGCACCCAAAATAAATTTCGTTGTTCTAATGGAAAATGTAAGGTTCCCGATAAGTAGTCCATCCAAAACAAAGAGTGGGGAATATAGGCAAAAGCACTGCACATATAGGCAATAATAATGACCAGCCCCAAGCGTGAATGTTTGATGCTTTGAGGTGCTTGATTGGCCGCTTGTACGGACTCTGTAGATTGGTGCTTTAATAACTGAAAAAGTACCAAACTGCCAATAATAGACAGTGCTGCAAAAATACCCCAGACATATTGGACAGACATGTTT
Source organism: Acinetobacter sp. V110_1 (assembly GCF_031798975.1). NCBI lineage: Bacteria > Pseudomonadati > Pseudomonadota > Gammaproteobacteria > Moraxellales > Moraxellaceae > Acinetobacter > Acinetobacter sp. V110_1. The sequence continues at coordinate 229,502 of NZ_JAVQNN010000012.1, read as the reverse complement.
TTGAGCGCAGGAATAATGATGGTCGCAGATAGCACTCCCACGCCAATACCGCTAAACCCTAAAAAGTTGACTTTAAGCCTTTGGCTTATGGCAATTCTTTTCATAGCAAAGCTGGGTGCCAAAATCATGAGTAGGCTACCTGCAATACCAGAGATGGTCCGCCAGAACACAAACCAAGCCAAAGGCATGTGTATAAAGGCACAGCAGAGTAGGCTTAAGCTGCCTCCAAGTGCAGAACTTATAATAAGAGTTGGAATAGATTTTTCTTTAATACTAAACAGGGCCAATAGAGCGCCAAGCAAGTAACCCAATAAATTTGCACTGCCTAAGAAACTTGCAAAGTCGTGAGTCCATCCATATTGCACAATCATGATGGGCATAAGTGCAGTGTAAGAAAATCTAAAAATACCAATTCCCAAGCAAGTTGCTAGAAAGACAAGCAAGCTCATTCGATAAAGCGTAGTCATGAGGAGTCTCTCAATTTTTTTATTATTAAAAGCGAGTTTTATAATCTTTAAAAATGATTTAATATGATATTAATTATCTTGTTTTGAGATAGTGGTATGTTGCTTAAGTCTTTAGAGTTTTTTTTAGCGGTTGCAGAGAGTGGAAGTTTTTCATTAGCTGCACAAAAAATGTATACGGTTCAATCGAATATCACCAGCCATGTGAAAAAGCTTGAAGAAGAGTTAGGGGTGATTTTATTAAATCGCCATAATCCCGTGACATTAACCAATGCCGGGCAACAGCTACATAGCTATGCTGTTCAAATGATTGCACTGCACAATAAAGCTAAAAAGATCTTTCAAGAAGGTGATATTGATCCGAATGAAACGATTCGTTTGGGCAGTATGGAAACGACAGCAGCGATAAGACTGCCTCAATTGCTTAATGAATGTATGCAGCAATATCCGAATTTGCCGCTTGAGCTTCAAACTCACCCAACAGGATATTTGATTAACGCTGTGCAGCAAGGTGAGCTTGATTGCGCTTTTGTTGCCTCGAAATATGTGATTCCTGAGTTATATAGCTATCCAATATGGCAAGAACAATTGGTTTTGGTTTGCCCAAAACAACAAACTGAATTTCCCGACATTGCTACGCTTGCAAAGACCAGATTTATTGCATTTCGACAAGGGTGTTCCTATCGCCATGCAATTGAGCTGTTTTTAAATGACCATAGTGTGCCACCTTCGCAAATCATGGAAATGGGCAGTCTGGACGGTATTGTCAGTTGTGTAGAGTTAGGTGTCGGCTTTGCGCTATTGCCAAAGTCATACTTAACCAAAGTGGCTGATAAATTGTCGTTAAGCTGTTTTGAAATTAATACTGAATCTGCACACTTCACCACTTATGTCGTTGCTCAGCCTCCTGAGACATGGGGCAGTAATTTAAAGCAATTTATTGGTTTTATTGAGCAACAGTTTATACAGAAATGTGCTTAATTTTAATACATAAATGTCCTACTTAGCTTATGCCCTAAAAGTGATATATATGTATTTAAAAGTCATTTTATATTCTCATCCAGATCGGCAATGATCTGCATGCTAGAAAATTGTGGAAAAGGGTAGTTTATATAGGCCGGCTATGGTCAAATATGCCCCCTTAAAAGATGACACAAGCAATAATTTGGAGTTTGGGAATGAATATACCCTTAATCATCAATATTGTGGTTTTTGTCGGGTTAATATTTTTACTCGCCCAAACACGTAAAACGGACTGGAGCTTATCTAAAAAAGTTCTTGCTGGCTTAGTTCTAGGTGTAGTGTTTGGTTTAGGACTACATTTGATTTATGGCGGTGGCCATCCGATTCTTGCTGAATCTATTAGCTGGTTTAATATTGTTGGTAACGGCTATGTAAAACTTTTACAAATGGTCGTGATGCCTTTGGTATTTGTATCGATTTTAGGGGCAGTAGCCAAGTTGCATCAGGCTTCCTCCTTAGGAAAAATCAGCGTCTATACCATCGGAACTTTACTATTCACAACGTTAATTGCTGCGCTGGTTGGTGTATTTGTGACGAACTTATTTGGTTTAACTGCCAAAGGTTTGGTGCAAGGTGCTGCTGAAACTGCGCGTTTAACTGCAATTAATACAGATTATGTAAGCAAAGTAACAGACTTAAGCGTACCGCAATTTATTCTTTCCTTTATTCCAAGTAACCCTTTTGCTGAGTTAACGGGTGCAAATCCAACTTCAATTATTAGTGTAGTTATTTTTGCTGTCTTTTTAGGGATAGCTGCGCTTAATTTAATGAAAGATGATGCAGAAAAAGGTCAGCGTATTTTGACTGCTATTCAGACGTTACAGTCTTGGGTCATGAAGCTTGTACGTTTAGTCATGACGCTTACACCGTATGGCGTTTTTGCGCTTATGACTAAGGTTGTGGCAAGTTCAAATGTGGCTGACATTTTAAATCTAGGTGGTTTCTTAGTTGCGTCATATTTAGGTTTGGCGATTATGTTTGGCGTTCATGCCATTATTTTGACTCTGACTGGTGTGTCTCCGCTTAAGTTCTTTAAGAAAGTTGCGCCTGTTTTAACATTCGCATTTACAAGCCGTTCAAGTGCAGCAAGTATTCCACTGAGTATTGAAGCGCAAACTCGTCGTTTGGGTATTCCCGAATCTATTGCGAGTTTTTCTGCTTCGTTTGGTGCAACCATTGGTCAAAATGGTTGTGCGGGTTTATACCCAGCAATGTTGGCCGTGATGGTTGCTCCCACTATGGGGATTAATACACTCGACCCAATGTGGATTGCTTCTTTAGTGGGTATTGTGACTTTAAGCTCGATTGGTGTGGCTGGTGTTGGTGGTGGTGCGACTTTTGCTGCACTGATTGTGCTTCCTGCAATGGGTTTACCTGTGACTTTGGTTGCGCTGCTTATTTCAATCGAACCTTTAATTGATATGGGCCGTACTGCATTAAATGTAAATGGTTCAATGACTGCAGGTGTAGTGACGAGTCAACTGATGGGCCAAACAGATAAAGACATATTAAATAGTGAAGATGAAATTGAGTTAACTCAACATCATTAATAGTTAGTATAAAACGGCTCATTCATATCTGAATGAGCCGTTTTTTTATATGCTTAAATTGCCACTGTGATGTTAATTTTAAAAAAACTGTATCTGTTTTTATTTTAAATAGTTTTAGAAAATGAGCTTATTACAAAAGAGAGCACTATCATGAAAATGTATCAAGTCGATGCTTTTACAAAAGAGTTATTTCGTGGAAATCCAGCTGCTGTGATTGTTGAAAAAGAGTGGCTAGATGCAGATTTAATGCAAAAGATAGCGCTTGAAAATAACTTATCTGAAACTGCTTTTGTAAAAATTATAGATTCTGAAAACTATGAAATTCGTTGGTTTACACCAATGGTTGAAGTCGATTTTTGTGGTCATGCGACTCTTGCGAGTGCTTTTGTACTCTTTAAAGATTTTACGGATAAAAAGACCATTAATTTTCATGTCCGAAACTTAGGGCTTTTTATTGTTCATCAAGATGAAGATGGCAAAATCAGAATGAATTTTCCAATTCGTAAGGCTGAACAAGTGGAAGATTGTCCAGCTATTTTACGACAAGCTTTAAGCAAACCATTTAAGGCTGTCTATCAAAATGTTCAAGCTTATATTGTTGAGTATGAATCAGTGCAAGACGTGTTAGATGAGCAGCCTGACATGAACTTACTTAAAGCCTTAGGTAAACGGACAGCTATTACGACTACAGATATGGATGTCGTAATCACTACAAAAGCAGACGAGCACTATGACTGTGTGTCTCGTTATTTTGCACCTGTTGCAGGTATTGAAGAAGACCCTGTTACAGGTTCAATTCATACTGCAATAGCGCCGTTATGGGCAGAAAAGCTGAGCAAAAATAATATTGTGGCTTATCAAGCTTCTAGTCGTGGAGGCGTTTTATATTGCAATATACTGAATCAGGAACGTATTGAAATTGCAGGATATGGCAAACTCTATATGCAAGCAGAAATTTTTCTTTAAAAAAGAAAGCCGTTTAAATAAACGGCTTTCTTTTCAAAACTTTACTATTAATGTCAGCTTAAATTACCTACTATACTCTTACAACTATTGATTTTTTATTATTCAAATTAATTGGTATTTCTATGTTCATGCAGTTTAAACAACTGACTCTCTCCCTATGTATTCTTGGTTTAAGTGCTGCGTCTTTTGCACAAACGACATTAGTAAAAAGTAAGCAAAATATTGAGGAATATAAATTAGATAATGGCTTTCGGGTAGTGCTTGCACCGAATGACAAAGAAAATAAAATCTTTATTAATACTATCTATTTGACAGGTTCTTTAAATGACCCACAAGGTAAAAGTGGCTTAGCACATTTACTTGAGCATTTGGCATTTAAAGGCACGCAAAACGTAAAGGGTGAAGAATTTCAGCGCCGTTTAGATCAATATACATTAATGACAAATGCGAGCACGGATTACTATTCAACCAAATATACCAATATTGTTCGTCCAGAAAAAAATGCGCTAGATCAAGTGTTGTACCTTGAATCTGAACGTATGGATAAATTAGTTCTACAAGAAAAATTTGTACCTTCTGAAATTGAAATCGTAAAGCGTGAACGTGAAGTCCGTATGGATCAGCCTTTTGCTGTCTTAATGGATCAAATGTGGAAATCGGCTTATGGAAACAAGTATTTAGGGCGATTACCAATTGGTGATTTACCAGAGCTTAAGTCTATTAAAATGCCTGAATTGAACCAGTTCTACCGCAGTTGGTATGCACCGAACAATGCGGTTATGGTGATTTCAGGTAAGTTTGATAAAACAGATGTTTTAAAGACAATTGACCAATATTTTAGTCCAATTCCTGCGCGAGCTGTGCCGAAGCCTGTTCAGGTGCCAGTGTTAGATTCCACAAAAATGAAAGATCGTGAGTTTGTGGTAAAAAAGGGCAGTGATTTGGCCAAATTCCATATCTATATGAATGGAAAAAACACGAAAATTCAGCCAACACTCGCTTTAGCACCAATGTTGTATACCATGCAGCCAAGCGGTCATTTATATCAAAACATGGTTGAAACGGGTATTTCTACAGACGTTCAGGCATCAACATGGTTAGATCAAGATTTTAATGTCGTATTTTTAGGTGCGGTTTACTCACCAAAAAATGACCCTAATAAAGTTGAAAGTGCTTTACTCTCGGGAATAGAAAAGGGTAAGCCTTTTACAGAGACTGAGCTAAATCGCGTAAAAAGCTTAATGAAAACGCAAGGCGAGTTAGTCAATAAAGATGCCGTTGCTTTGGGTTCTCGTTTAAGTGATTACAGTGTAGCTGGTGGGCAATGGGACCAATATTTTAAAGATTTAGATGCAGTTGAGAAAGTGAAACTCAATGAAGTCAATCAAACCTTAAAGCAGTTTCTTGTTGCTGGGCATCGTATTGATGGCGATATTTTGCCGACACCTGAAGATCAAAAGAAAGCATTGCAACTTGACCCTAAAGATAAGCCTAAAACTTTAGATCAAACCGATGTTAAACCAGAGCCTTTAAAAGATCCGAAAGTTTATCAACAAGAAGTTAACGAGTTTTTAAAAACCTCAAAGCAATATGCCGAAACTAATGAGAAAAAGATTAGCCGCGGGAAACTTAAAAACGGAATGAAGTATGCTTTGTTCCCTGTAGAAACTCGTGATGATCGTACCTATGCCACTATTACTATGGATTTTGGTACAGAAAAATCTTTATTTGATAAAGGTACAGTTGTTGATTTAACTTCATATTTATTACTGCGTGGCTCTGACAAATATAGTTTGCAAGATATTGCAGATAAGTCGATTGATGCAGGCGGTGCAGCTTATGCAAGTGCTGACGGCAATGGTATGACTATTAACATTCAATCTAAAACTGAAAAATTTGATGAGTTCTTCAAATTTGTTTTAGAGGTCATGAAAAATCCGAAGTTTGAACAATCTCAATTTGATTTAATTAAGTCTCAAAGCTTGTCGAGCCTTGATCGTCCTTATACTGAACCAGATGTCGTGGCAGGTTTAACATTATCGCGTTTAATTGAAGAATACCAACCAGGTGATTTGCGTTATCACTTTGAACCTGAGCTGGCTAAAAAACAATTGAAGAATGTGACCCAAGAACAAGTGAAAGAGCTATATCAGCATTTCTTTGCAATGAACCATGCGCAAATTGCGATTACTGGTGCATTTGATGCAAAGAAAATGAAAAATCTCTTGAATCAAGAGTTTGGGAGCTGGAATAGTAAGCAACCATACGAAAAAATCTTAATTAAACATGTCGATTTTCCTGCTCAGAAAGTGCATGCTTTATCTGAACAACGCGAGTTTGGTAGTTATCAAAGTATAATCACACTACCAGTTGGGAAAAATCATCCTGACGCACCTGCATTAATTTTAATGAATTATATTTTAGGTGATTCTCAAATCTCATCACGTTTGGCTCAAGAGCTTCGTGAGAAAAATGCATTGGTATATGGTTTTGGAACAGGTCTACAACTTGATCAGGACACGAATGTTGGTGCGTTAAGTATTAGTGCAAACTATACGGCTGGGCGTTCAGCACAAGTCTCTGATTCAGTTCATAAGGTATTAAATGACTTATTAACGAAGGGTATTACTGAGCAAGAGCTTGCAGCAGCTAAAGCAGATCTCATGAAGAAACGTGTTACTGCATTAGAAGATGAGCGCAACATTCACGGTATGTTAAATATTGAGCTTGAGTCGGGTAAAACATTACTTGACCGCGTTAAGCACGATCAAGACTTAACTAAGCTGACCGTTGCCGATGTGAATGCAGTCATTAAAAAATATATTAAACCTTCAAACCTTGTGGAAGTGATGGCTGACCAATATGGCCAAGCGCAAAAGCAATAACTAACTTATCAAATAAAAAGCCACATGAAGTGGCTTTTTATTTGAGTATTTAAAACTTATTAATGATCATGATCATGTTTGTGAGCATGGAAATCTTCATTCTTACGGAAACGTAAGTAGTTTTCGAACTGTTCACAATACTCATCAAAGTTATCTTCGAGCATCATTTGAAATTGCTGAAGCAAATAAGACATCACTTGCTCTTTTGCATCGCGCATTTCATTGCCATCTTTAAAATTGTTTGCAGCCACCCACGTATTAAAACGGGCAGTGGCAAATAACATGGCTGCACTCACTTGGCCGCGAAGCTCAGCAGGGTCAGGCTTTTGGCCTTTAGGCGGGCGACAAAAATCATTCGCTTGTTTAATGAATTCATCCGCACGCTCAAAGAAAACAGCATTTAACGCTTCTTCTTCAGTAATATCTGTTGCATTAATCTTTTGAGACATGACATATTCCCGCAAAAATAGAGCTGCTTATTATAGGCAAAGCCTTGCGGAAACAAAACCTTTGCCTTAGTCTGTAAATAGCCTAAGTATGGGGAGTTTTAATATGCAAGATGCAATTGCCGTTCAAAGTTTAAAAACAGATATTGCTTTATTACGCCAGCATATTTTTCCACCCCAATATCTAGAACATGTCGAAGGCCTGCCGATTTATTATGGTTTACAAGACGAAGTCTTGGCCTATTACCAACAATGGAAAGATTTAATCGAAAGGGCACAAGAGCTTTTTCAGCCGTTTATGGAAGATGAATTACCAGATGCGATTCATTTACCGAGTCACTTAAACCTACCTTTATTCTTTTTCTATGTAGACCGAATTCGGATTAATAAAACACGGGCTAAAGAATCGAAAACTTTCCGTGGTGTGGCCAGTCTTATTGAAAAATGTGGGCAGTTTGAAACAGATCAGATATTTACCATGCAAGAATGGTTGCAGAGCGACGACACAGCAGCATTAGTTGCACATCGTGAATTTATCGATTTAAGGACTTATGTATTCCAGCATGGTCAAAGTGAATATACGCGTTCACGGTTTTATACCAATGGAATTGTGTTGGGGGTAGAGCCACACTTTAAACTCGTCGATGCCCGCGATAAGCCAAGAAAACAGCGTAGTGATAGTTATAGCGATCCATTAGCAGATAACGGTGTATGGAAAGTATTTGGTAAATACCGATAAAAAGTCGCGACATATGTGTCGCGACTTTAAAATGCTTACCAAAAAGTTTTTACTTGTTTAAATTTTTGCAAAGCTTCGGCAGACTGATTTTGCAAATAAGGTTGTTTGGCTTTAATCCATCCTAATGCAAACCAAAAGTGTGGGTCATGTTCAATTGCTTTATTAAATAGATCTTCGGCAATAAACAAGTCGTTATAAAGTCCTAAGGTATTTTGCACGGGTTGTAATTGTTTTAAAAACTGCTGAACATTTTTGCGAAGGTATAAGCTCGATATAAATTCGATGCAGTAACGTAATTGCTTCGCTTTTTTGCGTATTTTGTGCTGCTCAGTGACTTCAAGTTCGGTGAAATGCTCGGCATGACTCACGACTTGATGATGTAACTTATCTAAGCTTTTTTCTATCTGTTTTTTTAATTTTCCTTTGGTGTTTTGATCATCTTCTTCAGAATAAGCAAATGCTAGCAAGGCAAGTATAAGCTTAACGGTTTCTGCTGATTTAAACAGTACTGCAAGGTCTTTTAATGGTTGCTCAGAAATCGGAAGCAAAAGCTCAGGTGAACCATGCTGCACAATCATCGGTAAAATTTCAGTACGGATAGCATCTTCATCGCGCGTGTCTCCAAGCTTCCGGAAAAGCTCGGCAATTTGTTCTTCCCAAGCAGGATTTAACTCGTCCGACCATGCTGAAAAGTGATGAAGAGCACTGCGTAAACGACGTAAGCTCACACGTGCTTGATGAATATGCTCAGCTTCGGCAACGCCATCAGCAATTGCAGCCATATTCGGTAAGAATTGTCCTAAACAGTTTTCTACAATCTTTTTGAGCGCTTGTTCTGCTGAAATGTCTTTGTCTAAATTCAGGCTTTTTGCGTGAACAGCAGGCGAAGCAGCTTGTCCTAAGGCTAATAAATTACCGCGCTCGGCTTTGCTTCTAACATCGAGCCATAACTCATAACGATTAATCCATTGCTGTGCAAATTGAATTAGTGTTTTAACAGCACCTTGTTTAAGTTCAAACTCAACTTCACAAATTTTACTTTGTACGGTTGCTGTTTTTACTACGCCGTCATCAAGACAGACTTCAATAGCAGTGTCATCGGCTTCAAACACATGATAAGTACGTTGTACATCTGTCTCAAACTGTAAGCTTAGCTTTTCGACTTCAGTGCCTAAAGCTTCAGTAATTAAATCTGTGACTGCTTTATTATCTTTATATAGATTAAGGTTTAGTTCGGGTTCTTGCTCGCATTTACCTAGAAAAACTTCTTCTTCAACACGGTGTAAATGGCTTTGACCAGCAGCTTTAAAGGTTTGTACCCACAAATCATTTTCTTTACGTAAACGTAAGGCCATACCATTTTTTGCGAGTAGGCGGTTTGGTGTGTCGTAATATTTGGCCTGCAAATGAATATTCTGCGCTTTATGCTTTTTTAAATACTGCTGAACAGTTTTTTTCTTCGATTCAGGTAACTGAAACTTAAGCTCAACTTCAACCATAATGGATCTCCCTGAATCAGGTATTTAAACTATCTTGAATAAGTATAATAGCTTAGCGCTAAAAGTAGTGCTTTTGATAGAGAAAGTTACAATCAAACATATGACTTTAGGCTTTCTTTTAGGTGTACAATCAGGTGATGTTTTGATCAAATAAAAATCAGGAAGATGATCGTGAATGCACCAGTAAACTTCAATCATGAAGCTCAGCCAGAGTTTGAATTACCGATTAAAAACTATCAGGAATTTTATCGTTTTTATTTAACCGAACACCGTAACATTATGAGCAGACGCTTACATGTGGTGGGTAGCAGCATTGGCATATACTTTTTTTCAAAAGCTATTCGTAAGAAACAGGCCAAATACGCACTTTATGGTTTAGTTTCTGGCTATGCATGTGCATGGGTTGGACACTTTGTATTTGAGAAAAATAAACCTGCGAGTTTTAAACAGCCTCTTTATAGCTTTATTTCTGATTGGCGAATGCTATCTGATGTGGCGACTGGTCAATTAAGTTTGATTGATCGCAAGCGCGATAAAATTCCGAGCTAATTTTTCATTTCTTTTGAATATACCGATTGGTACTAGTAAGCCTATATCAATCGGTACTTATGATGTCCTATAAATCCGTTATACTAGCGAAGTTTTTAAAAGCGAGAGTAGAGTATGCGCGGTTTATATCTCATTACCAATGATGACCCAATCCAATTATTATTAGAAAAATTAGACGCCGCACTCGCAACTCATCAGGTCGCAATTTTACAGTATCGTCGTAAGAAAGTAGAAAAAGCAGACCAACCCGCAGAAGTTGAACAGATCAAACAGTTATGTGAAAAATATCAGGTTCCTTTTGTCATTAATGATGACCTAAAACTGGCTGCAAAGTTTGGTTTAGGTGTGCATTTAGGCCAAAGTGACGGTGAAATCACAGATGCAAAATCACAGTTACCAGAAGGTGTCATTATTGGCCGTACTTGCCTAAACTCCTTAGAACTTGCCCAAAAAGCAATTGCAGATGGCGCAACTTATGTGGCCTTTGGCGCAGTGTATGCAACTGCCACAAAACCAGAAGCAGGCAATGTCGGTATTGAAGTCATTAAGCAAGCAGCGGCTCAATATGATTTACCTATTTGTGCAATTGGTGGTTTAACAGTTGAAAACTCAAAACCCGTGATTGAGGCTGGAGCTGACCTCTGTGCAGTCATTAGTGATATATTAGGTCGATCAACTGCTGAAATTCCTGCCCGTGTACAGGCCTGGGCACAATTATTTTCTTAAGCTTTCACAATTATTTTTTAGATATTTAAGACGAGCATTTCCATGAGTTTATCTCCAAAGCAAGAACAGTTATTTAAACAAGCCAGCAAACACATTCCAGGTGGTGTGAACTCTCCAGTACGTGCCTTTAATGGCGTTGGAGGAACACCTGTTTTCATCGAGAAAGCCAAAGGTGCGTATTTGTGGGATGTCGATGGCAAGCGCTATGTAGATTATGTTGGCTCTTGGGGACCGATGATTTTGGGCCATGCTCATCCAGAAATTATTAAAGCGGTACAAACAGCAGCAGAAGATGGTTTAAGTTTTGGTGCACCAACCGTACACGAAACGACTTTGGCAGATATTATCTGTGAAATCATGCCATCAATTGAATTGGTACGTATGACGAACTCTGGTACAGAGGCGACTATGACCGCTATTCGTTTAGCGCGTGGTTATACTGGCCGTGACAAAATCGTGAAGTTTGAAGGTTGTTACCATGGACACTCTGACTCACTTTTAGTAAAAGCGGGTTCGGGTTTACTGACTTTAGGCGAGGGTGAGCCAACTTCAAAAGGTGTTCCAGTCGATTTTGCTAAACATACTTTAACGCTGCCTTATAATGATATTGCTGCATTAAAAGAGTGTTTTGCCAAATTCGGTCATGAAATTGCGGGTGTTATTATTGAACCTGTAGCGGGCAACATGAATATGGTGAAACCAATTGACGGTTTCTTAGAAGCCATTCGTGATATTTGTGATGAATATAAATCTGTATTCATTATTGATGAAGTGATGACAGGTTTCCGCGTTGCATTGGGCGGTGCTCAGTCAGTTTATAATGTAAAACCTGACTTAACGACTTTAGGTAAAATTATTGGTGCTGGCTTACCTGTAGGCGCGTTTGGCGGTAAGCGTGAAATCATGGAATGCATCGCACCTTTAGGTGGTGTATACCAAGCAGGAACGTTATCTGGTAACCCACTTGCTATGCGTGCGGGTATCGAGATGTTTAAACATTTACGCCAACCTGACTTTTACAGCAAATTATCTGCTCAACTTGAAAAGTTACTTGCAGGCTTACAAGCAGCAGCTAATGAAGCGGGTATTCCATTTAAAACTCAGCAAGCTGGCGCAATGTTCGGTCTTTATTTTACAGACCAAGAAGATATTACAAGCTTTGACTCAATGTTGGCATGTGATATTGAAGCTTTCAAAAAATTCTTCCATGGTATGTTAAAGCGCGGTGTAAACTTAGCGCCATCGGCATTTGAAGCAGGCTTTATTTCATCTGCTCATTCTGATGAAGATATCGAATATACGATTCAGGCTGCAAAAGAAACATTTGCCGAAATGAAGTAAGCAAAAAGGCCCGTTTTAAACGGGCTTTTTAATTTGAGCTATTTTTATATTTGTAGAGAACAATGTTTTATCCCTTACCTCGAAAAATCCAGTTAGCCGCAAGTACTTCAAATTGGCCTATTGAGTCTACGCAAAGTATTTTGCTCATGGTTGGGTTAAATGAACTTGAAAATACCCCTGACTGGATGAACCAGCCATTAGCCGATCATTTAGAATTACTAAGCAAAAGAGCACAAGCGCTCGAAATTCCAGTCATGATGATTCAGTCATCTCAACTTCAACAGACCATGTTGCAGCTTGGACAACAGTTGTCATCAAACACTCAAGCACAAGTGATAATGGCGGGAAATTTATCACCGCTATTTAAGCAAGTCATGCAGCTTGTTTTATCGATTACAGATTATGTAGCTGTTGTAAATGATGCGATTTTGGCGAGTAGTTTAGAGCAGCATATACAATGGATTGAAAAAATCAGTTTTGACTCCATTCAACATATAAACACACAGACTTTAATGCGCTTATGGTCTTTAAGTGCACCGTCGTCACAGGTGTTATCCGATAAAGGAATTTTATTGGCTGTTGCTGAACAGGTGGGGCGGCATCCAATGGAAATTCATCCAGAAATAGATTTAAGAAACTATGGCTTAGACACTACTGGCGTCAATTATTTGGTGGAATTATGGCGTGCGAACGGTGCGAGTCTAAGTGTTGAAGAGCTGATGCAAACACCTACCTTGCAACATATTATGCAGTTATTGAAGCACTAATCGGCTTTAGCCATAAACTGAATCATAATATTTGCAAATTCTGTCGTTAATTTACCCGAACGGCATTGTAATTCGGACGTAAGCTTTTTATTATTGCCCGCTTGTTTTTCATCTTGCCTTGGGAATACAACTTTGAGTGATTTTCTAAGTGAACATCTGATCTATCGTGATGATGATTTTATGGTGATTCATAAACCTTCGGACATTTTGAGTGTGCCAGGGAAAGGTGATTTACATGACAGCGTTTTGACAAGACTGGTGGCAATTGAACCACGAACTTTGCTCATTCACCGCCTTGACCGTGATACCTCAGGTATTTTGGTTTTTGGTTTATCTAAGCGTGGACAAAGTGCGATTGCACGCCAATTTCAAGACCGTCAAACTTCGAAAATATATGAAGCGTTAGTCGCAGGCCATCTAGACGGCGAAGGGACAGTTGATATTTCCGTAGTCTATGACCCGAGTCGACCACCTTTACATATTGTCGATGCTTCTCATAACAAACCTGCTTTAACACATTGGCAGGCGATTGAACATTTCCAGATTCAGGGACAACCGGTTACGCGTGTCAAATTAACACCGATTACCGGACGTTCTCATCAACTCCGTGTACACATGCAATATCTGGGACATCCGATTGTAGGTGATACATTGTATGCAACACCGGAACAATTACTTGTTCCTCGTCTGTGCTTGCATGCCAAACAGTTAAGCTTTAATCACCCTGTTACAGGGGAATCATTAACGTTTAACTGCCCTGTACCGTTTTAATGTAAAAACTTTCAATGAGTAATTTTTGTAGCGAAACAATTTAATTGGTTTCTGCTGCAAAATTTTGCTTTAAAGACTACATAAAAAGATGCAAAAATAAGCTAATTTGCATCGTACAATATGTAGTGCGAACTTGAGAAAAAGGTGGAAAAATTGCAGCAGTATGCTATTGGTCAACGTTGGCTATCAGATACAGAGACTGAGCTCGGTTTAGGCGTTCTTATTGATGTAGATGAAAGATCTGTCAGCATTTTATTCCCCAAAAGTGATGAAACGCGTGTCTATGCACGTAATAACGCACCGCTATCTCGCATCATCTTTAACACAAATGATGAAGTCCAAGATCAAGAAGGCCAGAAGTGGATTGTTGAGTCGGTTGAAGACCGTCATGGTGTTTTGCGTTATAACGTCGTTCGTACTTTAGAAAATGGTGAACAAGAACGAAAAGCGCTCAATGAAACTCGTATTGGTGCACAAATTCAGTTATCAAAACCTTTAGATCGTTTGCTGGCAAGCCAGATCGATTATAAAGAGTGGTATGACTTACGCATTGAAGCAATGCTCATGCAATCGCAAATGCAAACCAGTCCTTTACGCGGCTTGGTCGGTGCACGTGTAGGTTTAATCCCGCATCAACTTTATATTGCGCATGAAGTCGGTAAACGTTTCGCACCACGTGTTTTACTTGCCGATGAAGTAGGTTTAGGTAAAACAATTGAAGCTGGTTTAATTATCCACCAACAGCTTAAAACTGGCCGCTCTGAACGTATCCTCATTTTAGTCCCTGATTCACTGCAATATCAGTGGATGATTGAAATGCGTCGCCGTTTCAACTTGCAATTTTCTCTGTTCGACTTAACCCGTACTGCATCTATTAAAGAACATGATCCAGAGCTTAACCCGTTCTTGACTGAGCAATGCATTATTGCCAGCGTAGATTTGATGGTGGACCATGATGATTTACGTGAGCAAGCATTAGAAGCTGGTTTCGATTTACTTGTAGTCGATGAAGCGCATCACTTAATGTGGAGTGAAGAAGAAGGCGGCAACGATCGTTACGACTTGGTTGAAGAACTTGCTGAAAATACAGCGGGTGTATTATTGCTTACAGCAACACCTGAACAGCTTGGTGTAGAGAGTCACTTTGCACGCTTACGTTTGTTAGACCCTCAGCGTTTTAGCAGTTTAGAGCGTTTCTTAGATGAAGAAGCGCAATATCAGCAAACTGCTCAAGTTGCAGAAGTGCTTATGTCGGATGAACCTTTAACTCAAGAGCATTTAACTGCTTTAGAAGGTTTATTGGGTCATTCAATTGAAGATCAGCCTGAACAACGTTTCAGAGCGATTCATGAACTGTTAGACCGTCACGGTACAGGTCGTATTTTATTCCGTAATACGCGTGAAGCGATTCAAGGCTTCCCAGGCCGTGATTGCCAACCAGCACCTTTGCCAGCGCCAGAAGATTGGTCAAAAGACGGTAAATTACGTGAGCAAATGTGGCCAGAAGAAGCACAACTTGATGGTTCTTGGATGCAAAATGACCCACGTGTGCCATGGTTAATGGAAATCTTGCGTAAAGAACTTAAGCATAAAAAGGTTCTTTTAATTGCACGTAGTGGTCCTGTTGTTGAATCTTTAGAAAGTGTACTTCGTTTGCATGCTGGTATTCGTACTGCAATGTTCCATGAAGGCATGAGTCTACTTGAGCGTGACCAAGCGGCTGCTTACTTTGCAGAAGAAAGTTATGGTGCTCAAATTCTACTATGTTCTGAAATTGGTTCAGAAGGTCGTAACTTCCAGTTTGCAAGTGATCTAATTTTATTTGATTTGCCTGCAAACCCAGACGTTTTAGAACAACGTATTGGTCGTTTAGACCGTATTGGTCAAGAAAACCGTATTCAAATTCATGTACCTTACTTAATGGGTACTGCTCAAGAGCGTATGTTCCGTTGGTACAACGAAGCGTTGAATATTTTCAGCAATATTTCTCCGACAGCTCAAACGCTGCAAGAAAACTTTATTGTTGAATTAAAAGACTGCTTACTTTCAGACCAAGGTCAAACCTTTGAAGATTTACTCGAAGAAGTCAATGTTCAACGTCAGGCTTTAGAAACAGAGTTACAAGCTGGTCGAGATCGCTTACTTGAATACAATTCATGTCGTCCTATCGTTGCACAAGAAATTGTTCAAGCTTTAGAAGACTACGATGACAACACAACATTACCTATGTTTGTGAAGCGTTTTATGTCTTCAACTAATATTGATTTTGATGAGCAAAGTAACGGTACTGTTATTATTCGTCCGACAGACCAAATGCAAGTGCAGGGTTTGGCATTAGATGAAGAAGGCATGACTGCCACGTTCTATCGTGATCAGGCGCAAATGCGTGAAGATGCTCAATATCTGACTTTAGAGCATCCGTTCATTGAAAGTGTCATGGAAATGATCCGTACACAATCATTTGGTAGTACTAATGTTGCTGTTCTTAAGTCAAATGCATTAAAGCAAGGTTCTGTATTACTTGAAGTTTGGTTTAAAGTTGATGTAGTTGCACCAAAAGCTTTGAACTTGCCATCAAGCTTGCCGAAACAGCTCATTCGCGTGTTGTTAAGTGAAAATGGTCAGGACTTATCTGAAAAGATTGATCCAACCATTTTAAAACCATATTTGCACCACTTAGATGGTAATAGCTGCCGCCAAGTGGTTAAAGCTCGCCGTGAAGTGATTGAAGAGCGCTATAGACAAGCGCTTGATATTGCTAAAGTCGGCTTGCCACAGCTTCAACAGCAGGCAAAAGAGCATTATGGTAGTAAATGGCAATACGAGATTGATCGTTTAACTTATTTAAAGCAGTTCAACCCAAGTATTCGTCAAGACGAAATTGAGCGCTTACAGAAGTTGCAAAAAGAAGGCTTGAGTTTGCTTGATGGTTTAACGGTAACTCCGGAAGCAATTCAAGTACTTGTGGTAGTTAAACCATAAGTATTGAATCATAAAAAAGCGCCGTTACGGCGCTTTTTTATTGAGTAAATTTTAATTAAATCATTCTGGCATCTTTTAGTTCTAGTTTTAAATAGGCATAAAAGATTGGCGCTGCAATCAGGCCGCCTAAACCGAAAATTGACTCAAAAATTAACATTGCCAATAAAATTTCCCATGCGTTGGCATTAATTTTATGACCAATAATTTTCGCGTTAATAAAATATTCTAACTTATGTACTAATACGAGGTAGAGCAGAGCAACACCTGCTAGGCCGATTGAAACCGTAAGTGCAGCAATAAAAGTAAGCGTATTTGAAATTAAGTTGCCTAAAATTGGAATGAGACCAAACAAAAAAGTAAGAATGGTTAAGGTTTTGGCGAAAGGGAGATGAACACCCCAAATCGGCAATAGTACAAACGCAAATAAGATAAAGAGCAGTGTATTAATTGCTGAAATTTTAATTTGGGCAAAAACTACATTCCTAAAAGAAATTGATAATTTTTGAATGCGTTGAATGAGTAACGACTTAAAAATAGGCTGTGGTGTACGACGGTGAAAGCCATGAATCGCCACCAAAATACCAATAATAAGACCCATAATCATGGTTACAAAGTTATGTAAGATATCGGAACTGGCATTTTTTAATGTCGTCACGTTATCTTTCATAAACGCGAAAATTTCATCCTTTAGTTCTGTAACACTATCTGGAATATAACCTGGAAGGTATTTACCAATCTCAGTTTGTAAGTGTAATAGCGTTTGATCGACTTTATTGTTGATATTATGGATACCTACACCCTTTAAGTCATAAACGACAAAGCTAATTAAACTTGTAATGAAAAAGGCGATAAGTGAAACCGTGATAATACTTAATAAAATACTAATAAAAATGCGGGCTCTTTGACCATCAATATAACGTTCAACAATAGAGCTTAAACTAATAATAATTTCATAAATGAGAAAGCCAGCAAAAAAACTTGCTAAGAGATGCAAGGGGATAACCGAAAGCAAAAAAATGCCCATCAGAATATAGCTTGCAATCAGGCTTTGACGATTACTCAAACTTTGCATGTGAATCCCTAAATATCGTGGGGAAATATGGGTATGTATTGCTAGAATAATAATTACTTATACTCTTGCATGTTGGTTGCTTCAATCTGTGAATTATATTTTTATCAAGAAATAGGTATGTCTGTATAAAAAATGGCTTGTAAAATCACAAACCATTTTATGTTGAATTTATCGTATTTTTGCTTCGTCTAGATGACGGGCACCTTCTAAAATCATTCTGATCATGATCATGGTTTGTTCAGCGACTTCCGCACGTTGATGGACTGGAAGATCAATTACTTTAGCACCCATGTGAAATACCAGTTGCGTAATTGCTTTTGCAACAAGTTCTGGATGGTATAGATGGTTGTTATTTAAGCGCTCTAGACGGATTAAATCTTCTTGTAGCTCTTGCTGGAAAAAGTTGAGCTGACGGTCTACCGCAGCTTTATAAGAAGCTGAACCTGTAAAGCCTTCGCGTAACAATAGACTTAAATTACCTTCGTCTGCATCAAGCTGTTGAAGAAAAATTTCTACCGAACTACGAATAATGCTGTCTTGAAAAGATGCACGCAAACGAGCTTGACGAATAATCTTACGTAAAACGATACCAGCGCGGTCAATGAGTGAAATAGCTAATTCATCAATATCTTTAAAGTGGCGATAAAAGCTATTTGGTGCAATACCCGCTTCTCTCGCAACTTCACGTAAGCTTAATGAGGCGATACTTTTTTGTGGACCAATCAGGTTAAGTGCAGCCTGAAAAAGTTCGTCTTTCGTAATCGTCGCTTTTCTTCCAACAGAACGCGTTGCTGTTTTTATTTCAATGACATCTTGTGAAGAGGCTGTGTCATTTGGGCTCTGAGAAAGTGAGGTTTGGGTCATGCTTTTCAATATATTCTTAAACTGTCTGGATTATAGCGTTAGACAGGGAACTTGTGAAATTGTAATTAAAAGTACAGGTGTATATACAAATATATATACATGTGTATAATAATTAAAAAAGAGCGACAGAGCCCTCAGTTATGCAAGCAATCGAAAAGAGAAATTCTCTATTCAATTCATTAACACAAGCTGTATTTGATAAAGATATAGCGAGTTTCTGGCTACAAAAAATAAATCCTTTATGGTCTGTAAAGCACGGACTAGTTCAAATTGTAAAAAAAGAATTCGTAGCTCATGACACTGTGAGCCTTACTTTAAAATGCAACCGTTTGGTTAAAATGGGAGCAGCAGGTCAGCATCATCCAGTGATTGTTGAAATTGCAGGCCGCCGTTATGAACGTACTTATAGCTTGACGCAAGTAGACGCAGAGCACTTACGTTTAACCGTTAAAAAAGTTGCTGATGGTATTGTCAGTAACTGGTTCATTGCCGAAAGTAAAATTGGTGATATTTTTGAGCTTGGTCAGCCTTATGGTGATATGCAACAAAATATCCAGACACCGAAATTAATTATGTTGGCTGCGGGTAGTGGTATTACACCAATGTTGAGCTTAATTACAGCAATTAAGCAAAGCCAGCAGTTAGAAAAAGTACAGGTTCAGCTTTTATATTGGGTAAAACAGCGTTCTGATGCTGCTTTTACAGAGTATTTTGAACAAGTAGCAGAGCAAAATCCAAACTTCAGCTATCAAGTGTTTTACACACAAGAAACACCAAATGATGAGCGCTTAAATGTTGAACATCTTGCATTGGTTGATGATGTTGAAAACAGCACGGTCTACGCATGTGGTCCATCTGGTTTTGTTTCAACTGTCGAAGAGCTTTTTGAAAAGGCACCAGCCGTGCTTACTGAAGCATTTAGTTTAACCAATGAAAGCTCTGCAGATGATGTCGGTTATGTGAATGTCACATTAACACAGTCTAATAAAGTGATAGCAATTCCTAAGGGGCAATCGATTTTGGTGAGCCTAGAGCATGAAGGTGTTAAGCCAACACACGGTTGCCGTATGGGAATTTGTAATAAATGTGTTTGTAGTAAAACGCAAGGTTCTACACGTAACCTACTAAATGGTAGTCAAAATACAGAACCAAACCAGTTACTTAAAATTTGTGTGAACTCAGCACAATCCGATCTAGTTATTGATCTTTAAGAGAGACCTCTTATGAATATGCCAGTGAAAGTCGAATATTTTAAAAATCCTAAAAATCGCGATTTGACTCCAGCGGAACTTGAAGCATTTGCAAAAGAGCTTGATCAGATCAAACAAGAAGTATTGGATGATTTGGGTGAAAAAGACGCAAAATACATCCGCCGTGTTTATGCAGCAGTTCGCTATAGCGGTCTTTTAGGCCGTGCATGTCTATTTGCAGGTTGGTTCCCGCCAGCATGGATTTTAGGTACAGGTCTATTAGGCTTCTCTAAAATTATGGAGAACATGGAGCTCGGTCATAACGTGATGCACGGTCAGTATGACTGGATGAATGATCCTAAGTTTAATGGTCAAACTTATGAGTGGGACACAGTAGGTACATCGGATAACTGGCGACAAACGCATAACTATAAGCATCATACTTATACCAATATTAAAGGTATTGATGATGACATTGGTTATGGTTTACTTCGCTTATTCCCAGAGCAACGTTGGAAACCAGGTTTCTTGTTTCAACCGGTTTATAGTATTCCGTTTTGCTTATTGTTCCAGTGGGGCGTAGCAATCCAGAATCTTGAAATTGGTCGTGTTCTTTATAAACGTAAGACTAAAGCAAAATTTTTGGAAGAGTTAAAACCAGTGAATAAAAAGATTGGTAAACAACTTTTTAAAGACTATGTTTTCTTCCCACTCATTGCAGGACCTGCAGCATTACCTGTATTTACAGGAAACTTGGTTGCAAATGGTCTTCGTAATATTTGGACATTCAGTATTATTTTCTGTGGTCACTTCACAAAAGATGCAGAAGTGTTTCCAAAAACAGTTTTACAAGACGAAAGCCGCGGTCACTGGTATATGCGCCAAATTCGTGGTTCTTCTAACTTAACTGGTTCGGAAGCATTCCACATTTTATCTGGTCACTTAAGTCACCAAATTGAACACCACTTATTCCCAGATATTCCTGCTCGTCGTTATCGTCAAATGGCTCCAAAAGTTGAAGCAGTTTGTAAAAAATATGGTTTGAACTATAACAATGCTAGCTTTGTTAAACAGTTCGGCCAAGTGGTTGGGCGTATTGCAAAATATGCTTTCCCATTTAAAAAATAAGATAAAAAAGCCCTGAAATTTCAGGGCTTTTTTTATTTCTTTTTAGAAATCCACATTGTAATGACCGCATGAAATACTTTGTCTTTATGAGTGTCGTAAACATCTACACTTACTAAATATTCTCCTGCTTTTTCCCACTCATAATCAGTTTGTACAGGCGTCGCAATAGCGATGAGGTCTGTTTCAGCCTTTTTTAAATATTCAACGGTCATGCCTTTAGGAATCCAGCGGTGTGTAGAAGGGACGGTCACTTCTGTCATAGTACCACCTGCAAGTTCTGCCATATTGCACATGGCAATTGCATGGACTGTCCCAATATGGTTAAGAACAGAGCGCTTCTTCTTAATAGAAATTTCGCAATAGTTCGGTTTTAACTCAATAAAAAGAGGGGAAATACTGCCGAAATAGGGCGCTTTTAAGCACAGCATACGAGAGAATGTCCACTTTCCTTTAGGAAAAGCAGTCACTTTTTTCCAAAGTTCTAAGGTAGTTGGCATGATTTCACTTCCTATAATTTAAAATACAGAATATTATTCTGTTAAAGAATATAGTTCTGTTTACAAATAGGCGTCAAGTCATTCAAAATATCTCCGATGACTGGTCAGAGAATACAAAATGGTATCTGCTCAAAACTTATTAGAACGTTTGTATCCCGGAAGAAGGGCTGTTTTAAAACGACAAATATTGTTAGATGCTTTAGTCTGTTTTTTAGAGCATGGTATTGAAACGACCAGTATAGAAATGATTCGTGCCAAATCAGAAACGAGTGTTGGAGCGATTTATCACCATTTTAAAAATAAAGAGGGTATCGTCGCGGCATTATTTTTTTCAGCTTTAGATGACCAAACGGCTCTAAGAGATGAATACTTAAAACAGGCCAAAACGCTACAAGATGTGGTATTTGCTTTAATTCATAGTTATGTGGACTGGGTAAGTGAGCAGCCTGAATTTGCAAAATTTTTAAATTCAGCACGTTTTAACATGATGAAAGGTGAAGAACACCAGCAGCTCGTCCAAAGAAATAAGAACAGAAACCAAAATATATTTAGTCTGATTGCAAATTTTGAAGAATTTAAAGCTTTAAGTTTAATTCCAAATGAGCTTTTGCTTTCATTGGTCATTGGTTCTACAGAGAGCTATTGCCGTGCGTGGTTATCACAACGTGTAAAGTCCGACCCTAAAGTTTATAAAGATGTGTTAGCTAAAGCAGCGTGGAGTTCTTTGCAGGATTTACTTTTAGAACCTTAATATCGAACAATAAAAAAACCGCATTTTTATGCGGTTTTTTTAGTTTGAAAAATAAATTATTTAAACTGGATTGAACCGTTTGCATTTACGGTAATTTTAGACTCACCAGCAGCCATGTCTTGAGCTGGTGCCGCTTCAGCAGCAGCGAACTTGGCTAGGCTGGCACGCATAACAGGTTGAGGGAAGTAGTTGTTGGTATTCAAGTTCAGATTCACCAATGTGTATTGGCTTTTATTCCAAGCTTGAGTCAGCATTTGAGCACGTTGCTGGAAGCTTTTAGATGCTTCAACCATTAACTCATTTTCAACTTTTTTACGTTGCTCATCTGAAACACTAAAGTTAATTGATTGGGTTTGGAAGTTTTGCTGTAACTCATTAATCAATTGGCTTGCTGCTTTAAAATCTTTACTTTCTAAACGGATTTCTGCACGGCCACGCCATTCTTTTAACTTGTTACTGTCATTGTCATAAATTGGATAAGTGCTTTGAGCACCAGTTTCCACTTTTACTTGCGGGTATTTACGTGAAGTCGCAAGTGCTTGATTCATTAACTGGTTAATTTGATTTGAAAGTTCAGCAGGTTGTTTGTTACTTTTTTCAATATATAAAGTTGCATGCATTTCATCGTTAGATACCTGACGAGAAGCTTCAGCTTGTACATTTACAATATTGTAGTGAAGGGCGTTATCATCTTGGGCAAAAACCATAGGGCTGAGTACCGTACCAAGTAGAAGAGTAGATATTGCTAAAGTACGCATAAATTTATCCTTTAAAAATTAATATAAATTTAATTTTTTTCATTAAGAAATGTTAAACATAAGTTATGCATAACTTTTGCAGATTTTGTGGGGTATTTGTAATATTTAAATCAATTTTTTTAATTTTTGGTGCAAATAAAAGCTTTAAAAAATAAAAACTTAAAAATAAAGTATTTCAATGTAACTTAAAAAATCAAACTAATATAAAAAAAGAATATTTTCTTTAGGTTGTCACATAGTATGATGATAATTCATCATAACTATTGGGATAATACATTTTTTCAATAAGATTAGATGAGTAAAGTACACAAAAGACGTTTTTTTTCTTGCAAAATTAGGTATCATCGCGCTCCTAGTTACAAGATATAAAATATGTGTCTTCGCTAGTTCTATAAAGCACCGAGTCAAAGGACCAAAAGTCACCAGACTTATTTCTTTCTACCCTTATCAGAGATGGTAATCCGATATGAGCGTTACTTCTGTCAACCCTGCCACTAATGCTACCAACGAATATTATTTGACTCGCCAAAGTCAGATGGAATCGAATGTTCGTAGCTATCCACGTAAATTACCGTTAGCGATAGCGAAAGCACAAGGTTGCTGGGTTACTGATGTTGAAGGTACACAGTACCTTGATTGTTTAGCTGGGGCAGGTACATTGGCTTTAGGTCATAATCATCCTGCGGTGATTCAAAGTATTCAAGACACATTGGCAAGTGGTTTGCCATTGCATACTTTAGACTTAACCACACCTTTAAAAGATGCGTTTACTGAAGCGTTGTTAGCATATTTACCAGGCGGTAAAGAAGAGTACTGCTTACAGTTCTGTGGTCCTGCTGGTGCAGACGCGACTGAAGCAGCGGTTAAACTTGCTAAGACTTACACTGGTCGTAGTTCAGTAATCAGTTTCTCTGGTGGTTATCATGGGATGACCCATGGTTCACTTGCAATGACTGGTAACTTAAGTGCGAAAAACTCGGTTAATGGTTTAATGCCAGGCGTACAATTCATGCCATATCCGCATGAATATCGCTGCCCACTTGGTTTAGGTGGTGAAGCTGGTGTTGATGCTTT
Organism: Acinetobacter sp. V110_1; assembly: GCF_031798975.1. Taxonomy (NCBI): domain Bacteria; kingdom Pseudomonadati; phylum Pseudomonadota; class Gammaproteobacteria; order Moraxellales; family Moraxellaceae; genus Acinetobacter; species Acinetobacter sp. V110_1. The sequence goes on along the minus strand of NZ_JAVQNN010000012.1, from coordinate 205,460 downwards.
AACTTACTATTTTGAAAACTTTATTGAAGATGTTGAAAGCGGTGTAACTAAGCCGGCAGCTGTCATTCTTGAAGCAATTCAAGGTGAAGGCGGTGTGGTTACTGCTCCAGTAAAATGGTTGCAAAAAATCCGTGAAGTGACTGAAAAGCACAACATCGTTTTAATTTTAGACGAAGTTCAAGCTGGCTTTGCACGTTCAGGCAAAATGTTTGCATTCGAACATGCAGGTATTGAACCTGATGTTGTTGTAATGTCTAAAGCAGTAGGTGGTGGTTTACCACTTGCAGTATTAGGTATTAAACGTAAATTTGATGCTTGGCAGCCTGCTGGTCACACGGGTACTTTCCGTGGTAACCAACTTGCTATGGGTACTGGTCTTGTTGTATTAGAAACGATCAAGGAACAAAATCTTGCTCAAAATGCGCAAGAACGCGGTGATTTCTTACAAGCTGAATTGAAAAAATTAGCTACTGAATTCCCATGTATCGGTAACGTACGTGGCCGCGGTTTAATGATCGGCGTTGAAATCGTTGACGAGCGTAAACCTGCTGACCGTATCGGTTCTCATCCTGCTGATTCTCAGTTAGCAGCTGCGATCCAGACTGCTTGCTTTAACAACAAGTTATTGCTTGAAAAAGGTGGTCGTAACGGTACAGTAATTCGTTTACTTTGCCCACTTATCATTACTCAAGAAGAGTGTGTTGAAGTAATTGCCCGCTTCAAGAAAGCGATTGCAGAAGCATTGGTTGCAGTACGAGGCGCGTAAGAATGGTGGATTTTGCAGAACATCGTAAAGCGTTACTCTGCAATGATGCACAATCCATTGCTGACTATGAGTCAGCAATGGGCGAAGCGGTAAAAGCCGTTTCAGCATGGTTGCAAAATGAAAAAATGTACACAGGCGGTAGCATTAAAGAATTGCGTTCAGCAATCTCTTTCCAACCTTCAAAAGAGGGTATGGGTGTACAACATTCACTTCAACGTATGATTGAGCTTTTCTTAAACAAAAGTTTAAAAGTACATCATCCACATTCATTAGCACATTTACACTGCCCAACTATGGTGATGAGCCAGATTGCGGAAGTGTTAATCAATGCAACTAACCAGTCTATGGACTCATGGGATCAAAGCCCGGCAGGTTCATTAATGGAAGTTCAGCTTATTGATTGGTTGCGTCAAAAAGTAGGTTATGGTTCTGGTCAGGCTGGTGTTTTCACTTCTGGCGGTACTCAATCTAACTTGATGGGTGTATTGCTTGCTCGTGACTGGTGCATCTCGAAAAACTGGAAAGACGAAAACGGTAATCCGTGGTCTGTACAGCGTGATGGTATTCCAGCTGAGGCAATGAAAAACGTCAAAGTCATTTGTTCTGAAAATGCGCATTTCTCTGTGCAAAAGAACATGGCAATGATGGGCATGGGCTTCCAGTCAGTTGTGACGGTTCCTGTGAATGAAAATGCACAGATGGATGTTGATGCTCTCGAAAAAACGATGGCACATCTTCAAGCTGAAGGTAAAGTTGTTGCTTGTGTTGTTGCGACAGCAGGTACAACCGATGCTGGTGCAATTGATCCATTGAAGAAAATTCGTGAAATCACAACGAAATATGGTTCATGGATGCACATCGATGCTGCATGGGGCGGTGCACTGATCTTGTCAAATGACTATCGTGCAATGCTTGATGGTATTGAGTTGTCTGATTCGATCACTCTCGATTTCCATAAGCATTATTTCCAAAGCATTAGCTGTGGCGCGTTCTTGTTGAAAGATGAAGCGAACTATCGTTTCATGCACTACGAAGCTGAATACCTGAACTCTGCTTATGACGAAGAACATGGTGTACCAAACCTTGTATCTAAGTCATTACAAACGACTCGTCGTTTTGATGCATTGAAATTGTGGATGACCATTGAATCACTAGGTGAAGACCTTTACGGTTCAATGATTGACCATGGTGTCAAACTTACTCGTGAAGTTGCAGATTACATCAAGGCAACTGAAGGTTTAGAGCTTTTAGTTGAACCACAATTTGCTTCTGTATTGTTCCGTGTTGTGCCACAAGGCTACCCAGTTGAGTTTATCGATAGCTTAAACCAAAACGTAGCAGACGAATTGTTTGCACGTGGTGAAGCAAATATCGGTGTAACAAAAGTGGGTAATGTACAGTCATTGAAGATGACAACATTAAGCCCTGTTGTAACATTCGAAAATGTTAAAAACCTTTTAGGTCAAGTATTGGCTGAAGCTGACCGCATTAAAGATGCAATTGCTTCTGGTAACTATGTACCACCAATCGACTAATTAAGTTGATAACAAAAAAAGCTCGGTTTATTGCCGGGCTTTTTTATTACATATTATTTTTATTAAAAGTGTGCATCGCAAGAGAATGAAATGCACAAAACATGCATATTTTCAAAAAACATAAATAATTATGCATGATTTATGGGGAGCAAATTTCTTATTGTATTGGTATGTTCCCGATATTTTGGGTCGCATTGATATATCAATATCGTACTCACTTTAAATAATCCCGCTTTAACTGAAAAAAGTAAGTGGCTGTAATTACAATTAAGACAAGGAAGAAGAAATGCAACAAGCGAATATGCTCAATGAATTTAAACTCATTATTGGCGGTCAACTTTGTTCAGGTGAACAAGGTGAACTAGAAATTCTTAACCCCGCTACTGGCTTAACTGCTGCACGTTGTGCAAAAGCATCGGTTGCGCAGGTAAACCAGGCAGTGAGTGCTGCTAAACAAGCATCTAAAGCTTGGCAACAAGTTTCACACGAAGAGCGTAAATCAATATTAAACAAGATTGCAGATGGCATTGAAAAGCACGCTGAAATGCTTGCAGAGTTGGTTGTGCTTGAACAGGGTAAGCCATTGGCACTTGCGCAAATGGAAGTGCAGGGTGCAATTGGTTGGACACGCTATGCCGCTGCAATGGATTTACCTGTAGAAGTTATTGAAGACAGTGAAACTAAGCGTATTGAGCGCCATCGCCAACCATTAGGTGTAGTGGCTTCAATTACGCCATGGAACTGGCCACTCATGATTGCGGTTTGGCATATCATGCCTGCTTTACGCGCAGGTAACGTTGTCATTAGTAAACCTTCTGAATACACACCATTATCGACTTTACGTTTATGTGAAATCATTCAGCAAGAAGTTCCTGCTGGTGTTATTTCAATTGTGGTTGGTGCTGGTGAGATTGGTGAAGCATTATCTTCTCATCCAGATGTACAAAAAGTTGTATTTACGGGATCAACTCGAACAGGTCAGCACATTATGGCTGGTGCAGCTCAGCAGTTAAAACACTTAACTTTAGAGTTGGGTGGTAATGATGCTGGTATTGTATTGCCAGATGCAAATATCGATGAAATTGCAGCCAATATTTTTAATATGGCGTTCTTAAACGCTGGTCAAACATGTGCAGCTTTAAAGCGTCTGTACGTGCATGAAAGCCAATATGAGGCTTTATCTCAAAAGTTAGCTGATATTGCCAATGCTCAAGTTGTGGGTGATGGTATGGCGTCTTCTACAACATTTGGTCCAGTACAAAACCAAATGCAATATAACAAGGTAAAAGCTCTTATTGCTGAAGCGATTGAACAGGGTGCAAAAGTACTTTCTGGACAACAACAAGTTCCAGATCAGGGTTACTTTATTGCGCCAACTATTTTGACTGAAGTTTCTGACTCTTGCCGCGTGGTACAAGAAGAGCAATTTGGTCCAGTGTTGCCTGTTTTAAAATATACCGATATCAACGATGCAATTGCCCGTGCCAATGACAGCGAGTTTGGTTTGGGTGGATCAATCTGGTCTTCCGATATTAAAGCTGCTCAAACTTATGCTACTCAGCTTCAATGTGGCACTGTTTGGATCAATACCCATGCAGAAGTCCTGCCTCATGCACCTTTTGGTGGCTGGAAAATGTCAGGCTTAGGTGCTGAGTTTGGCTTAGAAGGTTTACTTGAAAATACGATTGGACAAACGGTTCATATCAGTAAAGTCTAAATATTCATTTTAAGGCGGATCTAGTATCCGCCTTTTTATTTTTATCTATATGGGAGAAAAGCTTCGCTTGCTTATTGGGAGTGATGATAGCTCATGCTTTTAGGTTTGATTAAAAAATGATTCTGTTCTTTAATTTTTTTAAGAACAATGTAAGACTTTATGTGTCCTATAAAATTATAAGAAAGCAATCTTTCAGTCACAAATTGGGAAAGCTGTTCTAAGTTTTCAGCAACAACTTTTAAAATAAAATCTGCATCGCCACTAATTGAAAACGCATCTTGAATGTTGTCTTCAGCTTCAATCAGCTCTTGAAAAGCTTGTTGTGATTTTGCCTCGTGTGTCCTTAAATTAATGTGAATCATTGCTGTAACTTCCAGCCCTAGCGCCTGTTGCTGAATGCGCGCCGTGTAACCGAGAATTACGCCTTTTTGCTCAAGCAATTGACGTCGTCTTGAACATTGTGAAGCAGATAAACCGATTAAATCTCCAATTTCCTGATTGGTGAGTCGTCCATTCTTTTGTAGTGCCTGAATGATTTGCCAGTCGAACTTATCCATTGCATAAAATCCTTTTATGATACACAAATCATGTATTTTTATTAAAATGCGTTTTCATTATGCACGAAATCTAAAAGATAGATGAAATATTATTTTTCTATGGAATAAAAATTGGTCTCAAAGGATATAGAGCAATGTTCATAGAAATTGGTGAATTTTTAAATCTTCGTCTAAAACAAATGGGTATCCAACATCTTTTTGGTGTACCTGGTGATTTTAACCTCTCATATCTAGAACAAGTTGAAGCAGACCCACAACTCGAATTTATTGGAAATTGTAATGAATTAAATGCTGCCTATGCAGCAGACGGTTATGCACGAATTAACGGTTTTTCTGCCTTGGCAACCACTTATGGTGTAGGTGACTTAAGTGCGATTAATGGTATTGCAGGTGCCTATGCAGAAAATGTACCTCTTATTCATATCTCAGGTATTCCACCTTTACATGCAGTTCAAAAGGGCACTCTCATACACCACACGCTTGTCGATGGTAACTACGACAATATTATGAACTGTATGAAAGAGTTTACAGTTGCCCAAACTCGTTTAACTCCAGCAAATGCAGCTTTTGAAATTGATCGTGTGTTACGTCAGTGTTTCCTTGAACGCCGTCCTGTACACATTCAACTACCAGGCGACATTACCCACGTTAAAATTGAAGTGTCTGAACGTCCGCTCGACTTAAGCTACCCAGCTGTTGAACCTGAATTATTACAAACTGTGGTAAAAAAACTTTGTGACATTATTGAGAATGCTCAAAGCCCAGCACTTCTTATTGATAATGAAGCTTCAGTTTTTGGTGTAACGTCGCTTTTAAATGATTTATCTCAAAAATGCTCAATTCCATTTGCAGGTATGAATACTGCAAAAAATATTATGGATGAGGGCTCACCTCGTTATATCGGCACTTATGTAGGTGGGGCAAGCCAACCGCATGTGAAAAATATCATTGAGCAATCTGACTGCCTAATTGGTATTGGTGCACGCTTTACCGATGTAGGCTCAGCTGTATTTACGCATCAAATTGAGACCAAGAACTACATCGAAATTAAATCTTATGGCTTAAATATTTTTGGTCAGGATTTTCCGGGTATTGAAATTGGACAATTACTTGTCGAGCTAAATAAAAAAGTTGCGCCACGTAAATCTTCAACACCTCTTCTTGAAAAACAACCTCAGAAAGTAGTTGAAGCTCCAGCTCAACAGAAGCTTAGCCAAGATGTGCTTTGGAACTACATTTCAGGGTTCTTGAAAGAAGATGATGTGATTATTGGTGAAGTCGGGACATCAAACTCTGCTTTGTCGGGTATCAAGCTTCCAGCGACAGCTAAATATATTGCTCAGCCGCTTTGGGGCTCTATTGGTTATACCTTGCCGGCTTTGCTTGGTAGTTTGTTAGCTGCTCCTGAACGCCGTCAAATTTTATTTATTGGCGATGGTTCTTTCCAGCTTACGGTACAAGAGCTTTCTACAATTATCCGTCACGGTTTAAAACCAATTATTTTCTTGCTGAACAATGGCGGTTACACCATTGAGCGCTTAATTATGGGTGAAACCGCTGCCTATAACGATGTACAAAACTGGAAATACACTGAAATTCCAGCGGTATTTAACGGTAAAAAGGGTCATACAACTTATGTAGTTGAAACCGCTGGGCAGCTAAAGAGCGTTTTAGACAACGTTCAGCAAAATGACCAGTTAACTTTTATTGAATTAAAACTACCAGCAATGGATGCGCCAGTAAGTTTGAAAAAATTTGCTTCTGTGATTGCACGTTTTGACTACGGCGATCGTGGCTACGAAATTTTAAAGGAGCGTTCCCAGCCAGTTAAATGTAAGGATGCAAGCTCGTTTTAAATAGAAGACAGGACAAGGCTTCTCAAAATTAAATGGACTCATATTAAAGCAACTTATGTCCGAAGGTCGGTTTCTGACCTTCGGATATGGTGCTGAATAAAGGTGTACAGGAAGTGACACCAACATTGGAGATAATGTTATGGATGCAAACAATAAGCACGAGTTAAAACAAGGCTTATCCAATCGGCATATTCAACTCATCGCACTCGGAGGAGCGATCGGAACAGGGTTATTCTTAGGTCTTTCTCAAACAATTAAATTGGCTGGTCCTTCAATTTTATTAGGATATGCAATTGCAGGGGTGATTGCCTTTTTAATTATGCGTCATTTGGGCGAAATGGTTGTTGAAGAACCGGTAAGTGGTTCTTTTAGTTATTTTGCGAACAAGTATTGGGGCAAAATGGCTGGTTTTATGTCAGGCTGGAACTATTGGGTGCTGTATGTGCTGGTGAGCATGGCCGAACTGAGTGCAATTGGTACTTTTATACAGTTTTGGTGGCCTGAAATTCCGACATGGATGACTGCATTATTTTTCTTTATTTTAATTAACGGCATTAACTTGGTAAATGTCCGCTTTTTTGGGGAATCCGAGTTCTTATTTTCGTGCATTAAAATTGTTGCCATTTTAAGCATGATTGGCTTTGGTGCTTATCTATTATTTTCAGGTTCAGCAGGTCCACAAGCTGGTGTTGCAAATTTATGGCAACACGGTGGTTTCTTCCCGCATGGTATTCATGGCTTTATTATGGCTTTGGCTGTGATTATGTTCGCATTTGGTGGCTTAGAGCTTATCGGTATCGCGGCGGCAGAAACCAAGAAACCAGAAACAACAATTCCAAAAGCAGTGAACCAGATTGTGTACCGCATCCTGATTTTTTATATTGGTGCAATTGGTATTCTTTTATGCCTTTACCCTTGGAATATGGTGGCAGAAGGCGGTAGCCCATTTGTCATGATTTTCCAGTCACTCAATAGTAATGGCGTAGCAAATGTTCTGAACTTTGTGGTCTTAATTGCTGCTATTTCGGTTTATAACAGTTGTATTTATTGTAATAGCCGTATGTTGCATGGTTTGGCAGAGCAGGGTAATGCTCCGGCAATTTTGAAAAAAGTAAACAGCCGTGGTATTCCGGTTCCAGCAGCAGTTGTTTCTGCCTCAATCACAGCAGTCTGTGTGGTGGTGAACTATTTAATCCCTGGTCAAGCTTTTCAGCTCTTTATGATGTTGGTTGTGGCTGCACTTGTTATTAACTGGCTTATGATTTCAGTCACGCATTTGAAATTTACCAAAGCAATGAAATTACAACGTCGCCAAACTAAGTTCCAAAGCATTATGAGTCCATGGAGTAATTATTTAACCATTAGCTTTGTATGTTTCATTCTTATAATTATGGCGATGACGCCAGATATGAGACTGGCTGTAATTTTAGGACCTATTTGGTTAGCGGCTTTAGCTATCATGTATTTCTTGAAGTACCGCAAAAAAATGGTCCCAATGCCAGAAATACAATCAAACTAATATGCTAAATTGACAGTGATATTGCGGTTATCTGACAAAGAGCAGGTAACCGTTTATCTTTTTGTCATAATATTTTCATGTTAGAACGAAATAATTTTTTAAAAATAAATATGACATGTAAAAATTTGAGAAATGTGTCAATAAATTAACTTTGTAATATCAATTTATTAAATTCTTTAAGCTTTTATAATTTAAGAATAATTGTAATTTTATCAATTTGGGTGATTGTCATATTTAATATAAAATTGAGGTAACACAACCCTTATAAAATAAGATTAAATAATTGATATAAAATAGATTTAGAAATGTGACAATGAACATTATAAAAATCATGAAAGCGTCATCATACTGTAACTTATTTGTCATATTTTCTATTCACAATGCAGCTATCGAAGAGCGTACAAGCACTCAACAAAAAGTGACGTACAACCTATTGCATTAATGAGAGAGAACAGAATGCGCTTAAATCCACGTCAAATCGCAATTGCGTTAGCAGTAACTGGGGCCGCTGTAACAACGACTGCAAATGCAGCTCGTGATACGATTCAAATTGCTGGTTCTTCAACTGTATTACCGTTTGCCAGCGTTGTAGCTGAAGAGTTTGGTAATACATTCCCTCAATTTAAAACTCCTGTTGTAGGTTCTGGTGGTTCTTCTGCTGGTTTAAAACAATTCTGTCAAGGCGTTGGTGACAACACAATCGACGTTGCAAACGCTTCTCGTAAAATTAAAACTACAGAAATTGAAGCTTGTAACAAAGCTGGCGTAAAACAAATTCAAGAAATCAAAATCGGTTATGACGGTATCGTATTTGCGTCTAGCTCACACAAAGCAGCTTATAAATTAAAACCTTACCATGTGTTTGCTGCTTTAGCTGCACAGTTACCTTCAAAAGGTAAATTGGTTCCAAACCCTTATACAAACTGGAACCAAATTGACAAATCACTTCCTAACGAACCTATTACGCTTGTAATTCCTGCGTCTAACCACGGTACGCGTGAAGTTTTCCAAGAAAAAATGGTTGATGCTGGTTGTGAATCATACGAATACTTCAAAAACCTAGATAAAGATGCTCAGAAGAAAGCATGTTCGACTTTCCGTAAAGACGGCCGTGTAATTGAAATTGCTGGCGACTATACAGAAACTCTAGCTCGCTTAAAAACTTCTCCAAGTGCAGTAGGTGTATTTGGTTTAAGTTTCTATGACATGAACCGTGACAAGTTACGTGTAGCATCAGTAAACAACGTACTTCCTTCTGAGAAAACTGTGTTAAATGGTACATACCCTGTATCTCGCCCATTATTCTTCTATGTAAAAGGCGAACACTTAAAATCAGTTAAAGGTTTACCACAGTATGTAGAATACTTCCTAAGCAAAAAAGCGACTGGTAAAGGTTCTAAAGCTGAGCGTGACGGTTTAATCGCGATGTCTGATGCAGAACGCGCTAAAGTCTTAGCTGACTTTAAAGCAGGTAAAACTGTTAAATAAATTGTTTTGAATAGGGGCTGGTGATCCCAAGTGATCATCAGCCTTTTTGTCTAACACGTTTTTCCCAAATTATGACAATTGAGAAAACAGTGGAGAATACATGAATCTGCTACTTATCGGTGTGTTGTTAGCCCTTGTGGCAATTGCATATCAACTTGGGCTGAGAAAAAGCCGTAACCTAGCAGGTAAGGGAAGCAACTCGGCGACATTACATTCTCGTCCTGGTTATTATGGCGCACTGGTTGGACTTTGGTGCGGTATCCCTGCTTTTTTAATTTTGATGATTTGGAACTTAGTTGAACCAAATATTTTAAATCATATTATCTTTAATAATGTTCCAGCTTCTGTGTCAGCTTCTCTTGATGAAGCAGCAAGAAGTGTACTTGTTGATCGAGTTCAAGCGATTGCTTCTGGTTTTGGGGTAAGTGATCATCCGGCAGCTTATGAGTTGGCTGCTGCTCAGCAATATGCAAAATTTCAAACTATTGGCTCTTTTGCCAAATTTGCCGTTGTTGTATGTGCTGCATTATTAGGTTTAGTCTGGGCAAAGAAAAAAATCAGCCAAGAATATCGTGCACGTAACCAAGTTGAACGTGCCATTAATGTTGGTTTGATCTTGTGTTCTGGCGTGGCAATTTTGACCACAATCGGCATCGTAATGTCGATGTTTGGTGAAGCAATGCGCTTCTTCCATTTTGTAAGTCCAATTGACTTTTTCTTTGGTACAGAATGGAACCCTGGCTTTAGTACTTCAGGTAATGCTGAAGGTAGTTATGGGTTACTACCATTGCTATGGGGTACGCTCATGGTCAGTGGTATTGCTTTATTGGTTGCTGTACCTGTTGGCTTAATGATTGCGATTTATTTAGCTGAATATGCTTCACCATGGCTACGCTCATGGGCAAAACCAACGATTGAAGTTTTAGCGGGTATTCCAACAATTGTTTATGGTGTTTTTGCCATGATGATTATTGGTCCATTCTTTAAAGCTGTGGGTGCTCATATTGGTATCGAAATTAACGCAACCAGTGCACTGACTGCCGGTTTCGTAATGGGAATCATGATTATCCCATTCGTTTCATCTTTATCTGATGACATTATTACTCAAGTTCCTCGTGCACTTCGTGATGGTTCACTCGGACTTGGCGCAACCAAATCAGAAACAATTCGCCAAGTGGTTTTACCAGCAGCATTACCGGGTATTACTGGGGCATTTTTATTGGCTGTATCGCGTGCCGTGGGGGAAACCATGATTGTGGTTTTGGCAGCGGGGAACAGTCCACTTCTACATGCAAATCCGTTTGAAGCTGTTTCGACAGTCACCGTAACCATCGTAAAACAGTTAACTGGCGATACCGATTTTGCAAGCCCACAGGCCTTGGTGGCATTTGCACTGGGTTTAACACTCTTTGTAATCACCTTGGGATTAAACATTGTTGCACTGTACATTGTGCGTAAATACCGTGAGCAATACGAATGAGTACATCAAATACATCGTCTCCTATGGATCAGAACGTATTTGATCCACAAGCTGCTGCTCAAGCACGTGATCGCCGTAAAAAAGTGATTGAAAAGTCATTGGCTAAACGTCACCGCAAAGAAAAAGCTTTCCGTTTTGCTGGTTTATCGGCAGTGGTTATTGGTCTTGCATTCGTAGCGCTATTGTTTGGTAGTATTTTGGCAAAAGGTTTACCTGCTTTTTGGCAAACCAGTATGAATGTACCAGTTTACTTCGATCCTAAAGTGATTGATGCCGGTCCATTGCCAGCACGTACTCAAGGTGAAACACCTGCGCATTACCAAGAACGTTATGTAGCTTGGCAAACAAAAATGGGTATGGTGGATTGGGATAGCCTGATCGTAAATGGTATGGTCGCTAAAGATCCTTCACTTGAGTCACAACGTGATTCTTTACGTAGCCTTTACGCAAGCTCTGAAGCTTATCGTTTGCGTGACATGGTATTTGCTGACCCATCGCTGATTGGTAAAAAAGAGAACCTTACTTTCTTAGGCGATGCTAACGTAGATGTATGGTTAAAAGGCAATATTGACCGCTCATTACCAGATGACCAGCAACAGCTTGATCCGGAAATCCGTAAGCTTGCAGATGATTTGAAAGCAAAAGGTATTCTCGAAAATACGTTTAATACCAACTTATTTAAAAATCCAGACTCTCGTAGTTCACCAGCAATTAGTGGTCTTGCAGGGGCATTCATGGGCTCGTTATTTATGATGCTGATTGTGATCATTATTTCGATTCCAATTGGTGTGGCGAGTGCTATTTATCTGGAAGAGTTTGCTCCAAAGAATGTCCTTACAGATATTATTGAAGTCAACATTAATAACCTTGCAGCTGTTCCTTCAATTGTGTTCGGTTTACTTGGTGCAGCCATTTTTATTGGTTGGATGCATTTACCATTGTCGGCTCCATTTGTCGGTGGTTTGGTATTAAGCTTAATGACATTACCAACAGTCATTATTACAACTCGTGCGTCTTTAAAAGCTGTCCCACCATCAATTCGACAAGCTGCACTCGGTTTAGGTGCTTCTAAAGTACAAACCGTTTTCCATCATGTTTTACCTTTGGCTATGCCGGGCATCATGACAGGTTCAATTATTGGTGTTGCACATGCGCTTGGTGAAACTGCGCCGTTACTTTTAATCGGAATGAGTGCATTCGTTGCAAGTATTCCAACCACTCCATTTGATCAAGCAACTGCTTTACCTGTTCAAGTTTACTTATGGCAGGGTAATGAGTTGCGTAACTTCTTCGAAGGCCGTACTGCTGCTGCGATTATCGTACTTCTTGCATTAATGATTGGTTTAAACAGCCTTGCAATTTGGTTACGTAAAAAGTTCGAAGTGCGTTGGTAATAGAGGATAAATAATGAATACTATTGATATTACGAATTCCTTAGAAAAGGATAAGTTAGTGAATACTGAACAATCTCAATTTACAGATAAGCCGCTGAATCATGGCACTTCATATGTTTCGCATTTTGAACCACAAACTTCAAAAAAGCAGAACTCAACAGAAATCAAAATTAGTGCACAAGATGCCCATGTTTATTATGGCGACTTTGAAGCAATTAAAGGCATTGATTTAGATATCTATCAAAATGAAGTGATTGCATTCATTGGACCATCAGGTTGTGGTAAATCGACTTTCCTACGTACTCTAAATCGTATGAATGATACGATTGATGGTTGCCGTGTAACAGGTAAGATCACTTTAGATAATAAAAATATCTATGATCCAAATCTGGACGTTGTATTGCTACGTGCTCAGGTGGGCATGGTATTCCAAAAGCCAAACCCATTTCCTAAATCTATTTTTGATAACGTTGCTTATGGACCAAAGCTACACGGTCTAGCACGTGATAAATACGACTTAGAAGAAATCGTTGAAAATAGCTTGCGTAAAGCGGGCTTATGGGAAGAAGTGAAAGATCGTTTGAATCAGCCGGGTACAGGTTTATCTGGTGGTCAGCAACAACGTTTATGTATTGCACGTACGATTGCAGTAAGTCCTGAAGTCATTTTGATGGATGAACCATGTTCTGCACTTGACCCAATTGCAACAGCAAAAGTGGAAGAGCTTATTTCAGAACTTTCTGATCAATATACGATTGTGATTGTAACGCACTCAATGCAACAAGCAGCACGTGTTTCAGACCGTACAGCTTACTTCCATTTAGGTGATTTAATTGAAGTAAACTCTACAGAAAAAGTATTTACCCAGCCTGACCATCAATTGACAGAAGCTTACATTACTGGCCGTTTCGGTTAATTTATAGCTGTAAAAGAAAAAGAGCCTTGTGCTCTTTTTTTATTTAATAAATGAAAATGAATCTATTTTGCAAAATCGCTATTGAATTTTAATCAAAAGAACCACATCTTAAGGCTATAAAGACAAACTTATGAGCATAGAATTTTATGTTATTCCATTTGCCTAAACTCCCTGCGGAAATACGTGTTAGTCATTTAAATGCACGTGTAAATGAACAGAGAAAAAAAATTGCACAAACGACAGCAAGTCGTTTAGAGCTTTTACAATTAGCTCAACAACTTGCGAAAGAAGCTAAAATCCGCCGTAAGAACAATCAGAAAATTTTTGTTTTGGATTTTAAGGGTGATATTCAGGCATCTGCAGTTGAAAATCTTCGTGAAGAAATCACACTTATTTTAGCAACGGCTAAAGCCGGACGGGACCGTGTTGTGGTACGCCTTGAAAGTCCGGGTGGTATGGTTCATGGTTATGGACTGGCAGCAGCTCAGTTGGTTCGTTTGCGTGACGCAGGTTTTCATTTAACAATTTGTGTCGACAAAGTCGCTGCAAGTGGTGGTTATATGATGGCTTGTATTGCCAATGAAATTATTTCTGCGCCATTTGCTGTTGTTGGTTCGATTGGTGTAGTTGCTCAGGTTCCAAATTTCAATCGTCTTTTAAAACAGCATAACGTTGACTTCGAACTTTATACAGCAGGGCAATATAAGCGTACTGTGACCATGTTTGGTGAAAATACACCTGAAGGTAAGGCGAAGTTTGAAGAAGAGCTACAACAAACACATATCTTGTTTAAGCACTTTGTAGAGAAGTACCGTCCACAGCTTAATGTAGACAAGGTTGCTACAGGTGAGCATTGGTATGGACAAGATGCTTTAGATTTGAACCTTGTAGATAAACTAGAAACTTCTGATGAGTATCTATTAGCGTTGTTACCTCAGCATGATGTCTATGTGATTAACACACGTAAAAAGGCAACTTTGGGTGAAAAGTTAGGTCTACAAGCGGCCCAAATGGCAGATAGTTTGATTCCGGCGGTAATGAATAAAGTTGCAGATACATTGGCAAAAGCGAATTCAACTTTAGTGCAAATGCGCGATACGAAGTTTTAATTAAGATATATTTTTAACGAAAGAGTACCTTTATAGGTGCTCTTTTTTTATGGGGGTGATTAAATCTATTTGATTAATATTTGTTTAAGTTTCAATTGCCAAAGTTGTGATTATTTTTGATTTTTTGAGTTTTGTGATGTCAAAAACGTTATCGCATATTGATATTCTTATAAGAATCTTACACATCATTATTATGGTTGCGTTTGTTGGTGCTTATTTTACAGGAGATAGTGAGGACTTACATCAGGTGCATATGATGTTTGGTTATATCCTCCTGATGAGTATTACCACACGGGTTATCTGGCATTTTTTAAGTCCCCGTATTTCAAATACTGCGCCATTTGGCATAAAGAAGCGGAGCAGTATGGCATTCAACGCAATTAAAAAGCCGTTTAGTCATGCAAATTCAGTAAGTATTTTTTCGAAAAATTCAATTCAATTGATCAGTATTGGGTTATTTCAAGCTTCGATTGTATTTATTTTCATACTCATTCCTGTTGTTGTAGCACTTGGATATGGAACAGAGCACTTTACTTATTCTTTGAGAGACTTACATTCATTTTTCGCAAACTTATTTTTAGCTTTGGTTATATTGCATCTTTCAACGCTTATTTTAAATAGCATTCTTGCTAAACGCTTTCAGGGCTGGACTATGCTTAAAATGACATGGGAAGATAAAAAAATAACTAAATTTATGACATTATTGGTGTTAGTTCTTGTCGGAGCTTTTAGCTTTGTTTATTTAAGAATGTAATATATAAGGTGCATATGAATCCTGTTTGAAGTTATATTTTTTAATGAGAATTCAAAAAATATTGTTGATAAATATACTTATTGAATTGTGGTAGATAAGTGATTTTGATATTTTAGGCAATAATAAAATAGCTTTTAGATGTTTCATTTAAAAAGTTACACATTTAAAAATATAACTGAAATTCAGGATAGGAAATAATGACAAGAATAATTGTGGCATCCAAAGAGGGTTTGGACGTTCTGCAAGATGGTCAGCTTGATAAAGTAGTTTTAAACCAGCCTACTATTATTCAAATTGGTATCAGTCAAAAAGATATTGCATCGATGGAAAAACAGGGTGGACGCCTAGTCCTCCATTTAAAAAATGGAGAGACCATTGTCTTAGAAAATTTCTTTAATGAAGCAATGAATACAACAGAGCATTCACTTGTTTTTCCAACAGAGCAAGGGAAGTTTGTTGAAGCACAATTCGATGCCCAAGGCAAAGTGATCGATTATAAAGGCTTAAATCACGTTACAGATTTGGGCTATGCCAGTACGAGTTCAACAGCTGCAACTATGGCGGTTGATAGTGATCCAAGTTTTTCGATGGGTAATGTACTCAAAGCAGGTCTAGCAGTTCTAGCTGTGGAAGGATTATATCTTTGGGCTTTTAAGAAAGATGATAAGGATGACTCAGCAAGTGCACCTGATTTAATCGCGCCTGCTGCTCCTACCGCTACGCTTGCTGATGATACCGTGACAGTGACTGGTAAAACTGAAGCAAATGCAAAAATCTATCTTAAAGATGCTGCAGGCAATACAGTCGCATCGGGTGTTGCAGATGCAAGTGGTAACTACACGATTAAATTAGATAAGCCTCTAGTGAATGGGGACAAATTAAATGTTATTGCCCAAGATGCGGCTGGAAATAGCTCTAAAGCTACGGTTGTAACAGGTACAAAAGATACAATACCTCCAGATACTCCACAGGCTCAATTGAGCGATGATGGTTCATTATTGACTGGTAAAGCAGAGGCAAATGCAAAAATTACAGTTTATGATGCCACTGGCAAAGTACTAGGTTCTGTTTTTGCAAATAAAGATGGTATTTATTCTTTAAAACTTACTCCGCCATTAACTGGTGAGGCGGGCGGTAAAGTTATTGCTGAAGATGCTGCAGGTAATAAATCTGAAGAAGTTAAGATTATTGCGGGTAAAGACACCGTGCCACCAGCTTCTCCTTTTGTTGAAGTCAACAAAGAAGGGTCGGTAATTCATGGTAAAACTGAAGCCAATGCAAAAGTTCAAATCAAAGATGCAGATGGCAATGTCATTGGAACTGGCATGGCGGATGCCCAAGGCGAATTTCAAATTACGCTTTCACCTGCTTTAAAAGAGTCTCAAAAAGGGACAGTAGTTGTTGAAGATGCAGCCGGTAATGCGTCTAAGCCTGTCGAAATTAAGCCAGGTTTTGACTCGATTGCACCAGATAAACCAACGGCTCAAATTAATACAGATGGTACTTCGGTAACTGGTACAGCGGAAGCCAATGCTAAAATTGAAATTAAAGATGCAACTGGTAAAGTAATTGGTACTGGAACAGCAGATGCGAATGGAAAATTTACCATTACTATTTCGCCAGCATTGACTGACAATAACCACGGTGCTGTTTCTGCGATTGATAGTGCAGGAAATAGATCTGAAAGTCTGGATATTGTGGGTACAAAAGATACTATACCTCCGACCAAACCTATCTTAAACAGTGTAGAAGATGATATAGGTGACCTCAAAGGTGCTATCGCGGCAGGTTCGGAAACTGACGATGCTAGGCCAAAACTTACAGGTTCAGGTGAAGCAAATGCAACACTTACGATTTATGATAATGGTGTTGCAATTGGGGTGGTGACTGTAACGGTGGGTAGATCTTGGTCATTTACTTTTGATAAAGACTTAACTCTTGGTAAGCACAGCATTACTTTAACCCAAACCGATGCAGCAGGGCTGACCAGTGAAGCAAGCTCTCCATTTACTTTTTATGTGGTTGCACCGAAGGTCGCGAGTCTGGCCGATGCTTCAGTCAATACCTTAAGTACAGAAGCTCCATCTTTGGCAGATAGTGTTGGGTTACATACTTTAAAGGTTGCACAAAATACGACAACTGAGCCGACTAGTCAGCAGAAAACTGTTCCTGTAGATGATTTGCTAAAAAGCTCTTCTTTAAACGAATCAGATCCTGTCTCAAAACTTCTATCATCGGCAGCATTAAAAACGACTCAGCCTCCTGAGCAAAATGATGTAAATACTTCAATTGATCAGACAACAAATCTTGATCATCTTTTGCCAAATACGACTTCTTCACCTTTGCAAAATATTTTAGAGCAAACCTATCCGGTTGTTTAACAGGCCATTTGATAAAAAATAAAAAGCGCTCAAAGAGCGCTTTTTATTTACGGTTTATTATCTAATTTGGGTGATGTTATCAAGGCGAAAAGCCCATAGAGGATTGCGCCAATTGTGGCGAGTAACATATCTTTATGTGCATCCCACATATCACCTTGTTGCCCATTATAGTTTTCCGCTTGTTCAGGTGATAAACCAATTGCGATTGCCCATTCGATCAGTTCATAAAAGACACTTGATGCCATCACGAATTGGACTACAAGTAAAAATAGAGAAAAAGGTCGTGCAGTCGGCAACCATACTTGGAAAACACGATAAATAAGAGGGTAGAGCAAAACACCATAGGCAAGATGAACTAAACGATCATACATATTACGAGACCAGCCCATGTACTCATCTAAGTTAAAATGAAAGATGTGTTGAATCCAGTCATTATACGGAACGTATGAATAGAGATAATGAGCACCAATTACGTGGATTAAAAGAAACAGTAAATAAAAACAAAAACTTAAAAAGTCGAGTCCAATTTTTTTGAAAATAATAAAAAGCAGAATCACCATAAAAACAGTGCCAGCTTGATGAAGTAAATAAGCCTCAAACTCAAGTGGTTGAATACCTGAAATAATAATGGCAATCAAAAGCAGGCTGAGTGCAATATAGTGTTTAAGTTGAAATTTTTTTTCGATCATTTTCTAGATAAGACTTCTTTTGATAAATATGAGTGTAATAAAAAAGCGAAGCCTCAGCTTCGCTTTTATCAACTTTTTTAATTAGATTTTGCTAATTAAATCGTTAATTTGTTTTGCTTGTTCAGCTGCGTTACCTGTGTAAGTTGCAGGTGTAAGCTCAGCTAAACGAGCACGTTCTTCGCTTGGTACTTGAGCAAGTTCATTACCATTTACGAAGTCAACCATCATGTCACGAGTCATTGCTTGACCACGAGTTAAAGCTTTTAACTTCTCGTATGGTTTTTCAACGTTATAACGACGCATAACTGTTTGAATTGGTTCTGCAAGAACTTCTTGAGCTTGGTCAAGGTCTTCATTTAAGCGGTTTGCATTGAGTTCAAGTTTACCAATACCTTTTAAGCACGCATCAAAAGCAATTAAGCTTTGAGCAAAACCAACGCCCATGTTACGAAGTACAGTTGAGTCAGTTAAGTCACGCTGCCAGCGAGAAATTGGTAATTTTTCGCCTAAGTGAGCCAACACTGCATTTGCAATGCCTAAGTTACCTTCAGAGTTTTCAAAGTCAATTGGGTTTACTTTGTGTGGCATAGTTGAAGAACCAACTTCACCTTCTTTAAGTTTTTGTTTGAAGTAACCTAAAGAGATATAACCCCATACGTCACGGTTAAAGTCGATCAAAATTGTATTGTAACGACGTAACGCATCAAACAACTCAGCCATGTAGTCATGTGGCTCAATTTGAGTTGTGTATGGGTTAAATGTTAAACCTAAAGATTCAACAAAAGCTTGTGAGTGCGCTGGCCAATCAACATCTGGGTAAGCAGAAAGGTGAGCATTGTAGTTACCTACTGCACCATTGATTTTGCCGAGTAACTCAACATTTTCAAATTGCTTGATTTGGCGAGCTAAACGATATGCAACGTTCGCCATTTCTTTACCCAAAGTTGTTGGGCTAGCAGTTTGACCATGTGTACGAGACAACATCGGTTGTTCAGCATGAGTCGTTGCTAAAGCAGAAATTGCATTTAAAATTTGCTTCATGCTTGATACTAAAACTTCACGGCCGTTTTTAAGCATAAGCGCATGAGACAAGTTGTTGATGTCTTCTGATGTACAAGCGAAGTGAATGAACTCACCCGCATTTTGTAATTCAGCAATACCAGCAATTTTCTCTTTCAAGAAATATTCAACTGCTTTTACATCATGGTTAGTTGTACGTTCAATTTCTTTAATGCGATTCGCATCTTCTTCAGAGAAGTTGCTTACGATTGCATCTAAAGCTGCATTTGTTTCAGCTGAGAAAGGAGCAACTTCAATAATTTCTGGACGGTTAGAAAGCGCTTGTAACCAACGCACTTCTACAGTGACACGAGCATGAATTAAACCAAACTCAGAAAGAAAAGGGCGTAGCGCATCACATTTGCTGGCATAACGTCCATCTAATGGTGATAGTGCGGTTAAAGCGTTCATAACGATTCCTTAATGCTGGAATAAACATAAAACAAAAATAATCTCGTTACAGACTTAGATAACTTGGTACTGTAAGCGAGCAAGTGCTTGAATATCCTGTAGCAATTTACGTTTGCTAAAAATCATGTTCCATGAACTACCGCCGAGTTGTCGCCATAAATGAGCCATTTGTAGCCCTGTAAACAGACAAGCACGAATACGGTTGGTATGGTTGGTATCTTTAAATGCCTCAGCATTACCACGAACTAAAATGCGTGGATTAATTTGCCCGGCAGTATCAACATAGGTTTGCGCCAAATTGGCTAAAATACTTGGGTGTAAATAGTTATTATCAAAAAAAGAAAGCTGTTTTAAAATCTTCTGCTGCGCTTTTTCAATAATCGCCACATATTCAGGATTGCTATAGACCTTCTTTTCTAATTGCAAAAGTGACATTGCATAAGACATGGGAAGTTTTGCACTACGCATTTTAGGCAAACGAGACTTAGGCGCATTGGTAAAAGGCTGGGTAATACAATTTTCGAGAGTTTTTAGACCTAACGAAATATCAGCCAGTTGATTAAAAAAATCTAATGTCTGAACGGTATTATTATTTGTTGTAGGGCGAATATTTAAACTCGCCTTTATTAATAACTCAAAATAGAAGTTACCACTTTCACCAATACTTTGCTGACCTGTCATAGCAGTCATATGTGTAAGCTGGGTCGCTTGGAATACCCCAGCTAAAGCAAGGGCACGGTTTTGGCGAACATTCAAGGCTTGTGATTGTTGAAAGGGTAACTCCACCATGCCACTCATTCCCTTAAATAAAATTTGGTGTAGGGGCATTTGTATGGTGAATCACACCCCCGCCTAGGCAAACTTCATCTGAATAAAATACAACACTTTGACCCGGTGTAACTGCGCGTTGAGGTTCATCAAACTCAACACGAATACCGTGTTCACTATTTTCATCAATAAACACTGTGCAAGCCTGATCAGGCTGGCGGTAACGTGTTTTAGCGGTACAACGTAATCCTTCAGCTGGAATATGTTGTTCACCTGCTACCCAGTCAATGGACTCACTCCAAAGCTGTGTACTTTGCATCAGTGGGTGTTCATGTCCTTGACCTACAACTAAACGGTTATTGGCTACGTCTTTATGAAGTACAAACCATGCACCTTCTGCTGCACCTTTCATACCGCCTAGACCAATACCACCACGCTGACCGAGCGTATAGTACATCAGACCGTGATGTTCACCAACTTCTTTACCGTTATCCAATACAATTTTACCTGGTTGAGCGGGTAAATATTGTTTAAGGAAGTCATTAAAACGGCGTTCACCGATAAAACAGATACCAGTTGAATCTTTTTTCTTCGCAGTTGCTAAGTCCAGTTCTTCGGCAATTCTGCGAACTTCTGGTTTTTCAATTTCGCCTACAGGGAACAGGGTTTTATTGATTTCACGCCCATGCACTGCATGTAAAAAATAGGTTTGATCTTTATTGTTATCTAAACCACGTAATAAAGGTGCATATGCTTCACCTTTAGAGTTGTAAGCAGTTTCAGCACGACGAGCATAATGACCTGTTGCAATAAAATCTGCACCTAAAGTCATGGCATGGTCTAAAAATGCACGGAACTTAATTTCTTTATTACATAAGATATCTGGGTTTGGGGTGCGGCCCGCTGCATATTCAGCCAAGAAGTGTTCGAATACACGATCCCAATATTCCATAGCAAAGTTTGCGGTATGGAGTTTAATACCGATTTTATCAGCTACTGCTTGAGCATCGGCTAAATCTTCCATTGCTGTACAGTATTCCGTGCCGTCATCTTCCTCCCAGTTTTTCATGAAAAGACCTTCAACTTGATAACCCTGTTGAAGTAAAAGCGCCGCAGAAACAGATGAATCTACGCCACCAGACATACCGACGATGACACGTTGTTGCATAGGACTAGGCATCCAAATGAGAAGTTAATGAGGGAGAGAAAGGGTGCTCATAAATAAGAGCTAAAGGATAATGGTGGCCTTTTATAGCATCTTCAATGGCTTTAATGACTAAAGGACTACGAGCACGGGCAGATTCTTGAAGCTCATCTAGAGTCATCCAGACAGCAGAAACAATACCTGTATCAAGTTTAGGGTCGCTTTCGACTTGAGTGACATGTGCTAAAAAGCAGAAGCGGTAGTAAGTACGGTCCGGAAACATGGGTGGGGTATATGTATAAATACCAAGTAAGGCATCTATCTCAACATGGTGACCCGTTTCTTCAAGTGTTTCACGAATAGCAGCTTCTGTTAGCGTTTCACCACATTCCACATGACCAGCAGGTTGATTAAACACAGTGTGTACAAAACCTTCGCTATGTTCTTCGACAAAAAGATAGCGTCCATCTTTTTCTACGACTGTAGCGACAGTGACATGAGGAGTCCATGCGGCCATAAAAAAGCACCATGAATTTAAAAGTCGTATGATACGAAATTTAGGGGTTTTTGGCTACGGTGATCTTACAAACGATAGAGCACTCTAAAAACTCTATCGTTTGAAAAAACTGAGTACGATTTAATTTGTTTGGTTATCTTTATGGTTATTTTGCACTTTTACATAATGTCTTGCTGAATAAGGTAAAAATGCCAATTCTTTTTCATTTAGAGGACGTACTTGCTGTACAGGGCTTCCAACATATAGATAACCACTTTTTAAGACTTTACGAGGTGGAACTAAACTGCCCGCACCAATCATTACATCATCTTCAATAACGACATCATCTAAAATGACGGTATTAATTCCGACTAGTACGCGGTTACCAATCGTACAGCCATGTAAAGTAACATGATGACCTACTGTTACGTCTTCACCAATAATAAGAGGTGAACCATTGGGTTTCGAATCATTTTTATGGCTCACATGTAACATACAGTGGTCTTGTACATTACTGTTTTTACCAATTTGAATGCTATTTACATCACCGCGAATGACTGCAAAAGGCCAAACCGAAACATTTTCGGCCAATTTAACATCACCAACAACCACTGACATTTCATCAATGTAACAGCTTGGATCAATTTGTGGATGATGATCTAAATAAGGACGGATGTTTTTTGTCATGAGAAGCATCAAAATAAAATTTAATCGAATTATAAAATAAAAAAGCACTCAAGCTAATAGCATGAGTGCTTAATCCAACTACTCTAAACTTAGAATAAGTTGCTGAAGAATTGTTTGATATGGTCAATCATACGTGCGAAGAAACTTGCTTCTTCAACTGGTTTTAATGCAACAAGAGGTTTTTCAGCAATGACTTTGCCATCTAAACTTGCAACAAGTTTACCCACCACTTGGCCTTTTTGTAGAGGAGCATTAAGGTTTGGTTGTACAACTAATTGAGTCTTAATGCCACCAGCTTTGCCTTTAGGCATAGTAACGTTAAAGTTCTCTGCTAAACCAATTTGAACTTCATTTTCTTTACCGAACCATACTTTCGCTTTTGCAAGAACTTGGTTTGCAGGTTGAACATTTGCAGTTTCAAAGTTCGCAAAGCCCCAAGACAACAATGAACGAGTTTGATTAGCACGTTCATTAACGCTGTCGGTACCGAAAATCACTGAGATTAAACGCATTGGACCACGTTTACTCGAAGTTGTTAAGCAGTAACCAGCTTCATCTGTATGGCCTGTTTTTAAACCATCAACACTTGGGTCAGTGTAAAGTAAAGCATTACGGTTACCTTGCTTGATACCGTTAAATGTAAATTCTTTCTCAGAGTAAATTGGATAGTATCTTGAGCTATCTTTAATAATATGCTGAGCTAAAACTGCCATATCTTTTGCAGTTGAATAATGACCTTCAGCAGGTAAGCCTGTAGAGTTCATAAATTGGGTATTTGTCATACCAATACGTTTTGCTTCCTGATTCATCAGGTGAGCAAAAGTACCTTCATTTCCGGCAATGTGTTCAGCCATTGCTTTTGATGCATCATTACCAGACTGAATGATAATACCTCGAAGCATTTCTAAAACAGTAGCTGTGCCATTTAATGGTACATACATACATGATTCAGCGCTGCTTCCTTTACACCAAGCTGATTCGTTCATACGAACCTTTTCGTTCTCGGTAAGTTCACCTTTTAATAATTTTTGTTCAATGATGTAGCTTGTCATCATTTTAGTCATAGAAGCAGGAGCAAGCTTTTCATTTTCATTTTTAGAAGCGAGAATTTGTCCTGTCTCGTAATCCATTAATACATAAGACTTATTATTTAATTCTGGCGGAGCTGATAAGACAGTTGCTGCATAAGAAAAACTTGGTAAGAGGAGGAGTGCAGCAATAGCGCTTTTTCGAGTCATTCTAGGTAATTCCAATATCTTGTGTGAAGCAGAAGAGCCTAGCATTTTAGGACAAAGCAAAGCCGACTTCTATGGGGGAAGTCGGCTTTTTCAAACAGTATTGTAACTAGAGAGTTTTTAACTAATTTAGTTTTGCGATTGATAAGCTTTTACGTCTTGACAAACTAACGTGTTTTGCTCGTTACCAGCAGCTTTTGCATCATTACGTGCTTCTTTTAAGACTTTCTTGAAACTTTTGTCTTTAGTACGTTTTTCTAAAGCGGCAACTGGATCTGCTTCATTTGGTAAATAATCTTTTACAAGACGCTCATAACCTTGAGCAAATTCTGCATCTTTTTTACCAATCAAACTTGGGCAAATTTCAGAAAGTACTTGAATTGCTGCTAATTCTTCCGGTGTAGTACCTTTGGTCGGTGTAACTTCAACAACATTTTCATTTTCAGTTTTCTTTTCAGCTGTTTTTTTCTTGTCAGCAGCATAACCCACTGTTGCCATTGTCATGAGTAAAACAACAGAAAGTGATTGAACTAAGCTTTTTTTCATAAACATGGATAACCTGAAACAAAAATTTGAAATATGCCGATAGCTTAAACAATTTAAACGCTAAAAAAATGGAAAAAATGTATTGTTATGTAGGTTTTCTGCTTTACATAAACAGAAAACCCTCCAAAGAAAAGCGTATTGAACGAATTAAGCTTAGTCTTTGTAATTTACAACTTCTTCACAAAGTTCATGTTGCTCATGATGATCCATTTCTTTTGCAGCTTGGCGAGCTTCATTTAATAAAGTTTTATACTCTGCATCATTTTGCAGTGCAGAGAAGGTAATTGCTTTATTGGAATAACCGCCGAGGTACATCGCAATAATCTTTTTAGTATTGGTTTCAAGATTTTTATTTGCGCCAACAAAAGTAGGGCAAATTTCTTGTAAAACTTGAGTAGATGCAATGTCATCTTTAATTAAGCTGTCAGCTTCTTGTGTCGAGATACCCTCATCAGCAAAAACCGTTTGCGTACACAATGTGATACTGATCCCCAATACTTGAAAAAAAGGAGCGAAAGTTTTCATTTTTTCACAATTTTATAATGCTATGGAGTCATAAATATATATAATTCAACAAATAATTCAATTGAGAAAAACCTTCGGGTTTATTTGTCGAGAAAGATTTTTTGTGAATATTCTAATTGCGAACGATGACGGTGTATTTGCACCAGGTATACAAGCTTTAGCTGAAGCGTTAAAACCACTAGGCCGTGTTGTTGTGGTTGCTCCGGAAAGTGAAAGAAGTGGTTTTTCGAGTGCGTTAACACTCGATCGTCCTTTACGCCCTATTCAAATTGCTGAAGATGTATGGGCAGTCAATGGAACACCAGCCGATTGCGTCTATTTATCTATGAATGGATTATTCGATTTCGAATTTGACTTGGTGGTGAGTGGAATCAACAGTGGCGCAAACTTAGGTGATGACGTTCTGTACTCAGGAACAGTCGGCGCTGCCTTTGAAGGGCGCTTAATGAAACAGCCTGCAATTGCGATTTCTTTGGCTGGGTCGGATGTACGCTCATACAACCATAAAGATGATTATGCTCAAGCAGCCAAATGGGTGCATGACTTTATTGCCAAAGGTTTACCTGCACTACCGCCGCGACATATTTTTAATATTAATATTCCAGATGTGCCACAGCTTAAAGGGACTCAGATTACTTACCAAGGCCGTCGTGCTCAGTCTAAACCAATTACAAGTCATGTTGACCCAAGAGGAAGACAGGTTTACTGGATTGGTCTAGCAGGTGAAGCGGTTACGGACCCACAGCGTATTGCCAGCCAAGTTCAGTCTGACTTTTTTGCGGTTGCGAACGGTTTTGTAAGCGTAACTCCAATTCAGATGGATGCAACAAACTATGCGGTTTTAGAAGATTTGCAGGCAAGTCTGGGCTAATAATCTGGGCCAAATGTTATAACTTTGTGAATAAAGAAAAAGAGGAACATGTTTCCTCTTACTTTTTTGGTACTCTTAGCCGAAATGATTTGTAGCATTTAGTGAGGGAGATCGATGCATTTAACTGGGCAACAAAGCAGATCGCATATTCAAAGAGACAATATAATGAAAATTATGATGTTGTCTGTAGCTGTAGGTTTCACTGTTGCAATGGCAGGGTGTGCTTCTAAACCACAAATTAATAATAGTTCTCGCTATTCAATGGCTCCTAACTATTACACCGTTCGTTCAGGTGATACTTTAAGTGGTATCGCAATGCGTTATGGTTTGGATTATCTCAGTGTTGCAGAGATGAATGATATTGCTCCGCCATATCGTATTTATGTCAATCAATCACTACGATTGAAAAAATCTTCTTCACCAAAAACCGTGTCGACACAAGTCATGGCGCAGCAAGAACCAATTAAGCGTCAAACCATAGCATTACCGACAACCACAACAACCCCACCAAAAACGACGGTTACTACACCACCACCAAGAACGGTTGCACCAACCACCAATACTACAGTGGGTGTCTCTGTTCCAAGTTCAAGCTTGCGTTGGGTGAAACCAAATAGTGGTCCAGTGATCCAAGGATTTAATTTGGCGAATAATGTCAAAGGAATTCGTTACGGTGGTAACCAAGGTGACCCGATTTATGCTGCGGCTGATGGTCAAGTTGTATACGCGGCCGATGGTTTAAAAGAATATGGTAATCTCGTTTTGATTAAACATATTGATGGCTATATCAGTGCGTATGCCCACAATAGCAAGATGATGGTGAAGAGTGGAGATAATGTAACCGCGGGCCAAAAGATTGCTGAGATGGGGTCTTCAGGGGCTTCTCGTGTCATGCTTGAGTTCCAAATTCGCCTTGACGGTAAACCAATCAATCCAGCAAATCTTTTACCAAATTAGCTAATGCAATAAATATAGGTTTCCTCGTATAATGCAATTGGTTGCTTTCATTACAACAATAAGCATTTTTTATAAATTTAGAATTAGATTTGAGGAAACCTATGTTAGATCAGCTTCGTGCGATGGGTGTTTTTGCTTGTGTGGTTGAAAAAAGTTCATTTAGTGGTGCGGCACGTGAATTAGGCATTACAACAAGTGCTGTAAGTCAGCAAATACGTTCTCTTGAAAATGAAATGGATGTAATTTTATTACACCGTTCTACTCGAAAACTTAGTTTGACAGAGGCTGGACAGGCTTTTTTCTCAAGTTGCCAAGAAATGTTGGCGGCAGCAGAAAGAGGCAAAATCAGAATCAATGAATTGCGAGATGATTTGATTGGTGATTTGCGTATAGCAACTACACCTGATTTAGCAGTTCAGCACATTATTCCTGCGTTATCTCACTGGATGTCTGCCCATCGTGGTTTATCTGTTCATTTTGAAGTGGGGCATCGTTATATCGATCTAATTGAAGAGCGAATTGATATTGCAGTGCGTATGAGTTCTACACCAGTAGAAGAGAGTAGTACTGTAGTTCCTATGGCTTTTGTTGATCAGATTTTGGTAGCCTCTCCCAGCTATCTCAATCAATCAAGCCCGATTTTGCATCCGAATGATTTAAACAACCATGAATTGCTTTCTATCAATGCAATGAATGAATCACGCAGTTTTAGTTTCCAACATGCTAAAACCGGTGAAAAATTACATATAGAGATGGTAAGCCGTTTGCAAAGTAATAATTTGCAAGTTGCTAAAGCCTTATGTCAACAGGGACATGGTATTGCCAGAATCTTATATTTAGATGCTCAAAAGGAACTTAAAGCTGGTTCTTTAATTGAAATCCTTCCAGATTGGAAACTCCCAGCTTTCACTTTATATGCAGAGATCGCAAAACACGATCAACAGCCAATGAAGATTCAGCGTTGTGTTGAAGCGCTGAAACAGTATTTTAGCCAATTGGCAGGCGGAAGAGCCATGCAAATTGTTCGCTAATTTGATCTTATTCATAAAAAAGGGCTTGTGATTACAAGCCCTTTTTTATTGAGGTTATTTTTGCTTCAGAGTCGCAACTTCTTCTTGATTTTCTTGTGGAAGATCATCAGCTGTGAGCTCTTCATGCTTTTTGATTTTTTTCTTATTTTTCTTTTTCTTCTTTGGCTCCTCTTCAATTTCTGCACCGTCCTCAATGGCTTGCCAATATTCGAGTTGCTCCATTACAGCAGCATAAATAGAGTGTTTACTGTACTTACCTTTTTTGTCGAGTGTACCGACAGGGCGGGCCATTAAAATCTCAAGCGCTTGATCGATAGTATCAATCGCATGGATATGGAATTGACCACTTTGTACCGCATCAATCACATCTTGACGTAACATCAAATGCTGCATGTTTTGACGTGGAATAATCACACCTTGTTTGCCAGTTAAACCTTGTAATTTACAAGCATCATAGAAGCCTTCAATTTTGGCATTTACACCACCAATTGGTTGAACTTGGCCTAACTGGTTCATAGAGCCAGTAATTGCCCACGATTGATCAATTGGTATTTGGCTAATTGCTGAAATTAATGCAGAAAGTTCGGCAACTGTTGCACTGTCGCCGTCCACTTGCCCATAACTTTGTTCAAATGCAAGCGCAGCAGAGAAATGTAAAATCTGTTCACGGCCAAAGTGAGCTTTCAAGAAGCTAGACATGAGCAACACGCCTTTAGCATGTAGTGAACCACCAAGTTCTACACTACGTTCAATATCAAGAATATCGCCGCCACCTTGATAGACTGATGCAGTCAAACGTGAAGGTAAACCAAACTCAACATCTGCATAGTGAATGACGGAGAGGGCATTGATTTGACCTAAACGATGACCAGAAGTTTCGATTAATTGAGTTCCACGCGACAGATCTTGCCAGTAAAGCTCTCTTAAATAGCCTAAGCGGTATTGTCTATGTTGTAGCGCAAGGTTAATGTGCTGGTCAGTTACAATCTTTTCATTGGCTTTAAATGCATGATGATGCGCTTCGCGAATCAGGTCACCCAAAGTTGAAGCATGTAACGACAACGAGCTTTGATCTTCTGCCTGACGGCTTGAATCGGTAAGTAAAGCTGCTAAAGCACTGCGGTCAAACGGAAGTAATTTATCTGCTTGTACATAGTCAGCAATTAGCTGCATGTAAGCTTGTTCATTTTCGTCATTACGTTGTAATGTATCGGTAAAATCTGCACGAATTTTAAATACACTACCAAGCTCTGGTTCTACTTCTAAAATTTCATAATAAATTTCAGGTTCCGCCATAAGAACCACTTTAATATCAAGTGGAACTGCAGCAGGTTCTATCGAGATAGAACCTGTTAACGTCAACATATGTTCAAGAGAAGAGAGCTTGAGCTGGCCTGATTTTAAGGCACGCTTTAAACCTTGCCATGCATAAGGCTGTTCGAGTAATTGCTCGGCCTCAAGCATTAAAAAACCACCATTCGCTTGATGTAGAGCACCTGGGCGAATGAGAGTGAAATCTGTGGTAATTGTACCGTTGTGAGTAAGTTGTTCTACATGACCAAGCAAGTTGTAGTGCGTTGGGAAATCTTCAAAAATAACCGGTGCACCGCTGTTTGGTTTGTTTGAGACAATCACATTGGCTTGATAGCGTGCTGGCACACGATTGAACATAGCTGGAGCAAAGTCATCTTCTTCTTGTTCTAAAATGAGCTCAACGTTGTCAATTACATCTTGCGCATACTGTTTTAAATAATCTTCAAGGCCTTTGACTTGACCATATTTATTTAAAATCAAATCCATGCGTGGCATAACCACTTGAGTCGCAATGTCTCGATTTAACACAGACACTTTGTCACGTGCGTCATCTTCTAAATCGCCTAAATGCAAACCAAGACGTTCGAGCTTTTTATCCATGTAACGAACATTAGCTGCGATCTCAGCACGCTGCTTGGTATTTAAAGCATCAATTTCTGTTTGAGTCAGTTCTTGCACCTGATCATCTTTTACTTGTACAGGTACAAAACCATGTTTCTCATTTCGAGAAATCAATTTTAAATCGAGCTCTTCGCCTTCTTTGGTTAACTCAACCAGCGCTTGTTGTTGTTCATCTCCGGTTTCTTCACGGATACGCTCAATACGGTTATGGTAAGTTTCGGCACTAAAACGGCGCTCAAGCTGTTTTAAAATAATTTGCCAAGTTTGGTGAAGGGTATGCTGAAACTTGGTTCCTTGCCCAGCAGGGAAGCGTAGAGCAAGTGGTTGGCGTGCTTGCTTAAAATTATAGACATATACCCAGTCATCTGGAGTAGGCATTGTTTTCGCATGTTGTTGGAGTAAACGCTTAATCATGGTGCGTTTACCCAAGCCTGCCGTTCCTACTGCAAAAATGTTATAACCAGAGTAGGGTAAAGAAATGCCTGCTTCTACCGAAGCTTTGGCACGGTCTTGCCCTAAAAAGTTATTAAGCGGTTTTATACGTTTTGTAGAAGCTGGGATATTTTCGAAATTTGGAATATGCGTAAGTTGTTCGGGTTTTAAGGCTGTTTTATCCAAAGTCATTTTTATATCAGGTTGCTCAAAAGCTGAAGGAAATGCATTTATTGTGACGTTTGTGGTGTTTGTTTTAGCGAGTGATAAAGTTGAAGTTGTCACTTGATCAAGTTTTTGTGTCACTGTTGATATCCAGCAAAAGAAAACGAAGGTTGAAGATTAAAGGTATACAGGTTTAGCATAAAATATCAAGCAAACTTGCTGCTTTTATCACCAAAACAAAACTTGATTGCAGAAAGAATCTTGAAAGCAATTGTAAGAAGCGATTGAATAGGCGCATTTATAATTTATGGAAAATAAAAAACGAATGACCACACAAACCTCTGGTTGGGTCTCGGCGTTTAAAGCATTTTTAGACCGTCGTGCATTAATTATGCTATTTCTGGGTTTTTCTGCCGGAATACCTATTTTACTAATTTTCTCTAGTCTTTCTTTATGGCTAGGTGAAGCGGGCATTGATAAAAGTGCAGTCACTTTTTTCAGTTGGGCAGCTTTGGGATATTCCTTTAAGTTTGTTTGGGCACCCTTAATTGATGAGTTACCAGTACCGGTCTTGACCAAGGCTTTAGGCCGAAGACGTGCTTGGTTGCTAATCGCGCAGTGTTTAATTGTGCTTGCGATTTGTACCATGGCTTTTGCCGACCCAGCTTTAGGTCATAGCTACCTTGTTCAAATGGCGGCAGGTGCAGTGTTGCTTGGGTTCTCGGCGGCAACGCAAGATATCGTGATTGATGCTTATCGTATTGAGTTAGCTGAAACTGAAATGCAGACGGTGTTAGCATCTACTTATAATGCGGGTTACCGTATCGGTATGATTGTCGCGGGTGCTGGTGCATTATTCTTAGCCGCACATTTAGGAACAGCTAAAGGCAACTATATTTACGAGGCGTGGAAAACCACCTATTTAACGATGGCAGCCGTCATGTCGGTAGGTATTATTACAACCTTGCTTGTCCGCGAACCTAAGGTTAATCGTGTATATAAAAACTATAAAACTACTGATTATTACCGTCTGGTTTTAGTCTTCTTTGTAGCGGTCATTTCGTTTGTCATAACTTATATTTACTCAGGTCAAATTACTGAGGCAATTTCTAAAGCTGGCGATATTCAAGACAGCGCAGCTTTATTTGGCTTAGAAGCTTTAAGATTTTTAACAGCAACAGGTACTGCCATTTTAGTCGGTTACATACTGGTGAAAATAGGCGTGGTCAACCAACAAATGGCAAAAGAAACTTGGATTGCACCAATTCTTGATTTCTTTAAACGCTATGGTGTCAAACTTGCGTTAGTGCTTTTATTCTTGATTGGTTTCTTCCGTATTTCAGACATTATTGCTGGTGTGATCTCAAATGTCTTTTATCAAGATTTGAACTTTAGCAAAGAGCAAATTGCCGAAGCTGTAAAAGTTTATGGTGTTATCTTTAGCTTGGTTGGTGGCTTCTTAGGTGGTCTATTAGCGCAGCGCATGAATATCATGAAACTGATGTTTGTTGGTGCTGTATTAGCAAGCTCTACTAACCTCATTTTCATTGGTTTGGTAAAATCTGGCAAACCGCTTGATATGGTTGATGTTCAAGTGGGTGATAAACATTATAAAGCTCAGCCAGATGAAGTGGGTTATTGGAAGATTAAAGTCCCGAGTTCCACTTTTGATGGGGCAAAACAAGTTGATGTAAAAGCTGGCTATGCTTTGCAAGGTCAACAAGCAGAGACCATAGTCCGAGTTCAACCTTTAGTAACAACGCATGCTGAACATGTACCCCTACAGATTTTACCTTTAATGGGAAGTGACCAAATCACTGCTAAATCTTCTGAAGGCAGTGTGGTTGTTCGTGGTCAGTACTTTGGCAAAGCTTTATCGCCTAACCAAAAGATTGTGGTGAATCTTGATGGGCAAAATTTTGATGCAAAAATGACAGATCAAAAAGGCGTGTTCAACGCTGCAATTGATATGCAAAAATTATTGTCATCACCAAGCAAACAACTTACTGCTTCGGTGGTTGAAGGAAACCAAAAAGTATTATCAGTTTCACATCAATATGAAGTCGCCTCAAACTCTGCACCAAAAGCTGAATTAGATGTGAACATCGAACCTCTACCATACATTGACACCAAGTCAGGTCAAGAAGTTGAGATTAGCGGTAAAGTCATCAAGCCTTATAGTTCACTGTGGCTCTACTTCGCAATTGTTGTAGATAATATGGCTTCGGGTCTTGCTGGTGCAGCATTTATTGCATTCCTTTCGAGTCTAACCAGTGTGTCATTTACTGCTGTTCAATATGCGATCTTTAGTTCACTGATGACCCTTACACCAAAACTTTTAGGTGGATATTCAGGTACCATAGTGAGTAATATTGGGTACCCAAACTTCTTTTTGATGACCACACTGATCGGGATTCCAATCTTAATTTTAGTGGTTTGGGTTGGAAAACTACTCAAAGATCATCAAACACATGAAACAGAAAAGGCAGGTGAATAAACATGCGAATGCTTCATACAATGTTGCGAGTAGGCAATTTAGAACAATCTTTAAAGTTCTATACCGAAGTATTAGGGATGAAGTTACTTCGTAAGCGTGATTATGAAGAAGGTCGTTTTACACTGGCATTTGTTGGTTATGGCGATGAAGAAAATAATACCGTGCTTGAACTTACTCATAACTGGGATACATCAAGTTATGATTTAGGTAATGCTTATGGTCACATCGCAATTGGTGTCGAAGACGCTTACAAAGCATGTGAAGAAATTAAAGCACGTGGCGGTAAAGTTGTGCGTGAAGCTGGCCCAATGAAGGGTGGCGTTACGGTTATTGCCTTTGTTGAAGATCCAGATGGCTACAAAATCGAGCTCATTCAGCAAGATGCAAATGCTAGAAATAATTAAATAATTGACTTAGGTGCTTTAAGATTTAGGTCTTAAAAGCCTAGCTTTATTTTTATAGCCCAGTATGATGAAGGCTTGACCAAATGGTCAATTTATCAACTGGGTTTTTATTTGTCTAAAATAATCATAGGATGTGAACATGCTGAAGTTCTTGGCACTTGATCGATTTACAATTTTGTTGGTTGGTATGGTGCTACTAGCAACATTTTTTCCAGTCAGTGGTCAAGCTGCGCAGTATTTCAATACATTAACTACAGTCGCGATTGCAATTTTATTCTTCCTACATGGGGCTAAGTTGTCTCGTGAAGCTGTAATTGAAGGTATTTTGCATTGGAAAATGCATTTACTGGTATTTGCAATTACGTTCTTTATTTTTCCTGCTCTTGGTTTATTGGCTAAACCTATTCTTTTACCTTTATTGGGACAGCAGCTCTATTGGGGCTTTCTGTTTATGTGTTTCTTACCTTCTACGGTTCAGTCTTCTATTGCTTTTACTTCAGTGGCAAAAGGGAATGTGGCAGGGGCGGTATGTAGTGCATCTTTCTCAAACTTGGTGGGTATGTTCATTACGCCAGTTTTAGTGAGCTTCTTTATTTTAGGGCAAAGTCAGCACGGGTTTGATCCTACATCGTCCATTATAGAAATTACGCTGTTGCTATTAGTGCCGTTTGTTTTAGGGCAATTGCTTCGTCCTTATGTTTTTCCATATATGGCAAAAGTACCAAGCATTGTAAAGGCATTCGATCAAGGCTCAATTTTGATGGTGGTCTATGGTGCATTTAGTGGGGCAGTAGTTGCTGGACTTTGGCATCAAGTGAACTGGAAAACCTTACTTCTTTTGGCACTCGCTTGCTCTGTATTACTCACCATTATTATGTTGCTTGCACTGTATTTGCCGCGTGCTTTTGGTTTTAGCCGTGCCGATCAGATTACCGTGTTCTTTTGTGGCTCAAAAAAGACCTTGGCGAGCGGGGTCCCAATGGCACAAATCTTATTTATTGGTCAGCCTTTAGGAATGATTGTATTGCCAATTATGATATTTCACCAAATACAGTTAATGGTGTGTGGAGTAATCGCAAATTACTGGGCTAAATCCCAAGATTAGGTCGCAAAAAAAAATTATATGGCGTATAATACTGTCCACTTGTTGTGCTTAGCTCTAACCCTAGAGGTTTCGGTGGGCCAAAAGAATGGTCTGTTGTGGTGTTGATCTGCTTGAAAAAGCCTGCCTCAATTTAATTGAGAGTGATCAATTGCGATGACAGCTTAAGCCTTTCTTCAATTAGGAGTAATCGACGATGCGCGCCGATATTCACCCAAAATATGAAAAATTAGTTGCAACTTGCTCATGCGGTAACGTAATCGAAACTCGTTCTGCTTTAGGTAAAGAAACTATTTACCTTGACGTATGTTCAGCTTGCCACCCTTTCTACACTGGTAAACAAAAGAATGTAGACACTGGTGGTCGTATCGACAAATTCAAACAACGTTTTGCTGGTATGTCTCGCTCTATCAAGCGTTAATACTTCAAAACGAAACAAAAAACGGGCTTATGCCCGTTTTTTGTTTTTAGCGTACAAGACCATTATTGGTCTTGCACATCTGTTAAGCGATCAAGCTTTTTCTGAAAATAATCACCTTGTAAGAAACGTGCTTCCACATTCCATGCATTAGCAAACAGGTTCATATCATTTAAGTTAGCCAATAAAATTCCAATCGGTTTTACAGTCAAATAGTTCAATACTTTTTCTTGCAAGCTACTAAGCCCTTGGTCTGAGCTTAATAGGTCAGTTTTGCTGGACTGTAATTTTACAAGCTGAATATCAAGCTGCTGCAAAATTGAATCGCTATATATAGAAGAAGCAAAGTCTCGAATTGAAACTTCCGCACCATGTTGACGTAAACGACCAATCAGCGGCTGAGCTGTTGGAAGGTAGTGCTGAAGTGCCTGTTCCGAAAATTGCAAAATTAGCGGACTTTCAAGCTTGCTACCAATGATGGTAAGCAGTTTTGAAATCAGTTCAGGGAACGACTTATCTTTCAGCAAAATATCAATATTCAGATTAATAATGAGTCTTGCTTTAGGATACTGAGCAATGAAGTTATGAAGCTGTTTACA
Source organism: Acinetobacter sp. V110_1 (assembly GCF_031798975.1). Taxonomy (NCBI): domain Bacteria; kingdom Pseudomonadati; phylum Pseudomonadota; class Gammaproteobacteria; order Moraxellales; family Moraxellaceae; genus Acinetobacter; species Acinetobacter sp. V110_1. The sequence goes on along the minus strand of NZ_JAVQNN010000012.1, from coordinate 170,017 downwards.
TGCTTCTACCAATATCCAGCGGTCTAGTTGAATTGATAGTTCAGCATCTTCTTTTAAGTCAGCTAAGTCATTTAAATTATGCCATTGTTCATCAGCAATAAAGCCACTCGTCACTTCATAGTTATGAGTTTCTTCATCATGTTTGTCATAAACTTGTTGATACTTCAGGTGTATTTGTCCCTGAGCTAATTTTTGTCTTAACTGCTGTAACAAAGAAGAATGCGAAGTCACCTCAAAATGTTCAATCGTTAAATCAAGAGGAACAGCTTCAATGCTCGGCGAAACTGTTTTTTCTACGATAGGCGTTATTTCAAGCTGAGGGGTAACTTGAGGTAGATTCTGCTTTTCAGCTTCATTAAGTAATGAGCTAAATGAAACCTCAGTGAGTGGTTGATTAAGCGGAGCATAGCCAAGCTTTAACTGTACCGAAAAGTTTTGCTCACTCACTTTTAACAAGTGCTCTTTTTGCAAAGTTTGTAAACTCGTCAACTGAGAGTTTAAAACTGTACTATTTTCAGCTTGTAAGATGCCGACATACGTACCCAAATCGACTTGGTAAATCGGCATTTGTGCATGGTCTTTTAAAAAACCATGCAGCTGATTGAAATACTGACCTAAGGTCTGCCAACCTTGTTGAAAGAGGCGTTCTGGGCACTGCGAAAGTCTAAATAGAACTATGGCATTTGCTTGCGCAGGGTGGGTCGATAAATGTCGGTTAATCTGCGGCCAAGCTGTGCTTAACCCAGTCATCTTCTCGGACGGTACCGTATTTGCTGGTGTTTTTAAATCAACTTGATAGTCGATGGTCAGCTGTACAGCATCTTCTTCTTGGCTTGGAATAAATTCCAGTTTTAAAGCATTATTACCCGAAATGGCTTGATGCTGACTTTGGATTTCGAAGCGTGCTTGATCAAACTGCCCTAAAGAAATTTTCTTAAAACGCTGTTTAAAAATATTTAAATCGTTGGGTTGTAAGACATCTAAAATCGGCAAACCAATAATATCTTCTTCTTGCTGAAAGCCAAATAGATTCAAATATTCGGTATTTGCCTTAATGTGAATGCCTTCTTGAAAAATAGCGACCGCTTTATGGCTGTTATCGACCAATGTTTGCGTATGCGTATGAATGGTATCAAGCTCCGCCAAAAGACGTTGTTCCTTTTGTAAAAGGCGGCTGTATGACAGTGCTCGAACAAGCGTAATATAGAAATAGTCCAGAGGTTCTAGCGGGACTACATCGTAAATACCTTTTTGAATATAGCTTTGATATTGCTGCGCTTGGTAATCATCTGGTTGTAAAAGTAAAATTGGTAGCTGTGGCTGTTCTGAGGCTTGAACAAGGGAGAGAGTTTGTTCAATTTTCAAATCATATGCGCGACCAAAAATAATGACATCCCATGATGTATTGAGCTGCTTTTCAAAACTTTTTAAATCATCAAGTAATAAGGCATTAACTTGATAATCATTCCCCGATAATAAATTTAAAATTTGGTTATAACGTAACTGGTTATCATCAATAATGAGTAAACGTATTTCAGTACGTTTTAACCTTTTAGATAGTAAAGAGTTTCTCACTTTAATGCTTCCCATAAATCTTGACTATTCGCGTTACTATTCTTTTTCAGCATGAACTGATCAAGCAGGTGTTGCTGCTGCTCATTCAAAAGTTCAAATTGAAATTGAATAAAACTTTGAGTAATGAGTTGTGCTTTGAGTAGATACACTTTGATTTCTTCTGTCCCCAATCGTAAATGAATTGTTTGTTGCTCTCTAAAAATTTGAGACCCCGGTAAAATAAGCGTGTTTTGTATTTCTTCTAAGTTTTGAGTTTGTAGTAATAGTGCAGGGTGATAATTACGAGTATGACGCTCAGCCTGAATATGTACAGCACAAGGGAACATGGCTTGTGAAAGAATTTCTAAGCCCAGTTCCAAACTTTTTTCTGTTGATTGTTTAATCCAGCGAATCACACCGCCACGCCACTGACCATGTAATGTTTCTTTAACTAAAATATATTCGCCAGTTCGTAAGTTTTTAGGCGCTTCACCAGACCATTTAATGCGGTAGCCATTAACACTGATATCAAGCACTGTGGTTTGATAAATGGTTTTACTCTCACGACTTAAGCGTTGGTAAGACGAAGTTTGTTGCTCTTTTTTCTCGAGGTTTGATAAAACTTTCGACTCACTTTGTAAATTATAGTTATTGTTGAGTTGTAGTGTTTCTTCAAAGTTCTTTGCTTTAGATAGATAAAAATGTGCGGTAGTTAATCCGAAGCAAATTTGGAGAGCGGCATTATATTCATAACGTTCATGGCGGCGCTGTGCGGTCGTACCTAAAATAGTTTGAACGTGAAACTTTAAAGCAGGGCTTAAATAAATCTTTTCATTTTTAGACATGTACTGAGCATTTTTATGCATGGTGGCAGTGACATGCTCAAGCAACGCTTGAGTGCTAATAAAAATGCTTGGATTGAAATTTGAGCTTTGTTTTTTGTTATATACCGGTGGATGGTCTTTAGTCGGGTCGACCACATACTTAGTTAAAGCACTATCTTTAGGTAAAATCTGAATCATACGTGCCCAGTCAAAACTACACTGGAATAGCGCTTGAATTTCCGATTGACGAATCTGATTGGTATTAAAAATATCTAATAAAATAAGCTGAGCGTATGCCTGTGTAATATTGGCTAAAGGATGCTGTACGCCTTGAATATGATTAATATTGGTTAAATGATATTTATATTGGACTGCGGTTTCATAAAGTTCATGAGCAATTAACCATTGGCCTTTGACAGGTTCGCTATAGAGCATGTGCTGCTGATATAAAAGGTTGGTGAGTTGCTGCAATGCATGGAAAGTCGCCAAAATACGCGCAGTTTGTAAATTTTTCTTTTGTTTAAATGAAAATAGAGAAAACTTTTGTCTTTGTAGCTGTTCGTGGCTTGTCCTTGCGATATTTAAATAAATACTCGCAAAATAACAACGTAGAAGCATTGCCAGTTCAATAATGTGCTCGTTACGGTCTGTACTAATCACACCTTGGTTAAAAAAGTTTTTTTCTAGACTCGCCAAAACATTATTAATGGTTGGGTGAAGTGTTTGAATTAAATCGAAGCGAAGCGTTTCACTGCAATTTAATTCATTCAATTCCAAAAGTGCTGTAAATAACGCCTTTGAGGTATCACCCAATTGCATAATAGAAAGGGTAGTAACCCATTCATTAAGGTCTTTAATGTTGGCTTCACAAAAGCTTAACCGTTCACGAGTACGTGCGGTTTGATTGTGAAAAATGTCCGAAAGTGCATTATTCATCATCACTTATTATATAACTCAAAAAGTTGTAGCCCCAAAAAGCGGTGTTTTATTCTTTTCGCCCGCAATTTCCCTGACGAGTTTAGGAACCAGATATCCAGGTAGGCTCGCTAACACGTCTTGATATATCGCATCTATTTCAGATGGTATTAAATCAAAATGTTGTGCACCTTTTACTTTATCTAATACGTGTAAGTAATATGGCATAACGCGAGCTTCAAATAGACGATAACTTAAGTCAGTTAAAGTTTGAGCAGAATCATTGACACCTTTTAGCAATACCGCCTGATTTAGTACAGTAATGTGGTGTGAAGATAACTCCATCAACTTTGAACAAGTAAAGTCATCGAGCTCAGAAGCATGGTTCGAGTGTACCACCAGAATAATACGCAGCCTACTGTTTTTTAATAAAGAAATAAGCTCTTCGTCGATTCGATTTGGAATGACAATTGGAACTCGTGAATGAATTCGCAAAATCTTAACTTGTTTGAGAGATGATAAACGTTCTAGCCAAAGTGCAAGCTTACGGTTAGAAAGTGTAAGTGGGTCACCTCCACTTAAAATCACTTCATTAATATCGGGATTAGCTTCGATATAATTTTTAATATTGAGCCAATCATCATTTTTTGGCAGATTTTCCTGATAAGGGAAGTGACGGCGGAAACAATAGCGACAATGCACAGCACATGCACCCGTCAAAGTCAGCAAAAAGCGCGATTTATATTTATGTAAAACACCCGGTAACTGGTTGGCTGCTTCTTCACCTAAAGGGTCTGTAACAAACTCAGGATGTTCTTCAAGTTCTAAATGATGAGGTAATACTTGTAGTAAAAGCGGGTCAAGCGGGTTTTTAGCGTTCATTTTTCCGACGAACGCACGAGGAACACGCAATTTAAACTTTTCAGAAGCCAGAATCGCACCTGATAATAGCTGATCTGAGGATAACTCGAGTAGGCTTAGCAATTCAGAAGGATCAGTAATAAGGTCACTGAGTTGTGATTGCCAGTTTTGCTCTTGGTATAAATAGTTTATCATTTGACACGATTAAGATAATGCAACAACGCATTATATCGCATAGTTGACTTGTTAAGTTTGGAGTGTGCCTTTCATGGCCTATTATTCTACAAATGATTTCAAAGCTGGCCTTAAGGTTATGCTTGATGGTAACCCATGTTCTATCATGGAAAACGAATATGTAAAACCAGGTAAAGGTCAAGCGTTCAACCGTGTAAAATTACGTAACCTTAAAACTGGCAAAGTATTAGAAAAAACTTTCAAATCAGGTGACTCTTTAGAAGCGGCTGACATCGTTGAAGTTGAAATGGAATACCTATACAACGACGGTGAAATGTGGAACTTCATGGATCCTGTAACTTTTGAGCAAATCGCTGCAGACAAAATTGCAATGGGCGATGCTGCTAAATGGTTAAAAGACGATTCAAATGAAAAATGTACAATTATGTTGTTCAACGGCGTACCTTTAACAGTAAGCCCACCGAACTTCGTTGTATTAAAAATTGTTGAAACTGATCCGGGCGTACGTGGTGATACATCTGGCGGTGGCGGTAAACCAGCTAAGCTTGAAACAGGTGCGGTTGTTCGTGTTCCGTTATTTGTTCAGCAAGAAGAAAGCGTTCGTGTAGATACTCGTACTGGCGATTATTTAGAGCGTGCATAATAGTTAAAAAATACACTATTATCGAAGGGATGATGTAAATCATCCCTTTTTTTATGCGAAAGTATAAGAGGAAAAAAGAAAAAGGAGGAGTAGAGTCACAGGGATTAAGAGAAACAGTACATAACAATATAAAAATGCTGTAGTTATTTATTGAGAGGTTAAGAATGGACACAATGCAAGCGAAATCTACGCTTCCCTCCAAGCTGGTCTGGAGCCTAGTGGCAATTATAGGTGCAATTTCTTTTGGGATGCTGGCACTCAGTCGTGGTGAACATGTTAACGCGGTTTGGCTTGTACTAGCTGCAGCATGTGTATATAGCATCGCATACCGATTTTATAGTCTATTTATTGCAACTAAAGTATTTGAATTAAACCCAAGACGTTTAACCCCAGCACATCGTTTAGCTGATGGTCTGGATTATGTTCCTACCAATAAATATGTGCTTTTTGGTCACCACTTTGCTGCAATTGCTGGAGCAGGGCCGCTAGTCGGACCAATTTTGGCAGCACAAATGGGCTTTTTACCGGGAACCATTTGGCTACTGGTTGGTGTGGTTCTGGCAGGTGCGGTACAAGACTTTTTAGTTTTATTTATCTCGACACGCCGTGATGGTCGTTCACTTGGTGAAATGGCAAAGCAGGAGCTTGGCTCTTTTGCTGGTATCGTTGTAATGCTTGGTGCGCTTGGAGTAATGATTATTATCCTTGCGGTATTAGCTTTGGTTGTGGTTAAAGCACTTGCCCATAGTCCATGGGGTGTTTTTACGATTGCAGCAACTATTCCAATTGCATTGTTCATGGGCGTTTACATGCGATTTATTCGCCCAGGACGTATTGCAGAAGTTTCGATTATTGGTTTTGTTTTAATGATGCTGGCAATTGTCTATGGTGGACATGTTGCAGCAGACCCGTACTGGGGTGAGTTTTTCACTTTAACTGGTACACAACTCACATGGTGTCTCATCATTTATGGTTTTATCGCATCGGTATTGCCAGTGTGGCTGCTATTAGCACCACGTGATTATTTATCTACTTTCCTTAAAATCGGGGTGATTCTTGGTTTGGCGGTGGGTATTATCATTGCATTACCTGAATTGAAAATGCCTGCTGTAACCCATTTTATTGATGGTACAGGTCCAGTTTTCTCAGGTAGTTTATTCCCATTCCTATTTATTACTATTGCTTGTGGTGCCATTTCTGGTTTCCATGCGCTTGTATCAAGTGGTACTACGCCAAAACTCATTGATAACGAAGCAGATATTCGTGTGATTGGCTACGGCGGTATGCTTATGGAGTCTTTTGTCGGGATCATGGCAATGATCTGTGCGACTGTTTTAGACCCAGGGGTGTATTTTGCGATTAATGCGCCAGCGGCAGTACTTGGCACAACTGTAGAGTCTGCGGCAGAAGCTGTACGCAACTTAGGTTTCGTGGTTACTCCAGAAATGTTGACTGTGTTGGCTCAAGAAGTAGGTGAAAGCTCGATTCTTTCACGTACGGGTGGTGCACCTACCTTTGCTATTGGTATGGCTCATATCATTTCTGAAATTTTCAATAGCCGTTCAATGATGGCGTTCTGGTATCACTTTGCGATTTTATTTGAAGCGTTATTCATTTTAACTGCTGTAGATGCGGGTACTCGTGCTTGTCGTTTTATGGTGCAAGACACGGTAGGTATTGTCATTCCTGCGGTTAAAGCATCAGGTTCTTTCTTTGGTAATTTGGTTGGTACAGCCGTTGCAGTTGGTGGATGGGGCTTCTTCGTCTATCAAGGTGTGATTGACCCATTAGGTGGCGTTAACTCATTATGGCCTTTATTTGGTGTTGGTAACCAAATGCTGGCTTCTATGGCACTCATTTTAGGTACAGTCATTCTGTTTAAAATGAAAAAAGAAAAATATGTATGGGTAACGATTATCCCAACTATTTTCTTGTTCGTGACCTGTATGACTGCTGGTTGGCAAAAGATTTTCCACGAAAACCCAAAAATTGGTTTCTTGGCGCAAGCGCATAAGTTCTCTGATGCGATTGCTCGCGGTGAAATTATTAAACCAGCCAAAACTATTGCTGAGATGCAAAACATTGTGATGTCGAATCAGATTAATGCTGCGCTTTGTGGCTTCTTTATGATTGTTTCGATTGTCATGATTATTGCCTCAATTGGTATTGTTCGCCGTGCTTTAGCGAGTCGTACTCCGACTGTAAATGAAGCACCTGCGGTATATGCCGATCCTGAAGTGGTTACCACTCGAGGAGAATAAAGATGAATTTTAAATTTGCAAAAAATGGAACTGTCATTATTGCGAAAATCATCAAAATGACAGTGCTTTCGCAAAAAGAGCTATTACTTTCTCCAAAGAACTGGTCGCGTATAGCAACCTTGTGGCAGCGTTTGCAGCAAAGCTTCCGACTTATGGTAGGCGTGCCGGATTATCAAACGTATTTGGAGCACATGAAAGCTCATCATCCTGATTTAACACCTATGGATGCGAAGACTTTCTACCGTCATTGTGTTGATGTGCGTTATCCATCGGCAGGTGGTACTTTAAAGAAATGTCCTTGTTAAATTGAGAGTTAAATTCAGCTAAACAAAACGGTATGTGGTTGAACCATGTGCCGTTTTACTTTTTTGGAAAATGAAAAAAGTTTGCTTAAAGTCTGCTCATTTGTATTTTTTTCAATGGCAAATCTCTTGTTTTGCTTTTGAAAAATGAATATTATGCTTTCCATTCTAGGTGTATAGCTCAGTTGGTTAGAGCGCTACGTTGACATCGTAGAGGTCTCCAGTTCGAGTCTGGATATACCTACCAAGATTCGCTGTTAAATCAGCAATTTAAAAAACCGCCTTAAATGGCGGTTTTTTCTTTTCGGAGTATTAATTCACGCCTTAATGTGAATAAGTACGAAAATTAGTCAAGTTCAGAATTCAAATACTATGAGAGTAGACTAATTTTTGTGTTTATAGTCCTCCTTATTATAGGAAGTAATATCTTATTGATTATTAATGCTCTTGATTTTTATATTTTGATCAATGATAGTGGGCTATAGGTGTTAGTGCTTTTTAAATAAGAATAATAATTTCATATCAAGGAGATATGGATGAGTTCACATGAGATTGGACGTCAAAAAATGTCAGCAATGACATTGGGTGCTTTAGGGGTAGTTTTTGGTGATATCGGTACTAGCCCACTTTACGCTTTTACCCAATGTTTTCATACATCACATAATGTTCCTATAAATGAAGCAAATGTTCTAGGCATTTTATCATTGATTTTTTGGGCACTGATGATCGTGGTGTCTTTGAAATTTAGTATGTTAATTATGCGTGCTGACAATCATGGTGAGGGCGGTATTTTAGCTTTATTAGCTCTTAACATGCACAATAAGCAAATTGGGCCTAAAGTGCGCTTTGGGTTAATTACAATTGGTTTATTTGGTGCTTCATTATTTTTTGGTGATGGCATTATTACCCCCGCTATTTCAGTATTGTCAGCAGTAGAGGGATTGTCGGTAGCAACCCCTATTTTTACACCGTATGTGATACCAATTACGATTGTGATTCTAATTGGATTATTTATGATCCAGAAAAAGGGAACTGGATCCGTAGGCCGTTTTTTTGGACCTATCATGCTACTCTGGTTTTTCTCAATAGGTTTTATTGGCCTATCTCACATTATCAAGAACCCTTATATCTTGAATATGCTTAATCCGTATTGGGCTCTTCCTTTCATTGAAAACAACCCCGTGACTGCATTTGTAGTTATGGGAGCAGTTGTATTGACGATTACAGGTGGAGAGGCGCTATATGCGGATATGGGCCATTTTGGTCGTAAGCCAATTCAATTGGCTTGGTTTTTGGTTGCGCTACCATGCTTGGTATTAAACTATGCAGGACAAGGTGCATTGATTCTGCAAAACCCACAGGCCATTGAGAATACTTTTTTCATGATGGTACCCAAAATAGCCTTATATCCTATGATTGCTTTAGCAACTGCTGCGACAGTAATTGCCTCTCAGGCAGTTATTTCAGGTGTGTTTTCTATGGCACGTCAAGCTATCCAATTAGGTTATTTACCACGTTTTGCGATTGACCATACCTCTGAATCTGAAATTGGTCAGATTTATATACCAGCATTGAACTGGATGTTGCTTGGTATGATTATTAGTTTAGTACTTATGTTTCAATCTAGCGCTAGTCTAGGCTCGGCTTATGGTATTGCAGTAACTTTGACTATGTTCTGTGACACTATTCTAGTTGCTTTCATCATGTATCACTTATGGAAATGGCCTTCGTGGGTTATGTTGTTAATTGCGATACCTTTGCTAATTCCAGATCTCCTCTTTATTGCTTCAACTTCACTAAAAATTGTAGATGGTGGCTGGTTCCCATTAATGATGGGGGCAATCACTTTTATAATTATGACAACATGGCGCCGTGGACGTGAATTACTACTGAACAAGTTGCAAAATGACACTATGCCATTAGATTTATTTATTAAGAGCTTAGAGTCTAGTGCTTATATGGTGAGTGGAACGGCTGTATTTATGACAAGTAGTCCAAAAGTTGTTCCTCATGCTTTATTACATAATTTAAAACATAACAAAATACTTCATGAACGTAATATTTTGATCACTATAAATACTCGTGACATTCCTTATGTAGATGAATCAGAACGCATTGATGTCGAAGTATTAGATAAGCATTTTTTACGTGTCACTGCTTATTATGGATTTAAACAGCAGCCAAATGTACCTCAAGCATTAGAACAAGCTTTAACTAAGTTAAATCAACCATATAACATTATGGACACAAGCTTTTTTGTATCACGTGAACGTGTAATTCATAACGTAGGTGATGGTATTGTTTCATGGCGTGAAAAACTGTTCATTTCTATGCAACTTAATACGAGTCCTGCTAGTGATTTCTTCCAGATACCAGCTAACCGAGTGGTGGAAATGGGAAGCCAAGTAGAGATTTAGGGTACCTTGATTGATTGTATATATCCGAAAATAAAAGACTTTTTTAAAGGCTTAAATTTAGAAGATTTAAGCCTTTTATTTTTATGAATTGGGCGAATGATAACTAATAAAAATATACAGATCTATCTATTTTTATGAAAACACGAATAGTTTTATATGACTTAAAAATTCATAAATTATAATGAATTAGGTTGGTTTTATAGTTTAATTTCGGTTTCTATAATATATTGTCTTTGCGCAGGGAGAGATTAAAATTAATTAACAAATAATCAGGTGGCCTAAAAATAAACCCGCTCAAGGGGGGAGGGACAGCTAGAATAAGAAAAATTAAAATCTAAAGTAAGATTTTTTATCAGTAAATATAATTTTTTGATATAATTAAGAAAACATAATTATTCTTTGATAACATGTCTTCAATTAAAGAAATTTGCTAAGGCATTAGTGAATAAAGTTCTAAAAGCCAATAAAGTTAAAATACCTGAACAAGTCAATTTTCTCTCAAATATACATCTAATAGAAAACAAACTTCAGCTCAAAAGTGATTTTATTTCTGTGTTACATACTTTACGCATCAATGAACACAAGAGTGCACATGTTGCTGAAACATATCATAGTGATGCTTTGGCATTATTCAGGCTATCATATAGAAATGGGTAATGGTGATATCCTGACTATCCAGAAAACCAAATTGTTCCCTGAGTTTCAAGCACCTGTCGATCTTACACTTGAAGCAAGGCACATGCGCTTTGAGTTGATGGAATTACACCAGCAATTACGTATAGCAAAAGATAAGAAAGCGATTAATATAGAGATTCAACAAATGTTAGCAGTACTTGGAGCTGAAAACTTACAATTGAAGCAGCAGCAAGTAGAAGTAAAAACACTGCAGGCTCAACTCACTACCTATGACGCAAAAGTGAGAGAGCTAGAACAGCAAGCACCGTAATTAACTTTAGCGACACCTATTGAGGATGAGCAATTAAGTATTGCCAATACTTCATTTGAATTATCCGAAGCTGAAACACGTGAATTAATTGATTTACAACTGGTACACGCAGATTGGCAAGCCGATACTCAGCTTCCCATTTTTGTCATACATACGAAATAGAAATACATATAGAGGCTTAAGTGAACACAGCAATAATTAAACAATGGTTTAATGACTATATTGAATTTGGTGATGGAAAGGGGTGGCGTAAAGATTATGAAAATACCTTCAATAAGGTACAGGAAATAAAACAAAAGCTGAATAATGGTTATAAGTTAAGTGCCCAAAATGATTTTGATTTTTTAAGTGAACTTTTGAAAAATGATGCAAATGGGGTTGCATCTAAAGGACAATCAAATCTCGCAAACGAAGTATTTGATAAGATCATTCAGGATGTGGAATTTCTTAATGTTGTAGAAAAACTTATTCAACAACCTAACGAAGAGACATATAAAGCGTTGAATAGTTATGGTGGTCAATTACTCACTCAGTTGGGTAGTACTCAGCGACCTTTATTGTTCAATCGAGCATGTGCTTCATGTACTTTAGATGTTTCAACAATTGTTGATCGGAATAAATTTCATCAATTCGTTGAGTATGTAACAACTCAACAAATCATAGATTTTCCTCAAGAAATCAGAGAGAAAAATTGGTATGTAAAGAATGTATATTTAGTTCAGAAAATTAGAGAGATATTAAAGGTAGAACTTGAATCAGGTCAAACAGATATATTTTGGTTAAATATGTTCTTGTGGGAAATGTATGCTGAGAAAGTGGCGACAAATTTTAATTCAAAAAATGCAGTCGATTATCTGAATGAGAGATATCCAAATACATATACAAGCACGAAACATATAGCATCGTTTAAAACATCTCAAGGCCGAGAGTTAGCATTAGATCCTAAAGCAAAAACGCCTGTAATTTTCTGTGATGCAGAACCACCGATAGAACTTAAATTACCAATTAAAAAAGCCTATTTAGAAGCCGATACTCGAAATCATCATTTGTCCACACATGCCAAATCATTGATGCTGGGTAATAAAACGTATTCTATTATTGTGGGTACACTTGATGATTTAGAAAAGCTTTGTGATTGGTATGAACAAAGTGATGATCAGACCACAGCGCTTGAGAAAAAGGTACAGCAATTTTTAACGCTTTGGCCAATTGAAGGTTTAAAGAGTTTATCTATACAAGATTATCATCAAGCCCAAAATAAAGACTGTTTCATTGCTCAGATTGACAGTTTTGATCCAACACAAGGTAATCCTACCTTTGCCAACTATTTTGATATCTGGGAGCCAATCAGCTTAGGAAAGGATGATAAATATCATAATGAGAAGCCGTATTCATGGCATAAACGACTAGGGAATGATGCAGGGTTAGCATTTGAAACCCTCAAACAGGAAATACTTGATATTGTAGATGCTGTTCAGCGCCGTGACTTAAACGCAATTGATCAAATTCAGTTTCCTAAAGGTCTCAAATGGATGATTGCATTCTTATATCAAGATTTTAATGATCCTTGCATTATCCCGATTGTAAGTAAGGTCAATTCTAAACGTATTGGTTATGACCACTTATATCCAAAATTACCACTACCAGAGTTTTTACCAATTTTATTGGAAGATCGGGGCGAAAAAGCATTTTTCCCATATGTGGAAAAACTTTTTGCGATGGTCAGAAAAGCCTATTTGGATAACAAACAAAATAAACAGCAAATTGAAGAATTAATGGAAGAAGTCATGGCTCAACAACCTTTAAACCGTATTTTATTTGGTGCTGCAGGTACGGGTAAAACATACAATACTATTAACCATGCTTTAGCAATTTTAGAAGACAAAGATTTAACAGAAATTGAAAAACTAGAAAAGCAACTAGGTGGTAGAACAAGCCTAAAAGACTTGTTTGATAAATATAAAAATGAAGGGCGCATTAAATTTGTCACCTTCCACCAAAGCTTTAGTTATGAAGACTTTGTTGAGGGGATACGGGCAGAAACTAATGACATTGGACAGTTAAGCTATGATGTTAAATCAGGTGTGTTTAAGGAAATTTGTGAAGATGCTAAAATAGAAATAGACGCAAAGCAAAACAATGCACTAGTACCGATTGAGGCGAGTATAAATAGTACGATTGATAAGCTCATTACTCAGGCTAAAACTGAGGAAAAGAAGTTTTATACTAAACGTGGTGCAGAAATTAAAGTATCAAGTAATTCAGCAGGGACGTTATTTGCTCTTACATCTTCGGGTAGTAATATTCCATTATCTTTTAGGCATATTCGTAATTACTTGAAAACACAAAATGAAATGATTGTGGATCAAAAGAGCTATGAATGGGCAATTGCAAAGTCTCTACGTTCAGAAGTTCAATATTCAGATACTAATGAAAAAGTAAAACCTTATGTTCTCATCATCGATGAAATCAACCGAGGCAATATTTCACGTATCTTTGGTGAGCTCATTACTTTAATTGAAGACTCTAAACGTCAAGGTGCTGAGGAAGAATTATCAGTAACATTGCCATACTCAAAAGAAGAGTTTTCTGTACCAAGTAATGTCTACATCATCGGCACAATGAACTCATCAGATAGATCTTTAACAGGTTTAGATATTGCTTTACGCCGCCGTTTTACCTTCATTGAAATGCCACCGAAGCCAGAGCTATTAAATGATTTAGAAGTAGAGGGTCTAAACATTGGTGAACTATTAAAGGTAATAAACCAACGTATAGAAGTGTTATTAGACCGAGATCATTGTATTGGTCATGCCAACTTTATGAGTTTGAAGAAACAACAAACTCGAGAGCATTTAGTCGCGATATTTAAACAGAAAATTATTCCTCAATTACAAGAATACTTCTTCGATGACTGGGCAAAGATTAATTTAGTATTCTTCAATAATGGTATGGTTGTTGAGGATAAAAACATCAATACGGCAGGATTATTTCCACCGAATACAGAACAGGATATGCATTATTCTGAACAAAAGAAAATTTGGAAAATCAATGATGAAGCATTTAAATCTATAGATGCATTTATTTCTATACTCGGTTCAAAGGTATAAATCCTTATGCCTGATTTTACTGTCCGAGAATATGCCTTCCTAAGCGTTGCTTACGAAGGTTGTCCAAAGTCTAGCTTGGCACATGCTTATATTCCTGAAAAAGTGTTTGAGCATCTATGCGAGCTTTCGTCATCCTTTTCTAAGCACGGCGCGAAAGTATTTGAACTTGCAGGGCGAAGAAAGCTGAAGCTAGATCAATATGTCGGTGTGATTGAAACGCCGTGTGGTACACGTATAGAAATATTACCGAAGCATGTAGAGCTCAATGGGACAAGTGATCAAGAGATTATTTTAGAAGAACGCAAACTCTTGCAAAAAATGCTGAGTGTATCTTTGCATTTACCTTATAGAGAAGCAGGGAGTGCTAATTTAAATCGTTTTAAACAGCCTTTACATGAATGGATTATTACCCAGTTCCTCGCTGCATTCGAGCGTTTGGTTCAACGTGGTCTACGTTTTGACTATAACCGTGTCCAAGAGGAACAAAAGTTTTTACGTGGGCAATTGCAGTATATGAAATACATGCGTCAGTCGCCTGCAAAGAAGCATATCTTCCCAATTGAACATGATGTATATGAAGTCAATCGACCTGAGAATAGGTTGATTCGTACAGCCTTGGAGATCATCTGTAAAAAGACTAAAGATGCAAGTAACTGGAAATTAGCTCAAGAATTGCGCTTGATGACGAGTGAAATACCACGAAGCCAAAAGATTCAGCAGGATTTGAGACAATGGCAAACCGGGCGGTTGCTAGCACTATACGCTGAGATCAAACCTTGGACGGAGCTGATTTTAGGTGAATACATGCCTGTATCTACACAAGGTGAATGGCGGGGTATGAGTTTGTTATTTCCTATGGAAAAGCTGTTTGAGCATTTTGTGGCTTATCATTTGCGCCTCGGATTGCCTGAATATCAGATCAAAACACAGCATGCGACGGAACATATTTGTGAGCATGAAACCAGTAAGATATTTAAGTTAAAGCCTGATATTTTTATTGATCGCTCTCAAGCCAATGCGAAAAGCATTGTTATGGATACCAAGTGGAAGCTGATAGATCAAAATGATCGTAGTGGACGGTATGGTTTAAAAGATAGCGATATTCAACAGATGTTTGCGTATAGCCACTATTATTTGAAACATGAAAGTGAAGTGATATTGGTTTATCCATACCGAGCAGAAAAGTTCACACGACCTTTGGATGATTTTGACTTTAGGCATACAGAAGGTGCAAAACTTCGAGTGGTACCATTTAACTTAGATGAACCACAAAATTTCAAAATTATTTAAGGTGAAGGTTGTGTGTTTACTACAATATTTTGTATTTAAAATCAGGTGTTTAATGATTAGGTGCGAATTTATGTGCTTAATCATACATCATACGGAATTTGTATTAATAAAACAACGACGCATATTTGGGTAACAATAATATGAATGCAATCGATGATATTTTAGTTTTATAAGAAAATTACATAAGTGCATTAAATTTAATAACTTTTATTTAAATGAATAAAGTTGTATGTACTAAAGAAAAATTGTAGTTGATCAATTTCTAAAAATTAAGAAAGGTGTATTCTGTATTAGCTTTAAAACTCGAAAATATTAAAATGGATTTTTCAAAATATCTTAAATTGTATTCAAAAAACATTTTATATGGGCAAAAAATAAAATTAAGTTAAAGGAGATAATAAATACCTTATTTCATATTTTTATAGTATTTTATTAAAATATTCGACTGATTTTTCAGTTTAAAACATCAATTTTGAATTTTAGATTCTTTAATTTTTATAAACCCCACTTAAACAATCACTTATTCATTATTTATTCTTACTTTTTAATGATCTAATTTAAAACAAATGTCATTTTGTGTGCTTGACTGCAACAGGGTTGGGCACTATTCTTTGCCTGCTGGCCACATTGCCAGCCGGCTTTGACAGGCTGAATATTATCTCCCGCATCAGAGCTTTTCCTTCTGAGGAATAGTTTTGTGTGTGGTGTGCCACTCGTCTCTTTCCCGTAGCGGTAGGACGGGAGAGGGACACCTTCGGGTGTGCTAGTTTGAGATAATACTAGTCTGTCAACCTTCTTCCGTTCTGCCACCATAATTCTATAAATGTCTGGCAGAACTCCCAATAAAAAGGAGTTGGCTTTGCACATCCATTATTTCTTGGCAACCTTTGCCAAAAGCTATAACGACACCACTTAAAAATTTAAAGCAGCTTGATCACCTTTAGGGTTTTCAGGCTTTCAGTCATTACGGCTCAAAAAACTTGCATCAACAATAAAACTTGAGATGTGTCAAGCACAGTCTTTATGGCTTTGCTATGCCTTTTTTTCAGCTTTAAAAAAGTGAAAGGCTTTTATATCTCATTTATATACAACAAAAATTTAATTTATAACGGTAAAACTATGCCAAATTTAACTCTCCCAGCACGTGCTGTAAAAGTTGTAAATAACGGGATTCAGGTATTTCATCACGGTGGGTTTCACACAGTCGGTGTCGACAAAATCGTGAGAGAAACTGAAATAACGAGAATGACGTTTTATAACTACTTTCACTCTAAAGAGCGGTTTATTGACATTTGTTTAGTTGTACAAAAAGAACGTCTCCAAGACCAAGTCATTGAAATGGTCGAATATGACCATTCCACAAGTGCGTTAGATAAACTTAAGAAACTATATTATCTACATAGTGATATAGACGGGCCATATTACCTATTATTTAAAGCCATTTTTGAAACTAAAAATAGCTACCCAAACGCGTACACAACCGCCGTGAGGTACAGAACATGGCTCACCAATGAAATTTATAGCCAGCTTAGATTAGTTAAAACTGATGTTTCATTTACCGATGCCAAACTCTTTTTATATATGATTGAAGGCGGAATTATTCAACTTTTAGGTTCGGATGGAGCAGACGACAAAGAGCAGATGCTTGAATATTTTCTGCGGGCTCTAACTTATAACAAATAAACTTGATAGCTTTGTATGACTGAAAAAGCCCTAAATTAAAGTAATTTAAGGCTTTTTAGTGCAGCGATAAATAGAGTACTTGGTAAATGTAGATAAAGAAAAAGAGTAATTTAGCGGCTAAAGTTTTATTAACTTAATGATAATTTGAAAAATGCTGCTTTAAAGAATTTAAAAAAAGTTCAACCTTCTTTGGAACTCTCGATCCATAAGGTGTGGTTGCATAAAAATAAAGATCAGAGTTTAAAAGGGTTTTTGAATAATTAATAATAATTCCCTCATCTTCATATTTTTTTGCTAGAAAGTCAGGTGCAAATAAAATACCCTGATTTCTCTTACAAAGTTCTAGAAGAATTTCTATATTATTACATGTCAATTTGGGTATTGAGTTAATAATATTATTTTTTAAATCATCTTTAGAATATAGTAAAATGCTATGCTCTCTAAGCTCTTCTATATTTTTCGGTTTTCCATATTTATTTAAATATGCGTCTGTTGCATAAAAGCTTCTTTTATACGTGTTTAAAATAAAAGTATTTTGCTCTTCAATATTTTCTTCAACTTTTAAAATCACATCAAATTTATGAGGATTGATATGAGTGGAGTGGTCTGAAAACATAAGATCAATTTCAATATGGGGATATTTGATTAGAAAATTAGAAATGACATCTGAAAAGCGCGTTTGGATAAAGGCATGTGGAGCACTAATTTTGAGTAAGCCTTCTGGGTACTTCTGGTCGTATACAAAGTCATGGGCTGCTAAATCTAACTCTTTCACAATCACTTTGCATCGCTTATAGAACTTTTCTCCAGAGCGAGTCAGGTCCACCTTTCGGGTGTTGCGTATAAATAATGATGTATTAAATAGACTTTCTAAATAAAAAATTCTTTTTGAAACTTGATCTCTCGTAATGCCTAAATTTCTAGAAGCATGACTAAAATTTCCATTCTCTACCACACTTATAAAAGTATTAATACAGTCTATTTTATCCATCAAATTTTAAAGGCTAAATGATCTTGCCGCTAAATTATATGAGGAATATCTGTATATCAATCATTGTATCTTTTTAGAATACAGTTTGTATTTAAATAAATATCTAGTAGTTTACACGGATTTTTGATTTTATATACCGTGAGTTATTTGGTTTTTTAAAGGTTAATAAAATATTTAAAACTATTTAAATTATCTTATTTTTATAAAGATAATTTTATAAATTAGATCATGAATATTGCATATTTTATGAACTTTTATTAATGCATGAAACTTATATTTTTTAAATATTAAAACTATGAGATTTCAAAAAGGTAAATAGATGAGTGACTTGATTAATAATAACCCAGTATGGGTAAAAAAGATCTTATCAATTCATGGATTGCTTCCGCTACTTCGACTTGCACTCGTTTCAGCGTATTTAGTGGGGGGAATTAATAAATTCATCGGATTTCATGCGGCTATTGAAGAGCAGGCGAGTTTTGGTTTACAGCCTGCTTGGCTTTGGGCAGCTACCGCTATTTTTATTGAAATTGTTGGTTCGCTCTTAGTTATTTTTAATCGTTTTGTCTGGTTAGGAGCAGGGGCTTTAGGCTGTCTAACTGCCATAGCAATGCTCGTTGCAAACGACTTTTGGAATCATACAGGCTCAGCATTTTTTAGTACGTTTAATAGTTTCTTCGAACATCTTGGGCTCATCGCTGCGTTGGTGATGGTCACCATTCTTTCTAATCAATCTCCAAAATCACAATAAGTTTAAGCATCTCATTTAAACAGGAGCATTTTATGCGTAAATCATTATCAGCATTGCTTTTAAGCACCATGCTAGTGGGCACAAATGTTGCCCTAGTTCCTCAAGTTTTTGCCAAAACAACAACAAGTATAAAAAGTGAGGCGCCCGGTGTAGCCCCCCAATACGATACAACGCATGTTTATGTAAACCCTGAAGACTTTGACAAATTTACCGATAGTTTGGTCGCAACATTCGGTGGCACCAAGTCGAAACAAGGTGTTTTCCAAGTCACACCAACACCGAGCCAGACGATGTCTCAGCTTGTATTGACCCCAGTAGGTACATTGTCTGTATTTGGTTTTAAAACCCCAATTCCATATCCGTTTGGTTTGGAAAGAACAGGCTATTTAGTCAAAGATATGGATGCGGCAGTACAGGCTGCCAAGGCAAATGGGGCAGATGTCATTGTAGACGCTTTCCCAGACCCAATTGGGCGTGATGCGATTGTCCAATGGCCGGGTGGCGTAAATATGCAGCTCTATTGGCACACGACTAAGCCTAACTATAACCAGTTAGAGACTGTTCCAGAAAATCGTATTTATGTTTCAAAACAAAGTGCCGACTCGTTTGTTAAGAAGTTCGTGAGTTTCTCGCACGGTAAAGTCGTTTCCGATAATTCTAAAGCTGCAGGTATAGAAATTGGTCGCCCAAATGAAACGTATAGACGTATTCGCGTTGAGTCTGACTTTGGCAAAATGACAGTGTTCGTGACCAATGGTCATCTTCCTTATCCGTATGGGCGTGATATGACGGGTTATGAAGTTAAAAACTTATCTGAAACTTTAGATAAAGCCACAAAAGCAGGTGCATCTGTTTTGGTTAATGCTTATAAGTCGGATGGTCGTGAGTCAGCAATGGTGCAGTTCCCGGGCGGTTATATCGCTGAAATTCATGCGTCTATCAAATAATTTATAGCCTAAATGATCGATTGAAATTTGCACTCATGTTGCCTAAGAGCAGTATGAGTGCAAAACACCAAGTCTCTGCAACGACCTATTTATTACTATGGATAACACTTGATGGCCTCGCATGTTTTTAAAGATAGAACATATCGAACTAAGCACTCAGAGACTTACCTTAAAATAATAAAAATGAGTCTGTTATTAACCAGCAGTTTATTTTTCTACGAATCTGCTTATGCAGAAAATGAAGTTTCAAACACAAATGCATGTCCAACTCGTCCAAAAATCTCAACGAATCGTTGGCAAGAAAATTGGGATGTTTTAAAAAATCCGTGTGTGCCAAAGAAAATAGGAGACGACTTCAAATATATACCTTTTGGTGATCATAATTATTTATCACTCGGGGCAAATATTCGTGAACGTTTTGAAGTCAATAATAATGCCAAGTTTGGTACTGGAAATAATCAGGCTGATAGTTATTTAATTCAAAGATTACAAGCGCATGCAGATGTAAGAATAGGTGATCATTTACAATTATTTACCCAGCTAAGTGATGCCCGTGCGTTTGATAAAAAGAATATTACCAGTACCGATCAAAATAGACTCGATATAGAACAAGCCTTTATTGCGTGGGTGAGTCCTTTAAATAATGGAACTTTTAAATTTAGAGTCGGCCGTCAAGAAATGGCTTTTGACTTACAGCGCTTTATTTCAAATAGAGAAGGCCCAAACGTTCGGCAAGCCTTTGATGGCGTATGGTCAGGTTATGAATATGGTGACTGGAGAATTTTAGGTTATCTCACCAGACCTGTTCAGATAGAAAAAGATTCCACCTTTAATGACCACTCAAAAAGCAATTTAAGTTTTAGCGGCTTTCGCCTAGATAAACAAAAGGTATGGGATGGCGAGTTGTCGGGCTATTACTCGCGTTATGAACGAGATAATGCAGCCTTTCCAAGTATTAAGGGCAATGAGGTTCGAGATTTATATGATCTTCGTCATATGGGTAAAAAGAATAATGTCGATTGGGATGTTGAAGGCATGCTTCAGCATGGAAAAATCGGTGGGCAAACAATTCAAGCTTGGGCGCTGAGTAGTATTACGGGATACACTTTTGCTGACCAAGCGTGGTCACCGCGTTTAGGGCTTCAGTTTGATATTGCCACAGGCGACAAAAGTACCAACGATAATCAACTTAATACCTTTAACCAGCTTTTTGCAAATGGCTCATATTTTACTTTGGCGGGTTATAGTGGTTATAGCAATATTATTCACCTAAAACCGTCTCTGACGCTCAAGCCTTCCGAAAAACTTACTCTGTTAAGTGCCTTAGGTTTTCAGTGGCGTGAAACCACCAAAGATGCGATTTATTTCCAAGGCAATAACAGCATGGCAAATACCGCGGGACAAGGTTCGAGCTGGACTGGGGCATATATTCAACTCAGAGCAGATCGAAAAATTAATTCCAATCTGTCTGTGGCTGCCGAAGGCGTTCACTTTGAGGTTGGTGATACCATTAAGAAAGCGGGTGGTAAAGACGCAAACTATTTAGGTCTTGAGCTTAAATATGGTTGGTAAAACGAGAAGAGTAAAAATATGAGCACAGAATTAAAGCAAACTAAAATTGGGTGTTACCAAAATTTAAATATTGAACTCGTGACTTGGGACTGTACCACGGCCGAGGTTGAGCTTTCCTGTGCTTGTATTTTTGAACATGAAATGGATAACCGTTCTTTTTCTGGTGGTTTGGCGCATTTAGATGAAGCTCTAAACGGCAGACTATATGAAATACGGAAAAATAACTGGTTTAGTGCAAAACTGAATGATGTTCTTTTAATAAATCAAACGCCTTCAACCATACAGGCACCTAAAGTTTTGCTTATAGGCATGGGGGCACCAGAAGATTTCACGATAGAGCGAATCGAGACAGCGATAAAAACTGTTGTAAAGACAGCACATCAACTGGAACTCAAAAGTGTGGCATTTGCGCCGAGTCTTTTAGATACAGGTCTGAATCCTCCCGCAGGTTTAAATGAACTTATGCTAAGAAGTTTAAAAGAAGAATTAGACCGCCATCATGAGCTTTATCTGCAAAAATTAGTCAAAAAATCTGAAATTGAAAAATGGGTATTTGATGCCGGTTTTCAAAATTATGAGACGAAGGCTGAGCAATATATCGCGTCTTTTGCCAAAGTTTTTATTTAAGATTCATTCTGATTTTAAAAACAAAATTCAGTAAAGCATTATGAAAAGGAACATGATTTTAATTTAACTGCATCAGCCTGAGCGATGCAGTTAAATGTAAAGATTAAGAAATTTCTAAAATTTTCTGAGCGATATATAAGTCTTGGATCGATAAACCTGAACTGTCATAAATTGTGATTTGTTCCTGAGACTTTCTGCCTTGGGCATTTGCTAAAAGCACATCACCTATATTGATTAAGGTTGCAGACTCAGGCGTGTGTTGAAATTCACCAATGAGTTTAGACTGGACATTAAGGTCGCAAAATAAACCACTATGTGAAAATAGCTCTGGTGGAAGCTCTTGTTTGCCATGTTTATCAGAACCCATCGATGAAATATGAGTACCAGCTTTAACCCATTCAGCTTTAAAAAGAGGAGTGTGCGAAGAGGTTGCAGTCACAATAACATCAGCCTGTTCACAGGCTTCTTTTGCACTCGTAATTTGAAGCTTAACGCCTAAGTGTTTGAGGGCATCTGCCATTTTTTCAGCTTTACTTGAGTCGCGTCCAACTATCAAAATCTGTTCAAAATTTCTAATTCTCGCTAAAGCCTCACACTCATATTTGGCCTGATTTCCTGTACCAAATATAGCTAATACTTTTGAATCTTTTCTTGCAAGTACGTGGGTCGCAACAGCATTAGACGCTGCTGTCCGAAACGCATTGACTTTGCCTGCTTCGATGGCAGCTGCCATTTTTCCATTGGATTGATTAAATAATAAAATGAGTGCGTTATGGCGAGGTAAACCATGTTTAGGGTTATCTTCCCAAAAAGAACCAACTTTAAGGCCAGCCAAGTGCTGGGTCGCCGATGACTTAATACTAAATGTATTTTTACTATCGGAACCTTGACCGTGAACCACAGCAAAACTTTTAGTGTCAGGTTGAATTGCAGCAATTAAAGCTTGGTAAATGGCGTCATAAGCCAGTTCATGATTGATGAGAGCAGCAGATTCAGACTCAGAAATAAATCTCATCATATCTCCAAAAGTTTATTTAAATTAAGACATGAGCAAGCCGAGAGACGAGTAGCATGTAATGCCTATCTATGACGCATTAACTGACATCCTAGATAGACATTGGCTTTTATTAAGCGGATAAAAAATCTACATATTTAGAAATATCGACATTCCCGCCACTAATAATGATGCCTATACGTTTGCCTTTTAACTCATGCTTTAAATTACGCGCAGCAGCAAATCCGAGACAGCCTGTCGGTTCAACGACCATTTTCATTCTTTCAGCAAAGAACTTCATACAGCTAATGAGGTCTTCATCTTCTACTGTCAAAATGTCATCTACATTCTTTTGAATAATAGGGAATGTTAGTTTGCCTAGATATTGAGTTTGAGCACCATCGGCAATGGTTTGCGGCGTATCAATATGAACAATTTCTCCTTTTCTAAAAGACATTTGTCCATCATTTCCTAGAGCAGGTTCAACACCATATATTTTACAGTTAGGCGAGAGCTGGCGAGCAGACAGGGCAGAACCTGCCAATAAACCACCACCACCTAAACATACAAACAGATAATCTAAGTCACCCACTTCTTCAAATAACTCTTTTGCAGCCGTTCCTTGTCCAGCAATTACATGAGGATGGTCATAAGATGGAATGAGTGTCAGGCCATTTTTTTCAGCTATTTCTTTTCCAATTTTTTCCCGATCTTCTGTATAGCGATCAAATTCAACAATATCGGCGCCGTATTCTCGCGTTGCTGCCATTTTTGCGGCAGGTGCATCTTGCGGCATAACGATTATGGCTGGAATACCAAGAGTTTTTGCTGACAGTGCAATCGCTTGTGCATGGTTTCCCGAAGAGAAAGCAACCACGCCCGCTTTTTTTTGAGCATCATTGAATTGCAAAAGCGCATTCATTGCACCACGAAATTTGAAAGCGCCAACACGCTGAAAATTCTCACATTTAAAAAATACTTCTGCTTCAAATTTATTGTTCACAGTACGTGAAGTTAAAACAGGAGTTTTATTTGCAAAACCTTTTATACGTTCAGCAGCGGCTGCGACATCTTCATAAGTGGGAAGGGTTAAATTTTTCATAATTAAACCTAATGCTATTCAATGTTTTCGGATGCAAGATTTACTATTGCTCAAGCAACGCACAATATACTGACCTTGTTTAGATAAAATATATATATTTAGATAAAATGTCTAATTTTATTTTCTAATGTGATAACAATGAGATATAAGATTTTGATTTACATTAAGTTTAAAATTAGATAAAAAGTCTAAATTACTATTGCATGCTTTACGTTAGGGTTTGAAATAGTAACTAAGTCATTAGGAGGAAATACATTGGGCAATCGTGATAAACATTTACTCACTCAACTAGATACTATCGCGAAGGGGCTAAGTGAAACGCTATTTCCTTTTTGCGAAGTTGTTGTCCATGACTTAACAAATCCTGAGCATGCCATACTCTCTATACATAACAATTTATCTGGTCGAAAAATTGGAGATCCAGCAACCGAGTTAGGGCTGGCTAGAATCATGTCTCCAGAGTTTCCAAACCTCATTTCAAACTACGCAAACCAATTTGCAGATGGTCGGCCCGCCAAAAGTACATCTATTGGAATTAAAGATGAAGAAGGGCAATATGTGGCCGCTTTATGTATGAATATAGATTTAACCCTATTTAGGGGAATGCAAAGTGCTCTAGATCAGTTCACTAAAATTGAAACTGACAACATTATTGAAAATCTTGAGCCGAATGGTACAGAAGCAATTCGAAGATATATCGATCAATTTGCCTCAAAACATGCTACGACACCGCGTATGTTAAAACTCAATGAGCGAAAACAGTTAATACATGAACTCAAGAGTAATGGCTTATTAGACATTAAAAAGGCCGTGGAAACGGTTGCTCAGCATTTAGGTATATCTAGAGCAAGTGCCTATTTATATGTGAAGGAAACTCAAAACGATTTTTAATCATTTATAAAATGAGGGTGGTTTTATTTAAGCTATGTTGAGAGTGGTAGTGTGTAACTTTTGAGTTATTTTGAAAGGTTACTCATCCAGTTTTTACATTGAAAGTTTTGTGGTATTTATCAAAAAATAACTTGTTTAATCAACATACCTCATTTAAATAAAGAAGTAGGTGATACAGTAATCATCTACATAGATTTATTTAGGAGGTTGTTATTTGAAGGTGTTTTTTATTGTATTTATTACTATTTTTTCCAGCATCGGACTGTTTCTGTTAATTGCAGCTCTTCGCTATCGAAAGAATTATTCATCATCGGGTGAGCATGATTATTCATCGTCAGCAAACCATCATGTTCATGACAATAGCCATCATCATAGCTCAAGCTATTCAAATGATTGTTCGTCATCTTCGGACTCAGGCAGCTGCGATAGTGGCGGTAGTAGTGACTAAAAAGCCCTTTTATATAAAAGGGCTTTTAGCTATTTAAGGTAAATCAAACCAAATAAATTGACTGTCTTCAAGTGCATGAATCACGGCGTTATCTTCAAACACTAAAGCATCACCAGCTTTAACTTCTTGATCACCAATACGAATTACACCTGAAATCACATGAACGTAATTTACCCGTTTTGATGTTTCAACAGGAAGTTCATTTCCTTTTTCCAATACTGCAGATTTTACTTCTGCGTTTTGGCGAATGTGCATAGGTGCATTTGCTTCTGGGCCTGCAATTAAATGCCATTTATTTGGATCTTTACGTGGGTCCAAATTAATTTGTTGGTAGTTTGGCTCAGCTTCTTTTACGTCTGGAATAATCCAGATTTGTAATAGATGGACAGGTGTATCAGTGTTATTGATTTCACTGTGCGCCACGCCTGTACCAGCACTCATGAGTTGCCATTCACCAGCCTTAATTTGGCCTTCATTTCCCATCGTATCACGGTGTGAAATTGCACCATCAAGCACACAGGTTAAAATTTCCATGTTGTCATGAGAGTGTGTGCCGAAACCATTATGGGCATCAATTCTGTCGTCATTAATCACGCGTAATGCACTTACACCCATATATTTCGGGTTATACCAGTTACCAAATGAAAAGCTATGATAAGACTCTAACCAACCCGCTTTAACATGACCACGATCTTCACTACGATGCAAAAAAGCATTCATGACTCGATCTCCTCAAATTATTATTGATCTCTTGAGGACTATGTTAAACCTGTAGAATGAAGCTAAAAATAGAGTAGATGCAACATATTGTTGCGTTTTTAATATGATCGATATATCAATAAATATTCGTTTTAAATTTTAAGTATAAAAAAAGCCTGCATAAAGCAGGCTTTCTTTTTTTAAAGATTATTCTAAGAATTTAACAGTAACACCAGAACGTACTTTATTACCTAAATCGTTAGCATCCCAGTTGGTTAAACGGATACAACCGTGTGATGCAGTTTTAGAAATTAAAGACGGGTTTGGCGTACCGTGAATACCGAATGATTTTTTACTTAAACCAATCCAGATATTACCTACAGGAGCGTTAGGACCTGGTGGTAAAGAAAGTGGTTTTAAGTTTTTACCTTGTACGAAGTTCGAAGGTGAGTAGCTATACCAAGGGTTACGCGCAACACCAACTACCTTATAAGTACCGGTCGGAGATGGCGTATCAGTACTGCCAATTGTTGCAGGAAATGAGGCAATCATTTGATTGCGGCTATTAAACAGATACAACTGTTTAGCACCTTTATGCGCAATAATTAAATGAATGTCTTCTGGTAAGTCATTGCGTACGTTTGGAACGATAACTTTCTCACCAACTTTTTTGAAGGTTGCTTTCGGGTTTAATTTCTTTAAGAAACCTTCATCAATATGGAACTTTTCGCCCAACATTTCAGTCACACGCGTGTAGTACAAACCTTTCATTTTGGCTTGTAATGCGTAGTCAGAAGGAATTGACTCGGCATATGGACCTTTTAGGTCTGCATCAGTAATCGTGTATTCAATAAATGCTGGTTTTGTTTGTTTTGCAACAAGCGCATCCCAAGTTTCTTTAGTTAACTCGCCAGTAGGAGATAAACCATTCATTTGCTGGAAAGATGCAATTGCTTTTAGGGTGTTTTTACCGCTCATGCCATCAATCGCACCCGGTGAAGCATGCGCGTTATTGAGCATGACGTGGGCACGTGCATAAACTGGTAATTGACCTTTACCAATATTTTCATACCACTCAGCATTATTTAAGCCATCTAATGTCCATGAAACAGCTGGAGCAGAAGTAGTAGACTT
This sequence comes from Acinetobacter sp. V110_1, assembly GCF_031798975.1. NCBI lineage: Bacteria > Pseudomonadati > Pseudomonadota > Gammaproteobacteria > Moraxellales > Moraxellaceae > Acinetobacter > Acinetobacter sp. V110_1. Next base: position 142,860 of record NZ_JAVQNN010000012.1, on the reverse strand, counting down.
AGATGCTGTTGTTGTTTTAGCTGGTGCTGTTGGTTCTGAAGCAGCAATGCCTGAGTCAGCATTTGGGTCTTCAGCTTTTTGCAAATTTTGTAATGTTGTAGACGCTCGATTTAAGTCATTTTGTTCTTGAGCAGTAATCTGTGTCTGGGCTTGAGCTTTAACAGTTGAAGCAGCATCTACAGCAAGCGGATCAATCGGATCTTCTACAGGAGCAGATACTTTTTTAGGAGTGACTGGTTGCTCAGTTGTTGACGCAGCCAAAGCAACATTAGCAATAATACAACTTAAACTCATAGCGAGTAATGAGCGAACAAACATGTAATTCAACCTTAAGAATTTTCATATAAGCAATAGGGTAAGAAGACTGATCCTAATGTTTATAAAATCACCAAAAACGCAATGTGTGCGTATTTAAGTATTGGTGAATTTAAGCATTAAAGGAATATCAATAAACCCGATGTAACATGTTGCAAGTATTGCAGAAAACCGAGCTACTTGCAGTAGACTTTTGTGTAAATATGCATTTTTTAGTAGATTGACAAGTTTTTTGTATGAAATTGAAATTATAAAAACATTCACCTTTTTGATATGATGCTGCCACATGAAAAAGATAGAGATCGGCAATGACGACACTTAAAAATGATCGTTTCTTACGTGCTTTATTACGTGAGCCTGTAGATACCACTCCAATATGGATGATGCGCCAAGCAGGACGTTATTTGCCTGAATATCGGGAAACACGCTCAAAAGCAGGTGATTTTCTATCTTTATGCAAAAATACAGAATTTGCTTGTGAAGTAACTTTACAACCTTTGCGTCGTTACGATTTAGATGCAGCAATTTTATTTTCAGATATTTTAACGATTCCTGACGCTTTAGGACTAGGTCTTTATTTTGAAACAGGCGAAGGCCCTAAGTTTCATAAAACGGTTCGTACTGAACAAGACGTAGCAAATTTACCGAAGTTAAATGCTAAATCTGATCTTGATTATGTCATGAATGCAGTAAGCACAATTCGCTCTGCTTTAGGTGGTCAGGTTCCACTGATTGGTTTTTCGGGTAGCCCTTGGACGCTGGCGACTTATATGGTTGAAGGCGGTTCAAGCAAAGAGTTCCGTTTTACCAAGCAAATGATGTATGCGCAGCCGGAAGTTTTGCATGCGTTGCTCGACCATTTAGCAGATTCAGTCATTGACTATCTAAATGCTCAAATTGATGCAGGCGCTCAAGCTATTCAGATTTTTGATAGTTGGGGTGGAGCTTTAGCACACCGTGAATATGTAGAGTTCTCACTGAACTATATGAAAAAAATTATCGCGGGCTTGCAACGTGAAAAAGATGGACGCCGTATTCCAGTGATTGTATTCACTAAAGGTGGTGGTCAGTGGCTAGAGCCAATGATCACAACAGGTGCAGATGCATTAGGTTTAGACTGGACGACACCATTAAATACAGCGCGTACAACTGTAGCAGGCCGTGTTGCCCTACAAGGGAACCTTGATCCGGCGGTTTTATATGGTTCAGCAGCTACGATTGAAAAATCAGTGAAAGCAATGCTGGATGATGCTTACGCAAATGGTGAAAAAACTGGCTATGTTGCAAACTTGGGGCATGGTATTACCCAATGGGTAGATCCAGCGCAGCCAAAAATCTTTGTAGATACAGTACATGAGTATAGTGCTAAATATCTAGGATAGTTTTTTGTGCAATATCTGTTTTTACCCCTTCAATTTATTGGCAAGGCTGTTTCGGCAGCCTTGTTTGGTATTTTGCTATTAATTGCTTTTGCTCTGACAGCTCCGATGGGAAGCCATGAATATATGGGTTTTTATCGTTATGATTATTTACTCATCTATGCGCTCATTATTCAAATTTGCTTGTTGTATTTAAAGCTTGAGTCATGGCAAGAAGCCAAGGTGATTGCTTTATTTCATATCATGGCAATGGTCATGGAAATCTTTTTGACACATCCTGGCATTGCTTCATGGCAATATCCGCAGCCGGCTGTGTTTAAAATTATTACTGTGCCTTTATTTGCAGGCTTTATGTACTCGGCTGTAGGCAGTTTCTTTGCTCGCTCAATCCGTTTATTTCAGGTTTCTTTTGAGAAACTTCCAAGTTTTGGAAGCATGCTTTTTCTCGCATTTTTCTCATATATTAATTTCATGAGTAAATTTTTTATTCCTGATATTCGCTATATTTTATTTGCTTTTAGTGTTTATATTTTCTGGAAAACTACACTTTATTTTCAAATAAATGAACGTAAATTTAAAACCCCGATGCTCCCAGTGTTGTTGACACTCGCTTTTGTTATTTGGGTCGCTGAAAATATTAGTACCTTTTATAAAATTTGGGTTTATCCAAGTCAGATTAATGCTTGGCATATGGTCGGGTGGGGTAAACTCGGTTCATGGTATTTATTATTACTACTAAGTTTAGTATTAGTTCTTAAAATTTTAGGTCATCGAGATAATCAAGGTAATTGGAATTTAAGATAAAAATTTCCTTTTCTCTTTTTATCATATTGTTTAATTTTTAATTGCTAAAAGACAAGCTTATCGTTATCTTTGAAGGGTGTAATAATAATTACACATAACAATACATAAGAAACAATCAATAATGATTTTTGGAGATATTCATCATGTTAAAAAAATTAGCTTTAGCTGCTTTGTTAGCAGCTGGTTCAAGTGTTGCTATGGCTGATAATGATGTAGGTTGTGGTGTGGGTACGCAAGTATGGGCAGGCAAAAAAGGAGTAGCGCCTAAAATTCTTGCTGCAACAACAAACGGTATTTTTACTAACCAATTATTAGGTATTACTTTCGGTACTTTAGGTTGCCGTCAAGGCGGAACAGTAACAGCTCAAGTTGTTACATTCACAAATGAAAATGCAGAAGCTTTAGCACGTGATATGGCTGTAGGCCAAGGTGAAAGCCTGAACGTTCTTGCTGAGTTAATGCAAATCAAACCACAAGACAAAGACCGTTTCTTCAAAGTTTCAAAAGCAAACTTTGGTGAAATCTATTCAACAAACAACCAAAACACACTTCAAGTATTGGCATCATTACAAAACGTAATGGCTAAAGATGAAGTTTTAAAAGCTTACGTATAAGTTTAAAATTGAAAACCCTGTCTTTTGGCAGGGTTTTTCTTATATTTAATGATAAAAATTGATGAGCTTAATGAAATCAGTTGTTTTAATTTTTGCCTCATTGGCAGTTAATATTGCGTATTCAGCAGAAATAAATCCATCTATTCAAAACTATTGGTCAGTTGCAGAACAAAAAAAATTAGACCAAGACATTACATGGCAAAGGCTCATGTATGCCAATAAAAACCATAACAGTGAAGTGAGTTATTCTGGTTATTTTATTGCAGAAAATGGAAAAAATCATTTAAAAGAAGAGTTAAAAGCCGATATCGCGGCATTGTTTACACCTGCACCAGATAACCAGTCAATTCGTTGTAAATTTCCAGCTCGTAGTCAGTGGCTTATAAAGCAATTAGGCATTCAAGAAAATGAATTGCCGCAAGTAAAATGCCCAGAGTTTGAAAACTGGATTGGCCAAATTAAGCCTTATAAAGCGACCTTAATTTACGCGACAGATTTTATGGGCAATCCGAGCTCCATGTTCGGGCATACCTTATTGCGCCTAGACCCTAAAGATCAACAGCAGTTAAACCTTGTTTCTTACGCCGTAAACTACGCAGCAACTGTAGCAGGTAACGACAACTGGTCATATGCATGGAAAGGTTTAACAGGGCAGTATCCGGGTGAATATTCACTTATGCCTTATTATCGTAAGGTAAAAGAATATGGTGATTTCGAGAGCCGTGATTTATGGGAATATGAGTTAAAACTATCCCCTGAAGAAACACGCTTTTTAGTGAGTCATATTTGGGAAATGCAACATGTAAGCTTCCCTTATTACTTTGTGAGTGACAACTGTGCTTATCGGTTATTAGGTTTAGTTGATTTAGTTAAACCTAAGTCTAACTTACAAGAAAAGTTTAATTACGCTTCTATTCCAATGGAAACCATTAAAGCGATGCATCAACAAGGGCTAACCAAAGCACCTGTGTATCGACCCGCTTTAGAAACTCAATTATTGGCCCAAGCTCATCAGCATGGTGCGTCTTTAGCAAAAGTTGCTCATAAAGTAGCAATGATGCCAACCAAGCAGTCTTCTGAAATACTTAAGTCATATAGTCAGCCAGATCAGGCCAAAATTCTTGAGATGGCTTACGATGATTTATATTTGCAATTCATTAGTCGAAAAGTTGAAGAAAGCGTTGCTCAACCACAGTTACGGCAGCTTTTGGCTTTAAGAAGTCAGATTGATTTAGATAAACAGCGTCAAGAACCGAAACGACCATCGACTGAGCCAACACAAGGCCATAATGCACGTAATGTTTCGCTAAAACTGGGCGAAGTGCAGGGTGAGCAGTTTATCGAAATTGGACATAGACAGGCTTACCATGACTTGATTGATCCTCAAGGGGGGTATCGAGCTGGTACCCAATTGCTCTTTTTAAATGGTAGTGCGCAGTGGCGTAACGATCACTTAAAGCTAGAGCATCTTGATCTGCTAGAAGTGAACTCTTATAACCCGTTTCAACCCTTTAAAACACCTCTCACTTGGGGATTTAACTTAGGTTGGCGTCAAGAAGCAGTCCATGACGGCGTTTATAGTGATGAAAAACAGCACGGTGTAGCAAGTTTTAATACCCAAGTCGGCTACAGTGTTGCAGACTATGAGCGTAAACATGTGTGCTATGGTCAAGTTCAAGCTTATGTTCAAGCGGGTTCAAATTTAGATAAAGGCTGGCGTGTGGGAATGGGCCCAACTTTAGGCTGTATGAACCAATGGTTTGAAAAGTTTAACTCAGTGGTACAAGTTGAGCTGCCATATTGGGAAGACCAAAACCAATGGAACTTACGCTTAAATACACAGTGGCAATATGCCATTAATAGCAACAATGCTATTCGTCTTAATTGGGATTATGAAAAACAAAATCATCTGGACTGGATGAAATCAAGCTTAGGATATGTCTTGTTCTTTTAAATAGTATGTTCATAAAAAAGAGAGAAGTAGATGAAGTCTATTTCTCTCTTTTTTTGTTTTAAGAAAAGACAATTATTTCTTTATCGCATTCAACACAGCATAAGCCGCCTTAATACGTTCTTCATTTGGAATACGTTTATTGGTTAACATGACTAAGCCAATATTTTCTTTAGGAATGAACACGACATATGTTCCGAAACCATTGGTTGAGCCAGTTTTGTGGAACATCTTAACTGAAGGTTCTTTTGAAATAGCAGTCACTTTATTAGGCTTCATCACAATTTGTTCTGAATTACTGTCTAATAAAGTTTGTAAAGGCGCTGGATAAGAAAATTCTTCCCAACCTAATGCTTGATACATGGTGCCGACTTGATAGAAACCTTTGTGAGTTTCATTAATTGCGCTTTGAATATCTGCTGGATATTTCTGTGGGTTCAGGTTGGCATGAATAAAACTTAGCATATCTGGTAGCGTCGATTTAACCCCATATGCTGGAGCATCGAGTGGACCGGGGTTAACGCGAATCGGCTGATTTTCTGGGTTGTAGCCAAATGCATAGTTTTGTATTTGGGTTTTAGGCACATTGACATAGCTATGTTTTAAGCCAAGGTCTGGAAAAATTGTCTTTTCTAAGAACTGACTAAAAGGCTGATTCATCGAAAGGCCTACAATTTTTCCAAATAGGCCAATACTTGGATTTGAATATTGTCTATATTCACCAATTGGATTTTTAGGTTTCCAATCTTTGAAAAAAGTTAAAACTTGTTGAGCTGTTTGTACTTCATCTGGAAACTGTAGCGCAAGGTTACCACTGGTATAAGTGGCAAGTTGAAGTAGGTTAACTTGGTCAATTGGCGTATTTTTGAGTTCTTTCCAGTATTTACTTGGTGTGTCTTCAAAAGAGATTTTTCCTTTATTTTTGGCATAGGCACCTGCGGTTGCAGTAAATAATTTACTGACAGAACCTAGCTCAAAAATAGTATTGCTGTTTACGGCTTTTTTATCTTGAATGGACTGCAAACCATAATACATTTCATATTTTTTATTATTTTGAATAACACCTACCGCCATACCCGGCACATTATATTTTTCTAATAAGGGTTTAAAGTTTTGATCTACCAGTTGTTTAATTTCTTGATCTTTAGAGGTGTTACCTGCATAAATTGAGGTATTAAAAACAAAAAGAGAGGGTAAAAGTAAGCAAGAAATTTTTTTAAATCGCATGATTAACTCATAAATTATTTAAAATAAAGATGCGTACTTTTATAACAAAAATCACCTAATTTAATTGTTATGTTTTATAGAGTTGGGTTGAACTTTATAAAGCTAGCCTATAAAAAAAGCCCAACATGGTTGGGCTTTTTTGTGCATTAACAACCAGATTAGTAGCTTTCTGGTACAGCACTTAAGAATTCACGGCGTGCTTCTTTATCGGTTTTAAAATCTCCGACAAATGAAACTGTACGGGTGGTAGATTCCTGTTTACCTACACCACGCATCATCATACACATATGTGCTGAATCGATGACTACAGCAACGCCACGAGCGCCAGTCACTTCAGCAACAGCTTCAGCGATTTGCTGAGTTAAGTTTTCCTGAATTTGCAAACGGCGAGCAAACATCTCGGTAATACGTGCAAATTTAGATAAGCCAAGAACTTTGCCTTCTGGTAAATAGGCAACATGAACACGGCCATAGAATGGGAGAAGATGGTGTTCGCAGAGCGAATAAAATTCAATATTCTTCACCAATACCATTTCATGGTTATCTGATGGGAAAACAGCATTATTGGTGACTTCTTCTAAAGTTTTACTATAGCCAGAAGTTAAATATGAAAAAGCTTTAGCCGCACGCACAGGCGTATCTTTAAGGCCGGGACGATCAAGATCTTCACCGACGGCAGTCAGAATATTTGCGTACGATTGCTGCATAGACATAAGAATGTTCACTTACACTGGTTGAACAAAACGGCATTCTACCAGAAAACTATCAAAAGACTGAATTCTGTAGAAAAAGCCGATTATTGTTTGTACTTGGGATTTTTTTCTGCTCGTTTAAGCAGAACGAGAACAGCGCCGGTGCCACCTTGATTTTCAGGTGCACTTACAAATGCCAAAACATCGCGATGTTGGCGTAGCCATCCGTTTACATAGGTTTTTAAAACAGCTTCAGGGCCTTTACCATGCACAATTTTAATGACATTTTGATTTTCATCTTTTGCCATCTGGATGATTTGTAAAACTGCTTCACGTGCTTGTTCAATGGTACAGCCGTGTAAATCCACTGCTTCAAACCAGCGCATTTTACCAGCTTTTAAGTCTTCAAAAACTTTATGCTGAAGAGTGGCTATGCGATAACTTAAAGCTGCTTGGCTTGCAACTGGATTTAATGCTGCTTGAGTATCTGATAACTCGGCATGTTCAGTATCACGTCCGCCTTCAGCGGCTGCGCGTTTTGCTAGTGTTTGTGCATCGACTTTTTTAGCACGAGGTGGTTTTACATCAGCCACATTACTATTGTTGATGCGTTTAACACCTGCAACAGCCTGTTGAAACAGGTGTGTATCTTCCAATTCTTCAGTCTCAACCTGGGATTTTTTAGTCTCAGGCTGATTTGCGATTTTGCTTGAATGAGGATTGGAGATTTGCTTTTTAAATTGCTTCAATAACTTTTGTTGCTCTTTAGAAAGCGATGAATCTTTATTACTCATATATCTTCATTAAACCGTTTGAGGTTGTCCAAAAAGAGCAGTAAAAGCTTGATCTGGACGTGGTTGTTTCATAAAACTCTCGCCAACCAAGAAGCTGTGAATATCATGTTCTTGCATCATATGCACATCATCTGGTGTCGCAATACCGCTTTCAGTAATTAATAAACGTGAGGCCGGAAGTAACTTTTTCAATCGGATAGATGTATTTAAATCTACATCAAACGTTTTTAAATTACGGTTATTCACACCTAATAAACATTGTTCAGAAAGCTTTAATGCACGTTCCATTTCTTCTTCGTCGTGAACTTCAACCAATACATCAAGTTGATGTTCAAACGCAGTTTTTGACATTTCTTCGAGTTGTTGGTCAGACAAACAAGCAACAATTAATAAAATGCAGTCCGCATGCAAAGCACGGGCTTCAACTACATTATATGGATCGATCAGAAAGTCTTTACGTAAAGCAGGTAGGGCACAATGATTGCGAGCAATCGCAATATTTTCATCTGCACCCTGAAAGAAATCAACATCGGTCAATACCGATAAACATGCTGCTCCAGCTTGTTCATATTGCTGGGCAATTTCGGCAGGATTAAAGTCTGCGCGAATAACTCCTTTTGATGGAGATGCTTTTTTAATTTCAGCAATCACACCTGGACGTTTATGTTTTAAAGCATTTGCAAAGCCACGCACTGGAGTCGCAGCTTTTGCTAATTCTTCAACGTCTTGCAAATTACGTTGTTTTAAACGTGCAGCAAGTTCCTCATGTTTACGGTCAACAATTTTACCTAAAATGGTATTTTGAATATTAATCATGAGAAGTCCTTAATCTGCCTGAGATTGTTTTAATGTTTTGGTAAATTCAGCCAAAACACTCATTTTTTCTAATGCTTGCCCGCCGTAAATAATATCTTGCGCGAATGTAACAGCCTGAGCATAAGTCTTGGTAATGCCTGCTACATAAATACCTGCGCCTGCATTAAGCGCAATCATGTTTGCAGCTTTTTCACCAATATCTGATTTATTTTTGCTTAAAGCATCTTTAATGAGCTTTAGACTTGCTGATGCATCGGTAACCACTAAACCATTTAAAGTTTGTGACTCAATTCCGACATCTTCAGGATTAAGTGTCCACTCAGTAACTTCGCCATCTTTGAGTTCGGCAACAGTGGTAGGCGCTGCAAGGCTAATTTCATCAAGACCATCTCTTGAATGAACAACCATGACATGTTCGGCACCAAGTTGTTTCATTACCTCTGCAATTGGGCGACATAGTTCATCTGAAAACACACCAATGACAAAGCGTTTTACCCCAGCTGGGTTGGTTAGTGGGCCGAGTAAATTAAAAATACTACGAATACCAAGTTCACGACGTGGGCCAGCAGCGTATTTCATGGCTTTGTGGTGGTTTGGTGCAAACAAGAAACCCACACCCATTTCACGGATGCAGCGTTCGGTTTGTTGCATATCTAAATCAAGGTGAATACCCGCTTGCTCAAGTAGGTCTGATGAACCCGATTTACTTGAAACGCCGCGGTTGCCATGTTTTGCAATGGTCGCACCTGCTGTTGCAATCACAAAGCTAGACGCTGTAGACACATTAAATAAATTTTGTCCATCACCGCCAGTTCCCACAATATCAACTAAATGTTTGATATCACTCACATCAATTTTAATCGCAAATTCACGCATGACACGTGCGGCTGCCGTCATTTCGTCAATGCTTTCACCTTTCATGCGTAGGCCCATCATTAAAGCACCAATTTGTGCTTCGGTTGCCTCACCTTGCATGATGCTGCGCATAATTTCTTCCATTTGAGGCTGAGTCAAATGAATGTTCTTGGTAATGTGGTTGAGCGCCTGTTGGATATTCATAGTCATGATTTACAGCATTAATGATTAAAATTTTTAGGTGAAGTTGATCAAGAGTAGGAGGTTCGGCCTATTGCGTTCCATGTTTCACTAGCTACGGGGAGCTATGTTAGCAGAAAATAACCAAAGATTTTTGCTGTTCGATAAGAGAATTAGAAATTTTGCTCAGTGAAGATTTTGAGTCTATTCATAAACAAAATTTATTTATGGAAAAAGGTTTTAGTTTGTTGTGAGTTTTTATGATAAATAATTAACCATTTGGTATATATTAAACATAAATATATCTAGAAAAAATGTGTATAAATCAACCAAATAAAAGTGGATATAGTAGGGCGATCTTTATTTTGTCTACTAATAAATATGTATTTAAATAACTTGAAATATCTAGGGACGTTAAAAAATAAGCGCTCATTTATTTTTGTATTTGTTGCACTGTTTCATCCATTAGAAAGTTATGCGCAAGAAGCTGTAGAGCAACCACAAAACCAAGCTAAACCAGATAAAGTAGTTCGTGTTGCTGTGACAGGATCTCGGATTTCAAAAGCACAAAAAGATGGCCCGACCAGTGTGACAGTGATAACCGCTGCTGATATTGAAAAACAAGGTTTTAGTAATGCATTTGATGCACTCAATAACCTGACGCAGAACACGGGTTTTGTACAAGGCGCCGATTATGGAAATACTTTTACACCTGCGGCTAATGCTATTAGTTTACGGGGCTTGGGACCGAATCATACTTTAACTTTGATTAATGGACATCGGGTTGCAGACTATCCTGTACCGTACGATGGGTCTGTCAATTTCGTGAATTTAGCCAATATTCCCACTGCCATTATTGACCGTATTGAAATATTAAATGGTGGTGCCTCTGCAATTTATGGTTCAGATGCAATTGCAGGCGTGGTGAATATTATTCTGAAAAAGAAAACAGACGGCACACAATTTAATATCAAGGCAGGCGGAACCAAAGAAGGCGGTGAAAATTTACGTTTACAACTAAGTGGTAGTAAAACTTTAGACAAGCTTAGTCTCGTTTATGGGGTTGAACTCAGCGGCCGTGAACCGATATGGGCAGCCGATCGAGATTTTATGTCGAGCCGAACGCGTTTAGGAGAAAAACCGGACACTATTGTGGGTCGTAAAAATGCTGATACTGGTAAATATCTTTCAATTGGTGGGTGTCAGGCCTTTAATGGTTTATTTAACGGATCAGTCAATAATATTGGACAAGCAGGTTCAGACAATTGTGCGAGTGGTTTAGCACGACCGACTTATTGGACGGTTCAGACCCAAAACCGCAGCCAAAATGGTTATCTCGGTTTAGATTATGAGTTAAATGATAAAACCCAATTATTTGCCGATTTTTTAATTGGCGCCAACCAAATTGAAAATAATACCCGTGGGCCGACATGGACTTCTTTAGCTGCATCAAGTGGTTATTTCCTAAATCAAGATTCGGGAAATTATGAAATTTGGAATCGCCGTTTTGCGCCTGAAGAATTAGGCGGGGTAGAACGCGTAAATAAAAAGTGGAAAGAACTTTCTTCTAACTTAAATTTTGGAATTCGAGGCGATATTGGAGAGACGAGCTGGAGTTATGAAGCAGCCTATAATGGTTCCATCTACACCAGTCAGCTACGCCGCCAAGGCTTATTACGCTCGAATGTTGATGAATATTTCTTAGGTCAGCAACTTGGTACAGATGCAGATGGTATTCCTATTTATTCGCCTCGCTTAGATCGTTTAAGTCGACCACTCACAGCAAGTGAATTTGAAAGTATTTCGGGCACCACAAAAGAAAAAGATAAGTCGTGGGCACAAAGTTTGACCTTAAGCGCGAATGGTGACGTATTTAAGTTACCTGCAGGAACGGCCAAACTTGCGACTGTGGCCGAAATTGGGCGTCAAGGTTTTTCGATTAAGCCAGATGAGGCGATCGAAAATGGTGAATATTATAATTTAAGCTCTAGTGGCGAATATGGCGGTACACGTACCCGCCAAGCACTTGGCGCAGAATTATTCTTACCTTTAGCAAAACCGTTAAATTTAACCCTGTCTGGACGTTATGACCGTTATGCTTTGTCAGATAACAGCATTGATAAGCTAACTTTCGGTTCGGGTCTCGAGTTTAGACCACATCCGACTTTATTGGTACGTGGTAACTACGCGACCAGCTTTCGTGCACCAGATATGAACTATCTGTTTTTAAATAAACAAAAAGGTTATTTTCCAAGTACAACAGATTATTTACGTTGTAGCCAAACGGGACAACCTTTAGATAAATGTACCTTTAAAGATTACTCGCCTGGGGCGAACTACACTTTAACCGGAAACAAAGAGCTGAAACCTGAAGAAGGTAAATCTTATGGTGCAGGCTTTGTATGGTCACCAACCAATAAATTTGATATTAGCGTCGATTACTGGGATATCAAAATTGATAATCTTGTGACCAATTTAAGTGCGGACAAAATTCTACGTTTGGAAGCAGATTGTCGTTTAGGCAACCAAGATATTAACTCTGTGGCCTGTATTGATGCTTTAGCACGTGTAGAGCGTAACCCTGCAAATGCAGTTGTCGATCCAAATGTCATTAAGAATATTAATATCGTTCCGATTAATGCAGCATCAGACCATACCCGCGGGATTGATTTCACTAGTAGATGGCGCTGGAAAACAGACAGTTTTGGTAACTTTCTCTGGACGATCAATTATAGCCGTGTACTAGAACATGAATATCAACAATCAAAAGATGGCGAGAAAGATGACTATTTAAAAGATTTAACTATTCCGGATTGGCGTGACCGTTTTAATACCAGTCTCAGCTGGAGCTTTGGAGATTGGGCATCAACAGTATTAGTTAATCGTTATGGCAAAATTCCAAACGGCGACCAAACTGTTTACTTAAGCCCAACGTATTTAGTGAACTGGAGTGGTACTTATCAAATCTCTCCAAAAGCTTCTGCTTCAATCATTATTAATAACTTGTTTGACAAAGTGAAACGAGATGACACAGGCGGTTGGCCGTATTATCCGGTAGGATCATATTCGCCATTCGGCCGTCAAGGTTGGTTGGAGTTTAACTATAAATTTTAAGAATGATGTATGGATGCAGCGAAGTGGTACAGCATTTGCTGCATCTTTTTATTTAAAACTACAGAGGATAAAACCCCTTATGCTGGTCAAGCCTTCATTTAAAAAAAGATTGCTACTTACAACATTATTATCTTTATCGGCAACTCAAATTTTTGCATCCAATAACAGTGAACAAATCCCGATTGGTAAATTACCCGAGTGGGTTATACCCGAATCTTATGATTTAGATTTCAAGATTGATCCCGCACAAAAAGGCTATACCGGTAAAACCACTATTCATTTAAAGCTGGCTCAAGCTACAGATCACATCTGGATTCATGGTAAATCTTTGACGGTGAAAGATGTGAATATCACATCGGCAGAGGGCGTCAAAACCAAAGCAAAATATGAGCAAGCCTCCGAGGTAGATGGGGTGAGTAAAATTAAATTTGCCAAAACCTTGCCCGCAGGACAGTATCAACTCGTTCTAGATTTTAATGCAGCGTATGACCAGCAACTTGACGGTATTTATAAAATTGAGTTTGAGGGTAAACCTTATGTGATGACTCAAATGGAAGCAATTAGTGCACGCCAGTCATTTCCGTCATTTGATGAGCCACGTTTTAAAACGCCGTTTAATATTCGTTTGACGATTCCAAGCAAATATTCAGGTTTTGCCAATACCCAACAAACATCTGAGCAAGCAGATAAGTCAGGTTGGAAAACACTCAGTTTTGCACAAACTAAACCACTACCCACTTATTTACTTGCGTTGGCTGTCGGACCTTGGCAATTACAAAAAGGGCCTGATATTGGTGCAACTTCATGGCGTAAGCAGCCGATTCAGTTACGTGGTATTGCGCCTGATGCTAAAGCTGAAAAAATGCAGCATGCCTTATCTGAAACGCCAGCCATTTTAAAAACTTTAGAAGATTATTTTGCCTTTGGTTATCCATTTGACAAGCTAGATTTACTGGCAGCACCAGACTTTGCCGCTGGTGCAATGGAAAACCCAGGGCTAATTACTTTTAGAGATTACTTGATGTTGCTAGATAAGGACTCGCCAGTCTCTTTTGTACAGAATTCATTTAATGTCAATGCACATGAGCTGGCGCATCAATGGTTTGGTGATGTCGTCACGATGCCGTGGTGGGATGATTTATGGCTAAATGAATCTTTTGCGACATGGATGCAAAGTAAAATCACTCAAAAATTACATCCCGAATTTAATGCTGACCTAGAACGTATTGCAGATACTGCCGATGCGATGAAAAGTGATAGTTTGGTGAGTGTACGCCGTATTCGCCAGCCTATTTTAAGCAATGCCGATATTCAAACTGCTTTTGATGGTATTACTTACCAAAAAGGTGCTGCTGTTTTAAATATGTTTGAAAGCTATTTAGGTGAAGAAAAATTCAAACAAGGTGTGCGCAATTATATTAATAAGCACCAATATGGTAATGCGACAGCCAATGATTTAATTAGCGCTTTAGCGGAGCAGTCTGGACAAGGTGAGCGTTTTGCCAGAGCGATGAAAAGTTTCCTTGATCAACCAGGTGTACCTTTAATCAATACTTCACTACAGCAAGAAGGCAATAAAGTCTTTTTAAATGTGAAGCAAAGCCGTTATTTACCTGTGGGCTCAAAAGGTGATGCAAGAAGTCTGTGGGGTGTACCATTATGCGTACGTTATGAAGTTCCAAATGCAGCCAGTAAGGTCCAGTGTGAGCTGGTAGACCAAGCAGAAGCAAAGATTGAACTCAAAGGTGCCAGCCTTGGCAGTTGGTATATTCCAAATGCAGATGCGGCAGGATATTACCAATTTAGTTTGCCTCAAAAAGAGTTTACTCATCTGACTGCTGCTACAGAAAAGCTTTCTAATACTGAACAGTTGGCCTACGCCTACGCGATTTCAGCGGCATTTAACCACGGTGATATTAATTTGTTGGCTGTCGTAGATGCTGCGAAGAAATTTGCCAATTCAAATAGCCGACAAATTAGTACAGCGCTGTTTTCCCAATTAAGTACCATTCATCGTCATGTATTGAAAACAGAAGCTGAACGTGAACATTTTAGAAAAGTCTTAGCTAATTTATATTTACCTAAATTAAATCAGTTGGGTTATGTCAGCAAAACAGGTGAATCACCTGAAGACAGTTTATGGCGTAGTGAGTTGGTTAGATTTCTTGCTTTAGATATTCAAGTTCCAGAAGTTCGTACCCAACTGTTAAAACAGTCAGATACTCTATTTGCTCAAAAGCAGCTTAATTTTGCGCAAGTAACACCTGAATTATTGCCAACCATTTTAGCTGTACGTGTACAAGAAAAAGGTCAACCAGCTTTTGACCGATTGTCTGGAGAGTTACAACGCGTGACTCAACCGACACAACGTCTTGCAATTCTTACAGCTTTGGGTTCAGCAAATCAAGAAGCAACGCGCCAACAAGCCCGTCAGTTGATTTTAAACCCACGTGTTAAAGTCGGTGAAGTTCGTACCGTGGTCAACTCAATCAATAATTATGGAGATGAGCAAGGTGGCTTATGGTCTTGGTTTAAAGTAAATCATGACGCCGTGTTTGACCGTTTAGGTAAATCTTCGGCTGGGCGTTTCCCTGCAATGTTTAGTGGGGCAGCATGTACCCAACAACAAGCAGTCCAGTTAAATGACTTTTTTGCGCCACGAATTAAGGAGTTGGTTGGGGTGGAAAGAGGATTGAAACAGACTAAAGAACGTATTCAACTCTGCGGATCTTTAGTGGCAAAACAAGATGGATCAATTGTGCAGCAGTTAAAGTTGTAATTGATTCAGCGATAAAAAAAGCCAACTGATCATAGTTGGCTTTTTTATTCAGGTTCTTATCAAATTACTTTTAAAATAATCTATTTACGGCTGCCTTATGCGTAGATGTCTAAAAAGTTTTTAAAGATTTGATGGCCATGTTGACTCAAAATGGATTCAGGATGGAATTGTACGCCTTCAACAGGAAGTGTCTTATGTTTAACGCCCATAATTTCTTCCATTGAGCCATCTGCTTCATTGGTCCAGCATGTTACTTCAAGGCAGTCAGGTAGTGTTTCTTGATCAATCACCAATGAGTGATAACGAGTTGCCGAGAATGGGCTAGGAAGATTACTGAAAATACCTTTATTGCTGTGGTACATGTCAGATAAACGTCCGTGCATCACCGTTTTGGCTCTTACAATTTTTCCGCCAAAAGCTTGCCCAATACTTTGATGCCCTAAACACACGCCAAGCAAAGGAATTTTTCCGGCAAAGTGATTAATTGCAGGAATTGAAATACCTGCTTCACTTGGAGAGCAAGGGCCAGGACCAATCACAAGATATTTTGGTTGCCATCGTTCAATATCCTCTAATGTGACTTGATCATTGCGAACTACTTTTACTTCCTGATTCAACTCGCCAAAATACTGGACGATGTTGTAGGTAAAAGAGTCGTAATTGTCGATCATTAGAAGCATTTTAGATTCAACTCGCTAATAAATAAGGGGATTCTATTTTGATGTGGTTTTTATACTCAATTTAGTACCCAAGATTGCTAAAGTACTCATGTATAAAATAAAGCCACCATCAATAGATGGCTACTATATCAGAATTTTTATATTCTTCGACTTTATCTTTTACATAGAAGCATACCAAAATAAGTACTTCTAAATTAGATGTTTAGTCATTTAAATATAATAGATGAAATTAAAAGCGGATTTTCAATATGTAAAGCAAGCCTTTGACCTGTCTGGCAAGACTGTAAATATAAATCAAATGCAGAAGTAACACTGGGATCAATTGAAGCTTGCATCGCAAAGATTTGTTTTAGTTGTTCAACATAACACATAAGGAATTGAACAATGCTATCGAAACTATTAAGACTCCGTAAATTACTTTGAAAGTTTTTTAGATACGATAAATCTGGAGGAGTATGTAGACAGCACACTTCAACTGTTCCTGGTTCAACTTTATTAAGGTAAGTATTAGACAGTTGTTTTTCAAGAAATGCGCTAATCGGTATTGAATATAATAAGGAATTCACACCATTAAAAATAGAAAATACAATTGTATTATTATTAATAAAATCTATAGGTAATCCTTCATATAATCTTCTATTTATTTCCTCAGCAATTATATCTATTTGTTTAATCTTTTGTTCTTCAATAGAAATATCAGCGAATCGCTTCATTATTCTGTTTATAAATACAACATCACCTGTTCCCGCAATTGCACCTCTGCACCATAACTGTATTTTATTTTCATTATTATGTGATACGCTTAATTCATTAGTCTCAACATTATAATTCATTGCCCTCTTATCTGCTGCAATCATAATAACATCACCTAAGTGAGCAGAAACAATCATGGTCATTGGGTTTAATTTTTAGATTTAATCAGATTATGCTAGTATAACTTTATATTCTAATATTAGAGAATAAAAAAAGTATGGCTGGTGGTACATGTATTGTAATTAATGATAAAGGTATTAGTTTGATAACAGGGGGTAAATTTGAAGTTAAAGCTGGTCAGCATATCTTTAATGATGGACAGCGAGTTAAAGCGGAACTTCCTAATTTACCTGTCGTTAATGAGATTAATAATTATACAAATAAATGGGATTTTTATGATTTATTTTATGAATCTAATTTCTCAAATGTGAAATACAAATTAATTAATAATAAAAACAATACTTATATTTCAGGAACGCTAGATGAACATGGTCGAACTCAACGTATAAATACTTCTACTAATGAAGGTTACGATATGCTGATTGGTATAGATGAGGGTTGGACTGTTTCAGTTGAAACTGGCAATGAAGATGATGAACATGATTATGAATGTAAATGTGGTTCACACGAAAATCATGAATATGGGGGTGAGATATAATCATGGATTGTCTAGCCAATATAAAATTCTTAGATGCCCTGGGCCAACCAATAAATGGGTTAGCTCATCAACTTTGGGTTGGTTCCTCATTAATTTCTGAGTTTGTTACTACTGCCAATGGCGAATCAGTATGGATTAAACGTCCAGTTGGAACAGTTATTGATGTTCGAGTTAGAAGTATAGCCACTGGAGAGTACAACTCTAAAGTTAAAATACAACTAATTGGCGAAAAGACTATTTTTACTATACGTAGCCCTAAAGTCTTGCTTAAAGGTTTAAAGCTAACTACTAAAGAAGTAGCACAGGGAGGATATGTTAGATCAACTTATATTGTTGCTGAAGGAGATTATTTATCTCGAATCGCGAAAGACAACAATACAACTACGGATGAGTTAATAAGAATCAACAACTTAAAAAATGACCAAGATATTCATGCTGGGCAAGTCTTAAAGATACCTACCAATAAAACTGAGGCTTCTTCGCCTGCGCCTGAAAACAAGCCAAAACCCCCTGTACCACAGCAATATCAGGCAGAGAAAACTAAGATTATCGTAGCTCAGCGAACCGATACTTTGCCTTTAATTGCTAAACTTACTGGTAATAGCATTGACGAAATTAAGAAACTTAATGGATTAAGTGACGGTAAAATCTCACAAAACCAAACGATAAAAGTCTATGATCGTCAAATTAAGTCTACTGTGCCTAAACCACATACTGAGAAGAAAAAAGACGAGAATCGGCCTGTAACACCACCTAAAGTTGTTCAGGATGCCTCACAAAATAAGGAAAAGACACCAGTTGCAAAGGTATCATCGTCAACCTCTGCATCTTCAAAAGTTTCTGCAAAGAATGAGAGAGCTATAGCTAGATTACATCCACAAGTAAGGGACTTAATCAGAAAGTTCATCAATGAAGTGTATGCAAAGCACCAGGTACAACTTGTTATTGTTCAAGATTATCGTACCTATGCACAGCAAGATGCTTTGTACGCCAAAGGACGTACAACACCTGGAAGTATTGTAACAAGAGCACGAGGTGGTCAAAGTAACCATAACTTTGCTTTGGCTGTTGATGTTTTTCCATTATGGGAAGATGGTAAACTTCACATGGATGCAAAGTCGGATGCTAAAAATATTCAAATACTGAGAAAAGTCGCCCCTGTCGGGAAAAGTATTGGATTAGAGTGGGGTGGAGATTGGAAATCAATAGTTGATAATCCTCACTTCCAACTAAAAACTGGAAAAACTATGTCGCAGCTTAGACAACTAACTAAAGATGCAGGCGGTGATCCATTAAAGGTAGTATATAATGTTAAATAAACAAGGCACGATAATAAAACTTATTATTAGTTTTTTCTTTCTCTTAACAGGATGTAACTTATCCGCTAAAACTAACATGTCTCCAAAGAAAATCTATGAGCTAGATTTAACTGATCAGGGAATTAGTCCTGAAGGTGGCGGGATCGAATTGAAAAAAGAGAAAAATTATTGTTCTCTTATATTGAGTCTTTATGGAGAATCGGGACAAGAAAAATATAAGTTCAATTTTAAGAAGGATAATTTGATTAATACAAATTACCTAAAATATAGATATAAGAATGGTTTGATAGAAGCTAATAATGACTTAGATGACCTTATTGCTGATGATAGTAAAAAATCAAATAAAGGTGCTATGGAATTAATAGCAAATAAGTCATTTGTTGGAAACAAAGATAGACAAATTACAAAAAAATTTGAACTCTATAAGAAAAAAGTTCCTAAAATTCTATTAGACAGAAACTGTAACTAAATAAAAAATAATAAACGGATTAGAATAAGTATTTAGTATGGTTTTTGATTCTTTACATATCTTATAGGATTTAAATCAAAGCCTTGGCTCTTTCAAGGCTTTGATTTGGTTTAATGCTATTAAATATTTAAATCTTACGTGTGTTATAAATCAACCAATCTAAAATATCGCCAGATAAATGTTCAGCGAGTCTTTCTTGAACAGTTTGGTGGTAACCATTTAACCAGCCTTTCTCTTCATTCGTTAGCTTGTCAACGACAATACAATCTAAATGAATCGGGCAAAGTGTGAGCGTTTCAAACTCTAAAAATTCACCGTAAGTTTTTTCAAATCCAGAGTGGAGACGGTTTGCAACCAGATTTTCAATGCGAATACCGTATTGTCCCTCATGGTATAAGCCCGGTTCGTTAGAAATAATCATTCCTTCACGCAATTTGCTATAGGCATGTATAGGTGCGTAATAAGAAAGCACTTGCGGTCCTTCATGAACATTAAGCGCAAAGCCTACGCCGTGGCCTGTTCCATGTCGATAATCTAAACCATGTTGCCATAAAGTATTGCGACAAATTGAATCGAGTAGAGGAGCAGCTAAACCTTCTGGATAAATCGTTTTTGCCAAAGCTATGTGACATTTTAAAACCAAGGTGTAGTCACGTTTTTGTTGCTCTGTTGGAGTCCCTACGGGAACAACACGGGTAATGTCGGTAGTGCCGTCTACGTATTGTCCACCAGAATCAATCAGCAATAAACCATCGCCTTCGATAAATGAATAGTGCTCTTCAGTTGCACGGTAGTGAGGTAGAGCACCATTGGCATTAAAGCCGGCAATTGTTGAAAAGCTTGGGCCTATGAAACCCTCTTGTTGAGCACGGAAAGCTGTAATTTTCTCATCAATAGTCAGTTCTGAAATGTTCTCTTGATGATGAAGTGCTTTTTCTAACCAGTGGAAGAAATGACAAAGGGCAACACCATCTTTCACCATGGCATGGCGGATATGAGCTATTTCACTTTCATGCTTACGCGATTTAAAAAGTGTACTTGGGTTGATGTCATATACAACCCGAATATCTTTTGCGATGGCTTGTTCATGAAAAATCGAGACTTTGGCTGGATCTAAAAGTACTGAGGTATCAGTGATATTCGATAAAAACTTAGCTGTATCTTCGTAGTTACGAATCTCAATACCATCAGCTTTGAAAGCCTGTTGAATGGTTGAATCAACTTTGTTGCTATCAACAAATAAAACAGCCTGTTGAGTACTGATATATAAATGCGAAAGGAATACAGGGTTATATTCTACATCTTGCCCACGTGCATTTAAGACCCAGGCAATATCATCTAAAGATGAAATGAAATGTCCTTCAATCGCCTTAGTTTTTAATGTTTCGCGAATTGCTTGTATTTTCTCTTTACGAGATAAGGCATTTAACCCTTTAGGCATTAAATGAATCTGCTCTAAAGGAAGTTCTGGACGATTAGACCAGATTGAACCAATTAAATCTTGCTGTGTTTCAAGTTTAAAGCCACGTTGTTTTGCCGTATTTTCCAAAGCTTTAAATTGCTGGATTGAAAGCGTTTGTCCATTTACTGAAATGACCGAACCAGTTGATAAATTTTTCTCAATCCACGCGAGATGTGTTGAAGATTCATCACTGGTCAGTTTTTGTAATTGAAAGCCAGTTCCAGCGAGTTGTTGTTCGGCTTGTACCCAATAGCGCCCATCGGCCCAGAGCCCTGCAAAGTTTTGAGTCACGACTAGAGTGCCAACAGAGCCACTAAAACCGCTTAACCACTGCCTTGCTTTCCAGTAGTCAGGTAAATACTCTGACATATGGGGATCTGCACTCATGACAACCAAAGCATCAACGTGTTGATTGATCATGAGTTCACGAAGTTTCGCTAGTTTTTCTGGAACAGTTAAGTCGTTCATATGGTTTCCAAATCAGGTTGAACTTTGTTGGTGCTTTTGCTCATTAATTTATTCATTGGTTTCTTTAATAAAAATAACACGATTGCGCCAATAACCAAGGCCAACACACAGCGCATAAATAGGCTAGGTAAATGATTAATACCATCTGCCGATACGTGTCCGCCAATCAAACCTGCCATGAGGTTGCCTAAAGCTGAACCAGTGAACCATAAACCCATAATTTGACTGCGTATGACATCAGGTGCAAGTTTGGTCATGGTTGATAAGCCAATCGGGCTTAAGCAAAGTTCACCTATGGTAAGAAGAAATAAAGTACCGACTAACCAAAATGGTGAAACTACTCCGCCATGAATAGCAAAATGACTGGCTAAAGTCATAAGCAAAAAGCCACCTGCTGCGAATAACAACGCAATAATAAATTTGCTGATATAGCTTGGATCTTTATTTGCTTTACCTAGTTTAGCCCATAGCCAAGCTGCAACTGGAGCAAAGATAATAATAAAAAGAGCATTGATTGATTCAAACCATACAGTTGGGATCTCAAATCCGAAAACAATACGGTCCGTATAATCTTGCGCAAATAAAGTAAAAGTTGTGGGTTTTTGTTCGAAAGCTGACCAGAATAAAGCGGATGCTGCTAATAAAACGAAGCAAATAATGATTTTAAATTTTTCATGTTGCTCTAAATTCAGGAAAAGTAGTAAGTATGCAAAATAAGCAATAATTCCAATGCTAATTCCTACAGTTAAGTAGGTTGCAACAACGACTGGGTTGATGTGAATAATCCCAAAGAAAGTTAATCCAATAACCACCGCAACAGCGAATAAAAAGCTAAATACAATTTTAGGTGCATTTTTATTTTCTACGACAGGTTTGCTACAGCTATTGGTTTCTTGTCGCAATTCATTAAAAGTTTGGAGCTGGGGGACAGCCAAAAAGCGGAAAATTAATAAAGCAATGAGCATCCCAATGCCGCCAATACCAAAGCCTAAGTGCCAACCATAATCGCGAGCTAATAGACCTGTAATGAGCGGGGCAATAAACGAGCCCGTATTAATTCCCATATAAAAAATGGAAAATCCAGCATCTCGTCTACTATCTTGAGCTTTGTATAAAGTTCCTACAATGACTGAAATACAAGTTTTAAATAAACCTGAGCCAAGAACAATTAGAACTAGACCGAAATAAAAAAAGAATTCATCGAAAATGGTGGTGAGGGCAATTGATAAGTGACCTAAAGCAATAATAATTGAACCGTACCAGACAGCACGCGCCTGACCTAACCAGTTATCTGCAATCCATCCACCAAAGACGGTCATTAAATACATGGAACCTGCAAATAATCCCACAATAGCTGCGGCAGTTGGTCGATCAAGTGCTAGCCCACCGTCATTCACCATAGCAACCATATAAAGAACGAGTAAAGGCCGAATTCCATAATAAGAAAATCTTTCCCAAAGTTCTGTAAAAAATAAAGTTTTTAGTGGTTTTGGATGACCGAAAAATGCTTTATCGGATTGTTCAAGTTCATGTTTCATTATTCAAATCCTTGAATGATTTTATGTTTTTTATAAACATAACTTTTAGTTTGTTTATTTATAACCAAAATTTATGTTTTTTATTTTTTAGTTATTTTTAACAATAAAAGCAAATTTACCTTGTATAAAAACAGTGAATGAAAAAGAACATAAATAGTGGAGTTTATTATTAGATAAATAACAGTAAGGTGCGTTCATTTGACAAATCAAAGAACTGTTAAGAAGCGGAATGATCTATAAGAATTCATAAAAATGAAAAGTATTTGGTAGATTGTGGATAAGCAATAAAGAACTTTCTAACTTGCTAGCCAAGAAACCTGCGTCTTTTAAGAAGCGTAAAAAAGGGCGAAATCTGTAGCTTTTTAAGAGGTGTAAATATTTTTGTGTAATCTCATAAGAATCTCAACATTATATATAAGAAAGTATTATGATCAGGAACGACTGTTAGAAATTGATGCAGCGGATTATATCAGTGCAACAATTTTGCACTAAATTAGGGCAATAATGAGCTGTTTAAATATGCCATAATTTGAAAATGTGTGAATATGGTGCATTTGCACAAGCAAACAGTATAATGGGTTCAAGACAAGGGGCCTAAATCATGAATACTTATAAGTAATTCAATGTTTTAGGTAAGTCTTATAAAGTTGGTATGAGAATTGCTTAATAAATACCAGCAACTAACACGCACTTAACAAGTGCAACAAAATTTCATTGGAGCAAAATGAGCATGGCGAACAAGGTCCTTCAACTCATACAAGAAAGTGGCGCAAAATGGGTCGATTTTCGCTTTACTGATACTAAGGGTAAAGAACAGCACGTAACTTACCCAGCTGATTCTATTGATGAAGATACTTTTGAAGACGGTAAAATGTTTGATGGTTCTTCAATCGCTGGTTGGAAAGGTATTGAAGCATCTGACATGATCTTACGTCCAGATGCGGAAACTGGTTTCATCGACCCGTTCTTTGCTGAACCAACTGTAGTTGTGACTTGTGACGTTATTGAACCTTCAACTGGTCAAGGTTATGAGCGTGACCCACGTTCGATTGCTCGCCGTGCAGAAGAATACTTAAAATCTACAGGTATCGGTGATACTGCATTCTTCGGTCCAGAACCAGAATTTTTTGTATTTGACGAAGTGAAGTGGGACATCGATATGTCTGGCGCTCGTCATACATTAATCGCTGAAGAAGCTGCTTGGTCTACTGGTAACAGCTATGAGTCTGGTAACTCTGGTCACCGTCCACGCGTTAAAGGTGGTTACTTCCCAGTTCCTCCAGTTGATTCTTCACAAGATATGCGTGCAGAAATGTGTGCAAAAATCGAAGACATCATGGGCCCAGGTCGTGTAGAAGTACATCACCACGAAGTTGCTTCTTGCCAGTTAGAAATTGGTGTGAGCTTCAACACTCTTGTTCGTAAAGCTGACGAAGTTCAACAGTTCAAATATGCTGTTTGGAACGTTGCACATCAATATGCAAAAACAGCTACGTTTATGCCTAAACCAATGGTAGGTGATAACGGTTCTGGTATGCACGTTCACATGTCTATCTCTAAAGATGGCAAGAACTTGTTTGCTGGTGATGAATATGCTGGCCTTTCAGAAATGGCGTTGTACTTCATCGGTGGTATCATCAAGCACGCTCGTGCATTGAATGCAATCACAAACCCATCTACAAACTCATACAAGCGTTTGGTTCCTCACTTCGAAGCACCAATTATGCTTGCTTACTCAGCGCGTAACCGTTCTGCGTCTATCCGTATTCCATACGTTTCTAGCCCTAAAGGTAAGCGTATCGAAGCTCGTTTCCCAGACCCAATGATGAACCCATACTTAGGTTTCGCTGCATTGTTAATGGCTGGTATCGACGGTATCCAAAACAAGATCCATCCGGGCGAAGCTGCTGACAAGAACTTGTATGACCTTCCTCCAGAAGAAGAAGCAAAAATCCCAACAGTTGCTCATAGCTTAGATATGGCTCTTGAAGCACTTCAAGCAGATCACGAATTCTTGTTAAAAGGTGGCGTGTTCACTAAAGAAATGCTTGATGCATACATCGAACTTAAAACTGAAGATGTACGTCGTCTTAACACGACTACTCACCCAGTTGAATTCGATATGTACTACAGCTTGTAATACGTATTTCATAAAAAAGCCTGCTTATGCAGGCTTTTTTATTGCTTGGAATGTTGATTGAATTCTCTACGTTTTTTATCAAAAAATTGGGGTAAACTAGGTGCGAGTTTTCATGTGAGCAGATTATGCGTAAACGACAACCAGTACTTAAACAGGAACAAGTTTTAAATCCTGCATTGAAAACATGGTTGTATGCGTCTGGTTCTCTGACCCAACAATTGACTGAACTTGGCGGTGGACAGTTCAGCGTAAAGCCTTTTAAAGAACACTTTCAACGTTTAACTTTTGCAGACAGTCAATGGATGAGTATGCCTCATACCCACACTTCATGGGTGAGGGAAACTTATTTATATGGCTGTGAAGTTGAGCCATGGGTAAAAGCAAAAAGTATTTTTCCAATTCAAAGTTTACAAAAAAAAGCCCGTATATTTCAGCATATTGGTTCTAAACCGATAGGCCGTTTTTTATTTCAAAGAACAACACCTCTGTGTGACCGCCGTGTTATTCGCTTACCAGAAGGCTGGACGCGACAAAGTTGCTATACTTGGCATGGATGTAAATTTATTGTTCAAGAAACATTCTTACCGGCTTTTGAAGCTTTTTTATATCAGCAGCACGACAAGGAATTACTATGACGACTGCAACAGGCACAACATGGCGTCAGCGTTTAGAGGCTTATTATTATCTATGCCGATTTGATAAGCCAATTGGAACTGAGCTGGTGTTTTGGCCAACCATGTGGGCACTTTGGGTTGCAGCAGAGGGAATGCCGCCTCTACATATTCTTTTAGCAATGGTATTAGGTACAATTTTTATGCGTGCTGCTGGCTGTGCCATTAATGACTTTGCTGATCGTAAAGTGGATGGTCATGTAGAACGTACAAAAACTCGTCCTTTAGCAACTGGTGTAATTCGCCCAAGAGAAGCTATATATGTATTTTTAGCTTTAGTATTTGCAAGTGCTTGTACGCTTTTCTTTTTACCTATCGCGACATTTTATTGTGCGTTAGGAGGGTTGGTTTTAGCATTTATATATCCTTTCATGAAAAGATATACCCATTTACCTCAAGTCGTATTAGGTATGGCATTTTCTTGGGGCATTCCAATGTCTTTTACAGCAATGGGTAAGCCCTTAGATTTAACTTGTTGGTTGCTCTATTTTGGCAATTTGGCTTGGACAGTGGCTTATGACACTCAATATGCAATTACCGATCGTGAATATGATTTAAAAATTGGTGTGAAATCTACAGCTATTCTTTTTGGTCGGTATGACATCCAAATTATTGCACTTTTACAAGCAACCAGTCTTGTTTTGATAGGAACGGCGTTATATTTAGAAAATATCTTATTTCCATGGGCGATCATTACTTTAATTATTGTGGCATTCGATTTTATATATCAAACAATTAAAACCAAAGACCGCAACCCTCAGGTTTGTTTCTGGGCATTTCGTCACAATCGCTGGGTTGGATTAATCATTTTTATAGGAATATTTTTAAATTTCATATAGTAAAAATGACCGTGAGGTTGAAAAGTGTTCTATGCAGAGCACTTTTTTTATGTCTTAATATTTGTGCATAAGAAATATGCGGAATAAATAACACATAACATAAAAAGGATATTGTATGAAACGGTCAAACATTGCTTTAGCTATAACATTAACAGCTTCAACTTTTTTTCTTGCAGCCTGTGATGACAATGATGATGACTATATTGGTGTAAACCCTGATAAAACTTATATTTCAGAAAAAAACTATTCTCAGGACAGTTTAAGTGGCGCTGCATCTATCAAAGTGATGACCTATAACATGGAGAATGTACAAGGGAACACAGCTCAAGCAACGGCACTTGTCATGTTCCCTAAAATTGCTCAACCTAAAGATGGTTATCGGGTCGTGGTATGGGAACATGGAACAGTTGGTGTAGGGGATGGTTGTGCACCAAGCAATAATACAATTAATCCACGTTTTAAAATTTTAGCAGATACTCTCTTGGCAGCTGGCTATGTTGTGATTGCCCCAGACTATGAAGGTTTAGGTACGCGAGGAATGCATCCATACCTTAATTTGGGAAGTGAAGCTAAATCTGCAATTGCAGCGGTTAAGGCTGCAAAAGATCATTATGGTAATCAGCTAAACGGGGCATGGATGTCGATTGGACAGTCTCAAGGAGGGCATGCTTCACTAGGTACTGCGGAATTTGCAAATAACGACACCAACTATAAAGGTGCAGTTGCAACGGCACCAGCTTCTAGCCTTGGCTATATTATTTCTACAGTTGCACCACAAGCAATCCA
Organism: Acinetobacter sp. V110_1; assembly: GCF_031798975.1. Classification (NCBI taxonomy): domain Bacteria; kingdom Pseudomonadati; phylum Pseudomonadota; class Gammaproteobacteria; order Moraxellales; family Moraxellaceae; genus Acinetobacter; species Acinetobacter sp. V110_1. The sequence goes on along the minus strand of NZ_JAVQNN010000012.1, from coordinate 115,557 downwards.
AGATATTCTTAAAAAAGAGCAAGCTGGTACAGCACCTATTGGTACGGCTGTAGAAGTTTATGCTGAGCTACTTGCATATGCTGCATATACTACGGTAGGTATTACCGCTTATGAGCCAAAATTTAATTATCGTGAAATTTTCCAACAACGTTCACAAAGTATAGCTGAGTTCGCAGAGGGCACCACAGGCGAAAATGGTATGTGCTTAACCGATTTACATAATAAATTTGCGGCTGATATTCGTGATTATCTTGCGACTAATGCAGGTAAAATAGTTACTGATTATCCTGGTTTAGCGGGTAATTTCCAAGAAAACCCAACTGTGAAAAAATTCTTGGTAGATAACCAACCTGCTACTAAAAAAATTAATTCACCGGTCATGATTGTTCAGGGTACTGCTGATATGGCTGTACCATATCCAGTCACAGATGCCTTGCAAAAGGGGCTTAAAAATATGGGAACTGACGTGACGTTTGTACCTGTTAGTGGGGCTGCCCATACTCAAGCGATTGTATGTAGAAATGCTGAAATTTATCAATTTGTACAATCTAAGATGCCAGCTAAAACCAATATTGTGCTCGATCCATCGGTAATAGATGCAAGTAAGAATTTCGAATGTACAGGATTAGCACAATAATTTTTGTATTTAAAATATTCAAATTAAAAGGGTCCAAAAGTGGGCCCTTTTTGTTATATTGTTACGCATTCTGAAAATTGATACCGTTCGAGATTAAAACACTTATGAGTCAGCAACCTGTTGAAAAAAAGTCTGTTCCTTGGTTATTAATGGGATTAGGTTTGCTTATTCCTTTTTTGATTATTGGAATACTTTTCTTTGCTGCAAAGAGTGATGCTGAGAATAAAAAGCAATATGAGCAGCAACGTTTAGAAATGGAAAAAAGAATAGCTGAGAAAGAAGCTGTAAATTCGGATAAAAAATAGTATTAGCTATTTAATGAATATCTCTTTGTAATTGGCGTACGCTAGGAATGCTTGTATATCGTTTTACGATATAACCTGCTTCCGTAAGCATTTGATCACGGATACGGTCTTCTTCTGCTTTCTCAAGATGAGAGGGGTCATCTAATTCAATAATTGCGATGACTTCCATTTTGTCATTTAGCACGACAAAGTCGGTAACTTTGCGGTTGAACTGACTACGAATTTTATAATCATTACTGGTAATTAATGCGCTAAAGGCCACTTGAGCTAAAACATGGTAACTTGGGAAACTCTGTTTTAAACGTATAAACATCTGAGTTTCAAAATTAGTAATGACAGGACGGGCAAAGAATTTTTGTTTTGGAAATAAATAGGGACGTAAACAAACAACAAGAAAAATGCAGGTGCTTAAGCAACCTAAAATAATAAAAAATAAATGACTCGATTCGAACATGGGGGATAACATCATACAAATAAAAACCCACTCGTAATGAGTGGGTTTTTAAGAATCTTGGCTCTCCCACCTGGGCTCGAACCAGGGACCTGCGGATTAACAGTCCGTCGCTCTACCGACTGAGCTATGGGAGAATCTGGAAAAGGATTTTAGGCAGGAAAGGGGGCTAGGTCAAGGGTTAATAAGAGAATTAAAGAGAATATGTAACTGATTGGCTTAAAAATACTCGAAACATTGATTTTATTCAAAATAATAGAAAATTATTAAATGACTAGAAAAGAAAAAGCCCGCAATAAATGCGGGCTTTTAGAATCTTGGCTCTCCCACCTGGGCTCGAACCAGGGACCTGCGGATTAACAGTCCGTCGCTCTACCAACTGAGCTATGGGAGATTAGTAGATGGCTCTCCAACCTGGGCTCGAACCAGGGACCTGCGGATTAACAGTCCGTCGCTCTACCGACTGAGCTATTGGAGAATCTGATGCGCATTTTATGGATGAAATCTAAAAGCGTCAATAAGAATATTAAAGAAAATGAATCGTTTGCTTGATTAATATGCTTTTGTTGTACTAAAAATAAAAAAACCACCCTAAAGAGGGTGGTTTTTATAAAGAAATAAACTTATTTCTCTACACCAGCTGGTTGACCTGCAAGTTTTGCATTTGCATAGTCCCAGTTCACAAGGCTTTCTAAGAAAGTTGCGATGTATTTAGGACGTAAGTTACGGAAATCGATGTAGTAAGCATGTTCCCATACGTCAATTGTTAATACAGCAATTTGACCATGTGCAAGTGGAGTGTCTGCATTAGAAGTTTTAGTAATAGAAAGTTTACCGTTTACTTCATCAGCAACTAACCAAGCCCAACCTGAACCGAATTGAGTTGTTGCAGCAGCAGTAAATTCTTCTGCAAATTTTTCGTAGCTACCAAAAGCTTCGTCAATTTTAGCAGCGATTGCACCAGTAGGCTTACCACCACCGTTTGGCTTCATGCTGTTCCAGTAGAACGTGTGGTTCCAAACTTGAGCAGCGTTGTTGAAAATACCCGCTTTAGATGCATCACCAGCAGTTGCTTTAATGATTTCTTCTAAAGTTTTACCTTCAAGGTCAGTACCTTTGATTAAGTTGTTTAAGTTAACAACATAGGTATTGTGGTGTTTGTCGTGATGGTATTCTAAAGTTTCTTTACTGATATGTGGCGCTAAATCATCATAGCCATATGGAAGTGCAGGTAAAGTAATGGTTGTCATGTTCCTATTCCTTGCATTTGCTGGGTTATACAATATTAAGTGACTCTATTGTAAATGATTCTGTTCACAATAGGGCATCGTTTTAAAGAACTATACACAATAAAGATCTAATTAATACGCATAACACAGATTGAAAAAAAGACTTAATTAAATCGGATTATTCAATTCAAAATATTCACTTTCAACAGAGAACTGTTTTGAAATAGCTTGTGCCAAACGTTGAACACCATAACGTTCAGTTGCATGGTGGCCACAGGCAAAATAATGAACACCTAATTCTTTTGCTTCATAAAAAGTTCGTTCACTGACTTCGCCTGAAATGTAAGCATCGCAGTTTTGCAAAGCCGCTTTAGCAATAAAATCTTGAGCGCCCCCTGTACAGAAGCCTACTTTTTGAATGCTTTGTTTTTCAGCTGGTAAGTGAATCACCTTAAAATCAAAACTGTTTTGCAGTTTTGCTTTAAATTCATCTACAGAAAGCGCTTGTTCTAAATAACCAATATTACCAATCGGATGTTTCTCGGTTAAATCAAGGGGTTCTAAATTTTGTAAGTTTAGTTTTTCTGCAATAGCGATATTATTACCTAAACTCGGATGTGCATCTAAAGGTAGATGGTAAGCCACTAATGAAATATTATTTTGAATAAGTTTTTTAATGCGATTGCCTCGCATACCAGTAATTGGATACGGTTCGCCCTTCCAAAAATAACCGTGGTGTACGAGTAATAAGTCTGCATTTTGAGCAATGGCTGCATCAATTGCATCTTCAGAAGCAGTTACTGCACAAAGAATACGTTTTACTTCAGTTGAACCTTCAATTTGCAGGCCATTTGGTGCGTAATCTTTAAACTCTGCTGCTTTTAAGGTTTGGTCGCACCACTGAATAATTTCATGCAAATTCGCCATGATATTTCCTGAATTGAGTAGTAAATAATTGCTAAAGCTATAGAAACATATTTTGTTGTGTAACTAAAGCTAGACAAATCTTTTTTGACTTTTTTATGTATATCGACATATTTAATTTAAAATGCTTAACTGAAAACTCTTTTTGTTCAATATATTAATTTAATTAAAAACTTCTTTGCGTAGAGGATATGAACGTGCGCCGCACCTTTACATGGTTACCTTGGGTGTTACTTATTATTGTAATTGCCAGTTTTATTGCATGGCAAAAATACCATCAGCCGAAACCAACTGTTGCAGTTGATGGGGTGCAAATGCCTGCTGAGAAAGTTGAGCCACTGGTGGATACTTCTCGAACGGGCGGGGTGGTGTCTTATAGTGCTGCGGTAAAAGTTGCAGCACCGGCAGTTGTTAATATTTTTACGACCCAGAAAGTTAAACAAAATCATCCTTTATTAAGTGATCCGGTTTTCCGTGAATTTTTTGGAAATCAGGTTCCTGAACAAAAACAGCAAAATGAAAATAGCTTAGGTTCAGGGGTTATTGTTCGTGCTGATGGTTATATTCTTACCAATAACCATGTGATTGCCCAAGCTGACCAGATTGTAGTTGCTTTACATGACGGACGTCGTGCAGAAGCTACAATTGTTGGAACTGACCCAGATACAGATTTGGCAGTCATTAAAATCGATTTAGATAAACTGCCAGTATTGCCATTTAAGTTAAGTGGTAATGAGGTAGGCGATGTTGTTTTAGCAATTGGTAACCCATTTGGTGTTGGGCAAACGGTAACTCAAGGTATTGTTTCGGCAACAGGTCGCTCAGATTTAGGTATTAATACCTATGAAGACTTTATTCAAACTGATGCGGCAATTAACCCTGGGAATTCAGGCGGGGCTTTAATTGATGTGGCTGGTAACTTGATTGGTGTGAATACGGCTATTTTTTCACAATCAGGTGGTTCTTTAGGTATTGGCTTTGCAATTCCTGCTAAGGTTTGTCAACAAGTACTCAACTCAATTTTAAAAGATGGCCGTGTAGTTCGTGGTTGGTTAGGTATTAGTTTACTTCCACCTACACAGGATGATGTATTGGCACCAAAACCACCAGTGGGTGTAGTTGTTGCTGATGTATTAAAAAGTGGTCCAGCGGCTTCTGCTGGTATTAAAGTTGGCGATAAAATTGTTCAGGTAAATAATGAACCGATTACTTCGGCTTCTCATTTGATTAATTATGTGGCTTTACAAGCGCCAAATAGCGAAATTAATGTGTTGGTTGAACGAGATGGGAAACAACAAAACTTTGTTGTGACTGTGGGTGAGCGAAAAGCGCAAAATACTCAATCTCAGTATATCCCGCTTCCTAAACGTTAAAACCTCAATAAAAAAAGCCTCACGATGAGGCTTTTTTTTATGAATACTGATTAAGAGTGGCTAAGACTTTGATGTTGGTTTTTAAACTCAGCTAAAGCCTCAATTCGATATTGAATGAGCATTTCACCAATTTCCGCACCCTTAATATTCTCTGGTAAATCTTGAACTTTAATAGAGCGAACAATCTGCATGGCTTCACGCATGTATTGAGCTTGAGGATACGGACGATCTTCTAGTCCTAATCTTCCTTTTGCATCACACTCACAGGCTTGGACAAAAGCCTCGACTCTTTCTGGGCGACGTAAAACATCTAAGCGTTGTAATAGACGCCATAAAGTACCTGGTTTTAATGACATAATCTGGTGGCATTTTAAATGTTCTTTACACACTGATAATGCCAATTGCTTGGTTTGTGTTGGAACTCTTAAACGTTCGCATAATTGAGTAACCGGTTTAATTCCACGTTCTTCATGCATGATATGACGAGGAAGCTCATCGGCTGGAGTAAGCGCTTTACCCAGATCATGTACTAAAACAGCAAAACGTACATCGAGTGAATAATTCGATTTACAAGCTTGTTGCAGAGACATAAGGGTGTGAACACCACAATCCACTTCTGGATGATATTCAGGGCGTTGAGGTACACCGAATAAAGCATCAATCTCTGGGAAAAGATGTTTTAATGCGCCGCAATCACGCAAAGTTTGGAAGTAAATATCAGCATGAGTTTCCATTAAAGCGCGAGAAGTTTCTTTCCATACACGCTCTGGTGTTAATGCATCTAGTTCACCTGACTCTGCCATGGTTTGCATAAGCTGCAAGGTCTCAGGAGCAATTTGAAAACCATATGGGAAATATCGAGCTGCAAAACGAGCAACACGTAAAACACGTAAAGGATCTTCAGCAAATGCTTCCGAAACATGGCGCAGAATTTTATTTTCTAAGTCGTTTTGGCCACCATATGGATCATATATTTTGCCGTCTTGATCCATGGCTATTGCATTAATAGTTAAGTCACGACGAATTAAGTCGTCTTCTAAACTTACAGTTGTATCAGTAAAGAATTGAAATCCGTGATATCCCTGACCAGACTTTCGCTCGGTTCGTGCAAGTGCATATTCTTCTTTGGTTTGGGGATGAAGAAACACAGGGAAATCTTTGCCTACAGGTTGGAAACCTTGGGCGAGCATGTGTTCCGGCGTTGCACCGACCACAACATAGTCTTTTTCTTGATAGGGATGCCCAAGTAAATAATCTCGAACAGCACCGCCTACTAAATACACTTGCATGAAAAAACCTCTATTCTTCAAGCAATCATGCTACAGAATAGAGGTTTTCTCAAGTCATTAGAAAGGCTTTTCGTAAAAAGCGGTTTCTAAATTACTTTTCTTGTTGTTGAATCTCTGCAACTGTTAAAGCAGTCATATTGATAAGACGGCGAGTCGTCGCTGTAGGTGTCAAAATATGAACTGGTTTAGCAGCACCTAGCAAAATTGGACCAATTGTAACGTTGTTACCAGAAGTTGCTTTTAACAAGTTAAATGAAATGTTTGCTGCATCTAGGTTCGGCATAATCAGCAAGTTTGCTGAACCTTTGAAGCGTGAACCTGGGAAAGCATATTGACGAATGCTTTCGTCTAATGCTGCATCACCATGCATTTCACCTTCAACTTCAAGCTCAGGAGCTTGCTCAGATAAAATACGATAAACTTCACGCATTTTTTGAGCGCTTGAATCAGTCTGGTCGCTACCGAAACTTGAGTGAGAAAGTAAAGCTACACGTGGTGTAATACCAAAGCGACGTACTTCTTCAGCTGCTAAAATTGTCATTTCAGCAAGTTGTTCAGCAGTCGGGTTAGTGTTTACATACGTATCAGCAATAAACAAGTTACGGTCTTCAAGCATCAATGCATTTAGCGTGAAGAAGTTGTTCATACCTTCTTTAAGGCCAATGACATTGCGTACGAAGTCAAGGTGAATGTTATAGCTACTGTAAGTACCACATAACATACCATCTGCTTTACCAAATTTAACCAGAAGAGATGCGATTAAAGTTGAACGACGGCGAGCTTCACGTTGAGCATATTCAACAGTAATGCCTTTACGTTGCATTGTTTGATAGTAGTCTTTCCAAAACTCTTCATACATCGGGTTTTGTTCTTGATCTACAATCTCAATATTTACGCCGTGTTGTAAACGTAGGCCTAATTTTTTGATGTTCGCTTCAATGACTGCAGTACGACCAACTAAAATTGGTTTAGCTAAATCTTCATCAACTGCAATTTGAACAGCACGTAATACGCGCTCATCTTCACCTTCAGCATATGCAATACGTTTAGGATCTGTTTTTGCTTGAGCAAAGATTGGTTTCATCAAGAATGCTGAGTTGTAAACAAACTCAGAAAGTTTTTGACGATATGCAGAGAAATCTTCGATAGGACGAGTTGCAACACCTGAGTCCATTGCAGCTTTAGCAACAGCAGGTGCGATTTCTAAAATCAAGCGTTGGTCAAGTGGGCGTGGAATTAAGTAGTCACGACCAAATGAAGCAGATTTTTCACCATAAGTTGCTGCATCAGCTTCTACATGAGCCATACGTGCAATTGCGTGTACACATGCAATTTTCATATCTTCGTTAATAGTTGTCGCACCTACGTCAAGTGCACCACGGAAGATATAAGGGAAACATAAAGCGTTGTTTACTTGGTTCGGGTAGTCCGAACGACCAGTTGCCATAATGACATCAGGACGTACTTCATGTGCGTGTTCAGGTAAAATTTCTGGATCTGGGTTTGCCAAAGCAAAGATAATTGGATTTTCAGCCATTTGTTTCACCATATCTTTGGTGAGAATACCCGCAGCTGAAAGACCCAAGAACATATCTGCACCAGCCATTACTTCATGTAATTGCGTCGCTTTAATGTCTTGTACATAACGTTTTTTAGATTCATCTAAGCCTTCACGTGAAGTCGTAAGTAGACCACGAGAATCGGCAACAATGATATTTTCTTTATTTACGCCTAGAGCGCAAAGTAAATCTAAACAAGAAAGGGCAGCAGCACCTGCGCCTGAAGCAACAATTTTGATTTCTTCAATTTTCTTGTTAACCAGTTGTAGAGCATTTAATAATGCTGAACCTACAATAATACTTGTACCGTGTTGGTCATCATGGAACACAGGAATTTTCATGCGTTCACGAAGTTTCTTCTCGATATAGAAACATTCTGGCGCTTTGATATCTTCAAGGTTAATACCGCCGAAAGTTGGTTCTAATGAAGCAACAATATCAACGATTTTATCTGGATCGTTTTCAGCAATTTCAATATCAAATACGTCAACACCAGCGAACTTCTTGAACAGAACGCCTTTACCTTCCATTACTGGTTTAGAAGCTAATGGACCAATGTTACCTAAACCAAGAACCGCAGTACCGTTACTTACAACAGCAACTAAGTTGCCACGTGCAGTGTATTTTGCAGCAGCTGAAGGATCACGTTCAATCTCTAAACATGGAGCAGCAACCCCTGGTGAATAAGCTAGAGCCAAATCTCGTTGGTTGACGAGTTGCTTACTAGGCGTGACGCTGATTTTCCCTGGATTTGGATATTCGTGGTAATTTAAAGCGGCCTGTTTTAAAGATTGATCGTCCATCTGAGTCTCTATTTGATACAAAAAAGCAAACTAGTCAAATCACTCATTTAGGGGGAGGCAACTCAGTTCTTTTACTATGCTTTAATTTTTACCAATTAAGAGAATAGTAGACGAATTGCCAATAGCCCCGTAGTGAGCTAAATGCTAAAGAATATAACACTACTTCTTTATTTCTCACAGTCAAAAACGCTCATTTTTGGAAAAACCAGCGCATGTAAAATAGACTGTTAAAACAATTATGAAATATACGTATTTGATTGTAGATATTGAATAATCTGATTTGGATGAAGCGGGCGACTAAAGAAATAGCCTTGTAAAAAATCACATTGTTGTTTTTGTAGATAAATAACTTGCTCTTTAGTTTCAACACCTTCAGCAACCAGTTTAAGCCCCATACTTTTGCCCATTGCAATCATGGCATTGACAATAGCTTCTTGTTTTTGATCACCGATTTTCGAAATAAAGGCTCGATCAATTTTCAAAACATCAATTGGGTATTCGGTTAGATAAGCTAAAGATGAATAGCCAGTACCAAAATCATCAAGTGCGATCGAAATGTTGCGCTCTTTAATTGAGTGCAATAGTTTCTTCACATTATCGGTATTGTCCAATAAAGCTGATTCAGTAATTTCTAGTTCTATATTTGAGCCATCTAATTGATACTTCTCTAAAAATTCATCTAAATCGTTAAGCAATAATCCTCGATGAATTTGTTGAGCCACAATATTTACAGAGACTTGAATATCTGTATAACCTGCATTTTTCCATTCTTGTAATTGTTTGCCGACTTTATCTAAAACAACTTTGCCAATATCGGAAATAAGACTACTACGCTCGGCAAAAGGAATGAACATATTTGGCATAACTAGTCCTTTTTCAGGATGCTGCCAGCGAATTAAAGCTTCAAAACCTTTAACCGATTTATCATTTAAATTAATTTTTGGTTGGTAATAAACCACAAATTCATCATTTTGAATGGCTTTACGTAGCTCTTGTTCTAAATCTGCTGTCTTATAGGGATTCGTTGTTTTATTACAATAGTAACTAATAGTATTGCCGCCCAAACGTTTTGCTTCGGACAATGCTTGTTCTGCATGGTTGTTGAGATGATCAATTTGTCTGCCGTGCTCAGGAAAACAAGCAACTCCAATAGAGGCTGTAATAAAATATTCTTGCTGATCAATATAAAAAGGGGCATTTAATGCTTGTAATATATTTTGGCAATATTGCTCAATATTTGGATGAATCGGTGATATTTCATAAATGATTGCAAAATCATCCCCATTTAAATAAGCAACTAAAATGGCATTAATATTGGTAAGTCGTAGACGCTGTGCAAATTGTTTTAGCAGTTCATCACCACTATCATTATTTAGAAATTCATTAAATGCTCTAAATCTATCAATATTAATGCGTATTAATGCCAAATTTTTAAAACTATAAGAGGGATTGACTAAATACTGATGTAATTGATTGTAATAATAAAAACGGTTAGGAAGGTGAGTTAAACTATCATAATTTTTTAAATAAGATAAATGTTGCTCTTGGCGCTTTTGCTCAGTTAAATCACGTGCAAAACCAATATAATTAATAACTTGGCTGTGTTCATCTTTCACTGCATTAATATGAAGCCATAAATAAACACTCTTACCCGATGCAAACTTTTCATCAAATTGGCCCATATATTCGCCAGTTTTTAGAAGTTGTTGAGTAATTGAGTCATGAAACTGTTGTTGCTGTAATTTCTGATTTATTGCGATGTTAAATAGCTGCTGATTTAATAATTCAGACTTTGAAAAACCAGTTAATTTTTCATAATAGGGGTTAACATCAATATAATTAAGTTTTTCATCTAGAATAAAAATTCCTTCAGCAGCTTGTTCAAGCACAATAGCGCAGAGTCTTAGATGCTCTTGATCTTTTTTTTCCTGATGGATATCTCTGGTCATTCCGACCATACGTAAAGCTTTATTGGTCTTCGGATCACGGCTAATGACACGGCCTACATCATGAATCCAACGCCAAGAGCCATTACGACGTAAAATACGGAAAGTGATATTGAAATGATCAGATTTTCCTTCCAAGTGCTCTTTTAAACGCTCATCAAATAATTGTCGGTCATTAGGATGTATACGCTCTAATATGGTCTTGAGATGTAAAGACGTATTTTGCGTTTGTTTTTGCTGATCAAAGAAAGTGATTTCTAGTTTTTGTTTTTCAATATCCCAGTCCCACGGTCGAATACCTGCGGTTTCATGGGCAAATGCTAAATTATGATGATTGCTTTCAAGCCTCTCATTCATTTTAGTTAAGTCGTATGTTCTTTCACGTACTTTTTGTTCGAGTAAATGATTATTAAATTGAAGCTGTGCCTCAATATCTTTGGATTTATTTACTTCTTGCTGAAGCTGTACGCATAATTCTTCAGCCCATTGTGTATGCTGTTCTGCGACTTGTACGAGTTGTTTATTTTTAAATAGTAGTTGAGAGATTTTTTGATAGTTACGTTGAGTTGCATAAGCACAAAGCAAAGTTGCAACAAAGGCTAAGTTATAAGCAAAGTAAAAAGGAAGTTGCGTGATTTGAGAATGAGTAAATTGACTAATAATGAGTGGAACTGTACTTGGAATAAACAGCAAATAAAAATATCTGGGCTGCTGAGTCAGAAAAGTCAGGCCAATAATGTGTGCTGAGGTAATAAATAGGGCAATGAGGATATGAACATCAGAGACGGATATTAATGTAGCTGGAAGTGAAAAATGAAGAACAATTATATTTATTCCCATTAAAATTCCAGAGAGCAAACAAATACCTTGCAGCGTTAAATCAGTTTTCTTAATAAAATTAATATCACGATACTGGGTTAAAAGTTTTGGAATAAATAATAGACAAGTAAAAGTTAAAACAGTAAAGCCAATTGACCAAATAAATTTTGTAATGTAAGAAGTAAAGTAACAAGAGAAAATAATGGCTGAAATCAGACAAAGTAATATTAAGCTAATCAGATACCAGCGAATATATTGAATTGAGAGCCGGAGCTGTTCAATTTTGGTTTGATGCTGTAAATATTCTTCCTGAAGGCCAGACATAAGATTTTTCTATCCTATTTTTTTACATTTATACAGAAAGAATCTGATTTATCAGTGGAAAAAAATTTAAATTAATATTCATACAGTAAAAGTAAGTTAACTTTAATTGTTGATTTAATCAATGTTCAATTAGTTTATATGGATAAAAACCGATAATTTAAAATAGATAATGCAACAACTGGGGCAGTTTCAGTGCGTAATACACGGTCTCCAATGCACCAGTTCATGAAACCTGCTTGATTGGCTTGCGTAATTTCATTTTCACTTAAACCACCCTCTGGACCAATTAAGAGAGCAAGTTCGGGTTGGATCCCTGCCAATACATCTTTTTGTTCTTTTTCCGGAGCTAAAACAAATTTAGATGCAGGAAGATCAGAAGAACTTAACCATTCATGAAGAGAAACTGGCGCTAAAACTTCTGGGACTAAGTTAAGCCCACATTGTTCGCATGCTGCAATTGCAACGGCTTGCCAGTGCTCTAATTTTTTTTGATCTCTGTCATATTTTAAACGCATTTCACAACGTTCACTGGTTAAAAGCTGAATTTTGCTTACGCCAAGTTCGGTGGCTTTCTGAATGGCGTAATCCATTCGGTCACCTTTACTCATGACCTGACCAAGAACAGCTTTAAAAGGGGCATTACGGTTTGCAGGATTAAAATTCTCAATGGTGACAAATGCATTTTTTTTATTAATTTCGGTCAGAGTTGCGAGATATTCGCCACCTTGTCCATTAAATAGAGTCGCTTGTTCTTGTAGTTGTGCGCGTAAAACACGCACCCAATGATGAAATACCGATTCAGTCAGTTGAATTGTTGAGCCAACTGTAAGTTCAGTTTCGATAAAAAAACGATTCATTGGGTACGCCTTACAAAATTAATTTAAACCAAGATCAACAACAAGTTGACGGGTTGGTTCGACTTGATTCATTGAATAGAAGTGTAAGCTTGGTGCACCACCTGCAATCAGGCGCTCGCATAGCTTAACAACAACTTCATGACCGAAAGCTTTAATACTTTCACTGTCATCGCCGTAGGCTTGTAATTGCTTACGAATCCAACGAGGAATTTCAGCACCAGTACCATCTGCAAAGCGAATTAAGTTACTTGCATTGGTAATTGGCATGATACCAGGAGCTACCGGAATGTTAATTCCTGCACTCTCCAAGCGCTCTATAAAGTAAAAGTACGAATCTGGATTAAAAAAGAATTGGGTAATTCCTGCATTAGCGCCAGCTTGTACTTTTTCAATAAAACGTTGAATATCTGAATCAAGGCTTTCAGCTTGAGGATGCATTTCTGGATAAGCTGCAACTTCAATATGAAAATGATCACCTGAGTGCTCACGAATAAAACGTACTAAATCTTGAGCATAAGGAAGCTCGCCAAGTCCAACCTGACCAGATGGTAAGTCACCACGTAAAGCGACAATACGGTCAATACCTTGTGCCTTGTACAAATCGAGTAGTTCAGCAATACGCGCTTTATCATCGCCAATACAAGAGAGGTGAGGGGCAACAGGCGTGCCTTTACCGTTGAAATCATCAATGGCAGCAAGCGTACGCTCACGAGTAGAACCACCAGCGCCATAAGTAATTGAGAAAAACTCAGGATTTAATAGCTGTAATTCTTGGTGAACAATACGAAGTTTTTCAGCACCAGCATCAGTTTTTGGCGGGAAAAACTCAAAAGAAATAGGTGTACGTTTAGTCATGTCAAATCCTTGTAAACAGCGAAACATTATTTAGAAAAAAGGGCAGTCGGTTCACCGTCTGCCCTTAAATTCTTAGTATTTGTATGCGTCAGACTTGAATGGTCCCTCAACAGCAACACCTAAGTAATCTGCTTGCTCTTGAGTTAACTGAGTAAGTACACCACCGAAACCTGCAACCATTGCCGCAGCAACTTCTTCATCAAGTTTCTTAGGAAGAACTTCTACACGAATTTTTGCAGCTTTTTCACTTGCAGGAAGGTCAGCAAATTTCTCTTGGAATAAGTGAATTTGGCCTAAAACTTGGTTAGCAAAAGAACCATCCATTACACGTGATGGGTGACCAGTTGCATTACCTAGGTTTACAAGGCGACCTTCAGAAAGAAGGATAAGGTAGTTGTTTTCGTCTTCTGAACGATAAACTTGGTGAACTTGTGGCTTAACTTCAACCCACTTGTAACCACGTAAATAAGCTGTGTCGATTTCTGTATCGAAGTGACCGATGTTACATACAACTGCACCAGCTTTTAAGCTGTCTAACATTGCTGCATCACACACGTGGTAGTTACCAGTTGTTGTTACAACAAGGTCAGTGTTGCCAAGAAGGTCATGGTTAATATCTTCTTTTTTACCTGTTTGTACGCCGTTTTTGTATGGAGATACAACTTCATAGCCGTCCATACATGCTTGCATTGCACAAATTGGGTCAACTTCTGTTACACGAACAATCATGCCTTCTTGACGTAAAGATTGAGCAGAACCTTTACCTACGTCACCGTAACCGATCACAAGCGCACGGCGGCCAGATAACAACATATCTGTAGCACGTTTGATTGCGTCATTTAATGAGTGACGGCAGCCATATTTGTTGTCGTTTTTAGACTTAGTAACTGAGTCATTTACGTTAATTGCAGGTACTTTCAAAGAACCGTCTTTCCACATTTCGATAAGACGTTGAACACCTGTTGTTGTTTCTTCGGTAATACCGTGAATACGTTCTAAAAGAGCAGGGTATTTTTCATGAACAAGAGCAGTTAAGTCACCACCATCGTCCAAAATCATGTTGGCATCCCAAGGTTGACCATTTACATTGATTTGTTGCTCTAAGCACCATACATATTCTTCTTCAGTTTCACCTTTCCAAGCAAAAACTGGAATACCGCGAGCAGCAATTGCAGCAGCAGCGTGGTCTTGAGTTGAGAAAATGTTACAAGATGTCCAACGAACTTCAGCACCTAATTCAACAAGCGTTTCAATTAGAACCGCTGTTTGAATGGTCATGTGAATACAACCAAGAATTTTTGCGCCAGCAAGTGGTTTAGATGCTGCATAGCGTTTACGTAAGCCAATCAAAGCTGGCATTTCTGCTTCAGCAAGTTTGATTTCTTTACGACCGTAGTCAGCAAGTGAGATGTCAGCAACTTTGTAATCTGTAAATGAAGCATTAACCGCGTTCATCAGGATCTCCTAGGAAAAAATAGTATTGATCATTCTGTTCGCGGATGCCGTTGTTGGTTAAAACGATTGTTTAACCGATCGTCGAGCCTGGCAAAATGATCTTTAGTGCCGATCATTTGTCGCAGCATCCCTCGACTAGCCAAACATTGTACTTGGAAAAGCTTTTAGTGCCAATCCAGTTTTGTTTATTATCTGCTTAATTACGACTTTAGATTTAAATTATGGCCTTAAATATTCCCGAATCTTTGGCAAACCTCGAGGCAAACAGTGGTGTTTTTGCAGTTTGGATGGTGCTAAAGCATTATGGGGTTCAAGTTGATATTGCTGAATTGATTAAAGTTTGCCGATATGAGCAAGATGGTACCTATACCATTGCTTTAGCTGTTGCTTTAAAAAAGTTTGGTTTTGATGTTTCATTTCACTCAGATAAAGACCCTAACATTAGCCCTAGTGAACGCATGAGTTATAAAGAAGCAAAGGTATTAAAAATACCAACGGGACCAGCACTGAGCTATCAAGATATTCAAGTCGCAATTCAAAATGGGCAAATGGTAATCGTGTACTATGACACTTTGGATGGGGTCGGTAATCAGTCTCTTGTTTATTCTATAGATCCAAAAGAAATTTGCTTTTTTGATAGTTTCGAACCAATGTCAGCTGCAGTTTTTGAGAACCAGCGTAAAGCAGAAGGAATTTGTCGTCAGGCTATTATAATTGGTGATCGTAATTTAAATATTTATTCAACTACATTAAATTAGGTCAAAGTGAGCCAGTAGAGTTCTGGCTCAGATTGAATTTATTATTGTTGATATTCTTGAATCACTTCTAAAGCAGCACGAAAAGCTTCTTGAGTAGCGGGAGCGCCGCAATATGGCAGACTGTGTAATAAAGTTTCTTGAATCTCTTCGACTGTACAACCATTGTTGAGTGCACCACGAATATGGCCTTTAAGTTCAGTTGGCGATTTAAGTGCGGTTAGCATAGCCAAAGTAATTAATGAGCGATATTTACGTGGAAGTACACCTTCACGTTGCCAAGTCGATCCCCATGCATGTTCGTTAATCCAGTCTTGTAAAGGCTGAGTAAAGGGTACGGTATTTTCTTGGGCACGTTTTACAAAAGCTTCTCCCATCACTTCTGTGCGTACTTTTAATCCATTTTCGTAATCTTGCTTAGACATTAATTTCTCCTAAAAATAAAAGCGTCGAGTGACGCTTTTATGGCTGTTTATTAATTAATGCGAATCAAAAATGATTGCAATAGTGAATTGGTGGAGGCACCAGTCACACTATTTGATGAGGGTTTGACAAAGGTAGATCCTTATCGAGTTTTTCATCAAAAACATCGGTAAGCATGCTGTCAAATCGAATTGCGTTGTACTGCAATAATTGTTGAGCTTCACTTTCAGAAATAAAGCCTTCTTTTATCGCTTGTGCAATGTTCTCTTCAAATGTAAGACCTGTAAACTTGCCTTTGGATTCAGCTTTCTTAAACTTATCCCAAAGCGGTTCAATGGTTCTTAAAATCTGGAATGTATGCTCTAGACGGCCAGTGACATCATTAGGTTCAGTTGAATAGTACACATAGCGTTTGAGTTGCTCTCTAAACGGATGTTCTTCCATCATGAGTTCAGCAACTTGCTGTTTTAACTCATCATCAGGTTTTGCAATCACACGACCTAGCGGGAAACATATCCATTTTACAAATGCTGCTGGAAGCTTGGCTGGGAAGTTGTCAAATAGCCCCCAAAATGCTTCCTGAATATTTAAGAACGCTTTTTGTAGTGCTAGTTTTGCGTGCAATTGTTCAGCTTCAGTTTTTTGTCCAGCCTCATAAAACTTTAAAATTGCAGTGGCAATAAACAAATGTGCATGAATATCAGCTAAACGTCCTGATAGCATTTCTTTGCGTTTTAAATCGCCTGCAAGTAAACCTAGTGACATATCAGACACAAGCGCGAAGTTAGCACTAAAACGGTTAATCGTTTTATAGTAACTTGCAGTGAACTGATCTGAGGATTGAGGTGCATCGCTTGAGCCACCTGTCCAGCCATAAGCAAATGATTTTGCACCGCGATTAAAGGTATAGGCTAAGTGTTTAAATAACAGATCATCGAATTTTTGAACTGCATTGGCTTTGTCTTCAGACTGAAGTAATTGTAGCTCTTCAAAAAGATAAGGGTGACAGCGCATTGAACCCTGACCAAAAATCATGAGTGAGCGGGTTAAAATGTTTGCACCTTCGACGGTAATTGCAATCGGGATGGCTTGATAGGTGAGTGCAAGGAAGTTACGAGGTCCAAGCTGAATACCACGTCCACCGGCAATATCCATGCCGTGATTAATCACTTTGCGCATGGTTTCAGTTGCATAGTATTTTGCCATGGCGGTCATCACGGCAGGAGTTCCGCCTTGATTTAGGCCACATGTGACTAAATAACGAAATGCTTCAAGCATATAGGCATCACTGGCAATTTCACTACTTGCTTCTTGCACACCTTCAAATTTACCAACAGAAATATTGAACTGTTGACGAATTCTCGCAAAAGCCCCTACAGTTAAATAGCTCATTTCGCCTGCGGCTGTAGCTAATGCTGGAAGTGAAATACCACGCCCAACACCTAAACACTCCATGAGCATACGCCAGCCTTTACCAGCATTTTCTTGCCCGCCAATAATCCAGTCGATAGGAATGAAAACATCTTCACCTTCAACTGTTCCATTCATAAATGGAGAGCCGGGATAATGGCGTGCTCCTATTTTTACACCTGAATGGCTTGCAGGAATGAGGGCACAGGTAATACCGTATTCGGTTTTATTTTTATCGCCGAGCAGACCTTCAGGGTCATAAAGCTTAAATGCTAGGCCAACTACTGTGGCAATTGGAGCAAGCGTAATCCAGCGTTTAGAGAAATTCATGCGGAGTCCAAGAACTTGAGCTCCTTCATATTCGCCATAGCAGACTACACCTGAATCTGGAATTGCACCTGCATCTGAACCTGCTTCAGGACTGGTTAAACCAAAACATGGAATTTCTTCACCTTTAGCAAGGCCCGGTAAATATTGCTGCTTTTGCGCATCAGTACCGTAGTGCATGAGTAACTCACCAGGTCCTAAAGAGTTCGGAACCATACAACTTACTGCTGCAGTTAATGAGCGTGACGCAATTTTGCTCATAATACGGCTTTGAGCAAATGAGCTAAATTCTTTACCACCAAAGGACTTGGGGATAATCAGGCCTAAGAAACCTTTATCTTTAATGAACTGCCAAACTTCAGGTGGAAGGTCTTTTAAGTGATGGTGAATTTCCCATTCATTTAGCATGCTGCATAGCACTTCAACTTCATTATCAATAAAACTTTGTTCTTCTGATGAAAGTGTAGGATAAGGATACTTTTCAAATTGCGACCAATCTGGTGCACCCATAAATAATTCTTTTTCCCACCAGCTTGTTCCTGCTTCCAATGCTTCTTGTTCGGTTGTACTGATGCTTGGCATTGAATTTGCCAGAGTTTTATAAGCAGGTTTTGTAATTAAGCTAAACCGTAAAGGCTTAAACAAAATAATAATACTAAGAGCAATAAGAGGAATCCCTAAAAGCAGTGACCATGGCGTTAAAATGATTGCGGTAAGTATAGCTACCGCAATCATAAGAATGCTGCCAATGACTCTGTTTAGGTTAAAAAAGAAAATTGCCCATATTGCAGCGAGCTGAATCACAATACTTAAAACAAAGAGTAGGAAAATCATACTTGCTCCTTGCTAGATAAGCCCTCAAGTTGGAAGTTACAAAAAAGCGAGGAGAGATTTAAGGCTTAACTAGCTAATTTTTTAATGCTGTTTAAATTTAATTTTTTATGTCGCAATTGATGTATATGCTAGAGCAGGGATATATCGTGCTTTTAGATATAAGATATTTTTAAATGAATGTGTAATGGCTTGTTTTATCGATTTGTCAAGAAATGTTATTGATTTTCTTATACAAATAAAAAGCCCTCTAGTTTAGAGGGCTTTTAGAGATATTCAATTTATTAGGCTTCGACGACCTGAACCGCGATTTTTTTAGCAGGATCTACTTTACGACGAACTTCTGGAACTGGCTCACCGTGATATTGACGATCAGCAAAGTAACTTGAACGAACCATTGGCGCAGACCAGATATTTCTAAAGCCAAGTTTACGGCCATGCTCTGCATAACGTTCAAACTCTTCTGGTGTTACAAAGCGGTCAATTGGCGCGTGTTGTTTAGAAGGTTGCAAGTATTGACCAATAGTCACATAGTCGACATCGTGAGCACGTAAGTCATCAAGTAATGCAATCACTTCTTCTTCAGTCTCACCAATACCTACCATCAAACCACATTTTGTTGGGATGTCAGGACAGTATTCTTTAAACATTTTCAATAAGTTTAAAGAATGTTGGTAATCTGAACCTGGACGCATCGCTTTATATAGACGAGGTACAGTCTCAATATTGTGGTTGAAAACATCTGGTGGACATTCAGTCATAATGCGTAAAGCAATATCCATACGTCCACGGAAGTCTGGCACTAAAATTTCGAGTAATGTATTTGGACTAAGCGCACGAGCTTCTTTAATACAATCCACAAAATGTTGTGCACCGCCGTCAAGCAGGTCGTCACGGTCAACCGAGGTAATTACTGCATATTTGAGTTTAAGATTGGCAATGGTCTCTGCCATGTGACGAGGTTCATCAGGGTCTAACGCATTTGGACGACCATGTGCTACATCACAGAATGGGCAACGACGTGTACAGATATCACCCATAATCATAAATGTTGCTGTACCACCACCAAAACATTCTGGTAGGTTAGGGCAAGCTGCTTCTTCACAAACGGTATGGAGTTTTTGAGCACGTAAAGTGGTTTTAATACGCTGAACTTCTTCTGGTGCCGTCATCTTGACACGAATCCAGTCAGGTTTACGCGGCACTTCAACCGTAGGTACAACTTTTACAGGAATTCTTGCGACTTTTTCTGCGCCACGAAGTTTTACACCCTGTTCAGGTTTACGGTGTTCTGACATATTTAACTTTTCCACTCGTTTATAGAGACATTGACATTGTATTATAGCGGAGTTCTTTGGTTAATAGCGGAAAATAACTATTCATATAATAAATGTGGTTATTCAGAAATATAGGGTTGAGAAATACATAAATTCACCGCATATTAGTCATAATCTATTATAAAATATGGTCATTCAAGAGAGGAAGGAGCTTTCAATGCCACGTAAAAAAGAGGTCGTTAGTGGGAATTTCGTTAAGTACGATGCGGTAGTTCTCGGTTCTGGACCTGCAGGTGAAGGCGCGGCAATGAAGCTTGCAAAAGCGGGTAAGCGTGTTGCAATTGTAGATGTACGTGATCAACTCGGTGGTAACTGTGCTCACGTAGGAACGATTCCAAGTAAAGCATTGCGTCAAACAGTTTCTAGTATTATTCGTTATCAACGTGATCCAATGTTTCAAAAAGTAGGTGAATGGAAACAGTTCACCATGAAACAGGTTTTGCGTAATGCACACAAAGTGATTCAACAACAGGTTGATACACATACACGCTTTTATGACCGCAACAAAATCGGCGTATTTCATGGCCGTGCATATATTCAAGATAAAAATACAGTTTTAGTTTTTAGCCATGAAGGCATTAAAGAAACAATCATCTGTAAGCAAATCGTGATTGCGACAGGTAGTCGTCCTTATCATCCACAAGGTCTCGACTTTGACCATCCACGTGTATTTGATTCAGACAAAATTCTTGATCTTGATTACTCAATTCAAAAAATCATTATTTACGGCGCAGGCGTTATTGGCTGTGAATATGCTTCGATCTTTATTGGTTTAGATCATAAAGTTGACTTGATTAATACTCAGCAAAAACTCTTAAGCTATTTAGATGATGAAATTGCTGATGCTTTGTCTTATCACTTACGTGAACAGGGTGTGTTAATTCGTCACAACGAACAAATGGACCATCTTGAAACGTTTGATGACCATGTTGTTTTACACTTACAAAGTGGTAAAAAGATTAAAGCTGATGCCATTCTTTGGTGTAACGGCCGTTCAGGTAACACAGAAGGCTTAGGTCTTGAGAACGTTGGGTTAGTACCAAATAACCGTGGTCAACTTTCAGTAAATGATCAATATCAAACTGAAGTTGAAAACATCTATGCTGCTGGTGACGTGATTGGTTGGCCATCTCTTGCTTCTGCTGCTTATGACCAAGGGCGCTGTGCTGGCGCAAACATGAGTGGTGAAGATGCGAAGCCAGTACGTGATATCCCAACGGGTATTTACACCATTCCGGAAATCTCATCAATTGGTAAAAATGAACAGGAATTAACGGAAGAGAAAATTCCGTATGAAGTAGGTCAAGCATCTTTCCGTCATTTGGCTCGTGCACAAATTACGGGTGATACAGTTGGTGAATTGAAGATTCTTTTCCACCGCGACACTTTAGAAATTTTAGGTATTCACTGTTTTGGTAATAACGCTGCCGAAATTATCCACATTGGGCAAGCAGTTATGCACAGCCCAAATAATACTTTGAAATATTTTGTTGAAACAACGTTTAACTATCCAACCATGGCTGAAGCATATCGTGTAGCTGCACTTAATGGTATGAATCGCTTGTTTTGATTTTAAATAAGTTTTTCATAAAAAAGCCCGCAAACTTGCGGGCTTTTTTATTTTCATTAGACCATACGATTTTTATATTTTTATGACAATGTATAGAGCGATTTTAGCGTCTTATCTTTCTAGTGTGCACAAAATGCTTGATTAAAATATTCAAATAAGTCAGGCGTCTGTTTCCATAAAACGATAGAAAGAACCAGAAGAGCTACAATGAAGAAAGTCATAATTGTTTTCAAAAGTAAGGCATTATGCGTCATGAATAACAGCCTCCTCATTTACAAAAAAATGTACAATTACCCCTAATATACTCAAAGCTATTGAACATAGCCAAATCGCATTGTAATTCCCTGTTAAGTCATGGTTAACGCCGCCAAGCCACCCGCCAAAGAAAGAACCAACTTGATGGGTGAAAAATACAATACCGCTTAACATTGAAAGATATTTAACACCAAACATATTCGCGACAATACCATTGGTAAGTGGAACAGTAGAGAGCCATAGTAGCCCCATAATGATGCCAAAAGCATATACCGTATAAGTGCTTAAAGGTAATAATAGAAAGGCAATGATTGCGATGCCACGGCTGCCGTAAAGTGCCATTAATAATTTAGGTTTTGAGAAGCGATCTCCTAACCAACCAGCACCATAAGTCCCCACAATATTAAATAGTCCAACTAGTGCCAGAAACACAGTTCCTGTAGCTGCGTCAAAGCCGTGGTCGATTAAATAGCCTGGCAAGTGAACACCTAAGAAAACAACCTGAAATCCACATACTAAAAAACCTAAAGCTAACCACCAAAAAGGTTTGTGTTTTCTGGCAATGTTAAGTACTTGTTTAAATGTGAGTTGAGTTTGAATGATTGCCTTAGGTGGTTGATAAGTTGGAGCTTTAAGCATCAATGCAAGAGGAATAATTAGAGCAATAAGGAGAGCACTCACCATTAAAGCTGCGGACCATCCTACTGTTTTAAGTAAGAGGAGTGTAGATGGCAGCATAATAAACTGACCGAAAGAGCCTGCCGCACTGGCAATGCCCATTGCCATACTTCTTTTTTCTGGAGGAGCGGCTCGGCCTACTGCACTCAGTAAAACCGTAAAAGAGGTTGCTGATAAAGCTAAACCAATAATAAGACCTAAGCTTAAATTCAAAATGAGTACACTTGAACTAAAGGCCATTAACAGTAGGCCAAGGGTATAAAGCAGCCCACCAACAGCAACCACAATTTTACTGCCATATTTATCTGCAATTGCACCTGTAAAAGGTTGAACGGCTCCCCATATTAAATTTTGCATCGCGATTGCAAGACTAAAAACATGCTGCCCCCAACCAAAATCATGACTCATTGGAACTAAATAAAGGCCGAAACCATGACGAACACCTAATGAAAGAGCCAAGATAAGAGCGCTACCAATTAACATGTATATAAGTGGCTGTGAGAACTGATTGCCTGTTTTAGTCATTGTGATTGGAAAATTATAGGAAAGTGATGAGTTATTGTAGAAGATGCATCGAAAGATATCGATGTAGATGGTGGGAATATTTAAGAAAAATTAAAAGGTAACAACGCTAGTCTCTTTATAACAAAAGCAAATCAGCAGAAATCATTTTGATTTCTGCTGATTATAAAAAATTAAGTTGCAGAATTACGCTCAAGAAGCGCTTGTTCAAAAAGGACTTGTTCTTTTTCTTTATGTTCGGTTGTGAAGCGAATCAAAATCACGCTACAACCCGCAACCATAACCAGTCCACCTAAAATAAATAAGCAAGTTTGAATATCAAGTACACCTTTTAATAAAAAGCCAGCTGCAACTGCACCTGCATTACCACCCGCACCAATAATTCCTGCTACACCGCCTAATGCATTACGGTCAATGAATGGCACAAGAGCATATGTTGCACCGCAGGCCATGTGTGTAAATAGTGCAAAAATAGTCATTGAAAGAATAGCGAGAGCGACACCATTCATTTGAGAGAAAAGGACTAAGAATAAACCTTCGCCTAAAATCATGAGTACAAGTACTTTCGTGCGTCCATCTAGTCCTTTAGTAAGTGCGACTTTATCGGAAATAATGCCCCCTAGTGCACGTGCAAATAATGCAAGAAGACCAAATATTCCTGCTGTTAAACCCGCAGTTTTTAAATCCATTTTGAATTGATCAACATAGTACATGGCTGCTACGTTATGAATAAAAATTTCGATACCAAAGCATGCACCATAAGCCAGAAATAAAATCCAGACACGGTAGTTACGTGCAGCCTGCATTAAAATTGCCATACCGCCTTTTTTGCCGCTGCCAACATCAATGCCTTGTGCACGAACTTCTTTAAAATCACCTTGAGGACAATCTTGAGTTAACTTCCAGTAAAGGACTCCCACAATCACCATCATCACACCCGGTACGATAAGAGCAATACGCCAGCCCATAGTTTGCTCAACACCGAACATGACAATTGCACCGAGTAATAAAGGCATTAAAGCTTGAGTTGCACCCCCACCAGCATTACCCCAACCAGCCGCTGCAGCATTTGCTGTACCTACAACGTTAGGTGCAAACATAATACTTGTATGATATTGCGTAATGACAAAGCTTGCGCCAATTGCACCAATCAGCAAACGGAAGAATAGAAAAGATTCATAACTGTTGGCAGCAGCGACACCAAATACGGGAATACTGCCGAGTAAGAGTAGGGCTGTATAGGTAATTCGTGGACCATATTTATCACAAAGTGGTCCAACAGCGAGTCGTACTAAAATCGTAATCGCAACGGCGGCAATATTAATATTGGCAATTTGATCTTTTGTTAAGCCAAATTCGCCTTTAATAACAGGCATTAATGGAGCACAGGCAAACCATGCGAAGAAGCAGACAAAGAACGCGAGCCAAGACATGTGAAAGGCACGCATGGCTGGAGTTGAGAAACTAAATAATTTAATCTCAGTTGCTTTTTTTGCATCTAGATTGATATTTGAAGACATACGCCGTCCCCCTGAACTGAACGAAATTTTAATTTGCATGACAAAATGAATTGTCTATCTGCATACCGATCAGAGCGGACGTCATTGGCCGTCTTGGTTTATCCATTGAATCGCCATTGATTCATCATGCTGTAAATAAAGCAAAGGACGTGCCAAAAAATAATTTTTACTAAAAGGAAAACCTTAGTTTTTAATTTTATTAAATTAGTTAGAGGTTAAGAAAATGAATCATAAAATAAGTATGAAACGAAAAATGCTAATAAGAATGATAGAAGCTAAATATTGCTAGAGCTTCCATAAAAAGTGCTCATTTTTTTAGCATATTGGTTTAAAAAGAAGCAGGCTTAATCTGCCTAATAAAAAAGCTATAAAAGCTTCAGTAAAGCTTTTATAGCTTAGGTTCTTTTAAAAATTAGAAGCGGTAACCTAAACCTACATAGGTAATGAGTGGATCAATATCAATTTTGGTATTCGCTTTAATGAGCTCTTTACCTGTATTTTGGTCAGTAACATAAATTTTTGCTTCACTATTCATTTTTGAATAAGAAACGGAACCGACAGCAAACCAGTTTGGGTTAAAGTCATAAGTTGCCCCGATAGTAACAATAGGTGCAAAAGTATCAGTCGCTTCTAGTTTCACAATAGGATTTGCTGAAGATGTTTTGCGATCTAATGCTGCACCTGCCTTATTATCATGGATATTCTGGATCATGTGTCCCGCTTGAATTAAATCGGCTTCAATACCAGAATTCATTTTTAAATCATTAAAATAGGCATACATGACCCCAGCACCTACATATGGGCGGAATTTATTTACCCCAGATTTACCAAATTGATAGTGTAGTTCAACTGCTGGTAACCATGCACGTGCAGTCGCAGCCTTACCCCCTTGAGAAAGATCAGTAATATGAATATCTTGTTTTAAAGGAATATCTCCACCCGCCCCGGAAATTCCACCTCCTATGATTTCTCCAATTGAAGATCCATCTTTTAGTGGAGTCGCTTTTCCAGAAAGGGGAGCGTAAATATTACCTTTTCCATTAATATCTACTTTAGGAGGAATACCGCCTTTAATTTCTAAAGATAAATTGTCCGTAAAGTTGTAGTTAAACATAAGGCCAACAGTATCAACATCAGAAGCTTCTAAGCCAGAACCTTGTTGTTGCCATTGAGAAAGACCATTAACTTCTGCTGTACCTGCAAGTGATGAGGGAAGAGTGTCTGTAAACTTATCAAGAAGGCTAATAGTGCTATACCAGAATTTTCCTGAAGTTTTACTTTGATCGATTGCATCTAAAACGGCTTTTGTAGATACATCTCCAACTTTAGATGTTGTACCTTCTGCAACGCTAGTATTGATATTAACAGGATTTCCTGAGCCTTGAGGCATAGCATGGAGCCAACCAGCCGAGACCGAAAAACGTTTGAAACCATCACCATCTTTTAAACTAAAATATGGTGAAGCAGCGAAAGTGACTGTAGGCAGAGCAAAAAAGGCAGCTGTCATACAAAATAATGACTTTTTCATCATAAAGGACTCCATGTCCGGACATTTGTTTACTGATTTTTATTGAGCCCACCATAACGCGTTTTATTAAAATGATTGTGTAATAAAAATTAATAATTGTAATGTTTTTGAAATATTTGTTTATGTTTGGAAAGATTTATTAATAAAAAGTACAAAATAAAGAATAAAAGGCTACATAAAGTAGCCTTTTATTAAATTTGATTAAATTATTAATTGAAGCGCGAAAGGTCTTCTTCAGGACGAGCGGTTAACACTTCAATACCTGTTTGAGTGACCAAAATAGTATGTTCATATTGAGCTGAGAGTTTATGGTCTTTCGTTACAACAGTCCATTTGTCACCAAGCAATTTAGTCTGCCAAACACCAGCATTGACCATTGGCTCAATCGTAAAGGTCATACCTGCTTCTAAGCGCATACCAGTGCCAGCTTGGCCATAATGCAGTACTTGAGGTTCGTCATGGAAAACGGTACCAATACCATGACCGCAATATTCACGTACTACGCTAAAACGTTCTGACTCAACATATTTTTGGATTGCGTGGCCAATGTCACCTAAATATGAACCATCTCTAACTGTAGCCATTCCACGATACATTGCTTCTTGAGCAACTTTACATAAACGGTTTGCCAAAATAGAAGTTTCACCACCCACGATGTACATCATGTTCGTGTCGCCGTGATAGCCGTCTTTAATTACGGTTACATCAATATTAAGGATGTCGCCGTTTTTTAAGATTTTATTTTCAGATGGAATACCATGACATACGACATGGTTAACCGAAGTACAGATAGAGTGTTGAAAAGCAGGGCGTCCTGGAGCACCACCGTAACCTACGCAAGCCGGAATAGCATGCTGTACATTTTCAATATGATTACGACAAATCGTATCAAGCTCGAGTGTGCTTACACCGGCCTTAATATACGGCTTGATCATCTCTAGAACTTCAGCCGCCAGTCGTCCTGCAATGCGCATTTTTTCAATTTCATCTGGAGTTTTGATTAATCGACGTGGAGCTGTATAAGTACTGTTCATGATCTCTAAAAACTTTTGGTAATTTATAAGTGTATATGGTATAAATAGCCGCCCATTTTATCAAATGCTTTTCGTGAATATCTTTTACGAAGAATATTGATAGATGGAGTAAAAAATCCGCACATATATCGTCACATTACTCTGGGTGCCCGTAAAAAGGTGGAGAATGCGGATATATGGAGGCCTAACCCAACTTTTAAGGTAAAGAAAATGGCAGATTACAACGTAAGCATGCGCGACCTTCTTCAAGCAGGTGCGCACTTTGGTCACCAAACTCGTTTCTGGAACCCAAAAATGCGTCAATACATTTTTGGCGCGCGCAACAAAATTCACATCATCAACCTTGAGCACACTGTTCCTGCGTTAAATGATGCTTTGAACTTCGCTAACCAATTAGCAAGCAAAAAGAACAAAGTTTTGTTCGTTGGTACAAAACGTGCTGCTTCTAACATCATCCGTGAACAAGCTCAACGCGCTGGTCAACCATATGTAGACCACCGTTGGTTAGGTGGTATGTTGACGAACTGGAAAACACTTCGCCAATCTATCAACCGTTTAAAAGATCTTCAAACTCAATCTCAAGACGGTACTTTTGCTAAGCTTACTAAACGTGAAGCTTTAGAACGTACTCGTGAGATGGAAAAACTTGAGCGCTCTTTAGGCGGCGTTAAAAACATGGGTGGTTTACCTGACGCATTATTTGTAATCGACGTTGATCACGAAGCGATTGCAATTAAAGAAGCTAAGAACTTAGGTATTCCAGTTATCGGTATCGTTGATACAAACTCTAACCCAGACAACGTTGATTACGTTATTCCTGGTAACGATGATGCGATCCGTGCAGTAACTTTATATGCTTCAGCTATGGCTGACGCAATTCTTGCTGGTAAAGAATACGCTCAATCTCAAGCGAACGCTCAAGCAAAAGGCGATGACGCTGCGAAAGACGCTTCTGAGGCTTAATGCGTTTTTTGACGCAGGCTTGTCATTTTTGCGACATGTAATGGTGGCAAATTAAGCGTCGAGAGTGCAAACGGCCCAGAGTTTCTTTGGGCCGTTTTTGTTGAACAGATTTATTTTCTACCGATTTTAGGAGATCAACATGACTGCAATTACTGCAAGCATGGTAAAAGAATTACGTGACCGTACTGGTCTTGCAATGATGGAATGCAAAAAAGCATTAACAGAAGCGAACGGTGACATCGAACTTGCTATTGATAACCTTCGTAAATCTGGTCAAGCTAAAGCTGCTAAAAAAGCTGGCAACATTGCTGCTGACGGTGCAATCACTATCGTTCAAGACGGTAATAAAGCGATCTTAGTTGAAGTAAACTGTCAAACTGACTTCGTTGCTAAAGACGAAAACTTCTCTAACTTTGCACACGCAGTTGCTGCTGCTGCTTTAGCTGCTGGCGAAACTGATGCTGCTAAAATCGCTGAATTAAAATTGGCTGATGGCCAATCAGTTGAAGAAGCTCGTATTGCGCTTGTTCAAAAAATCGGTGAAAACATCCAGGTTCGTCGCGCGAAAATCGTTGAAGGCGAAAACTTGGCTATCTATAAACACGGTTTAAAAATCGGTGTTGTAGTTTCTTACACAGGTGATGCTGAGACTGGTAAAGGTATTGCAATGCACGTTGCTGCATTCAACCCAGTAGCAGTAAGTGCTGAAGCTGTTCCAGCTGACCTTATCGCTAAAGAGAAAGAAATTGCTGAAGCGAAAGCGTTAGAATCTGGTAAGCCAGCGAACATCGTTGAGAAAATGGTAACTGGTTCTGTTGAGAAATACTTAAACGAAGTTGCTCTTGATCGTCAAATGTACGTTATCGACAACGACAAAAAAGTTGCTGACGTATTAAAAGCGACTGGTACAACTGTTGCTAACTTCGTACGTTTCGAAGTTGGTGAAGGTATTGAGAAAAAAGCAGAAATGAGCTTCGCTGAAGAAGTTGCTGCTGCTCAAGCTGCTGCGAAGTAATTCGTATCACAATAAAAAAAGCCCCTATGGGGCTTTTTTTATCCCTATTGAAATCGGAATATAAAGATGACAAATAAAAAAAATCTGAGTATTGGCGGCATTATTGTTTTATTGATTGCTGCATATTTCGGTCTAGATTTATCTGGGCATAAAAAAAATCAATCGCCATCATCAAGTCCTGTAACTCAGCATACTGAAACTACGTTTTCAAATGATGGGATAGATACTATAAAAACTGCCTATGACCGCAGACAAAGTAATGTTCAAGTGCAGGGAAGTGGTCGAGTAAAAGCAATTTTAAAAGAAGATAATGATGGGACAAAACATCAGAAATTTATTCTTGTATTAAAAAATGGCCTTTCAATTTTAGTGGCTCATAATATTGATTTAGCATCAAAAATTGAAGATTTGCATAAAGGGGATATAGTCGAATTTAATGGTGAATATGAATATAACGAGAAAGGTGGTGTATTGCATTGGACGCATCATGATCCACAAAACCGTCATGAGAATGGCTGGTTGAAACATAATGGACGTATTTACCAATAGAAAAAGGGGTATTCATTTCGGCCCAACAGCAATTTTGTTCTATGCATCTTTTTAAAACATGTTATGTTTTTTTCAGATAAATAGATGAGATGTATATATGCACCAGGAACAGGCTGACTACTTGCATTTGCGAGAGTTGGGCGGTTTAGAACTATTAAAAGCACATTATCACCAAACGCAATTTTCAAAGCATACCCATGAAGGGTATTGTATTGGTGTGATTGAAGAAGGTGCGCAGTCTTTTTTTAGGACTGGTCAACTACATGTTGCTCCTAAAGGTGACATTATTTTGGTGAACGCAGATGAAATCCACACAGGTTCATCTGCTGTCGATTCGGGTTGGCGCTATCGGGCAATTTACCCTACACCGGAAATGCTCGCTGAAGTGAGTCAGGATTTTTTTGAAAATTTTCATGGTGCACCTTGGTTCCCTCAAGCAGTTATTCAAGATTTGGGATTATCTCAACAACTTTGCTTATTATTTGATTTATTAGAACAAAAAGATAATTTTCTGCTTAAAGAAACCATGTATTTATCAACATTAGCATGTTTGATGATGCGTCATGGGAAGTCGAGACATACCTTTTGTGAGCTACCAGAAGCTTATTCGAAAGTCTTAAAGGTTAAAGATTTGTTGGCAGATATGCCTGAAAAGAATTTTTCTTTGCAGGAACTGGCTGACATGGTCGGATTAAGTGCTTGGCATTTTTTAAGGCAATTTAAAAAACATGTGGGTTTACCACCTCATGCATGGTTAGTGCAGGCACGTTTGCAAAAGGCGAGGCAGCTATTAAAACAGGGTATTCAAATTGTAATGGTTGCACAGCAATGCGGATTTTCTGATCAAAGTCATTTTAACCGTCACTTTAAAAAGGCGATGGGCGTTACACCTAACCAGTATGTAGCAAGCCTTAATCTCTAAAATTTATTTTCATTTCTAAACACAATTTTGTTCAAGAGAAGCTAATCTGCATAGAAGAAAATCTATAAATATTTAATGTTATAGATGTCTAGAGATGAATACTCGTTTAAATCAATCTATTAGATTTTCTAAAAACCATCCTTCGTATCTTTTTTTACGAGGGGCGGTAGATATATTGCCATTATGTATTTCGGTTATTCCGTGGGCTATTTTGGCTGGTTCAATGGCAATTCATGCAGGTTTATCATTTTATAAAGCATTAGCAATGTCAGGAATTGTGTTTGCTGGTGCTGCACAATTGGTCAGTTTGAGTATGGTGATGGAAGGTGCATCATTATTAACGATCTATATCACGATTTTCTTTCTTACTGCACAGCATTTTATTTATGCATTAACTTTAAGAAATGATATTTCTATTTTGTCTTTACCCAAACGATTAAGTTTAGGCTTTCTATTAACAGATGAATTATTTGCGCTAAGTGCTCCGAACGAAAAAAGACATCCCCACTATTTATTAGGGGCTGGTATAAGTTTTTATTTATTCTGGGTAGTTTTTAGTCTAGTTGGAATTTTGTTGGCTACGGCGATTCCTAATTTATTGTCTTATCACTTAGACTTTTCGATTATTGCTATTTTTGTGGCCATGATTGTTCCTATGTGTAAAGGAAAACCTGTCATAGCAGGAGTTTTAACAACTTGTGTTAGTGGTTTTGTTCTCAAATTTTTTCACATTGAAGGCGCCATTCTGATTTCCGGTTTATTGGGAATGCTTATTGCCGTTATTGTGGAAAATAGAGTAGGAGAAAAATGAAATGTCATGGTTCATGATTTTAGGTGTGGCAGTAATTGTCTTTTTTAATCGTTATTATTTTTTAGAACCTAATCTAAAAGTAAAATTACCAGCACTGATGAATAAAATGCTGAATTATTCAGCGCCTTGTTTATTGAGTGCTATTTCTATACCGGTAATCTTTTTTGAAAGAAATGAATTGAGAGGCACTTTAGATAATCCATATTTATATGCGACAGTATTTTGTATTGTAATTGCTTTCTATTTCAAAAAAATTTTGCCCAGTGTTCTACTCAGCCTAGCATTTTTCTATTTTATAAATTTTCTAATAAATCAGTAAATTTAAGCTGAATCCAAAAAAGATTCAGCTTTTTAAAAATTATTGAGTAATCAATTTATTTTGGCGACTTTTCCACTTAGGTAATATTTTTGCAAGATAGGCATCCATACACCAGACTGGACCAATCAATAAAAATTGTAAATCTTTAAAGAAGGAAGGTTTTTTCCCTTCAACTTTATGTCCGTAAAATTGTCCAATCCAGGCAATTACAAAAAGAGCAATATAAAATCCCACCCCTACAGGTAAGACATAAATAAGCCAAGCCATCACAACGAGAAGTGCAGCCATTGCTACTGCAAGTACAAGATCGAGTCGAGCATAGAAAATTAAAGTCAGTACAATGAGTAAAGCAGTGAGTAAGGCGCTAAAGTGGGCAATGATTCCGATAATAGAAAATAAAATAGCGGGAACGCATACCCAGTGGATTTTTTTATTTGTTGGATTTTGATGACTTTCACTATATTCATCAAACCATTCACCAATAGATTTCATAGACCTTGTTCTCCGTGTCTAATTTTGAGTCATTCTTTTTATGTCTATATTTTATCCTGTTGTTAGGTGGGTAGACAAGAAAGTCGCAAATCTTCCTTCTCGTTCATTTATGTATCTTTAAAAATTTAATGACTCATTGTTTGGAAAAACAGGAGGGAAAAAGTTCAAAGTTGGACTTAAAAAAGAGCGAGATTCATTTAAGGAAAATCAGGTTAGTTATTTTTGGATTTTGAAGTGAGGAAATGACTCAGAAAAGCACTTTTTTATGAGAAGTGGGAAAATAATAGAAAAAGACTCAACTCAACTTGTCTTAAAACGCGATAAATAGCTCTTTTTAGACTAAAGTGGTACTAGGGTAGCGTAATTTTTTTAAAATAGCTGTAACCGAAAAATATAAGCAAAAAAAGATGGGTAAGAAAATGATGTGTTTTTGGGTTAAAAAATAATCAATTTTGTAATTGGAAAATGAGTAGAAACATAAAATTTTTGAACATAATTTTTTTATCGTGAACTCCAAAAATTAAAAAAGCCACAAATTAACTTGTGGCTTTTTCATGAACTCTAGGAGTAATCGCTTATGAAGTAGGACCGTCTACACGTTCAATACTTACTTTAGCAGTACCAGCATTGGTAATACCAAGGCGTTTTGCTGCACCGTATGATAAATCAAGTACACGATTTGCATGGAATGGACCACGGTCGTTTACTTTTACAACCACACTTTTACCATTGTCTTTGTTTGTAACACGGATATAACAGTTCAATGGCAGACTACGGTGAGCAGCAGTAAGTGCATTCATGTCGAATGTTTCACCACTTGCAGTTTTACGACCGTGAAATTGACGACCATACCAAGATGCCATGCCAGTTTGGCTAAACTTACGAACAGTATTTGAAGCTACTGTGTTAAGTTTTTCAATCACTGAAGGCTCATCTTCAGGGATTTCAATTTTAGCTGCGATAGCTTGACGACGAATTTGATCGCCAGAACGTTCAGTGATTGAAAGACTGTTAATGTTAGAAAAACGAGAATTAAAGCTTTGAGTATCTTTACTCAACACACGGGCAGCTAAATTAGCATTTGGACCATCTACATCACTGTTTAATGATGATGACTGCATCATTTCAGCGTGCAGCGGGGCCATACTTAAACTAGCCGTCAGTGCAAGAATGTATTTCAGCGATAACTGCATTTATATAAACTCCTGAGAACATGCTCTTTTTCTTTTAGCCGGCAGGCTAAAAATTGAAGTGAACATGCCTAATTATTCACTTTTGCAATTGCTTGATTGGGGTGGATAATATTCATCGCTTACGGAGAGTGTCTAGTCTTTAACGAGAAATAGTTACAAAAAGGGCAAAAACTTACAGTTTTAGATTAAAAAATAACCAAATATGTAACAAGATATTTAAAATGTGTGTATTGTGATCGATTTAACAAAAATATTTATTGACTTTTACATAAACTCATCAAAAAGCTAGCCTATCGGCTAGCTACTTCTGTGCCTAACAACCATACAGCAGTCGCATACATTCGGCTTTTGTTATAAGTCGTAATCACTTGAAAATTCGGATATGTTAAATAGTAAATTGGACCATTATAGTCTTGTAATTGAATAACATTTATCATATCTAGGTCATCAATTTTAACTAAAGGGTTTAATGGAGAAATCCCTTGATTTTTAAGTACGCCATATGGAGAAGGTTGGGTCAGGTCTTTAGCAATAATACTTTCTGGATTTGAACCTGTGTAACGTGCCATAAAACCAATCGGCTGATCGCGCTGCCATCCTTGTTTTGCTAAGTAATTTGCGATTGACCCAATCGCATCTTCCGCAGAGTTTCGTAAATCAATGTGGCCGTTACCATCAAAATCGACTCCATATTTACTAATATTGCTTGGCATAAACTGTGGATAGCCAATTGCTCCAGCATAAGAGCCAACAATACTACTAGTTGGGTAGCCTTCTTTATACGTCCATGCAATCAGAGCAGCTAATTCATCACTGAAATAATCAGCACGGCGCGGGTAGCCAAACGCTAATGTCGCAAGCGCGTCACGAGTGATGAAAGAACCTTTATTGGCTCCATATCCTGTTTCAACACCTAAAATACCCAAAATGACAGCTTGAGAGACACCAAATTGCTGTTCAGCTCGGTTAAGTGCATCTGCATATTGGTTTTTAAAACGGACACCACGCTGAATAGTGCCTTCAACTAAAAACATAGAGCGATAGTCGTACCAAGGCTTACTTTCACCTGGGCGAGTCATAATATTTATAATGTTTGGTAAATTTTTTGCACCGCTCATTGCGGCATCGACTTGTACACTACTTAGACCATAAGTGTTCATGGCTTTTTGTTTAAAATTTAAATAATTAGGATCATTTACAAAATCATTGGCCTGAGCAAAATGACTTGTGCTCACTAGGCCAGTACACAAGGCGAGTACTTTTAAAGTTTTATTAACAAATTGAGACAACATATCTTTTTAAAATTCCAAATTATCGATGTGTATGAATAGACATAACTAAACCAAAAGTGGCCATTAAAGTAATAATAGCGGTACCGCCATAACTCATAAAAGGCAAAGGAACACCCACTACAGGTAAAATACCACTGACCATTCCTGCGTTTACAAATACATAAACAAAAAAAGACAAACCAAAGGCACCAGCAACCAAGCGGCCATAATTATGAAAGCTCTGTAAACCAATTTGGAATGTTCTAAAAATAATAGCTGAATAAAGAATAACTAATATAAGTACGCCAATCAGGCCAAATTCTTCGGAATAAGCCGCAATAATAAAGTCAGTATGTCCTTCGGGTAAAAAGTGTAAATGTGACTGCGTACCTTCAAGAAAGCCTTTACCTGAGAAACCGCCAGAACCGATAGCTGTTTTAGATTGAATAATGTTCCAGCCTGTTCCTAATGCATCTGCTTCTGGGTCAAGTAGGGTTAGAACCCGTTGACGTTGATAGTCGTGTAAAAGAAATTCCCACGCAATTGGAATAACAATAGCGGCACAGGCTGCAGCAGCACCGATCATGCGCCAAGATAGTCCACTTAAAAATAGTACGAAAATACCACTGGCTAATACGAGTAGGGATGTTCCTAAGTCAGGTTGTTCTGCAATGAGTAAAAAAGGAACACCAATTAACATTAATGATAAAACAACTTGAGAAAAGCTAGGGGGAAGTGGTTTGCGTGCTAAAAACCATGAAATCATCATTGGCATGCCAATTTTCATGAACTCACTGGGTTGCACACTTCCGAAACCTGGAATATCGATCCAGCGTTTAGCCCCCATACGAACCTCACCAAAGACCATAACTCCAATTAAGGAAAATAGTGCAAATAAATAAAAGTAGGGTGAAAAAGCTTGATAAACCTTTGGAGGAATTTGAGCCAGACCAATCATGACTAAAAAGCCAATACCAAAGCTCATGGCTTGTTTACTGACTAAGCCGACATCTTGTGCAGATGCACTATATAGTACTGTTAAACCTAATAGAGCATTTAGGAATAAAAATAGGCATAACCAAGGATCAATATGAAGTTGCTGCCAGCGTGATGGTTGCATGGCAGTACTAAGACCATCTCGAGGAGCTTGGCGTAAAAATTTATATTGTGGACTAGGAGACATGCGGCTTTAACTAGGTCAATCAGTGCTTGGCGCATGCTAACATAAACCTGATTTATGGCAATGTATATCAATATTTTGCAATAAAAAAACCTGGCTCTCGCCAGGTTTCCGATAGTCTACTTTTTATTAGTTAAAGAATAGACCGTCATGATATTCAGCCATCGCTTTTAGTTCAGTGCGATTTAAACTTGGAATGAGTTTATCGATCGCGATATGAACCGCTTTAGTAACAGCAGCTGCGCCAATATCGGCTGCTTTACGTTTAATCATGCCTAAATCTAATGTCTTGTTAAAATCAGACATAAAGTGTCTAACCATAGCATCACCAAACTGTTTATATAGTTCCGCTAATGCTGCTTTATTAATGTCATTACCTGCTTGAAGCTCAGCAAAATTATGCTTCAAATTAGTCACTAAGCCAGCATCTAAAGCTACGCCAACTTTATATTGACCTTGAGGATCTTTAAATAAGCTTTTCTCTGAAAATTCAACTGACTGTTTAACAACATCATTTGGTGCTTTACTGAGTAATTGCTTTAAAAGTACGGCAACTGTAGATTTGACATAACCAGCAAGTTTTTCGGCAGTATCTCTTTTTTCACTCGCTGGGAAATGTTGTACTAACTGAATCAGTACATTATCAATAATTTCTTCATTGAGTTGTAAAGCAATTTTGTCTCGAAGTGGATATAGCGGTTCACTAGAATTTTTATTCGCAATTCCAGTCTGCATATCGTTCAATAAGCCTTCAGAAGGGGTAAAACCAAAAAACGGCATGGTGTATCCTCAAATTATTCGTTTTATTGTCGTGCCAATCGAATCGGTTTTGGCATCCATGATAGATCCGATACTCGGCAAGGATTGATATCAAGTCCACCGCGGCGAGTATAAGTTGCATAAACCATCAGCTTTTCAGGCTGCAAATTTTGCCAAACATCTGCAAAGATTTGCTCAACACACTGTTCGTGGAAACCGTTATGCTGACGGTACGAGATAATATAAGCTAAAAGACTACGATAACAAGGTTTTTTACCCTTAAAACGGATAAAAACTGTACCCCAATCCGGTTGTCCCGTCACTGGGCAGTTACTTCTCAAAAGATGAGAATACAGCTCAATTTCAACTTCTTCACCAGACTCATCCAATTTTAAAAGCGATGCATCGGGATGTTGTTCTAAACGTTCAGGTGTTAGATCATCAATACAAATACCTTGTGGCTTGGAAATATCGAGATCATCTACTTGAAATAGCGTTAGCTCAACTTTTGCGCCTGCCGCAGCCGATAAATCTTTTTCAACTGTTTCAATGAATAACGCTTTAGAGTCAAACTGAGTGAAGTTAAGACTATTGAAGTAAAGTTTTAATGACTTTGATTCAATCAAATTTGGTGAAGAAGCTGGCAGGGTAATTCTACCAATAGCAACCTGTGGAATACCGTGCGAATTTAACCAAGAGATTTCAAAAACATGCCACCAATCTTTACCTTGGGTAATGCCTTCAATATGTGAATAATTTTCACGAGATTGAGCACGTGCGATTGGAAATAACACATCGGGTTGATAGCTAGTTGGATACTGGGTTTCTTTACCCAATAAAGACTGTTCGACACTCATTCACGCATTCCTGAACCACGAGCAAGTAAATAGTAAGCAACTCCGTAAAGTACAACACAACATAATGTCACAACGATTAAAGAGAACGTAACGTTCACGTCGCTATGACCTAAAATGCCGAAACGGAAAGCATTAACCATATACACAATAGGATTAATTAAAGAAAGTTTTTGCCAAAAAGGACCAAGTGCACTAATGGCATAAAACACACCACCTAAGTAGGTGAGTGGAGTAAGTACAAATGTTGGAATAATAGAAATATCATCAAATGATTTCGCATAGACTGCATTAATGAAGCCGCCTAAGGAAAATAAAACAGATGTAATTAATACTGTATATATAGTTACGAACCAGTTATGTATAAAAAGGTCAGTAAAGAACATGCTCATTGCAGTAACAATGGCACCCACTAATACACCACGACAGATACCACCAATGACATAGCCCCATAAAATAATATGTAATGGCACAGGGCTCATAATGAGTTCTTCAATGCTTTTTTGGAATTTTACACTAAAGAAACTAGAAGAAACGTTCGCATAACTGTTGGTAATAACAGCCATCATGATCAGGCCGGGCACAATAAACTGCATGTAGCTTACGCCGCCCATTTGTCCAATACGTGACCCAACCAAATTACCAAAAATGACAAAATACAAGCTCATGGTAATCGCAGGTGGCAATAAGGTTTGGGGCCAAATGCGAAGAAATCGGCGTACTTCTTTACGAACTAAAGTCCAGAGGGCAATTTGCAGTTGGTTAAAGTTCATTTTGCCTCTCCTTCAAGATTTTTCTCAACCATTTTCACAAATAGCTCTTCGAGGCGATTTGATTTGTTACGCATACTACGAACACGAATACCTTGTGACTCTAAAAGTTGGAATAAGTCATTTAATGTATGTGCTTTATCCATGGTTACTTCTAAAGTGCTGCTATCAATTAAGTTGAATTTCACTCCAATAATGTTTAACTGGAGTGGGGCAATCGGTTCTGCTAAATCGAAAATAAAAGATTCTTCACTCAACTGGTTTAAGAAACTTTTCATACTGGTGTCTTCTTTGATGACACCGCGGTCAATGATGGCAATTTGACGACAGAGCATTTCCGCTTCTTCTAAATAGTGTGTCGTTAAAATAATAGAAGTGCCACTTTCGTTCATTTCGGTTAGAAAATCCCACATAGAACGGCGTAATTCAATATCTACACCCGCAGTAGGTTCATCTAAAATAAGAAGTTTAGGCTCATGCATCATGGCGCGGGCAATCATTAGACGGCGCTTCATACCACCAGACAGCATACGTGCTTGTATATTGCGTTTTTCCCACAAGCCAAGTTTTTCTAAATAATGTTCGGCACGTTTTTCGGCAATTTTTTTGTGAATGCCGTAATAGCCAGCTTGAGTGACTAAAATATCGAATGCTTTTTCAAATTGCCCGAAGTTAAATTCTTGGGGTACAACGCCAAGCTGCTGTTTTGCCAAGGATGGATGCGTGTCGAGATTATGCCCAAAAATCTCAACTGTTCCTGAGGTCTTTTTTGTGAGGGAGCTGATAATACCAATGGTTGTTGATTTGCCGGCACCATTTGGGCCTAACAACGCATAAAATTCACCTTCAGGCACAGTGAGGTTAATACCTTTTAACGCCTGAAAACCATTACGATATGTTTTGGACAAATCTTTTAATACCAAAGCATCAGTCATGAAATTCTCACATTATGAAAGAGGGGTATATTTTGAGCGATAATGATTAATAAACCAAGTAAAATAGTCGGAATTTTATGAAATTGGGATAAATTTATGAAGTTATTATATATAAATTGGTGCGCCCGGCGGGGATCGAACCCACGACCCCAGGCTTCGGAAACCTGTACTCTATCCAACTGAGCTACGAGCGCACATGTGTGGGGCACATCATAGGAAAAAAACACTGGTAGGTAAAGCACGAAATACGTACCAAGTGAGTTTAATGCTTAATTAAACAGCAGCTTGTTCTATTTTAGACGCGTTGTTGAATAAGCTGAATTGAATAATTGATAGAATGAAGCGTATGTGCTAGCTCATGAGGAGGAATACGTGACTCCTGTAAACTGGTAATCCATTGCATTTGGCACATTTTAAGTTCTTGAAGCGTTTTTATTTGCTCTATTTTGTGAATAAGTGGTTTTGCCATAAGGCCACAGTACTGGCTCAAGCTTTGTTTCATTAATAGTTGTATTTCTTCAAAAGAGAGTTGTTGAGCTGGAATAGATGGCTGGTCATTTTCTATATTTGGAGAAGTCACAGACGTTGATTGAGGAATCTGAATTTCTCCAATTAAATCATTACTTTTATTCTCATCAATATTTTTCTGATGTACTTCTTTAGTCGTTATAGATGTCTCTGGGGGAGATATTTGTTCGGTCAATTCTGAATAACTTTCGTTAGAAGTAGCAATGAGTTTTAAATCAATGAGCTGTTGAATTAGCTCTGGTGGGGCAATCCGTTTCTTAAACTCGGGATCGAGGCTTTGAAAATCTTCATGGTCTATTAATAGAAGTAAACGTCTTTGTTTTGCATTTAACGTGATATTACGTTGTTGAAGCGCAACTCTTCCCAAATTGGTTCTATAAAAACCAGACATTGTATTTCCCCAATATAAAAAATGAAGCAGACTGTCCAATCTTCTGAGTTGAACAGTACTGTTTTTAATAAAATATAAATGGGGTTAACGATAAAACTCAAAAATGACAATATGATGAAGAATTTATGAATATCATCTATTTAAGTTAAGTCTTTAAAATGCGCTTTCTAGAGCCTTACGTAAATAGACATCTAGCTCGTCTTGACGTAGAAGCCATTGAATATAATCTTTTGGCAGTTCAGAAATTGCCGTACCTTTATGCTTGCCAAAATTAATAGTCGTGGGGATACGGGCTTCTTCAGAAACTTGGTAAAGCTCTTCAATATCTTGAATATTTAAATGATAGATAATATGCATCAAAATATTGGCAGTTAAAATAATGTCCGCATCGGCACGGTGTGCACCTTTGAGTAATTCTCGCGCTTTACTGCTGCCTTGAGAAATCATATAAATGAGTGCAGAGATGTTGTGAGCTTCAGCATCTGGCCAAGCTTTACGTGCTAAAGCTAGAGTACAAATCGGTTTGATATGAGATACATCAACGCCACAACGAGCAATGGCAGCAATATCATAATCAATGTTATGACCAATAATATAAGTCGTGCTATCCGGTAATTGAAATGTTTTATAGTGAGGCTGGTTTTCTAGGTCAGACTCCAAGATGTGGTGGACCGCCATTGCAGCATAAGAGATCGGAGCTCCCACCTGATAGAGCTGATCAAACAATTTGCTTTTATCTAAAGTGAGTTTACCCGCATTAAGTTCAATGGGAGCGTATGCAATTTCAATAGGCAAACCATTTAGTGTATGAGTTTCTGTATCTAAAATAATGGCTTGCATCTTTTGAACCTTTAAACAATTACAAGTAACCATCAATGTTAACAGTTGGCTATCTACTTTAAAACATGGAGTAAGGCTAGATAAGCTATCAAATGCAATTTATGTTAAAAAGTAGAAAATTTAGCTGCTCATTTTGATTAAATATCACTTGCGAAAAATGAAGATTAGGCGTAATTGTTTGTAAGACATTTAAAATGTTCATTAAAAAGTAAAGCACAACAAAAATCGAATTTAAGGGATATATCAATGAAAATGAAACTGTTCATGACCAGTGTTCTTAGCACAAGTTTATTGTTGACGGCATGTGGAGATGGAAGTAGTGATGACAGTCCGGCAACTACTGATCCATCTGGTGCACCAGCCAATAATATTCAAAACCCAGTGGTTAAGGTAGATGCTTATACAAGTACTAACTTAGGATCAGTTGCTGCTGAAAGTAGTATTTTAACTTATAAAATGTTAGGTCAAAGTGGACAAGAGGTGCAGGCAACCAGTTTAGTATTTACACCAACGACACCACCACCAGCAGGCGGTTGGCCAATTGTGGTTTGGGCACATGGCACGACAGGGGTTGCAGATGCATGTGCACCGAGTAAATCAGCGTTAACAGACAGTACTAAAGATTTAATTAGTAAACTCCTTGCAGCCGGTTATGTAGTGGTTGCTCCAGATTATGAGGGCTTAGGAACCGCAGGCATACATCCATTCTTAAATGTTAAAAGTGAGGCTTATTCAATTACTGACGCCGTGGTTGCAACACGCAATTATTTATCTCAACGTAATTTATTAACTTCGAACAAATGGGTCACCGTAGGTCACTCTCAGGGTGGGCATGCTGCATTGGGCGCTGCACAATATGCAAGCCGTGCACAGCTAAACTATAAAGGTACAGTAGCGGTAGCACCAGCTTCTAATTTAGGTTTCATTTTAACTGCAGGAGAACAAGCCGTTGCCAATGCAACTTTGGATAAAAAGATTCCGATGTATGCACAGCTTGATACATATACTGCTTTAGTTACAGCCGGCATCCGAAATACACAGCCAAGCTTTGATTATTCACAGGTATTTACTTCACAAACAGCAAGTACTGCACAGCAGGCAGAAACGATTTGTGCAGGGCCATTGGGCCAAGCCTTGGCAGTTAATATGCAAACCTACGCGGCAACACATAGCGGCACACTAGATGGTTTTACGCGTACACAACCTAACTTTATGGCTGTGCCAACCGTAAAAACATTCTTAGATAAAGATTCTCAACCTCTGCAGACAAAAGTATCTACACCAATTATTATTTATCAGGGGTTAGCTGATACAACGGTTCCTAAAGTAGCGACTGATATTTTGATATCTAATGCCACTGTCGTGGGCACAAAAATTAATAGCTATGTAACGGGTAACTGGGACCATGAGACGGCAATGAGCAATAATGTAGATAACATTGTTGGGAATGTGCAAAACTTGTTGTCAGCTCAATAAGAGTAATTGATATTTAAAGTTTTTTTGTTGTTTTGAGAAGCTAAATTTAACTTTAGAAAATTATTAAATAAAAGTTTTTTAAGTGTTTATAAATTATTTTAGATTTGATGGCTCATTTTTTATAAAAATTGAGCCATTTTTATTTAAAACTGAGCTAACTTGATTCTGTTTAATTATAAAGTTCATGCTACAATATGCCGCAATCTTAGCACGGCTTAAAAGCCCTAATTTATAGGACCCCCGCTAATGTTTGCCAATATTTCCATTTCTGAATTTGATCCAGAATTAGCTCAAGCTATTGCTTCTGAAGGTGAGCGTCAAGAAGCACATATCGAGTTAATTGCATCTGAAAACTATTGCTCTCCTGCTGTGATGGAAGCGCAAGGATCAAAACTTACTAACAAATACGCAGAAGGTTATCCAGGCAAACGCTATTATGGCGGTTGCGAGTATGTAGACGTTATTGAGCAAATGGCGATTGATCGTGCTAAAGAACTTTTTGGTGCCGATTACGCAAACGTTCAACCACATGCTGGTTCACAAGCTAACTCTGCTGTTTATTTAGCACTTCTTAACCCAGGCGATACAGTTTTGGGTATGAGCTTGGCTCACGGTGGTCACTTGACTCACGGTGCAAAAGTAAGCTTCTCTGGTAAAACTTATAACGCTGTTCAGTATGGTTTAAACTCTGAAACT
The DNA here is from genome assembly GCF_031798975.1 of Acinetobacter sp. V110_1. Classification (NCBI taxonomy): domain Bacteria; kingdom Pseudomonadati; phylum Pseudomonadota; class Gammaproteobacteria; order Moraxellales; family Moraxellaceae; genus Acinetobacter; species Acinetobacter sp. V110_1. The sequence goes on along the minus strand of NZ_JAVQNN010000012.1, from coordinate 72,577 downwards.
GGCGAAATCGATTACGAAGAAGTTGAACGTTTAGCATTAGAACACAAGCCGCGTATGATCGTTGCTGGTTTCTCTGCTTATAGCCGTGTTGTAGATTGGCAACGTTTCCGTGACATCGCGGACAAAGTTGGCGCTTACCTTTTTGTTGATATGGCTCACGTTGCAGGTCTTGTTGCTGCTGGTGTATATCCAAACCCAGTTCAAATTGCTGATGTAACAACAACAACGACTCACAAAACACTTCGTGGTCCACGTTCTGGTTTAATCCTTGCGAAAGCGAATGAAGAAATCGAGAAAAAACTTCAATCAGCTGTATTCCCTGGTAACCAAGGTGGTCCATTAATGCATGCGATTGCTGCTAAAGCAATCTGCTTCAAAGAAGCAATGTCTGATGACTTTAAAGCTTACCAACAACAAGTTGTGAAAAATGCTCAAGCAATGGCTGAAGTATTAATCGCACGTGGTTATGATGTTGTTTCTGGCGGTACAGACAACCACTTATTCTTGTTATCTTTAATCAAACAAGACGTAACTGGTAAAGATGCTGATGCTTGGTTAGGTGCTGCTCACATTACTGTGAACAAAAACTCAGTTCCAAATGACCCACGTTCTCCATTTGTGACTTCTGGTATCCGTATCGGTACTCCAGCAGTAACAACTCGTGGTTTTGGTGAAGCTGAAGTTCGTGAACTTGCTGGTTGGATCGCTGACGTGATTGACAGCAAAGGTGACGAAAAAGTTATTGCTGATGTAAAAGCGAAAGTTGAAGCTGTTTGTGCAAAATTCCCTGTATATGCAAAATAATTTGTATGTATAGAAAAAAGCGCCGTAAGGCGCTTTTTTTATATCAATTATTCCAACCCCCACCTAAAGCACGGATTAAATTTACACTTGCAATGATTTGGCCACCTTTCAGCTGTGCTGCCAATTGTTCTTGTTGCAAAATAGTCCGGTCGGAGTCAATCACATCAAGATAACTGATAGCACCTTCTCGATAGCGTAGATGAGACAGTTGATTTGCATGACGAGACGATGAGAGTGCTTGATTTTGTGCCTGAATTTGCTGATCAAGAATACGTTGATCGGACAAACCATTTTCAACTTCACGAAAGGCGTTTAGTACAGTTTGTCTATAGTTGGCGACGCTTTCTTCATAAGCTGCTCGTGCTTGAGCAACACCTGCTTTACGTTGTCCGCCATCAAATAATGGTAAAGACAAAATAGTACCAGCGACTGGACCAAGCAAGAATGTACGGCTCGACCATTTACCCAATTCGCTTAAACTTGCAGATTCATAACCTAAGGCACCCGTTAGATTAACTTTCGGAAAAAAAGCTGCACGGGCAATTCCAATACGCGCATTATCCGCTGCCATAGCACGTTCAGCAGCAGCAATGTCAGGTCGTCTTTCAAGTAAACTTGAAGGTAAACCAGCTGGAAGACGAAGACTATTTGCAGTTAAAGGTTGAACAGCCAAGCCAAAGTCAGCTGGTGTTTTGCCTAACAATACTGCAAGTGCATGCTCGGCATTGGCTCTACTACGAGCAATATTTAATGCATTAGTTTGAGCTGTAGCCAGTTCAGTCTGTGCACGAGAAACATCAAATTCGCTGACCAAACCATTCTTAAATCGGGTTTGAACGAGATCTCGTGTCTCACCAAGTAACTTAATAGTACGAGTATAAATTGCTTGTTCAGCATCAAGCTGGCGAATGAGAAAATAACCTTGCGCAACATCTGCTTGTAAGGCTAAAAGTGCCGACTGATATAACGCTTCTTGCTGTTGTAGATCCGCTGTTGCTGCATTAACACTACTGGCGATACGACCAAATAAATCGAGCTCATATGAAACATTCGCTTGAGCACGCCATAAAGTTTGTGCAGACGTATGGGCATTGTCATCTAACCCCAATGAAGCAGGAGAGGGTTTTTGACGGGTTGGGCCAAAGCCAGCACCAATACTTGGTAGGCGTTCGGCTTGTGCTGCCGAACGTATTGCACGTGAAGCCTGAATATTGGCTGCCACCGCTTTAAGATTTTGGTTGCTGGCAATCGCTTGTTGTTCTAGCTCATTCAATTGAGCATCATTAAAAACACGCCACCATTCACCTCGAACCTGCTGATCGGCAGGTTGGGCAATCTTCCAGTTATTATCTTCAAGTTTAGGGTCTGACTCTTTAAATTTGACTGGAACTATAACCTTTGCAGGTTGATATTCCGGCGCCAAAGAGCAGCCTGCAAGAAGCAGGCTCCCCATGAGTGAGGACAATAACAAGCTTTGTTTTGCTGTAGTCATCAAATGTCCTCCTTAATGATCGTGTGGGTTAGCTAATGGCGCTTCATGAACTGCTGCGGAATGCAATTTATGTTTGCTATTCAATGTACGAATCAGGACGTAAAAGGCAGGGGTCAGGAATAAACCAAAGAAAGTTACCCCGATCATTCCGAAGAACACTGCAACACCCATAGCATGACGCATTTCAGAACCTGCGCCAGTTGAAGTAACCAGTGGGACTACACCCATAATGAATGCAATAGACGTCATTAAAATTGGACGTAAACGTAAGCGGCTTGCTTCAACTGCTGCTTTAAAGGCAGTTGCACCTTGCATTTCGAGTTCCCGCGCAAATTCAACAATCAAAATGGCATTTTTACAGGCCAGCCCGACCAGTACCATCAGACCGATTTGGGTAAAGATGTTGTTATCTCCACTGGTGAGCCAAACCCCAGTAAGGGCAGCCAAAATTCCCATCGGTACAATTAAGATGACTGCTAATGGTAAGGTTAGACTTTCATATTGAGCGGCTAAAACTAAGAACACGAGCAATACGCTAATTGGGAATACCCAAAGTCCTGCATTACCAGCCAAGATTTTTTGGTAAGTTAAATCTGTCCATTCAAATTTTATACCACGCGGCAAAGTTTGAGCAGCAATACGTTCAACAGCAGCTTCTGCTTGACTAGATGAATAACCCGGCGCAGGACCACCGTTAATATCGGCTGAGGTATAGCCGTTATAACGCACCACCATTTCTGGACCATAAGTTTGAGTTACATTCACCAATGAAGATAACGGTACCATTTGTCCGGCACTGTTACGGGTTTTAAGCTGTAAAATATCTTCAGGGTTAGCACGGTAAGGAGCATCAGCTTGCGCTCGAACCTGATAAACACGTCCAAAGCGATTAAAGTCGTTAACGTACTGAGAACCTAAATAAATCTGCATGGTGTTGAAAACATCTGTCACAGCAACACCTTGCTGTTTAGCTTTTACACGATCCAAATCTACGTTTAGTTGAGGCACGTTAATTTGATAACTTGAGAACATTGGGCCAAGTTCAGGAGCTGATTGTGCTGCTTTCATAAAGTTTTGTGCAGCATCATTCAAGGCTGAATAGCCTAAGGCACCTCGGTCTTCAAGTTGAAGTTTAAAGCCGCCCATAGTTCCTAAGCCCATTACGGGTGGTGGTGGGAAAACCGCAATATAAGCATCTTGAATAGCTGAGTATTTCTGGTTTAAGGCACCTGCAATTGCATTTGCAGATAAGTCTTTAGCCTTACGTTCATCGAATGGTTTTAAGGTTACAAAGACAATACCGGCACTTGAGCTATTGGTGAAACCGTTAATTGATAGACCAGGGAAGGCAACAGCACTTTCTACACCGGGCTGTTTAAGTGCGGTGTCACTCATTTTACGAATGACTGCTTCGGTACGATCTAATGACGCGCCATTTGGCAGTTGAGCAAAGCTAATCAAATATTGTTTGTCTTGAGCGGGAACAAAGCCACCCGGAACAATATAAGAAATGCCAACTGTTAAGCCTAGAAGAGCTGCATATACACCCATTGCCGATGCTTTATGGGAGATAACACGACTTACGCCTTTACCATAGTTATCTGACGCACGTGTAAATACGCGGTTAAACAGCGCAAAGAAACGTCCGAATACAAGGTTCATAAGGCGTGTTAATGCATCAGGTTTAGCGTCATGCCCTTTCAGTAGCATGGCTGCTAAGGCAGGAGATAGCGTAAGGGAGTTAAATGCCGAAATGACCGTTGAAATGGCAATGGTCATGGCAAATTGTTTATAAAATTGCCCTGTTAAGCCTGTCATAAAGGCAAGAGGTACGAACACGGCAACCAGCGTTAAAGCAATCGCAATAATCGGTCCGCTTACTTCTCGCATGGCACGGTAAGTCGCTTCCCTTGGATTTAAGCCAGCTTCAATATTCCTCTCGACGTTTTCGACGACGACAATTGCGTCATCGACCACAATCCCGATGGCGAGGACCATCCCGAATAGTGAAAGCGCATTGATTGAGTAACCAAAAGCGAGCATGAGCGCGAATGTACCAATAATTGAAACTGGTACAGCAAGCAATGGAATGATTGAAGCACGCCATGTTTGTAAGAATAAAATAACAACCACAACAACCAGTGTAATCGCTTCAAGTAGGGTATGAACCACCGCTTTAATACTGGCACGGACGAATTGAGTCGGGTCGTACACAATGTCGTATTTAATTGAAGATGGGAAATCTTTTGAAAGTTCTTTCATTGTGCTACGCACTTGATCAGAAACTTGTAAAGCATTAGCACCCGGTGCTTGGAAAATTGGAATGGCAACCGCTTGTTTATTATCGAGTAACGAACGTAAGCCATATTGTGAAGCTGCAAGTTCAACACGAGCAACATCACCCAATCGGGTAACCGCGCCATCTGGTGCCGTTTTTAAAATAATATCAGCAAATTCTTGCTCAGTCGTTAAGCGACCTTGAGCATTGACTGAAAGCTGTAAAGGGGAATTACTTGGCGATGCACCGATTGTACCCGCTGCTACCTGAATGTTTTGTTCGCGGATTGCACTCACAATTTCAGTTGCTGTGAGATTACGTTGCGCTACCTTTTGTGGGTCGAGCCACACACGCATTGCGTAGTCACCAGAACCAAATAAACCGACTTCACCTACACCTTGTAAACGAGCCAAACGGTCTTTTACGTTGAGCACCGCGTAGTTACGCAAGTAGGTCATGTCATAGCGATTATCTGGTGAAGTCAGATGCACAACCATGGTTAAAGTAGGCGAGCTTTTTAAGGTAGTGACACCTAAACGCTGTACGTCTTCAGGTAAACGAGGCATGGCCTGAGACACACGGTTTTGAACCAATTGCTGAGCTTTGTCTGGGTCAATACCGAGCTTAAAGTTCACTGTAATGGTTAAGTTACCGTCACTGTTTGCCTGAGACTGCATATACAGCATGTCTTCAACGCCGTTGATGGATTCTTCAAGCGGAGAAGCAACAGTTTCAGCAATGACTTTCGGGTTTGCACCCGGATATTGAGCACGTACCACCACAGATGGTGGAACAACTTCGGGGTATTCCGAAATCGGTAATTTAAATACCGACAGTAAACCGGCAAGTAAAATCAGTACTGATAACACACCAGCAAAGATCGGCCGATCAATAAAGAATTTAGAAATATTCATATGTGATTAACCTTTTGCCGGAGTTGATGTTTTATCTGTTGGCTGAGGTTGAGGAGTAGTGCTGCTCGCAGTGATTTGCGCATTTGGCATAGGAACAAGATGAGGTGTAACAGGGTCACCCGGACGAATCCGCTGTAAACCATTTACCACAATACGATCACCCGCTTGTAATCCGCTATTCACGATTTGCAAGCCATCTTGTTGGGCACCGAGTTTTACTTCGCGGTAAGCAGTTTGATTTTTCGCATCAACTACTACGACAAAACGTTTATCTTGATCGACTCCAACTGCGGTTGGGCTAATCAAAATTGCTGAACGAGGTTGACCACCACCTAAACGGATGCGTGCATATAAACCCGGCAATAAAACTCCGTTTGGATTGTCAAAGGTTGCGCGGACACGAATCGTACCTGAGGTGGTATTTAAGTTATTGTCGATTGAATTGATCGTACCTTCGCGAGTAAAACCTGTTTCATTGGCAAGTCCCATATAGACAGGAACTTGTGCTGAGTTACGCTGGTTGCTGATGTATTTTAGGTAAGTTTGTTCATCAACATCGAAAGATGCGTATAGGCGTGATACTGATACTAAACTTGTTAAAACCTGTGCGCCGTTACCTGCAGAAACCACATTACCAACGGTTACTTCGGTGCGGGAAATTCGGCCGCTGACTGGTGCAGTAATACGAGTGTATTCCAGATTTAAACGTGCAGATTGAACGGCTGCTCTAGCGGCTTGAAGGTTAGCATTGGCTGATCGTGCATCATTTTCTGCCAAATCTAACTCTTGGCGAGAAACAGCATTACTCTGAATTAAACGTTGAATACGAGAAAGGTTAGAACCCGTATATGTTACTTGTGCCTCAGCCGAAGCAAGTTGAGCTTTGGCTCGATTGAGTTCTGCTTCGAAAGGACGCGGGTCAATGGTAAATAGTAAATCGCCTTTTTTAACAAGACTGCCATCTTTGAAGTGTACGGAAATGAGTTTACCTGAAACCTGTGGCCGAATATCGACTTGATCGATTGCTTCTAAGCGACCGGAATATTCTTGCCAATCGGTAATGGTTTTGCTGATGACATTAGAAATATCAACAGTTGCAGCTTGTTGGGCACTGGTCGGTGCAGCTTTTGCATCGGCATTTTCATGTAAAAACATAAAACTGCCCCCTGTAGCCAAAATGGCGACAAAGATGGCAGACAGTGCGAACTGTTTGCGAGAAAATGACATGAGGTGCTCCTAGTTATTTGGATACCTGTTTTCAGACTTTTAGTTTTGGTCCGTATGGGAGAAACAGGGTTTATGGGATGGACGGAGCATAAAAGTTTGTCAATCACGAATAAATATATTAAATTCGATAACACTATTCGTATTTTTATAACAATTGATGTGTTTGATTAAATAAATGCATTGATAGGAGTGTGCGTGTGGATCTATTTCATGCGATGAAAGTCTTTAACAAAGTTGTCGAAACAAATAGTTTCAGTTTAGCGGCTGACAGTTTAGGCCTACCGCGTGCTTCTGTAACGACAACCATTCAGGCTTTAGAGAAGCATTTACAAGTTCGCTTATTAAACCGTACCACCCGTAAACTCAGTTTGACACCAGATGGCGCGGTTTATTATGAACGGACCGCGCGAATTTTGGCCGATGTCGAAGACGTAGAATCAACTTTTCATGATTCTGAACGAGGACCCCGAGGACGACTGCGCATTGATGTTAAAGCTTCAATCGGGCGGTTGATTCTGATTCCGATGCTGTGTGATTTTCATGCCAAGTACCCCGATATTGATTTGGTGATTGGCATGAGTGATCGTCCAGTCGATTTAGTTCAAGATGCGGTGGACTGTGTCATTCGTATTGGTCAATTGAAAGATTCAAGTTTAGTTGCACGCCGTATCGGAACAATTCAGTGTGTGACAGTAGCTGCGCCACGTTACTTGATGGAACATGGCGAACCAAGAACCATTGAAGACTTACAAAAACATCAAGTGGTACATTATTTTAACAGCCGTACCGGACGCAATATCGATTGGGATTTCATGGTGAACGGTGAGATTCATAGCGTTGGTGTGAAAGGGCGTGTTTCAGTCAACGATGGCGATTCATATATTGATTTGGCAGTACAAGGTTTTGGCCTAATTCAATGTCCATATTATATGGTGGCAAAACATTTAGAGTCTGGTGCTCTTAGAGAGGTGTTGACTGAATGGTTACCTGCGCCTATGCCAATATCAGTCGTTTATCTACAAAACCGTCATTTATCGCCTAAAGTCCGTGTATTTGTAGATTGGGTAGCCGAATTATTTGCAGGTTGTCCATTGCTGAGTGGTTGTTCAATATCATTAGATCAAAAATGTGAATTTGCCAGTGCCAAAGAACATAACCATGAATACACCATTCGGACATTGGTTGAAAATGAAAATATGGCAGAGGCTTACACACTCAAAAACTAAATTAAAATTTGAGTGATTTTTCAACATTTAATGGGGTAAGGCGATCAGCTGTTTTGATAGTTTCATAAATCCTTAATTTACTGGTATAGAAATTGCAATTATTTCGGTAGAAGAGTAATTTAGAAATTGCTCAAGTTTTTTTATCACCTTATTTGGATTTTAAGGAGAAGCTTCAAGATGGCAAGCTTTATGAAAAAAATGTTCGTTTCAACAACCTTGGTTTTGGCTGCTGTTGCAACGAATGTTCAAGCAAAGGATTGGAAGGTGATTCGTTTTGGTACTGAGTCGTCTTATGCTCCATTTGAATATAAAACACCAGATGGCAAGTTAACTGGTTTTGATGTTGATTTGGGTAATGCAATTTGTGCAAAACTCAAAGCTAAATGTGTGTGGGTTGAAAACTCTTTTGACGGAATGATTCCGGCACTTAAAGCGAAAAAATTTGATGGCATTCTTTCATCAATGACAGTGACTGATGAACGTGCAAAACAAATTTTATTTAGTAGCAAAATCTACAATACGCCAACGCGTATGGTTGCAAAAAAAGGCTCACCGTTATTGCCAACACCTACTTCATTAAAAGGTAAGCGTGTAGGGGTACAACAGGGCACAATTCAAGAAACATATGCTAAAACCTATTGGGCTCCAAAAGGTGTGAGTGTTGTACCTTATCCAACTCAAGACTTGATTTACCAAGATATGATGTCTGGTCGTTTGGATGCAACTTTACAAGATGCAATCATGGTTGATGGCGCTTTCTTAAAACAACCAAAAGGTAAAAACTTCAGTTTTGCTGGTGGCAATGTAGTTGATGTCAAAACACTAGGTGTAGGCGCAGCTATTGGTTTACGCAAAGAAGATGCAGATTTGAAAGCGAATATTGACAAAGCTTTGGCTGCAATCATTGCTGATGGCACATACAAGAAACTAGAGAAAAAATACTTCTCTTTTAGCATTTACTAATGATGTGAAAAATGTCGGCTAAGTGCCGACATTTTTAAATCTATTCTCATCTCATCAATATTAGATATTGTTTTTAAGGAGAAGATGATTCATGTCTTTTTCTGGCTATGGGCCACTCCTTCTCAGCGGAACATGGATGACCATACAGCTTGCGCTGTTGTCACTCTTGCTTTCTGTCATTATTGGCTTAATTGGTGCGAGTTCAAAACTCTCTAATATTAAAGCTTTACGTTATATTGCGACCGGCTATACCACGCTCATTCGTAGTGTGCCTGACTTAGTGATTATGCTGCTGTTATTTTATAGCTTGCAGTTAGGTTTAAACCAAATTACTGAAGCACTGCAAATGGACCAAATTGATATCAACCCATTCGTGGCTGGTGTGATTACCTTAGCGTTCATTTATGGTGCATATTTTACAGAGACCTTTCGTGGTGCATTTCAATCGGTTCCAACGGGACAAATTGAAGCAGCAATGGCCTATGGGATGACGCCGTGGCAGGTTTTTCGACGTGTTTTATTCCCTCAAATGATGCGTTTTGCATTACCTGGTATTGGTAACAACTGGCAAGTTTTGATTAAAGCGACCGCACTGGTTTCCATTATTGGCCTAACTGACATTGTAAAAATTACGCAAGATGCAGGTAGAAGTACCATGCAATTGTTCTTTTTCAGCATCGTCGCTGCTGCGATTTATTTGGCAATTACCACCGTATCAAACCTGATTTTAATGTGGCTTGAACGTCGTTATTCTGCTGGTGTAAGGAAGGGGCAATTATGATTGAAATCCTTCAACAATATTGGAAGGCATACCTTTGGACCGATGGCCTACAAATGACCGGTGTCGCGATGACTGCTTGGTTATTGGTGCTTTCAATCGGTATTGGGTTTGTGCTTGCCGTGCCTTTATCACTTGCACGAGTATCAGAAAATAACTGGTTACGTGGCCCAGTTTGGCTGTTTACTTATGTGTTTCGTGGAACACCACTGTACATCCAATTGTTAATTATTTACTCGGGCATTTATAGCTTTGATTATGTCCATGAACACCAAGCACTCGATGCATTCTTTCGAGAGGGCATAAATTGCACCATTTTGGCATTCGCGCTCAATACTGGTGCATATACCACTGAAATCTTCGCTGGAGCGATCCGTTCTATTCCACATGGTGAGATTGAAGCTGCTCAAGCGTTCGGTATGTCAAAATGGAAACTCTACACACGGATTATCATTCCGTCGATGTTACGCCGTGCTTTACCGTTTTACGGCAATGAAGTCATTTTAATGTTGCATGCGACAACCATTGCATTTACTGCAACAGTTCCCGATATTTTAAAGATTGCGCGTGATGTGAATGCCGCAACCTATGACACTTTCAATGCTTTTGGAATTGCCGCGGTGTTATATGCAGTTTTGGCATTCATTTTGATTTGGATATTTCGTAAGTTGGAAAAACGTTGGTTGGCATTTTTAAAGCCATCGAATCATTAGGAGACATAAATGGAACACGTTGCAAAACTAGTGATTCGTGATTTACACAAAACATTTGGCGATCATGAAGTACTGAAAGGAATATCGCTTGATGCAAATGCTGGTGATGTAATTAGTATCATCGGTTCATCTGGTTCGGGTAAAAGTACCTTGCTGCGTTGTATTAACTTTTTAGAACAACCGAGCAATGGCACCATTAAACTCAATGGTGAAAAACTACGCACAATCTTTGATAAAAAAGGCAATTTAAAAGTGGTTGATCCAAAGCAACTACAAAAAATGCGTACTCAGCTCATGATGGTATTTCAACACTTTAATTTATGGTCTCACATGACAGTGCTTGAAAATGTCATTGAAGGGCCAATTCATGTGCTTGGGATAAAGCGTGCAGAAGCAGAAGAGCGTGCACGCAAATATCTACGCAAAGTTGGATTACCTGAAAGTGTTGAAAGTAAATATCCAGCATTTTTATCTGGTGGTCAGCAGCAACGGGTAGCAATTGCTCGTGCTTTGGCAATGGAACCAGAAGTGATGTTGTTTGATGAACCAACCAGTGCGCTTGACCCAGAGTTGGTGGGTGAAGTGCTCAAGGTTATGCAGAGTTTAGCTGAAGAAGGCCGTACCATGATTGTGGTGACACATGAAATGGGCTTTGCACGTCATGTGTCTAATCAAGTGATTTTTTTACATCAAGGGAAAATTGAGGAACAGGGCCATCCTGATGAAGTACTCAACAATCCGAAAAGTGAGCGTTTAAAGCAATTTTTGACGGGCAGTTTGAAATAAGCTGTTTATACAGAGTAAGGTGAAATTTTTATAAAAGAATTTTCATCTTACTCGGTTACTTTTTTAATTATATTTTATAGATTGGTATTCTTAGAAAACACATTAATAATGATAATACCTGCAATCATTAAAGTAAGACCAATACAGGCCGCCAAATCTAAATGCTGTTTGTAAAATATCCAGCCAATTGCAGAAATTAAAATAATACCTGCGCCCGACCAAATGGCGTATGCAATTCCGATCGGAATCGTTTTTAATGTCAGAGACAGTAAATAAAAAGCAATTGCATAGCCCACAACCGTAATGATGGACGGAATGGGAACAGTAAAACCTTGAGATGCTTTTAAAGCTGAAGTTGCAATGACTTCACAAGCAATCGCAATTGCTAAATAAAGATAAGACATGGTGAGCTGCGCCAGAATGAGTTTTAATCAATCTATATGAAATGTTGAAATGGTTTGGCAGTTTTAACGATTGTTTAATTTTTTTGGTACAAAATTACCAGTAAATCAAACTGAACTGATCATTTGATTTTATCACTAGCAAAGTGTTCTCAGCTATTTATTCACTTATTTAATCATTGATCTGCATAGTCATTTAAGAGGATCAGTAACTTTAGCCTGATCCTCGATAGTGTTTTTAAGAAATAGGTTCGCCGAGTAAATTTAACCCTTTAAATTTCTCTAGAAGTTGCTCTTTATTTTCAATATGCGCAGGGTCTGGTTTTATGCAATCGATTGGACAAACCGCCTTACATGTAGGCGCATCGTAAAAGCCTACACACTCGGTACAACGAAGTGGATCAATTTCATAAACTTTCTTCCCTTCAAAAATAGCAATGTTGGGGCATTCAGGTAAGCACATATCACAGTTAATGCAGTCACTCGTAATCAAAAGTGCCATGTTTAACTCGCTGAATAAGCCAATGTCGATGCAGTAATACTTTCTTTCGCATGCGGCAAATTGCGTACGAGAAGGGCATAACTGATATCAACATCTTGTGAGAGCGGAATTTCAACAAAATGCCCCGAACCTTTAGCATCTGTAATTGGGTTCCCTTTTAAATCGCGCATTTCGGTTAAGGTAAAGGTGAGATTGCCTTGAGGTGTCATGAGTTCTAGTGAGTCGCCAACCATAAAACGGTTTTTAACTTCAATGCGAATATAATCACCGTGACGTTCTAAAACCTCGCCGCAAAATTGTTGATAGTCAAAATGTGATGATCCGTCAGCATAGTTTTGATAGTCGCTATGTACATGACGTCTCAAAAAGCCTTCGGTATAACCGCGATTTGCCAACCCTTCAAGCTGAGACATTAAGCTTGGGTCAAAAGGTTTACCTGCTAAAGCATCATCAATGGCTTTTCGATAAATTTGAGCAGTACGGGCACAATAAAAATAGGATTTAGTACGGCCTTCAATTTTCAGTGAGGCGATGCCCATTTTGGTTAAATGGTCTACATGCTGTACCGCACGTAAATCTTTGGAGTTCATAAAATAGGTGCCGTGTTCATCTTCTTCAGCAGCAAACATTTCTTCATCATTACGTTGTACAAGCAAAGTTTGAGTGGAGGTTGTTTCTGATTGTACTGATGAGCAGCAAGATTTTTCTGAGGTGTTGAGCTGAGTGACTGGAATCACATCGCCGTTCACATCTTCTTGAGCTTCATGCAACTTATAGTCCCAACGGCAAGCATTGGTACAAGCACCTTGGTTAGCATCACGTTTATTCATATAACCAGAAAGTAGGCAACGGCCTGAGTAAGCCATGCATAGTGCGCCATGTACAAAAACTTCGAGTTCAATACCTGGTACGTGTTGCTGGATTTCTTCTATTTCTTCTAAAGATAACTCACGCGATAAAATGACACGGCTTAAACCGTAATCTTTCCAAAATTTAACAGTGGCCCAGTTAATGGCGTTGGCTTGAACAGATAGATGAATTTGTACATCAGGAAAATGCTCTCTAACCATCATAATTAAACCCGGATCAGACATAATAAGTGCATCTGGCTGCATCGCTACAATCGGTTCAAGGTCACGAATAAAGTTCTTTAATTTGCTGTTATGAGGCTGAATATTCACCACAACATAAAACTTTTTACCTAAAGCATGAGCTTCATCAATTCCGATTTTTAAGTTGTCATGATCAAAAGCATTATTACGCACGCGTAAACTATAACGTGGTTGGCCTGCATATACGGCATCTGCACCATAGGCAAAAGCATAGCGCATGTTTTTTAGTGAACCAGCGGGAGAGAGGAGTTCAGTTTTCATGAAATAAAAGGCATAAAAAATATATGGTTTTATTTTATTAACTCTATATTTTGGATTCAACCTACTGAATTAGTAGGGATTTGATCATTATCCTTTTGCGCGGGTAGCATATTTTTTGCTAGCTCTCCTAAGCGCATCAAGGCATTTAACATTTTGGGATTTAGCTCAAAACAAGCTGCAATACGTAAACAATGACTAAATCGTTTATCAGCTGAACACAAAATTCCCGGCATACATAAGATTTTTTCATCCATTGCTTGGTGAAATAGTTCTAATGTATCTATTGATTCGGGTAGTTCTAACCATAAAATAAATCCTGCTTGCGGTCGACTGACTCGAGTACCGACTGGAAAATAACGGCAAATATAAGATTTGATGGTATCGATTTGCTGTTGATAGCGTTTTTTGAGCTGTCGTAAATGTAGATCATATCCGCCATTATCTAAGAAAAGTCCTAAAGTTTCCGTGAGCAAAGCCGGTTCAGCAACAGTGGTCGTAAATTTAAGTTGCTGCACAATATTACGAAAGCGCCCAGCTTCTAGCCAACCAATTCGATAGTCGGGTGCTACGGTTTTTGTATAGCTACCACACACCAAAACCCATCCATTTTGATCACGCGCCTTAATGTTGGGTAAAAGCGGTTCTGTCAGTTGCAATTCGGCGTACATCGCATCTTCAATGACAGGAACTTGAAACTGATTAGCTAACTCTGCCAAGCGACGACGGTTACTTTCAGGCATGCTAAAACCCAGAGGATTATGACCTGTTGGAATGGTTAATATAGCTTTTACACTTTTAGATTTTAACAGTTCTTCAAGAGCATCAAGGCACATACCTGTATGCGGCGAAGTCGGCACTTCTACGATTTTTCGGCCTAAATTATGAAGAAGCGGGTACAAATTATGAAAAGTAGGAATCTCAAGAGCAATGCTGTCACCTGCTTGTGTGGTTGCCATAATCGCGAGACTTAAAGCCTCCATCGTGCCATGAGTGAGTACAATATCATCTGCTGAAAGAAACATACCAAGCTGTAAACTTCGCCTCGCAATTTGAGTACGTAAACGTATAGAGCCGGGCGGTAAAGTATAGTTTTTAAAAATATCTGGTTGTGTCCGTAAAACTTGAGCAGTTAAGCGTTTTAAGCGTTCAATTGGATAGAAGTTTTCACCGGTAGGGCAAGCTAAGGCCAAATTGACATAGTCGGGGTCCATCTGTTTTTTAACAATTTGTGCGAGAAAACAGCTAATTCCTGAAAGAGATACTTTTTCTTCACTGACATAACGTTCTTCGAGTTCTAGTAAGTTTGAAGGTGCATGGCAAACATAGTAACCAGACTGTGGACGAACTGAAATTAAACCTTGGTCTTCAAGCTGACGATAAGCTTCTTTTACGGTGTTAATGCTGACCTGATAATGATTTGCGCAGTCGCGAATTGATGGTAAGCGTGAACCAATAGGCTGCCTGCCATTCTGAATTTGAAGGGTTAGGTCATCACTCACTTTTTTATATTTGTACATGTCAATTCATTAAAAAGCCAAAGCAATGGATACACTTTATCGTGATCTTTTATTTAACTCAAATATTGTGATTGCTTTAGATTGGTCGGTTTATTCATAATTTGAAATTAGAAACTGTGTCTATTATTTTTCATCTTAACTGATACTGTGACCATTAAAAATAAAACAGTAAGATCAAAAAATGGTGAGGATTTAAAACCATAATTTTTAATTACAAAATCAGTAGGAGTGGTCTATGTCTGTTGTTGCATTTAAACAAGTTGATGTTTTTACTTCACAAGCATTTAAAGGTAATCCTGTCGCAGTCATTATGGACGCCAGTACCTTAACGTCTGAGCAGATGCAGGAAATTGCGAATTGGACGAATCTTTCTGAAACGACATTTGTGCTCCCTGCGACAGATTCTCAAGCTGATTATCAGGTTCGAATTTTTACTCCGCAAAGTGAGTTGCCATTTGCAGGACATCCTACAATTGGTACTGCCTATGCTTTGCTTGAAGCAGGCCTTGTGACAGCTAAAGAAGATAAGCTTGTACAGCAATGTGCTGCGGGTTTGGTAACGCTTACCGTGAGTGACTCAGGGCATATTTCATTTGAACTCCCTAAGCCTAAAATTACACCATTAGATGCAATGCACACTGAGAAATTAGCAGAAATTTTAAAATGTGAAATTAATACTCAATGGAATGCTACATTGGTTGATGTAGGTGCACGTTGGATTGTATTACAAGCGGTGAATGCTGAAGCTGTTTTAGCAACCCAACCAGACTTTGCAGCCTTAAAACAACATGATTTAGAAATGAAAGTTACGGGCGCGACAGTTTTTGGTTTTTATGAAAATAATGATGAGCAAAAACATATAGAAGTTCGTTCATTTGCTCCTTCATGCGGAATAAATGAAGATCCAGTTTGTGGTAGCGGGAATGGTAGTGTGGCGTCTTTTATTCGTTACCATAGGATTTTGCCAGCACAAAATGATGTGGTGTTTTCTTCACAAGGTCAGGCTTTAGGCCGTGATGGACAACTGAAACTTGAATTGCATCAAGATAAAATTTTAGTGGGTGGAACCGCTGTTACCTGTATCGATGGCAGTATCACCTTATAAAAAGAGATATAAAAAAACCGAGGACTTAGCCTCGGTTTTTTATTTAGAAAAATCTTATTTTTCTACGAACGCACGCTCAATCACGTAATCGCCCATCTCACCCATACGAGGTGATTCAACTAAACCATGTTGGTCAAGTAATGCAGCCACGTCTTTTAAGAATGCAGGGCTACCGCAAAGCATTGCACGGTCAGTTTCACGGTTAAAACGTGGTAAACCGATTTTTTCAAATAAAGCACCAGTTTCAATTGCTGTTGTTACACGGCCTTGCGTGTGGAAAGGCTCACGAGTAACAGTAGGGTAGTAAACAAGTTTGTCTTTAATACCTAATTCTTCAAAGAATTCATGGTTTGGTAATTCGTTCAAGATTAGGTCTTGATACGCTAATTCAGAAATATAGCGTGTACCATGAACAACGATTACTTTTTCAAAGCGTTCGTAAGTTTCTGGGTCACGAATAATTGATAAGAATGGCGCAAGACCAGTACCAGAAGATAAAAGGTATAAGTTTTTACCTGGTAAAAGGTCATCATGAACCAATGTACCTGTTGGTTTTTTAGAAACTAAAATTTCGTCACCAACTTGTACTTTTTGCAAAATCGAAGTTAAAGGACCGTCTTGTACTTTAATTGAGAAGAACTCTAACTCTTCTTCGTAGTTCGCACTTGCAATCGAATATGCACGCATTAACGGTTTGCCATTCACTTCAAGTCCGATCATTACGAACTGACCATTTTTAAAACGTAAGCTGGTGTCGCGTGTAGTTTTAAAACTGAAAAGGGTGTCATTCCAGTGGTGCACATGAGTAATGCGTTCAACGTTAAAAGCAGCCATTAAAGGTCTCGATCACGATTAAAAGAAAACAGATAGCTATTCTAATATAATTTCATTCCCGATAAACTGAATATATTTAATTGTGTTTATAAGAAAAAGTGATGATGAATTCTGTCACCCTTCCAATAGTCGGGCACATGTGCTCACCTTTTCGAGAAAAATTTGGTATTCCACGCCAACCTAATTTGGTCAATATCGAGTCTTATATCGAAATGGTAGAACCTTATAATGACTTATTGGCTTTTGAGGGAATTGAACAATTTAGTCATCTCTGGCTCATCTGGCAGTTTCATGACAATAAAAATCAGGAGACTGCAACTAAGTTTCGGCCTCAGGTTCGCCCACCACGATTAGGTGGTAATGAAAAAATTGGTGTGTTTGCAACACGCAGCATGTATCGTCCAGCGCCTGTGGGTTTATCTGTAGTACGTTTAAAAAAGGTTGAAAAAGTCGGTAAGTCATTAAGAGTGTATGTTACTGGCAGTGATTTATTAAATGGCACGCCAATTTTAGATATTAAACCTTATATTCAATATTCAGATGCCATTGTTGATGCTCAAAGTGGCTATGCACAAGCTGAACCAGAACGAAAGCAAGTCATCTGGTCGGAAAGTGCACTCACTACCCAGCAATATCTTTTAAAGAATAAAAAAATTAACGGGCAATATCTGGATGAATTAGAGCAAGTACTGGCTTTAGACCCAAGGCCTGCCTATCAAGAAGACCCTGAACGAGTCTATAAAATGAAGTTTTCTAATTTTGATATTCATTTTAAAGTGAATGATAATGTAATTACAGTTATGGATGTGGTGGAAGATACTTCGTGTGTTTAAAAGTAAGACTTAAAACCAATGTATGTTCATCCATAGCAGGCTAATCAATATTGCTATGTGAATCAGTTGGGCAGGAACAAAAGCAAGGGCGTAGTGTATTCCACCTGAAATAGCTGAGTTAATGCTCTTAGCAATCGCATGCACAGCAAAACCGCCCATAAAAGCAATGAGTAGTGAGGTATGAGCGTTATTCGGTTCTCCTTGTACAATCACTGCTGCAATTGCTGCATGTATTTCGAATAAAGAGGCAAGTAAGGTCCCTGCAATTAAGCCAGCATCTCCTAAATATAGACTTAGACCATAAACACCTGCCTGAATGAGCGTAAGTGTTCCTGCAATAATGACCGCTTCTTTTAAGCTGAACATTCTGGAGTCTAGCTCGGGTGAAGTCGTACTTGGTTCTGCTTTACGTAATAAAATAAAAGCCCACACTGCTAAAAAAGCCAATGCAATGAGTGTAGGAAATATAATGAATTTGAACCATGCTAAGCTAATTCCAATCACAATAATTAAGGTCTGAATGAGTGTGGAAACACATGACATCAATGCTGCACCTGCATTTGTTTTTGCATTTGCACGACCAGAACGGACTTCTAAACCTAGACTTGCGATAGTGGCTGTACTTGAAACGAAACCAGAGGCTAAAGAAGAGAGTAATAAAGCATTTTTAGATGACAAAAGCCGTTTTGCAATATGTGCGAGAGCTTGCACAAATAAAATCAAAGTCAGTAATTTTAAAATGACATGTGGGTTTAAAACTGGACCCCAAAATGGTTTATTGGGGACTAACGGTAAGGCAATTAAAAGTAATGCCAGTAAAAAAATCCCGTCACGCAATTCCGATTCGGTAATCCACTGACTGGCAATACCATGCATCGATTGTTTTGCTAATAAAATAATTGTCATGATGACGGCGAGACCCGCAGCTAATGAAATATTCCAAATACAAAGCGCTCCTATAAAGTAAGTCATAATAAAAGCGAGTTCTGTAGTCACACCGGGGTCATTCGGCTGATTTTTAAGAGAGACAATACTGATTGCGCCAATAAGTAGAGCGCCAACTATTCCAATTTCAGTACCAAATAAAAAACAGATTGCACCGAGTAGGGAACTAATTGCAAAAGAACGAAAACCTGCAAAAGTTTTATATTCATGTTTGAGCTTGCTTCTTTCACGTTCCAGACCAATTAATAACCCGCAGCCTAATGCAGCAGCAATGATAGTAATAAATTCTTCAAAAGATGTGGTTTGTAATGACATTGTCATTGGAAGATTCATAATACTTCCTCTTTGGTTTATTGTTATATACAGAAGTTAATCATTTTTAAATCATATATTCATGTCCAGTTTATGCTTTTTATTGTATTGAGCCTAGTCTCTTTTTTAGTCAAACTCTCACAATAAATATTTTTATAAACATGATCTAGGACACAAAAAAATACCAAGTTGAGAATTGGTTTAAATAATTGAAGTTAAAAGATATTTAAAAGCTAAATTTGGAAATTTTCATACCAGTTAAATCTAAAACATCTCTGCTATATTATAAAAATATATTGGGGATAACACATGAATGCACATGTAGAAATAGACGCACATTGGTGTCTAGAACAATTATTACAAGAAGGTCGTATTACTGAGCGTGACAAATTACTAGTACAAACGACAAATAGACAAAAAGATCAACTGAAATGGCATCCATTACAGTGGATTGCACATTTTAATTTAAAAGACCAACACCATGTACAAGCGCATTTAAGTTTAAACCGTCTGTGCCAATGGTTTGCCGATCGAGCACAATTACCTTTATTTGTGATTGATCCTTTAAAGGCGGATGTCAGCGCTTTAACTCAAGTCATGTCACAAGAGTTTGCGATTCGTAATCATATTTTAGCTGTAGAAGTCCATGCGGACCGAATTGTGATTGGTACCGACCAGCCTTTTAAAATAGATTGGTTAAACAATTTGGAACGAAGTTTGGCACCGAAAAAAATTGAACGGGTACTGCTTAATCCCGAACAGTTGCAACGTTATTTACGAGAGTATTATCAGGTTAGCCGGGCAGTAAACTCAGCTCAGAAAGATGCTGCGCATGACCGTGATAACAAAGGGGTAGAAGCACTTTTACAACTTGGAGATAGCCAAAACCCTGATGCCAATGATCAACACATTGTAAAATTGGTTGACTGGATTTTACAGTTTGCGTTTGAACAAAGCGCCAGTGACATTCACATGGAACCACGCAAAGACAATGGTAAAGTTCGGTTTCGTATAGATGGCGTTTTACACACCATTTATAACATGCCTTCAAATACACTGACCGCCGTGATTTCCCGAATTAAAATTTTAGGGCGGTTAAATGTTGCGGAAAAGCGTAAACCGCAAGATGGTCGCTTAAAAACACGGACACCGAAAGGTCAAGAAACTGAACTCCGTTTATCGACCTTACCAACAGCGTTTGGTGAAAAACTGGTTATGCGTATTTTTGATCCAGATGTATTGGTACGTTCTTTTCAGCAACTGGGTTTTGATCAGTCTTTATTACAACAATGGCAGCGCATAACACAAAATAGTCACGGCATTATTTTGGTTACTGGGCCAACAGGTTCTGGTAAAACCACAACGTTATATTCTTCTTTAAAGCAGCTCGCAACTGACCAGGTTAATGTCTGTACCATTGAAGACCCGATTGAAATGCTAGAGCCTAGTTTTAACCAAATGCAGGTCAATAATGCAATTGATCTAGGTTTTGCTGATGGCGTGCGTGCTTTAATGCGTCAAGACCCCGACATTATTATGATTGGGGAAATTCGTGACCAAGACACTGCAAATATGGCTATTCAGGCGGCACTCACTGGTCATTTGGTATTATCAACTTTACATACCAATGATGCACCGTCTAGTTTGACTCGTTTACACGATTTGGGCGTGCAACCCTTTTTAACAGCAGCGACTATTTTAGGTGTATTGGCACAGCGTTTAGTGCGACAGCTTTGTCCGCACTGTAAGCAACAGACTCATATTAATGAAGATGAATGGCAACACCTAACATTTGACTACATTATGGAAATGCCCGAAAAAGTTTATCAAGCCGTAGGGTGTGAACAATGCCGACATACTGGTTATAAGGGGCGAGTGGGTATTTATGAGTTTATGCCTGTTAGTCTTGAGCTTAAGCATCTGATTGGTAGTCATGCGACATTAAATGAATTAAGAAGCCAAACTAAAAAAGAAAGTGTAGAGCCTTTGAGAATTGCTGGAGCGCATAAAGTCATAGAAGGGCTTACCACTTTAGAAGAGGTGTTACGCGTTGTACCGTTAAATTAAATTTTTCTTAAGATTCACCTCATCTATGCTTGTTGTACTTATGTCATACCAAGATGTAATCAAATAGGTGATTTTATGAAAATATTTAAAGTGATCTTGATGACTGCTGGTTTGGCAACTGCTGGCATGGTTATGGCAAATATACCTTTGAACCATGCAGCAATTACTCCAGCAACCGTAACGACTGTTAAGCAAGCTTTAACAGCAAAAGACAATACGCCTGTAAAGCTGCATGGACAAGTGGTGAAATCTTTAGGGGATGAAAAATATCAGTTCCGTGATAAAACGGGCACTATTACCATTGATGTAGATGATGAACTTTGGCAAGGTCATCCTATTTCCCCAACAACTAATATTGGTCTGGTGGGTGAAGTTGATATAGACCTTAAACCGTTAAAACGTGTAGAAATTGATGTAGAACAAGTCCAGTTCTAACATTGGATTTTACTTATACGATTTATAGCCGCACAAATGATGCGGCTTTGCTTTTTTAATAAAGGCTTGGCAAGATCAGGTCAGAATATAATAGGAAAAATAGATGAGAATTTTGCTTGCAGAAGATGATCGCTCTCAAGCGGAAAGTATTCAATCTTGGTTAGAATTAGACGGTTATCAAGTCGATTGGGTTGAAAGAGGTGACTATGCTCTGACTGCCATTGAGCAGCATGACTATGACTGTATTTTGCTTGATCGAGGCCTACCACAACTCGCGGGTGAAAAGGTCTTAACAACAATCCGTTATAAACAAAAAAATGTACCTGTCATTTTTATTACAGCGCGTGACAGTATTCAGGACCGAGTAGAGGGGCTAGATTTAGGTGCAAATGACTACTTGGTTAAACCTTTTAGCTTAGAAGAGTTATCTGCCCGTATCCGAGCTCAATTACGCAAACAAACCTTGAGTCAGCAATCGGTTTTAACATGGGGAGATTTACACCTCGATACTCAAGCGAAAGTTGTATTATTTGCTGGCAATTCGATCGATTTAACAGCAAAAGAGTTCCAAATCTTACGCAAGCTGATGGTTCATCCTGAACATATTATTACTCGTGATCAATTAGAAGAAGCGCTCTACGCATGGGGTGACGAGATTGAAAGTAATGCAATAGAAGTTTTTATTTATCAACTTCGAAAAAAAATCGGAAGTAGCAGTATTAAAACCATACGGGGACTAGGCTACCGTATGGGAGATTTAAAATGAAACCGAATCGTTCCTCTTTGCAGTCCCAACTGGTTAAAACCACCATGTGGAGCAGCATCGTGGTGGGGCTGCTCGCTTTAAGCTTACTCACCATATTTTCGATTTATCACAATATGTCAGTGCAAGATGAAATCATGGATGAAATTTCAGATACCTTGCTGGTTTCTGATCTCTCTAAACATTCTATGAAACAGTTTGACGAGCTCAGTGATGAATTTGATATTCAATATGAATTATTAAACTCTGGTCAATTGCTTACTCATTCTCATACCTATCAACACGAACTTTTTGAACAAGGCAACTTATCAAAAGGTTTTTCATACTTTTGGTTTGATGGTCAGTTATGGCGTAGTCTGGCCACACAACAAAAAGATTCAGAGCTGCAAGTTGAAGTCTTTCAGCCCATGAGTACTCGTGTAGAAGAGGTACTTAAAGCTCTTGCTGGATATAGCGGTCTTATGGTTTTGTTCTGGTTATTACAATGGGTGATTGTAAGTTGGCGTACCGAACAACAATTGGCAGCTCTCAATCTACTCTCTAAACGTATCGCTCAAAAAACTGCATCAAATTTAGAGCCTATTCAAGATCCAGATGTCATTACAGAAATTCAACCGGTCATAGATGCTTTAAATCAGTTACTTGCAAGACTTCAAAGAGCACTTGTTGCCGAACAGCGCTTTACCGCAGATGCATCACATGAGTTACGTTCACCTTTATCTGCCATACAAATGCGGCTTCAAGTTTTACAACGTAAATATCAGCATGTTCCAGAACTTGATCAAGACTTTGAACGCATCCAAGAAGACGTTTCAAGAAGTACAAAAATTCTTGAAAATTTACTCCTTCTGGCACGTTTGGAGCCTAATGAAACAGAGCAGCCCGATCTTTTTAAGAGTGTGATTGATTTAAACCATGTATTGGCTCGAGTAGTTGAAACTGTAAATATTGATGCACAAGCCAAACAAATGGTGATTGAGACAAATATTTTGTCAAATGAAACTAAAATGTTGGCGAACGAAGAATTACTGTTTATTGCTTTTAGAAATCTATTTGATAATGCTATTCGCTATAGTCCTACTTTGGGATTTATTCATGTTGAACTCAGTCAGTTCCAGCAACAACTGAAAATTTCTATAGAAGACACTGGAAATGGTGTAGATGATGAGGTTTTAAGACGTCTAGGACAGCGTTTTTTTCGTGTATTAGGTACACAGCAGCAAGGCTCAGGACTAGGGTTGTCAATTACTAAAAAAATTATTCAACTCCATGGTGGAGAACTGCAATTTATGCATGCAAGCCAAGGTGGTTTAAAAGTTGAAGTGACATTGCCTTTTAATCATGAAATACAAAAATAGCATGGTTGCCCATGCTATCCATTTTTTGTTTTCCCACGAATATTATTGAAACGCGAGGATCGTTCTTATTTAGTTAAAATGAGACGGTTATTGCGTGTAAGGCGTAAACGATATTCCTCGCCAGCATGCATAATTCGAATTTCACGACCTAATGCAAATAGGTTGTTAGAATGCAGCATTGGTAAGGCATGAGCTGAGTCAGTGTTACGAGTAAATAAGCTAAAAGGTGCGTTCATTTGTTGTGCTCCGTGGTATATTCTTGAACGATTTAAATGATAATCATTATCGAATAGATCTGTCAATGAGATTTTAAAGAATTTATAAATTGATAAAATTTGCTTACACTTGTGAAAAACTTGAGTGAGTAGAAAAATGCCTAAACCGATCGTCGATGTTGCAATAGCTATCTTAATTCATCGTGGGAAAATATTAGTTGGATGGCGTGGGGAGCAGCAGCATCAAGGTGGAAAGCATGAGTTTCCTGGAGGAAAGGTTGAGCAGGGTGAAACACCAGAAGAAGCTTGTCGCCGTGAAATTTATGAAGAAGTCGGCATTGGTTTAAAAGATTGGCATCAATTTGATTATATTCACCATGAATATGATGACATTATCGTCAACCTTCATTTGTTTCATAGCTATGTACCTGATGAATTATTAAATCTTATTCATCAGCCTTGGACATGGTACACACGTGAACAGCTACTTCAATTAAACTTCCCGAAAGCCAATAAAGAGATTATTAAAAGATTATATTGGCCGCATTTTATTAAAATTAGCTCTATGCTGACATCCGCCGAAAATAAGGACACTTTAGTGTATTGGCGTGGTGAAAAAGATAGTTTTGATCAGGCAGATCTAGAAAAATTAGCTCTTTTAGATACAGATCAGCTTTCAAAATTAATCATAAATATCGATGTTTGGCACAAGCTAAAACCTGAGTTAAAAAATCATATAAAAACGGTTCATCTTAAGCAGTCTCAATTAATGAGTTTGCATAAAGGTGACTTAGAGGTGGGAGTACGTTTTATTGCCGCTTGCCACGATGCAGTTTCTTTACAGCATGCTCAGCAAATAGGCTGTGATGCTGTTTTTGTAAGTCCTGTCAAAGTAACAGAGACCCATCCAGATGCGAGCGCATTAGGGTGGGATCGTTTAACTGACTTGATTGAGAAATGCCAGATTCCCGTATTTGCTTTGGGAGGCGTGAGTCCTGATGATTTAGCCACAGCACAACAACATGGTGCGTATGGCTTGGCAGGTATTCGTAATTTTTAATAAGACATAAAAGCATTAAAAGCTAGAGCGCTTTTAATGCTTGCTGTGCTTCCTGAACAGTTTTTTGGTTATTCCGCTGTTGCCCAGCTTTTAAAATGGTTAGCCAAAGCTGTTTTTTCATTGCTTGGCTCTGAGCAAAGCTTAAACCACGTCTAGCAAGAGACTCAGCATTAGCATATTGCTGTTTATGATTTGCCGTGAGTGCAAGAAATAAATAAGTCTCAGCCGCCTGTGGTGCTAAACGCTGCGCTTGAAGGGCATAGCGCTCAGCCTCCGACCATTGCTGGTTTTTGTAAGCTTGCTCAGTTTTTTGCATTAACGTTTTAAAAGCAGGTAATTGGCTTCCATCATCATTAAAGCGTTGGGACTTTTTCTGCTGAGGAACAATCACTTGTAAACTTTTACGTTGAATATCTGGATGATCATAAGGTGTAATTTTTACACCAGACGGCGTCTCAGTATTCTTTTTCTCGGTAACAGGCGGTGTTTTCTCTTTTGGAGCTGAATGATCCGGTAAAGTTGTACAGCCGACCATAAGTACAGCACCAATATAAAAAACACCTTTCTTTAACATATCCTGTTTCCTGTCAACGCTTAGTTGTTATAACTACCACTAGAAATCACATGTGAGTTATTCGACAGATCTTGTTCCATCTGGTTTTCACTCTCACGAATATAGCTATCGCTATTATCCGGTTGAGAAGCTGGTGCTGTGTTATCACTTTGTGGTGCGTATGTTGGATCAACTTGATAATACGGTGCTCCACATGGCGTAGCACGATGTGGAACTGTATGCGTCAGCATAGGGATATACATCGCACCAGCACAAGCCTGTGCCGATAAATCACCTGTTGCATGGTCAATCCATTGCCACTGTACAGTGTCTGGCTGACGTAAATTTACCGGTGTTTGACGTAATTGTTTCATTACATTAATCCACACCGGCAATGCACCAGATGAACCTGTTAAGCCAGTCACTTTGTTGTCATCTAGACCTAACCATACTACAGCGACATGGTTACCCGAATAACCGGCAAACCATGAGTCACGTGTATCGTTAGTCGTACCTGATTTACCAGCCAATTTTAACGCAGGAGGTAAGCTATTGTACGCTGCACGGCCTGTACCTGAAGACATGACCTGTTGAAGGCCGTAGTTCATGATATAGCCAACAGATGGATCAATCGTTTGTTGTACATTTAGACCATAACGATCAAGTAAACGGCCATTGGCATCTACCACAGAGCGAATCGCACGAGTTGGATATTTGAAACCACCTGTAGCGAAGTTTTCGTAAATACCGAGCACTTCCATTGGCGACATATTAACTGCACCAAGGAAAATAGAAGGGTAGGCAGGAATTGGTGATTCAACGCCAAATTTTCTTAAGTTATTGGTAAATGTAGATAACCCAAATTCTTGACCTATACGAACAGCAGAAAGGTTATAAGAGTTTGCTAAGGCTTCACTTAAACTTACAATGCCATGACCACCGCCACTATAGTTTTTCGGTGTCCAACTTTTACCGCCGTCTACAGGAATACTGATTGGTGCGTCTTCAATTTTACTTGCCCAGTTATAACGGCCAGACTCAATTGCACTTAAATAAATCACTGGCTTCAATAAAGAACCGACTTGACGTTTTGCATCTAAGGCACGGTTAAAGCCAGTAAAGTCTTGAGTTGAGCCAACGGCTGCAATTAACTCGCCATTTTCAGGATGTGCAATCAGTACTGCACCTTGCAAGTTTTTCAAGCGGGCAGGGTTGCTTTGAGTCAGACGTTCTACAGAAGCTTTAAATGCATCTTGAACTTGAGTTTGAGCAATAGGGTCCAAGGTCGTAAAAATACGTAATCCTTGATTGGTTAAATCGCTTTCTTGATATTCGGTACGTAACTGACGACGCACAATATCTAAGAAGTCAGGGAATTTTGCAGGACCTAAGCTTGGTTTGCTCAGTACATTTAAAGGACGTGCGATTTCAGTTTCATATTCTGCTTGAGTTAAATAACCCATTACACGCATGTTATTTAAAACTGTATCACGACGATTTTTTGCGCCTTCAGGGTTTTTCCAAGGGTTATATAAAGATGGACCTTGAACCAAACCGACTAAATAAGCTTGTTGCGCGACATTCAGTTCACGAAGTGGTAAACCAAAATAAAACTGTGAAGCCAAGCCATAACCATTAATTGAATAGTTACCGTTTTGGCCTAAATTTACTTCATTTAAATAAGCTTCTAAAATTTCATCTTTGCTGTAATGCAATTCAATGAGTAAAGCCATTAGGGCTTCATTCACTTTACGTTTTAATGTGCGTTCAGGTGTTAAATAGAAGTTCTTAACTAACTGTTGTGTCAGGGTTGAACCACCTTGGCGACGTCCTCCAGTTACATTACTCACCAAAGCACGGGCCGTACCACGAATTGAAATACCGTGGTGGTGGTAGAAATTACGGTCTTCTGTAGAAATTAAAGCTTCAATGAGGGGTTTAGGAACATTATTGAGTTTGATCAGAACGCGGTCTTCATTATGCTGAGGATAGATCCCCCCAATGAGCATAGGTTCTAAACGAGCCACACCTGTTGAAGAAGGTTTGGTACTGCGTACCTCTGCAACTTGGTCGTTTGCAAAACTAAGTTCTAAAACTTGTTCAGGTTCTACACTATCACCATAGTCGAAACCGCGAGTATGTACATACATGTTGCTACCTTGAGCAACAAAGGTTCCAGACTTGTCATAATTACTTGAAGTTTTGTAACCTAATAATTTTAATTCTTGGGTAAAATTTGCTTGAGTAATAGGTGCATTATTATAAATTTCCAAAGGCCGAGCGAATACTTTGGCAGGAATGTCCCAGCGCTGTCCTTCAAATTTTTCACGGATAATATTATCTAAACGAATCAGATAGATACTAAGAGCAATAAAAGCACCAATCACCAATATGGAAAAAATTAGTGCGAAGAAACCGATACCACGTTCAAACTTCATATAAATGAGATAAAACCCTAAACAATACGTTAATGATGCGATAGCTTGTCATCAATTTGCAATGATAAAACTGTGAATAAATGGAAAACTTAGATTGAATTTTACAGCATCTTGTTGTTATGTTTTTTTAAATTAATCAGGTTAATGTTATGATAGCGTAGAATCGCAGCGGAGCTTACTCATTCGTGCAAATTTCACATAAGTCCTTCAGAAACGTCGGGTTAATTGGTCGACCGGATAAATCATCAGTTGTAGAAACACTATGTTTAATTCATGACCATTTGTTAAGTTTAGGCCTAAACCCCATTTTTGATCAGGAAACTGCCGAATTAGTGCCCTATGATCATGCACAAGTTGTTAGTCGTCACTTATTAGGTGAAGTTGCTGATCTGGTGATTGTAGTCGGTGGAGATGGTTCTTTACTTCATGCAGCTAGAGCTTTAGTTCGCTACAATACACCTGTCATTGGTATTAACCGTGGGCGTTTAGGATTTTTAACAGATATTAAGCCTGCGGAAGCTATTTTTAAGCTTGATCAGGTTCTACAAGGTCATTTCCAACTTGATCGCCGTTTCTTGCTTGAAATGGAAGTACGTACCAATGGCGAAGTCATTTATGACGCAATTGCTTTAAATGATGTCGTACTACACTCAGGTAAGTCGGTACATATGATCGACTTTGAACTCAATATTGATGGTCAATATGTTTACCGTCAGCATAGTGATGGTTTAATTGTGTCGACACCGACAGGATCAACTGCTTATGCATTGTCGGGTGGTGGTCCAATTTTACATCCGAGTATGGATGCGATTGCATTAGTCCCTATGCACCCCCATACATTATCTTCACGCCCAATCGTAGTTGGTGGGCAAAGTGAAATTAAAATTGTTATTCGCGAAAATCGAGTGTTACCGATGGTGAGTGCAGATGGTCAACACAGTGTATCGCTCAATGTTGGCGACAGTTTGCACATCCGTAAACACCCATTTAAATTAAGTTTATTACACCCACCAGGTTATGATTTCTATATGGCTTGTCGTACCAAACTGGGTTGGAACCAAGATTTTGAATCTTTTCAAAGAGATGAATCATGAATATTGAACAAATGCTATCTGTTTTAAACCCTGAAATTGTAGAGCGTTTAAAAACAGCAGTAGAAATTGGTAAATGGCCAAATGGTGTTGTTTTAACGAAAGAACAGCGCGAAACATGTATGCAAGCTGTGATTGCTTGGGAGTTAAAGAACTTACCGGAAGAACAGCGTAGTGGTTATATTGACCGCGGAACGAAAGAAGAGGGTGAAGAGTGTGATGATGATCATCACAAGCATGAACCTGAGTTTAAACCGATTCGTTTTGTTTAATTTAGGAAGCTCAGTGATTACTGAGCTTTTTTTATGTTTATCAAAATATAATAAAGAATCATATGAAACATTTAAAACCTGTTTACGTACTATTATTTCTCATATTGTTTAGTGGTGCTGCATTGGCCAAACAACCTATTGAGTGTTTACTCAACGTGAAGGTTGTTGCGAGTCAGAAATACACTTCACCTCAAGCTAAATATACAAGTATAAAAAATGACGGTTATCCCATGTTATTGATTGGGATTCAGGTGCTGGAGTCGCAAACAATACATAGCTCCCAAAAGATCAAAGCGCATCATTTATATTGTAAGAAACTTATTGGTCAACAACGAGATGCTTATCTTTCGGGTCCCTACGATTCTAAGAAGATTACAATCAAAATAGGCGATCATTTGAAACTAAAAAATATTCATTCTTCAGGTCAGGAATATCCATTTTGGCCAGATTTTTATTATGTTGAGCCTTAAAGCCAAGACTATCCTATATAATCTTGGCCATTCGTATTTTAGAAACGACTATTCCACAACGCTTTGGCTTTATCCATTGCATCATCATAGCTATTGACTACCCCCATGGTATATAACGCAATACCCATGGTTTCTGTTACTGCCATTTCACCATATTCATGATGCTGCTGACCAAGCCAGACAGCTTTAAACGTCGCTAAATCTAACTCTTCTTCAATTGGGCTACGTTCAGGCGTAAGCTTTGGTAACTCATGTTCATAGAGTTCACCATTTTTAATACCGCAAATCAGTGTTTTAGCATCGGGGTTTCGCTCAAATTCACCGCCTTCACCTTTAATGACTGCACTATTTTGATAGCCTAAGCGAAGCGCACTATGCTGATGAGAGGTTCTATATGCTGGATGGAATATCGCTTGTAAGGTGGCTTTCGCATTAAATGGATTAATCAGACGGGCTAGAGTATGAATAGGAGAGCGTAAACCCATGACATTTCTTAAAGAAATTAAATCACTTAAAACAGGTGAAATTACTTCTAAAGGTAAATAAGCAAAATTCTGTTCAGCCAATTGTGTGCGGACTTCTTGTTCAGAATGGCAAATTTTATAATCTAAATATTCCAAAACTTGTTCGGTATAGACTCGGTTAATCGTATGTCCAGAAGCGCCGTGCATGACGATTTTATAACCGTGATGAGCAAGTGTCAGGGCAGCCAATAAAAACCAAGGGTAATGTTTACGCTTGCCTGCATAAGATGACCAGTCTAGGTCAACGTCTAAAGGTTGAAAATTAAGTTGGTCTTTGGTGGCTTGTACAAAGCCCGCAAGCTCATCAATAGACTCTTCCTTAACACGTAGAAGCATTAAAAAAGCACCCAACTGAACATCAAGAACTTCGCCTTTTAAAATCATGGTAAAAGCTTGATAAGCTTCTTCATAATTCAGTGATCGAGATCCGGTTTTCCCCTTACCTAAAATACGGACATATTGTGCAAAGGGATGTTCAGCATCTTTATAGATATTACGTTTAGTATTCATGGCAATTCAAAACAGTAAAAATAAGGGGGTAGGCAGCTCAAAATGAAATGTCTACAAGGACTTATCAATATGACATAAAAATCTGCTGAAAAAATATCAAAAGTGTTTCTCATACTAAAGTCTTAAGGCTGCATGAGTATTTTTTGTGCGTATTAGCCAAAATTTTAACCGAATCATGATTTAATTCGAGTAAACTTTCATGTGCTTTTTTGAGCACTCATATCATAATTTTCTGTGATTCTCCTATATCTTCAGCTTTTTATTGAAAAAGTAAGAGGTTATTTCTGGCTACTCAAAGTGGTTGGAAACTTCAGGTATTCTCCTGTTTTAGAAAACAGCTTTTTTGTTTTCGTTGAGGTAGTAGGAAGGTTTTTTGTTATTAAAAAACCGTTTCCCTTTTGCGGTGTTCATGTGAAAGGTTAGGGCTGTGTATTCGTAAAGAATAGACGTTTCATTTTGATATTTCCAACGGACTTGGAAATATAGATTGAAGTAAAGTTATGGCTAAAAAACCGATTTATAAATCACTTTATTTTCAGGTGATTATTGCGATTATTGCGGGTGTTTTGGTAGGGCATTTCTCTCCAAGTACAACGCAAATTGTTAATGGTGTCGAACATCATATTCCAGGTTTAGGTGAGCAACTCAAGCCATTAGGTGATGCTTTTATTCGTTTGATTAAAATGATCATCGCACCTGTTATTTTCTGTACAGTGGTCAGTGGTATTGCTGGTATGGAAAGTATGAAGTCAGTTGGTAAAACTGGCGGTGTTGCGTTGTTATACTTCGAGATCGTTTCAACAATCGCACTTCTGATTGGCCTTGTGGTGATTAATATTGCAAAGCCAGGCGTAGGAATGAATATTGATCCTGCGACTCTGGACACTTCAGGTATCCAAAAATACGTCACTTCTGGTGAGTCACAATCTACCGTTGATTTCTTAATGCATATCATCCCAGATACAGTGGTGGGTGCATTTGCAAATGGTGAAATCTTACAGGTCCTTCTTTTTGCAATTCTATTTGGCTTTGCACTGCATAAGTTAGGTGATGCAGGACGTCCGGTATTAAAGTTAATTGATCAAATTGCACATGTGTTCTTTAACATTGTAAATATGATCATGAAGCTTGCTCCACTAGGTGCGTTCGGGGCAATGGCGTTTACCATTGGTAAATATGGTGTGGGTTCACTGGTGCAGCTAGGTCAGCTCATCCTCTGTTTCTACATTACCTGTTTATTATTTATTTTCTTGGTATTAGGAACGATCAGCCGTTTAAGTGGATTTAGTATTCTTAAGATGGTGCGTTTGATTCGTGAAGAACTCTTAATTGTACTCGGTACATCTTCTTCTGAGTCGGTCTTGCCACGTATGCTACGTAAGCTTGAAATCGCAGGTTGTGAAAAGTCTGTGGTTGGTTTAGTCATCCCAACAGGTTATTCATTTAACCTTGATGGTACTTCTATTTATTTGACGATGGCTGCAATCTTTATTGCTCAGGCAACAAATACACAGCTTGATATTCAGCATCAAATTACTTTGCTTTTGGTACTTTTAATTTCATCTAAAGGTGCGGCAGGTGTAACGGGCTCTGGCTTTATTGTTATGGCTGCAACTTTATCTGCAGTAGGTCATATTCCAGTTGCTGGTTTGGCATTGATTTTAGGTATTGACCGTTTCATGTCAGAAGCACGTGCTTTAACGAACTTAGTTGGTAACTCTTTAGCAACGATTGTGGTTGCGAAATGGGTCGGTGCATTAGATAAAGATAAACTAAATGATGCACTGAATAATCCAGATGAAGTAGATAGAAAAATGCTTGAGCAAAAAAGTGTAATTGCTGAGGCATCTCACTAATCATTTATCGTAATAAAAAAGGAGGCTAAGCTTCCTTTTTTATTGGCTGACTGAAAAGTACAGTTTAAATGAGCAGCTATGCCATGACAGTAACTAAAAAAATGATTAGCATGCACAGCAATGAGATTCGATAAAACAATAAAGCCGAAGGAAAATATTATGTTGGCATATGATGCAGATTTAGAATTATTCCGTGATAATTTTAAACGTTTTATGAATGAGCATATTGCTCCACATTACGACCAATGGGAACGTGAAGGAATTATGCCGCGTTCAGTTTGGAATCAACTGGGCGAAAATGGCTTTTTATGTGTAGATGTTCCAGAAGAATACGGTGGTTATGGCGTTCCAACTTACTATTCATTAATGTTAGTTGAAGAGTCTGCTCGAGCCGGTTTTTGTGCATTATCAACGGCTATTTCTTGTCACTCTGAAATTGCTGCACCTTATATTTTACATATTGGGACAGAAGAGCAAAAACAATACTGGTTGCCGAAAATGGTAACTGGTGAAGTGGTTGGGGCAATTGGTATGACGGAACCGGGTGCTGGTTCAGACTTACAATCAATGCGTACCAGTGCCATTTTGCAAGATGACCATTATTTGCTAAATGGTTCTAAAACATTTATTTCAAATGGGCAACATGCTGACCTTGTGGTGCTCGCAGTAAAAACCGATCCTCAAGCGCGTGCGAAAGGAGTGTCATTATTATTGGCAGATACTCATCTGGAAGGCTTTAAGAAAGGTACCAACCTAGACAAAATCGGTCTACATTCTCAAGATACCTCTGAGCTATTTTTTGACAATGTTAAGGTTCCTAAAAACCATTTACTCGGTCAAGCTGGACAAGGTTTTGCTTATTTAATGCAAGAGTTACCACGTGAACGTACCGCTATTGCATCTACCGCAATTGGCGCTATTCGTGGTGCAATTGATTTAGCAACGGCTTATGTAAAAGAACGTCATGCATTTGGCCAACCTATTTCTCAATTCCAAAATACGCGTTTTGTTTTAGCTCAAGCAAAAATTGATGAGCTTGCTACAGCTGCTTTTTATGAGAGAAACGTTGCTCTATATCAAGAAGGTAAACTTGATGTTGAAACTGCAGCGGCGCTTAAAAGCTTCAGTACAGATATGCAAATGAAAGTGGCTGACAACTTGCTGCAACTTTTTGGTGGTTATGGCTATATGACTGAATATCCGATTTCACGTTTCTTTGTAGATGCTCGTATCCAACGTATTTACGGTGGTACAAATGAAATTATGAAAGAAATCGTAGCGCGTGGATTAATTGGCAAAGCCTAATTAAATAGTTTCAAAAAAAGCCTACCTTTGAGTAGGCTTTTTTATATTACCTATTTGTTAGTTCGATGAATGACAGGATAGTCTTGTTGTTTGGGTAACTGATGTAAGGCCTGATTGATCTTTCTTAAAAACTCATCGGCTTCATCTTGATGAAATGAATCTTCGGTGTATTCACTACGTTCTTGAAAGACGACACCACAACCCGTTATTTTCATATTTTCAGGATTAAATGACCAGTCATTTGAATTCTTTAAGTTAATGTTTAAATCACTTTCACAGCTTTTCCATAGACGTAAAAACTCGTTTGATAATTCTGCTTTAAATCCTCGTGCTGGATAGACCGAAAAGCCTTTCATTTCGGGATTAGAAAACTGTATAAACATGTCTACTGGCATGCCACCCCAAATGATTGCTGTATTTTCTGGTAAAGTAATGCCGGATAAATTTTTCTCTTTTAAAGCATGTGTTTGCTCAAATTTCTGCCTGAAGTGTTGCGACTGATAGGTCAGCTTAGTTTGGGCTGGGATTGGAATACCACGAACTTGATTGTTGATAGTCGTCATATAGTACGGAGAATTATCCCTACCATTGCATCCTGCGATTAAGGGGCAACCGCCACAAGCCGTTAAACTAAAACTTGTAAGACCCAGTAAGCCTAAAACAATAATTTTATTCATTCTATTTTACTGTTGTTATGACATATTGGGTCAGTATAACCAATCTATGCATTAAGAGGTCTATCTTTAAGAACAACGAAATAATCAGCTTCAAATGTAATTATATTTTTACTTGACTGGCTGCTGTGATGGCCCATCAAATAAAGATTTACAGCTTTCTAGGTCTTTGCACGAAGCAAACATAAGTGCTTATGGGAAGAGTGGATACAGATTTGTCATATATTGCTGAGTTAGAGTTCTAAAAATACCGATAAGAAATAGAGTAAGTAAAATAATAAATGAAAATCATTATCAAATAAAGTAATCTTATAGACAGGTTCGAGAGTGATTAACGAAAAAAGCCAATACACCGATATTGCCTAACAAATCAAAGCCGACTATTGTTATACTCTCGTTTAAAAGATGATTTTGCTGAGGCTGCATTCCAATGATCAACGATGATCAAAACAAAACGACTTCTCTTAGTTTAGAACAAATTCGCGAAGATATTGATAGCGTAGATCAACAGATTCAAGAATTATTAAATCGCCGCGCAAGCCTTGCTGAAGCTGTTGCTAAAGCTAAATTTGCTTCCGAAGAGAATCCTTTGTTTTATCGTCCTGAGCGTGAAGCACAAGTTTTACGTAAAGTTATGGAGCGCAATCAGGGGCCTTTATCTGATGTAACCATGGCGCGTCTGTTCCGTGAAATTATGTCTGCTTGTCTTGCTTTAGAAGCTCCACAAAGCATTGCATTTTTAGGGCCAGAAGGTACTTTTACTCAATCTGCTGTACTTAAGCATTTTGGTAAAGATGCAGTTGTTCGTCCATTACCAACTATTGATGAAGTGTTCCGTGAAGTCGAAGCGGGTAGTGCACATTATGGTGTGGTTCCGGTTGAAAACTCATCTGAAGGTATTGTGAATCATACTTTAGACTGCTTTAAAACATCGAATTTAAATGTGATCGGTGAAGTTGAATTGCGTATTCATCATCAATTCCTAGTCTCTGAAAATACGCGTAAAGACAGTATTAAACAGATTTATGCTCACCAGCAAACTTTGGCTCAATGCCGCCAGTGGTTAGATGCGCATTATCCAGGTGTTGAACGTGTTGCTTTAAACTCAAATGCAGAAGCTGCACGCCGTATTCGTAACGAATGGCACTCGGCAGCAATTGCATCTGATATTGCAGCAGGTATGTATAACCTTGAAATCTTACATAGCAATATTGAAGATAATCCAGAAAATACCACTCGTTTCTTAGTGATTGGCCGTGAAAAAATTCCACAAAGTGGCAATGACAAAACATCGTTATTAATTTCGGCACATGACCGTGCAGGTGCTTTATTAGAAATTTTAGCGCCGTTTGCAAAACACAATATTAGCTTAACGAGTATTGAGACTCGTCCAGCATTACCTGAAAAATGGGCATATGTATTCTTTATCGATTTAGAAGGTCATATCGATCAAGAGAACGTTGCTGCGGCAATCAATGATATTCGTCCAATGGTGAAAGAGCTTCGTATTTTAGGTTCTTATCCTGCTGCTGTTCTATAAACACTCATGTTGGAATAATGACATGTATCAAATAGAACATGTCATTATGCTTAAAAACAAATTGCTCAAAGGTTTAAATAAGTTTGAGCAAAAGCAAAGTTGAAGTTATGTCACAACCCCTATTTAAAAAAGTTGCATTTATTGGTTTAGGACTCATCGGGTCGAGTTTGGCGCGCGTTATTGTTGCAGAACAATTGGCGACAACTATTGTGGCTTCTACACGCTCACAGAAAACTTTAGAAGATGCAAAATCACTTGGCTTAATACAAGAAGGATTTTCTGATCCTGTAGAGGCTGTGAAGGGGGCAGATTTAGTTGTTTTAGCCTTGCCAGTACGTGCGACACAAAAAGTGCTCGAGCAAATTAAGCCTTATTTGTCAGAAACCGCTATCGTAACTGATGTGGGAAGTACAAAAGGTAATGTGGTTGATGCAGCAAAAGCTGTATTTGGTGAAGACTTACCTGCAGGTTTTGTGCCGGGACATCCTATTGCTGGTAGTGAGCACACAGGTGTTCATGCAGGTAAGGTTGATCTATTTGCAAATCATAAAGTGATTTTAACGCCGTTGCCAACAAGTGCAGAATGGGCTGTTGATAAACTGATTCAACTTTGGTCAGCTGCTAAAGCTGAAGTTATTTGTATGGATGTTGCCAAGCATGATGAGGTTTTGGCGCATACGAGCCATTTACCGCACTTAATGGCATTTAATCTGGTCGAGCAACTTGCAAACCGTGAAGATAATCTTGATATTTTCCGTTATGCAGCAGGTGGCTTTCGTGATTTCTCACGAATTGCGGCTAGTGATCCCCAAATGTGGCATGACATTTTCTTTGCCAATAAAACAGCCATATTAAATGCTGTAGATGGCTTCGAGAAGCAACTTACTGTACTTAGAAAATTGATTGAAAACGAAGATTCTCATGCATTAATGGGTTTACTTGGCCATGCTCAGGCAGCGCGTCAACATTTCAATCATATGTTAGCCAAAAAACCTTTAATGGAGAAAAATAAGGTGACACAGCAATTCAGTATCTTACCGGGAAATAAGGCATTTAAAGGTAAATTTACCGTACCGGGTGACAAATCTGTGTCACATCGCTCCATTATGTTTGGTGCTATTGCCGAAGGCACGACTCATGTAACTGGCTTCCTTGAGGGCGAAGATGCTTTGGCAACTTTGCAAGCTTTCCGTGATATGGGCGTAAGTATTGAAGGCCCTAAAAATGGTGAAGTGACTATTCATGGCGTAGGTATGCATGGTTTAAAAGCGCCAGCAAGTGCATTGTATATGGGTAATTCTGGTACAAGCATGCGTTTGCTTTCAGGTATGTTATCTGCACAAAAATTTGATTCAGTGATGACAGGAGACGCGTCACTTTCTAAACGTCCAATGGAGCGTATTGCTAAGCCATTGCGTTTAATGGGTGCGCAAATCCAGACAACAGGTGAGAAAGGTACACCACCTGTCAGCATTACGGGTAGCCAGCAATTAAAAGGCATTCAATACGATTTACCGATGGCATCTGCTCAAGTGAAGTCAGGTATTTTACTTGCTGGTTTGTGGGCTAAAGGTGAAACTTCGGTAACTGAACCAGAGCCTACTCGTGACCACACAGAGCGCATGCTTCGTGCATTTGGTTATGATGTTAAAACTGAAGGCAATAAAATTTCACTCGTTGGTGGCGGTAAATTAGTAGGTACTGACATTCAGGTTCCATCAGATATTTCATCTGCTGCTTTCTTTATGGTGGGTGCTGCAATTACTGAGGGTTCTGATGTTATTCTGGAAGCTGTAGGTATTAACCCAACACGTACTGGCGTAATCGAAATTTTAAAACAGATGGGTGCTGACCTGACCGTTGAAAATGAACGTATTGCTGGTGGCGAACCTATTGCTGATATTCATATTAAAGGTTCACGCACGCTTAAAGGCATTCATATGCCAGAAGACCAAGTACCTTTAGCAATTGATGAATTCCCAGCTTTATTTATTGCAGCAGCTTGTGCCGAAGGCCAAACAGTATTAACTGGTGCGGCAGAACTTCGCGTGAAAGAGTCTGACCGTATTCAGGTTATGGCTGATGGCTTAAAAATCATGGGCATTGACTGCACACCAACTGAAGATGGCATCATTATCGAAGGTAAAGGCAAATCTGGCGATTGGTCACCAATCTTTGCTGGTGGTGAAATCGAATCGCACCATGACCACCGTATTGCTATGAGTTTTAGTATGGCAGGTCTTCGTACTTCTGGTCCGATTACCATTCAGGGTACTGAAACTGTGGCGACAAGTTTCCCAACTTTCACTGAGTTGGCGAATCGTGCAGGCTTAACAATCGAAGTTAGCCAATAACTTTTGACCTAACACATTTTATAATTGCTAACACAATAGCAACGGCAGCAGCGGGCTAAAGGCTTGGCTGCTGTTTGTTTATTGCTTATGCTAAGTGCAGATAATGATAAAAGTGTTAGGACAAAGGATGAAAAAATTACAATTTATTGCCAGTTGCCCACAACATGGGGTGCTTGATCATCCACCAAATGAATGCCATATCACTCAAGAATATGTAGCGGCTTTACTGTTTAAGCAATTGGGGCATTATGGTTTTGATGCGCAGCATATTGTGCATGAACATGAAAAAGTAGAAGTCAGTATAGATAATCATCTTTTGCCATTATCTATTACTTGTCAAAAAACAGACCATGAAGGGCATTTGATGTGTGAAATCTCTGCCAATCCTGATGAAGAACAAGATTGGTTTGAGAAAATCGAAACGCAAAGTATTATTCGTCAGCTTGCGCAGGCCGTTGAAAATAGTTTGAAAGCTGATCATAGCTTTTCGGCATTTGAATGGAAGAACTAAGCACACGACTGTTAAGACTTATTTATGAAGTACGGCTTTTTAGAAAAGTCGTACGATCTCTTTAGATTAAAGATAAAAATACAAAATCTTTCCCGAAATCCCTACCTATCTTTAATGCTTTGTGTATATTGAAATTATTAAGATATTTACATAATTAGAGTGTAGTTTTCATGACACAAGTTGATATTGCAGCACTATCTCCTCAAGTGGTTTGGCAGCATTTTCAAACACTTTGCACTATTCCTCGTCCTTCAAAGCATGAACAGCAGCTTCGTGAATTTTTACAAAACTGGGCTGAAAGTCGGAATTTAGAAACATACGTAGATGAAGTCGGTAATTTAATTATCCGTAAGAATGCGACTACGGGTAAAGAACATGTGTCTGGAGTCATTCTGCAAGGCCATTTAGATATGGTCACACAAGCCAACACTGGCACAGTACACGACTTCTTTAAAGACCCGATTCGCCCGGCTCTTGAGGATGGCTGGTTAATTGCTAAAGACACTACCTTAGGTGCAGACAATGGCATCGGGGTAGCTTTAGCCTTGGCAGTTTTAGACTCAAATGATATTGCTCATGGACCAATTGAAGTTCTTTTAACAGTCGACGAAGAAGCAGGCATGAGTGGTGCACGGCTTTTACAGGCAGGTGTATTAAAAGGGAAATGGTTATTTAATATTGATACAGAAGAGTGGGGCGAGCTATATCTCGGATGTGCTGGCAGTATTGATGTTGAAGTAGAACAGCCACTCACGTATGAGACAATTCCTGAAAATCTGACGGTTGTGAATATTCAGGTTGCGGGCCTTAAAGGTGGTCACTCTGGCGTAGATATTCATTTAGGACGTGGCAATGCCAACGTTATTTTGGCTCGTTTTTTAAATGAGTATTTAGTAAAGCTTGGTGGACACCTTGTTGAATTTACAGGTGGTACAGCTCGTAATGCCTTACCTCGAGAAGCTGTAGCGACTATTGCAATTTCATCTAATCAATTGCCTGACTTAGAAAGATTACTCGCTGAATATCAAACAGCATGGAAAAAACAGCTACAAGGTATTGATGATAATTTGCAATTAACTATTCAGGCCAATAGCGCTAAAGTGGCGGGAGTGATCGCTCAACAACAGCAAAATGAGTGGTTACAAGCTTTAGCAACAAGTCCTTATGGCGTTGCAAGTATGAGCCAAGCTTTACCAGACGTAGTTGAGACTTCAAATAATATTGGAGTGGTGAGACTAAATAGAGAAGGTGGAAAAGCTGTTTTAATGGTTCGCTCAATGGTAAATCAAGAAGCTCAAGATTTTGCAGAAAAAATTCAGGCACATTTTAGTCAATTTAATATCGCTTCTGCACTCACGCCGTTAGTGTCGGGTTGGACACCAAATCCTGACTCAGCTGCTCTAAAGTGCTTACAACAAGCCTATCAAAATGCATTTAATATTGAACCAAATCTAAAAGTGATTCATGCAGGCTTAGAATGTGGGATTATTGCTGAACATTATCCAGATTTACAAATGGTTTCTTTTGGACCGGATATTCAAGGTGCGCATGCACCAGGTGAACGAGTCAAAGTTGATACTGTAGAGAAATGCTGGAAGCTACTGGTAACCG
The DNA here is from genome assembly GCF_031798975.1 of Acinetobacter sp. V110_1. Lineage (NCBI taxonomy): Bacteria > Pseudomonadati > Pseudomonadota > Gammaproteobacteria > Moraxellales > Moraxellaceae > Acinetobacter > Acinetobacter sp. V110_1. The sequence continues at coordinate 31,967 of NZ_JAVQNN010000012.1, read as the reverse complement.
CTTTGGCATCTGTAGAGTAATTTTTTTAGAAATAAGAAGCTCAGTCATGAGCTTCTTAAACTTTAACTTTTACATGAAAATGATCTGGTTTTAACTCGACAAACTCTATTTCACAATCAATAAATTTTTCAATCATGGCTGCTTGAGTACGAGTGTGTTCGCTAATACATTGTGCGGTGAACTCACCCCCTTGACCTAATGCCAAAGGTAGCAGTAACTGGTCTGCCAAATATTCATCTACCACAGCCTGTGACGCTAAATATAGCTTTACATCTTTTGCTAAATGGTCAGCTATTTGCTCGGCACTTTTGCGCATTTCACCTAAAGCTGTAAACAATTGAGTGTGATGTTGATGGGTGACTTTTACGTAAAGCACATTGCCTTGGCTAATCCCATTTAAATGAAATTGCTGCTGCGAGCTTAAGTTTAGCTTTTTACTTAATGTGGTTAATTCACGTTGTGCAATTTGTGCTTCTTCTGAAAGATTTAATATCGCTGCAAAAGCCTCATTACTTTGTAAAACACCACGATCTAATAAATTTAGCTTGTTTCGATTTTGCCATGGCTGAATGGTAACTTGAATTTCACCCGCACCAATTGGAAAGAAGCCAGCTTTATTTAATTTAAAATCGACGTTAACTCCAATCTTCGCTAGAGCAGGTAGAAAGCAGTGTTCAATAAAATCTGCTGTTGGTGCAAGTGGGTTATGTGTACCGCCTGAAATGGTGAGTTCGCTAGCTTCATTTTGTAATAACAAAACAGGTAGAAGCGTTTGTAAAACCAGTGTTGTACTACCCGCTGAACCAATTTGAAATTGATATTTACCACTTTGAACATGCTGAGGTGCGAAATATAAACGCTGGCTATGTAATTCAGCGCCTTCCACATAAGCTTGGCTAATTTGTTGAGATGCCTGTACACAAACTAAATGTTGACGCATTAGCCCTGGTTTTTTACGTCCTGCACGTATATTAATTAATTCAAACGGTTGGCCTGTAATCATTGAAAGCGCAAGGGCAGTTCTTAAAATCTGTCCACCACCTTCACCTTGTGAGCCATCAATTTGAATGGCTTTTGGCATATTTGCCAAAACTGTATTCACTTCTATTTTCCTTATTTTCTAATTTAATGAACATACTGTCAGTACATGGTAATGCGAAGTAACGCGTGACCTTGCTTTTGACAAAGGTTTGCTAGGTGCATAGTGCTGAGCCTGATAAGTGAATATCGATGCACGACTCACATGCTGCCATAGCCGCCTGAATTATTTTCAATCCCTCAGATCGGAGTAACGCAGGATCTTGTACTCGCCCAGTATGTCCAAACTTTGATTGTGAAAATGATTTCACAAAATCTATTGTTTAATCGATAAGATCAATTTGCCAATTAGCAGCCTGAATTTTGATGTTTAAGTCACGTAGTTTCGCACTGATATCATCTGCCTGCTTTTGTAAGCTAGAAACAGGAATGACTTTCTTCCACTTAATTTCACGTGAGCTATAACGATCAGGTTCTCGATGTGTATTGGCAATCGCATCGATTAAAATCTTATGCTGTTCAGCATAACTATCGCGCAAGCTTAATAGAGACAATAATACTTTGCCATCTTCCAGTTTTGCTTGTGCATTGGTCAAATGAATACGACAAATCAATTGATTGCTTTCCTGAGTTAAAGCAAATACTTGTTTGATGAGTTCATTTGGATCTTCACTAGGTTCATCACCGTCTTGTACCAATACATTGGCATTAATTCGTTGTTTTAACGAAGCGAGCTTTTTTTGTTGATCGCTTCGAAGTAAAAGTGCTTCTGCGAGTTTCATTTTATTTACCCGTATCAGTTTTAAGTGTTGGCTTCAAAAGTAACGAGAATTTCTGCATCTTTACCTTGGAGGTAAAGATGCTGCCAATGTTGGAGATACTTTGGAAGGTATTTATTTGGTGGCCTTATATAGCCCTGTTGGGAATCTTTTAATTCTCCGATTAGACCTTCAATATATGATTTTAAATAAACTGCAATTACCGTGAATTGCTTATCACTTAACGTAGAAAATAGATTTTTACGAAAAAAGTAAACTATTGTTTCCGTGGGTGTTCCTATACTTTTCATTTGAAATTGCCAGTCTAAAAATTGTGGATCGTCACACATTTTCTTCATGCTTCTCCAAATGGAGTTAGAAGTAAAGAATTGCTTGAAGTTCTCATAAATTGGCATATTTTCATTGAAATTTAATAGTTCTATATAACAGTCAAATTGTGGTTGAAATGCTGGATCTAAAGCATTTGCTGTTATACATATCCCTTCTAAAATGTGATTGAATTTTTCTATATCTATATTTTGCATAGCATTAACCCTTAACACACACCACTTGTCTTAAGGTATAGACTACTTCAACCAAATCGCTTTGGGCTTTCATTACATCTTCAATCGGTTTATATGCCGATGGAATTTCATCAATAACAGCAGCATCTTTACGGCATTCCACACCTTCAGTTTGGGCAATTTGATCTTCCACAGTAAAACGTCGTTTTGCTTCAGTACGGCTCATAACACGGCCTGCACCATGCGAACATGAACAGAAAGCCTCCTGATTTCCAAGTCCACGGACAATAAACGACTTCGCACCCATTGAACCTGGAATAATTCCATATTCACCTAGACGCGCACGGACTGCACCTTTACGAGTGATCATTACTTCTTCACCGTAATGTTCTTCCTTTTCCACATAGTTATGGTGACAGTTCACTGCTTCCAAACGTGCCTGAAAAGGCTTTGGTACAATAGTAGCCAAGGCTTTAATCGCAGATTGCATCATGATTTCTCGGTTCTTCATCGCAAAGCGTTGAGCCCAACCTACCGCAAACCAGTAATCATCAAAATGTTCAGTTCCTTCAACTAGGTATGCTAAATCTTTATTTGGTAAGTTAATGAAATGCTTCTGCATGTCTTTACGTGCAAGTTCGATAAAATGGTTACCGATAGCATTTCCTACACCACGAGAACCTGAATGCAACATAATCCAGACATGATCATGCTCATCTAAACAGATTTCGACAAAATGGTTTCCAGTACCTAAAGTTCCCAAATGCTTACGGTTGTTAGTATTTTTTAAACGTGGGTGTTTTGCGCAAATGTACTCAAAATCTGCAACCAGATCGGTCCAAGCTTGATCTACCATTTCTGGTGGAGTTTCCCATGACCCACGATCACGTCCGCGCTTGGTCATTCCATGTGGGATTAAACGTTCAAGTTCAGTACGTAGTGCATGTAAGTTATCTGGTAAATCTGAAGCAGTTAAGCTTGTACTGGTTGCCATCATTCCACAACCAATATCTACACCCACAGCAGCAGGAATAATTGCCCCTTTAGTTGGAATTACGCTACCAATAGTTGCTCCTAAACCGAAGTGTACATCTGGCATAACAGCCATCCATTTATAAATAAAAGGCATTTGAGCTGTTTGTAATAATTGTTGTTTTGAGTTGTCATCAACAAGCACGCCTTTAGTCCACATTTTGACTGGCATACTTTTTTCATTTTGCAGAACTTCATAAGAACGTTGTTGCTGCTTTTGTTCAAACTGAGCTTGTTGGTTAATTTCTTCAATGACAGACATTTTCTTTTCCTTTCAAAGCCTGCCTGCCAAGCGTTTGCAGGCAGGTGTTATTCACAATATCCCAATGATGTTGTGTGCTTTGTACTATTGCACTGAGTGTGCCAACTTTTAAAAATACACTTAATTGAAAATATAAGTTATTGAAAATAATATATAAAAATAATTATTCTTTCTGTGTAACTAATTTCTGTTGGAAATTTTAATATTTAAAAGATATCTAAAAATATATTTAAATATCTTTTTGGATACACTTAATTAGCTGGTTTTACGGTTTTTATCGACTTTTAAAAGCTGTCCAGCTTCATTTAAAGTAAATTCGTCAAAATCATTGGCTAAATAAAAATGACCTCTATAAAACTGGCGAACTTCTTCAGTAATAGCTTGCTGCCCAGCTTTATCCTGATGTCGGGGGCTAAAATGCGTCAGAATTAAATTACTCAAAGATTGCTGTTCTGCAAATTCAGCCACCATTTTTGCTGAGCTATGCATTGGACCTTTGCCGACTTTATCTAAAACCGTTTGCAAGTATGTGGACTCATGAATAAGGAGTTGGGCATCTTTGCAAGCGTCAGCTAATAGTTTTGGTTGGTCATTATCACCACCTATAATTGCATGAACTTGGTGATTTTGAATTTTGATAAAGTCTTGAGCTTTTAAAGTTTGTCCCTCAAATTCAATATTGTAGCCTCGTTTTAAATGGCCCCACATATCGCCTTGAGGTATGCCAAGCTGAGTTAGAGCTTGGGTATCTAACTTCTTCTGAATAGATTTGATATAAATGCTAAAAGCAAAACTTGGAACACGATGGCTTAGTGGATGTGCTTGAACAATGAGTTCGTCAGTGATTTGTTGTGGCTGCGTTGCTTCATTCACATCAATAAATTGAAGGGAATAGGGTAAATGTAAATCTGTAAGTTGGGCAGTGATTTCAAACCATTGCTGAATTTCTTTCGGTGCAATCACGATTAAGGGTTTGCTACGGGCATTCATGCCTGCACTTGCTAATAAACCAACTAGACCATAACAATGGTCGCCGTGAACATGTGTAATACAAATGGCAACTAGGTTTTGTAGTGAAAGTTTAGCTTGTTGAATACGGTGCTGTGTCCCTTCGCCAGCATCAATTAAAATCCAGTCCTTATTTTTGCTGTTACGAACTGCTAATCCTGAAACATTACGTGTCAGGGTCGGTACACCTGAAGATGTGCCTAAAAAAGTAAAATGAAGCATATTCTTGGAATTTTTTGGTCAAATGCGTATTGTATATTATAGACACTTATAAAATTTTATAGAAATTATGGCGGATGCAAAGAAAACAGTCGTTATTGGCTTTGTCGGTTCTACACTTGATCAGGGGAGAAAGCCAGATCGATGGCAACGTTGGCGTCCTACGATTAGCTTGTTAATGCATGAAGATTTGCTTGTAGATGAATTGGTACTTTTACATGATCGACAGCATCATAATTTAGTTAAATCTATAGCAGCAGATGCTAAAGAGATTTCTCCACAAACTGAGGTTTCTGGACATAAGGTAAGTATTAAAGATCCTTGGGATTTTGCTGAAGTTTATGGTGCACTCTATGACTTTGTAAAAACGTATCCGTTTAATGTCGAAAAAAATAACTATTTACTGCATATCACGACAGGAACGCATGTTGCTCAAATTTGTTGGTATTTATTGATAGATGCGCATTATTTACCAGCTCAACTTATCCAAAGTTCACCTAATCAACACAAGACATCAGAAGGTGAATATAGAATTATTGATCTGGATTTGTCTCGATACGATGTTTTAAAACAGCGATTCGATGATGAACAAAAACAAAATTGGCAACAACTTAAAGCCAATATTTCTACTCATAATAAAGCGTTTAATCAGCTTATTGAGGAAGTTGAATTAGTTGCAACCCGGTCTAGCGCGCCTATTTTAATCATGGGTGCAACAGGGGTTGGTAAGTCTCATTTGGCAAAACAAATTTTTCAGTTAAAGAAAGATAAATTTCAATTAAGTGGTCGTTTTATTGATGTTAACTGTGCAACCTTACGTGGTGATAGTGCCATGTCAACTTTATTTGGTCATATAAAAGGTGCATTTACAGGAGCAGCTGCATCTCGTGCTGGTTTATTAAAAAGTGCTGACCAAGGCATTTTATTTTTAGATGAAATTGGTGAATTGGGACTTGATGAACAAGCTATGCTACTAAAAGCGCTAGAAGACAAAAGCTTTTTTCCTGTTGGAAGTGATAAGGAAATTCAGGTCGATTTTCAGCTAATAGCGGGTACTAACCGTGATTTACGTAATGAAGTTCAAGCGGGCCGTTTTCGTGAAGATTTATGGGCTCGTTTGAATACGTGGACGTTCTTTTTACCAAATTTAAAAGATCGTGTAGAAGATATTGCACCCAATATTGATTTTGAGCTACAGCGTTTTGCTGCAATTCATCAAAGGCAATTGCGTTTTCAACGTGATGCATTAGAAACATATTTAAAGTTTGCTAAATCAGTAGATGCATCATGGCAAGGGAATTTTAGAGATTTAGCAGCGAGCGTAACTCGGTTGGCAACTTTATCTCAAGGTAAGTTAATTCGTCGTGAAGCTGTAGAAAAAGAAATTCAGCGCCTAAAGAAACTTTGGCTAATTCAGGGTGAATCTTACAATGATAAAAATACAGATATTTTGTTGAACTATTTGGATTCTGAACAAATAGAGCAAATAGATGAATTTGATCAGATTCAATTACGAGGTGTGCTCAAAGTCTGTGAAAATTCAAAATCAATGGCAGAGGCTGGGAGGCAACTATTTTCGGTATCTCGTCAACAGCGTAATACAACGAACGATAGTGACCGAGTGAAAAAATATTTGGCCCGTTTTGGGTTAAGTTGGAATAATTTTTAGCAGTTACAGCACTTATGAAATGATGGACACAGACTCAATCTATGCCCATCAAATACACTTTATTTCATGATAATAAAGCGTGTAATGATTTGACGAAGCTGTTTTAAATAACCTGTAAAGAAGTGATTAGCGCCCGGCAGAATCGTAATTGGATGCTTCTGCGGTTTTGCCCATGCAATTGCATCTGAAAGTAAAGTAATATCATCTTGCTCACCATGAATGAGTAGAATATCACCTTGAATTTCAGGAGTTTTATAGTGACGTAAGCCCACTACAGTCGCTGTTGGCAAGCCACACAAAATTAACTGTACTGGTTGTAATTCTGGGCTAAGCTGCGCATGACATTTTGCCAAAACGTGTGAACCGAAGCTGAAACCGCCTGCATAGAATGGTAAGCCTTCATGAAGCTTACGAACGTGTTCAATGACAGCTAAAATATCTTTGGTTTCACCATGGCCTTCATCATGAACACCTTCACTGCTGCCTAAACCACGGAAACTAGGACGGTAAACAATACAACCATATTCATTAAAGATTTGGGTTAAAAGAGCAGGGACTTTATGTTGAGGAGTTCCACCTTGCAATGGGTGCGGATGGCAAACAACCGCAAAGCCTTTGATTTCACCTTCAGGGCGGTCTACAAAAAGTTCAATTTTACCTACTGGACCCTGAATGAAAATTTGCTCAGACATATAAGAATCGATAAATAACAATACGTATTCCTATTTTACCGATAGTCGTCATTGAAAACACGAGTTAGCATTAAAAAATATCTACTGTTATAGTTGGTATTAAGAATAATTTTTTCAGGTTGTCTATGCTTGCTTTAATTTCTCCTGCAAAAACTTTAGATTATGAAACAGCGTTACCTACAGATGAGTTTACTCAGCCGCGCTTATTAGAAAACTCAGCACAATTAATTGATGTTTGCCGCAAACTTTCCGCTTCGGAAATTGCGACTTTAATGAGTGTTAGTGAAAAAATTGCCACACTAAATGCAGATCGATTCAGAGATTGGAATCCCGAATTTAATTTCTCAAATGCTCGCCAAGCAATCTATGCATTTAAAGGTGATGTTTATACTGGTTTAGATGCTTATCATTTAAAAGACAAAGATATTGATTTTGCACAGCAGCATTTGCGTATGCTCTCTGGTCTATATGGTTTATTGCGTCCTTTAGATTTAATGATGCCTTATCGTTTAGAGATGGGTACTAAATTAAAAAATACTCGCGGTCATAATTTGTATGAATTCTGGGGTGATATCATCACTAACCAAATTAATGAAGACTTGGCAGCAATTAAATCTGAATTGCTGGTAAATCTAGCTTCGGATGAATATTACAAGTCTGTCAATGAAAAGAAAATTAAGGCTGAAATTGTTAAGCCTGTTTTTCTTGACCAGAAAAATGGCAAATATAAAGTCATTAGTTTCTATGCGAAAAAAGCACGTGGTTTAATGGCTCGTTTTATTATTGAAAACCAATTAAATAAAGCTGAGGACATCAAAGCGTTTAATACCGAGGGTTACTACTTTGATGCTGATAATTCATCGGCAAAAGAGTTGGTGTTTAAACGTGATGAGCAATAATCCTAAGCGTGGTTAATAGATGATGATGCAGCTTTATTTATTAAAACTGAAACATTTTTGGTTTGAGCTGCATCAGTATTATCATTTTTCCGAACCGCAGAAAATTTTGGATAAACTCATTGCTGCCTATAGTGAAAGACAGCGGGCTTACCATAGCGTGCAGCATTTATATGAATGTTTGAGTTTGCACCAATCGATTCAGTCCGAATTAAATGATCCTTCTGCTGTCGCATTGGCTCTTTGGTTTCATGATGTAGTCTACGAACCTCAAGCGCTAGATAATGAACTTAAAAGTGCCGAGTTATTTGAGCAATTGATGGCTCAAGATTTACAGCTAGATACAATTCAGAAAATAAAGCGTTGGATTCTTGCGACTCAAAAGCATGCATTAGCTGATGAAACAGATTTGCAATTTTTATTGGATATTGATTTAGCTATTTTGGCAGCAACACCTGAACGTTTTATCCAGTATGAACAGCAAATTCAGCAGGAGTATTCTTGGGTTGATCTAGAAGTATATTCAATTAAGAGAAAACAAGTTTTAATACATTTTTATCAGTCTGAGCCACTTTATCAAACTGTATATTTCCAAAAGAATTTTGAGTTAAACGCCAAGCAAAATTTAAAGAAAATATTGGAATAGCCTAAGCTAAATATAAAATTTAGATCTGTTGATTGAATAAAGTTATAGAGATTTTTAATCTTTTTTGAAAAGTGAAAATGGTTACATGAGAGGAGAAAGGAACCACTGAAAAAAGCAGTGATTCCTTAGAAATAAATTATTTAAAGAAATACCCTGTTTCTGGTGAGCTTGCATTTGCCATGCGTTTACGTGGCATACGACCTGCTAAAAATGCTTCACGTCCAGCTTCAACAGCTTTTTTCATTGCAGAAGCCATCAAAATAGGGTTTTGAGCAGCTGCAATGGCAGTATTCATCAGTACGCCGTCACAACCAAGTTCCATCGCAATAGCAGCGTCACTTGCTGTACCAACGCCTGCATCGACTAAAACTGGTACTTTCGCATTTTCTTTAATAATTGAAATGGTGTGTGGGTTTAAAATACCTAAACCTGAACCAATCAGACTACCTAAAGGCATAATTGCAACACAGCCCATACTTTCAAGTTCTTGCGCAATGATTGGGTCATCAGAGGTGTAGACCATAATCTCAAAACCATCATCAATCAAAGTACGAGCGGCTTTTAATGTCTCGGTTACGTTTGGATATAAGGTTTTTTCATCACCCAACACTTCAAGCTTTACTAGGTTATGACCATCGAGTAACTCACGCGCTAACATACATGTACGTACTGCGCTGTCAGCATCAAAACAACCTGCGGTATTTGGCAAGATAGTATATTTTTCTGGTGGAATAACTGAGAGTAAATTCGGTTGATCTGGATTTTGTCCAATATTCACACGGCGGATTGCGACGGTTACAATTTCTGCACCACTGGCTTGAATAGCTAAATCTGTTTCATTTAAGTCTTTATATTTGCCAGTTCCTACCAATAAACGAGATTGAAAAGAACGTGAACCAATAATGAGAGGGGTGTCTTGCATGGATAACTCCGACTTAGCCGCCGCCAACAGCGTGAATAATTTCGATACGGTCATGTTGAGCAATCGTAATTTGCTCTAATTTGCTTTTAGAAACGATTTGCTGATTGTGTTCGACAGCAAAACGTTTTCCTTCAAGTGCCAACTCCTGAATGAGTTGCAACAGGTTTTGGCTAGGCGTGTCCGTTAATTCGCCATTTAAATAAATTTGCATGATCACATTCCGATTATTTTGCGTATTTGAAAGCATTCCAAGCCAAGATCAGCCATCCAGCAATCATTAAAGCTCCACCGATTGGCGTAATTGCACCTAATATTCTTGGTAATCCCAGCGCCATGATATAAAGCGAACCACAAAAAAATAGAATACCAATCTGGATAAATAAGAAAGATAACTTGATTGGGAAATGGGGAAGAACCTTACTTAAAATACCAAGCGCTAATAGGCCTAGAGCATGATAAAAAAAGTAGTCGGTTGCAGTCTGCCACCAAGCAAGTTGCTCGGGACTCGCGTGAGCTTTAAGACCATGTGCTCCAAAAGCACCCAACATGACTGCAAAAGCAAGATTAAGGGCTGAAATGGCAATCCACATAACAAAAAACGCAACTGAATAATGAAAGGCAACGTTACCATAGAATAGGTTGGCTAAACATAGCCAGATAAAACAAAAGGGCTTATCGCCCTTTTATTTTTTTCATTTACTTTAGCTTGCCGACATAGCGACTTTAATTTTTTCCATCGCATTTTTTTCAAGCTGACGAATACGTTCTGCCGAAACATTATACTCAGCAGCAAGCTCATGTAGGGTAGATTTATCATCATCTAACCAACGGCGCTGCAAAATATTACGCGAACGATCATCTAACTGGTCCATGGCATCATGTAAAGCAGATGTACTTTGCTCTTCCCAGTCTTCATTTTCAACTAAACGAGCCGGGTCATAACGGTTATCTTCAAGATACAACGCAGGGGCAGTATGTGGCGTATCATCGTCATCATCACCTTGCGCTTCAAAAGCAGCATCATAAGCGGTTAAACGACCTTCCATTTCCAGAACTTGTTCTGGAGTTACATTTAAGTCGTTGGCAATAGATTGTGCTTCTTCGAGCGTTAATTTTTTACTCGATTTTTTTAAACTACGTAAGTTGAAGAAAAGTTTACGTTGAGCTTTAGTTGTTGCAATTTTTACGATACGCCAGTTACGAATAACGTATTCATGAATTTCTGCCTTAATCCAGTGGACGGCAAAAGATACAAGACGTACGCCCATATTTGGGTCGAAACGTTTTACGGCTTTCATTAAGCCTAAGTTACCTTCTTGAATAAGGTCGCCTTGTGGTAGGCCATAACCTGCATAGCTGCGCGCAATATGAACGACAAAACGTAAATGCGACATTACCAGCATTTTTGCGGCATCAAGATCTTGGTCATAATAATAACGTTCAGCAAGTTCTTTTTCTTGCTCGGCCGTTAAAATAGGAATCTGATTGACAGTACTGATATATGCACCAAGGTTTACACCGGGCGCAGACAATGACAGGGGCATCAATTGATTGCTGCTGTCACTCATGAGTTCTCCTTATAGGATAGGATGGATTAACCAATAAATTCATCTTAATTTGAATTGCCTTCATAATTAAGGAAAATTGGGTAGAAAAATGTAAAATTTTATGCAGTTACTAATCTTGGATTTTAACAAAGAATCATTGAATTTCAATTAAATAGTGAAATTCTCTTTCTGAAATTTGCATGGTTTGACACATAAAATGATGTAAATTGCAGTAACGCGTTACATCAATTTCACTATGAGGGTCAGATGATTTCAATAAAAATAGCTGCTTTCCTGATACTTTCTTAAGTTCACGTTTCAACATTAATAAAGGCATTGGGCATGGTTGACCAAGGGCATTAATTTCAATAGGCGTTACAGTAGAAGAGGTAGTGCTCATTCATTATAAAAACAACTAAAAAAAAATATTCTAACAAATTTTTTGACGAACTCTAGGTGTTTTATAAAAATTAAAAGGTAAAGGATTATATAAAAATTATTGTAATAAGCTGTTTAAAAAAAGAGCTAAAAATAGGGGAAATATTTGAAAAAAATTCTATTAATTGTCATAAACCCGTGTTAAGCTCGAACCGTTTTAGGGATTACCACACAGTTAAATTGTTTTAATAACCTATAACAAATGGATGTAACCGGAAATTGTTGATAGTTTTACAGAATGATTACAAGCTTTAAGATTATAAAAATTTTAAATACTTGTTTACTCTGCTGTTTGCAACACCGGAAGGTCCTTTTTTCATCATCTGAGGATTGACTTATGACAGCTCGTGAACAAGGCGTAGTAAAGTGGTTTAATGACACTAAAGGCTTTGGTTTTATTCAACGTAACGGCGGCGACGATGTATTCGTTCACTTCCGTGCAATCGTAGGTGACGGTCACCGTTCTCTACGTGACGGTCAACGCGTAGAGTTTAGCGTTGTACAAGGTCAAAAAGGTTTTCAAGCTGAAAACGTTCAGCCTTTAGACTAAGACTAATTCATCTTTTTGATGAATGATGGACGCTCCAATTTTTGAATTGGGGCGTTTTTGTTTATAATGATCTTCTCATTCGAGAGATTGTTTGTTAGAGCGCGTATTTATGACATCTGGTTTTGAAACCTTGAATTTACATCCGCAACTTAAAAAGGCGATTGATGCTTTAGGGTTTACTCAAATGACCCCAATTCAGCAAAAGGTTTTAAAATATACATTAGCCGGGCATGATGCAATTGGGCGAGCACAGACAGGAACAGGTAAGACAGCTGCCTTTCTGATTAGTGTAATTAATGATTTACTCAATAATCCGGTTCAAGAGCAACGCTTCCGTGGTGAGCCTCGTGCTTTAATCTTGGCGCCTACTCGTGAGTTGGCATTGCAAATTGAAAGTGATGCAAAATTCCTCACAAAATTCTCTAATTTACATGTCGTGACCCTATTGGGTGGCGTTGATTTTGATAAGCAGAAGAAGCAACTTGATGCTAATTTTGTTGATATTATTGTGGCTACACCTGGGCGTTTAATTGATTTTGTAGAACAAAAAGAAGTTTGGCTCGATCAAATTGAATTTTTAGTCATTGATGAAGCTGACCGTTTATTAGATATGGGCTTTATTCCTTCGGTAAAACGTATCGTTCGTTATTCACCGCGTAAGGAACAACGTCAAACTCTAATGTTCTCGGCGACATTTAGTTACGATGTCTTAAATTTGGCAAGACAGTGGTTGTTTGAACCTGTAACAGTTGAAATTGAGCCTGAACAAAAGACCAATAACGATGTCGAACAACGTGTTTACGTTGTGGCTAAACAAGATAAATATCGTCTTTTACAAGATATTTTACGTGAAGAGCCAATTGATAAAGTCATGATCTTTGCTAACCGTCGTGATCAGGTGCGCCGTCTTTACGATCATTTGAAAAAAGATGGATATAAAGTAGGGATGCTATCTGGCGAGATTGCTCAAGATAAACGTATGAAAATGTTGGAGCAGTTCAAACAAGGTAAGCATAACATCATGATTGCAACGGATGTCGCTGGTCGTGGTATTCACGTAGATGGCGTATCTCATGTAGTCAACTTTACTTTACCTGAACAATCTGATGATTATGTTCATCGTATTGGGCGTACAGGTCGTGCAGGGGCACAGGGTGTAAGTATTAGTTTCTTATCTGAAGATGATGCTTTCTATTTGCCGGAAATTGAAAAAGCAATTGGTAAGAAATTACCGCTTACCCGATTAGATGGCTACTGCTAATAAAAAAATCCCAATCAATTGATTGGGATTTTTTTTACTTAATTAATTTTGCAATAAAAAGTAAGGGTAGTTTGGTAGTCATCATCTTTAGCCAAAGACGCATTTTTACCGGTTAAAGTACCAATGACACCCGCAGCAGCTTCTACCATTTGACCAGTCTTTTCACTGACCACATCTTTTAATACGCCGTGATAAGAGGTTTTTTCATCTACAATAACTGGGCTTGTACTTTTAGAGCACGTTTTTTGTGCCGCAGTAACTGCATTATTCTTTGCAATTAAATTGGTTTTACCAATACCAGTCACTTCAAACTGATTATTTTCTTTTTGAATTGCTAGAGTATTTTTAGGGGTGGTTGCACAAGCACCTAGTAATAAAACAACGCCGCTCATTGCGCTCGCTAAAATTATTTTTTTCATGATTCACCTAAGTTAATCGCCAAAAGACATAGCTATTTGAACATAAGTTTTCTAATTGATTTTGAAGACGTTGTATGAGTTTTGAAGTTTTGTATTAAAAAATGTCAAACTATAAGTTCACTAGGTTTATAAGCTAGATTCAATGGTGGATTAACGGTAGATTATGCTAATCTATTTCGAATTTTTGAGTTAGATCAATATTAATGACGGATTCAGCAATACAAATAATTCACCAAAATATTCATCAGCGTCAGTCTATTGGCCAATTAATTGAACCAGCTCCAAACTCAGAGCAACTAGAGTTAGCTTTTCAGGCTGCTTTAACGGCTCCAGATCATCATAGACTTAAGCCAACGCGTTTTGTAGTTATTCCAGGTGAGCAACGCGGTGCTTTCGGTGAGATTCTAACAAAAGCTTTGGCAGATTTAGGTGAAACTGATCCCGCTCAACTTGAACGTGTTAAGCAACATCCTTTTCGCGCTCCGCTACTTATTTTAGCGCTGACTCAGTTACAAGATCACCCAAAAGTACCACATTTTGAGCAAATCTTAAGTACAGGTGCGGCAGTACAAAATCTTTTGTTATCTTTGCAAGCTCAAGGGTTTTCAACCATGTGGCGTAGTGGAGCTGTTGTTGAATCAAATTGGTTAAAACAGTATTTAGGACTGCAACCACATGATTTAATTTCAGGTATTATTTACGTTGGCACTGCAGCTAAAGCAATTGCGCCTCGTGCAGATATTGAAAGTAAAGAATTCGTAAAAGTTTGGCAGGCTTAAACGTCTGTAAAAGTAAGAAATAGGATAATAAAGCATGGCTGAATTTAAGTTTACAGATTTGGTGGAACCTGTTGCGGTCGATAAAAAAACGGCATTACGTATTACCGTTTTAGGGGGCGGTAGCTTTGGTACAGCCATGGCGAATTTAGCTGCTCGTAATGGCTGCGATACCATGATCTGGATTCGTGATGCCGAAACAGCAGAAGAAATTAATAAAACCCATATTAATAAACGTTATTTACCAGACTTCACTTTAGAATCTTCATTACGTGCAGTTTCTGATTTGGAACAAGCTGTATGTGATCGAGATATTATTTTGGTTGCAATTCCTAGTCACTCTTTCCGCGATGTCTTAAAACAAATCGCTCCTTATATTACTGCACAAGCGGTTGTTTCTTTAACGAAAGGTGTTGAAGCTAAAACGTTTAGTTTCATGAGCGATATTATTCGTGAAGAACTACCAGAAGTTCCATATGGTGTATTGTCAGGTCCAAACCTTGCCAAAGAAATTATGGCAGGCATGCCATCTGGTACAGTGATTGCTAGTGATTCCGAGCTTGTTCGCTATGCTGTGCAGCATGCGCTTCATAGTGCGTTATTCCGCGTTTTTGGTAGTGATGATGTGCATGGAGTTGAGTTGGGCGGAGCGCTGAAAAATATTTATGCAGTCGCAATGGGAATTGGTGCAGCATATAAAATTGGTGAAAATACCAAGAGTATGATTTTAACGCGTGCTTTGGCCGAAATGAGCCGTTTCGCAGTAAAACAGGGGGCGAATCCACTTACGTTCTTAGGTTTATCTGGTGTAGGCGATTTATTTGCAACTTGTAATAGTCCATTAAGCCGTAATTATCAAATCGGATATGCGCTAGGTTCTGGTAAAACGCTTGAACAAGCGAGTAAAGAGTTGGGTCAAACTGCAGAAGGGATTAATACAATTGTTCAGGTGCGTGGCAAGGCACAAGAACTGGACGTATATATGCCAATTACCAATGCTTTATATGAAGTGATTTTTGAAGGCGCTCCGCCATTAAATATTGCACTTTCTCTTATGAAAAATGGGCATCGTAGTGATGTCGAGTTTGTTTTGCCTCATCATGAAGTCTGACGAATAAATGTCATAAATTGTGGTTATAATGCAGGAATTATTAACAAGGAAATTTTATGCAACTGACATTAGTTCGTCATGGGGAAGCTGCTCCACCAGTAAATGGTAATGATATTAAACGTCCACTTACTGCGCGTGGACATGCGCAGGCTGAACAAACGGCAACATTTTTAAAAGATATTGTAAAACCTGATATTTTTGTAGTCAGTCCTTTGTTGCGTGCTCAAGAAACATTGGCACATATTCAGACATATTTTAAAGATGTGCCTGTATTGTTGTGCGATAAAATTAAGCCAGATGATGATGCAAAAGAAGCAGTTGAGTGGTTGTCTCAAATTCCTTATGAGTCGATTGTGGTGGTTTGCCATATGAATGTTGTAGGTCATATTGCAGAGTTGCTTACTCATGAAAATTTCAATCCATTTGCGCTTGCAGAAGCTAGAATTTATGATCAAGCTGTGATTGCAAATGGTTTATCAACACAAAAAAATAGTTTTATACCCACAATATAATTAAAAAGGTTATTTAGCTGACATGCTGTATATATGGATGCCTGAAACCAATGGAACATGGCATTGGTCTAACGGAGAAAGCTGGTTGCAGGCTGCGAGTCTCGATCAATTAATACAAGACTTGCAAATACATCAAGGAAAAGAAGCTACGGTCTTTTTTCCGAGTCGTCATGCTCAAATGCTTCAGCAAACGATGGCGAAGTCCCACTATAAACAGCTGGGGGCTGATGGGGTTAAATATCTACTTGAAGAGTTTGTGACTTTGCCTATTGATCACATGAAAGTGGTCCACCATTTTCATGCAGATCTGTTAACTGTTTTGGGTGTTGCACAAGGTATGGTCGAGACATGGCAACATTCCTTGGCTTTATTGCCAACCAAACTTGTTGCTTTGCTACCAGATTTTCTGATTTTGCCTGAACCACAAACTGAGCAAGTTATTCTGTGTAATATTAACCATCAACTTTTGGTGCGTGAAAATAAGTGGTTAGGTAACTCAATTGATGATTTGGGGCTTTTTTTAGAATTTCAGCCGGCCGAAACACATTATCAATATAGTGGTTTAACAGCAGAGCAACTAGAGAGTTTGGAAGCCGCTTCAAGTGCAGAGCAACGTTCTAAGTTTGTTTATCAATTTCAGTCTCTAGATAAAACTAAGCAGCATCCTTTTAATGTTTTACCAAAGTCAAAAGGTCAAGAGCGTACTTTCTCTGGCTATTGGAAAGCTTGCGCTGCTGTAATTTTGGCAATTATTGTGGTGCAGTTTAGCTATGATTTATTGCGTTGGGTCAAATTGAAAAAAGTGGCAAATCAAACTGCTGACCAAACGATTGAACAATATAAATATTGGTTTGGGCCATCTAGTCGTGTAACTGAACAAAATATTAAAGGCCAGTTTGAAAGCCATCTAAGAATGAGTCAGCAAGGTGATACACAAGCACTTTCTTTGTTGAGCCGTGTTGGACCAATTTTAATGCAAAGACAGATTTTGGCTCAGCAACTTAATTATGATGCTTCAATCTTAACGATGGCATTAAAAGCAAAATCGGCAGATGATTTACAAGCTTTGACACAACAATTAAATCAGCAAGGATTTAAAGCTGAGCTAGGTAATGTTCAAGCAAATGGTGGTGAGGCAATTGGGGTGGTGAAAATACAATAATGAAAATGTTAGCTCAATTGCAGAATCGTTTTGATCAGTGGATTGAACAAGTTGTTCAATACCTAGATCGTTTAACTGTCCGTGAACGTGTTCTGGTGATCTTTACTACAATTTTTGTTGTAGTGGCTATTGTTGGGTCTTCACTTTGGAAAATGCATTCTTTGGCAGAACAACAGCAAAAACGCTTAAATGATTTAAAAGATTTGATGGTGTGGATGCAGAGTAATGCGGTTACTATGAAACCCGCAAATGAGCTTGAACTTGATAAGTCTGGAAAAATACAAAGAGTGGCTCAACAGCAAGGTTTAACTGTGACTTCTCAGCAAAATGGAGAGCAGTTACAAATTGTTGTAACACATCAGAATTATGCGGTTTTAGCTAACTTTTTAACACAAATTGCACAGATGGGCCTTAGTATTCAGAAGATGGAAATGGTTTCAAGTGAAGGTCAGATTAAATTAACAGCGACAGTTCAATAACATATTAAAATATGCTTATGTCAGGCATGGTGTTTTGTGCTGCCTGTGCCTATAATATGCGTACCTAAAATCAGTAGACTGTGATTGGTATGTTATATTCACTTGCTCGCCCGATGTTGTTTAGTTTAGCACCAGAGCGTGCCCATGAATTAACATTATCCATGCTTGATAAAGCACATAAGCTAGGCATGATGCGTCAGGCTGTAGAAGCAAAACCTACTACATGTATGGGAATCGAGTTTCCTAACCCTGTAGGTTTGGCAGCAGGCCTAGATAAAAATGGTGCTCATATTGATGCCTTAGCTGGTTTAGGTTTCGGTTTCATTGAAATTGGCACAATTACACCTCGCCCACAATCGGGTAATCCAAAACCACGTTTATTTCGTATTCCTGAAGCTAAAGCCATTATTAACCGCATGGGTTTTAATAATGATGGTGTTGATAAGCTGATTGAAAATGTTAAAGCTTCAAAGTTTAGAGGCATTTTAGGAATCAACATTGGTAAAAATGCTGATACGCCTGTCGAAAAAGCAGTTGATGATTACTTAATTTGTCTTGAGAAAGTTTATAACTACGCGTCATACATTACAGTTAATATTTCATCTCCAAACACTAAAAACTTGCGTAGTTTACAAAGTGGCGATGCGTTAACTGAATTACTGCAAACTTTAAAAGCACGTCAACTTGAGTTGGCTGAGCAATATAATCACTATGTTCCTTTAGTTTTGAAAGTCGCTCCGGACCTAACAGCTGAAGATGTTGAGTTTATCTCTGCTCAATTATTAGATTTTAAAATTGACGGTCTTATTGTGACCAATACGACTTTATCGAGAGAAGGGGTGGAAAACCTGCCTTACGGTAATGAGTCAGGTGGTTTGTCAGGTGCTCCTGTATTTGAAAAAAGTACAGAATGTTTACGTTTATTTGCTCAATCATTAAAGGGACAAATTCCTTTAATCGGTGTGGGTGGTATTTTGTCTGGTGAGCAAGCTTTAGCGAAACAACAAGCTGGAGCAACACTTGTTCAAATTTATAGTGGTCTAATCTACACAGGACCAACACTTGTAAAGCAATGTGTTGAAGCTATGACCTAATTGAACATGAACACTATTGATATCATCATTCTAATACTTTTGCTCATTGGGGGGCTAAACGGTTTGCGACAAGGATTTATAAAAGCCTTTGCGAACTTGGTAGGATGGATTTTTGCATTAATTATGGGTGCAAAATATGCTGTTCTTCTAGCTCCGTCAATGTCGGGTTTAAGTCAGGATCCGGTGGTTCAAAAGATTGCGGCTTTTGCATTTATTGCACTTATTATTGTTGTTTTAACTTGGATCGTCACTGCACTTTTAAATGGCCTCTTGAAAAGTTTGAAATTGGGGCCATTAAATCGTTTAGCAGGTGGTGCTTTTGGTTCGTTGAAAGGTTTACTGGTCGTTCTTATTACCATGCAAGGCGTAGGACCTTGGGTTGAAGGTTCAGCAAACTGGAAACAGTCCATACTTATACAATTTTTACTGCCTTATGCGCCTTTAGCCACAGAGCTTTCTAAAGACGCAGCAAGTGAGGCATATCATCAGATAACATCTGGAGGCGGTGTATCTCGCACTTCTCCAAAACCAATGGACGAGTCGGAAGAATCAGAAATCCGGCCCGACCATTCAACAAAGAATCCTTTTTATTAATTCCTAGCTTGTCTGCGAGGTTGCTATGTGTGGAGTTGTTGGTATAGCCGGTAAATCGCCAGTGAACCAAATGTTGTTTGATGCATTAACGATGTTGCAGCATCGTGGGCAAGATGCAGCTGGAATAGTAACCTGCCATGAAGGCCGTCTTTTCCTTCGTAAGGATAACGGTATGGTGCGTGATGTCTTTCATACTCGTCATATGAGAGCATTACTTGGTAATTACGGTATTGGTCATGTGCGCTACCCAACTGCGGGTTCTGCTAGCAGTGCGGAAGCTCAACCATTTTATGTGAACTCACCTTACGGGATTACACTTGCACATAATGGTAACTTGACCAATGCAGAAGAAATTCATGATGACCTGTTTAAAACAGATTTACGTCACATGAACACTGATTCTGACTCAGAAGTTCTTTTAAACGTTTTTGCACATGAGTTGCAAAAGAAAGGAACACTAAACCCTACAGCTGAAGATATTTTCCATACGGTCTCTCGTGTTCATGAGCGCTGTCAAGGTGCTTATGGTGTAGTAGCTATGATCACTGGTCATGGTTTGGTTGGTTTCCGTGATCCAAATGGTATTCGTCCACTTATTTATGGTTCGCGTGAAACTGAACAAGGTGAGATGGAATATATCATTGCATCAGAGTCTGTAGCGATTACTGCACTTGGTTTTAAAATCGAGCGTGATATTGCACCAGGTGAAGCAATTTTTATTGATTCTGAAGGTCAGTTATTCACTAAACAGTGTGCGGCAGAACCAAAATACCGCCCATGTATTTTTGAATATGTTTATTTTGCTCGTCCAGACGCAATTATTGATGGTATTTCAGTTTATAAAGCCCGTTTAAAAATGGGTGAAAAATTAGCGCATAAGATTTTGCGTGACTGGGGTGAGGACCATGATATTGATGTGGTTATCCCAATTCCAGATACAAGCCGTACTTCAGCATTAGAGCTTGCAAATATTCTTGGTGTGAAGTTCCGTGAAGGATTTATGAAAAACCGTTATATCGGTCGTACCTTCATTATGCCGGGTCAACAACAGCGTAAAAAATCTGTACGTCAGAAATTGAACCCTGTTGAGTTAGAGTTTAAAGGCAAGAACGTTCTATTGGTTGATGACTCTATTGTACGTGGTACTACGTGTAATGAGATTATTCAAATGGCACGTGACTCAGGTGCGAAAAAAGTATACTTTGCTTCAGCAGCACCAAAAGTAATGTATCCAAACGTTTATGGTATTGATATGCCTGCCAAGACTGAGCTTATCGCTTCAGAACGCAGCGTAGAGGAAATCCAAGAAATTATTGGTGCTGATCGTTTAGTATTCCAGGATTTGGAAGACTTGAAGAACGCCGTACGTACAAGTAAGGTTCCTACATTGACTGAGTTTGATTGCTCTGTTTTTGATGGTATCTATGTAACTGGTGGAATCGATGCAGACTATCTGAATAATTTGGAGCAGAAGCGTAATGATTCTGCGAAAAAGAAAAAAGATGGTTATATTGATGTCAATATTGATGCAGCGTCAGTAGATTTGACAGGTATTAAAGAAGAATAGAAATAGCCGAAAAAAGCGGGTGTTTCCCGCTTTTTTCTTTTATGATGAAACTTAACAATGTAATTGGGATTATTTACATTGAAAGAAGTAAGCCACTATTTAATCGAAAATAAAAATATGGCATGGTCCATCACTATGTGTTTGGTCGCTGTGCTTTTAACTATTTTTATTTTAAATCTCATTTTAGGTTTACTTGTTCATTTTTTTGATTATAGCCAACCGATTTGGTGGCATGCTTTAAGTCCATATTTTGTTGCTCTTTTGCTTTTTATTATGGTTTGGTCGGTGGTGACTGAACTTTATATTTTGCGTAAAGGTGGACACTCCCTTGCTAAACAGCTTAAAGCACGTCGTTTGGTGAAAGGCGAGAGTACACCAGAAGAACATGCGGCATTAAAAATTACAGAACATTTGGCGCAAACATTTTCTCTTAACGTTCCAACTCTCTATGTTTTACCTGATGAAGTAGGTGTAAATGCATTAACTGCAGGTTTTCACTCAAATGATATTGTCATTATTTTGACTTGGGGGGCTTTACAGAATCTGGATGAACTAGAGTTGTATGGTTTATTGGGCCATGAGTTTAACCAAATTTTATCGGGTGAAGCTGTAGAAAATACTAAATTAAAAATTTTATACAGCGGTTTAACGACGTTCAGTCAATGGGGTAGTAAACTCGCCAAGCAGGGTTTCAAACGTTATAGTCCAGGCTATAAGCATAAATTTGAAACGGTATTTGTTGCTGTTGGTGGGGTAATCTGGCTGGCGGGAAGCTTGGGTGTATTAATCACTCGTTTTATTAAATATTTAACATTAAGTGGCCGTACATTTCGCAATGATCAAAAAACCATGCGATTATTAAAAAATAGTACGAATACCCAGACATTATTACGTATTTATGTTCACCATTCAGGATCACAAATTCATAGTGCTTATTCTGAATCTATTGCACATATGTGTTTTGCAAATTCACTTAGCCCTCAAAGTTGGATGAATATTCACCCAAGTATTCGTGAGCGCATTTACGAACTTAACCCAACTTTACTGCAAGATTTACAGTTAGAAAATTTAAAGAAACTTCGCAATCGACCTTTATTTAGCCTTTTCCGTTCATTAGAAGAATCTGAGACTGAAATCTATATTCCGTGGTCATCACCACAACCTCTGCCATTATTGCGTCTTTCTCCAATTAGTTTTGCATTAAATGATGCGATCAAGCCTTTAAGTAGTGATATCCGACGTAATAAAAAACGCCCTGAACTTATTCAGCGTGCATTGCAAACAGCCACTGGTTCGCGTGAGGTGATGGTTGCAATTTTAATGATTCGCCAATATCGAGAATTTATTCCGCAAGAAGCTCCTGTAAGCCATTCGATTGTCGATGCTTTGCTTAATTTGGATGGTCGTATTCATATTCAGATATTTCATGATGCATGTAAAAATATTGGCCATATGCCTGCAAGTATTGCGCGTCAATTTTTGACAAAACTGGCACTTATTATTCAAGAAGATGGCGAAATTGGACTGCTTGATGCCTTGTTATTAGAGCGGGTCAAGTATGAATTGAACCTGATGCCACTTCACTTACCTACGGCATTTGAAGAAGTAAAGCCTCAAATAGTGCGTTTAATTGATGCATTGCTCCATGTGCAGCAAATTAATAGTCCAAACCAGTTGGAAGTTCGCGAACGTATTTTGCGCTCTTTACTTAACCCAGATGAAATGCATATTTATGATGAAATTTCGGATGAGCCTTTAGACTTGGCTGAAATTTTAAATGATATTGCTGGGCTTTTGCTTCGTGATCGTTTAAGTATTTTGGCCATTGCTGAGATGTGCTTATGGAGTGACCGAATTATTACGCAAGATGAACTGGATGTGCTTGAGTTGCTTTACTGGCGATTTGGTTTTGAGTCCGATGAAATTGTAGAGCAAATGCAGAAGAAAAATAGCGTTATGATTATTTAAGAAACATATGTGGTTTCCAATAGAGATCATTCAAAGAAAACGCTGAAAAAAAATCAGAAGCCCGTTAGAATGTGTGTAGATTAGAGGTACTGATTTAAACATGATTGGGCAGCAAAGAAATATACTGGCAACGTTAGGAATTGATGTGTGGATTCCTAGAACACAAGTGTGCCAAAAAAATAATGCCCATACCGTATGGCGAGATCAGGTTGTCGAATCTCAAGTACCAATTATCCCATCTACAATAGATGTTCCTGCTTTTGAACAAAAGCCATCTAAGCCTGTGCTGCCTGAAGTTCCTAAAGTCGTAGAGGAGCCTTCAATAGCAATTGTAGATATTCCGCAGTCTGAAGTAGTTGTAGAAAAACCTATAATTGTTGTTGAGCAAGAGGCAATTGCTCCATTTGAGATGCAAGCTTATTGCCTTGAAAAGTGTGTAATCTTTGTTGATGTAACTGCATTAGAAAAAGAAGAAAAACAACTTTGGGCAAATATACAAAAGGCCAAAGTCGGGCACTATGCTGAATTAAAATGGCCTTTCCCGTTAGTTGCTTATCAGGATCAACGAGGGGTAGGTTCATATATTCAAGGTTTTTTAGATGCTGTGGCGGCAGAAAAAAAGATTTTATGTTTAGGTAAGTGTGCCTATATTCAACATACAAATATTATTCATTTAGCTAGTTTAAAAGAAATGTTAGATAAGCCTCTCCTTAAAAAAAGGTTGTGGCAACTTATGCAAGATAACAATGAGTAGTAGGGATATACATGAAAAAGGTTGTGGTTTTTAGCCAAATCGATAAAGAAATTTTGTCACGGTTGCAGCAGGACTATCATGTTGTCGTATTAAACCCTAAATTGGGTGATATTAATGAACAGATACGACAAGAAGTGGTAGATGCTGATGGAATGATTGGGGCGGGCCGCTTGCTTAATGAAAGTAACCTTGCTCCAGCACAAAAATTAAAAATTATTTCATCTGTGACAGTCGGCTACGATAATTATGATGTTGCTTATTTAAACCAAAAGAAAATCTGGTTATCAAATACACCACATGTTTTGACTGAAACTACAGCAGATCTTGCCTTTACTCTATTGTTAAGTGCAGCTAGAAAAGTACCATTTCTAGACCATTGGACTAAACAAGGTGAATGGAAAAGAACAGTTGGGCCACAACAGTTTGGTTTGGATGTTTTTGGGAAAACACTAGGTATTATTGGATTGGGTAATATTGGTACTGCAATTGCACGTCGTGGTTTTTATGGTTTTAACATGAATATTGTTTACCATAATCGACGTGAAAAGCCTGAATTGGCTGAGCCATTGAATGCTCAATATCTAGGTTTGGATGAGTTGTTACAAAAGTCTGATTTTGTAGTCACAGCAGTTGATTTAAATACAGAATCTAAAGCCTTAATGGGTAAAGCTCAATTTGAGCTTATGCAAAAGCACGCTATTTTTATTAATATTGCGCGTGGTTCGGTGGTTGATGAGCAGGCACTTATTGAAGCTTTACAGCAGGAAGTTATTTTTGCTGCAGGTTTAGATGTATATGAAAAAGAGCCTTTGCAAGATTCTGAACTTTTCAAATTACCAAATGTAGTTACTTTGCCTCATGTAGGTTCTGCTACAGCTGAAACACGCAAAAAAATGGCAAACTTAGCATATAAAAATTTGGTAGAAGCATTGGAAGATAAAACACCAAGATATTTGGTGAATCCTAATTTCGTATAAATATTGAATAACACTTCATTGCAAATATAGTCTATTTTCAATGTTATAGTGAAAGCCTGTTCATATGATGCAGTAAACTCAAGCATTCTATGAATGGGCTTTTTTGTTAGTTTAATTTTAATAGAGAAGAACTTTTGAAATTTTTGCCAGTTATTTTAAGTTTGGCTTTTATAACAAATGCCTCTTATGCTGATCCTTTTGATCCAAAGCCCGCTTCTGGACAAGTCGAAATTCCCAATATTGGTAGTGGAATAGGATTGCTTGACCAACAGAAAGAAAAATTTATTGGTGAAAAAGTTTTCCGTGAAGTTCATAAGCAAATGCCAGTCATACAAGATGTGTGGCTGGAAGATCAGTTTTTCCAAGTCTTCTCTAATATTCTGGGTGAAACACAACTTGGACAACCTATTGGGCTGGTTGTAATTAAAGATCCTCAAATTAACGCATTTGCTGTCCCGGGTGGGCTATTTGCACTAAATACTGGCCTTATTTCATCAGCTCGAAATATTGATGAGATTGCTGGTGTGATGGCACACGAAATTGCTCACGTTTCTCAGAGGCACTTTAGCCGTTCAGAAGAGGCTTTTAAAGGGCAGGCGCTTTTAAGTCTGGCTGGTTTGCTAGCTGGAGTGGCTCTAGCTGCTCAGGCAGGTGGAGATGCTGGAGCTGCGGTCATGTTAGGTACGCAAGCTGCGCTTCTTGATAAACAGCTCACTTATAGTCGTAATCAAGAGCGTGAAGCTGACCGAATTGGAATGCAGTATATGTATGCCGCGGGTTATAACCCGCAAAGTATGGCAGATTATTTTGAAACAATGCATAGAGCAACTAGCCATGTAAGTTTTCTGCCGGATTTTTGGCTTACGCATCCTTTAACGACTGAGCGTATGAGTGAAGCTCGTTTAAGAGCCAATCAAATGCCTAAGGTTAAAAGCAGAATATATGATGTCGATTTTGAAATTTTAAAATGGTACACCATGGTGGTCGCTGGAGAAGCTACAGAAAATCAGCTGCGGAGTTTAGCTTCGCAAAAAAATCTGGCAGGGATGCTGGCTTTGTCGGCGTTTTATCTTAAACAAGGAGATTACACGCAGGCTCAAACAACATTAGATCAAGTGAAATCTACTGGTAAGCCACTAGTTACTCTTATTCAAACAGATATTTATTTGGGTCAAAATAAGCTTGATCAGGCCTATAATTCGATTGCTCCATTGCAAATGACCATACCTGAAAATAAGGCGTTTAGCTATAAGTTGGCTGAGGTGTTGTTGCGTCAGGGAAAATATGCGCAAGTACAGGCGCTCGTGCAGCGTTTTATTAATAAAAATGCTCGAGATATTCAGGGCTGGCAACTATTACAGCAGGCTGCTAATTTGGATAAACAGTCGCCGTTAAGAGCAGTGAATGTATTACGATATCGTGCAGAAGCACAATACTGGTCTGGTAGTGAAGAAAATGCAATTAAATCTATGTTGCATGCGCAAAGACTAGCGAAGGGCAACCAATCTATGTCCACTAAAATAGATAGTCGATTAAAGCAAATGCAAGATGAGCGACGAATGAAAATTTAGTAGATTTAATTTGATCTTAGGATTTTCGCAGACACAGATATACTTAAACTGACAATTAAATGAAAGCTTAGTCTAAGAATGTATAAGGAAAGAGGAGGGAATTAAGCTAACTTAGCTTTAATTTTTGCTGAAACTTGAGCAGGATCGGCACGCCCGGCTATGATCGGACGTAGAGAATTCATCACCTTACCCATATCTTTCATGCTAGTTGCTTCTTGAGCAGCAATCGTTTGCTCAATGATAGAATCAAGCTCTTCCTCAGTCATAGCTTCTGGTAGAAACTGGGAAATAATCTCAGCTTCGGCTTGTTCTTTACTAGCTAAATCATCACGACCAGCACCTTCAAAGGCTTTGATCGATTCTTTACGTTGTTTAATTTGCTTTTCAATGACCGCAAGAACCTGAGCGTCGCCAAGCTCTATGCGCTCATCAACTTCGATTTGCTTAATTGCTGCTTGTAGACTACGCAAAACCGTCACTGTTGCCATATCTTTGGCACGCATAGAAGTTTTTAATGCATCAGTAATTTGGTCTTTTAAAGTAGTCATAATTTCAGCAATCAATCACAAATTAATTAGTAAAGGCGAGTAGTACGTACAGATTCGCGAGCCAATTTCTTTTGGTAGCGTTTAACTGCAGCAGCTTTTTTGCGCTTACGTTCTTGAGTTGGTTTTTCGTAGAATTCACGCTTACGAACGTCAGCTAAAACACCAGCTTTTTCGCATGAACGTTTGAAACGACGGATAGCTACGTCAACTGGTTCGCCTTCTTTCAACTTAACTTGTGGCATGTAAAATCCTCTAGATTATGGATAAGATCAGGCACACCATTGCGCCGGATCACAAGTGAAGGTCAGTATTTTACTCATTTACAACTCATATCACAAGTCTATAATAGCGATTGCAATATTTTGACTCATATAAAAGGCAGTTTTGATGATTGTTTTAGGCTTGGAAACTTCTTGTGATGAAACAGGGTTGGCACTTTATGATAGCGAACTCGGCTTGCGGGGACAGGTTCTTTATAGCCAAATAAAACTTCATGCTGAATATGGTGGGGTGGTTCCAGAGTTGGCTTCTCGTGACCATGTTCGTAAGCTCATTCCTTTAATGAATCAATTGCTTGAACAAAGTGGTGTAACAAAACAAGAAATTGATGCAGTCGCTTATACGCGTGGCCCAGGTTTAATGGGAGCATTAATGACAGGTGCATTGTTTGGAAGAACTTTAGCATTTTCTTTAAATAAGCCTGCTATTGGTGTTCATCATATGGAAGGGCACATGTTGGCGCCCTTGCTTTCAAGCCAACCGCCTGAGTTTCCATTTGTTGCATTGCTTGTTTCGGGTGGACATACGCAATTGATGGCAGCTCATGGCATTGGTCAATATGAACTATTGGGTGAGTCTATTGATGATGCTGCTGGTGAAGCTTTCGATAAAGTCGCGAAAATGATGAGCTTGCCATATCCGGGTGGGCCAAATATCGCAAAACTAGCGTTATCTGGTGATCCGCTAGCATTTGAATTTCCACGGCCAATGCTTCATCAAGGCCTAGATTTTTCTTTTAGTGGTTTAAAGACGGCAGTTTCTGTTCAATTGAAAAAGTTGAATGGTGAAAACCGTGATGCTGATATTGCTGCTTCATTCCAAGAAGCCATTGTTGATACCTTGGTAAAAAAATCAGTAAAAGCCTTAAAGCAAACTGGACTTAAGCGTTTAGTGATTGCTGGTGGGGTAAGTGCAAATTTACGACTACGTGAACAGTTAGAAACTTCATTGGCGAAAATTAAAGCTCAGGTTTACTATGCAGAACCTGCTTTATGTACTGATAATGGTGCAATGATTGCATTTGCAGGTTATCAGCGTTTAAAAGCCGGCCAACATGATGGCTTGGCTGTCACGACTACACCACGTTGGCCAATGACTGAATTATCTATTCCAGTAAATTCTTAATATTTAAAAATAAACGGCTATTATTATTTAAATAGCCGTTTATTTTATTGGGTAGAACTGGTCAACTCTTTTAAGCCATTTAAACCAATCCAGTGCTTAGAAAACTGATATGCAGCACGACCAGAACGTTGTCCACGCATTTGGCACCAACGCAAGCTTTCGGCACGAACTTCATCGGTAAAAAGCATATTTGCTTTATCAAGATAGTGCTCTACGATTTCTAAATATAAGTTTTGATCCATTGGATAAAAAGATAACCATAAACCAAAACGATCTGACAAAGAGATCTTTTCTTCAATCGCTTCTTGAGGATGTAGTTCGGTATATTGAGGTACATCCACCTTGGTTACAGGTGTATTTTCATGCATGAACTCGGGTAATAAGTGACGGCGGTTACTGGTCGCATAAATAATAAAATTTGTTGAACCTGACTGTAATGAGCCATCTAATACACTTTTTAAACTACGATAATTTTCATCTTCAGCATTAAAAGCTAAGTCATCACAATAAACGATATACTTTTCAGAGCGGTTTTGAATGATTTTTTGGATTTTAGGTAAGTCTGCTAAATCATCACGTTCAATTTCAATTAAACGTAATCCTTGAGGCGCATACTCCGTGAGTAAAGCACGCACAATAGAGGATTTACCCGTACCACGTGAACCCGTTAACAGTACATCATTTGCAGGTAGGCCATTTAAAAACTGCAAAGTATTTTGAATGATTTTTTCTTTTTGACGTTCGATGCCTTTTAAGTCATCAAGATAAATATTCTTAGGTGTATAAATGGCTTTAAGTTGCTGGTTTTCCCATCTAAAAGCGGGGGCAGTAAAATCAGTTTCTTGTTTAGGTTCGGGTAAGACTTGCTGTAACTGATTTAATACAAGTGATAAGGTTTGAACTAAATTGTCGGGTAAATCAATGGTAGCCATGGTTAATCAATCATGTTAAACAGTAATTTACTAGGATACTAACACCGAAATTTGCACGCTGACAAAAAAGATACTAGCAATGCAGTTTATCGGTTTTGCAATTGATTGAAATGTTCAGACCGCGCATAGTGTTGTCATGTCTATTCAGTAAAATCATCTGTGAAGATGAGGACGAAATATGTTTGAAAAAATACGAAGTGATATGAATCCGCATCAGGCTTACCGTATCAAAAAATTACAACGTCAGTTAGACATGGCTGAATCTTATGAAGAGTGGAAGTCTTTTGCATTAAAGCTAGATGAAGAAACAGGTGCGCAAGAGTGGAAGTTCGATAATAGTTCACCTTATTTTGATGCTGAGCTTATTTCTTATCGTTACACTTTACTGAAAAGATATCGTCAGCAACATCGTACTTTAGATTTGATTTATCTTTTAAAAGAAGGGTTAACCTACGATATTGCAAATATTGGCCACCCTATGTTGTTTGCTGCCACACATGTAGGCACAAAAAAGTTAATTGAAGATTATATTGAAGAAGTCAGCCAAAGCTTGGCTTATATTGCTTCTAGTGAATGTATTACCTTTCAAAGAAAAGAAAAAATCGAGTTTTTTGAAAATTGTGAAAAAGCATATGGACAGCCCGCGCTTATGTTTTCGGGTGGTGCAACTTTAGGTCTTTTTCATACAGGTGTATGTAAAGCTTTAATTGAACAAGACTTAATGCCCAAAGTCCTATCTGGCTCAAGTGCTGGCGCCATTATGACTGGTATGCTTGGAACTTCTGCGAGTGAAGACGTTCAAAACTTATTAAATGGCGAGCAATTTTTTAGTGATGCTTTCCACTTTAGAAAGCTTCGCGAACTCATAAAAGGGAATGGGGGTATTGCGGATGTCCATTATTTGAAAAAATTCCTAATCGAGAACTTAGGTGATTTGACTTTTGAAGAAGCATTTAAAAAATCGGGTTTAAATATTAATGTGGCAGTTGCGCCGTACGATGCAACAGAAAACCCAAGAATTATGAATGCAATTATGACACCCAATGTTTTAGTTTGGAGTGCTGTATTGGCTTCTTGTGCTGTGCCAGTTCTATTTCCACCTGTGCGTTTAACCAGTAAGCGTTATGATGGTGAACATACGCCGTATATGGCAAACACTAAATGGGTAGATGGTAGTGTGCGCAGTGACTTTCCACAAGAAAGAATGGCAAGGCTTTATAATTTAAACTACACCATTGCCAGTCAAGTGAATCCGCATGTTGTGCCATTTATGCAAGATGATGCACACCGTTTTCGTAAAGATCTTTTAAGTTGGCCTGAACGAATTTTAAGACGTCAAGGTAAAGTCCTGTCGATGGGAGTAATGGACTTCACTCGTCAAAGACTCGGTGCTATTTCTCCAGTAAGAAGATTGCTTGATCATGGATATGGGGTAATAGGGCAGCGCTACTATGGCGATGTCAATATTATTGCTAAATATGGCCTAAAACATTATGCCTATACATTGCAAAACCCTCGTCCGCATTTGTTTAAGCGTTTACAACGAGAAGGTGAGCGGGCGACTTGGCCGAAAATTTCTTCTATAGAAACTCATGCGCGTATTGGTAAAACAATTCAGCATTGTTTAGAAGTTCTACGTTTTGAAGAAAAGAGACAACAACCAGAGTCTTATTATGCTGAAGCATGATTTTGCTTCTCATATAGAAAACCTAAAATGCGTAACAAAACCTAAAAGTGCAGTTTTAGGACGGCATCTATGGACATGTACTATAGATGCTCATCACTACTGGCTAAAATACCATTTGCCGCATGTACATGCTCAAAGTGAGCAAGATTTTTTGCATGAATTGCAATTCTATGAAGATATTCAGTATAAAAAAGTGAACTGGCTTTTGCCATTTAAAATAGTTGATGTCGGTGCTATTTCCCAATTACATCAGTTTGAAGGGAAAGTATTAATTTTGCCAGACACCGATTGCTGGTTTGGCAATTTAGATCAAAAGCAAAATTTAAAAGATATTCGTGAGATGATCTATACCTCGCTTATAGCTTTAGCGGAGTTTCATGAGCTAGGATGGATTCATGGAGATATAAAAAGGGAGCACTTTCGAAAGTTTGAGCAGGGGCTCTATTTAATTGATTTTGAAAAAACGCGGCGTATACCGAGTCCTGATTCAATCATTGATGCTACACCAAGGTATATGGCACCTGAACTGTTTCATGGAACCAGTAAAAGTATACAAAGCGATTTATATGCTTTTGGGATTGTGTTGTATGAATGGTTAAGTCAAATGCGTTTACAAGCAAATACTTATCATGATTGGGCTGTATTGCATTGCCAAAATTTAAACATTCAGTTGCCTGATTCAGTTAAAATTTTTTACCCTTTACTTGTAGGGTTATTGCAAAAACAACAGAAAAACCGATTTTCAAATGCATTTGAAGCAATCAATTGTTTAAATGCGCTCTCAAACTGATAAAAATCATTGATCTAGTATCTGTATACAATTTACACGGTCAGTTTTTTTTAGAAAAAAAACACTTGTCACTGTTAGATCTTATCGCTAATATACACAGCCATCGGGGGCGTGGCGAAATTGGTAGACGCACTGGATTTAGGTTCCAGCGCCGCAAGGT
>NZ_JAVQNN010000010.1:0-527 GCF_031798975.1 Acinetobacter sp. V110_1 | reverse complement strand
AGGAAGATCATCATGGCTAAAGCCAAGTTTGAACGTAATAAACCACACGTAAACGTGGGTACAATCGGTCACGTTGACCATGGTAAAACAACTTTAACTGCTGCGATTGCAACTATTTGTGCAAAAACTTACGGCGGTGAAGCGAAAGATTACTCACAAATCGACTCAGCACCTGAAGAAAAAGCACGTGGTATTACAATTAATACTTCACACGTAGAATACGATTCTCCAATTCGTCACTACGCACACGTTGACTGCCCGGGCCACGCCGATTACGTTAAAAACATGATCACTGGTGCTGCTCAGATGGACGGCGCGATCCTTGTATGTGCTGCGACTGACGGTCCAATGCCACAAACTCGTGAACACATCCTTCTTTCTCGTCAGGTTGGTGTACCTTACATCATCGTATTCTTAAACAAATGCGACCTTGTTGACGACGAAGAATTACTTGAATTAGTAGAAATGGAAGTTCGTGAACTTCTTTCTACTTACGACTTCCCAGGTGATGACACTCCAGTAATCCG
>NZ_JAVQNN010000009.1:0-576 GCF_031798975.1 Acinetobacter sp. V110_1 | reverse complement strand
GTGCACCTGGTTTGGGACCAGGGGGTCGTAGGTTCGAATCCTACTGCTCCGACCACTTAAAATAATATTTTAAGATCGGCGAAGTATCGCATGATAAGCATCATCGGTTAAGCGCCTGTAGCTCAGTTGGATAGAGCATCCGCCTTCTAAGCGGATGGTCACAGGTTCGAATCCTGTCAGGCGCGCCATTTGGTAGCTTGGTACATAGAACTTATTTGATGGTGGATGTAGCTCAGTTGGTAGAGCCCTGGATTGTGATTCCAGTTGTCGCGGGTTCGAATCCCGTCATTCACCCCAATTTCGGAGCATAGCACAGCCTGGTAGTGCACCTGGTTTGGGACCAGGGGGTCGTAGGTTCGAATCCTACTGCTCCGACCATATTTAAAAGCGTTCAAGCTTTCTAAAATATCCCATATATTAAAATCATTTCTTCTTATCTTATGGATAGAAGGAATTTTTTTGTTTTCTATAATAAAATTTTAATTCCAAATTGCTCCAATATCTGAACTTATTTATATAAGCTCTGTTCTCTGTTCTCTGTTCTCTGTTCTCTGTTCTCTGTTCTCTGTTCTCTGT
>NZ_JAVQNN010000008.1:0-662 GCF_031798975.1 Acinetobacter sp. V110_1 | reverse complement strand
ATTGGATCAAGAACCGGTGCATTTGGTGCTGTGGTATCGATAGTCACCACTGCACCTGTTGTACCCACATTACCTGCAGGGTCGGTCGCTGTCACAGTTACCGTATGTGGTCCATCGGTCAACACTGGAAGCGTATTGTCTGCAAGCGTCCAGGTACCGTTGCCGTTATTGACTGCTGGATAGTTCACACCATCTACAGTCACCACCACAGTCGCACTCGGATCATTCACTGTACCGGTCAACGCAGGTGTACTGTCATTCGTCAACACATCATCTAGCGCAACCACAGGTGCCGTAATGTCTGCAGAGACTGTACCTGAACCTGGCAATGAGGTATTGCCTGCAGGGTCAGTTGCTGTCGCAGTTACTGTTTGACCATCAGTCAAGTCACCTGGGTTTGGCACTGTCCATTTACCATCAGGACCTGCAACGACTGTTGCTGTTGTGCCATCAGGGAAGCTCACAGTCACGGTTGATCCCGCTTCTGCTGTACCTGTCACTGGATCAGTCGCATTAATTGGATCAAGAACCGGTGCACTTGGTGCTGTGGTATCGATAGTCACCACTGCACCTGTTGTACCCACATTACCTGCAGGGTCGGTCGCTGTCACAGTTACCGTATGTGGTCCATCGGTCAACACTGGAAGCGTATTGTCTGCAAG
>NZ_JAVQNN010000007.1:0-707 GCF_031798975.1 Acinetobacter sp. V110_1 | reverse complement strand
ATCACACCAGACTGGTTACTTAAGTTCTGGCTGCTTACCTGAAGTTGCTTGTTCGACAAGAGCTTCCCGTGGTCATTCGTCACATCGCCCTGACTATTTAACGTCAGTCGATCCAGCGCACTGATTACGCCACTGTTATTTAAACCGTTCACATCAAGCGTCAGGGTTTTCCCAGACTGGATAGCACCTGAACCATTATTCAGCGATAAGCCACCCGTCTGAATCAGTAAATCACCTTGTTCCGTACCGATCTGACCGCCATCATTTTGTAAGCCCTGACTCTTCAATGACATCTGCTGGGTTGAAGCCATCACACCTTGGGTATTATTAATGCCTTGTACAGCATCAATGTTCAATACACCCTGTGCATTGATCTTGCCCTGCTCACTATTTTTAACCGAACCCGCCTGTATCTCGGTGTTCCCGCCACTGTACAGTTGCCCTGACTGGCTATTATCAAACAGACCACTGAGCTTAAAGTTCAGATCGGCTCCACTTTGTAATAAACCGCCCTGGTTAATAAGGTCCTGTCCAACAAACGTTAAGGCGCTACCCGAAAGAATCTGGCCCTTGCTGTTATTCAGCCACTGTTGCTGCATATCCAGTTTGGCCCGCGTTGCGATCAGGCCGGACTGGTTATCAATTCCTTGCGCCTTTAAGGTCAGGTCCTGACTAGACTGAAGCTTGCCTTGCTGGTTACTTAACAC
>NZ_JAVQNN010000006.1:0-1333 GCF_031798975.1 Acinetobacter sp. V110_1 | reverse complement strand
CTGTAAATGGTGCGCTTGAGGTTGTATCTGATTTAGTGGGCGGTAATATCCAAGGTGCAACTGATCATGCAACTGGTATTGTCAACACGCTCATTACCAATGGCACAACTGCGACTGGTATTTTAACTGACATCCTTGGTGGTGCGACTGGCGCTATTGGTGGTGTGACTGGTGGTGACAGTCCACTTGGTACTGTTACTGACATTATTGGCGGATTAACTGGTGGTGCTACTGGCGGTAATCCACTTGGCACAGTGACTGACATCATTGGCGGTGTAACTGGTGGTGCTACTGGCAGCAACCCTATTGGTGTCGTAACAGATATCATAGGTAGCTTAACTGGTGGTGTAACTGGTACAGGTGGCACAGACGTTATTTCTAACTTATTAGGTGGAGTAACTGGCGGCAATGTAGGTGGAGTCACTTCTACAGTATCGAGCGTAACAAACACGGTTCATACTCTAGTACCTCAGTCATTACTTACTGACCACTTCTTAGATAATACTTTACATACAGTTTAATAATCTTCAAGAAAGCCACTAATAAAGTGGCTTTCTTTTTAAATATATTTTTAAATATTAATTCATTTCTTGCCATCTATAATATTTCTTATGTGCCAGCTCTAACATTGCATAATCATTAGGAGTATCACCATAAGCATA
The DNA here is from genome assembly GCF_031798975.1 of Acinetobacter sp. V110_1. NCBI lineage: Bacteria > Pseudomonadati > Pseudomonadota > Gammaproteobacteria > Moraxellales > Moraxellaceae > Acinetobacter > Acinetobacter sp. V110_1. The sequence continues at coordinate 671 of NZ_JAVQNN010000006.1, read as the reverse complement.
AATAGTAGAATATTGGGTTAAATCATATTTATTTTTTATTCTATTTACTTTTTCTAAATAACCACAATCACCATCAACAAAATTACCAGTTAAAATACCATTATCTATTTCAAGTTGATTACAGATAACGTCCAAATCTAAAGACTGACACCAACTTTCTAAATAAACACCCAATGAAGCGGATACCACAACAACCTGATCTCCTTGCTGTTTATGCCAGTGAATACGTTCTAAAGCATTTTTACGAATACAGGCAGGAATTACCGTTTTAGCAAACTCTTGTCCTATATATTTTAGGGAATCTGCATCGTAGCCTATATATCCCACCTGACAGAGCTTAGTTCGTATGGTTTTATCCGTTACCCATCCAAACTTATAGCCTGCAATATAAGGTGCAAGACGAATACCACCTAGTATTTGAGTTTTTCTGCTCAAAGAAAATTTAAGGAACAAACTGAAAGTATCGTTATGGGTGATCGTGCCATCAAAATCAAATAAAGCCAGATTCATTTATCGTTATCTCTAATATAATTAAAAAGTTATAAATTTAAATTTTTAAAAAATTACTAAACAGCAGACACAAAAAAACCGCTATAAAAGCGGTTAATTCTTCAAGTTGGTGCGCTCAGAGAGATTCGAACTCCCGACCCCTTAGTTCGTAGCCAAGTGCT
>NZ_JAVQNN010000005.1:0-5241 GCF_031798975.1 Acinetobacter sp. V110_1 | reverse complement strand
TAACTAAATCAAGTTTCTTTGTCGATTTATGAATCGATTGATGCTTTATATACAACTGCTTGGGTGTTGTATAGTCAAGCCTCACGAGCAATTAGTATTGGTCAGCTTCACATATCACTATGCTTCCACATCCAACCTATCAACGTCCTAGTCTCGAACGGCTCTTTAGAGGAATAAATTCCTAGGGAAATCTTATCTTGAGGTAGGCTTCCCGCTTAGATGCTTTCAGCGGTTATCCCTTCCGAACATAGCTACCCGGCGATGCGACTGGCGTCACAACCGGTACACCAGAGGTTCGTCCACTCTGGTCCTCTCGTACTAGGAGCAGATCCTCTCAAATTTCCAGCGCCCACGGTAGATAGGGACCGAACTGTCTCACGACGTTCTAAACCCAGCTCGCGTACCTCTTTAAATGGCGAACAGCCATACCCTTGGGACCTGCTTCAGCCCCAGGATGAGATGAGCCGACATCGAGGTGCCAAACACCGCCGTCGATATGAACTCTTGGGCGGTATCAGCCTGTTATCCCCAGAGTACCTTTTATCCGTTGAGCGATGGCCCTTCCATACAGAACCACCGGATCACTAAGACCTACTTTCGTACCTGCTCGACTTGTGGGTCTCGCAGTTAAGCGCGCTTTTGCCTTTATACTCTACGCGTGATTTCCGACCACGCTGAGCGCACCTTCGTACTCCTCCGTTACTCTTTAGGAGGAGACCGCCCCAGTCAAACTACCCACCAGACACGGTCCTCGTCCCGGATAACGGGACAGAGTTAGAACCTCAACATTACCAGGGTGGTATTTCAAGGACGGCTCCATTGGAACTAGCGTTCCAACTTCAAAGCCTCCCACCTATCCTACACAAGTAAGGTCAAAGTTCAGTGTCAAGCTGCAGTAAAGGTTCACGGGGTCTTTCCGTCTAGCCGCGGGTACACTGCATCTTCACAGCGATTTCGATTTCACTGAGCCTCTGCTGGAGACAGCGCCGCCATCATTATGCCATTCGTGCAGGTCGGAACTTACCCGACAAGGAATTTCGCTACCTTAGGACCGTTATAGTTACGGCCGCCGTTTACTGGGGCTTCGATCAAGAGCTTCGCTTACGCTAACCCCATCAATTAACCTTCCAGCACCGGGCAGGCATCACACCCTATACGTCCACTTTCGTGTTTGCAGAGTGCTATGTTTTTAATAAACAGTTGCAGCGGCCTGGTTTCTGCGGCTGTCATCAGCTCAGGAAGCAAGTTCCATCACCAACAACAGCGTACCTTCTCCCGAAGTTACGGTACCATTTTGCCTAGTTCCTTCAGCAGAGTTCTCTCAAGCGCCTTGGTCTACTCGACCTGACCACCTGTGTCGGTTTCGGGTACGATTCCTGTGTAACTGAAGCTTAGAGACTTTTCCTGGAAGCATGGTATCAGCCACTTCACTGTACAAGTACAGCTTGCTATCGGATCTCAGTATAGAGTACCCCGGATTTGCCTAAGATACATACCTACATCCTTCCACCTGGACAACCAACGCCAGGCTGACTTAACCTTCTCCGTCCTCTCATCGCATTACACAGAAGTATTGGAATATTAACCAATTTCCCATCGACTACGCCTTTCGGCCTCGCCTTAGGGGTCGACTCACCCAGCCCCGATTAACGTTGGACTGGAACCCTTGGTCTTTCGGCGAACGGGTTTTTCACCCGTTTTGTCGTTACTCACGTCAGCATTCGCACTTCTGATACCTCCAGCATACTTCTCAATACACCTTCATCGGCTTACAGAACGCTCCCCTACCACTTGACTAATGTCAAATCCGCAGCTTCGGCACATAGTTTTAGCCCCGTTACATCTTCCGCGCAGGCCGACTCGACTAGTGAGCTATTACGCTTTCTTTAAAGGGTGGCTGCTTCTAAGCCAACCTCCTAGCTGTCTATGCCTTCCCACATCGTTTCCCACTTAACTATGATTTTGGGGCCTTAGCTGGCGGTCTGGATTGTTTTCCTCTTGACTACGGACGTTAGCACCCGCAGTCTGTCTCCCGGATAGTACTCATAGGTATTCGGAGTTTGCATCGGTTTGGTAAGTCGGGATGACCCCCTAGCCGAAACAGTGCTCTACCCCCTATGGTATTCGTCCGAGGCGCTACCTAAATAGCTTTCGGGGAGAACCAGCTATCACCAGGCTTGATTAGCCTTTCACCCCTATCCACAAGTCATCCCCTGGCTTTTCAACGACAGTGGGTTCGGTCCTCCAGTTAGTGTTACCCAACCTTCAACCTGCTCATGGATAGATCGCCTGGTTTCGGGTCTATACCCAGCAACTAAACGCCCTATTAAGACTCGATTTCTCTACGGCTCCCCTATACGGTTAACCTCGCTACTGAATATAAGTCGCTGACCCATTATACAAAAGGTACGCAGTCACACCACGAAGGTGCTCCCACTGCTTGTATGCATGCGGTTTCAGGATCTATTTCACTCCCCTCACAGGGGTTCTTTTCGCCTTTCCCTCACGGTACTGGTTCACTATCGGTCAGTCAGGAGTATTTAGCCTTGGAGGATGGTCCCCCCATATTCAGACAAGGTTTCACGTGCCTCGCCCTACTCGTCATCATTATGTGTGCCCTTTCGTGTACGGGAATATCACCCTCTACGTTCGCACTTCCCAGAGCGTTCCACTAAAACACACATAACTTAATGGGCTGATCCCCGTTCGCTCGCCGCTACTGAGGGAATCTCAATTGATTTCTTTTCCTAAGGGTACTGAGATGTTTCACTTCCCCTCGTTCGCCTTGCAACACTATGTATTCATGTTGCAATACCTACCTTAAAGTAGGTGGGTTCCCCCATTCAGACATCTCCGGATCACAGGATATTTGCCGCCTCCCCGGAGCTTTTCGCAGGCTATCACGTCTTTCATCGCCTCTGACTGCCAAGGCATCCACCACATGCACTTAATTACTTGACTATACAACCCCAAACAGTCGTCAACACCTACAAGTGAGTGTTGTCCGTGCGATTCTTCATCGCTACTATCTGTTGTCTGTGTACTTAAACACTGTACAGCTTCAATCTAAATTCATATACCAAAACGCTTGATTCAGTTAATTTGCTAGTTCTCAATTCATCTAGATTAATTGCTTAATCTAAACTCTTGAGTGAACAATTTATTTCAGACTCAATTTTGCCAATCTGTTAATGAATAAACACGCCTTCGTCAGGTCATGCTTAATACCGTGATACTTAAATCACAGAAGTTAATAAACTAAGACCGAAATCTCTATTTACTAATTTCTGTAATCCGAACTTATCTTAAGTTCTGGTGGAGACTAGGAGAGTCGAACTCCTGACCTCCTGCGTGCAAAGCAGGCGCTCTACCAACTAAGCTAAGTCCCCAGCTTACATCATCAGTCATGTATCTTTTATCTATAACTTCAACCAGTCAAAGTCATGGTGGGTCTGACAAGACTTGAACTTGTGACCCCACGCTTATCAAGCGTGTGCTCTAACCAACTGAGCTACAGACCCTCAGATACATCTATGAAGAACAACTTGTTGTGGATTCTTACCAATCGTCAATCTTTCGTTAAGGAGGTGATCCAGCCGCAGGTTCCCCTACGGCTACCTTGTTACGACTTCACCCCAGTCATCGGCCACACCGTGGTAACCGCCCTCTTTGCAGTTAGGCTAGCTACTTCTGGTGCAACAAACTCCCATGGTGTGACGGGCGGTGTGTACAAGGCCCGGGAACGTATTCACCGCGGCATTCTGATCCGCGATTACTAGCGATTCCGACTTCATGGAGTCGAGTTGCAGACTCCAATCCGGACTACGATCGGCTTTTTGAGATTAGCATCACATCGCTGTGTAGCAACCCTTTGTACCGACCATTGTAGCACGTGTGTAGCCCTGGCCGTAAGGGCCATGATGACTTGACGTCGTCCCCGCCTTCCTCCAGTTTGTCACTGGCAGTATCCTTAAAGTTCCCGACATTACTCGCTGGCAAATAAGGAAAAGGGTTGCGCTCGTTGCGGGACTTAACCCAACATCTCACGACACGAGCTGACGACAGCCATGCAGCACCTGTATGTAAGTTCCCGAAGGCACCAATCCATCTCTGGAAAGTTCTTACTATGTCAAGGCCAGGTAAGGTTCTTCGCGTTGCATCGAATTAAACCACATGCTCCACCGCTTGTGCGGGCCCCCGTCAATTCATTTGAGTTTTAGTCTTGCGACCGTACTCCCCAGGCGGTCTACTTATCGCGTTAGCTGCGCCACTAAAGCCTCAAAGGCCCCAACGGCTAGTAGACATCGTTTACGGCATGGACTACCAGGGTATCTAATCCTGTTTGCTCCCCATGCTTTCGCACCTCAGCGTCAGTGTTAGGCCAGATGGCTGCCTTCGCCATCGGTATTCCTCCAGATCTCTACGCATTTCACCGCTACACCTGGAATTCTACCATCCTCTCCCACACTCTAGCTAACCAGTATCGAATGCAATTCCCAAGTTAAGCTCGGGGATTTCACATTTGACTTAATTAGCCGCCTACGCGCGCTTTACGCCCAGTAAATCCGATTAACGCTTGCACCCTCTGTATTACCGCGGCTGCTGGCACAGAGTTAGCCGGTGCTTATTCTGCGAGTAACGTCCACTATCTGAAGGTATTAACTTCAGTAGCCTCCTCCTCGCTTAAAGTGCTTTACAACCATAAGGCCTTCTTCACACACGCGGCATGGCTGGATCAGGCTTGCGCCCATTGTCCAATATTCCCCACTGCTGCCTCCCGTAGGAGTCTGGGCCGTGTCTCAGTCCCAGTGTGGCGGATCATCCTCTCAGACCCGCTACAGATCGTCGCCTTGGTAGGCCTTTACCCCACCAACTAGCTAATCCGACTTAGGCTCATCTATTAGCGCAAGGTCCGAAGATCCCCTGCTTTCTCCCGTAGGACGTATGCGGTATTAGCATCCCTTTCGAGATGTTGTCCCCCACTAATAGGCAGATTCCTAAGCATTACTCACCCGTCCGCCGCTAGGTCCAGTAGCAAGCTACCTTTCCCCGCTCGACTTGCATGTGTTAAGCCTGCCGCCAGCGTTCAATCTGAGCCATGATCAAACTCTTCAGTTAAAATCATTTTGCACCTTATTTAAAGACAAGGTGCCAATTCTGGCTCATCAATTACTGACTTAAATTTCGCTCAAATAAACTTCGAGTAATTTAAACCAATCAATCAATGAAAATTATTTCGAT
>NZ_JAVQNN010000004.1:0-5789 GCF_031798975.1 Acinetobacter sp. V110_1 | reverse complement strand
AGCATGACGGTCTCCAAAACCGTTCGTCAAGGTTCGAATCCTTGATCCTCTGCCAAGATTCAAAAAAGCTCCTGTTAGAGGGGCTTTTTTTTATCTCGTATATTTTCTAATTAAATTTTCTTAAAAATTATTACTAATATTAAATAAAATTTAATTTCATACAGACTAATCTGTATAAAGTATTTTTACTTTGTTAATGTTTTGTTAAAATATGATTAATTAAAGTAAATTTTGATTTGATTTATATGTTGAACTATAAAAAATTTAATAAAAGCGTCTTATTCATCTGCTTATCGCTAATGGGGGGCTTAAGTTATGCTGCGGACTCAGGTGATCCGATTGGCCAAAGAATTCAAGCTGACCAAACCATTCGACAACAACAGCGTGACACTGCATTAGAAAAACAAATTCAGCCGAATGTAAACGTAAATCTAGGGCAAGAACAAAATAAGATTTCAGCTCAGCAATTACAATATTTACGCTCTAACAGTGAAACACCTTGTTTTGAAATTAAGAAAATACTTTTAGAAGGCGAAGAAGCCCATCAATTCATTTCTTCTTTTAATGTGATTACGACTGGCAAGAATAATATTATTGGAAGATGTTTAGGGGTAAATGGACTAAACCAGGCGCTTGATCTTGTACAAAATAAAATTATAGCAAACGGTTATGTGACCACACGTGTTCTGCTTCCTCAGCAAAATATTGCATCTGGTACGGTGCGTGTTCGTGTTATTCCAGGACGAGTGGATCAGATTAAGTTCGCTGATGGTACTTCTAAACGTGCACATTTATGGAATGCTTTACCGATAAAGTCGGGTGAGCTGTTAAATATTCGTGATATGGAGCAAGGTTTAGAAAACTTTAAACGAGTGCCAACGGTTGAAGCTGACTTTAAAATCCAGCCAGCAGAACAAAAAAAAGAACCAGGCTATAGTGATGTGGTTTTGGCGTGGCAACAGGCTAAACCTTATCGCTTACATATAGGGGTTGATGATTCAGGGAGTGAGGCGACCGGAAAATATCAAGGCACAGCGACTTTATCACTTGATGATGTGCTGACTTTAAATGATTTGTTTTATATCAGTTATAACCATGATTTAGGCGGTGGAAACTCTGGTAAACATGGTACTGATGGCTTTTATGCAAGTTATACTATTCCATTTGATTATTGGTTATTTTCAACCAGTTATAGTCGCTCTAATTACCTGCAAACAGTCGCTGGAAGTAGTGAAACTTATCAATATAGCGGTAAAAGTGAACTCATTAATGCAGATCTATCACGAGTAATTTATCGGGACGCACATCGGAAAACAACCTTGGGTTTTGGAGGATGGTATCGTGAATCACAAAACTATATTAATGATGTAGAAGTTGAAGTACAACGCCGTAAAACTGCGGGTTGGAAAGCAACCCTTGATCATACTGAATATTTTTCTAACGCTACTTTAAGCGGCAATGTGACTTATAAACGTGGTACAGGTTGGTTGAATGCGATGAGAGCACCAGAAGAAGACTTTGGTGAAGCTTATACGCGTGTGGGGATTTTACAAGCCAATGCTAGTTTACAAGTTCCTTTTAAAGTGGGTCAGCAAAATCTGCAATATTTAGCTGAATGGCGTACTCAACACAGCAATCAACCTTTAACTCCTCAAGACAGATTTTCAATTGGAAACCGTTATACCGTAAGAGGTTTTGATGGTGAGCAAACTTTATTAGCTGATAATGGTTTTTTAGTTCGCAATGAACTAAGTGGCTCAATCATGAATAAACCGCACTCTTGGTACGCAGGTATCGATTACGGAGAGGTTGGTGGAAAAACTGCACATTATCCAAATCCTTTACCAGGCACGAGTTTATTAGGTGCAGTTATCGGGTTGCGTGGACAAATTACTCCCTTACGTTTGAATTATGACGCTTTTGTCGGAGCACCGTTGAAAAAGCCAGATCACTTTGAAACGGATGATTACACGACTGGATTTAGTGTGAACTGGACTTACTAATCCATCCTCTCCCAATTACATATTTATTTGATTACATAAAAATTTAGTGAGACTTTAAAGTGAATAAGAATCGTTATCGTATTATTTTTAGCCATGCTCGTGGGATGTTTATTGCTGTTGCCGAGATTGTAAAAAGCAAAACCAAGCAAGCAGGGCAAAGTCAGGGGGCAGCTGGAACAGATTCGACTACAGTCTCGGTTCTACCTATTCATTATAAGAAGTTAAATCCACTCAACTTTGCTGTTATTGGCTGTTTGGGAGCATTGGTGATTAGCTTGCCAATGAGCAGTGTGGCTGAAACCCAGATTATTGCAGATAAAGGCGCGCCAACATCGCAACAACCGACAATTTTAACGAGTGCAAATGGGACGACTCAGGTCAATATTCAGACACCAAGCGCTGGTGGTGTTTCACGTAATACCTATACTCAGTTTGATGTTGGACAAGAAGGCGCTATTTTAAATAACTCACGAAATAACACCCAAACTCAATTAGGAGGCTGGGTGCAAGGTAACCCATGGCTTGCAAAAGGCGAAGCCAAAGTTATTTTGAATGAAGTGAATAGTAATAATCCAAGTCAACTCAAAGGCTATATTGAAGTTGCCGGAAAACAAGCACAAGTTGTTATTGCGAATCCATCTGGTTTGATATGTGATGGCTGTGGTGTGATTAATGCAGATCGCTTTACTTTAACTACGGGTCAAGCGGTGATGAATCAGGGTTATCTTGAATCATTCCGTGTCCGCGAGGGGCAGGTCACGATTGAAGGTAAAGGTTTAAATGGAAGTTTAACCCCTTATACAGATATTTATGCGCGTGCTTTAAAAGTCAATGCTGGTCTATATGCAAATGAGCTTAATACGGTACTTGGACAAAATGATATTCAAGTCAAAGATCAAGTAGCTCCTCAAATCACGGCAACAACAGGACCTACAACCACGCCTCCGCCAAGCTTTGCTTTAGATGTAGGCCAACTCGGTGGGATGTATGCTGGAAAAATCTTTTTAGTGGGAACGGAGCAAGGGCTAGGTGTACGTAACGCAGGTACGATAAATAGTACTCAAGGTACTCTGACACTAAATGCAAATGGTGATTTGGTCAATAATGGTAACTTGATCGCGAATAAAGATCAGGTACAGCTAAAAGCTCAAAATATTCAAAATACCGATAATGTAAGTAGCGCAACTTCACAAATTACTATTGAGAGTCAAAATCTAGATAACTCTGGTTTAATCAGTAGTGCTGATGAGTTACATCTTAATCAACAAAATAGTTTAAGTAATACTGGCACATTGAATGCTGCTCGCGTTGCTATTGATGCGAGTAGTTTAAAAAATAGCGGTTCTATTGAACAAACAGGTTTGCAAGGACTTGATTTAAAGTCGGGTTCAATGACCAACCTAGGTGGTAAAATTGGAGTTGCCAAGAGTAATACGAGTGGTGGTACAGCTGGAAATAGCTCCGGTAATACAGGTAGTACGGTAATAGTTCCAACGGTTCCTGTTGATCCGGCACAGGATGGAGGAAGTCTGGGTGTTGTTCCTCCAATAGATACCACCCCAAAAACTTATGATATTGGCTTCATTCATGTTTCGGGTGTATTGGGTAATGATCAGGGAACGATCATTGCCAATGGCGGTGTCGATTTAGAGAGTCAAAATGGTTTGGATAACCAAGGTGGGCAACTGAATTTAGGTACTGCCACCATTAAAGGCAGCAACTTCAATAATGATCTAGGCCAATTGAATGTTAAACAGGCCGATATTCAAACGTTAGGTTTTACCAACCAGCAAGGTCAGTTGACATCGAGTGACACACTAAAAATTCAAAGTCAGAATGCTAATAACCAAAGTGGTAAGATCCAGTCAATTGGGCAGCTCGATTTAGCTATAGGTGGTGAGTTAAATAATAGTAAGGGCTACGTTGCTAGTGGTGACAATGTTCTGGTAAGTGCAGGCGATTTAAACAACCAGTTTGGTGTGGTTTATTCAGAAAACCAATCTGTAAATATCAAAGCTAATCAAGCGATTGATAATACAGAGGGGTTTATACAGGCAAAAACTGATTTAAATTTAAATAGCCAAACGCTGAATAATACATCTGGGCAAATCATTGGCAATCAAATTCAACAGCAACACGGCACTGTCAATAATAGCCAAGGAGCTATTATTGCCAAGCAAAATTTAAACAGTACTGCTCAGCAATTTGACAATGATCAAGGGCAATTACAGGCGACAACTGTTCAATTGCAACATGATCAGCTTAAAAACAACGGTGGTATTTATGCGGATAAGGATTTAACGGTTACAGGAAAAGATATTCAAAATTCTGGTTCTTTGGCGGCTGGGGAAAATATAAAAATCACAAGCTCAGCATTAGAACATGCACAGAATGGTTTAATTGCCGCGGGCCTGGATCATGAAGGTAAATTAGCTGATACGGGTATGCTTACGATCAATGTGGATCGGGCTGGTTTACATGGCCAAACATTCGCAGGCCAGCATATCCAGATTAATGCGACAGGGACGATTGATGCAGCACAGGGACAATTACAATCGAAAACGATTGCATTGAACGCTGGTACAGATATTTCAACTCAGGCAGCGACAGTTGTTGCTCAAGATCAACTCAAACTGACCAGCCAGAATCTGATCAATAATCAGCAAGGACAGTTAAATAGTCAGGATATTATTCTTTCTGCTCAACAACTAGATAATAGCCAAGGAAAAATTCAGCATACTGGAAATAACGAATTTACTCTGAACTTTGTAAATGGTCTAAATAATAAATCAGGTGAAATTAGTAGTAATGCAGCTTTAATGCGGTTAAATACTTCTATTCTAAACAATGAAGCAGGCCAAATTATTCACTCTGGAAATCAGCAATTGAATATCAATAGTAATCAATTGCAGGGAGCCCAAGGTAAGATTCTGAGTAATGGGCAATTAGTATTAGCTACAGAGCAAGCTATACTAGATGGTGCTATTACATCAGCAGATCAAATTAATATTACCGCGTATAACTTGAGTCACCAAAAAGGGCAAATGATCCAACGTGGAACATTAAAACCGCTTACATTAGCCATTAGAGACCAAATCAATAACCAGTTAGGATTTATTCAAAGTCCAACAGCACTTTATATTACTGCGGGTAGCTTAAATAATCAGGGTGGCCAGTTAAGTTCTGCAGCGGATCATGATCTGCAGCTTGATGTAGCGGGTTTACTCGATAACAGCCAATCAGGTCAAATTTATGCAGGTCTGAACAATAACATTCATGCTGGTTCGATCAATAACAGTATGGCTGGGCAAATCGCTGCACAAAATGCATTAACCTTGACCAGTTTGGGGCTCATCAATAACCAGTCTGGAAAAATCGTTGCCAATGCCGATGTTGGTATTCGGTCAGAAGGACTGGATAACACCAGTGGTCAGATTGGTTCGGTACAGGCTGGATTAGCACTAAATGCTGGTACAGGGGTATTGAGCAACCAGTCAGGTTCTTTACAGTCAGGCAAAGATATCAAGGTTCAGGCAGGCCAGTTAAAGACCCAGTCCGGCTTGATCAATGCCCAGGGTTCGATAGAGGTGACGGCAGGTCAGGACATTGATAACAGTTCAGGCCAGATCATTGCGAACAAGGCGGTACAGCTGAGCAGTCAGGGTCTGACGAACAATGCAGGGCAGATTGGCAGTGTTGAAGGTACTGTGCATATTGATGCCGGTACGGGGGTGTTAAGTAACCAGCAAGGCAAGCTTCAGTCTAGTCAGGACCTGACCTTAAAGG
>NZ_JAVQNN010000003.1:0-21185 GCF_031798975.1 Acinetobacter sp. V110_1 | reverse complement strand
ATAGTGCCAGTCACACCGCCAAGGATGTCGGTTACTGCACCGACTGGATTGCCGCCAGTCACGCCACCAGTTAAGCCACCAGTCAGGCCGCCGATAGTGCCAGTCACACCGCCAAGGATGTCGGTTACTGCACCGACTGGATTGCCGCTAGTAGCGCCACCAGTTACACCACCAACAGCACCTGTTACGGTACCCACTACACCAGAGACTAAGCCTGTTGTCTGAGAAACGGTATTGGTTACAGTTGAAACAACATTAGAAAGTAAGCCTGATGTTGAAACATTTCCAGTAGCAATATTTATATCGGAAACGTTTACATTAACAGTAGAACCTGTGTTTACAACAGGATTCACTGATACAACATTACTCAAGTCCTGAGTAACTTTTGTTATTGAAGATACGAGAGTTTTCAGTAAGAACATGATGGTCTATTTCCTGTATATTTATGTATTTTTAAGTAAGTATTTATTTATTGCGTTAGGCAATTATTGAGATATGTTTCTCAATAATTAAAATTTAGTATTGGGTAGATCTCAAAAAGTGTCAATCCATATTTCTACTCAAATAATTTGATACTTATAATATTTTGACAATTAGATATTCATTCTGATTTAGACATAAAAATAATAATTTTTTTTATAATATATGGTTTAAAGATGAGTGTATTTTCCTCCATTTTTTATTATTTTTATAATTATTAGTGCTAAATAGTTTTATTTATAAAAATAATTTTGCATAAGTAGAAATATATTATTTATATAATCCTGACTAAAAAACTAGGCTTTTGATTCTGTCAATTTGGTCAAAATGTCCAAATTGGATAAAAGAAGAGGGCACCTTTAATTGAAAAAAAATATTTCAAATATATTTTATGGACAAGAAATTCCCCTTTTTAGGAAAGCTAGGCTACCAAGATATTTTGTTATGGCTAAGAACTAGACGCTTGATGACAAAAAGATGAAAAAGTCCTTTCTAAAATAGAAAAACTGCGTATAATGCCCTCCATCAAGTACGCGCTCATAGCTCAGCTGGATAGAGCACTTGGCTACGAACTAAGGGGTCGGGAGTTCGAATCTCTCTGAGCGCACCACTTGAAGAATTAACCGCTATATATAGCGGTTTTTTTGTGCCCATTTTTTATGATTCTAATAAAAAAGCTAGTGCACATGACAACCAGCTTTAAAAAAGATCTAGATTCAAGGATTATCTATTAGCCGAATGTTTTAAAACGGTTTGCATCGTCAATAAAGGCTTTTTCACCCGCGTTACCTTCAATAGAACCAAAAACTAACTGAGCTCTTAGCTTCCATTCAGCTGGGATATAGAAAGCAGCATTAATTTTCTCATCAATAATTGGGTTGTAGTGTTGCAATGAAGCACCAACACCTTGTTCAGCTAATACGTTCCAAACTGCAAATTGAGCGATTGCTGTTGAGTGCTCAGACCAGATTGGAAAATTATCAGCATAAGCTTCAAACTGTTCTTGTAAGCCTTTAACTACGTTCTGATCTTCATAAAACAAAACTGTGCCTGCACCAGCGGCAAAACTTTGAATTTTTTGTTCTGTTCCAGATACAGCTTCAGCTGGGATAATACTTTTTAAAACTTCTAGAACTATATCCCAGAATTTTTGATGTGATTGTCCAAATAAAATAACAGCGCGAGATGATTGAGAGTTAAATGCAGAAGGGCTATGTTTGATTGCTTCTTGAATTAACTTTTCAATTTCACTATTTGATTGGTTTAAGTTATTTCCAATTGCATAAATAGAGCGGCGGTTTTTAATGAGTTCTATAAAAGAAGTTTCATTTGAAGATTTTAGCTCTTGAGCGGCTTTTAAAGCCACATCTTCTTGAGCTGTCGTTTTTTGATTTAAGCCAAATAGTTTTGCAAAGAAAGACATGACGGATTCCACTAAAGAGACAATAGAAACATTCTATAAATTTAAGAATATGAAATAAGCCTTATAAATATGAATCTACGTTCTATATATGAAACGAGTAAACAACTTGTACGAATGAAAGCTTTATCGTGTGAGCAAAAATAAAAAATCACTTTTGATTCATTTTAAAGCGTAGATGAATATGCTCTAATAGTTTCGATTTATTCAATATTGACACATAGTGATGACCGAGCAAAAAAGCGCTTTATCTTTACGTTATTATTTAAATTTAGAAGAGTCTCAAGACGGGTTTGGCTTGGTGACATTCGGAAAGAAACAATTCACACGTTTTTTAACCCCTGTTATTAGTATTGCAATTGTTATTTGGGGTTTTTATTTAGGCTTATCAGGCGTTGGTCGCTACTATGTTGCTTTGGGTATTTTTTTCCTGATTATGCAAGGTCTAATGCGCTATTGGCTTTTACCTATGATGTTCAAGCGTCAGTTTGTACGTTATCAATTTGGTAAGAGTGAGCAAGGGATCGATTTATACCAAGATTATTTTGAACTCTATGCTGCTGGTCGTAAACAAGTCGTACAGTATGGCGATGTGCAGACTTTTGCTAAGGGTAAACTGACTTATATGCTTGAGTTAAAAAACAAAACGGTCATTATTGTACCGAAACGTGCCTTTGCTCAAGTTTCAGATCAAACTGTATTTGAAAATACATTTAAGAAATAAGTTATTAGAATTATTAGTCGCAACAATAAAGGAAGCCTCATGAAAACACGTCCTTCAAAAATCGTTTGTGTGGGCAGAAGTTATGCTGATCATGTAAAAGAGCTGAACAATGCAATGCCGGGACGACCAGTATTGTTTATCAAGCCACCAAGTAGTTTGATTGGTTTAGATGAAGGTATTTCGTGGAATCCATCTTGGGGTAGTTGCCATTTCGAATGCGAATTTGTTTTGCGTATTGATAAGCCACTAAAAGGCGAAACTGATCCGCAAAAAGTATTGCAAGCTATTGGTGCTGTAACTTTAGGGTTAGATTTAACTTTGCGTGATATGCAAAATGAATTAAAAGATAAAGGTCAGCCTTGGGAAAGAGCAAAAGCATTTGATGGTTCATGTGTACTTGCGGACTGGGTAGATGTAAGTGAAATTACCAATTGGGAAGAGACCAAATTCACTTTCCATATTAATGATGAATTGCGTCAAGATGGTAATACTGCACTGTTAATGTTTACTATTGGCGAACTTTTAACTGATATTAATCAGGTGTTTTCACTTGAATCAGGCGATGTCATTATGACAGGTACACCAGCAGGAGTGGGGCCATTGCATGCTGGCGATCAGCTAAAAATGACTTTGAAAGGTGCTACTCAAGATTTTGTTTGGGAAACCTTTGTTAAAGCATAATTCGATTTAAATCGCTAAGTTTTGAACCCTATTATTGAACTGATAATAGGGTTTTTTATTGTCTGGATATAGAAGACTTTTATATGAATGAATAATCTTATTTTCTATTTCTCTTCAAAAATTGTTGAAAGTGGAATAGAGAGTTTGGCTGCCAAATAGTCATTGGACTCTACTAACGCTGGGCCGATTTTTTCCATCCATTCGTCATCATCATGCACATTTAATACATCTGGGCGTAATGGAAGTGGATAAGGTAATGCGGTAAAGAAACTCCAAAAGTCGACTTGAGATAAATTACGGACTAAAACATATTCATCTTTATCTGTGCGTTTAACTAAATTTTGCTCTTCGAGTAAGACAACATAAGCGGGCCACCGGCCAATTTCGCCACGGCCTAAAATTTCTAATGCTTCTTTATCATTTACACTTTCACCAAGTTTTTGCTTTTTATAAAATAATTCTAAAATATCGAGTAGCATGAGTACTGGATGTCTTTTTTGTTCTTTGCCTGAATGAAAAGCGGTAAGGGCAAAACTCACCTCGACACCGAGTAATACAATATTCCAAGATAAGAATACCCATAATAAGAAAATAGGTACTGCTGCAAATGCACCATATATGATTTCATAACTGGTGAAGTTCGACATCAAAAAGCCGAATAAATTCTTAAGTATTTCAAACAATACAGCACTCAAACACGCGGCAATTGCTGCTGAAAATAAGGGAACTGTGCGGTTGGGAATGGTCCAATATAAAATAAAGAATCCCAAAACAGTAAGAACAAAAGAAATAAGCCAAAGTAGAAATGCACCATCAAGTTGATAACCCGTGAAGTTATTACTTAATAAGTTCATTGATGCAACGGTTGATGAAATAACAAATGCGCTGCCTAAAATAATGGGACCAAGCGAAATAATGGTCCAGTAGCGCATAAAGCCTACAATGCCGCTACGAGTTTCTTTTACTCTCCATATGCGATTAAAGGCCGTTTCAATTGTTGTCAGCATTAAAACTGTGGTGACAAATAGAAACAGCACACCAATCACAGTTAAATTACTGGATTTTTCGGTAAAAGCATTGAGTGCCTTATCAAATGCAATGGTGCTTTTAGGTAAAAAATTACTATAAATTAGGTGCTGCAACTGTTGTCTAGCAGGTTCTAAGGCTTTAATTGAAGAAATAATAACTAAAAATACTGTTAGCATCGGCACAACAGCAAAAAGAGTCGTATAGGTGAGAGCGCCAGCTTGTTCTCGGCAGCGATCAGCTTCAAAACGCTTAATTACAAATAAAATAAATTGAAACCAGGTCTTGTTATAAAAAGGAAGTCTCTTCAAAAAACGTTCTAACATGCGTCATCTATCCCGATTTTTTTAATCATGATGTGGGTGATTGATATTCACCGGTGTATTCGGTTGAGAACACTATCTTTGATGTGGGTAAACTTTAACCTAAAGAATAAAAAAGTATTCTGAAAGTTCCGTATGTATCATCGTAACAAAACGTAGTAAAAAGCTTTTACCAATATTTGTTACTGTTGCCCTTAAAAATCAATCACCTCTAAAATTTCATAAAATTGGCTTCGCCAAAAAAATAAAAAATATCGTATAGTGTTCTTTTTAACAAAATTCATGAAACCGATGCAACCTTACATTCTTGTGCTTTATTACAGTAAATATGGTTCTACTAAAGAAATGGCGCATCTTATTGCGAATGGTGTTGAAGCTGCAGGTATTAATGTAAAAATTCGCACAGTACCTAATATTGCAACAGTAGTAACAGAAGCTGAACCAAGCATTCCTGAAGAAGGCGATATTTATTGCACTTTAGAGGACTTAGCCAATTG
Organism: Acinetobacter sp. V110_1; assembly: GCF_031798975.1. Classification (NCBI taxonomy): domain Bacteria; kingdom Pseudomonadati; phylum Pseudomonadota; class Gammaproteobacteria; order Moraxellales; family Moraxellaceae; genus Acinetobacter; species Acinetobacter sp. V110_1. The sequence goes on along the minus strand of NZ_JAVQNN010000003.1, from coordinate 16,034 downwards.
TGCAGGCTTGGCACTTGGGTCTCCAACTCGCTTTGGTAACATGGCAAGCGAAATGAAATATTTCTGGGATCAGACCACAAGTCTTTGGTTAAATGGGACTTTACATAATAAACCAGCATGTGTTTTCACTTCTTCTGGTTCAATGCACGGTGGGCAGGAAAGTACTTTATTAACGATGCTACCGCCGTTATTTCATCATGGTATGATGATTTTAGGTTTACCAAATTCTATTCCTGCATTATCGAATACAAAAACAGGTGGAACGCCGTATGGTGCAAGCCATGTGAGTGGCCCTAGACATGATCAAGGCTTAAGCCAAGATGAAAAGCTTTTATGTGAAGCACAAGGTAAACGTTTAGGTGAAATCGTAAAAAAACTTCACTCATAATCTTATAAAAATAAAAAAGAGCGGAACTCCGCTCTTTTTTATTTAAATAATTTTATTCTTTAATAAAAGTTACTGTGCCATCAGTAAGTGATTTAACTCGTGCTAAAGATTCAACACGGTAACCTTTTTCAAGCAATAAATCGCGGCCTGGTTGGAATGATTTTTCAATCACGATACCAACACCTACTACTTCTGCATTTGCTTGATGAATTAAGTCAATCAAACCAAGCGCTGCTTGACCATTTGCCAAAAAGTCATCAATTACTAAAGCTTTGTCGCTTGAGTTGATGTGCTTGTTTGAAATAGCAATCGTACTCTCTGTTTGTTTAGTAAAACTAAACACTTTGGCGCGATATAAATCGTCTTTTAATGTCAGTGATTGATATTTACGAGCAAAAATCACAGGTACACCAAGTTCTAAACCTGCCATGATTGCCGGCGCAATACCTGAAGCTTCAATGGTAATAATCTTGGTAATCCCTGCATCTTTGAAGCGAGCGGCAAATTCTTTACCAATCTGCTGCATGAGGACAGGGTCAATTTGGTGATTTAAGAAAGCGTCGACTTTCAACACTTGATCAGATAGAACGATACCTTCTGTTAAGATTTTCTGTTCTAGTGCGTGCACGGGAGAATCCTCTAGACGGATGCTTTTAAAGCAAATGCGTATTTTAAAAAGCATCCGAAAAAATGCAAGCTTTAATTCGTTTTACCGCTATAACTTGTTAATAACAAACCATAAGATGTTTTGCCGTCTATATGACTTACCTTAACTGGCAAGTAGTCCAATTTAGGTGCTAACCAGAAAATAGTACTACGATCTGGTCTGCCGTGTTCTAAGACCACTTTTACAGTGTCAAAGGTGCCATAAGAGGTTTTAACTTTTTCATTGCCTTGTTTTACAAAACGGCGGTTTTCAACTTCTTTTGCATCTGCAAGAGGGTAAGAAGATTTGAGTGAACCATTTTTTAAATCTTCACGAACTTGTAATTCAGCATTTAGCTCGTCAAGTACGCCAGGCTGCCAAGCAAATGAGCGTGCTTTATCATCTTTCTTTGTGCTAATTGTCTTATTACCAGGGTTAAAATTAATATTCATAGTGTTGTTATGAATTAAAATTTTACTAGTACGACTAAAGCTTTGTGAACCAATTTTGCCATTAGCAAAACTAAATTTACTTGTTTCACTTGCAGAAGCGATTCCACCAGCTTTTGCAGTGAATAGATAAGTCCAGTTATTGCCTTGTTGACTAAGTGCGCGTGTTGCTGAACCCATGCCTTTATTATTATAGGTAAACTGATAATTTGCCTGAAATGGGCTCATGGCAAGTGCATGGCTAGAGAAACTTGCAATAAGCAAAGTTGTCGAAATACCAGTTGCGATGCTGAATGATTTCAGAAATTTTGTTGCCATAAGTAAATATCCTTGTACAGACTGAAAGGTCAGTGCTGATGCATCTATGACTTTTGCATATTATGCCTGCTGATCATGGAGAAAAAATCAGGATTTATGCTAAATATGTAATCTCTTTGTGTTTTTTAACAATAAATTTCTTTAGCTCATATAGTTGTTATGCATCTTTTTGCTGAATTGGCGTAATTTCAGTGTCTTCCAGATCATCCTCAAAGTCATCATCTTGATCTCGGAAAAGTAAGGCGGCGAGATTAACATTACCAAAGACGACCAGTTCTGCTTCACGAACCCGTGCATAGTTAATATGAACTTTGCCCAATGTTTCAATAATGCTGGCTTTTTTACCGAACCAACGGTTCAGGTCTAGGAAGATAAGATCATCTTTTTCTTGGGCTACGTTAAAACGCTCCAAAATCATACCCAATGGGTCTTTTTTTAGAATTTTGTGATAGTAAAAAATAGCAGCTTTCACAGCAATTTTTTGCCAGAAATTTTTATATTTAGCTTCTACAATTTGTGTATTACTAATTTGTTCAAAAATGATAAGTTGCTGTTCTTTATTAAATTCCATCTGAATCAATTTTAAGTCGACAGATAAAGTCGTTTCTAAACCTTTGACATGCATTGTGGCATAGAGTCTTAACCAGTCATGATAAAGGTCTGCGTGTAGATCATCTAAAAACTCGACATTATTCGTTACGTAACGTTCTAAGGTCGCATTTAGAAAAGTTTGCGATAATGTAAAATCTCTTTCTTCCTCAATGAAGGCTTCAGCTTTTCGGTAGACTTTATGAAGACGTTTGACTAATGAGGAAAATAGCGTTTGCATAAAAGAACTTCCAGATGATGATTTACTAAAGAATCAACACAATCTTTATTATGATAAAAAACAGGTTTTGATATTGCAGTGTAACAAATTTAATTGATACATTTTCACAAAATGAAAATGGATAAAAGCTCATATTTGAAGTGAATCACATTTTTATCCATATTTGAATATCAGTTTGTATTTTGTTCGGTATTGATACCGTGGGGAAAAGGCATTTATATGCTTTTAAGATTATGTTGAAAAAAAGAAGTCTTTCTATAGAGCCTTTTCATTATTGGTGGCAAGACCGAGTCTTTATTGTCGCAATAATACTTGCAATCTTACTGCATACTTTTGTGCTGCTCATCCATTTTGCGATGCCTGCGCCATCAGAACAATCAACTAAAGAAATCGCGATATCTATTCGTCCTACTGAAGATGTGGTTAAGCATGCAGATTTTTTAGCTCAAGCAGACCAGCAAGGTTCAGGAGCATTTCGAGCAGCCCATCGGATGTCTAGTAACTCCCCAACACCTATGCCGACTGATGCTTCAACTGGAGAAGCTCAGTTAGAAAGTTTAGAAAAAGTACAGCAACAAAGAGAACTTAAGTTTGAAGAAAAAGTACTCATGACTGTGTTGAGTTGGCAGAAACAAGCAGAGGAGAGCCAAAGGAAAAAAGCACTTGAACAGTTACAAAGCCAGTTCCAGGCCAAAGCTGCTATGGTCGCAAGCCTTGAAGCTCAATATTTGCAACGTCAGCAAGATTTCAGTCGCCAACAAAAAATAAAAACAGTGGATGGTATTCAAGCTAAGAAAGATGCTTCAGCAGCTTATTTAGATAAATTCCGTGAAAAAGTGGAACTTTACGGTAACCGCTATTATCCAGAAGAAGCTAAACAACAACAGTTAAAAGGTGAAGTTCGCCTTATGGTGATTTTGAATGCTCAAGGGGGAATCCGTGCAATTCGTTTACTTGAAAGTTCAGGACATCCAGTTTTAGATGAGGCAGCAAAGGCATCGGTACGTCGGGGAGCGCCGTTTGGTCATTTTGATGTAAATATGAAAGATATTTCAGAGCTTCGTATTATTCGTACTTGGCGTTTTGATCCAGCTCAAGCTGAGTTTGAGGTTCATTAATGAAAAAATGTGGATAACTTTTAGGATATCCACATTTTAAAAATAAATTAAGATGCTAATTGCGCGCTTAATAGTTTTAGAGAAATTGATTATTCCTGATACGGATTGGCAATGTTGAGTTTAGCTAAAATTTCGATCTCTAAGCCTTCCATTTCTTCTGCATCTTCATCGCTAGTTTCATGGTCATAACCTAGTAAATGCAGAACTCCATGTACTAAAAGATGTGCAAAATGATTTTGTGCAGTTTTCTTCTGTTCCAAAGCTTCTTGTAATACTACCGGAATACAAATCACTAAATCGCCCAACGGTAATGCATCAAGCATTGGTAGGACTTCTTCAGGAATGTCGCTTGGAAAAGAGAGAACATTGGTAGGTTTATCTTTCTCACGATATTGCAAGTTAAGTTGATGGCTTTCTTCCAAATCAACACATGCAACACCAATTTCACAATCTTCTTTGTAGCCAACGTGGCGTAAAGTGGTCTCAATAATTTTTTTGAGTTGAGCTCGTTTGAGCTCTAACTCAGGTGATTGAAAGTCTTGTTGTAAACTTAAACTGATTTTCAAAGTGAATCCTTGGGGTCTGTTAAACATTCACAGATGGTTGCGACATCGAGTGTTTTTAGATGATACAAGGCGTGGACTATGAAATTTAGCTATTCTAAATGAATAGTTCACAACGATGTAGCAACAAAAAACACTCTTGTCCCGAAGGGTTGTGGCTAAAATTATCTCAGACTACGTTATGAAACTTGGAAAGGGGTTTACCATTCCCATTATTTCATGCCTTGCCTGCTCAATTTTAGCCGACAACGCAATCCAATTTTGAATATTCAACAGACCCTAGGCATCCTGATGTTGCAAGTCTGCTGCTGTATCGTTTTCAGCAACTAATGCTTCTTGACGTGCTTTACGTTCAGCACGTGCTTCAGCATTAAGACGCTGTTGTTCACCATCCCAACCTTCATACGCTTCAACAATTTTTTGAACAAGTTGATGACGTACAACGTCGCGAGAATGGAAACGGGTAATATGAATTTCTTTAATATTCTCAAGTACACGTAGCGCGTGCGCCAAACCAGATTGTTGGCCTCGAGGTAAATCTACTTGGGTAATGTCACCTGTGATTACTGCACGAGAACCAAAACCTAAACGGGTCAAGAACATTTTCATTTGTTCCGGTGTAGTGTTTTGCGCTTCATCCAAAATCACAAATGAATGGTTAAGCGTACGACCACGCATATAAGCAAGAGGCGCAACTTCAATCACTTGACGTTCGATTAACTTGGCGACTTTTTCAAAGCCCAACATTTCGTAGAGGGCATCGTAAAGAGGGCGTAAATACGGGTCAATTTTCTGGGTTAAATCACCCGGTAAGAAACCAAGCTTTTCTCCTGCTTCTACAGCAGGGCGGACAAGTAAAATCCGCTGGATTTCATTACGCTCTAACATATCTACTGCGGCGGCAACTGCTAAATAAGTTTTACCTGTACCAGCAGGACCTACACCAAAAGAAATATCGCTTTGCAAAATACGTTGTACATAGCGTTTTTGATTGGCACCACGTGGATTAATACGACCTTTTCGAGTCTGAAAGTAGACATCCATTGGCGCATCATGCTCTTCCATCTCTTCACCCACTAACTCGAAATTACGTTCAGTTTGTGAAGATTGAATCAAGAGATGTAACAGATCGGCACTGATTTGCTGGGACTCCTCAGTTTCTTCGTAGAGTCGTTGCAATAACGCTTCAGCTCTCCCAACAGCATCTATCTCACCATCGATATGAAAAACATCTCCACGATGAGTAATTTTGACATCTAAACGCTGTTCGATTTGCTTAAGGTGCCCATTATAGGCACCCAAGATGCTCTTTAAACGTTCCATTGAAATTTCAGGAAATGTTACGGTACGTCGAATCGCTGCAGTCAAGAGAAAACCTTTCAGTAGACTTTAGAATACCTCTACATTACGCCACGTCAGGCTCAAGATTCAAGAGTTCACCGTAAACTAAATTTAAAGTTTTAATTTCAGTAATCTCGATCTCTGCAAAACGGCCAATCCAAGAAGCATCGCCTACAAAAGTCACTAAACGAGTGTTGTCTGCTGTACCTACTAAAATATTAGGGTCTTGATCAGATACTTTCTCAATCAGTACACGTTCAATTTTGCCAAGCATTGCATCAGTTTTCTCGATACTTGATTGCTTAATGACTTGTTGAACTTGTGCTAAACGTTCTTTTTTAACGTGTTCAGGAGTTGTATCTGGTAAGTCAGATGCCGGTGTGCCAGGACGTTTTGAGTAAACAAAGCTATAAGAGTGGTCAAAGTCTAAATCTTTGATAAACTGCAATGTTTCTGCAAAGTTTTCATCAGTTTCACCAGGGAAGCCAATAATAAAATCGCTCGATAAATGCATATCAGGGCGTATTTTACGTAACTTGGCAATCTTGTCGATGTATACATCAATGGTGTGATTTCGCTTCATTGCTTTAAGTACATCGTTAGATCCACTTTGTACAGGCAAATGTAAGTGTGAAACCATTTGAGGCAAATCTTCATAACACTGGATAAGTTCATCAGAGAACTCAAGTGGGTGTGAAGTTGTATAGCGTAAACGGCCAATACCAGGAATTTCTGCAACGAGTCGTAACAATTCAGGGAAGGTACAAATGCCACCTTCGAATGTTTCACCACGATATCCGTTTACATTTTGACCAAGTAAGCTGATTTCACGAACACCTTTTTCAGCAAGACCTGCGATTTCTGCAAGCACATCATCAAGTGGACGAGAAACCTCTTCACCACGAGTATATGGAACCACACAGAAAGAGCAGTATTTAGAGCAACCTTCCATAATAGAAACGAATGCTTTGAAACCTTCTACGCGTGGTTCTGGTAAAAAGTCGAACTTTTCAATATCAGGGAATGAAATATCAACGAGCTTAATCTTTTCTTTTTTCGGCTTTTCCACTTGTGCATGATGTTGGTCAAGCATTTGTGGTAAACGGTGTAAGGTTTGTGGGCCAAAAATCATATCGACATACGGTGCACGCTTTTGAATGTTGTCACCTTCTTGAGATGCAACACAACCACCTACACCAATCACAAGGTCAGGATTTTGCTCTTTTAGTTTACGCCAGCGGCCTAACTCACTAAATACTTTTTCTTGTGCTTTTTCACGGATAGAACATGTATTCATGAGCAGAATATCTGCTTCATTAGGGTTAGTTGTTAAAACATAACCGTGAGAATCCCCTAAAAGGTCTGCCATACGGTGACTGTCATACTCATTCATCTGACACCCTTGAGTTTCAATATATAATTTCTTTATTGAAACATCAGTGGTGTGCGTTGGCTGGGTAACAGTGTTTTCTGAGGCAGCTTTGGCACCATTGGGAATGAAGGTTTGAACCGTCATGTAGGCTCCTAACAGATCGATCTAGATAAATAATAAAATGACCCAAAACGGGTCAAACCAATCATTATAGCAGTATTTGTGCCAGACAGATAACAATAAACTGCCATAAGCTGCACATGATTTATGGAGACAAATGACATAAATTTTAATGATGTCGAATCAGATAGTTACATAACACAACAAAAGAATGCACGAAGAATAATTAAACTATGCCTAAAGGTGGATAGTCAGGGTTTAGCGCATTTATGAGACCAGGTAAAAAGAGCTCATCAAACAAGAGTCGTGTGATGAAAAATAAATATGCACATCGTAGCTGGTTAGGAGCTGTGTGTTTACTTGGTTGTTCATTGTCTTATGCAGCAGAAGAACAATTTAATGATGCATTAAATGCCGCAAATAGTGGTAATACCGCCTTGTTAGACCAATATCAGGCAGCAATGCAAAATGATGTATTGGGTTATTACCCTGAATATTGGAAACTAAACAGTAATTTAGACTTTCAATCCCCAACGTCAATTGTAAGTTTTGCCCAGCGCTATCCTCAATCTGCTATGGCAGAGAAACTTGCAGCAGATTATGTTGAAGAAAAAGTTAAACAAGCTGACTTCGTATCTGCACAACCACTTTTATCTTACGTCTCTAACCCGGACCCAGCTGAAAATTGTGCTTTAGCACAGGTAAGAGCTAAAAGTGGCGATGCATTAGTATTTGCAGAATATAAAGATGTCTGGTTAGCAACTGAATCACAACCAGAGTCATGTGTTGGACTAGGCCGTATGATGCTTTCTAGTCCATTAATGAGTACGCAAGATAAACAGCAACGCCTTTGGGTGCAGCTACGTTCAGGCCTGTCAGGACAGGCGCTTGCTACAGCACAGACTTTGGGTATGAATTTGTCTTTGGCTCAGCTTAACCAAATTCAGGCGAATCCTCTTAATTATTTATGGACCGCCCCAAAAACTAATGATGTAGATTATGCCTATTTGATTTTTGCATTAGGCCGTCTAGCAAATAATGATTTAAGCAATGCTTTTGCGAATGTACAGCGTGTGGCGCAAGGTACTCCAGAGAGCGTACAAAAGTATCTCTATCGCACCGTAGCCTATATCGGTGGCACCACGGTGATGAAAAACAACTTTAACCGTGAAGTTCTTCAATACTTCGATGCAAGCTATGGTTATCCGCTAAGTCCTGAAGAAGCTGAAATTTATGCACGACAAGCAATTCGCTTTAGCGCATGGGAAAGCTTAATTCGTGCGATTGAAAGTATGACGGTTTCACAGAAACAAGAAGATCGCTGGCAATATTGGTTAGCCCGTGCAACAGAACAACGTGGCGATAGTAATTCTAAAAATACGGCACAACGTATTTATAAAAAATTAGCTGAAAGTGGCGATGATTATCACAATCTTCTTGCAAAAGACCGTTTAGGTGTACGCTATAACCATCAACCTTATAGTGATGAACCGTCTGCAAGCGATTTACGCCGTTTAGATCAAAATATTCACTTTAACCGTGCATTTACTTTAAGACGTATCAATGCAAATCCAACGTATACCAACCGCGAGTGGAATTGGGCAGTTCGTCAGGCATATCTCCAGCATGACGATGGATTATTATTAGCTGCTGCGAAACGTGCTCACGATATGGGGTGGTATGACCGTGCAATTTACGCAGCAGATCGTACAACGAATAAACATAACGATACCTACCGTTATGTAACCCCACATAAGACCAATGTCGTAAGCCATAGTTACAATGCTGGAATTGATCCTGCGTGGGCTTATGGTTTAATGCGTCAAGAAAGTCGGTTTGTTACCTCGGCGCGTTCTCATGTAGGAGCTGGTGGCCTTATGCAAATTATGCCTGATACAGCAAAGTTGATTGCTCGTCAGATGGGGGAGACATATAATCCGGCGGCGTTAAGTGAAATGAATACCAATATTCGTTATGGAACATTTTATTTATCAATGATTCAAGGGCAGTTAAGTAATAACCCAGTTTTAGCAACGGCAGGTTATAATGCTGGCCCGAATCGTGCAAGACGTTGGCAATCCGATTACCAACCGATTGAAGCTGATCAATATACAGAAACCATTCCATTGCTTGAGACCAGAGATTATGTCAAGCATGTCATGACAAATGCGACACATTATGGAGTGGTGTTGGGGCAAGGCGCTCAGTCGCTGATACAGCGTATGAAAGTCATTCCAATGCGATCATCACCTTAATTTTAGATGATGAATGATGGAACATTCTTTTAATTGGCATAACCAAGTTTTAATTAAATGAAATATAGATATCTAGGACTTCATCCAATATCGCAACTTGCATGGTGGCTCATCTGTGCAAGCATTGGATTGATGAGTTCTGTTTTACATGCGGAACCTGTAAACGTGCAAGGTTATGTCATGCATGTACAGATGACGCCTGCTGTCTGTTCGCTAGATCCTTCTAAACAGAAGCAGCGTAAATGTCTGGAAGGATATTCACTTACCATTACAGGTTTAATGCCTGAAACAACTAGAACGGACTGTTCAACTGAAAGTTCTGCAACACTTTCACCACTGCAAGCTAAAGTCGTTGCTCGAGTGATGCCAGACAATAATGCTCGTGTACAGCTTTGGAAGAGTGTAGGTGGTTGTGTGCCTATGAACGCGAGTCAGTATTTCCGTACAATTATTAACTTCGCTGAACGATTAAAAATACCTGCTAATTTAACCAGTTCTAGTAACGTAGAAATGCAACAATCTACATTACGTCAACAATTTACAAAGCTTAATCCGAGTTTGCCACAAAATGGCATTCGTTTTTCTTGCCAACTCTCGCGCTCAGATGTTGTGCTTACAGAAGTTAAAGTCTGCTACACAGTAAATGGCCAATATAAGCAATGTTCAAATCATGTGGTCTCTAATTGCCCAAGCGAAATTACGATTAAAGGTAGCTATTAAGAGTAGCTACCATTTCCTCAAAAAATGCTCACCATACATTGAATCTATTTGTAAAGATTAATTTGTATTTTCTATCAGACTTTTGGTGAAAATGAGTCGCTTTTACATGCATCTGCAACTTCTTTAGAGTACAATCTTTGCCGTTTATGATGATTTGGTTAGATAGAATCGCTATTTAGCCCGATTAAGGACACTCATTGGAGACAATTACATGAAGCAACCCGTTCGTGTTGCCGTGACTGGCGCTGCAGGTCAAATTGGTTACAGCTTATTATTCCGTATCGCAAGCGGTGAAATGCTAGGTAAAGATCAACCTGTTATTTTACAATTGCTTGAAGTTCCAGTTGAAAAAGCACAACAAGCGCTTAAAGGCGTAATGATGGAACTTGATGACTGTGCTTTCCCTTTGTTGGCTGGCATGATCGGGACTGATGATCCTAAAGTTGCATTTAAAGATGCTGACTATGCATTATTAGTTGGTTCTCGCCCACGTGGTCCTGGTATGGAACGTGCTGACTTGTTAAAAGTTAACGGTGAAATCTTCATTGGCCAAGGTCAAGCATTAAACGAAGTTGCTAGCCGTGACGTTAAAGTATTAGTTGTAGGTAACCCTGCAAATACAAACGCTTACATCGCAATGAAATCTGCTCCAGATCTTCCAGCGAAAAACTTCACAGCAATGTTACGTCTTGACCACAACCGTGCATTGACTCAAGTTGCTCAAAAAGCTGGTGTTGCAGTTGCTGACATCGAAAAATTAACAGTTTGGGGTAACCACTCTCCAACTATGTATGCTGACTACCGTTTTGCAACTGCAAATGGCGAAAGTTTAAAAGACAAGATCAACGATCCAGCTTGGAACAAAGACGTATTCCTTCCAACTGTTGGTAAACGTGGTGCTGCGATTATCGAAGCGCGTGGTTTGTCTTCTGCTGCTTCTGCTGCTAATGCTGCAATCGACCATATGCGCGATTGGGCACTTGGTACAAACGGCAAGTGGGTAACTATGGGTATTCCATCTGATGGTTCTTATGGTATTCCTGAAGGCGTTATGTTCGGTTTCCCTGTAACAACTGAAAACGGTGAATACAAAATCGTTCAAGGTTTAGAAATCGATGAATTTAGCCGTGAGCGTATCAACTTCACTCTAAACGAGCTTGAAGAAGAACGTGCAGCAATTGCTGACATGCTAAAATAATTCATTAATTAAATGAATTGAAAAGCACTCTCTTGTAGGGTGCTTTTTTATATTTGAAATTTAATAAGAACACACAAAAAACAACAAGAAAATATAGACATAGATATGCAACTAACATCTATTGTTGCTAGATTATTGAAAAGAAGCCGTGGGAGAATAACAATGTTTGAACAGCAACCAACATTACAACTTTTATTTGAGCAATTGGGTTTAGACGCTGATGACGCGAGTATTGAAAATTTTATCAAAACGCATCAGTTACCTGCTGAACAGAAGTTACATGAAGCACCTTTTTGGTCACAAGGCCAAAGTGATTTCCTGAAAAGCCATTGGGAAAAAGATGATGAATGGATTGTTGTCATTGATGAGCTCAATGAGCAATTGCACGAAGATAGTGTTAAAAAATAACAAAATAAAAGGCCTGTTTATAAATAACAGGCCTTTTACAATTTACCCTTTAGTGAATTTTGGGTTTTAATAAATCTTTGTACCATGGCTCATGCCGTACCGGATGAAATACTGGATGCTCATGAACTAACTCAAGATCACATTGGGCAGTTGATAAATATTTTGTAAGCCAATGACGAGTAAGAGCAGGTTTTTCTTGCGCTGCTGAAGCATAAGCTAAGAAGAAATATATATCACTATGGTGATGGTGAGCTAAGGGCTTTAAAATTTGCTGTGCAATGAGCGCAAAGCGTTTTTCTTTATTTAATTCAAAGTAAATCATATACGCTTTAGCTAAATGAAGAGATAAATTCAAATATAAACTCATTGGCATTTCATCGTATTCCATACGAGCTTGCTCAAGCAAAACAATAGCTTCTTGCAAAAAATGAATTTGCTCTTGGCGAACACGGCTTAATACAACGAGCTGCATACGTAAATCTGCACGTTCCAAAGCAAGTTCGGGCGTATTCTCAGTTAAATAGAGTTGGTCTGTTTCACCAATTCTGCTTACAATCATTTTTGTTTCAATAGACATACGCCTTCGCCCTTTTTAATCAATAGCTCTTATATCGGGTTTATTTAAGAAATTTAAAGAGCATTCTTCTAAACCCAAATCGAGTTTCCACTACGAAGCCAAGCTGTAATTGATAGACGCTGCTGTTTAGAAACTAAAACTTCATGAAGTAAATCACTCTGGAATATAACTAGGCGATTAGGTTCTGGTGTAATAATGTGCCAAATATCATTCTTGTCCTGCAAGCGTAGTTGTCCCCCCCAATCATCCTGCCATTCAGGGTGTAAATAATAAACAGTAGAAATAATACGATCATTTTTTTGTTGAGGGTTATCTCGATGTAATGCATAAAATTCACCTGCGTTATAACAGGCAAAATGCGCCTCAACCTCTTTAATTCCTAAAAAGAAAGCTTGATTTAGATGTTGGCAAAATGAAGTTAGAGTTTCTACGTGTTGTTCAGCAACAGGAAGTGATTCATTAATCCATAAAATATGATCGCTTCGAATTGTACTCACCACTCCATTTTGGATACCAGCTTCACGAAATTCATCAAAGTGATGACTACACTCTTTGGCAACTTGAGTATGATATTCACTAGAGTAGGCATGATTCACAATTGCAAAACCATGTGCATTTAAGTCATCTAGAATCTGATCCAGATTCCAACTGTCAGGAAGTGGTTGAGAGCGCATATAACCTCATATCGATCGTAAGAAAATCAAGCAGCCTTATTTTAGATGATCACAACCTTACGAAAGAATATTTTTTTCATGTTAAACTATTCGTTGAATTGAGGAATTAAAGTCAACATGAATTACCGTCACCATTTCCATGCGGGCAACTTTGCAGATGTTATGAAGCATGTGCTTTTGCTACAGCTTCTCAACCGTTTAAATGCTAAAGATAAACCTTATCGCTATATCGATACGCATGGAGGGGCTGGAAAATATGATCTATCTCAAGCACCTGCACAAAAGTCAGGAGAATTCCTAACGGGTATTCATCGTCTTGTACAGCTTTCTGAAATGGAAAAGCGTCAAGCTCCTGAAGCAATCCAGCAATACTTAAAACTTGTAGAAGAATTACGTAATCAAGAAGGTAAGGGAAGCTATCCTGGTTCTCCTTGGTTTGCTTTACAAGGTATGCGTGAAATTGACAAAGCGACTATATTTGAAATGCAGCGTGATGTTTTTCAGCAATTACGTCATAACATTCGCGATAAACGTGCAGGTTTACATGAGCGTGATGCATATGAAGGCTTGCTCGGTGTAATTCCGCCAAAAGAAAAGCGTGGTCTGGTTATGATTGACCCGCCTTACGAATTAGAGCGTAAAGACTTTCCGCAATTAGTTGAACTGTTACAACAAGCTCATAAGAAATGGCCGACAGGTGTTTTTGCAGTTTGGTATCCAATTAAAGACCGCGCAATGATTGAACGTTTTGAAAAGAAAATGTTTAAAACCGGAATTCGCCGTCAATTAGTTTGTGAAATTTGTGTATGGCCAGATGACACGCCTGTAGGCTTGAATGGTTGTGGTTTATTAGTGATTAACCCACCATGGCAGTTCTCTGAACAAGCTGACCAAGCTCTACAGTGGTTATTCCCGCACTTACGTATGCAAGAAACGGGTGGACATGCTGCTGTTCGCTGGTTAGTAGGTGAGTAACAGTTAACTTAAATCAATGCACATGTTTGGAATAGAAAATAATGACAAATGCGCCTAAACCAGAGCAAGATTTAACTCATAATGAACATTCATTTGATGGGATTACGTTCGAAGTGGTTGAAGAAGAAGATAATCCGGAAGGACAAAAAGTGAAGCGCCGAGGTATTTATCTTTGGCCTAACTTAATTACGACAGCCGCTTTGTTGTCTGGTTTCTATTCCATTATTGCAAGTATGAATGGTGAATTTACGCAAGCGATTTATGCCATTTTCCTTGCCGCTTTGTTCGATGGGTTAGATGGACGTGTTGCTCGAGCTATTGGCGCTCAAAGTGCTTTTGGTGAGCAATATGACTCTTTATCTGATTTATTAGCATTTGGTGTCGCACCAGCAATGCTAATGTATAGCTGGAGTCTCCATGACTTAGGCCGTATCGGCTTAGCATGCTGTTTTGTTTATACTGCCTGTGCAGCATTCCGTTTGGCACGTTTTAATGTTCAAATTGGAGTGGTTGATAAACGCTATTTTATTGGTATCGCAAGCCCATTAGCTGCAATTATCATTATTTCGCTTGTATGGGTGGCTCGTGATTATCCGTTCATCTTCGATTTACGTGATATTGCGATTCAAGTTATTAATGCGGTAATCATGGTTGTTGTTGGTTTACTCATGATTTCCAATATTAAATACTATTCATTTAAGCAAATGGACCGTAAACGTGTTCCTTTTGTAGTTATGTTGCCGGTAGTACTGATTTTTGCAGCAATCACTTATAATATCCCAATGGGTATTCTGATTGTTTCAATCATCTATGCTCTATCAGGTTTTGTTACCACACTTTTAGCTAAAAAAAATAACGAGACTATCAAAACATAAATTAGACGAGGTTCAGTATGCCTAAGTTGATGAGTCCAATAAATCAATTGCAGCAACTGAGCCTCAACTCAAATGAGGGTGTTGTTTATCAGCCTGCTAGAGGCTTCTTTAAAGTTGTCTATCAAGGCTTAATCCTTCCAAACTTACCGGCACCACTTCGTTACTTCAATTATATTAGTCTAATCGGGCAGCCTAGAATTCCCCTTTGCTATAACGCAAACAGTATTGTCACTTCACCAATTGATACGGCAACAGTACTAGTTAGTAATAGCCTACACAGTCTAGGTCACTTAAAAATCTATTCCATTCGAAGACAATGTCAGCTTACTCCTAGTTATTACCAATTTGATAAAACAGATCTTATTGAATGGCAAATTCCAAGAATTCAGCTTACACGAACAGATTCTGAAATGAGTTGTAATTTAATTGTCCAAACGCCTTCGGACATTTCGAATTCATCCGCATTGCAGTGGGGGATATCTGATTACTGGTCTGTTTTATGTCATTGTGAAGGAGAGATTTTATATAAAGGTCAGAAATATGAAGTCAATGGATTAGGACGTTTTAAACATGCTCGGGCCTTACATTTACCTTTCTTATCTTTATGTTTTTATACCTGCCAAATTATTAATTTAAATGAAACAACGCAAGTCACACTTTCTCAAATAAGAAATCAATGGAATATTATTCTATTTTCACGTTTAGATATTCAAGAGCTGGGAAAGCCAGCTGTCACATTTACTGAAGATGTCAATTTCCATATTCATCGGGTTTATCCAAAAGTTGTAACACCTCATGGACGAGAAATGTATTTACCTCGAGAATTCTCTTGGCAATGTAAAAAAAATGGAAAAGTTATTTTTGAGCTCTATGCTGAAAGTCGTGGTGATTACAAATTTGGATTAGCTGCAGGGTATATTGGAAGTTTCCGTTATCAGTTAAGTTGGAATGATCAATGCCTTCAAGGAGAAGGTGGATATTGTGAATACATCGATTGCCGCCCATTAAGATGGCAAGAGAAGAATCAAGATGAGAAAATTTTAGATAAATTGATGCTTTTACAGCCGTGTTTATATAAAAAATGAATGTTTTTATCATTTTTGGTTAAAAAGCAAACTGTCGTTGCACTAATTTTAAAAAAGGGCTTGCAACTGGATCTTAATGGTCTATAATGCACATCCATCGGCGGTGATGCAGATAGAAACTTG
>NZ_JAVQNN010000002.1:0-25354 GCF_031798975.1 Acinetobacter sp. V110_1 | reverse complement strand
AGCAACGGATTGAAAATCCGTGTGTCCCCAGTTCGATCCTGGGTCTCGCCACCATATTCGAAAAAGCCTCATACTTTAAAGTATGGGGCTTTTTTCATGCCTATTTATTTAATAAAAAATATTAAGACTTCACTTGTGTATAAATCTTATTTTATCCACAAGCAAACTCAGTTATCCCCAACAATGTTTAAACTTTCTAGAAATGACTCAACTGAAAATTTGTGTTTAGTCGTGAGGACTATCATTAATGAGTCGTTTTCCTAAACACACGGCTTCTACTTCGTCGTAACCGAGCTGTTCGTAAAAGTTCAGCACATTTATATTGTCTTTACGCACTAATAATTGAAGTTTTGGGCAACCACGAGCGATGAGGCGCTTCTCAAGCTGCTGAACAAGGGCTGTAGCTATTCCTAAGCGTTGTTGGTGGGGGTGAACAGCCAAATAGTTAATCCAGCCTCTATGGCCGTCATAGCCGCCCATGAGCGTGCCAATCAGTTGTTCATCTTTAATAGCAACCAGAAATAAATCATCCTGTTGTGAAACTTTCCTAAAAATATCCGTTTCAGGGTTATTCCAGGGGCGGGTCAGATCGCAGCTTTCCCATAAATTGACCACATCATCCAGATCTGCATTTGTAAATTGGCGAATAATGAACATATGGATTTCTACTTTTTGTTTTGATGTATTGAAAAGATAAAATAAAAATACGCAATTGAGCAGTAGTTTTGAATAATTTAAACAAATAAAAAAGCACCCCCGAAGGAGTGCTTGAATTAAAACCAGTGATTTAAGCTGATTTTGCAACAGGTGCTGCTTGGAGCATTTGACCTGTTTCTTCGAAGTTTGCATGCCAAGACAATGCTTCACGAAGTAAATGAGGGGTATGACCACCTTTAGCACATGCACGATCAAAGTAGTCGTTCAATGCATCACGGTAAAGCGGATGTACACAGTTATCAATAATAGCGCGGGCACGTTCACGAGGCGCTAAACCACGTAAGTCTGCTAAACCTTGCTCTGTTACTAAAATATCAACGTCGTGTTCACTGTGGTCAACGTGACTCACCATTGGCACGATAGAAGAAATATCGCCGCCTTTAGCAATTGATTTGGTCACGAAAATAGCCAAGTGCGCATTACGAGCGAAGTCACCCGAACCACCAATACCATTCATCATTTTCGTACCACATACGTGAGTTGAGTTCACGTTACCGTAAATATCAAACTCAAGCGCAGTGTTAATGCCAATAATCCCTAAACGACGTACAAGCTCAGGATGGTTAGAAATCTCTTGTGGGCGAAGCACTAATTTGTCTTTGTAAGCTTCAATATTGCCAAAAACTTTTTCGCCACATTTAGCTGAAAGGGTAATTGAGCTACCAGAAGCAAACTTCATTTTGCCTGCATCAATGAGTTCAAAAGTACAGTCTTGTAGAACTTCTGAGTACATGATGAGGTCTTCAAAATCAGAATCTTTTAAACCTGTTAATACAGCGTTAGCAATTGAACCAATCCCTGCTTGTAATGGACCAAGGTTCTTTGGTAAACGGCCTTCAGCAACTTCTTTATTAAAGAAAGCAATGAGGTGGTTTGCAATGCCTTGAGTCTCATCATCTGGAGGAGTGACTGTTGATGGTGAGTCATGTGTGTCGTTAAAGACAATACCAACAATTTTTGCAGGATCAATTTGAATTGCAGTTGTACCAATGCGCTCATCCACTTTTGTTAATGGAATTGGCGTACGAGTTGGACGGTAAGTCGGAATATAGATGTCGTGCAAACCTTCAAAGCTTTCGCTTAAAGATGTGTTGATTTCAACAATAACTTTTTCGGCAAAAATAGCAAAACTTGCAGAGTTACCCACAGAAGTTGTTGGAATAATGCCGCCATCTTCAGTAATCGCAATTGCTTCAATCACCGCAACGTCTGGACGTTTAAGTTGCTGGTTACGCATTTGCTCAACAGTTTCTGACAAGTGTTGGTCAATAAACATAACTTCGCCGTTGTTAATCGCACGACGTAAAGTGTTGTCTACCTGAAATGGCATACGACGAGATAAAACACCTGCTTCCGTGAGTTGTTTGTCTAAGTCATTACCTAAGCTAGCACCCGTAATTAACGTGATTTTTAACGGATTTTTCTTTGCGTGCTCTACAAGTGCTTGTGGAACAGCTTTAGCTTCACCAGCACGAGTAAAACCACTCATACCAACGGTCATTCCATTTTCGATGAATTGCGCAGCTTGTTCAGCACTGATGACCTTGTCATGAAGAGAAGCTAGGCGAATACGACTTAAAGACATTGGACATCCTCAATATTGTCAAAACATACGGGATTTTAGCTATGAAAAAATGAAAAGTGCATAGGTGTTAGGCTAAGGTCTAATTTTTTAAATAAATGTGGGTATAAATTTATTTTATGATTTTTAATATGTTGATTTATTTGGTATTTGATAAATTTTAAAATAGCGCTTTAAATGATCGGTTGATCAAATTAGAAGCGCTCACTTAAAGTTTGTTTAATTTTTTCCAAAGGATTTGGCGTTGTATTTTCTTCAGCCGCTGATTTTGGAATAGGTAGTGAAATAACAACCTCTAAACCACCTTGTTCACGGTTATGAATTTGGATTTCACCTTGATGAATGTCGACAATACGCTTAACAATGGCAAGACCTAAACCACTTCCCTGGATGGTTCTAGCAGAGTCGCCTCTCACAAATGGTTGCATTAATTCTTCAATTTGATCTTCTGGAATACCTTCACCGTGGTCGGCAACGGTAATCAAAATATGTTCATTTTCAACTTTTGCACTGAGTTCGATTGGCTCCGCACCATAACGTTTTGCGTTATTAATAAGGTTAGCAATGAGTCGTTTTAAAGAGAGACTACGCGCAGGAATAATCGGAACATCTTGCACTTCAAAGCGAATATCGAGCGGTTTAAACTGAATAATTAATTCTTGCAATAATATATTGATATTGGTGTCTTTTAATTCTTCATCAGAACCATCCCGCATATATGAGATGAACTGATTCAAAATTGCATCCATATCATCTACGTCATAGACCAAGCCTTCACGCAGAAATTCATCAGGTAGCATTTCTGCGGTTAAACGAATACGTGTAAGGGGAGTTCTTAGATCATGTGAAATACCCGCTAGCATGATTCGTCTTTCACGCTCAGCTTGTTCAAGAGTATACACCATGCGGTTAAAGGCTTGGTTAACTTGGCGAATTTCTAGAGGGCCATGGTTGGTATCTAAATAAGGTGCAGTTCCAGACTTACTATATTCATTGGCAGCATTTTGCAAACGACGCAAGGGGCGATTCATTTGTCTAACCAAAATTAAAATAATGATGGCTGACACTAAAGGAACACCCACAACCCAACCAATTAATAGCTCAGGGCTATAGTTTGCATAGGTTTTTAAGGGCTCACGAACCCAGTTGCCATGCATTTCAGGAGTCTGAATCCAGATACGTGGGCTAGGTTTAAACTGGAAGTAAACGGTAACGTCTTTTGCACCAATTTCATTGGCTAGTTTTTGCTCAACCTGGTTGGTGAAAATCTCGGCAATTACTTTATCGCGAACGCTTGGATACTCTTTAGGATCGGTTATGTATTCAATACCAACCCGATTACGTAACCAAGTATCGACATCAACTTCGCTATCACGATGAAAAATACGAATATTAGGATTATTGACCAGTTCGAGTTCAACTGCCAGATAACGGGCATGTTGTTGAATCTCAGGTAAATAGAGGGTTCGCCAAAAAAACCACAAAGACATAAAGAGGCTAAAGAACACCACCAGCAGTACCAAAATTGTGGTACGCATGGCAGCAGAACGTGGCTTAATTTTGTCGAGAAAACGTTCCCATCTCGTCCGTTTACGCTCTGAATACGCAACGTAGTCGGTAAAGCTTTGCGGTGATATTGGCTCTAAACTCACTCTATTTTATCTCAAGCTTATTCAGCACCATCTGGAACAAATACATAACCTACGCCCCACACAGTTTGAATATAGCGTGCGCGCGCTGGGTTATCTTCAATTAAACGACGTAGACGAGACACTTGAACGTCAATTGAGCGCTCCATTGCACCCCATTCACGACCACGAGCCAAGTTCATAAGTTTATCGCGTGTTAACGGTTCACGTGGATGTTGTACCAATGCTTTTAATACGGCAAATTCACCTGTCGTTAAGGTAACAATCTGACCTTCACGAGTTAATGTACGTGTAGATAAGTCTAAAGACCATGGACCGAAGCTAACCACTTCAACTTGTTGGCTTGGGGCGCCTGGAACTTCACGAACCTGACGACGTAATACTGCACGAATACGTGCTAAAAGCTCATTTGGGTTGAATGGTTTTGGTAGATAGTCATCTGCACCGGCTTCAAGACCAGCAATACGGTCAGAGTCACTACCACGTGCAGTTAGCATAATAATTGGTGTATCAATGTTTGATTGACGTAAACGACGACAAATACTTAAACCATCTTCAACGGGCAACATAAAGTCGAGCACGATAAGTGAAAATAACTCACGTTGTAATAAACGATCCATTTGTGAGGCATCGTGGGCAGTTTTTACAACAAAGCCTTTATCTTCCAAAAAACGTTGCAAGAGGGTACGTAAACGCACATCGTCATCGACCACTAAAATGCGCTCGACACGATCCGTTTCGTTATGTACGGTTTCAGGATGTTCAGCAGGTACAACTAAACTCATGATGTACTCCCTTTTAAAGTCATAATTTATATATTATTGGATCGGTTAGGCTTATTGCCAACAAGCCCTCAGTATAATGCCGATGTTCTTGTTAAGACTATGTATCAATTTGCTCAAAATTACAATTTTCGTAGGGGCTTGAAACCAAAAAACAACATCTTATGCCCATAATTTAGCAAAGCCTTAAAGAAAAAACCAAGCATTCGCTCATTTGTTAAATTCTATTCGATTAAATTTTAATAAATAATTGTTTCAAATAAATTATTTTAAAAATTAGCGCTACTTTTCAAAGCTTATTTTCTAAAAGGTCGATAAGCCATTTAGATATTGAAGCTTAATAATTTATTTAGACAGATAAGAAAAACTATATTTTTGCTCATTTTAGTACTGTATCAATATGTTCATTTTCTCGTAATTTATATTAAAAATTTCATTTTGCTTAAGGGTTATCCTATAAATTTCAGATTTTTTAAACAGTAAAATATGAGTTTAAAGGCCAAAATACGTAGCACAGAGCACTTTTTATGAAGTGAAGAATGTGAAAAATTCACAGTCAATACAAAAAAACGTTTTGAATACGCAAACAAGTGTGGATTTTATAGTCTTGGTCTTTATAATCAGTGCTTTTAAACTTTATCCTTGTGGGATCAAACACGATGACTGACTTAGTTCAGCAGTTGGCAAGTGAGCTTGCCGTACGTCCAAACCAAGTAGAAGCTGCCATCCGCTTAATTGACGAAGGTGCCAGTGTTCCATTCATTGCCCGTTACCGTAAAGAAGTAACACAAGGTTTAGATGATACGCAGTTACGCCAATTAGATACTCGTTTAGCGTATTTACGTGATTTATATGAGCGCCGTGAAAAGGTCATTCAGTCATTGCAAGAACAGAATAAATTGAATGATGACTTGTTGGCGCGGGTGAATGCAGCCGAAACAAAAAATGCTTTAGAAGAAATTTATGCGCCGTACCGTCCTAAACGTACGAGCAAGTCTTTCAAGGCGAAAGAAGCGGGTCTGGGGCCAATTGCCGAAAAAATTATTGCAGAACAAATTGATCCGACAGAAGCATTAGCTGGTTTTAGCCATGAAGACTATCCAGATGTTGAAAGTCAGTTAGATGCGATCCAGCATATTTTAATTGATGACTGGGCACAAAATATTGCGCTGACTACAGAATTAAAAGCGACTTTTGCAAAAACAGCAGTGTTAAAAAGTACTGTTGCTTCTGAAGAAAAGAAAGAAGTGGGCAAAAAGTTCCGTGATTACTTTGAATTCTCTGAAGGCTTAAATAAATTACCTTCTCATCGTTTATTGGCAATGTTACGTGGTCGTCAAGAAAACGTACTTGGTTTAAAAGTAGATGGCGAAGATGATGCACCATTGGCACGTATTGAAACTGAATACAACCTAGATCAAATTCAGCCACAAGCTCGCCAAGACTTCTTGAAGCAAACTGCAAAATTATTCTGGTTAGGTAAAGTTCGTCCTCAAATCGAACATTCATTACTAACAGAAAAGCGTCTTGCTGCCGAAGCAGAAGCAATGCAGGTATTTGCTGAAAACCTTCGTCATTTATTGTTATCTGCACCAGCGGGTAGCCGTACGACTTTGGGTGTTGACCCTGGTATTCGTACCGGTGTGAAACTGGCTGTAGTAAGCGATGCTGGTGATGTACTTGCTCACAGCACGATTTACCCATTTGCGCCTAAAGAAGACAAAGAAGGCTCTATTGCTGAGCTTGCACGTTTATGCCGTGAATATAACGTAGAGCTTATTGCGATTGGTAACGGTACTGCGAGCCGTGAAACAGAAGCTGTAGTTGCAGAAATGATGGCTGCAAACACAGACCTTAAATTAACGCGTGTGACTGTAAGCGAAGCAGGTGCATCTGTTTACTCTGCAAGTGAACTTGCTGCAGCAGAACTTCCAGAGCTTGATGTTTCAATTCGTGGTGCAGTTTCTATTGCTCGTCGTTTACAAGACCCACTTGCGGAACTTGTGAAGATTGATCCGAAGTCGATTGGTGTAGGTCAATATCAACACGACGTTAACCAAACTGGTTTAGCAAAAACGCTTGATGCAGTGGTAGAAGACTGTGTGAACGCTGTCGGTGTTGATGTAAATACTGCTTCACCAGCAATCTTGGCTTACATTGCAGGTTTAAACAAAGCGATTGCTCAGCAAATCGTTGAATACCGTAAAGAGCATGGCCGTTTTGATAACCGTCAAGCGTTGAAAAGCGTACCACGTTTAGGCGAGCGTACTTTTGAACAAGCGGCTGGTTTCTTACGTATCCAAAATGGTTCTGAACCTTTAGATGCTTCTGCTGTTCACCCTGAAAGTTATGGTCTTGTCGAGAAAATAGTTGCAGCAAAAGCGACAACTGTTAAAGACATCATTGGTAATACTGAAATTATTCGTCAGGTGAAAGCAGAAGAGTTTGTTGATGACAAATTCGGTTTGCCGACTATTCAGGATGTTTTATCTGAATTGGAAAAACCGGGTCGTGACCCACGTCCAGAATTCCGCACAGCTAAATTCCGTGAAGACATTACCGAAGTTGCTCAGTTGACTGAAGGCATGCAACTTGAAGGTGTGGTAACGAACGTAACGAATTTTGGTGCCTTTGTTGATATTGGCGTACACCAAGATGGTTTAGTTCATATTTCTGAATTAGCGAATGAATTCGTTTCTGACCCGCATAAAGTGGTAAAGCCAGGCCAAATCGTACAAGTGCGTGTGATGCAAGTTGATGCTGAGCGTAATCGTGTGAACTTGAGTATGCGTGCAGAAGGTGCAGCTCCTGTTAAGGCACAGCGTCCACCGCGTCGTGAGCAAAATAACGAACAGCGTTCTGAGCGGAAGCCGCAAGGTAAACGTCCTCAACAACCACGTAAAGATCAGGTTGAACGTCCACAACGTAGCAAACAGGAGAAACCTCAAGAGCAAAAAATTGGTGGTTTTGGTGCATTGTTGCTGCAAGCAGGAATTAAAGGTTCTAAATAAGAGCCTTGAGAAGACCTAAAAAAACCTCCCAAACGGGAGGTTTTTTTATTGTTTTCGAAATGTGCTTCAGAGAGCGTGAAATTCGGTTTTTTCAGAAATCGCAATGGTAAAGATGAGGTGAATCTTAAGATCAACAAAAACGGTGTGAAATCTACAATCAACTATACAACGTTATAGCATAACTCAACTTTAACCCTTTCCCGATGTCAGACAATATCGATAAAGCCTTGAAGTAAGTTCCTCACTTTCAGGCAGTTACATTAAAAATTGATTGTTTTTTATATTATAAATGGTTGTTTTTATGCCGGCTTTAGAACTGAAAAATAGATTTCATTTAAACGATCTCCTTTCGGGAGTGGTCGTATTTCTCGTGGCCTTACCCTTATGTTTGGGTATCGCCTTAGCCTCAGGCGCTCCAATCATTTCTGGCATTATTGCCGGAATTGTTGGTGGAATTATTGTTGGCCTGCTGAGTGGTTCTCACATCAGTGTCTCTGGCCCAGCAGCAGGATTGACTGCGGTCATCCTTGTACAGTTAGATCAATTAGGCGGCAATTATGCCGCCTTTTTATTGTGTATTGTATTTGCAGGAATTTTACAAATTTTATTTGGAATATTTAAGTTAGGTTTCTTTGCCAACTTCATTCCGAACAACGTCATTTTAGGGTTGTTGGCTGCTATTGGTGCTATTCTGATTGTGACTCAGTTGCCATATTTATTTGGGCTGACTGACTTTTCATGGAAAAACGTTTGGACTGCTACACCTGATACTTTTCTTCAGCACTTTGACGCTGGCGCAGCACTTATTGGCCTACTGAGTTTATTTTTAATTTTAGCTTGGGATAATAGTCCACTTAAAAAGTTGGCCATACCTTCGGCTTTAATTGCTGTGGTCATTGCAGCAGTTTTAAATTTTGTGTTAATGAATATCGGCTCGCCTTGGGCAGTACAAAGCAATAATTTGATTCAACTACCAAACATATTGCAAGCGCCGCAAGAGGTATTAGTTTTTCCAGACTTTAGCTATCTGGCTGAACCATTAATTTATACTGGAGCAATTACACTCGCGATTGTGGCATCTTTAGAGACATTACTAAACCTAGAAGCCGCAGATAAACTTGATCCTCAAAAGCGTTCATCTCCACCTAATCGTGAACTGTGGGCACAAGGCGCTGGGAATATTGTTTCAGGTTTAATTGGCGGAATGCCAGTCACTTCGGTCATTGTCCGTAGTTCTGTAAATGCAAATACAGGCGCACGTAGTAAATATTCCACGATTATTCACGGCATATTATTGCTACTGGCAGTTTTATTCTTTGTTCAACTCATGAATATGATTCCATTGTCTGCACTTGCAGCGATATTGATCGTGACTGGTTTTAAACTGACGCATCCAAAGTTATTTAAACAGCTGTATCAAAAAGGCTGGAAACAGTTTTTACCTTTCATTATTACCCTTGTTGCAATTTTGCTGACAGATTTATTAACCGGAATTTTGGTGGGTCTATTTACCAGTAGTGCGTTTATTTTATATGGCAACTTTAATAAAGGAGTTCGCGTATATAAAGAAAAGCATTTACATGGAATTGTGACTCGTATTGAGCTTCCATCACAAGTGACTTTTCTTAATCGTTCAGCGCTCATTTCTGCATTGGAACATGTTCATAAAGATCAGCAGTTGATTATTGATGCGACTCAATGCGACTCGATTGATCCCGATATTTATCAGGTCATTCAAGATTATCAGAATGAGACTGCAGTTAAGCGTCAGGTCGATCTCAAACTCATTGGGTTTAAGCAGCACTATGAAGAAGTAGATGATGCAGTTCTTGATATCTACATTAGTACTAGAGATTTACAGCGTAAATTAAGTCCGCAGCAGGTGGTTACTTTACTTAAAGAAGGTAATGAACGTTTCGTAAAAAATGAACGTTTACAACGTGATATTTACCGTCAAATTCGTGTCACGGCAGATGAAGGTCAACACCCGATTGCGGCTGTTTTAGGATGTATGGACTCTCGTGCACCGACTGAAATGATTTTTGATGTAGGGATTGGCGATCTATTTAGTTTAAGAATTGCGGGTAATATTGCTGGGCAAAAAGTACTAGGTTCACTTGAGTTTGCCTGTCAGGCTAAAGGTTCTAAAGTCATTTTAGTTTTAGGTCATACCGACTGTGGTGCAGTGACCAGTGCATGTCAGCTACGACTACAGCAAAAACAAGTTTCTGATGTGAAGGAAATGCCGCATATTCAATATGTGCTTGGACCACTCATGCGTTCGGTAGAAAGCGTTTATGACATTATGCAACCGCGGGAGTTAAACAAAGCTTTTATTAATCAGGTAACAGCGATGAATGTTCACTACAACATCCAATATATTATTAATAACAGTACTGTACTTAAAGAGCTGTTAGACCGTGGTGAGATTGCAATTATTGGTGCGATTTACGATGTAAAAACAGGACATGTTGAGTTTTTAGATACTTAAACAGCCTTAGATAAAAAAAGCGCTTCGTCAGAAGCGCTTTTTTTATTGTTAACTCAACTTAATATGTCAAATTACCAGTGTTCACCTGGGAAAATGCGTGCATAAGCTTTTTGTGCCCAGTTCAATTTCTCAGCTTTTTGGCCTTTTGCTGCATCTGAACTTGGGAATAGACGGAAACCGATCGACATAAACATGTTGTTAATACCAGGTGCTACCGAATACGTCATAGAAGCTAAACGGCCTAAGTTCGTCGCAATACGTTTCGGACGTTTCACAATCGCATAAGCAATTAAGTCCGCTGCTTGTTCAGGTGATAGAGTCGGCACATATTTATAAATTTTAGTTGGTGCAATCATTGGAGTACGCACTAAAGGCATATAAATTGATGTAATCGCAATTTTATGGGCATGAACTTCGGCAGAAAGACAACGGCTAAATGCATCAAGCGCAGCTTTAGAAGCTACATAAGCCGAGAAGCGTGTTGCATTGGCTAATACGCCAATTGAACTAATATTAATAATTTGTCCATCTTTACGTTGAATCATGTGCGGTAAAATATTAAGAACCAAACGCACAGCGCCAAAGTAATTTAATTGCATGGTACGCTCAAAGTCGTGGAAACGGTCATAAGACTCATGAACAGCACGACGGATAGAACGACCAGCGTTATTAATTAAAATATCAATATGATCAACAGAAGCTAGAATCTCTTTAGAAACCTGATCAATCATCTCCATGTCGTTAAGATCACATGGGAAAATCGATGCCTGACCACCACGGCTTTCAATATCTGCTTTAACTTCTTCTAATGTTTCTTGAGTACGGGCTACCAGTAAAACATGCGCACCGGCGTCAGCAAGTTTGTTTGAAATCGTTAAACCGATTCCACTTGAGGCGCCTGTCACTAAAATGACTTTACCTTGTACCTTTTCCTGGAACAGAGCTTCTAATTTTTTATTCACAGCATTTTACCTAAGTAGGGGCAGGGGCTATTTATTCCGGTATGTAATTTTTATTTTTACAACCGTTGGTTCATCCTGATGAACTCCTAAATATTGCCCTATCTTAATAGATGTTTAAAAATTGTCTAGTGTGTAAATATATGAAATTTAACAATTTATTTAGAGTAAAAACTCTAAATTATTACCCTAATCCATTAATTATTATTGAGGGTTAAATCACTTGAAAATAAAAAAGCCTCTATATTCCAGAGGCTTGTTGTGTCAGTTTAAAATTTATACAGATGAAAGTGCTTGTTCTAAATCGGCAATTAGGTCATCAACATGCTCAATACCAATAGAAAGACGAACCATATCTTCACTTACGCCAGCAGCTTTAAGTTCTTGTTCATTGAGTTGGCGGTGAGTTGTGGTTGCAGGGTGGCAAGCTAAACTTTTCGCATCACCGATGTTCACAAGTCGGGTAAATAATTGAAGAGCATCAATGAAGCGGGTACCGCCTTCACGGCCATCTTGAACACCAAAAGATAAAATTGCAGAAGGTTTACCTTTTACATATTTTTGCGCAAGTTGATGTTGTGGGTGATCTTTTAAGCCCGCGTAATTCACCCATTTTACTTTCGGATGATTTTGCAAATATTCCGCGACTTTCTGAGCATTTTCAGTATGGCGTTCCATACGGAGATTTAGAGTTTCGAGACCTTGTAAAATCAAGAAGACACTGAGTGGACTAATTGCAGCCCCTGTATTACGTAGTGGCACTACACGTGCACGTGCAATATAAGCAGCCTCACCTAATGCTTCGACATAGTTCACACCATGATAGCTTGGGTCTGGTGTATTCAAAACTTTAAAACGCTCTGGATATTTACCCCAAGGAAATTTACCGCTATCGACAATCGCACCGCCAATACTATTACCATGACCACCGATATATTTAGTAAGCGAATGGATAACGATATCGGCGCCATATTGAAATGGTTTTAATAAAGCAGGAGTGGCAACAGTGTTATCGACAACGACAGGCACTCCATATTCATGAGCGATTTTTGAAATTTCTTCTAAATCGATGATATTGCCGAGTGGATTCCCAATTGACTCAACAAAAACAAGTTTAGTTTTATCATCAATTAAATTACGCAAGCTTTCAGGCTTTTGATAATCAAAAAAGCGAACTTCAATCCCTTGTTTTGGCAATGTGTGGGCAAATAAGTTATATGTGCCACCATATAAAGTTGAGACTGAAGCAATATTGTCTCCAGCTTCGGTAATGGTCTGAATAGCATAGGTAATGGCTGCCATTCCCGATGCCAAAGCTAATGCACCAATACCACCTTCAAGTGCAGCAAGGCGCTGCTCAAGCACAGCAGTGGTCGGGTTCATAATACGGGTATAAATATTGCCTTGAACTTTTAAGTCGAAAAGGTCGGCACCATGTTGTGTATTATCAAATGCATAAGAAGTTGTTTGATAAATAGGAACAGCTACTGCTTTTGTTGTTGCTTCAGGACGGTAGCCTGCGTGAATGGCTAAGGTTTCATCTTTATAAGTCATGATTACTTCATCTTCGTGAGTTAAATATTGAGCGAGTCTAGCCTAAAATTTATATAGAAAATTGCAGAAATTCTGGTTTGTTTTCCAATTTTAGGAATAAAGATAGAAAAATATACGCTGAAACGTTGTATAAATCTTATACATAAACATTTTGCAACTTATTGAAAAAGAAAATTGTTTGATAAATCCGTACGATGGAAATCATAACTTCAAGTCGTTAGTGTTTTCATCGTATAATACGCGCGATTATTTTATCGCTTCTTGCGATGTATTGGTTTTTCAATTGAGGAGTCCTGCGTGGCCCAATATATTTATACGATGAACCGAGTGTCTAAAATGGTTCCGCCAAAGCGCGAAATCTTAAAAGACATCTCTTTATCATTTTTCCCGGGTGCCAAAATTGGTGTTCTCGGTTTGAACGGTGCGGGTAAATCTACCTTGCTTCGTATTATGGCTGGCGTAGATAAAGATTTCTCTGGTGAAGCTCGTGCACAACCTGGAATTAAAATCGGCTATTTAGAGCAAGAACCGCCGCTTGATCCAACTAAAGACGTTCGTGGTAACGTTGAAGATGGCGTACGTGAAGCTCTAGATGCTTTAGAACGTCTTGATCAGGTATTTGCAGAATATGCAGACCCAGATGCAGATTTTGATGCGCTTGCAAAAGAGCAGGAAAAATTAGAATCAATTATCCATGCTTGGGATGCACACAACTTAAATAACCAGCTTGAAATCGCGGCAGATGCCTTGAATCTTCCAGCATGGGATGCAGACGTAAGTAAGCTTTCAGGTGGTGAACGCCGCCGTGTAGCACTTTGCCGTTTATTGCTCTCTAAACCAGATATGTTACTTCTTGACGAACCGACGAACCATTTGGATGCAGAGTCTGTATCGTGGTTAGAGCGTTTCCTGAAAGATTTCCCTGGTACAATTGTTGCGATTACGCATGACCGTTATTTCCTTGATAACGTTGCAGAGTGGATCTTAGAGCTTGACCGTGGGCATGGTATTCCTTACCAAGGTAACTATACTTCTTGGTTGGAGCAAAAAAATGCTCGTTTAGAACAAGAGCAGAAACAAGAAGAATCTTTTGCTAAAGCATTGAAAAAAGAACTTGAATGGGTTCGTCAAAATGCGAAAGGTCAGCAAAAGAAAAACAAAGCGCGTATGGAGCGTTTTGAAGAACTTAACTCACGTGAATTCCAACAGCGTAACGAGACCTCTGAAATCTATATTCCACCTGGTCCACGTTTAGGTAACAAGGTTGTTGAAGTAGAGAACATCAGTAAATCATTTGGTGACCGTTTACTTTACGAAAACTTGTCATTTACGGTACCACCAGCAGCGATTGTCGGTATTGTAGGTCCTAACGGTGCGGGTAAAACGACTTTATTCCGCATGATGACAGGCGAGCAAAAACCTGACACTGGTACTGTAACACTGGGTGATTCGGTTAAAGTTGCTTATGTTGGTCAGATTCGTGACACTTTAGATGATAATAAAACAGTTTGGGAAGAAGTTTCTGGCGGTTTAGATATCTTGAAAGTGGGCGATTATGAAATTGCATCACGTGCTTATATTGGTCGCTTTAACTTTAAAGGCCAAGATCAGCAAAAACGCGTAGGTGAATTGTCAGGTGGTGAGCGTAACCGTTTACAACTTGCAAAAATCTTACAGCAAGGTGCAAACGTTATCTTACTGGATGAGCCATCAAACGACTTGGACGTAGAAACTTTACGTGCACTGGAAGATGCAATTTTGGTATTCCCTGGTACGGTAATGGTTGTATCGCATGACCGTTGGTTCCTTGACCGTATTGCAACTCACATCTTGTCATTTGAAGATGAGCAACCAGAGTTCTATACAGGTAACTATACCGAGTTTGAAGCATATCGCCGTGCTAAGCTTGGTGATGATGCTCAACCACATCGTAAGAAATACAAAAAAATTGGTGGCTAATTACACCTAAATTGAAAAACCAGCCTAAGGGCTGGTTTTTTTTATTAGAAGGCAAGTTTACTGAAAGCTTCTTGTAAGCAACGTTCAGCGTCGGGATGACCTTGACTTGCTGCTTTGTTTAACCACTTTTCAGCTTCAGTGTAGTTTTTATCTAAACCAAATTGACCATTTAAATAGCCAATACCAAGTTTAAAAGAAGCGTCAGCATTACCTCTTAAAGCTGCACGGAGGTAACACCACATCGCATTGCGGTCGTTTGGGGTAATATCTAGCCAATTTTGCATACGTTCATGATCTTGTACGGCTAACTCTTCAAAGCGTAAGCCTTGTTCAATTTCATCCTCAGCTTGTGAATGCATATCGGCTGGTAAGTTTTCAAAGGCAAACAAGTGATTAAGCCCATGCTTGATTGTTTTCATATCCATGATAGTCTCCCCTTGTTCCTCAATTTGATTGAATTGACTCACACTTTTAAGCTAGTCCCTTATATGGAAATCTTATGTTTTATTTTGTAAATGTGATATAGCGCATTTGGATGAAAAGTGCTGAGGTTTTAGCTTACATAAAAGTTACACGTGTTTTTACGCTTAGCGAAATTACTATAGGAATAGTGGCATTCTTGACTGAAATAAGAGCTTTTAAACTTAGAAAATAGCTTTTATTTTGAGCAAAAAGCTTTTGAGAAAATTTATAAATATCAAACAAAAGAAATTTTTTTAAACAAAGCCAGCTTACGGGCTGGCTGATTATTTTAAGAAAAAATTTTTTTATTTAGTAAAGTCACCATGCAAATCTGCCCAAATCAGTGATGGAGCTACCGTGACCACATCAAACGCCAGGGCCAAAGGATAAAGCGCCATACGTGTTACACGTTTAAACGGATGCTTCTTTGTTATTTCATCTTTTTGCTGTAAGGCAATTGGATAAGGGGTAGGTAGTGTTTGTTGAGCTTTTAGGGTTCCAGTGGTTTGGTAAATTTGGCCTTTAAAACGAATAATGGCATAAGGATATAAAAGTTGTGTTTGTTGCTCCATAACCATGAAGTGATTTTTAAATCCTAAGTTTTTTAAATTTTCTTTTTCTTGTTCGCTCAACTTTGAATCAGGAATGTTGTATTGAAATTTGAGTTCACCATGAAAATGAGTGGGATCATCCATTTCAAGCATAAGAGGAGAGGAAATAATTAAAGTTCTTTGATTTACTGGAATATTTTTAATAATACTTAAAAACTCTGAGCTACCTTCGGTCATTAAATAACTATAGTCTTTGCCTACAAATACAAGACCTTGCTCTTGCTGGTTTTTCACTGCTTGACCCACTGCAATAATTTGATCTGTTTTTAAAATGGTTGTTTTGACCTCAGTTGTCTCATTTGGAAGGGCTGTCGATAACATAGATGTTGCGCATCCGGTTAAGCCAAGACAAGTGGCTAATATGCAAGTGGTCAACGTTTTATACATAAACATTACTCTTAAAAAAATTATTTTTGTGAAGATAAAAAATGGCTTAGCTTTAAGTGAAAAGAACGAAACCAATAAATCAATGTTTTGTAATTTTATTACATGCTAGGTGCCTGCTATAGTGGCTTTGTTCAACTTTTTAGTTTAATGGTGTGCTGTTGCCACGTTCTGCACTTTTCATGTCCGTCTTATTCTGTTTGCTTATATTCCAAAGTCTATGGAATGTGGCAGCGGCATTTTGCGCCCATGAAAATCAGGAAAAAGCATTACATCATTTTGGGCATCATGCAGCGTTGAGTTATGAAGCTTCACAGCATAGTCATACTGAAAAGACAGAAGTTGAAGGGACTATGCATAAAGCTCCCTTAAGCTTGTCCGATCATCATGACCATTTACCTTCGTGTTTTCATGTTGTGATTGTAGAAGCACAAGAAAAAATTGTTTCACCGTTAATACAGTCATCTGAGCCAAAACAACAATATTATTGGTCCAATTCTTATAAGTCCCCTCATATCTCTAAACAAGATCCTCCTCCTGTTTTAACCCTGCTATAGGTGGGGTAGCCGAAAAATAACCCACCAGAAATATTATTTATTTCATAGGGTTAATGTATGTCTATTTTTTTATACGAAAAACGTTTCGTTAGTCTGAGTACATCTTGGGTACTTAAATCATTAGTTGTTGCTGTTGCACTTTCAACTGGTGTCGTAACAAACGCAGCCAGTTCAAATCAGAACCTTGCTGAAAATACACAACCACAGCGTGTACAGAATGTTTTAACGTTTGAGCAAGTACTTGATCAGGTTAAGCAATTTCAGACTCAAACAGGAATTTGGCAAACTCAACAAGACATTGCAGAGAGCAATATCAAACAGAGCCAGCTATGGGAAAATCCGACGGTTTCTGTACAGCAAACGGGTTTTAAATCTGGAAAAGATCAGGAACTAGAACTTGGGATCTCGCAAAAACTAGATATTTTTGGTGTACGCTCCGCAGCAAAAAAACTGGCTAGTGTTCAGCAAAATCAAGTTGAGTTAAATCAGGTTTTATATGAGGCTCAGCTAAAGCTGGCAGTAAAATATTTATGGTCACAAGTATCGATTTTAGAGCTTGAACATGAAGTTGCCAAAGCACAGTTAAGAACGAGTAAAAACCTTTTAGATGCGACCCGTTTACGTTTTCAGGCGGGCAGTATTGCGCAGGTTGATTTAGATCGGACTTTAATGACGCATGTTGAAAACCAGCGTTTATATCAGGAAGTTGAATTATCTCTGAGTAGTGCTAAAAGAAAACTGGCGAACTTATGGGGTGAGACGGAAGATAACTTCACCTTACGTCCAGATATAAAAAGTGCGTGGCCTTTAAAAAATGAAGGTGATATCGATCAATACTTAAAACAGAATTTGTTAGAACAGTCCATGCGGCTTCAAGCAATACAACAAAATTCTGAAATTAATTATTTAAAGGCAAAAAATCGCCCTACGCCTACCGTAAATATGGGCATAGTTCGTAGTAAAACCGCAGAAACGAGCAGTACCGAAAATCAGATACGAGTAGGTATTGCGGTTCCTTTAAATATTTTTAATCGCCAGCAATATGCGTTGAAAGCTGCCCACAGCAAACTTGATTTAATTGACCAGCAGCAAAGCTTTTATAAAAAGCAAAGTTTGAATTCTATTCGTACCCTACAGTACGAGTTGGCTGGTTTGAAACAGCAATATAACTTGATGAATGAGCAACAGATTCCTTTATCAGAGACGGTACAGGAGAAAATGTTGCTTGGCTTTAAAGTTGGTAAATTTGCGATTACTGACGTCCAGCAATCTACCCTGCAATTACAAGAACAACGTTTGAAAAAAGTTCAACTTCTTAAATCTGCTTGGCAAAAAGCAATTGAGGCAGAAAGTTTAGCTCTCGGGGTCGATCCAAATATGGTGATGTCTGGAGATGCATTAAATCAAATTAATCAAAATTTATGGCAAGACACCTATAAGTTGCCGACAGTTGGAGGGGCAGAGTAATGTCAGTTAAAAAATTAAAAAACCAATGGCTTATTGCTTTTTTGTTGTTGATTGTCTGCCTTACTTTAAGTGCTTGGTTATTTTTCTCTGGAAAAAAACAGTCCAATACTGAGAAAAGTGAAGAAGGGCATGCGGAAGGTGAAGCTGGCCATGGTGAGTCTGAAAAAGAGGAAGGAAGTTTAAACCTGACTTCCAAGCAACTGGTTGAATATGGTGTGAAGTTAGAGCAAGTAGGACGTGGTGAAGTTGAGCAGAGCCTTTCTTATCCTGCCAAACTTGTCGTAAACACAGACCAGCAAGCACATGTCTCTTCAACTTTTTCTGCACGAGTAGACAGCGTAAATGTTGCACTGGGACAACAAGTTGAAAAGGGTCAGGCCCTGGCGACTTTATTTGTACCAGATTTGGTCGATCAGCAAGCCAATTTAAGCATGGCGCAAGAAGCACTGACATTAGCGCAGCAAGATTATCAGCGTGAAAAGCAATTGTGGGAACAAGGTGTTTCAGCACGTCAAGATTATCAGAAAGCTTACAATGCTTATCGTCAGGCGCAAATTCAGGTGCAGGCTGCAAATAGTCGTTTAAGTGCCTTGGGAGCGAATCGCTCAAGTAAAGGCCGATATGTTTTAACTGCGCCTTTAAGCGGTGTAATCAGTAATAAAGATATTGTGATTGGTGAGCAAATTGGTCCTGATAAACAGTTATTTGTGATTGATCGCCTAGATCAACTATGGGTTGAGTTTGTGTTACCAAGTACAAATACCAATATTCAGCCTAATCAGGAAATTGAATTTAAATCACTGCAAACGAACAATATTTTCAAAGCGCAGGTGCAAAGCCTAACTTCAGAAGCGGATACTCAAACTGGTCGTTTACAGGTTCGTGCCAAGGTGCTGACACCTTCAAAAGAATTACGTCCTAACTTAATGGTCAATGTGTTACTGAAACAAAATAATGCAGCGACTGTATTACGGGTTAACAAGGCAGCGGTACAACAGATTGATGGAAAGAATGTGGTCTTTGTTGCAAAACAGGAGAAGGACAAAATTCATTTCGCTCCAGTTGCCGTGGAGTTAGGCAATTATTCTTCAGATGCACAATGGGTCGAGGTTAAATCAGGAATTACCGAAAAGCAGCAATATGTGACGCAAGGTAGCTTCTTGCTTAAGTCCGAACTTGAAAAAGGGGAGGCTGAGCATGGACATTAATAAACCTGATTTGCCAGAGGCTGAAGGTTTGTTTGATCGGATCATTCAGTTTTCAATTAATAACGCCATTTGGGTCATGATGTTTGTCATTGCTTGGATTGGTGTTGGAATTTATAGCTACCAAAAACTTTCAATTGATGCTGTGCCTGATATCACCAACGTACAGGTACAAATCAATAGTCAAGCAAATGGCTTTACGGCGCCTGAAGTTGAGCAAAGGATCACTTATCCGATTGAAAATGCCATGTCTGGTATTCCAAATCTGGAACAGACTCGTTCAATTTCCAGATATGGTCTTTCTCAGGTCACCATTATCTTTAAAGATGGTACTGACATTTACTGGGCAAGGCAGCTGATTAACCAGCGGTTACAAGAAGCTAAGAGTGCTTTACCCGATAGCATTGATCCGCAAATGTCTCCAATTTCAACTGGACTCGGTGAGATTTATCAATGGGTGGTAAAAGCCGAGCCAAATGCCAAAAAAGCAGATGGTTCAGCCTATAGCGCGATGGACCTGCGTGAAATTCAAGACTGGATTATTCGGCCCCAGTTACAACGCGTACAAGGGGTAGCCGAGGTTAATAGCATTGGTGGATATAACAAAACCTATGTGGTCTCTCCAGATCTGACACGGTTACAGCAGTTGCAGATTCCACTCACCGATTTACAAGATGCACTTCAAAATAATAACGAAAACCGCGGTGCTGGATTTATTGAAGAGAATGGTCAGCAACTCACAGTTCGTGTTCCGGGTATGCTGACGTCGATACAAGATATCCAGAACGTTACGGTCGCCACGAAAAACGGTTTGCCTATAAGGGTTGCTGATGTGGCATCAGTATCGATTGGTCATGACTTGCGTACGGGTGGGGCTACCTATAATGGACAGGAAACTGTTTTAGGTATCGCCATGATGATGATGGGTGAAAACAGTAAAACCATTGCCAAAGCGATTGATCAGAAAGTTCAGGAAATTCAGAGATCACTCCCTCAAGGTGTTGTGATTGAAACAGTCTATGATCGGAGTAACCTTGTAGATAAAGCGATTAAAACAGTAGCTAAAAATTTAATTGAAGGGGCGATTTTAGTCATCGTTATCCTTTTTATTTTTTTAGGAAACTTTCGTGCTGCTTTAATCACTGCTTGTATTATCCCGTTGGCAATGCTTTTTACCTTAACAGGTATGGCAGAACAAA
This sequence comes from Acinetobacter sp. V110_1, assembly GCF_031798975.1. NCBI lineage: Bacteria > Pseudomonadati > Pseudomonadota > Gammaproteobacteria > Moraxellales > Moraxellaceae > Acinetobacter > Acinetobacter sp. V110_1. Next base: position 4,765 of record NZ_JAVQNN010000002.1, on the reverse strand, counting down.
AAATCAGTGCCAACCTCATGAGTCTAGGAGCTTTGGACTTCGGGATCATTGTCGATGGGGCGGTTGTTATTGTTGAAAACTGTATTCGGCGTTTGGCTGAAGCACAGCATTTAAAAGGTCGCTTATTAACGCGTTCAGAACGCTTTACAGAGATCTTTCTCGCAGCTAAACAGGCACGACGCCCATTAATATTTGGTCAGATCATCATTATGGTCGTGTACCTGCCAATTTTTGCTTTAGCAGGCGTAGAAGCAAAAATGTTCCATCCTATGGCAATGACCGTTGTCCTAGCGTTATTGGGAGCAATTATTTTATCTGTGACCTTTGTTCCAGCAGCAGTAGCTTTGTTTGTTACGGGTGAAGTGAAGGAAAAAGAAAGCCGCTGGATGATGACCTTGAAAAAAGGTTATGCAGGCTTACTCGATAAAGCATATGCCTTCCGATATGTTGTTGTTACAGCAGCACTCAGCATCTTGATTCTAACAAGTGCTATTGCAACAAGAGTAGGGAGTGAGTTCGCACCTCAACTCAGTGAGGGTGATTTTGCACTACAACTCATGCGTGCACCGAGCACTGGTATAGAAGAGTCACTTAAGATTCAAGAGAATGTAGAAAAGCAGTTACTGAAAGCTTTCCCTGAAATTAAAGCCATTTTTGCAAGAACAGGAACAGCCGAGGTTGCTACCGATGTCATGCCTCCTAATATTTCAGATGGTATTGTGCTATTAAAACCACATGATCAGTGGCCAAACCCTAAAGAAACAATAGATGAATTGCGTGCCAGAATGCTGCAATTCGTGAACCAGATTCCTGGTAATAACAGTGAATTCTCACAACCAATTGAACTACGTTTTAATGAGCTTATTTCAGGTGTACGAAGTGATATTGGCGTGAAAGTTTTTGGGGACGATATGCAGGTCCTCAATCAGGAAGCGGAGAAAATAGCTCAACAATTACGTAGTATTCAAGGTGCTAGTGAAGTCAAAGTTGAACAGACTGACGGTTTACCATTACTGAATGTAGATGTTGATCATGCATTGGCTGCCCAATACGGTTTATCAGTCAAGTCTATTCAGGATATTGTTGCAGCCAGTATCGGTGGGCAGAGTGTAGGACAAATTTTACAGGGCGATAGACGTTTCGATTTTGTGATTCGTTTACAGGAAAACATGCGTACGCCTCAGCAGTTAGCTCAGTTACCGATTCGCTTACCAAACGGTGGTTTGATCCAGTTACAAGACGTCGCTAAGGTTGAGAATATTCTAGGCCTTGCTCAAGTAAGCCGTGAAAATGGTAAGCGCCGCGTCATTGTGACAGCAAATGTGCGTGATCGTGACCTTGGGTCTTTTGTACAAGAGATGCAAAGCAAACTGGCACAGCAAAAGCTACCTAGCGGTTACTGGTTAGGTTATGGAGGACAGTTTGAAAATCTTGCTTCTGCTACAGCAAGAATGCAGGTTGTCGTACCAATGGCACTCATCATGATCTTTGTGTTGCTGATGGCTGTATTTAGTAATTTTAAAGACAGCTTACTGGTATTTAGCGGAGTTCCTTTCGCTTTATCTGGTGGATTAGTCGCTTTATGGTTGAGAGATATTCCACTTTCCATGTCCGCTGGTGTCGGATTCATCGCTTTATCGGGTGTTGCAGTATTGAATGGTTTGGTCATGCTCACGTTTATTAAAGAACTGAGAGCAACATTAGATGTTCATGCAGCGACTTGGAAAGGAGCGGTATTACGATTACGTCCAGTATTAATGACAGCATTCGTTGCTTCACTTGGTTTTATTCCGATGGCCTTAGCAACAGGAACGGGAGCAGAAGTGCAACGACCTTTGGCAACAGTCGTAATCGGTGGCATTATTTCATCTACGATATTAACTTTGGTTTTATTACCAGTCATTTATCGATGGATGAATGAAAGCAAAGCAAAAAGCGCTGAGCATTCATAATGTCATCGTTTTGAGATATCTTTTTTGATGACAGCGTCAATTCAAAAAAGTGTTTGAAAGAGGTAAAAGTAGAGATGTATCTATCATTACTTTTACCTCTCCATAAAGATAAATAATAAGGAGTCCGCAAAATGGGTGGACAACATGGTCATGATCATAGTCATGCTGTAGTGACTGAAGGTAATGCTAAGAAATTAATGATTGCTTTAGCACTCACCTCAACATTTTTAATTGTTGAGGTCGTTGCTGGTTTAATCACGCAAAGTTTGGCATTACTCTCCGATGCTGCGCATATGTTTACTGATGCTGCTGCTCTGGCAATTGCTTTGGTTGCAATTCAGATCGCAAAGCGTCCAGCCGATAATAAACGTACTTTTGGTTATCAGCGCTTTGAAATTTTGGCTGCATTATTTAATGCGCTCATGCTGTTCGTGGTGGCAATTTATATTTTATATGAAGCCTATATCCGCTTCTCTAAACCACCTGAAATTCAAAGTGTGGGTATGCTTATTGTGGCAACCATTGGTTTGGTAATTAACCTCATCTCAATGAAAATCCTCATGTCGAGTGCCAATAACAGCTTAAATGTGAAAGGTGCTTATTTAGAGGTATTGAGTGATGCGCTAGGCTCGGTTGGCGTTATTATTGGTGCAGTTGTGATTTATTTCACCAACTGGTACTGGGTCGATACGATTATTGCGGTACTGATTGGTTTTTGGGTATTACCAAGAACATGGATTTTGCTCAAACAAAGTATCAATATTTTGCTCGAAGGCGTACCCGAAGAAGTCGATATCGAAAAGTTACGTGCAGATTTATTGTCTTTAAATGGTGTTGAAAGTATTCACCAACTCAAGGTATGGGCGATTACGTCTAAAAACATCCATTTAACCGTGCACTTATTTGCGCCTGAAGCTGACCGTACTAAGCTCTATCAAGATGCTGTTGAAATGCTTTCTCATGAGCATGGTATTGGTGAAGTGACATTGCAAATTGAAGATGATGCTGAGATTAATTGCCAGCATATCGCTCAACATGCTTCACATGAGCATGATGAGACTGACAAAGAACATTCACATCAGCACTAAGCTGATGTGAATACTTTTTAAATTTCCCATTCGTGATTGCAGTCACGACATTTCCAGTGTTTTTGTGACTGCATAAATGCTTGCATAGACAATTTAAAGTCCGGCAGATCACGCCAGAACATAAAACCTGCCCCTAAAGTCACAACAAAAACAACGACCGTTGCAATTTGTAGAGAAGTGCCTGCACCATTGCCAAAAATCCACATAAAAATACTAATCACAACCAAAAGTAATAGTACAAAAATGGCAGGAACTAAAATCACTAAGCTCTTAGGCACAACAGGCTTGGCACTGTTAACGCCTTGGCTTACAGGCATAATTTTAACACTTTGACATTGAGGGCAACGATATTGCATGACAGCTCCACATTAAATTTGAATCTATTCTAACGGAAATGCAGAGAAAGGAAAAAATTTGTAGAGCTTTAGAAAAGTGATGTGATGATTAGATATAAAATACTTTTTTGAAACAAGCATATATAAAAAAATGATGATTTATGCGTACACATAAAAGTTAAAATAATACTGTAGAGCATGCTAATCTAGATAAAAACCAAGTGTATTCAACACTGGAAATGAGCTGAAAAGCTGATTAGTAGGATGCGAAAGAAATATAAAAAGGAGAAGGACTTGGGTCAAGAAGATGACAATAAGTCGAAGCCTATAACGACATCAACAGTTTCAGGGAACCCTGACCCTATAAAACTGTCATTCTCACGCCGTTTGCTGCATAAGACCTTGCAACATGCTCATGATGCCGTCGGGTTTGCTAGTGATACGACACGTAATCTTGCCGAGGTTGCAGATGCAGCTTTAGATGCTTTAGACCATGTAACAACTCATACAAAGCGTGGAGTCGTTGGCATGACCAATCTGGCAGCAGGAACTGTTAGAGATATGGTCTCTGAAACCAGTGAAACTGCGCGTCAGGTTGCGTTAATTATGGCCCGTACTTTTCTAGGTAAGAGTACGCTGAATTTATATTTGCCTGAAATGCTGTTAAACAGCCAAATTCGTAAACGAATAGATCGTTCAGAAATTGATGATATTAAAGTTCAGTGTGGGAACGATCGATTTCAGGTTGAAATAGATGGACACTATCACCGTTTTATATATCGGCTTAGTTTAGATTTCCGTGTGTTGGAATGTCGAATTGGGCAAGAAAAATTCTTACGCTTACGCCAAATGGATGAGAGTCTCGATGTGCAAATTCGTCATGGTGGAACATTGTCGAATTGGGCAGTCCGTCGAATTGGGCGAGTCGGTTTTGAAGTCATTAATATGTTGCCTATACCATCGCTGATTAATCATTTGATTCGTGATATTCCAGGCATTCAGCGTGATGGTCATCGTATGTGGTTTATTGATCTTGAACAGGCAGGATTTATTGACTTCATTAACAACCGTTCATGGATGGTAGAAAAACTTTTAAGCTTGACAGACTTTAGTATTTTACCGGGGCTCAATATTTTGAGAGAAAGCCGTGAGCTTGTGCAGCAACTGGTAGATCAATTTGAAATAAAAGGTCTGCGTGTTCAATCAGGTCGTCTTGAAGTCCAAGTTGGAATTGCGAATTAAATTATATTGATGAAAAGCTGATTGTTGATCAGCTTTTTTTATTGTCTAGATAAGAAAAAAGCCACTGTCGTTATGCAGTGGCTTTTTAGAATTTGGCGTCCCTACGGGGATTCGAACCCCGGTTACCGCCGTGAAAGGGCGATGTCCT
>NZ_JAVQNN010000001.1:0-30868 GCF_031798975.1 Acinetobacter sp. V110_1 | reverse complement strand
CAACAAGTTTCTATCTGCATCACCGCCGATGGATGTGCATTATAGAGGATTAAGATCCCTTTGCAATACCTTTCTCATATTTTATTATTCAACAGATCAATTTTTAGGCTTTTTAGTGAAAATTAGATGAGATATTAAACTTTTTTTAGTTAATCAACTTCATGTAGAATAGATTATTCATGCAATTGATGTGGCATTAACTCACCATGTGGCATTCCGCTAAGAAAGTATTATTCTGCATACTTGTAGTGCTTGCTACGAGTGGGCCTGCGTATGCCAATTCAAAACATAACTTCTATGTGCTGACTTTATCTATTTTAAGTTATAGCAAATGGGAGAATGTAAGCACCCCTACTCTTTGTGTAATTGATAATGCTTCAATTACTTCTACTTTTCAGTCTTATATTCAACAATTATCTTATAATTATCGTGTACAAACAGTTAATGTTAAAGATTTCCCCAAGTCACATTGCCAAGCTGTTTACTTTTCTACAACTTCCCCTCAACAACAACAAAATTTAATTCAGAATTATCCATATCGTTCTTTGCTTTCTTTAAGTATTAATAATCCAGAATGTGAAGTTGGTAGTATCTTTTGTTTATATGATCAAAATAATTACACCACTTTTAAAGTTAACTTAGATGCATTAAGCCATTCCAAGGTCCATATTGATCCAAGGGTATTACTCTTGGCTAAGAATGCGGAGTAAGGGCCATGATATCTAAGTTGTATCAGTCCACTTCTCTACATGCTCTTTTTAGGAAGTCTCAATTTACGATTTTTGCGATTACTTTTTTTATTTGTTCTTTTACCTTTGTATCTATTTCCGTTTTTACTATGGAAACTTATGCAAAGCAGAATTTGCAATTACTTAGTCATACGCTTCTTGAGCGTATTCAACCTGCTGTAGTGTTTAATGACAAGATCACAATAGAACAGATCTTAAATGAATATACGAATGATCATTCTATTCGAGCTATTCATATTTATGATTCTGAACATCATTTAATTGCACAAAGTTTTAAGTTATCTAGTCAAACTTCTGTTTTGGAAGGATGGTTTAATCATTGGTTCTTAAATGAGCCTGTACATTTAACGATTTATCATCACCAACAGAATGTTGGCGAGCTAACGCTTTTTGGTAGCTCTGAAAAAATATTGCAATTTTTAAAGATGATTATGGTCGGTCTAGCGATCGCGATGTTATTTATTGTTTGTGCACTATGGTGGTCAGTGAATTTAACTTATCGTCAAATTATGCAGGCGATTTATCCTCTTACCAATATTGCTCAAATCGTAAGTGAACAGAAAGCTTATAATCTTCGCTTTCCATATAACCGTATTAAAGAGTTTCAAGATTTAAATACTGTTTTTAATCAGTTACTTGAAGAAATTCAAATTTGGGATAATCAGTTACAAAAGGAAAATCGAAAACTATCTTTTCAAGCTCATCACGACCAACTCACGTTACTACCAAACAGACATTATTTTTATCAAATATTGTTAGATATGTTTGAAGATAAGGATTTTGACAACAAATCTGCTCTATTATTTATAGATAATAATAACTTTAAGGCAATTAATGACCAGTTCGGACATTTAGCTGGTGATGAAGTCTTAAAAGAGATGGCCAAAAGATTACAGACTCGTTTACGGCATCAAGATTTTATTGCTCGTCTAGGCGGCGACGAATTTGCGGTCATTTTGCATTCCATTAGTCATGCTGATCATTTAATATCTATTGCTGAAAATTTACTCGAAAGCTGTAAAGAACCTTTGCATCTAAATGATCAAACGATTTATTTCAGTTTTAGTGTGGGGATTGCTTTATCCCAATTTGCGTCTAGTCCAGAAGATTTTATTATGCAAGCCGATCAGGCGATGTATAAGGCTAAGACTTCTGAGCAACATTGGTTTATTTATAAACCAGAGAATTAAATTTAGGCTAATCTATGAATACAAGATCTTTAAAACTCTCGTTTATTGCATTGCTGTGCATTACTCTTGCAGGCTGCTTGAGTTTTGGCCCTTTGAAATATCGTCAAGTAAAAATGCTAAAGAAAGAGGGTTTTGTTCTAACTAACGAAGGCTGGACTCTAGGTTTACCAGAACGTTTATTATTTGATTTTAATGATGCAACGTTGAAACAAAGCCATGAAGCAGAACTTGTACGCTTAGCAAATCAATTAAATAAATATGATTTGAATAAGTTAAAAATTGTTGGTCATACTGACGATGTAGGTAATCCTGAATACAACCAGAAGTTATCTGAAGAGCGTGCACAAAGTGTTGCTAACCTTTTCTTGACTCGTGGTTTTAAAAAGGAAAATATTTATGTTATTGGACGTGGTTCAACTCAACCATATGTACCAAACACAACCAATGAAAATCGGGCAATCAATCGTCGTGTTGCAATCGTCATTATTCCTTAATTTTCTTATTTAAAAAAAGCCAATCTTCGTGATTGGCTTTTTATTTTATACAAGTTCAATAATATCAATAGTCGGTGGTACACGAAATCTTAAAGGTATGCCAACCATACCTGTTCCTACGGTAACAAATACATCAGCATGTTCGTGTGAATAAAAACCACGTTTGTGACCTAAAATTGATACTTTTTTCATAATGTAGTTAGTTACCCAAGGAAGCTCGACCTGTCCTCCGTGAGTATGCCCTGATAACATCAAAGGTCGATTAGGTAATTTGGGAACCATATCTACTGTATCTGGATTATGAGAGAGGATTAGCCACGGTTTATCTTGTGGTAAGTTTGGCATTGAACGCATATCGGTTTTTCCCGCCCATAGATCACCAATACCAATTAAACGAAATTCGTCAAACTCAACAATTTTACCTTCAATATCCATAACTTCATTGTAGTGAAGTGCATCTTTTAATAATTGTTGGATAGGTGGTCCTGGATATTGTTCATCATGATTTCCAGGAACTGAATAAACTGGGGCTTGAATATCTTTGAGTACAGCCAGTTCTTGTACTAGTTTGTCTTCTGGTTCATAGGTCCAGTCGCCTGACACAACAACTAAATCTGGCTGTTGTTCATTGAGTTTTTTCACAATGATTTTGAGTTGACGTTCGTGACCAGAAAATAAACCTATATGTAAATCAGCAATTAAAGCAACTTTTACAGGCTTATTAAAACGGCGATCCGGATTCAAACGATATTGATGAACATCAACACGTACCATATGCGGTTCTATAAAACGTGCATAAATGAGGATACCGCTTAATAAAAAGATAAAAATGGTTTGATGAATTGAGTAATACCCAATCCAACCTGCATATAAGTTAAAGAACCAAAGTGGAATAAGAAGATAAGATAGATAAAAAGTAAGTAGGTGAACAAAAGCTTTAAATGGATGAATTGTTTCTGTACGTGATTGATGAATCCAAGCTTCGACAATGCCCCACAAGGCAAGTATTGAAAAAATAAAGTAAAAACAAAAGATGATTGAATTTGGATTCCACATTACGATTCTCGACTTATCTTATATTGATTGCTAGTAATCAAATTCAATATTTATCTTTCAATATGCACGAATTATACTCTAGCTCACCTTATCGTATGTATTGATTATGGCACAATCCTTTCATTCCAAACAGCTTCAAACTCATCAACAGGCTAAAGGCTTTTTGATCAAAGCTTCTTTAGTTGTCTGTTCAAGTTTTGCTGTGACTTTGACAGGTTGTAGCACTTTACCCAAACATCGTGCAGAACCGATTGAATATGCACGAGATATCGATACATCTCAAACTTCACTTGCAAAAATTATTACACCTTTGCGGGAACAAAATCCGAATTTAACGGGTTATCATCTGTTAAATGATCCGTTAGAAGCACTTGCGGCTCGTTTAAGGTTGATTGATAAAGCCGAAAAGACTTTAGATTTACAATATTATATTTGGGATAATGACAAGGTCGGCGCTTTAGCTTTACATGCGATTATTCGTGCTGCAGATCGTGGCGTTAAAGTACGTTTATTGATTGATGATAATAACGCTAAAAAAATGGAAGGGGTTTTACTGGCCCTTTCTCAGCATAAAAATATTGAAGTTAAATTATTTAACCCTTACCGTTTTCGCGAATACCGCGCGATGGATATGATTTTAGACTTAAAGCGTATCAATCGTCGTATGCATAATAAGAGCTTTATTGCTGATAATCAGGTAGCGCTCATCGGTGGGCGTAATATGACAAATCAGTATTATAACGTCAGTGATAATTACCAATTTTCTGATGTTGATGTCATGTTAGTCGGTGCTGCTGTTGATGACATCGTAAATTCTTTTGATGATTACTGGAATCATGAATATGCCTATTCGGTCCAGAGCATTGTTAGTGCTCAACAACACCGTTTACGCTATGAAAGTTTAAAAGAACAACTCGATGCTCATTATCAACAGGCAACTGTTCAAAACTTCCTTAACTTAACTTCTAAGTCACATGCTTTTGATAAATGGCTAGACCATAACATTCAATTTGACTGGGTTAAGGCAGAGGTCGTAAAAGACTCCCCTGATAAAATTAAGTCAAAAGCAAAAAAAGAAGAGCATTTAAATTTCCAATTGATTAACCATTTGGAAAAACCCGAAAGTAATGTTGATTTGATTTCTGCTTATTTTATTCCTGAAAAGCAGGGCGCTAAAATTTTGAGTACGCTTGCGAAAGAAGGTGTAGAAGTTCGAGTTTTGACAAACTCATTTAAGGCAAATGACGTTGCTGTAGTCCATGCTTTTTATGGTAGATATCGAAAAGAACTTTTGAAAAACGGCGTACAACTTTATGAGTTTTTACCAGCCCCAGATAAACGTAATTTAAATAAAAATACGGAAGAGTTGGCAACTAAAGCAAAAGTAAACATGAAAGGCTTAAGTCGTTCAAGCTTACATACCAAACTCATGGCTTTAGATGAACAGGTTTTTATTGGATCATTCAATTTTGATCCACGTTCTGCTTATTTAAATACTGAAATTGGTGTAATTTTAGATAGCCCATCACTAGCAAAAACAATTCACCATACGATGGATGAAAACTTAAATAAATATGCTTATAAATTAAAGCTCGACCCAAATAACAATATTTATTGGCAACAAGAAACCTCTAAAGGGCCTGTTATTTATAAAAAAGAACCAGAAATGAAATGGTGGCAAAAGGCAGGCATGAAGTTTCTTTCATGGCTACCTCTCGAAGGGTTTATGTAATTAACTTTTTGGCTTAAGTACTTTTTGATGTAATTGAGCCAAACCTTCTACCATTTTTTGTTGGACTTCTTGAGTCAGACTTTTTACATCGTGCCCTTCGACCGAGATAGGAGGCAAGGTCAGTAAATGAGCTGTTACTTTCGGCATTTCTAGCACATGCTGAATATGTTCAACAAATGACATATCACCAATAAATGGTGCAACATTATCTAATTCACCATGACGGTTTACATAGCAAATTAAGCACACCTGTACTGGACGCTTGGCTTCAATAGCAGCCCCGAGTAAACGACCATGTATTTTTTTAACAGAATGTCCATCTGTAGTAGTCGCTTCAGGGAAAAATAATACTGGAATATTTTGTTTTAAGAATTCAGCAATTTGCTCTCGAATTCTAATAGAGTCACCAGAGCCACGCTTAATAAATAAAGTACCGCCACCCTTTGCCAAGTTACCCAAAATAGGCCAATTTTCTATTTCAGCTTTAGCCAAAAAGAATACGCGCGCACCCGAACCTAAAACAGCAATATCAAGCCAAGAAATATGATTGCTTACCCATAAAGCTGGCTCTCTAGGAATCGTTCCATGCACTTGAACATCGAGGTTAAAGACTTTGCATAAACGACGACAAAAATATTGGACGTATCGTGTATTAACAGGATTATTTGGATCCTTATAGAGTCCATGACGATAAACTAAATAAAAACCTTCACTGATTGCCGCAGTTGCTGAAGTAACTTTCTTTCCGTACAAGCCTATTTTAGAAAATTTCTTTAACGTTGAATTTAATATACTTTGCGTTTGAGCCATAAAATTTCACTAACGATCAATCATTGTTATACCTATCTCGAGCCATTCTATACGTTTCGCAATTAACTTGCATCGCTATGCGATAGAAGCAAATAAAAAATAAAATGCATGTAGATAATCTAAAGGATAAGAGTAAACCCTTTCCCCTTTTACTCAAGTTTCCTCTAGAATAAAGTTTTACCCTTTTCAGGATTTATAGCCACGTGGAATTTGTTGATCGGCATCAAGGCGGTGAGCGCACAATATTGGTGAGTGTGTCTGTACAATTATTAGATGATCTGGATGCCGAAGAGTTTGCTCTACTTGCACAGTCTGCTGGTGCGGATATTCTTGAGCACGTTAAAGTACAACGTAATAGGCCAAATCCTAAATTTTTTATTGGTTCAGGTAAAGTCGATGAAATAGCCGAGAAAGTTCAAGAATTAGAGGCTGGGCTGGTTATTTTTGATCATGCATTATCACCCGCTCAAGAACGAAATTTAGAAAGAATATTAAAATGTCGGGTCATTGACCGTACTGGTTTAATTTTGGATATTTTTGCCCTACGTGCCCGCACCCATGAAGGTAAATTACAAGTCGAACTTGCTCAGCTTAAACATTTATCAACTCGCCTGATTCGTGGTTGGTCTGCTGACTTTGAACAACAAAAAGGTGGTATTGGCTTACGTGGTCCTGGTGAAACACAACTCGAAACAGACCGTCGTCTCATTCGTGTGCGTATTACGCAGTTAAAAGACAAGTTAGAGAAAGTCCATCAAACTCGTATACAAGGACGAGCAGCCAGACAAAAAGCCTCAATTCCAACCGTATCTTTAGTGGGTTATACCAACGCTGGTAAATCTACTTTATTTAATATTTTAGCGAAAAGTGATGTATATGCAGCCGACCAACTGTTTGCAACACTTGATCCAACCTTACGTCGTTTAGAATGGGATGGTATTGGTACTGTTGTGCTCGCAGATACTGTCGGTTTTGTGCGAAACCTACAACATGATTTAGTTGAGTCTTTCAAGGCAACTTTAGAAGAAACGCTTGAGGCAACACTACTCTTACATGTAATTGATAGCAGTAGCCATGAAATGCTGGATCAGATTGAAGCTGTTGAAGGTGTGTTAAAAGAAATTGGCGCAGATGCCCCTGTCCTTCGTGTTTACAACAAGATCGATTTAAGTGGTGAAGAGGCCAAAATTGTTTATTCAGAGCCTCATGTTCCTGATCGCGTTTATGTATCTGCACATTCAGGTTTAGGTCTAGATTTACTACGTCAAGCTGTTCAAGAATGCTTAATGGGCCAACTTCAACAATTCTCATTAATACTTAAACCTGCTTATGGCAAATTGCGTACCCAGCTTTATGCTTTAAACGTTATCGAATCTGAACATTATGATGATGAAGGTCTATTACATATTGATATACGAATTGCACCTCATAAGCTCGAGCAATTAATTCGCCAAGCCAAATTACCTATAGATGAGATATTAGGTGAACGAGCGAGTCAGTTTAAACGACCACTGGAAGAGTTTGAAATCAAGAACTAGATCAGTTAAAACTTGATAAGTAAACTTTTAGAGATAAAAAATATGGATAAGATCAAAAGTATAGATTGGGCAGCATGGGTAGGAACTTTTCTACTTATTATCGGCTTTCGTGAAGGCTCAGTCGTCGTTATGCGTACTTTTGGTCATCCAGAATTAGGAAACTTAGTCGGTTTAATTAGTTTACTCATCATTTTGCTCGTTTGGCGCAAGTTTAAGAAAATTCCTTTAAGACTAGTCGACACCAATAATAAAATCATGAAAGAAAGTGGTTTTGCTTTTTTACCCATTTGTGCAGGATCATTAATTATGCTGGTGCATATGGGCAAAGAAATTCCTTTATTTCTCTTTGTACTAGTGGTGAGCACCCTTATCCCGCTGTGGGTCTATGCAAAAATGGCCAAACACTGGTTATAAGGAGAATAAAATGTTTATGATTTTATATGGATTTTTGATCACTCTAGTTGGCTACCTTTGTGCAAAACCTTTAAACCGCCGTTTCCCTCAAGTCCCTCTCTTAGTTTTCGGTATGTTCATTGTGATTGGTTTATTATCAATCTTGAAAGTTCCTTATGAAGAATACCGACTTTACGTAAACGATTTATTCAGCCACCTATTAGGGTATGTCACCGTTGCTTTAGCGATACCTTTGGCTGCAATGCGATATGACGATTTACCTCTTAAATCGGTTATTGGAATCTTATGTTTTGCAAGTATTAGCGCCGTTGCCTTACCAATGGGACTCGCTTATTTGTTGCATATGTCTGAGCCTACTATTCTGGCATTTGCTACACGCGCTGTAACTACACCTATTGCTTTAAACATAGCAACTTTATTACATGCCCCTGAAACATTAGTCACATTAATTGTGATTTTATCAGGAGTTATTGGTGCAGCATTTTCACCATTTTTACTTAAGCATATTCATGATGAAAGAGCATCAGGTTTAGCTCTAGGTTTAGCCGCACATGCTATTGGAACAGCTCAAGCTTGGCAACGTGGCCCTGTTGCGGGTCGTTATGCCGCTTTTGGTATGGCTTTAAATGGTGTATTTACCGCCATATGGCTACCGACTTTCATGTTATCTGTAGGAATTTCCTGATCAAAAAGTAGTTCAAATAAACATTGAACCAGTGATCAATTAGAAATAAGATGATCTTTTCAAATCTAAAAGGATTTTTGATTATGGGGAAATTTTTTGTTGGAGCGTTGCTCTTATTGGGGATAAATTCAGCTACTTTTGCGGCTGATATTACTGGTATGTGGCAAACGATTGACGATAAAACTGGTACGCCTAAGGCTCATGTAGAAATACGAAAAGAGGCAAATGGTACTTATTCAGGAAAAGTTGTAAAAATTACACCGCGTCCGGGTTATACACCAAAAGAAATTTGTGATAACTGCCCAGCGCCTTATACCAATAAGCATATTGTAGGTTTAGATATCGCGACTGGTTTAAAACAAGTGGATAGTACAACCTACACTGGTGGTAAAATTCTAGATCCAAATACTGGCAAAGTTTACGGATTAAAAGCCAAACTCAGTGCAAATGGTAACCGTCTACACATGCGTGGTTATCTTGGAGTTTCAGCTTTAGGCCGCAATCAAATCTGGATTCGCCTAGAATAAATCTTAAAAAAGAAAAAAGCCGCTTATGCGGCTTTTTTTATTACATGACAGGATTAACTACTGAAAAACTTTGCTGGTCTTCAAGACGATAAGCAATTAAGTTTTTACCCCACACACAGCCACCATCTACGTTCTGAATATGTTCACTGATTGTTCTGCCTTCTAGAGCAGCCCAATGACCAAAGAATACTTGATGTGTTTGTGCAGCTTTACTTGGAAATTCAAACCAAGGTAAATAACCTTCTGGCATAGGTGCATCTAAAGTATCTTTAAAACTAAATTCCAATCTACCTTCAGCATTAGTTAAACGCATGCGTGTTAAATAATTGGTAATACAGCGTAGACGGGCATTACCAGTTAAGTCATCTGTCCAAAGATCTGGTTTTGAACCATACATTTCAGCTAAAAAAGCATCTAATACAGATAGATCATCATGTGCTAATACAGCTTCAACTTCTTTTGCTAAAGTAGCCGTTTTTTTTGCATCCCAAATACAAGGTATACCAGCATGTGTTAGCACAGTTTGTTCATTTGGAAATAAACATAATGGCTGTTTACGTAACCAGTCGATGAGTTCATCACCATCCACAGCGTCAATAACATCCTGTGTACGATCTTTCTCTTTAATTTCTTTAAGACCACGAGCACCAGCAACCAGTGTTAAATCATGATTACCTAAGACGGTTGCAGCTGCGCCACGATCGGCTAGTTTTTTAATAAAACGAAGTGCACCTACAGAATTTTCTCCACGTGCAACTAAATCACCAGCGAACCAAATAAAATCTTGGTCAGGATCAAAACGTATTTCCTTCAGCAATGCTTTGAGTGCTTCAAAACAACCTTGAACATCTCCAATAATATAGTTATAGCGCTTGGTCATTTATGCCACCATTTGATCTGCCAAAGCGACAAACTCAGCAAGTGTCAGAGTTTCTGGACGAGCCATTGGGTCAACGCCTGCTTTCTCAAAGCCATCTTCTGCCAACATACCTTTAAGGCTGTTTCTTAGGGTTTTACGGCGCTGTGTAAACACGTGTGCAACCAAACGAGCTAAAGCTTTCTCATCTTTTGCGACAATCGGTTTTTGTTCATAAGGAACTAAACGAAATACTGCACTCGTTACTTTTGGCGGTGGATTAAATGCGCCTGCAGGAACTTCAAATAAAAATGTAGGCTGGCAATAATATTGAATCATTACCGATAAACGACCATATTCTTTTGTATTTGGTTCAGCAGTAATACGATCAACAACCTCTTTTTGCAGCATAAAGTGCATATCTTTGACTTTGCTACCAAATTCCAAGAGATGAAAAAGTAGTGGTGTTGAAATGTTATAAGGTAAATTGCCTACTACACGTAATGGTCGACCATCTTTTACGAGTTCACTAAAGTCATATTTTAATGCATCAGCTTCTACAATAGTTAAACGTTCTGGATGTGGAACACGCTCTGGCAAACCCGCTGCTAAGTCACGGTCTAACTCAACAACTGTTAAAGCATCACACTCTCCAATTAAAGGAGAAGTTAATGCAGCCAAGCCCGGACCAATTTCAACAATATTATCGCCTGTACGCGGATTGACAGAGCGTACAATTTTGGCAATGACTCGCTGATCATGTAAGAAGTTTTGACCAAAACGTTTACGAGCTTTATGCCCTTCATCTTTCGGGTTTAGGGCATTAATTTGATACATAGAACATTTCCAACATGAAAAATTTAACTCGCTGCCAACGATAAAGCTAAATCGACAGCGACATTTAAACTTGAGCTTTTTGCCAAACCTGTCCCAGCTAAAGACAGAGCAGTACCATGATCGACCGAAGTACGAATAAACGGTAAGCCCAATGTGATATTAATTGCTTCACCAAAACCTTGTGATTTTAGCACAGGTAAGCCTTGATCATGGTACATGGCAAGAACAGCATCAGCATTTTTAAGATGTTCAGGAGTAAATAAAGTGTCTGCTGGCATACTTAAACTGATTTTAATGCCTTGAGATCGATAACTCTCGAGTACCGGATTAATAGTATCAATCTCTTCACGGCCTAAGTAACCATCTTCACCCGCATGAGGATTTAAGCCACACACCAAAATCCTTGGATCGGTAATTTTAAACTTCGTTTTTAAGTCATGAAGCAAGATGTCTATCACTTGATGCAAGCGTTGTTTGGTAATTGCATCTGCTACATATCTTAAAGGTAAATGTGTAGTCGCTAAAGCAACCCGCAAAGTTTTAGTTGCCAGCATCATGACAACGCGTTCTACACCTGCGAACTCTTGGTAATATTCAGTATGACCACTAAACAGAATACCTGCATCATTAATGACCGATTTTTGCACGGGCGCAGTGGCTACCCCTACACTTTTACCAGACATTGCATAATCAGCTGAACGACGTAGTTGCTCTAATACATAAGCTGCATTAGCTGGGTTTAATTGACCATCGATGACTTCTGTTTTTAATGCTACGTGCTCTATATAAAGCTCGCCTTGCAAACATGATTCAGTTTGCCCTGTATACTCTAAAAACTTGATATCCAAGCCAAGCTTTTGAGCACGTTGTTGCAATAAATTTCGGTCAGCCAAAATAACAACCGGACGCTTATCAACGCGTTCCGCCAGACTTAAACAAATATCTGGACCAATACCGGCAGGCTCACCGGAAGTGATATATAAGGGATGACTCATATTCAACTCAATTTATATATTATGGATTCGATGATTGAGACTGAATCTAGCCTCTAACCAACCAAAAGTATGAGCAATTTCAGATACAATTATGGCTATTAAACTCAATAATGTCACAATCATTAACCATTTACCCCACAGCCAATTGATTCGCAATGAATTTTCTTGCTTAATAAAGCAAAATCCTATTCCCCCCAATAGATATAATAGATAAGGTAATGGAGTAGCATGCATATAAAGACTAATCAAAGCCACACCAACCAAACCACTAAAACCATAATAAAGACAAAATCCATTGAAAAGAATAAGATGCAAGCAAAGTAATATTGCCATCCATCCTATAAAAAATTGTATAATTTTGGACACATCCTTTCTCCCCCTTTTTTTCAGGTCAGTTTCAACATAGCACATCAGAAAAACGTGGTTTTTAATTTTAAATTAAATCACCCCATTAAAAATATAGACCGCTTATTGAACAAGAAAACTTACATCAAATTATTCTTGTGATTTTAGGTGATCTCGTTTAGAATTTCGGCTCCTTTTGTTTGGACAGATTCCATAGTCCAAACCAACTATAATAGGTAGTGGTTTAATGAAAACTCTCAGCGCTAAGCCAGCTGAAGTTCAACATGACTGGTATGTTGTTGATGCTTCTGGCAAAACTTTAGGTCGCCTTGCGACTGAAATCGCTCGTCGTTTACGCGGTAAGCATAAAACTTCTTATACTCCTCACGTTGACACTGGCGATTACATCGTTGTGATTAATGCTGAACAAATTCAAGTGACTGGTAATAAATCACTTGATAAGAAATATTATCGCCATACTGGTTTCCCTGGTGGTATCCGTGAGACTAACTTCGAGAAGTTAATTGCTCACAAACCTGAAGCTGTTCTTGAAAAAGCGGTTAAAGGCATGTTACCAAAAGGTCCTCTTGGTTATGCAATGATCAAAAAAATGAAAGTGTACGCTGGTACTGAGCATCCTCATGCTGCTCAACAGCCACAAGTTTTGGACATCTAAGGGATACAGCACATGGCTACTAATTATGGTACAGGTCGCCGTAAGACCGCAACTGCACGTGTTTTCTTGTCAGCTGGTACAGGTAAACTCGTTATTAACAACCGTACTTTAGAGCAATATTTCGGTCGTGAAACTGCTCGTATGGTTGTTCGTCAACCTTTAGAACTTTTAGAAGTTACTGAAAAGTTTGACCTTTACATCACTGTTAAAGGTGGTGGTATCGGTGGTCAAGCTGGCGCTATCCGTCACGGTATTACTCGTGCGCTTATCGCTGCTGACGAAACTTTAAAACCTGTTCTACGTCAAGCTGGTTTCGTTACTCGTGATGCTCGTGAAGTTGAACGTAAGAAACTTGGTTTACGTAAAGCTCGTAAACGTCCTCAATTCTCTAAACGTTAATTCGTTTACCGAATCGGACAAAAAGCCTTGGTTATTCCAAGGCTTTTTTATTGCTTATTCATTTTAAGCATGAGTGAAACAGATAAATATATGAAACTCTATCTTTGCCACCGTGATTTCCACTCGTATTTTTAGTATTCTAACCGATTCACACAACCATACCTTGTGATATGTCGGTCGAAAACACTTCAATTCAGGGAATTACCCTTTACAGCCATGCTGATGATTTCCGTTCTCACTGGATCCGTTTTTTATTGGCAGAAAAGCAAATTAAATATCAATTGATCGTAACAGATCACGAAGATGAGGATTTAGCCAGTCTAAACCCTTATAACCAATTGCCAATGCTACTTGAGCAAAACCTGAAATTATTTTCAGCACCGATTATTGCTGAATATCTTGATGACCGATATCGTCAAGGCAAGCTTTACGCTGATGCTCCTATGGCACGTGCTGAACAACGGCAATACATTTGGCGTCTTGAAAATGATTGGTTTAAATTGGCCGATCATATGCTCAAACATGCAGATACTTTAAATGTAGAACAAAAACAAAAAGCGCAAAAAGAATTACGTGATACCTTAGTTTCTCTTACCCCCCTATTTCAGCATTTCCCTTATTTTATGTCTGAAAATTTTTCAATTTTGGATTGTATGCTCGCCCCAATTTTTGTAAGGCTTAATAGCATGGGAATTGATTTACCAAAGCAGCAGTGTCGGCCTATATTTTTGTACTGTAAACGTATCTTTAGCCGTCCTTCTTTTGTTAAATCAATGACGCCCCAAGAGAAAACCCGTTACAATGAACAATTAAATATGGAATAGTGTGATATGTCTGAGCAAACTATTGAGTTAACCCCTACACGTCCTTATCTTGCTCGTGCAATCTATGAATGGATTTGCGACAACCAACTCACACCTTATTTACTTGTTGATGCAACACAGCCACACACGGATGTGCCACAACAATTTGTCAAAGATGGCCAAATTGTTTTAAACATTGTGCCGCATGCTGTACATCAACTACTTATTAGCAATGATGCAATCACTTTCTCAGCACGTTTTGGTGGCGTTTCAAAAGATATTTACGTCCCAATCCAAGCTGTTTTGGGTATATATGCACGCGAGAATGGACAAGGTTTATTCTTTGACCCAGAAGAATATGCCAATGTAGCGCCTGTAGAAGATACACTAGAACCTGAAACACAAGACACAACTGAACCAACCAAGAAAAAGCCAACATTAAGAATTTTAGATTAATTTTAGAGGAATAAAGTATGGCATTTGATTTAGTCCAATACTTTGCTGAGCAAATAAAAATTCAAAAGCCTCAGCTTTTAAATCAATACCCAGCCCATGAAAAAAATAAGCTGATTGATGAAGTGAATGTGCTCACACTTGGAAAGTTAATCAGCTTATGGCGTCAAGATGACAATAAAATTTATAATGAAATCAAAACTGCCGATCCATTATATATTCAAGAAGTAGCACGCCATTTAACGACTTCTAAGCACAATGAGTCGATTTTAAAGAATGCTGAACTTGAACAGAGTATTTCAGAAATTTTGGCCTTACAGCTAATTGAGCTTAATCAACTTGATGAAACTGGTGGCTTCGGACAAAATGGCTTAAAAGAATTAATTTTAGGACAAGTGGAACATCTATCAGGTCAGGCTGATGATTGGGTTTGGTCAACAAACCATCTAACAGAGTTAATTGGTTCTAAACCTGTTGAACAAGAAGAGCTATCATTGGACGCAACAATGAAGGAGTTCAATCAAATGGTTCATCAAGCTCAACCTCATCATGAAGATTTACATGCTGAAGAACAATCTATCGAAACTTTTATTCCTGCATGGTCGAAAGTTATCGCACCTCTTGTAGCTTTAGCAATTTTGGGCTACCTCTATTGTTTTTATACGCATCTTGTTTAATTTAATTATAAATATTTAAAAAGAGGAACTCATAGCTCCTCTTTTTTCTATTTAAATAAACATAATTTATTAACAAATATTGTTTTAACATTCTATTACAATTATTAAATTTAAAATGAAAAATATATAATGCAAACATGAGCACACTATTAAAAGTATAATGCATAAATAATCTTATTATATTTTTTATAATATGACATTTTTGGTCACTTATTTCCTTAAACATCAATTTCAATCTTTTCTTTCTTGATTGACTTCAAATTGAGCAGAAATATAATGATTTTTAACTACTTTTAAATAAAAAGTAGTAAATATAATTTTATAATCCTGAGAGATAAAAAATGGCTAAACTTTCTTTAGATAGCTTAACGGAAATTGATGGTTTTATTGCATCTGCACTTGTTGATTCTGAAAGTGGATTATCACTTGCTACACAAGGCGGTGGGGAAATTGATTTAGAACTAGCAGCAGCTGGAAACACGGAAGTCATCCGAGCAAAACGAAATATCGCTAATGCTTTGAAATTAAATGATAATATTGAGGATATTTTAATTACACTAGGTAAGGCTTACCACTTAATTCGTCCTTTAGAAAGTAATAACAATTTATTCCTTTATTTAGTGCTTGATCGTACCAAATCGAATTTAGCCATGGCTCGTCATGAGTTGAAATCATTTGAAAAAGAGCTCGACTTTAGCTAATTGATTTACTGTGTGCTCTTTATTTAATTATGAAGAGCACATAAACAATCATTATATTAATTAATAAAAATTTAAAATGATACTATGGATAGTTATTGCATAAATATTGCAGTTTCCGGTTTAAGCTTAAAAGTTTCAGATGAATTAAAAATCTTAATCCGTGATTTAATATCTAATCAATATGGTATTAACTGGGTTAATATTTCTAATAATCATATTGATTTATTAATCATTAATGAAAACTTTTTTGATGCAGATAATATTCAAAACATTCTTCAAAAGAAAAAATTTCCATATTTAAAAATTACCAAAACACCTTCAGAAAATGGAAATTCTATTGATGAGCATACCTTACACTTCCCTTTAGAAAAAACAGAATCGCTACGCTCTTGGCTACAAAAAAACGTATTATCTTCTTTAAAGTATGCGGCTATTGGTTCTGGCCCAGCTTTATCAAATGAAATATCTATCATAGATGAACAATTTATAAGAAATTTGCATAGCCCAGAAAATACCAAATTACATTTATTTGATGATAAAGGCACCTTAGCCATTATTGATAATAGAACTCAAACTGCTTGGGTAGAACCTTCCCGTCAAAAAGCACATACCAATATGAGCTTTAACTTTGCTTTTGCTAAAACATCGGACTTTACTAAGGTTTCTCGTAAAAAAGGCTATTGCTTACAAGATTGGTTATGGAATTTAATTTGGTGTTCAACAGACTTTGAAAATTTAGCTTCAGCTGATGGTTACTTCAAAATCGATCATTGGCCACAACCTTATCAAAAAGAATATAGAAAAATTAGCTTGCAGCTCTCTGCCTGTTTTATACAGGGAGCAAAAGTCACTGAGGTTGCTAAACAACTCAACCAACCAATCGATGTTGTTTTACGTTTTATCACAGCTTGCTTAATGGCAAATAACGGTAAATACGTTCCTGCAAATAAGTGTTCGTATGCCCCACAATCGCATTTAGAAAGCTCAAATACTGAAAGTCATTTTTTTAAGAATTTTATAGGAAAGATTAGACGCCGCTTTGGTCTTTAGGGAACGTTATGATTATACAGCAATATAAAATTGTCTTTGCGGGCAGTATGGGGGCTGGAAAGACAGAAGCAATTAAGTCGCTATCTGAAATTCCAATTTTAGGAACAGAGGCATTTAATACAGATGTACAAAGTCACCAAAAATCACAAACAACCGTTGGGATCGATTACGGCGAAATTACCTTAGATGATGGTGTTAAAATTGGCTTATATGGAACACCTGGACAAAGCCGTTTTGATTTTATTTGGTCGGTCATTTGTGAAGGTGCAATCGGCATTATTCTTCTGTTAGATCATAACAGCCTTAGTCCAATTTCTGAGTTAGAAAACTACTTAGAAACCTTTAAAAATTATAATAATAATATTGCGATTGGTATTACACATATTGATGAAAATAAAGAATCTTCACTTCAACAGTATCGTAATTGGTTAACAGAAAATGAACTTCAATATCCATTATTTTTTATTGATGCAAGAGAACAAGAGCACATTTTAATGATGGTTGAATCGTTAATTGCATCACTTGAAGTTAAGGTAGGCGCAACATCTCAAGGGAAAGATCATGCTTAGTATTCCAGTTCAAAAACGAACCGCTCCAACACAATTGCTACAACTTGCAAAAAGTGAGGCCCAAAAAATTCTGATGAATACACGTGGTGTAGACTTTGTGATGATTTGTTCTTCAGATGGGTTTGAATTGGCAACAGTAAGCCACAAGAACTACCATAACACCACTAAATTAGCAGCGGTGAGTAGCTCAATTTTGGCAATGGTCACTGCATTTTTAAAAGAAATTCAATTGACCGGCTGTAATAACATCACATTAGATGCAGATAATGGTAAGGCCATTTTAACGGCTATTCCAGCGATCCATCACCCGATGGTGATGGTTACCCTAAGTAATAGAGATGTACTTTTAGGGCAACTGCTTTATAGTCTAAAAAAAGCAAGCCAAGTGATTGCAGAGGCAGATGGAGAATAACCCTCACTGCTATAAAAAATACCGCCCTATTTAGAGCGGTATTTTTCACTTAAGTTTGAATAGTAAAAAGCATTTGTCGTTTTTTTACTTGTTGACCTTGCTGACCTAAAATTTCATCAACTACACCATCCACATCAGATTTAATCTGTTGCTGAATTTTCATGGCTTCAAGAATCAATAATGTTTGACCCTTCACTACTTGATCGCCTTCATTGACCAGAATATTCACCACAGCCCCATCCATCGGTGCTCGAATTTTGCCGTCTCCCGCTACATCAGTAGCTTCTGGTGCAGCGTAAGTCATATTGCGTATCAAAACATTGCCATTATCCCGATCTAGATAAAGCTGATCATCATCTAATACATATTGAACACGGCGACGTACACTATCAATTAAGTAAACTAGTTGCTCTGGCGTTTTCTCAAGCACATCAATAACAACTGTTTGATCACAGAACTGTACCGTGAATATGTTATTTACAGATGAAACCTGCAATTGAATTTGCTGATCGGCAGTTTGAAATTTTAACGGTAATGGCACACCAAGCCCAGTTTGCCACACTGCAGTACCTTTACTTTGGCTAAATAATGTCGCAGCAATTGCTAAGGTTTCTAAAGATAAAACCTGATGGTGTAAGCTGGGATCATTTTGGAAATGCTGTTGGATGAATGCAGTATTGGTATCCCCTGTAACAACAACTGGATGGCGCAGTAAATTGACCAAAAATTGTTTATTACTGTTTACACCTAGCAAAACACACTCATCTACGGCACGAGCAAGTAAGCGAATCGCATCCTCACGGGTTTTCCCATATGCGATTACCTTCGCCACCATTGGGTCATAGAAAGGGCTAACTTCATCAGTCGCCAACATGCCATGATCTATTCGCACATTTGGCAAAGTTGCAGACTTCCAGCGTAAAACTTTTCCTGTTTGTGGTAAGAAATCCTGACGTGGGTCTTCAGCATACAAACGTACTTCAATTGCATGACCATTTAAGGTCAATTCATGCTGTTGCAAAGGCAATTGTTCACCGTTCGCAACACGTAACTGCCATTCAACCAAGTCTAATCCAGTAATAAGTTCAGTAACTGGATGCTCAACCTGCAAGCGTGTATTCATTTCTAAGAAATAAAATGTACCTGATACATCAAGTAAGAACTCAACAGTTCCCGCACCTACGTAAGCACATGCTTTAGCCGCTGCTACAGCAGCTTCTCCCATTTGCTGACGTAGTTCATGCGTCATGACCGGACATGGTGCTTCTTCAACAACCTTTTGGTGACGGCGTTGAATCGAACAATCGCGCTCAAACAAATAAACATAATTGCCATGGGTATCGCCAAAAACCTGAATTTCGACATGGCGCGGCGCAATGACTGCTTTTTCTAAAATAAGCTCACCTGAACCAAATGCATTTTCAGCTTCTGAACGCGCAGTTTGCAATGCCTCAACCAATTCGGATGCTTGCTGTACCAAACGCATGCCACGACCACCACCACCCACGGAAGCTTTGACCATAATTGGCAAGCCAATTTGCTCGGCTTGTATCGCTAAATATTCAAGGTCTTGACGATCACCTTCATAACCAGGTACACAAGGTACGCCTGCTTCAATCATGGCAATTTTTGAAAGTCGCTTACTTCCCATTAACTCAATTGCAGAAGCAGTAGGCCCAATAAAGGTAATCTGGTTATCGATGCATGCCTGAGCAAAATCAGTATTTTCTGACAAAAAACCATAACCAGGGTGAACCGCATCCGCCCCAGTTTTTTTGCAAGCTTCAATAATTTTAGCGATGGAGAGATAAGACTCTGATACTTTTGAAGCACCAATATAGACAGCTTCATCTGCTTCTTGCACATGGCGAGCATTACGGTCTGCATCGGAATAAACTGCGACGGTTTGGTAACCCATTGCCTTGGCTGTTTGCATCACCCGAACTGCAATTTCACCACGATTGGCAACCAGTATTTTTGAAAATTTCATTATTTTTATCCTTATCTCTTATGATTCATCAGCCCAATTTGGTAACCTTTTCTGGATAAAAGCCATCGTTCCTTCTTGTCCCTCAGCCCCACCAACTGCTTGAGCAAACTGCTGAGCTGCGTCATTGAGCAATTCATTTAAAGGCTCATTGAGTGTTCGATGTAACAGTGCTTTAGTCACACGCGAAGCTTGAGGAGCTGCTCGTTTAATGTGTTGAATGGTTTCCTCTAAAGCTTGTTCAAGTTCAATTTCATTATGTGCAATTTGATGAACCACTCCGACACTTAGTGCTGTATGTCCCTCAAAGCGCATGCCTAATAAAGCTAATCGACGAGCCTGAGTCAGGCCAATACGTTTCACTACAAAAGGAGCAATTTGTGCAGGAATCACACCAAGCCCTGTTTCAGGTAAACCAAACTGGGCATTGTCACGGCTAATGGCAACATCGGAAACACATGCCAGCCCAAAACCTCCACCTAACACCGCACCTTCTAAAATGACCACAACAGTCTGTGGTGCGGCTTCGACTTGCTCAAGCATGGCACCAAAACGGCGGTTAAAATCAGCATAAGGTTGTAAGCTACCAACATGAGTTGCTTCAACGCGTAAAGCAGCCATGTCTTTAATATCCCCACCTGCACAAAAAGTCCCACCTTCACCACGGATAATTACTGCGCGAATTGAAAGGTCATCGCGAATAGCATTAAAGACTTGTTGAATGGCATTGACCATCTTCAAGTTCATAGCATTACGGCTCTCTGGTCGATTTAACCAGAGATATAAAATACTGCCGTCTTGTTCTAATTGAATGCTGTCATCAAGATCTAAAGCTTGCAGAGAAGCTGAAAGTGTCATGGTGTATTCCTTATTCTTATTTCTGCTTTTTAGGCAGAATGTCCATTAACTTACAGATAATCCCCAACATAATTTCATCTGCCCCACCGCCAATAGAGCCTAAACGACCATCACGATATAGCTGAGATGCAGGGTTATCCCACATAAAGCCATTGCCGCCCCAATATTGCAAGCAGCTATCGGCAACTTCACGGCTTAAACGGCCTGCTTTGAGCTTTGCCATAGATGCCAGCTTAGTCACATCTTCACCTGCAATATGCTGTTCACACGCTTGGTAGGTTAAGGCTTTAAGTGCTTCTACTTCAGTCATGAGTTCGGCAAAACG
The DNA here is from genome assembly GCF_031798975.1 of Acinetobacter sp. V110_1. Classification (NCBI taxonomy): domain Bacteria; kingdom Pseudomonadati; phylum Pseudomonadota; class Gammaproteobacteria; order Moraxellales; family Moraxellaceae; genus Acinetobacter; species Acinetobacter sp. V110_1. The sequence continues at coordinate 9,730 of NZ_JAVQNN010000001.1, read as the reverse complement.
AAAATGGATATATTGGTTATTGATGAGTGGTTGACCAAACGTCGTACGCTCTTTGGTATAGGCGATAGTCTTTTGAATTAAATTTTCCAAACCACCAATCGCATTGGCACAAGCCCATAGGCGCTCTTCTTGAAATTGCATCATTTGCATCATGAAGCCCATACCTTCAACACCCACCAAGTTACGCTGTGGTACACGTACGTTGTCCAAATAAACTTGTGCTGTAGTCGTTGAACGCATCCCTAATTTATTTAATGGTTCTGAAAAACTAATCCCTTTAGTTTTTGCCGGCACAATAATCATCGACTTATTAACGTGAGGTTTATCATCAGACGTGTTGGCTAAAAGACAGAAGAAGTCGGCCTGCAATGAGTTGGTAATCCACATTTTGCTGCCGTTAATGACATAGTCATCGCCATCTTTTTTTGCAGTTGTTTTAATAGCAGCAACATCCGAACCAGCATGTACTTCTGATACTGCAATGGATGCAACATATTCCCCTGCAATCGCTGGTGTTAAAAACTCATCGCGTAACTCTTTACTTCCAAAACGTGCCAAAGCAGGTGTTGCCATATCAGTTTGTACACCAATGGCTAAAGGCACACCGCCGCAAGCTGCGCGTCCAATTTCTTCAGCAACAACCAAGTTATAAGAGTAATCTAAAGCCAGACCACCATTTTCCTCAGGCTTACAAATCCCCAATAGGCCAAGATCCCCCATCTTTTTAAATACATCGTGGATCGGGAAACGTCCAGCTTCTTCCCATTCTGGAATATTCGGATTCAGTTCATTTTCAACAAATTGACGCGCTGTGCGACGTAATGCTTCATGTTCGGCAGTAAATTTCATGGTGTTGTTCCTATTAATTTTTTTAATTACGGTAAAGATTGATTAAAAACGAGACACACCAAAACGGGTCGGATTTAGTTCGCGTTGCTGTGCTTCATAAATAGTTTCTAAAAGGAAAATAAGTAATTTTCGGGTATCTCGCGGGTCAATAATGCCGTCATCATGTAGCATGGCCGTATTGAAAAGCGCGGTAGATTGCTGCTCTAATTTCATCGCAGTACTTTGCTCAAGAAAATCGAGCATTTGCGGATTCGGTTCCTGCCCGGAAGCTTTTTGTTTCCCTTCAGCAACAATACGCAGTACCTTTCCGGCCTGTGCAGCCCCCATTACAGCAACATGCGAGTTCGGCCACGCAAAAATAAAGTCTGGCGATAAACTCCGACCACACATTGCGTAGTTACCCGCACCATATGACCCTGCCACAACGATTGAAATTTTAGGTACAGTACAATTGGCAACCGCTTGAATCAGCTTTGAGCCATGTTTAATAATGCCATTTTGCTCGGCATCGGTTCCCACCATAAAACCAGTGGTGTTATGCAAGAATAATAATGGACGCTTGGTCTGCTCACACAGGTGAATAAACTGGGCTGCCTTCGCCGCCCCTTGGGGTGTAATCGGACCATTATTGGTAATAATACCGATGTGTAATCCGCCAATCTTCGCCCAGCCACACACCGTTAAATCATCATATTCCTGTTTAAATTCTAGAAAATCTGAATCGTCAATAATGCGGGCAACCACTTCTTTCATATCAAATGGTTGTTTAGGATCACTTGGAATCACACCCAATAATTCCTCACTATCGTAACGAGGTTCTTTATAAGTCGTTTCAGCTGGTTTGATTTGCTCTTTCCAGTTCAGATGTTCAAAAATTTCACGTGCAAGTCGAATACCGTCAGCATCATTTTCTGCTAAGTATTCTGCGGTTCCAGCAACCTGTGCGTGCATTTCTGCTCCGCCCAATTCCTCTGCTGTGGCAACTTCACCAGTTGCTGCCAAAAGTAAAGGTGGACCTGCAAGAAGCATTTCGGTTTGCTTACGTACAGCAATCACATAATCTGAAAGACCAGGCTGATAAGCACCACCTGCCGTTGCATTCCCATGCACCACTGCAAGTTGGGGAATACCCGCCGCAGAAAGACGAGCCTGATTAGCGAAAGTCATACCGCCATAGGTAAATACTTCTGCGGCATAATTTAAGTTAGCACCGCCACTTTCGGTCAGCGTAATCATTGGAAGTTTTTGTTCTAAAGCAATTTTTTGCAAGCGTAAGGTTTTCTGCACACCCATAGGTGACATAGTACCGCCCTTGATTGCACTATTACTTGCTGAGACCAAACAACGTACACCACTGACAAAACCTATGCCGGCAATTACGCCACCACCAGCTTCGGAGCCATCCTTGTCATCATGCATGTTGTAGCCAACCAAGCCACACAGTTCAACAAAAGATGAATCAGCATCGAGCAATAACCGCACACGCTCATGCGGTAAAATCTTGCCCTTTTTATCGAACTTAGGTTTAGCCGCATACGATTTATCAATGCTTTTTTGCTGAATTGCACGGACTTCACTCAGTTGAGTAAGCAATGCCTCTTTATTCTTTTGATACTGTTCACTACCAATAGCAATTTCGGATTGGAGAATGGTCATTTTTTATTCCTCACTCCGAGCCTGAATTATTGCTTTGCTCGACTTTTTCAGTCTTATCTTTTTTAAAAATTTCAGGAATAAATGCACGATGGAAACCATTATAAGACTGACTATTTGTCGCCTCAGCTAGTGGATACATGCGTGTTCCTTGCGATGCAGCGCCATCAATACGTAACGTCACACCAGAAACAAAAGCCGCAGCATCGGACAGTAAATAACAAATCGCCGACGATATTTCTGACTCAGTTCCCATACGTTTTAGCGGTACATTGCCAGCAAGACTTGGAATAATTACTTTGGCAAAATCACCACTATAATTATCCATACCAGATGACACAATCCATCCCGGTGCAACCGCATTTACACGAACGCCTGATTTGCCCCACTCAACCGATGCTGTTTTAGTTAAGTTATCAACCCCCGAACGCGCAGCTCCAGAATGCCCCATTCCTGGCATGCCGCCCCACATATCAGCAGTCATGTTGACAATACTGCCACCATGTTTAGCCATCCATTGGTTATAAGCTTCACGCATTAAATAGAAAGTTGCATGCAAATTATTGCGCACGACTGCATCAAAACCATTCGCCGAGATATTCTCTAAAGCTGAGGGAAACTGGCCACCCGCATTATTTATCAGACCATCGAGTTTGCCGAATTTTTCAATCACCTCGGCAATCATATTTTTCACTTGTTCTTCTTCACGGTTATCACAAACAATGAAATGAACCCGACCACCATCTTCTATAATTTCTTGGCTAACTTTCTCTAATTTCTCAATTTTGCGTCCTGTAATCACCACTTGAGCGCCAAGAGCTGCAAGCTCATGTGCAGTACAGCGTCCTATTCCAGAGCCACCACCTGTCACAATGACTACTTTATTAGCGAAAGCATCTGGTCTAAAAATTGATTGATAACTCATCTTTATTTCATCCATTCATTTTATTTTTCTAAAAGATGTGCCGGAACTTTTACAGGCATATCCAATAATTGTTGTGCAAAGGCTTTACCTTGTGGATCGATTCGTAGGCTTGCAACACCCCCACCACCCAAGGCATTTTCCAACATAAAATTCAGTGCATTTAAACCCGGTAACTCATAACGAATTACACGTCCCTTTTCAGCATCCAAGACATGCTGCATATAACTTGCAACCGTCTGTTCAGTCAGTGCTGCACGAATCCATGGTAAATATTCTGCTTTACGCGCAATCACACCGATATTGCTATGATTGCCTTTATCACCACTGCGGGCATGCGCAATTTCAATCAAAGGAACTTCAATTTCATTCCCTTGATAAACCGCACTTTCACCCGCTGCTAAAGTATTGAATTGCTCTGTAGAAGTGCCCCGAGGAATCTCAACCGGATAGCGGTTCCCATCAAAATCGATTTCGACATTGACCTGATTTTTATCAATTAAAAATGAAAATAACTTAATCACTGGAGATGCTTTTGGTCGACCTCCGACAATTCCTGCCAAGGCTGGAGCCATACCTGTTGAAGCCTGTGCAATTTCAGATGCAAAGAACATACATGCTTCTTTAAACATGTGTTTTACAGCTATTTTGACCACCACTTCACGACTATTTAAAGCCTGAGCATGTGCTCCATAAGTACTTTCAATACCTAAAATCTCAACAGACTTTTCACTAAAAGGTGGGACGGAGCGCATTGCTAAAACACGTTCGCATTTAGACAAAATCGCATCGGCAATGACTTGTGCTTTTTGTGGTGCCTCACGACCTGCAATTAAGAAACTGACTAAAACCCGATAACCATCTGGATAAGTCGCACTAACTTTATATTGTGTAGTCGGTGCTTGTCCTTTTGCACCCGTCACACGAACTCGGTGCTCCCCGACTTGCTCTAAATGCACGTGGCTGAAATCAGCAATTACATCGGGTAGTAAATATGCTTGAGGATTACCAATTTCATAAACAATTTGTTCAGCAACCGTGGCAGTAGAAACCAGACCACCTGTACCTTGAGGCTTAGTTACAATAAATGAGCCATCTTCACTCACTTCAACCACTGGAAAACCCATGTTGTCAAAACCTTGTACCAATTGCCAATCGGTAAAATTACCGCCTGTACATTGCGCACCACATTCAATGACATGACCTGCCAAGGAACCTTGTGCCAACTTGTCATAGTCATCTAAAGACCATTGATATTCATGAAGTAAAGGGGCAAGCACCACAGCAGAGTCAACCACACGGCCAGTAATCACAATATCGGCGCCTAAGTCTAAGGCATCGCGAATAGCCACTGCACCCAAATAAGCATTACTGCTTGCCACCTGTTCTGGCAAAGCTTCACCGCTAAACATTTCCTGAATATTTTGCTGCTTAAGTTGTTCATGCTGCGCTAAAAGATCATCGCCTAAAACCACAGCCACGTTCAGATCTAGACCATATTCTTTAATTATTTTTTTCAAGGCATCTCGACACGCCAGTGGATTAACACCACCAGCATTACTAATCACCTTAATCTTTTTCTCTGCAATTTTTTTAAGTAGAGGTGCCATCACTCGACTAACAAAGTCCAAGGCATAACCATGCTTTGGTTCCACCATCTTCGCTTTTGCCATAATCGACATGGTGATCTCTGACAAATAATCAAAAACCAAATAATTAATATCGGTTAGATGTACTAATTGGAAAGCGGCAGTATTGGTGTCTCCCCAAAATCCTGAAGCACAACCTATTTTCACGACACGCTCATCATCCTGTTGATTACTTGCCATCTTATTTCTCATTATTTTGTTTAAAATTACACTCAACATTACCAAGCAAGCGCTTGGTTTGTAAAGAGCAAAATGTTATTGTGAAATTGACCAAAACTGCCAAACTCGACAGCTCAGCTAAAACATGATGAGATTTGGCAAACTTTTCTGTTAAGTATTTTTTATATAAAGGATCCGGCTTTCGCATGATTGCTACTTCAATTGAACAGATTCCAAACATCTCTTGCTTTGATGACAGCCCACGTGGTCGCTTATTACGAGGGGCTGCCTACCTATTTCATAAACAAGGCTATGACAAAACGACTGTACGCGAACTTGCTCAATTTATTGGAATCCAGTCGGGAAGCTTATTCCACCACTTTAAAAGTAAAGATGACATCCTCGCTCACGTGATGGAGGAAACCATTATTTACAATCTTGCTCGTTTACAAGATGCGGCAGCTCAATCTACCGATCCAGAACAACAACTCCGTGCTCTTATTAAATCCGAACTCATTTCAATTACTGGAGATACAGGTGCAGCCATGGCTGTTTTGGTTTATGAGTGGTTTGCCCTATCAAAAGAAAAACAAGATTATCTTTTAAAAATGCGTAATGAATATGAGCAAATCTGGTTAGATGTGATTGAAAAATTACGCACTGAAGGCAAGGTAAAGCATGATGCCTTTATTTGGCGAAGATTAGTTGGTGGCGCAATTTCATGGACCGTAACTTGGTATAAAGCTGAGGGTAAAGTCAAAATTGATGAGTTAACTGAAATGGTCTGGGAGATGGCTTTGAAATGAGTTCTGTAATATCTTAGAATTTGAGGAAAAATATGGAAAGAACATGAATGTTGGGCAATTTTAAATGAAGAATGGATAGAATTTTTGCCCCTTAAAACGTAAATCATATATTATCTATTTAAAAGAATTACCAATAGATTAGTTATATTAAATATTAGGTTCATATTAGATGCTCGATATTGAAACATTAACTGCGATCGTCGGTGCTATTACTGGAATAGCTGGATCAATAATGGGCTATATTAGTTTACAACGTCTTTCGAAAATTAAATCTTTGGATCTAAGACTTGAATTAAAAAAAGCTGAAACTCAATTAATTTTAACTGTGAATGACTTACCAGAGTTATTAACAAAAGCAAAAAGATCACGTGAAGCAATATCATCAGCAACTGGACAACTGCGTTCGGGGGGATTAAAAAAGTGGATTCAAGAATGGGAGACAGACTATATCTCAGCAAAACAAATGATATTAATTCTTCCGAATAGAGATTCCGACTATATCTCCAACTCTCAACGAGATCTAGAAACAAAGTTAATACTTATTCATCAACAATCTGTTAAAGCAAATGCGTTAAAAGAAAAATATGAAATTGAATTAAAACGGGATGAAAAACAACGAGATAGAATTTATGCTGAACGTAATAGTAGAAATCAAAAGAATTAGAATAAACACATCAAAACTTGAAAAGTGTGTTTATTCTATCCCCTGCCGTTCGTGAAGAAAATAAATTAATAACCTAACTGCTTACTAATCAAATCTTTCATAATTTCTTCAGCACCACCGCCAATCATATTGACCTTCACTTCACGGTAAATACGTTCCGACTTGGTACCTCGCATAAAGCCCATACCACCTAATGTTTGTACAGCTGCATCAGCACAAAATTGCATAGTTCGAGTCGCAACATTTTTAAGCATTGAAATTTGCGCCACCAACTCAGGTCCTTGTAACTTCGGCTGAGTCATTTTCCATGCTGTTTCTTCAAGTAATGCCCGCGTTGAGGTCAGTTGGGTTGCCATATCTACCAATTTATGGCGTACTACTTGATGATCTATTAATCGCTTACCAAAAGTTTTACGTTGCTGTGCCCACTCTAAAGCTTCTTCATAACAGACTAATGCATACCCATAAGCGACTACTCCCAAGAAAAACCGCTCCATATTAAAGTTATTCATAATAACTTTAAAACCGGCATTTTCTTTGCCAAGTAGATTTGATGCAGGTACTCGTACTTGATCAAAATGCAAATGTGCCGTATCTGATGCCCACCATCCCATTTTCTTCAAAGGCGTTTTAGTAATACCTTCACTATGTGCATCAATGAGTAACATTGAAATACCTTCTGCCCCCATTTTAGTTGGGTCTGTACGCACTGCAACTGTATAGTAATCTGCACGAATCCCCGATGTGATAAATGTCTTCTCCCCCGAGACAATGTAATAATCACCATCACGAATAGCTTTAGTCTGTAATGCAGCGACATCCGAGCCGCCACCAGGTTCTGTAATAGCTAAAGCAGAAATTTTTTCACCGGAAATAATCTCTGGGAGGACTCTAGCTTTTAACTCCTCACTTCCAAAATGCTGAATGGGAGGGGCGCCAATTGTGTGTACCATGAGTGAGGTATGTACTCCTCCAGAACCCGCCTTTGCCATTTCAATACCGGCCAGCAATGAATAAAATGGATCTGCATCAGGAATACCACCATATTCTTCTGAAAAACCTAGACCTAATAGGCCAATTTCAGCTGCCTTTCTATAAAGCTCTCTAGGAAATGTCTCACCCTCATCCCACTCATTAACAAAAGGTGCCATTTCTTTTTGTACAAATCGACGAACATTGTCAGCAAAAGCAATGTGTTGTTCATTATAGTAAATTGGGTTGAGTTGCATGTTTAGAAATGTCCTGATGTTTTTATTTAATTCCTGAACATATCTTGTCATGTTTACAGTCAATCAAAAGTTGCAAGAATCTCCATTTTCTTGGCATAAAACATCAAACAGAATTATTTTTATTTATGCACAACGCCTATACTCTTAAGCAGCAACGGAAACCACGAACAGCATAATAAGACTGTGCTCCATTATGATAAATGAATACCCGACCATAACGTCGGTCAGCAAAAATAGCTCCATCTAACTGTCGAATCTCATCTGGGGTTTTGAGCCAACTTGATGTTTTAAGATCAAATTCCCCTAACTTTTGTAATTCATGGTATTGCTCTTCTGTGAGAAGCTCAGCTCCCATTTCTTTAGCCACATCGATTGCACTATTTTTTGGAGGATGATCTTTTCTAGCCTCCAAAGCCTCTCGGTCATAACAAAGGCTTCTACGGCCTTTTGGACTCTCAGGAGAGCAATCGACAAATAAATATTCATCCTTCTGTTGATCATAAGAGACAACGTCAGGCTCTCCTCCAGTGTTTTCCATTTCTTGCAATGACCACAATTTTTCAGGCGATTCTAATAATTTAGCTCGCACATTTGTCCAATCGATTTCTTTATGACGATGTGTGTTCTTTTCAAATCTCTTCTTTAATAGTTCAAGTAGTGAATTTAATTGTGTTTGAGTTAATTGTTTTTTAGTTATCATTGAATAAATCCTTATAATTATTAAACTGAACGTCCATCAAAATAATTTATTTTTATTTTATCTAAGTCAATGTCATCTATACATCGAACATTAATCGCAAAGATAGAATTACCTTGGGGATCTATACCTTGAGCATAGGGATGAATACCGCAATTTTTACAGAAATGATGATTAATCACATGCTTGTTAAAAGTGTAATTCGCTAAAATATCAGGAGAATCTAAAGTAACTGTAACTTGATTAGTGGGTAGGAACCAAAGTAAAGACCCTTTCTTTTGGCAGATCGAGCAATTACAAGATAAGGCTTCTGTTAGCTCACCTTCTGCGATAAACTTTACCTGTCCACAATGACAACTTCCTTTATATTCCATATCTTTTTCCCACTTTTTAAATTTTTATAATATTCTTTTGGTAGATCAATTTTCAATCTTCTTATAGATTTTGAGATTTTCACCTTTACACAATCTACTTAATTAAAACTCTAGTAGATTATCTAAACTAAGAGACTACAGAATCAATTCGGCTTAAGATTTGCCGCTAACCTTTTCCCATACCAATAAAAGCCTGTTGGCCAAAAGAAGAATCCATATTAAAACCCCAATGGTTAAGCTGTAAAAGTGTGCCATTTTCTTGAGGAATTAATTGCCATCTTAGGGTTGTATCAAGTACACCGATTGCAAAGTCATATTCAAATAAAATTCCTTTATCAACTGCCTTAACTAGGCAATGTTGTACTCCGAAATTTCCCATATCTAAAGTAAATTGATGACCGATTTTAGGCTGAATGTCCCCTTTAGCCCACCATTGCTGGACAAGTTCAGGCGTGGTCAATGCTTCCCAGACTTTTTGAGGAGATTGATTGATAAACTGTGAAACCTCAATAGACTCTAACATTTTTTATTTTAGACTCGTCTATAATTCATTTGGTTTTTATTATGCTGCAAAATAATTAGCAATATAAAGGATTATGTAAAATCATATCTCCCCTATTTTTTTCCCCACACATAAAGCAACACCCCAATCTCTTTTGAGATTGGGGTGTTTGAATAATGAGCTGGCGATGACTTACTCTCACATGGGTAACCCCACACTACCATCA
>NZ_JAVQNN010000030.1:0-1456188 GCF_031798975.1 Acinetobacter sp. V110_1 | reverse complement strand
TTCGTGAACTTCTTTCTACTTACGACTTCCCAGGTGATGACACTCCAGTAATCCGCGGTTCAGCTCTTGCTGCTCTTAACGGTGAAGCAGGTCCTTACGGTGAAGAATCAGTTCTTGCTCTTGTAGCAGCTCTTGACTCTTACATCCCAGAACCAGAACGTGCTATCGACAAAGCATTCTTAATGCCAATCGAAGACGTATTCTCAATCTCAGGTCGTGGTACAGTAGTAACAGGCCGTGTAGAATCTGGTATCGTTAAAGTTGGTGAAGAAGTAGAGATCGTTGGTATTAAAGATACAGTTAAAACAACTGTAACTGGCGTAGAAATGTTCCGTAAACTTCTTGACGAAGGCCGTGCAGGCGAGAACTGTGGTGTATTACTTCGTGGTACTAAGCGTGAAGACGTACAACGTGGTCAAGTACTTGCTAAACCAGGTACAATCAAGCCGCACACTAAATTCGACGCAGAAGTATACGTACTTTCTAAAGAAGAAGGTGGTCGTCACACTCCATTCTTAAATGGTTACCGTCCACAGTTCTACTTCCGTACAACTGACGTAACTGGTGCGATCCAGTTGAAAGAAGGCGTTGAAATGGTAATGCCAGGTGACAACGTTGAAATGTCAGTAGAATTAATCCACCCAATCGCAATGGACCCAGGTCTACGTTTTGCGATCCGTGAAGGTGGTCGTACTGTAGGTGCTGGTGTTGTTGCGAAAGTAACTGCATAATCACTTTTCAGTGAAAAAAGCGCTCCTTTTGGGGCGCTTTTTTTATGCCTAATTGTTCGACAATTCAATAGAAAGCTGGCCTTAACTGATACTTCAATGTCCCTATTTGCACTTAAGCCTTTTTATTAAATTTGTATGATAAGAATCAAGAAAACGAATAATAAAGTTTAAGTAACTATGGTTACTAGTAAGGAGCTTTCACTATGAACGCTAAAGTAAATATTACGAATCGTGCCGGAGCAAGCTTTCCTGTACGTCGTATGAACTTTGACTTTAATGATGTACCAGAATACTGGATGGATGGTTCTGCTGGGCTTACGCATTTTATGACAGCATTATCGGCGCTATTTCCTGCTGGTGAAAAATTCTTTATTGATAGTGTACGTGCGGTGCGTTATCACCCAGCGATCAAAGATAATGAAGAGCTACAAAAAGAAATTAGTGCTTTCATTGGTCAGGAAGCTATGCATACCCAAGAGCATGTGAACTTTAATGCATCTGCACAAAAGTTTGGCCATGATGTCGAGACGTTGGAAAAATTTACTGATACAGCTATTCAGACTGCGCGTAAGACTTTTGCAAAGATCGTAAAACCATTTGGTATGACACAAGAAATGGTAGATTTAACTGCGACTACGGCTCTTGAGCATTTTACTGCAACGATTGCATCTCAGCTTTTAGTTAATACCCATATTCAAGAACTTATGACAGATAAAACAATGTCAACAATGTGGTATTGGCATGCAATAGAAGAAAATGAGCATAAAGCCGTTGCTTTTGATGTGTACGAGGGTGTATTCGGTAAAGGTGCTAAAGCTTATGCATTACGCACAAGCTCACTTGTATTTGCGATGGCGCTTATTTTCGCAATTCAATCTTCGTTTGTGCTACGTCTTTTAAGACAAGATAAAAAATTAAACTTAGACGAATTGTCTGTGATTTATAAATATGGTTATAGCCCATCCAAAGGTATTATTACGGGTATGGCTAAAGAGATGTTGGCTTATTTTAAACCAGGCTTTCACCCTAATGATTTAGACACAGTTGGCCTATTAAAAACATGGAAAGCCAAACTGGGACTTTAAGTTAAAAACAAAGTGAAAAGGACTGTTAGCAGTCCTTTTTTGTTGTCTTGAAACTACTGCTCATTTTTAAAAATGATAGGAGTTTATTTTGCTCCAGAAAGGGGCTGGTAATGACCTCATCTGATAATTTGCTGTCCTCATCTGCACTTAAATAGCGCTTTTAAAGGCGTATTATTATAAATATTAAGAAAATAAATAAGGATATAAGTGAATTGATGGTTCACTTAAAGGAGTCTGACATGAATGCTAAAGTAAATATTTCTAATCGTGCTAGAGCAAGCTTCCCTGTACGTCGTATGGACTTTGAATTTGCTCAAGTCCCACGCTATTGGGCAAATTACGATGCAGGATTAACTCACTTTATGACAGCATTATCGGCTCTTTTTCCTGAAGGTGAGCAGTTCTTTGTAAATAGTACACGTGCAGTACGAAATGATCCAAAGCTTGCTGACCCGGCTCTTCAAAAAGAAATAAGTGCTTTTATTGGTCAGGAAGCTATGCATTCTAAAGAGCATTTAGCTTTTAATGCTTCTGCGCAAGCATATGGATATGATGTTCGCAAAATGGAAAAGCAAACAGGTACAGTCATTAAAATGGGTACGGCAGTTGTAACCAAGTTAATGAAACCTTTTGGTTATACTAAAGAGATGATTGATTTAACCGGTACTTGCGCTTTAGAACATTTTACATCGACGATTGCAGCTGAACTTTTACAAAATCCTGAAATTCAAGCCATGTTCCAAGATGACACCATGTATCACTTATGGATGTGGCACGCGGTAGAAGAAAATGAACATAAAGCTGTGGCATTTGATGTGTATACAAGTATGTATGGGCAAGGGCCAAAAGCTTATTTTATGCGCTCAACTGCTTTAATTATTGCAATGGCTTTAATCTTCGCAACTCAATCTTATTTTACTGCTAAATTACTCAAGACTGATGACAAATTAACTTGGAAAGACACCAAGTACATGCTTAAGTTTATGTATGGCCGTAAAGGTTTTATGACACGTCAAATTCCAGAGTTACTTGATTTCTTAAGACCAAAATTTCATCCAAATGATTCAGATACAACGGCTTTATTAGCAACTTGGCGTGAAAAATTAGGGCTTTAACAAACGTATTAAAAAAAGAGCAATTTAATTGCTCTTTTTTTTGCTCGTTTTTTCTATTTAAGTTTCTATAATACGCTTACTTTGAAATCTGAAAATGTGTTGAAACTCATGATTCGTACTATGCAAGCCTCCGATATTGATAGTGTTGCTCAAATTGAGAAGCTTGTTCAGACACATCCATGGTCTAGGCAGCAATTTGTAGAGTCTGTGAACTCTTATCAATGTACGGTAATTGAGTTAAATAATAAGGTTGTTGGTTTTTGTATTTTACAACCTGTGTTAGATGAAGCGAATTTATTGCTTATGGCAATTGATCCTGAAATGCAAGGCAAAGGTTTAGGATATCAATTGTTAGATGCATCGATTGAGCGCTTAGAAAATCAACCTGTACAGATTTTTTTAGAGGTTCGCGAAAGTAATAAAGCGGCAATAGGGTTATACGAAAAAACAGGTTTTCATCAAATTGATGTGCGTCGCAATTATTACCCAACTCAAGAGGGTGGGCGTGAAAATGCCGTTATTATGGTAAAAAGCTGTACCGATGATTTCGCTTCTTTATTTTAAAATGGCTGTCTTACTGCGGACTTAACAGCAAGACAGAATCGAGCTATTTAATAATTAAATTATTCCACTCAGAAGGTAATGTCGTCATGAGTGAATTACCTAACTGATTGATCTCTTCAGGCGATAATGATCGATTTAAGCGGCGCCATTGCCCGTCTAGTAAAAGTTCTAGGGGGGTATATTGAGATTTATAATTCATTTTGGCTGAGTGAGGTACCCAATAGCCTAAATAAAGATATTCTAAACCAAGTGATTTTACATATTCGATCTGATTCAAAATTGAATAAACACCTAAAGATCTGCGGTGCTCGTCTGGGTCGAAAAATGTATAGACCGCAGATAATCCATCATCCATTAAATCACATGTAGAAACGCTAATAAGACGATTGTCTTTCCATAGCTCTAAGAAGAAACTATCTGTACAACTATGAACTAGGAATTTTTCAAATTGATCTAAACTTGGCGGAAACATATCACCATCGGCATGGCGCTCGTTAATGTAACGTTCATATAAATCATAATGAATTTGTGCAGCTTGCCGTGTTGGCAGAACAGTCATGGTAAGGTCTTGATTCCGCTTCCATGCTTTTTTTTGCATACTGTTCATTTGGAAGTCGGCAACTGGAACACGACAAGACAAACACTGTCTGCATAAATGACATTCAGGTCGATATACAAAGTCACCACTACGACGAAAACCTAATCGCGATAACTCTGAAAGAGTCACCACATCAATTCGGTGAATCGGGTCTAAAAAGACCATACGTGCTGACTTATTTTCTAAATAGCTGCAATCGTGAGGTGGAGTAATATAGTATTGCAGATCATTTAAAAGGGACTTCGGGTGATATGATTTCATGATTGGTCCCTCCTGTTGTCATTCCATTAATTTTGCATTTAATGCTATTGTTTTACTTGAAAATACACGTTCTTGATACTTTTTCCAATTGATAGAGGGGTGAATAATTACATCTTGTAACGATTTAAGATATTCCTGCCGAGAAAGTGTACAAGCCCCCAAGCTAATTAAATGACTATTTACCAGTTGGCAGTCGACCCAAGGAAGCCGATTTTCTTGACCGATTAACATTAAAGTATAAAAAGCCATTTTAGAAACATCGGTTTGAGTACTAAACATAGACTCGCCAAAACAACCCTTACCAATCGTAACTCCATATAAACCGCCTACCAGCTGTTTGTCTTGCCAAACTTCTATGCTGTAGCCATAACCTGAATTAAACAACGCGCAGTAACCTTGAATAATATCTTCGCTAATCCAGGTTTCGTTAGCATAACTTCGAGGTAGTGAACATGAACGAATGACTTGTTCAAAAGCACGGTTTGCCGTAATGGTGTAATCATGTTTTTTCATATTTCGAATGAGCGATTTACTTGGTTTATAGTTTTGAGGGTAAATCACACAGCGTGGTTCAGGACTCCACCAACAAATAGGTTCATCTTCATTAAACCAAGGAAAGAGTCCGTGAGTATATGCTTCATAGAGAGTAGAAGGGGAGAGGTCAGCACCAATGCAAATTAAACCATGACCATCTGGATCGGCTTCCTCTGGATCTGGAAAAATATATTGAGATAGAGGTAGTATGTTCATAAAACTAAAATAATGTGTGCTTAAGGGGTATGCTATAAAAATTAATTTGAGGCAGCCAGCAATTATTATAAATGATAAAAAAACAGCCGTTTTATAACGGCTGTTTGAAATATCTAAACTTAAAGATTATCTAGATATTTTTCTGCATCTAATGCTGCCATACAGCCTGAACCAGCTGAAGTAATGGCTTGACGGTAGATACTGTCAGCAACATCACCCGCAGCGAAAACACCTGCTACAGAAGTTGCTGTTGCATTACCTGAAGTACCGCTTTGTACTTGAATATAGCCATCACGTAAGTTCAACTGGCCTTCAAACATTCCAGTGTTTGGCTTATGACCAATGGCAACGAATAAGCCTTGAACTTGTACATCTTGTTTGCTTTCATCTTTTGTAGATTTTAAGCGAACACCTGTTACGCCAGTATTGTCACCAAGGACTTCTTCAACTTCATGATTCCAAATAATACTGATCTTGCCTTCTTTTTCTTTAGCAAATAAGTGATCTTGTAAAATCTTCTCAGAGCGTAAAGAATCGCGGCGATGAACCAGCGTTACATGTTCAGCAATATTTGATAAATAAAGTGCTTCTTCAACAGCAGTATTACCACCACCTACAACCATTACTTTTTGGTTTTTATAGAAGAAGCCATCACATGTTGCACATGCGCTCACGCCTTTGCCCATAAACTTTTGTTCAGACTCTAAACCAAGATATTGAGCTGTCGCACCAGTTGCAATAATTAATGCATCACAAGTGTACTCATCCATATCACCTTTAAGAACAAAAGGACGTACGTTTAAGTCCACTTCATTAATATGGTCATAGACGAGTTCAGTACCGAAGCGTTCAGCATGTGCTTGCATACGGTCCATTAAAGCAGGACCAGTCAAACCTTCAGGATCGCCCGGCCAGTTGTCAACTTCGGTTGTCGTTGTAAGTTGGCCGCCAAGTTGTAAACCAGCAATAAGTGTTGGTTTAAGATTTGCACGTGCTGCATATACAGCTGCACTATAACCCGCAGGACCAGAACCGAGAATAATTAACCGAGAATGACGAGCACTCATTGAGGGTATCCTTATTTATTTCGAGAATTTTGAAAATTATACGTGAAATTGCCGACCAATAGCGTGAAATCAATGTGGATAATATTGATCAGGACAATCGAATTAAGTTATATAACAATATAGAAGAGCCTTATGTTAACAACAACTGTAAAGAATCATGCACCTTTTTTGTAAGAACAGGTGCATAATATAAAGTTCATTCGTTGAAGATCTGAAATGTAGGTCTTCACATCTCTAAACCAATAATTAAATGGGTTACAGGACAGTATATGACTGCGGTGTCAAGTGTTTATGCACAGCGCTTATTGATGACATTATTCTTGGTCTCTTTTGGTATTTATATGTTTCTGGCGACAGTAACATATACGCCATTTGATCCGGGCTGGATGCATATTTCAAGTGATACTCAGCAAGTATCCAATGCAAGTGGTATTGCCGGTGCATGGATTGCAGATTTGCTGTTTGGCTTTTTAGGTTGGGCAAGTTTACTTATTCCAATTTTCTTATTTGTTGAAGCGATTCAAGTCTGGTGGCCGCATAGTTTTCTAAACCGTCCATTCCGTTATGCTGCTCAGTTCTTCTTAATTCTTGTTGTGTCTAGTTTGCTTTACTTACACTGGAATGTACCTGCAGATACTTTAGATAATGCGGCAGGTGGGATTATTGGTTATGAATTAGGGCAGAGCTTATCTCAACTGTTAACAATTTATGGTGCGACCTTATTTTTATTGGTTTTCGGAGTGGTATTATTCACTTTGGCATTTGGGGTGCAGTGGAGCAAAACATGGGTTACGCTCAAAGCAATGCCGAGTTATTTACAAGATTTATTCTATAAGAATGTATCGCCAAATGAATCTGCTTATGATTTAACTACACAGCCTGCAAATAAAACAGCAACGGTAAAAGTTGCCGAGATGCCTAAAGCTGAAGTTAATGATGAAGCAGAGCTAAATGTTCAGCCAGAAAAAACTCAAGCCAAAGCTAGCTCTACACGACACGATGAAATGGCGGAGCGTTTATTTGCCGATGTGTTAGCGAAAGAGCAAAGTCAGCCTGAAACTGTTGAAGAAAAACCAGCTCCTCAACCAGAAAACTTTGAGCGTACGCTTGAACAAGCTCAACAGCTTAAAAAAGACAGTGAGCGTTTAGTAGCGACAGGTGAGGTTTGGCGTGCCCTACAGCGCGATGATGCAAGTCATAAGCAAGAAATTGATGCACTGTTAAGAGCTGCTGATGATTCGAATGAACATCCAAGTCATGAGCAATTCCAAGAAACGGCTTATCAGGCTAAACAAGCACAACCTCAAGCATCGAATATTCATCAAGGCTTAGATTGGAATGATGATGAGATTTTTGATGAATTGCTTGCAGCAGTTCCAAATAGTAAAACTGCTACTGATGTACATACGCCGTTCGTTCAAGATCATCATGTTGAACCAGCAGTAGCACCACAAACATCTCATTCATCAGTTGAAACATCTGTACCTGTATCAAATTTAAATCAGTCACCTAAAAACTTATCAAATGAACAAGTATTTGATGATTTTGATGACTTATTAATTGATGAAGATATTGCCCCAGCACCTCAATCGGTCAAAGCAAGTAGCTATGCGCAATCTTCTGCATTTGTAAAAGCTCCTATTCAAACTACGATTGGTGCAGAGAAGCTTTCAAAAGAAGAGTTTATTGAAGCTTGGCAGGAAACTGCTGGAAAGCCAGAAGACAATCTTGATGATGAATTCGATTTTGATGCGCCATTAACAGATGCATCAGGTCGACCAATGTCGCGTGCAATGCAGGTAGCCAAAAAGCGTTTAGATTTACCAACATTACCGGGCTTTGAATTACTTGATAAGGTTGACCCAAATAAGAAAGTTAACTTTACCGAAGAGCAGCTTTCGCGTTTGTCTGAATTGCTTGAGATTAAATTACAAGAATTTAATGTGAAGGCGCAGGTTGTTGAAGCTCAGCCGGGTCCAGTTGTTACACGTTTTGAATTAGATTTAGCACCGGGTGTAAAAGCATCTAAAGTGACTAATATTTCCCGTGACTTGGCGCGCTCAATGTCTATGGCGTCTGTACGTGTTGTAGAGGTTATTCCGGGTAAACCATATATTGGTATTGAAGTACCAAATAGTGCCCGTGAAATGGTACGTTTAATTGAGCTGTTGGAAACACCAGCATATCGTGACCCAAGTGCTCTGATTAGTATGGCAATGGGTAAAGATATTTCGGGTAATCCGGTACTAACAGACTTGGCCAAAGCACCGCATATGTTAGTTGCGGGTACAACTGGCTCGGGTAAATCTGTTGCCGTTAACTCGATGATTTTATCGATGTTACTTAAATATACGCCAGATCAATTACGTTTAATTTTAATTGACCCGAAACAGCTTGAATTGGCTAACTATAACGATATTCCGCATTTATTAACGCCTGTAGTCACTGACATGAAAGATGCAGTTAGTGCATTAAACTGGTGTGTAAATGAAATGGAACGCCGTTATAAGCTTATGTCGTTCCTTAAAATTCGTAAGTTAAGTGACTACAACCGAAAAGTTGAAGAAGCAATTGCGAATGGAGAAGACTTGATTGATCCAACATGGAAACCAAGTGATTCAGCGACACAAGAGCGTGCACCTCGTTTAACGCCATTACCATCAATTGTGATTGTGGCAGATGAGTTTGCCGACATGATTATGCAGGTAGGTAAGAAAGCAGAAGAAATGATTACGCGTTTGGCGCAAAAATCTCGTGCTGCTGGTATTCACCTGTTACTTGCAACTCAGCGTCCATCGGTAGATGTTATTACGGGTCTTATTAAAGCCAATATTCCAACGCGTGTAGCTTTACGTGTAAACAGTAAAATCGACTCACGTACTATTTTGGATGCAGGTGGTGCAGAAGACTTGTTAGGTCATGGTGATATGCTGTTCTTAGGGCCAGGTAAGATTGAGCCAGAACGTGTACATGGTGCATTTATTAGTGATGATGAAGTTAACCGCATCTGTGACGCATGGCGTGAACGTGGTGAACCAGACTACGTAGATGAGATCTTAACGCCATTTGATGAAGAACCTGCATCTCGTGGCTTTGAAGAAGGTGAGGGTGGTTCAGACCGTGATGCACTTTATGACCAATGTGTATCGTTTGTCCTAGAAACTCGCAAAGCATCTACATCTTCATTACAGCGTAAGTTTAGCCTAGGTTATAACCGTGCTGCCCGTATTATCGACCAAATGGAAGAGAACGGTATTGTGAGTGCTATGGGTGCCAATGGTAAACGAGATATTTTAGTTTAATATCTTCACTTGAAATTAAGCCTCTTCGGAGGCTTTTTTTGTGGTTGAAAATAATCATTATTCAGCGGTAGTTTGAGATTTTATCAAATAGTAAAAAATGCTAATGTGTGCTTCTAAATAAAAAACAATGAAACAAATCAGGAGGACAACATGTTAGTCGCGTTAATTACGTTAGCTTTTATTCATTTTTGTGCGCTTATTACTCCAGGGCCTGATTTCTTTCTGGTATCGCAGACCGCAGTGAGTCGATCTCGTAAAGAAGCCATGTTAGTTGTTGCAGGAATAACAGCTGGCGTTATGTTTTGGGCATCTTTAGCACTGATGGGCTTAAATATTATTTTTGAGAAAATGGCTTGGTTGAAGCAAGGTTTACTCATCGCAGGTGGTTTGTACCTATGTTGGTTAGGCTATCAAATGTTGCGTTCAGCATTTTCAAAAAATCAGCAGAAAGAGGTTACGGCTGTTGAGTTGCCTAAAGCACCTTACTTATTTTTTATGAAAGGATTACTCACCAATTTATCGAATCCTAAAGCTGTAATTTATTTTGGTAGTGTGTTTTCTTTATTTTTAGCTAACCCTCAGCTTGATCAAGTTCATTGGTTGCTTTTTATTATTGTGTCAGTTGAAACGATTTTATGGTTCTGCTTTGTGACGTTTATTTTCTCGTTACCGAGTTTCAGAGTGGCTTACCGTAATTTTTCAAAATGGATTGATGGTATTTCCGGTGGTATTTTTACCGTATTCGGTATTTTCCTGATTGGAAATCGCTAAATCCAGATAATAAAAAAGCCTCTTAAAGAGGCTTTTTTTTATTTTTAAACTTAAGCAAACTTTGCTAAAACTTCTAAAAACGGCGCTGATTGACGTGGAAATTTAGCAATCACGTCATGAATGCGTTCGCCTTCAGGGTTTGTTGCATTGATGTCTCGTCCATCTGCAACAAATTTAGTCAAAAGACGTTCATAGTCATTTGGACGCATATGTTTGAAAGCATGGTAGAGCACGTGAAAATCTGCGTTCACACCATTTGGAGGAAGTTGGTTGAGGTAGGCAAAAACACGCTCATCGGACCATTCTTCATTGAAAGTTGCTGGCTGTGATAATGCCATGACAATCTCCTCATTTTAAAAAAGGCAAAATAACTTGCGTTATTTTGCCTTGATTCTGATTTGTTGAATAGTCAGAAATAGAATTATCGTTCTTCAGGTAAATTGATATTCATTTCTAACATTTCGATATTTGCTTCAGAACGAACTTGCATTTGGATATGCTGTTCGCCTACACCGCTTACATAACGACTCACCACCTGCATGATTTCTTTCTTCATTTGGTCAATCTTGTCTTGGCTTAAACGACGGCCTAAACCTTGTTCTGATGCAACAATAACTTTTAAACGATCTTTGGCAGTTTGAGCACTTGATGGTTTTTCTTCACTGCTAAATAATTTACTCCAGAATCCTGCCATATCTACGCTCCAAATAGTCGTGCTAACCAGCCTTTAGGTTGAGCTGTGATGTGTCGATAAGGGCGGTCTTCGCCAAGAAAGCGAGCAACCAAGTCATCATACGCTTGTCCAGCTTTAGTTTCTGAATACAGAATAACTGGCTTACCTTCGTTTGATGCTTGTAATACACTTGGACATTCCGGAATAACACCTAATGTCGGTACGCGTAAAATATCTTTAGAAATATCATCAATCGTCAGCATTTCCTGACGGTCAGCACGTTCAGGGTTAAAACGTGTAATACATAAATGCTTACGTATACGTCCTTCGTTGTGTTCAACTTTTTTAGTTTTGCTGTCTAACATTCCGATGATGCGATCAGAGTCACGTACTGAAGAAATTTCAGGGTTTGTCACAATGATTGCTTCATCTGCATGGTACATTGCTAAAATTGCACCACGCTCGATCCCCGCAGGTGAGTCACAAATAATGTAATCAAATTCTTGAGCAAGCTCATCAATTACACGAGCAACACCTTCGTCGCTCAAAGCATCTTTATCACGGGTTTGTGAAGCCGGCAAAATGTAAAGGTTTTCGATATCTTTATCGCGAATAAGGGCTTGTTGCAGACGTGCTTCATTGTTAATTACATTGACGAAATCATAAACAACACGACGCTCACACCCCATAATTAAATCAAGGTTACGTAAGCCTACATCAAAGTCAATCACAACAGTTTTATGACCACGAAGGGCTAAACCTGTTGCAAAAGATGCACTCGTTGTAGTTTTACCTACACCACCTTTGCCTGATGTTACGACAACAATTTTGGCCACCGAATCCACTCCTATTATGGTCATACATACACCCTTAAAAGGGCTGTTTTTTGGTGATTTGTTTAATAAACTAAAGTTCTAGAGCTTCAAATTCAAGCTCTTGCTTTTCATTTAAATAAATATGTACTGGCTTTTTTACCACATGTTTAGGGATATCATCTGCGACACAATATGTTCCGGCAATGGAAACGAGTTCAGCCTCTAAAGATTGGCAAAAAATGCGTGCAGCAGCGTGCCCACCCGCACCAGCAATGACTCTACCACGAACCGTGCCATAAATATGTATATTTCCTGAAGCAATCACTTCAGATCCACTATTCATGCCAGCTTTTAAAATAATATCGCCTTGGTCTTGTACAAGAGATTGGCCTGTACGCAAAATTTCATCATGATAAGAGGTAATATGGGCAACTGCATTATTATTTAGTGGTTTTTTTGTTTCTGGTGAAGCTTGTGCAGGTGCCGGTTTCTCTACAATTGCCACTTGCTCCGCAGTTGCTTTGATACGTTGTAATGGCTGGTCAGCTGGTAATACAGGGAACTGAATGGCACGTGCTTCATCACCTAAAATGCCGTCAATGACCGCCATCGGTTGCAAACCTAAGCTAACTAACAGCTGAATTAAAGCAATAAGCTCTTGCTCAACTGTACTATCTATAATAACGACAGTTCCCTGATAGGAACCTTCATTTAGAATATTTGATAATTGCTGGCGGATCACATCATGATCATTCGTATCGAAGGTTATCCTGCTAAAGTTAACCATTCTGCCGGTAATCCGGATATCAGCCATAAGTCTTCCTTCAAGGCGTTAAAACGAGCTGTAATATCGTTAAGTTTATTGTAAATAGAGCAAATGCTAGAACAAATCGTGCCAATTCTCTAGCGTGTTTCATAAAAAATTAAGTAAATGCTTATTCTTTGATTCGATCACGCTCCGCAAGGGTTTGTTGCCATTGTTTGACTTTAACTTGTTTGCGAATTGCTTCAAGACTTTCAAATACCACAGACTCGACAAGTTGCTCAAGCTCACGGTTATTAATATTCACGTTACTTATTTTTTCTGAAATTAATTGATACGTCACATTGGGCTGATCTTTTGATCCTTCAATTAAAGGTTCAATTAAACCGGCACTGATATTTTCACCGAGTCGCTGACCAATACTTTGAATTTGTTGTTCGATACGACCACCCACTAAAGGAATTAAGCGTAATAATTGGGTTAACTCTGGCGTATCTTCTATTGCTTGATCAACAATTTGCCCCACACCTTTTGTGATTGCAGGTTTTTGTTCTTTTAAAGCAGTCGCTAAAGATTCTTGCAATATAGAGGTTAGGGTAACTGTAAATTGTTCGCGGTGATGATTAACCAACTCATGAATAATTTGCTTATGTGTTGAGCTAGTTTGAAGCTCATTACGAATGCCATCAATAACCGTAATAACAACACGGTCAGATAGCTCTTCCATAACAACACGATAATAAAATAGCCCAGTTTTTCTCCAGCTTTCCGGAATAACAGGATAGCCTAGTTCATATAAGCGATAAGCGATAATGCCAGCACGAAATAAACGTAAAAAACGTAACTGAGGAATGATGGCTAAAATTTCATACCAGTGAATGAATGGAAAGAAAAACCAACGCTTGTGGTGTTTATAAATAATTGAAATGCCCCAACGGACAACAAATTCAGTAATTAAAAAGCCAATAAACCAAGCTTCAGTCGTAATTACCCAAGGATGTAAATAAGTTTTATAAAACGTAAGTACTTGGGGCAGGTGAATATGTTCAAAAAACCATGCCCCAATACTGCTCATTAAAAAGAAATTTGCTGCAAGACAGAACAGATTGAAAATAATAATAAACACCATAAAGATGTCATAAATCAAAAACAGCTTAAATGACGCGCTGCTTGGGTCCATATGGTAATATTTTGCTTGTTTTCTGGAACTGTTTTGCATAGCTGTAAATGCTTTTAATGAGTTGAAGTAGTATATCGAGCTTTCATTTGTTCGATGAGTTGATCTTTTTCAGTCCAGAGTTCATGTACCCATTGTTGAAAACGTTCACGGTACACAGGGTCATCTTCATAGTTACCGCCGAGTACCCAAGCTGGTATTTCAATTTTACGAAGATTTACCGCAATTTGTGAAACATCACCTAACCAGAAATCGCCATAACCCGGTACACCGTCAGGGTAGACAATGGTCATATCAACTAAAGCATCAATTTTGTCGCCCAAAATATTTAGAGCCAGAGCCAAACCGCCTGCTTTAGGTTTCAATAAATGTTTATAAGGCGAATTTTGTTGGTCATGTTTTTCCTGAGTAAAACGAGTACCTTCCAAATAGTTTAATAAAGTAAAAGGTTGGCTCAAGAGCTGTTCACACGCTTTACGTGCTTCCATCATATCGCGGTCTTTAAGCTCAGGGTTTTTCGCAATTTGCTCTTTGGTATGACGTTTCATCATTGGGAAGCCTAAAATTTTAAAGGCTTGACCAACGAACGGAATAAAGATGAGTTCCCACTTGGTAAAAAAGCGGGTAAGGGGCATACGGGTTAAGCCGAAGTACTGATTTACGGTAGTATCCACCCAGCTTTGATGGTTACACGTCATTAAGTAACGGCCTTGCATACTTAAATCAAGACCTTCGTCGATCGTAATATCCCATTTTAAATTAGGTAGAACATGGTCAATGAGCCAATTATTGACACTGAGCCAGCTGTTTGTAATTTGAATGTTGGTTTCATCTACTTTGGATGATTTTTTAAATAACTTGGTTAAGCCCAAAGCCAATACAGGTGGTCCATGAAAAAAGGTGCTACCTGTGATGACTGTACCTACAGTGAGTCCACGTGTAATTTTTTTTAGCGCAGATTGCTTATTGGGTGCAGTTGACATATAAATGGCCCCGAATATCCAAAATCCATAGAAAGTTGTTCAACTATAACTATCGTGAAATGAAATACAACGATATCTTAGACAACAATGAAGAAATTGTGATGAGTGCACGTCTTAAAGTGCATCAAAATATTACAAAAAACTAACTAAACTGTTTATTATTAACAAAATATCAATGTTTTATACTTCCTTTTTGTTTCATTATTCACTCAACAACAAAACACTCAAAGTGAGGAGGCATGCAATGCGTGCATTAGTTATTTCAACAGTGGTAGGGGCAGCAGTAGTACTTTCTGGTTGTCAAACAACAGGTAACAACCTTGGTGGCGTTGAATACGATAAAGCCGCATTAGGTACATTAATCGGCGCAGCAGCTGGTTACGGTATTTCT
Source organism: Acinetobacter sp. V110_1 (assembly GCF_031798975.1). Lineage (NCBI taxonomy): Bacteria > Pseudomonadati > Pseudomonadota > Gammaproteobacteria > Moraxellales > Moraxellaceae > Acinetobacter > Acinetobacter sp. V110_1. The sequence goes on along the minus strand of NZ_JAVQNN010000030.1, from coordinate 1,441,142 downwards.
AAATCAAGTGCAAACTCTAGCCGTCAAAACAACCGTGCTGCGGCAATCGGTGCAGTTCTTGGTGCAGCTGGTGGTTTATACCTTGACCAAAAAGAGAAAAAATTACGTCAACAAATGGCGGGTACTGGCGTAGAAGTTGGTCGTAACCCAGATGGTTCTGTTCAATTGATCATGCCTGGTAGCATCACTTTTGATACAAACAAATCAAACATCAAGCCAAACTTCTATGCAACTTTGGACAAAGTAGCGCAAACATTGGCTGAAGATAACAAGAGCGCGATTTTGGTAACTGGTTACACAGATAACACTGGTAATGACTCTATCAATATCCCATTATCTCAATCACGTGCTCAATCAGTTAAAAGCTATTTAGCTGGTAAAGGCGTTCCATCTAGCCGTATCGATGCACAAGGTTATGGTTCTTCTAACCCAATCGCAGACAACTCAACTGCTTCTGGTCGTGAACAAAACCGTCGCGTAGAAATCAGCATTTATGCTAAACAATAAGATTTAGTTTATTGTTGCAAAAACCACCTTCGGGTGGTTTTTTTATGGGTGCAGTACAAGAAATAATCACGACATTCTGCGGCGCATAAATTGCATTATTAGACATCATTTATACATATCCGTAGATTTACTATTGGGATTCTAAAAAAGAGATGACTATAATCATGCTCGAAAAATTAAGAGGTAATACACGATGTCATCTGCCAGTCAACTGAACAACAAGCAAGAAGAAGCCATGAAATATACTCAAGGCCCTTTATTGGTGCTTGCTGGCGCTGGTTCAGGTAAAACATCGGTAATTACGCGTAAAATTGCCTATTTGGTGCAACATTGCCGTATTCCTGCGCATCGTATTACAGCGATGACCTTTACCAATAAAGCTGCACGTGAAATGAAAGAGCGTGTGACCAAGCTTTTATCACGTGAAGAAGCAAAAGGTTTATCCGTTTCGACTTTCCATACTTTTGGTTTAAATCTTTTACGTTTAGAACTTAAAAATTTACCTTTAAAAGCTAATTTTTCGATTTTGGATGCAGATGACTGTAAACGTATTTTGATGGATTTGATGCATCGCGATAATTTGTCGGGTGCAGAGAGTAAAGAGTTAATTGCCAAGGCAATGAAGAAAATTTCGGATTGGAAGAACGATCTGATTTTGCCTGAACAAGCACATTCGACGTGTGAAACTCCTGAAGATGTCCAGTTTGCACACCTTTACCAACTTTATGAACGTAATTTACGTGCCTACAATGCTGTCGATTTTGATGACCTCATTGTTATGCCAACGCGATTATTGCAAGAAAATGCAGAAGTACGTGACAAGTGGCAAAACCGTGTTCGTTATTTATTGGTCGATGAATATCAAGATACCAACACCGCGCAATATATTTTAGTGAAACTGTTGGTTGGTGTAATGGGGCAGTTTACAGCTGTGGGTGATGATGACCAGTCGATTTACGCATGGCGTGGAGCGAAGCCTGAAAACATGGCTTTGCTTAAACAGGATTTCCCAAATTTACATATTATTAAGCTTGAGCAAAATTACCGCTCAACCAGCCGTATTTTGAAAGCTGCAAACTGTGTAATTCAAAATAACCCGCATATTTTTGATAAGAAATTATGGAGTGATAAAGGTCATGGCGAGGTTATCAGAATCATTACCTGTCGTAATGATGATGATGAAGCAGAACGTGTAGTCAAAGACTTACTGACTCATAAGCTGATGAATGGTAAGAACTGGAAAGATTACGCTGTGTTATACCGTGGAAACTTTCAGGCACGTGTATTAGAAACCCAGCTTCGCCAAATGCAAATTCCGTACAAACTCTCTGGTGGTACATCGTTCTTCGCTCGTGCAGAAATTAAAGATGTAATGAGCTACTTACGTCTGATTATTAATCCGGAAGATGACAGTGCTTTCTTACGTATTATTAATACCCCTAAACGTGCGATTGGCCCAGTTACTCTTGAGAAGCTAGGTTTATTTGCCCAAGAAAATAATTTGTCTTTACTTGGTGCTTCTTCTGACCAACGCTTAAGCATGGTTCTTCCTAAAAAAGCAGAAACTCAATTGCATGAGTTTGCTGACTTTATCGCAACGTTTACGCGTGAGTTGCTAGAAGATGATGAGCCTGTGCCTAAAGTTCGTCAAATGATGAATGAAGCGGGTTATATCGATTATATTCGCGAGCAGTCAGCAACACCTGCCCAAGAGAAAAGTAAGCTCGATAACATCGAGAATTTATTTACCAGTATTCAAAATCTGATTAATCGTGCAGAAGATGTTGATGAAAAGAACATTGAAAGTGTTATTCGAAAACTGGTGTTACTTGACCTGTTAGAACAGCAGCAAGAAGAAGAGGACACTGACAAAGTAAATCTACTTACTTTGCATGCAGCAAAAGGTTTGGAGTTCCCATATGTGTACATTATGGGACTCGAAGAAGAGCTTTTACCGCATAAAAACTCGATTGCAGCTGAAACCATTGAAGAAGAACGCCGTCTTATGTACGTGGGTATTACCCGTGCACGTCAAGGCTTAACTTTGACTTTGGCAGAACAGCGTAAAAATGGTGGTCAAATGAAACAAATGACCCCAAGCCGTTTCCTTGATGAGCTTCCACAAGACGAACTCGAATGGTTAGGGCGTAAAAAGAAAATTGCAGCAAATGTTGATCCTAAAGAACAGGCTCAACAATATTTGGCAAATTTAAAAGCTTTATTAAAGCGTTAATTTTTTTAATTTTTAGGAAATCCCATGAAAGTTCAAGTTAAATTGCTCGATCCGCGTTTAGGTAAAGAATGGCCTTTACCTTCATATGCAACAGCAGGATCAGCAGGTTTAGATTTACGTGCCTGTTTAGATGAAGCAATTGAAATTGAACCAGGCCAAACTGTATTAGTTAAAACAGGTATGGCAATTTATATTCATGATGTGAATTTTGCTGGTTTAATTTTACCGCGTTCAGGTTTAGGCCATAAACACGGTATTGTTCTTGGTAATTTAGTTGGGTTAATTGACTCGGACTATCAAGGTGAATTGATGGTTTCAGTTTGGAACCGTGGTCAGACGACATTCCGTTTAGAGCCAGGTGAGCGTTTAGCACAATATGTTTTAGTTCCAGTTGTTCAGGCTGAGTTTGAACAAGTAGAGGAATTTGAAGAAACTTTACGCGGTGCGGGCGGCTTTGGTCACACTGGTAAACAATAATTAACTTATAAAAAATAATGAAAAGAAACGCCTGTTTTACAGGTGTTTCTTTTTATACCTTGAATGTTACAATGAATTATATTACAACACGCTTTACTCATACTCTTTTAACTTTTTTAGCAAATACCCTTTTGAATACTCTATGTTTTTGCGATAGATCAGATTGATCTTTAAATAGAAGATACGCTATGAATGTAAGACACTCATTCCCAAAAAATATTTTCCGTGCTTACGATATTAGAGGCAAACTTTCTTATTTAACTACGGACGTCGTCCGTTCAATTGCCTATGGATTGGCACAACAATATAAACAAGCAGAACAAACTCAACTGGTCATTGGTTATGATGCCCGCCTTACCAGCCCCGCTTATGCGCATTTAATCGAAGAGATATTAGTAGAGCAGGGTTTAACTGTTACAAACATTGGTTGCTGCTCGACTCCGATGATGTATTACATTGCACGTGAGTTTGGTGGTAACGGAATTATGGTAACCGCTAGCCATAATCCGAAATCAGATAATGGTATTAAATGGATTTTAAGAGCTGAACCTCCGTCTCCTGAAATGATTCAGCAAGTAGGTGAGTTTGCGCAAACTTATGTTCCGACTCATCCAATTTCATTATTAGAATTATCAACTCCTCAATTTAAATCAGAATTTTGCAAAAAATACCAACAGGCTCTCTTTAACGATATTCAACTCAAACGCCCATTAAAAGTCGTATTAGATGGTTTACATGGTTCGGCAGGGCACTGTGCGAAACTGGTACTTGAAAAAATGGGTTGTGAGGTAATTGCCTTACGCACTACTCCAAATGGCGAGTTCCCTGACCACGCGCCAGATCCTTCACATGCTGCACATTTGAAAGAGTTAAGAAAAACGATTATTGAACAAGGTGCCGATATTGGTATTGCGCTTGATGGTGATGGCGATCGTGTCGTATTACTCGATGAGAAAGCCAACATACTTACAGCTGACCGTTTATTGTCGCTATTTGCACAAATGTGTCTGGAACAACAGTCAGATAAAGAAATCGTATTTGATGTGAAATGCTCGCTGATGGTCCAAAGAACCGTGGAGCGACTCGGTGGTAAACCGAAAATGATTCGTACGGGTAGTAGTTTCCTTCGTTCTTATTTATCCAAGTCCAAAGGTCATGCCATTTTTGGTGGGGAATATGCCGGCCACTATGTATTTAATGACGGACGTGGTTTTGGATATGACGATGGTATATATGCTGCACTGCGCGTAATGGAATATTTCACCGAGTCTAGTGTAGCAACAGCTTCGGATTTATTTTCTATTTATCCTGAAAGATGCTGTACCGAAGATATCTATATCAGTACTCACCAATCAGACCCTAAGCATGTATTGCAAGATATTGAAATTTTGAGCCATCCTTTAGGCGCTCATATTAGTAAAATTGATGGCGTACGTCTTGATTTTGATGATGGTTTTGGCATTATTCGAGCATCAAATACGGGTGAGTATTTTACCGTAAGATTTGATGCTGATAGTCCTTTGCGTTTAAAGGAAATTCAGCAAAAATTTATTGATATGTTGCAAGAGCGTTACCCGCAAATTGCACAAGAACTTTCTGAGGCCTAATAAGGAGAGGCGCAATGCCACAACATCAGCATCTTGGCGTCGACAAAGCAAAAATCTTGATTGAAGCTTTGCCATATATTCAACGTTTTTCTGGTAAGACGCTGGTGGTGAAATACGGTGGTAATGCGATGACTGATCCGGAATTGGAAAGTTCATTCGCTCGCGATATCGTTTTACTTAAAACTGTGGGTTTAAACCCGGTTGTTGTACATGGTGGCGGCCCACAAGTTGACTCTTTCTTAAAACAATTAGGTCGTGAGTCTGACCGTATTGATGGTATGCGTGTGACCGATCAAGCCACTATGGAAGTGGTTGAAATGGTCCTAGGCGGTAGCGTAAACAAATCTATTGTTAATTTGATTAATAAACATGGTGGACGTGCAATTGGCTTAACAGGTCAAGATGGCAATCTATTACGTGCCCGTAAATTATTAATGGAAAAGCACGAAGAAGACGGTTCTATCAAACATATCGACTTAGGTATGGTGGGTGAAGTGACTGGGGTAAAAACAGACGTATTAGAGATGTTTACCCAAAGTGACTTTATTCCAGTTATTGCACCATTAGGTGTCGATGAAAAAGGTAATACCTACAACATTAATGCTGACTTGGTCGCTGGTAAGGTTGCTGAAGCATTAGGTGCAGAAAAATTAATTCTGCTTACCAATATTACTGGCGTATTAGATGAAAACAAAAATCTCTTAACTGGTTTGACGACACAAGAAGTTGACCGTTTAATCGAGACAGGCGTGATTTACGGCGGAATGATTCCTAAAGTAGGTTGTGCGCTTGATGCTGTAAAAGGCGGTGTTGTGAGTGCACACATTGTAGATGGTCGTGTACCACATGCAACATTACTTGAAATCTTTACAGATCACGGTGTGGGTACGCTTATTTCTAACCGTTCAAATGCATCTCACTAAAGTGAGTATTTTGATTAAAAGACCACGCTAAGTGGTCTTTTTTTATGTCATTTAATTTTGGTCATTTTTTTGTCATGAGCTTTGACTAGTGTAAGGGGTGTCACTAGGAGCGTTCATTATGCTGGAAAAATTTAATCAATATCGCCAAACGTGGACTTTACCTCTAAATCGTCATAAGACTACGAATCAAACACAATTTCGCTTTGAATGGGTTGATAATTTAAAAGAATTACAAGATGTACAACGGTTTCGCGCACAACAATTTAGTAAACAATTCGGCATTCATTTTGAAGATAACTTAGATCAAGATATTTACGATTTTAGCTGTGAGCATGCAGTATTACGTGAGAAATGGACGGGAGAGATTGTGGCTTATACACGACTCAAGCTCTTCCAAGGCCATGAAATAGCGCAAAGCTATAGTGCTCATGAGTTTGATATTGTTCCTCACTTATCGCATTTGCCAAATGTATTAGAAATAGGGCGTACCTGCGTACATCCACGTTTTCGTAATGGTAAGGCACTTTCAACGTTATGGCTGAATCTAGCACCTAAAGTGTTGTGGTCAATGCGAGCTAAATACTTGATGGGCTGTGTAAGTATTCACCTGCAAGATAATTTGGCCAGAGCGTACTATACGCACCGCCAGATTCAACAATTACCAGACAGCAAAACTATCGATATTCGTTCTAAAAAAATTTATGAACCTGAATATCCAGAGTTCAGTTTTCCTCAAGATGAACGTATGCCAAAACTGTTCCAAATGTATTTGAGTATGCAATCTAAACTGTCTAAAGATGCCTTTTTTGATGCTGAATTTAACTGTCTCGATTATTTTGTATTTTTGGAAGTAAATAAAATCGCGACTTCCTTTGTAATGAACAAAATGGCTCAACGATAAAGATATCTTATATTTTGTAATAGCGAGCGCATATTGGGATTTACAAGCTATTTTACTCTCATGCACAATAGTATGTATGAGGTAATGAAGCGAAAAGTTTAGAACAATATGTGCCAGCTATTAGGAATGAATTGTGCAACACCAACGGATATCACTTTTTCTTTCCGTGGTTTTTCACAGCGCGCAGGAATTACCTCGGACCATAGTGATGGTTTTGGTATAGCCTTTTTTGAAGACAAGGCATGCCGTTTATTTGTAGACAACCAGTCTGCGGTTGAATCTCCAATAGCTGATCTTATTCGTAACTATCCCATCAAATCGCGTAATGTAATCGCCCATATTCGTAAGGCGACCCAAGGCAAAATCACGCTTGAGAACTCACATCCTTTTATTCGTGAGTTATGGGGACGTCACTGGATTTTTGCCCATAATGGCGATTTACATGATTTTAATCCACCTTTGAGTGGACGTTTTACACCTGTAGGAAATACAGATAGCGAAAGAGCATTTTGTTATTTACTCGATCAACTGGTAGAAGTATTTGGCTATGAAGAGCCAAGCCTTGAACAGATATTTGAAGTGTTAGAGAAAATTTCTCCGCAAATTGCAGAATATGGCACATTTAATTTCTGTTTATCTAATGGCAAAGCTTTATTTAGTTATGCCATTACTAAATTACATTGGTTAGTTCGCGAATATCCATTTAATAATGCGCATTTAATTGATTTAGATGTCGAAGTTGATTTTAGTCAGGTGACGACTCCAGAAGACCGAGTGGCAGTAATTACTACTGAACCTTTAACACATAATGAAACTTGGACAGCATATCAACCCGGTGAAATGATTTTATTTCAACATGGTCAGCCTATAAAAAAATCAATAACACATGTTGAAAGATTAATACGTGAAGAGAAAAACCCTGAACTTAAATGTATTACTCGGGCAGACCAATATTAATTTTTAAGAAAATGAGTGTAAATACTTAATTAATATATATATTTACTTAATTAATAATAAAGTATTTTGTTTAAAAAATACTTTATTGTTTTAGTTGGTTAATATTATTTAATTGTTTAAAAATCAAAAACTTAATTCATTATCTATTTTTATTTATATAAAACCGACGAAATAGGTTTGTTTTTATTTATACCCTTTAAAGATAAGATGCGGCTTATGCAACAGTCATTGAACATCATTGGGGGTGGTGTATGAAAATGAAATGGGCTTCAGAATATAATACGGGTATTGATGTTATTGATGAGCAACACAAACGAATACTTGATTATATTAATGAGATTGATGATGTAAAAGATGATGAGGATAGACGTCGTATTAAAGATGTTTTAGATAATATTATCGATTATACGCAGTCACATTTTACCTTCGAAGAAAGTTTGCAAGAAGAAGCTGATTATAAATATAGAGTACCGCATAAACGTGTACATGACTTGTTTATTAAGAAAATAGAGTTATATCGTGAACGTTTTGAAATGGGACATACGATTGAAGCTGAATTACAAGAGATTTTGGCTAAATGGCTCATTAATCATATTCAACATGATGATGCTGATTATGTGGGGGCAGTAAAAGAAAATATGATGGGGATTATTAGAGAAAAAGAAAAGAAGAAAGGAAAGAACTGGTTCGCCCGTTTTTTCTCATAACTTTAACTCGAAAAACTCTAATATACAGTTAGCGCGGCAAACTATCGTTTCGGTGGTTTGCTTTTTTTATGGCGCAAACTTTGATTTTCATGCATGAGACGGGCAAAATATCTAAAGACTTTTTCAAGGAATGCATAATGCAGGACATACCTATGTCACGTTGGTTATCGCCTCTTATGGCGTTTTGCTTATCTTTTGTCATCATGGCCACTTTGGCACCAACCATGGGCATCCAGATTGATCGTCAGCTCGATTTCTGGTTATTGTGGTTTGGCACAATGTTGTTATTGGCATTACCAGTTTGTTATTTGGAAATTGCTTTAGCAAAACGATCTAAAACAACCGCTTTAAATGCGTTATCGAGTTTAACTCGTGAAGCAGATAGCTCGCCTAAATGGCGCGTGGTTGGCTGGCTTGCTGTTGTTTTTATTCCTTTCTTGGCGGGTAATGTGCTGAGCACCGCAAGCAATATATTAGTTGCGCAGTTTGCTCCAAGCATTTCAGGTCAAATCATTTTTGCAGGCCTTGCAGTTGCTGCCTTGGTCTTATCATTTATTCCTCGTCAAATTCTTGTTTTGTTAATGACCTTAGGGGTAATCGCTTCTATCGTGTTAGCAAACATGATGGGTACGACTTTACAGCCTTGGCATTGGACCAATGTAGAGTTTAAAGAGTGGGGTAATGCAACCGTACTTGCACTTGTAGCAAGTGGTTTAGGTTTAGGACTTTACTGGCAAAATAGTGTTGGTACTGTTCAGACTCAAGAAGGTGCAACTAAAACTGTTCTTCCAATTTGGTTGGCTCAACTCATTGCTGTAATTGCTTTTGGTTTCTTCTCGCTTCAAGCTCAATTACCAGTTCTTACGTGGATATTTACTGGCGTGATGACATCAGCGTTATTTGTGCAGTTAGCAAGAGAACAACTTGCTCAGCGTCAGCTTATGCCTGTTTTACAATGGGTGATTCTTATTGTTGCGATTGCAGTTTGGGCTGTGCCTGAACTTCATCACTTATTTACGCTGATTCTTATGCTTTGGGGCTTACTCATTAGTTTGATCTATGCAATTTTTGCAGGTTGGATTATGAAAATTAGTCACTTACGTAAATCGATGAATTTCAGCAATGAGCTTTTCTATAACTTATGGCGTATTGCTGTACGTATTGTGTTGCCACTTTCAATTATTGTGGCAATGATTGCTGTAATTGGACAAAGTATCTAATGGAACGCATTCAACAAGTTTGGGTTGCGTTTGCCGCGCCAGAGCAACAGTTTCTAATCTCTGTTCCATTTGAACAGGGAATGACTGCTTCACAGGCAGTTCAAGTCAGTGGTTTATCAAGTCAAGTTGATTTGCCTGAACCACTTCAGCTCGGCGTTTTCGGAGTAAAAGTAGAAGCTGATGCCGTACTACATGCAGGTGATCGAGTTGAGGTTTATAGACCTTTAACGATTAATCCAAAAGACATTCGTAGGAAACGTGCTGCGAAGAATCCTGTAGGCAGATACATTAAAGGCAATCGCTTTAAGCAATCAGCTCAATAAGCAAAACCCCTCAAGTTTTTTCACTTGAGGGGTTTCTTTTTATTAGAAAAAACGATTATAGTGGTGGGGCAGTTAAGATCGCTTCTTTAGAAGCAGGTAAACCTGGTTGCGATTCTGGAATAGTCTCTAAACCTTCAATTTTAGTTACAGTTCCAGTTCCATCAAAGTAAATTTTTAAATGCTGACCATGTGCTGCGGGGATTTTCGCTTTTTTAGCATATGTTCCCGGGATATAGTTGTAGATATAGTCCCAACGTTGTGGATTGAGGGGATCAGTCACTGTTGGGCTACCAAGCAAAAAGCGCACTTGCTGGAAATTCATGCCGACTTGTACTTGAGAGGCTTGAGCTTTAGTCAATGGAGTCCCTTGAGGAATATCAACCTTATATACACCAAAGATTGAACAACCAGCTAGGAGTGAAGTGACGAATAACGTCAGCACGAGTTTTTGCATTTTGCTACACTATCCCAATAAATTATGATGCATTTGATCAAAGGATAGATCATACTTCATATAAATTCTATTGCCTATTCCAACTTGAGATTTGTTGAGAGACCTTTTTTCATGCCTATTTCCAATCAAGATTTGCGCAAAGCTGGACTTAAAGTTACCCTTCCACGAATTAAGATTTTGGAATTATTAGAAAATTCAAAACAGCATCATCTTAGCGCTGAAGATATTTACAAGACTTTGTTAGAGCAAGGGGAAGATGTCGGACTTGCGACAGTTTACCGTGTGTTAACACAATTTGAAGCTGCGGGCATTATTCAACGTCATCATTTTGAAAATAACCATTCTGTTTTCGAAATTATGCAAGAAGATCACCACGATCACTTGGTTTGCCAAAACTGTAACAAAGTTATTGAATTTACTAATGATGTTATCGAGAAAGAACAGCATTCTGTAGCAGAACAACATGGGTTCACCTTAACGGGTCACTCATTAAATCTCTATGGTTACTGTAATGAACCTGAATGTCAGGATGCATTGCGCAAGAAATAATCGTTTTCACATAAAGAAAACAAATAAAAAAGGAAGGTTACGTTTAACCTTCCTTTTTTTATGAAGAAATTACTGACGGTCGAAAGTTAAATGTTGTTTTTCGTCTGTAATTTGATCAGGACCTTCATTTGCAAGCTTAATCGTTAAACGTAAATCGTTTGGTGAGTCGGCATGTTTAAGGGCATCTTTATAAGTAATTTGGCCTGCTTTATATAAATCAAATAAAGCTTGGTCAAAGGTCTGCATACCCAGTTCACGTGAGCGTTTCATCAAGTCCTTAATTTCATGAATTTCGCCTTTACGGATATAGTCTGAAATTAATGGTGAGTTAATTAAAATCTCAATCGCTGCACGACGTGAATTACCATCTGGCGTTGGAATAAGCTGTTGAGCAATCATGGCTTTTAAGTTAAGCGACAGGTCCATGTAGAGCTGGCTATGTCGGTCACTTTCAAAGAAGTGAATAATACGGTCGAGTGCTTGGTTGGCGTTGTTGGCGTGCATTGTTGCTAATACAAGATGACCTGTTTCAGCAAAGCCAATTGCATAGTCCATCACTTCACGCGAACGGATCTCACCAATTAAGATGACATCGGGTGCTTGTCGTAACGTGTTTTTTAAAGCAATTTCAAATGAGTCCGTATCAATACCGACTTCACGTTGAGTAATAATACAACCCGCATGTTCGTGAATAAACTCAATCGGGTCTTCAATGGTAATGATATGGCCTTTAGAGTTATGGTTACGATGGCTGATCATTGAAGCCAATGAAGTCGATTTACCTGTACCTGTTGCACCTACGAAAATAATAATGCCACGTTTGGTCATCGATAAATCTTTAAGCACAGTAGGTAACTGTAAGTCATCAATCGAAGGAATTTTAGTTTCAATTCGACGTAGAACCATACCCGGCATATCGCGTTGCTGAAAAGCACTCACACGAAAACGCGCCGTTTTATCGCGGTTCATAATGGCAAAGTTACATTCACGAGTTTCTGCAAATTCTTTACGCTGTTTGTCACTCATGATGGAATGTAAGAGCTGTCCAATTACTTCGCCAGAAAGGCTATTCTTTGAAATTGGAACAATTTGCCCGTTAATCTTCATTGATGGTGCAACGCCATCTGTAATAAAAAGATCCGATGATTTTTTTTCAACCATGAGGTTGAGCAAGTCATTAAAATCCATAATTGTATTCTCGCTATTTTGTTATTTTTATAGGAATGATTCAGGCTGTTTTGCAGCAGTACGAGCCGTTTGCGGGCTAATTACACCACGAGACACCAAGTTTTTTAAGCTTTGGTCGAGGGTCGTCATACCATGGTTGGCACCCGTCTGAATAGCTGAATACATTTGTGCGACTTTATTTTCACGGATTAAGTTACGAATGGCAGGAATACCAATCATGATTTCATGTGCTGCCACACGACCACCACCGTTCTTTTTAAGTAGAGTCTGCGAAATAACGGCTTGTAAAGATTCAGACAGCATGGCACGAACCATGTCTTTTTCTTCGGCAGGGAATACGTCAATTACACGGTCAATAGTCTTTGCAGCTGACGTGGTGTGAAGCGTACCAAATACCAAGTGACCCGTTTCAGCAGCAGTAAGTGCTAATCGAATCGTTTCAAGGTCACGCATCTCACCGACCAAAATAATATCAGGGTCTTCACGTAGTGCTGAACGAAGTGCTTCATTAAAGCCATGTGTATCACGATGTACTTCACGCTGGTTAATCAGGCATTTCTTTGACTGATGTACAAATTCGATAGGATCTTCAACTGTTAAAATATGGTCATAACGGTTTTCATTAATATAGTCCATCATTGCTGCAAGCGTGGTTGATTTACCCGAACCTGTTGGACCTGTCACCAGTACAATCCCGCGAGGATAATCACAAATATCCTTAAAGATTTGACCTAAGCCTAAATCTTCCATAGTAAGTACTTTAGATGGAATGGTACGAAATACTGCGCCAGCACCACGGTTTTGGTTAAATGCATTCACACGGAAACGTGCAACATTAGGTACTTCAAAAGAAAAGTCAGTTTCAAGCTTTTCTTCATAGTCACGGCGCTGTTTATCGTTCATGATGTCATAAACAAGGCGGTGGACATCTTTATGTTCTAAGGCTGGTAAGTTAATACGACGAACTTCACCATCGACACGAATCATTGGTGGCATGCCAGCAGATAAGTGTAAATCGGATGCGCCATTTTTCACAGAGAAGGCGAGTAGCTCTGTAATATCCATAATTTCCCCAAGTAAATCAAAATATGTCATTATTTTGTAGAATAATATACGGCTTTCACCGAGGCTTACCAACACCTCGCTTTAGGTGAAAAGCAAAAAAGTTTTTTGAAAATGAGAACCTTGTCAATGAATTACCTGCAAGATGCGCGACAGCACGTATTACAGCAAATCAGAACTGCTTGTGAACATGCTCAGCGTGCGCCTGAAACTGTGCAACTTTTAGCCGTATCAAAAACACATCCAAGTGAAAGATTGCGTGAAATGTATGCAGCAGGGCAAAGGGCATTCGGAGAAAATTATTTACAAGAAGCTTTGGACAAAATTGAAGCTCTACATGACTTAGACATTGAATGGCATTTTATTGGACATGTTCAACGTAATAAAACTAAGCATTTAGCTGAAAAGTTTGATTGGGTACATGGTGTAGACCGTTTGATTATTGCAGAGCGATTATCTAACCAACGTGGTGATGACCAAGCTGCACTTAATATTTGTTTGCAAGTGAATATAGATGGGCAAGACAGTAAAGATGGCTGTGCACCAGAAGAAGTTGCGGAATTGGTTGCTCAAATTAGTCAACTGCCGAAAATTAAACTACGTGGCTTAATGGTCATTCCGGCACCAGACAATACCGCTGCTTTCGCAGATGCCAAAAAGTTATTTGATGAGATGAAAGGGCAACATGCTCATGTGCAAGACTGGGATACATTAAGCATGGGAATGTCGGGCGATTTAGATGCCGCAATTGCCGCAGGTTCAACCATGGTCCGTGTAGGTACAGCTTTGTTTGGTAAGCGTGACCCGATTGAGAAAAAATAACTTTTAAGGGTTAGTTAAATATTTTGTGGTGGAACTGTAATCAATTAATTTAAATTTAATTTTCCTCGCTTATAACCCAGATATTTTAATATTTGAGTGTGTAATGTATGGATTTGTTGCATGTTTTCATTCTGGCAATCATTCAGGGCTTTGCTGAATTATTGCCAGTTTCTAGTTCCGCACACGTTATTTTAGCTGAAAAGTTAATGGGGTATGATCCATCTGCACCTGACATGACATTCTTACTTGTAATGTTGCATACAGGTACGATGTTTGCAGTGATCGTTTACTTTTGGAAATCTTGGCGTAAGACCTATTTTTCTTCTTGGGAAAGTTTTAAAAAACAAGCCTTCTATATTATTTTGGCAACCCTAATTACTGGTGTACTTGGTTTAGCGCTCCAATCTATTATTAAACATGTATTCTTCGGCGGCGCGAGCAGTTTCGAAATTGAGCATTTGTTTAGTAACTCAAAACTCATGGCAGCTGCACTAATTTCGGCAGGTGTTCTGATTATTTTATCTTCGCGTTTAGATCGTGGTCAGCAGGGTGAAATCAGTTTGCGTAGTGCTTCTATTATTGGGGCAGTGCAGGCGTTATGTTTACCTTTCCGTGGTTTTTCACGTTCAGGTGCAACCATATCTACAGGTTTATTTTTAGGTGTATCTCGTCAAAAGGCTGAAGAGTTCAGTTTTGCGTTGGCTGTGGTATTAACACCAGCTGTGATTTTAAAAGAATTATATCGTTTAGTTCACGCTCAAGGCTTACAAACAGTTGCTCATGGGCAAGTGTTTCATTCGATGGTTCCAAGCTTGTTGGGTATGTGCTTTAGCTTTGGTGCTGGTCTTTTGGCATTGAAATGGTTGTCTTCATGGTTAGAACATGGCCGCTGGCATTTATTTGGTCTGTACTGTATTGGTTTCGCAATTGTCGTACTCTGTGTGAATTAATTTTTTGATGTTTTAAAAATAAAAATTATTGCAATACCATACAAGAAAGGGGCGTAAATGATACGCCCCTTTGTTATATAAGATTCAATCAAATTTAAGATAAGTACCTACATTAAATTAACCTACGACTTCAATGGTGCTCGCACCAGCACCCAGTGGTTTCACTTGTATTTGTACAGGAATACGTTCATGCATTTCTTGAATGTGTGAAATGAGAATGACCTGACGACCCTGATTTTGCAATTGATCTAAAGCATTCATAACCATGTGCAAAGAAGAAGCATCCAAAGTACCAAAGCCTTCATCAATAAACAGCGATTCAATTTTCATTGAACCCGAGGCCATATTGGCAATCGCTAAAGACAAGGCAAGGGCAGTTAAGAACGACTCACCGCCAGATAAAGATGCAACTGAGCGGGTTTCTCCATCCATATCGTGGTCAATAATCGCTAAACTTAAAGACTGATCTAGACGTTTTAGCGTATAACGTTGCGATAGCATCGCCAATTGCTGGTTGGCATGTTCAACTAAAATATCTAGGTGATATTGCTGCGCATAATCACGGAACTCTTTACCTTTAGCGTCGCCAATGAGACCTGAAATTTTGCTCCAGCGATGTTCTTCTTGCTGAATATTTTGAATTTGCTCGGCGTATTGTTGCTGTTTAGCAAGATTTTGTTGATGCACTTCAAGCTTAAGCTTCAGTCGATCGCGTACTTCAAGTTGGGCTTTAAGCTCTGCAATATTGTCCTGAATGAGGCTAACAAGCTTTTCATGCTCAATATCTGGCTGAGTTTGTAAATGCTCGCTTAATTGCTCTTGCATGGTTTTTAGGGCAGAAGAAGCTTCACTTAATAGACGCTCGGCATGATTAAGACGGTTACGAATGTCTTGCTCTTGTGCAGAATTAATCTGTATGAGCGCCGTAAGATCAGATACCTGAAAATCAGTATGGGCTTTTAACCAGTTTTGAATTTGCCCATCAATCTGCTGTTGATGTTGTTCTGTGTGTTGATACTGATGTTTAAGTTGATCTAGCGCCTGTTTTTGCTGCTCAAAATGCTGTCTGGTTTGTTCGAAACGTTGTTTAGCCTCATGATACGTCGTTTGTTGTTGCTGACGTTTAGCGTCATGCTCAATTAACCATTCATGTGGCTTAATATCCGAACGGCCTGTCATTTGCTGAATGAGCGACACCGCTTTTTCATTATTTTGTTGGCCTTTGAGCGTAATCTCTTTGAGATTTTGATCGATCTCATCAATTTGCTTGGTCAATTGTTCAAGGTTAGCAGCTAACATTTTAAGTTCTTGTTGCTGCTGTTCAAAACGCTGTGAAAGCTGTTCTTGCTGCTCAAGTTGTTTCGCACGTGCGTCAAGAATCGCCCAAGTTTGTTTAGCCGTTTGGCTACTCGACTGCTGCCATGCGTGTTGTTCAGTTTCAGACAAGCATTCAACAATATGTTGAACTTGTTGTTGCCATTGCTGTGCCGTATTGAGCAAACTTTCATTACGCTGAATCGTTTGAACAAGCTGATTGTGTTGCTTAATCGCTTGGGCTAAACGCACGTTTTCTGAGTCAAATGAAGTTATGGCAGTTTGTGCCGCTTGTCTGAGTTCGTTCAGTGTTAGCAAGATTTGTTCAGGAGCTTGCTTAAGCTCAATATGTAATTGATTGAGCTTAAATGTTTGCTCAAGCCCTTGCTTCAAACTTGATTGTTTGGCTTTAAGTTGAGTTAAGTATTTCTGAACGTGCTCAAGCTCAGCACGGCACTGGGTGAGGGCATGTTGCTGAGTTTGCCACGCATTAAATCTAGTTTGCTCTAGCGCTACTGCCTGTTGCTCTTGTTGTTGTTGCAAGTCGAATAAAGCTTTAGAGACTGCACTGTCATCAACACGATAGGGATGATGTGTGCTTCCACACACTAAGCAAGCTTCGCCATCTTTAAGATTGGCCCGTAACTGCTCAATATTTTCGGTGTGTAATAAACGCTGCTGTTGCAGAATGTGCTGTAACTTTTCACGTTCAGTTTTAGCTGTTTGATAGTCTTGTTCAGCTAACTGGCAAACGGTTTTAAGCTGCTGCTCTTGGGCTGTGGCTTGGGTATGTTTTTCTGTGAATTGCTGAAGCTCAGCATAGAGCTCATGATAAATTTTTATTTTCTGTTGAATCAGATCTAACTGAGTGATTTGAGCAAGTTTCTGATCTTTATCTTTACGCTGTTGTTCAAGTTTTAACTCAATCTGTTCAACTGTGCCTAGTGAAGTTACGAGTTGTTCGAGTTCACTTTTAGCTTCCGCTAGCTTTTGGCGGGCAAGGGCAGGGTTACCAAGCTGTTGTTCAATCGCTTGGTAGTTTTGAATAAATTGCCCAAGTTGATGTAGATGTGCTGAGAGGCCTTTGTCCAACACAGCATATTGCTGAGTTTGGGTAAGTTGCTGTTGAAGATGAATTTGGTTCTGCTCAAGCTGTGCAATGTGCTGTTGCACAGTGTTTTGCTGCTGGTGCAGTGGACTGAGTTTTTGCTCAAGTACATGTCTTTTTTCTTTGCACTTTTTATATTCATCGGCAATAAAAGCACGTTCTTGAATGGACTGTCGAACTTGATTTAAAGCATGTTGATGCTGTTGCTCAAAATCGAGCGTTTGTTTGAGCTCTTGTTCTGCAAGTTGATATTGTTTTTGTTCCGTTTCAAAAACTTGTAGCAGGTCATTAAATTTGGTCTGAGCTTGCTGAATTTGTGGCTCAAGTTGTTGTAACGTTTGTAAGTTTTGAGCTTGCTGAAAAACTTGTGGGCGTATTTCAGAGAAAACTTCGAGCCGTTTTAATTGCTCACGTTCAGGCACAAGTTGCTGATGATGGTTTTGCTGGGTTTGAAACTGTTGCTGTTTCGCTTGAACTTCATGCTCAAGTTTTGCTTTGCGTTCAAACCATTGTTGCTGTTTGTCTAAGACATGTTTTTGTTGTTCTAACTGTTGATGGTTTTGTTCGGCTTGCTGATATTGTTCGGTAAAAGCCGCAATCTCTTCATCAGATAAAATTTCAATGTGACCTAAAAACTCTTCGAGCTGTTTACGCTGCTTTGCAATATCTGCTGTTTTACGAAAAGCGAGTTCACCGATTTTGGCGAAAATGCTGGAGTTGGTCAGATACTCAAGTAATTCACCGCGTTCGCTGTCTCGAGCTTTTAAAAACGCGGTCACTTCTGACTGAGCAAGTAATACGGCACGCGTAAACTGTTCAAATGAAAGCTGGGTAATTTGTTTAACTTTTTCATCAACCGCTTTGGCTTTGTCGGCAAGCACCACACCATCGGTTAGACATTTTAAGTGGCGCTGCACACTTTGCAATTTACCATTTGGGTTTTCACGTGCACGTTTAATTTCCCAACGCGCCAAATAACGTTTTTGATCTTGCGCAATAAAGCAAAGCTCAGCAAAACCATGTCCTGTACCACGGCGTAAGACAGTCAAAGGAGAGTTAGTGAGTAACTCTGAACCATCAACATCTTTTAATTTGCCATCACTGTCTTTCAAGCGAGGTACCCGATTAAACAAGGCCAGACACATGGCATCTAAAATGGTCGACTTACCAGCCCCCGTTTTTCCCACAATCGCAATGAGACCTGCATGGGCGAGGGGTGCGCTTTCAAAATCAATAAAGTGTTCATCAGAAAGAGATGCCAGATTTTTTATTCGAATGGATAAAATTTTCATGACATATCCTTAAGGGTTTGCATCATTTTCAAGATTTTTTTGTGCTTCTTGTACCAGACTCAGAAAATCTTTTAAGACCGCATCATCGGCGCTATAACCTTGTTTTTCCCAAATATTTTGAAAGAGTTTTTCTGGTGTTGGCGGTTCAAGAGCGATTTGCTGAGTGGCATTTGAATCGGTGGTATGTTTATTCACATATTGACGTGAAATCCGTACTAAACGGTAGCGGTCAGGCGGTAGAGCCGCTTCAAACTGCTGACGTAAATTCGGCTGTGGTGGCGTTAAACTATAATATTCAATATCGACATATTCACGGTGGTCAATATTCTCAATCATGCCGTTTGGCAGCGCTTTGAGTTGTTGTAGTACCTCGTTTAGCTCACCACGAATGCGGTGCAATTGTATGCAACGTGGAATTTCTACAGCTTCAAATTGCAAACGGTTGTCTGTGTCTTGAGTCGGGTCGATTTTGACCTCAACCACTTGGTGCTTATAGTTAATTTCACTAAAAGAAAGCGGAATGGGTGAACCGCTATAACGAATGTGCGGCTGACCTACTTTTTGTGGTTTATGTAAGTGCCCTAAAGCGACATAGTCGACAGCATCTTCAAATAAAGTCGTCGAAAGTGCCTCTTCATTACCAATAATAATTGGACGTTCAGAGTCGGATGTTTCCCCACCTTGCATGTGGGCATGCGACATCAAAATAAGCGCTTGGTCTGGTGTTTTGCGACGTTTGGCTTCGGCAATGAGTTGCTGATGCAAATAGGCAATCGCGTTTTTGCTATTGGTAGTATGTTCGTTAAAACCCGTAATTTCGGCCGAGCGTAAAAATGGCAGGGCTAGGCACCATGCCACAATATTCTTATTTTGATTATAAATAGGTAAAAGTAGCCTATCGAGGTCTAGGGTTTTATCTTCATTCCAACGAACCACGCCCACAGTTTTCGCATTGTATTTTTCTAAGAGTGGTTCGACCTGTTCAATACGGTAGCCTGAGTCATGGTTACCCGCAATCATGAGCGTTTGCATGTGTGGGGCAAGGCGATGTGCATCTGCTAAAAATTGGTAGAGCTGTTTTTGTGCTTGAGAACCTGGGTTAATGACATCAAAAATATCACCAGCAATGAGCAGGGCATGCGGTTGTTTTTCTTGAATTTGAGTGAGTAACCAGCTTAAAAATTGTTGGTGTTCGTAGTGGCGTGAATGATTATAAAAAAACTGCCCCAAATGCCAGTCAGAAGTATGTAGAAAATGTACGGACATAGAAACAGACATCAAGCCAAAATAAACACAGATACGTTAGCATAAATTGGCAGGAGATTTTATCAAGACATTTTAAAGTGCTCGTTATTTAAGCCCGCAATGAAACCTGAATTATTTTGTCCCTTTAAGCTCTGCTTTGTTACTATCGACTTAAACCATGAACTTTGAGAACAAAATGACGATTCATAAATACGAAGTAAAAATACAGTGGGAAGGTAATACAGGAACAGGCACTTCTTCTTATCGTTCATATAAACGAGACTTTAGTATTCAGCATCCGCAAAAGGCTACCATTCAAGGTTCCTCAGACCCAGCCTATTTAGGTGATGTGACCAGATGGAATCCAGAAGATTTATTGGTCGCTTCAGCTTCAGCCTGCCATAAACTTTGGTATTTACACCTATGTGCGGTCAACCATATTCAGGTACTTAGTTATGTCGATAAAGCACTTGGTTTTATGGAAGATACAGATCCAGTTAAACGCGGTCACTTTACCCAAATTATTTTAAGACCAGAGATTGTTTTGGAAAAAGGTGCTGACCAAGAGCTTGCTGCAAAACTGCATGAAGAAGCACATCACGAATGTATGATTGCCAATTCGGTAAATTTCCCAATTACATGTGAAGCCACTTTTAGCTTTGCTGAATAATTAATATGAAATAGCCACCGATAAAAAGGCGGTGGCTATAAATTAAAATAAATAGAGTGGTTAGATAAAATCTTTAAGCTGCATTTTCATCGGCTTGAAAAATACCAAAAACGTTGTGGTCTAAATCGACAAAGTAACCATGCCAAGCGCGGCCCGGAATAGCGAATTTATCCATTGCGACAATACCGCCTTGCGCTAAAATTTTTGCAGCCACTTCATCGAAGTTTTCCACATGAACTGAACAGGTAAATGCATTGGTGCCATATTCCATTGGAGGCGTTTGAGCGGGACGTTTTAAAAGGCCGCCCATAATTGAAGGGGTTTCTATACGGTAGTATTCAATTGGTAAGTTTGGATCTAATTTAAATTGCCAACCAAACACAGCTTGATAAAACTGCGCATCACGAGCAGGGTTTGAAGACTGGATTTCAAAATAGGCAATATTGTTCATATTATTTAAATCATATTTTTATGGTGTAAAAAGTATACGCATGACTTTCATGGCTATGAAATAACGATTGTGTATGTTGAGCGTAAAATGAACGTGCTAGAAAATAAAAACCGACGATTCGAGTGATGAGAGAATCGTCGGTCAAAGACTTCATCAAGGGTTTGGCTGCTAACAAAACCTAATCCGAAGAAAGAAAGAGTCGTAATGAAAGGTCACCGAAACAATTTTGCGGATGCCGTGCAAAGGAAGTATTCGGTTGCTGCGACCTTGTTACCCTATATAACGTCAAGAGATTCGGATTGGTTGACAGAAAAATGAAAAAAAATCGAAAAAAATTTATAATTATTTTTTGAACCCATAAATTAGGCAAAAATATGACCAAATTACGTTCTTACTTTCTCTGGTTTTTTGCTATATGCATCGTACTTACCTTAATAGTCGGTGTAGTTGCAGCACTATTGCCAGCGAGTGTAGGTGGTATTTTAACAGCCGTTCCATATTTAGGCGCAATGATTTTTGTCTTGTTTAGATTTTTAAAGAAAGAACGCCGTGCGCCGACTGTACCAGAAAAAAAGAAATTTACTTTAGGCTTTACCCTCATATTTTGGGGCTATAACTTATGCGGTGTTTTATTTGGTTTGTTTTTATTTTCAAGACAAGACCCTGAAATTTTGCAAAACTTTATGCTTTACCTCAAGCAGCCTCAGTTCTTAAGTATTATGGTCATTATGATTTTAATGCTGGCTATTCCGCTTTATTTAATTACCTACTGGTTTTATGGCAAACAGGCACAGCGCATGGCTGACAAAATGTTGAATGTGCAATAGATCACTACAAAAACAGCTACGATTAAATATAAATGAGTTTTATATAATCAAATAAAACAGTTGTCCTCAGCTTAGGAGGAAATATGAATAAGAATGTATTAATCACGGGTGCTAGTGGTTTTATCGGAACGCATTTAATTAAGTTCCTATTACAAAAAAATTATAATGTGATTGCTGTTACAAGGCAGGCTGGAAAGACATCTGACCATCCTGCCTTGCAGTGGGTACAAAAGTTTGAAGATATTTCGACCCGTCAAATTGATTATGTAGTGAATTTGGCAGGTGCAAATATTGGCGAAAAACGCTGGACCGAGTCACGTAAAAAACAACTCATTGAAAGCCGAGTAAACACGACCCGAAAATTGTATGCATGGCTCAAGCAATCTGAAATTTTTCCTGAAGTGATTGTGTCTGGTTCGGCGATTGGCTATTACGGAATAGATGATCAAGAAAAGTGGGCAGAGGTGTGCACTGAACAAAGCTCACCACAGCCTATTTTTATGTCTCAGCTTTGCCAAGAGTGGGAACACGCAGCTTTAGCAGATACTCAGCAAAATACTAAAATTACTCGCTTAGGCGTAGTGTTTGGGCAGGGCGGTGGCATCTTGCCTAAAATGTTGCTTCCGATTCGACTCAATTTAGTTGGTCAAATTGGTCACGGCCGTCAGCCTGTGGTTTGGGTACACATTGAAGACGTGTTAAGCGCAATCGAGTTTATATTTCAGCATCCTCAATCTGCCCAAATTCACAATGTCGTAGCGCCAGAAAACGTGTCCCAAAAGATCTTTGTTGAGCAAGCTGCCGCGGTACTCAATAAGAAACCACTGTTGTCAGCGCCTAGCACGGTTTTTCGCTGTTTATTAGGGGAACAATCGCAATTGATCTTAAATGGGCAATACGTCAAACCCGCAGCCTTACAAGCTGAAGGATTTGAGTTTACCTATCCGCAATTAAAAATGGCTTTAGAGAATATATTGGCGTCAGGCTAAGATTTTATTTTGCAAACGCTCTGGCGAATATGCTTTGGCATCCACCAATGTCGGTTGACCCAGCATAAGCTGACGGAGCAATTGTGCAGAGCCTGCGCCCATACAGAGACCATTTCTAAAATGACCAAAGTTTGCCCAGAGGTTATCCATTTCAGGCATTTTGCCAATGTACGGGACGCCATTTGGTGAACTTGGTCTGAGTCCTGCCCAGCGATGTACAATCGGGAAATTGGCCAGTTCAGGCACCATTTCTAAACACGCTTCTAAAATATTGTGCTGAGTCGTTTCATCGGTAGAGGTGTCAAAGCCACGATGTGCCATGCTAGACCCACACACAATATGCCCGTCCATACGTGGAATCAAATACATCACTCGATTCATACACATGGTCGGTAGCCAGTGAGCAGGGGTTTTAAATAACAGCATCTGACCTTGCACAGGTTCGACTGGAATTTCGAGTTGTAATTGTGAGTTCCAGTAATGGCTCCAAGCGCCTGAAGTTATTACAAAATGGTCTGCTGTATGTTTGCGACCGTCTTCGGTTTGGAGTGCTTGTATGGCATCACCTTGTTGAATCAGTTTTTTGACAGCAGCGTGTTCAAAAAACTCAACATTTGGATGTTGTTTTAAATAGCTAATCAGGGACTGTAATACACGCGGGTTGCGAATATTAGACAGTTCAGGAAAATAAATGGCTTCTTGAAAATGATCAGAGATATGCGGATTGACTTGTTCTAGGGCATCGCGCTGTAAATATTCGCAGCGTTGCATCGGTTCTTGATGTTGCTCGGCGTAGGAAAGTCCAACGTCAAAATCTTCTTCATCAAAAATCAGCATGCCTGTGTCATGAATTTCAAAATCAATCCCTGTAATAGGGTAGAGCTTTTGGTTCCATGCTTGATACGAGGCTTTACCAAATTGAGCAAGTTGGTTCACTGCATGCACATAGCGCCACGGGTACATCGGAGAAAGAATGCCTCCGCCAGCCCAAGAGGCTGCTTGTCCCGCTTGTTGTTGATCAAAAATGCTGACTTTATAGCCTTGTTCAACCAACTCCAACGCAGACATTAATCCACTTATGCCCGCGCCAATGATTGCAATATGCATGCAGTGTTATCCTTTCTCTGCGAACTTAGTTCATTTCCTTGAGTTTTTCAGCAGCGGTTTCTGCAAAGTAAGTCCAGATTCCGTCTGCACCAGCGCGGCGGCAGCACATGAGCGATTCTAAAATCACTGAGTCTGATAACCAGCCATTTTGAATTGCGCCAGCTAACATCGCATATTCGCCACTGACTTGATAAATGAATGTCGGAATACCAAAGGTATCTTTCACTTCACGTACCACATCCAGATATGGCATGCCCGGTTTTACAATCACCATGTCGGCGCCTTCTTGAATATCAAGCGCGATTTCATGTAACGCTTCGGCACGGTTGGCAAAGTCCATCTGGTAGTTATATTTATTACCACCTTTTAGGTTGGATGCAGAGCCAACAGCATCGCGAAATGGGCCATAGAAGCTAGATGCATATTTCGCTGAGTAAGCCATGATGTTGGTATAGATGTGACCATTGGCTTCTAAAGCTTGACGAATCGCGCCAATACGGCCATCCATCATGTCACTAGGAGCAATCACTTCGGCACCTGCTTCAGCGTGACTTAAGGCTTGTTTAATCAAGCACTCTACAGTCTCGTCATTTAGCACATAGCCAGTGTCATCAATAATGCCGTCTTGACCATGAGTCGTATATGGGTCGAGTGCACCATCAGTGATTAATACCATTTCTGGCAATTCTTTTTTAAGCAAACGACAAGTGGTTTGAACTAAACCATCTTCATGCCATGCAGCTTCTGCGGTGAGGCTTTTATCTTCTTGAGGTGTTACAGGAAAAAGAGCCAGTTTTGATACGCCTAACTCTAGAAGTCTTTCAGCTTTTTTCAGTAACAAATCTGCCGACAAACGCTGAATGTTTGGCATACTTGGAATATCTTGGGTCTGATTTTGTCCTGGTAATACAAATACTGGATAAATCAAGTGATTGGTAGTGAGCTGTGTTTCGCTGACCATCGCACGCAACTGGTCATTTTTACGGATACGGCGCATGCGAGTGGCTGGAAATGCAGGACGATTGAACGTATAAGTCATAACAATCTCGATGTTCGGTATTACACTAGGATAGGTTGGCGGATATTCCATTACTGTCAACCGACTGCTGTATTGTAGCCCCATAATGCTGGATTTGTACAAAATTATGGGTGTTTATCATGCTTTTAAATTTAGGCAATGTATGAGTGATGAAAAGAAAAATTGGACTGGGAACATCCATTTAGGTGCAAAAACTGACCTAACTGTGGTTCTCAACCAATTATGTAAGGCGTTTAATAGCTCTCCTTTTTTTAAGCATAGTGGAATGATTATGCGTGTGGTAGATGGTCACATTGAAGGCTATATCGAGATGCAACCTAACCTGATTGGTAATCTGGCATTTCAGATTTTGCATGGCGGCGTTGCTGCAACTTTGCTCGACAGTATTGGTGGAATTGTAGCAATGGAACATCTCTATCGCCGTTCGACCCCAGAAACTTTAACCGAAACCATTAAGCAAGTATCGCGTTTGGCAACAGTTGATATGCGTGTAGATTATTTGGCGCCAGGACGCGGTAAGTATTTTATTGCACGCGCGGAAGTGTTACGTTTAGGTCGTAAGGGCTGCACTATGCGTATGACGATGGTCAATGATGAAGATAAAGCCATCGCTGCGGGTATCGCTTCATATGCCTATTAGGCGATGAATTGAACGATTTAAAAGCGCCATGTGCGCTTTTTTTAGTGCTTGAAAAGCTGGAATTTTCATAAAAATCTTGAGATAAACATTAATTTAATTAGAACGAACGCATGAGTTATATTTTTTTATTCTCATATCATGAGGTTTTAGCGTTAAAATTGACTGCTTTGACAATGCGATATGTCTTGTTCATAGAATAATAAAAACTCTATAACAAGGTGTAGTGCGAGATTGATGGCAAAGCCAACTCATCTTTAGGAACATACCATGACTGATGCACAAAGCAATGTACAAGAAACAGTGCCAACAACATCTGCCTCGGATGACAACAACCAAAACAAGCGCAAAAAATTTCTTGGTTTTTTTGCGCTGATTCTATTGATCGCCGCTATTTTATATGCAATTTGGGCATTATTTTTAAATCACTCGGTGAGTACAGATAATGCTTATGTCGGTGCAGAAACCGCGCAAATTACCTCAATGGTGAGCGGTCAGGTCGCTCAGGTTTTGGTAAATGATACTCAAACAGTACATCGGGGTGATGTGCTGGTTCGTATTGATGACCGTGATGCCAAAATTGCATTGGCTCAAGCCGAGGCTGAACTTGCCAAAGCAAAACGCCAATACAAACAGACTGCGGCAAACAGTAGTTCATTAAATTCTCAAGTTGTAGTTCGTGCCGACGAAATTAACAGTGCCAAAGCACAGGTTGCACAAGCACAGGCCGACTACGACAAAGCAGCTTTAGAACTCAACCGCCGTGCGCAGCTTGCTGCCTCTGGTGCGGTGTCTAAAGAAGAATTGACTAAAGCACAAAGTGCGGTTGAAACAGCTAAAGCAGGGCTAGAGCTTGCCAAAGCTGGTTTAGCGCAAGCGTCTTCAAGCCGTAAAGCTGCTGAAAGTACTTTAGCTGCAAACGAAGCCTTAATTCAGGGTGTAAGTGAAACATCGACTCCGGATGTACAAGTTGCACAAGCCCATGTTGAACAAGCTCAGCTTGACTTAGAACGTACCGTAATTCGTGCCCCAGTCGATGGTGTAATTACCCGTCGTAATATTCAAGTGGGTCAACGCGTTGCACCGGGTGCTAGCATGATGATGATTGTGCCGTTGAACGAGTTATATGTAGACGCTAACTTTAAAGAAAGTCAGTTGAAAAAAGTCCGTCCAGGTCAACCAGTGACACTGACTTCAGATTTATATGGTGATGACGTTGAATATCACGGCAAAGTGGTAGGTTTCTCTGGTGGTACAGGCTCTGCCTTTGCCTTAATTCCGGCTCAAAACGCAACAGGTAACTGGATTAAAGTGGTTCAACGCTTACCAGTTCGTATTGCACTTGACCCGAAAGAACTTGCTGAACACCCACTGCGTGTTGGCTTGTCGATGGAAGCAAAAGTCGACTTATCTGCGAAGTAAACGCTTATGAAAACGCAAACACCTTTTGCCGAGTTAAGCGGTGGCCGTTTACTACTGGCAGCGTTTGTTATTGCCTTGTCGAACTTTATGGTTGTACTTGATACGACCATTGCCAACGTCTCTGTACCGCACATTACCGGTAACCTTGCTGTTTCAAGTACACAAGGGACATGGGTCGTTACTTCATATGCAGTTGCAGAAGCGATTTGTGTACCCTTAACAGGCTGGCTAGCTGGCCGCTTTGGAACAGTGCGGGTCTTTATATTTGGTTTAATTGGCTTTACGGTCTTTTCTTTCCTGTGCGGTTTGGCAACCTCATTAGAAATGTTGGTGTTTTTCCGTATTGGGCAGGGACTTTGTGGTGGTCCACTTATGCCACTCAGTCAAACCTTGCTTATGCGTATTTTCCCTCAGGAAAAGCATGCACAGGCAATGGGCCTATGGGCAATGACTACCGTCGTCGGACCAATTTTAGGACCAATTTTAGGTGGTCTCATTAGTGATAACCTGTCTTGGCACTGGATTTTCTTTATTAACATACCTGTCGGCATTGTTTGTGTTTTAGCGGCAATCCGTTTGCTTAAACCAGCCGAAACAGAAACAATTTCTTTAAGAATCGATACTGTTGGTTTAGGTCTGTTAATTTTGTGGATTGGCGCACTACAGCTCATGCTCGATTTGGGGCACGAACGCGACTGGTTTAATAGCACCAGCATTGTGGTATTAGGCTTAACTGCCGCCATAGGCTTTGTGGTGTTCCTCATATGGGAGCTGACCGACAAACACCCCGTCGTGGATGTCAAAGTCTTTAGGCATAGGGGCTTTGCAATTTCGGTACTGGCCTTGTCGCTCGGCTTTGGAGCGTTCTTTGGCAGTATTGTACTGATTCCGCAGTGGCTGCAAATGAACCTTTCCTACACCGCCACGTGGGCTGGTTATTTAACCGCAACCATGGGCTTTGGTAGTTTGACCATGTCACCGATTGTGGCAAAGCTTTCGACCAAACATGACCCACGAGCACTAGCGAGTTTTGGTTTGATATTGCTGGGTGGCGTGACCTTAATGCGGGCATTCTGGACCACAGACGCCGACTTTATGGCTCTGGCTTGGCCGCAAATCCTGCAAGGTTTTGCTGTACCGTTCTTCTTTATTCCACTGTCGAATATTGCACTCGGTTCGGTACTCCAGCAAGAGATTGCATCTGCTGCGGGTCTTATGAACTTCTTGAGAACCATGGCAGGGGCGATTGGTGCGTCAATTGCAGTGACCGTGTGGGACGACCACGCTAAAGTTGCACGTAGTGAAATGGTATCAAACCTAAATACTGCCGAAGTTCAAAATAACCTTGCGCAAAATGGTTTTTCGGCTGACTCGACTTTAGGGATTATTTCAAACCTCGTTGATAAAGAAGCCATTACCATGTCGGCAAACCATGTATTTTTACTGTTTGCGATGGTGTTTGTTTTTGCGGGGCTGGTCATTTGGCTGTGTCCGAAACCTAAAGGAGATGTCAGCGGAATGCCATCTCACTAAACACAAAAAAGCATCTCTTCGGAGGTGCTTTTTTTAGATCTATTAAAAAATAGAGCAGGTCTATAAATGGTAGATTTTGCCTGTATTTCGCTAAATAAAGCATGCCAGAATCGGGCAGATCAAATATAAAAGCGTGTAATATCAAGCAAGGAGGCTTAATACAGGGCACAGGATAAAACGCCCTTAAACATTCAATATTATAAAACCTTATTTTTATCAAAGATTAAAAAAACTTAATACCTGAAAACAAAGAAGCTTGCATGGCAATTGCATGGATAGGCAAGCGTATATATTGGAGTTATCACGTGAATAAAAGATATTCATTTTTGTTCAGTAGTTTATTAGCAGTCGGTTTATTACAAGGATGTGGAGATGACTCCTCGTCAGATCAGCCCAAGGATGATTCAAATACAACCCCGCCCAATTTAATTGTAGATAATGACCCAACCAGTTGTAGCAAACTGGCACAAGACGGTTCAAGCGTGGTGGTCGGTTCAAACCAAAATGGTGACCCAGCAGCGCCTGAAGGTGCATCGGGTTATAGACTTGGTAACACGGTTAAATACGCAGATAAATATATGGTGGTGGCAAACACACCACTTGCGGTAAAAGCGGGCTGTGATGTTTTAAGAGCAGGCGGTAGTGCAGTCGATGCTGCCGTTGCGGTACAAGCTGTACTGGGTTTAGTCGAGCCACAATCGAGCACCATTGCTGGTAGTGGTTTTATGATGTATTACGATGCCAAAACCAAAAAAGTCACTGCTTACGATGGTCGTGAAACTGCACCAGCCGCAGCCAACGAATATTATTTAATTCGCCAAGATATATATGACCCAAATTCACCAGTACCTGTACCAAGCGCGCGCCGTAGTGGTCGCTCGATTGGTGTGCCGGGTGTGATGCGTTTGCTTGAACAAGCACAAAAAGAACATGGCAAACTCAAGTGGAACCAGCTTTTTGGCGAAGCGATTGGTTTGGCTGACAACGGTTTCCGCATTCCGGGCCGTTTAGCAGATGCCATTGCAAGTAATGCAAACAGCTTAGCGCTTGATGCAAATGCAATGGCAACCTATTTCTACCCAGATGGTTCACCTCGTAAAGTCGGGGAGACCATGACCAATAAAGCCTATGCCAGAACACTTGAAGCACTTGCCTCGCAAGGCGCAAATGCACTGCACACTGGCCCGATTGCCCAAGCCATTGTGGCAAAAGCAGGGCAAACCGTAGGGGATGACCCAGCACGAACTCCAATTACTCCAAGCTTAATGACCTTGCAGGATTTATCGAACTATCAGGTGAAAAAACGCGACCCGATTTGTACGACGTATCGTAACCGTTACTATGTATGTACCATGCCACCTCCATCTTCGGGAGGGATTGCGGTTGCGCAAACATTGGGTATTTTAGAAAACTTTGATATGTCGCTTTATCCACCTAAAAATCCTGAAAATGAAGGTGGTGTGCCGGATGTAATGGGCGTGCATTTAGTGTCTGAAGCAGAGCGTTTGGCCTATGCCGATCGTGACAAATATGTCGCAGATACCGACTTTGTTCGTTTACCAGCACAGGGTATTCCAAGTTTTATTGATAAAAACTACTTGAAACAACGTGCAGCACTGATTAACCCGAACCTAAGTATGGGCGTAGCACCAGCAGGTAATTTCAATACAGCGGCAGGTGTGGACACCACTGTTGAACATGGCACGACTCAGTTCACGATTGTAGATGCCTATGGCAATGTGGTTTCAATGACATCGACTGTTGAATCGAGCATGGGCTCATTCCACATGGTGGATGGTTTCTTGCTGTCGAACCAGTTAACTGACTTTAGCGCGAACCCTTATGACAGCACTGGGGCTCTGGTTGCCAACCGTGTAGAAGGTGGCAAACGCCCACGTAGTACCATGGCGCCAACTTTGGTGTTTAAAGGCGCCACGCCAGATGAGTTTTATATGGCAACAGGTTCACCAGGTGGCGGTACCATCATTCAATATGTGGTTAAGACTTTGGTGGGTGCATTGGACTGGAACTTAAATGCACAGCAGGCCACTTCACTTGTAAACTTTGGTGCGACCAATAGCCCAACGACCAATATCGATAGCTCGAATGTACAGCTTTCTATGCTTGATTTGATTGCGGGCTTAAAAGCCAAAGGGCATGGCATATCGAACTCTGCGCAAACCAGCGGTATTTCAACGATTATGAAAGTAAATATAAATAATCAAAGTAAATATGCAGGTGGAGTAGACCCACGCCGTGAAGGAATTGTTTTAGGCAATGGTGCTTTATAAGCCTATAGACCAAACTTTAAAAAAGCTGTCATTTTTGGCAGCTTTTTTATGTGACCCTTGAAAAAAACAAAAGGGACTCAATTATGTAAATATGTTCATCAGTAGCAGACTGTTGATAAATTGCACAGCATTTTATTTTAGTTATGCTATGATGTTCAGACATTCATGGGGATGTTATTGGCTTCGACGCTGGTAATGAAACTCATAGATGCATGCCGAGAGCGCATTTTCTCTCGTAAATCAAATTTGCATATTTTAGTCGCAAACGACGAAACTTACGCTCTAGCTGCCTAAGGGCAGTTTGTCCGCTTCCTAGAATACTTGTGGTCTAGGAACCCGACCGTAGCGCACGCACACAAGTCCGTATAGAGTCAAGCCTCGGGGCTTTATACCAAACCTAGAGGATCGCAACTTGTACCCTGTTCGTCGGGTCACAAGGTGTTAAAACAATAGACGATATCTAAGCATGTAGTATTCTCGAGCGTAATGCTGGCGGACGCGGGTTCAACTCCCGCCATCTCCACCAAGATTCGTGAAAAGCCCTGAAACGAAAGTTTTGGGGTTTTTTTTATTTAATTAAATTCTATTGAGTAGATGTTGGTTTTATTGTTAGAAGTATTAGTTTGATTATATTTTAATAACTCTTTTAGAAGTTGCCGTATTGCTAAAGCAAGTTTATAAGAAAAATAAGGAGGTAAAGCATTGCCAATCATTTTATAGTTAGCCCCATTTGAAGAGATAAAATGATAGTCATCATCAAATGTTTGTAATCGAGCAGCTTCACGAACTGTTATGGATCTAGCTTGAGAGGAGTCAGGATGAATATGCCTTAAGCCATCTTTATGTAGATGGGCTGGAATAGTATTGCTAGCTTCATCTCTGCGTAAAACATAATACTTATGAATAGCTGATTTTTTCCCTGTTCTCTCTGTATAAAGTTTTAATAAGCTTTCGGTAGAAATATATTTTTTTTCATTATTTTCAATGTCCTGAGATAATAATTTAAAGGTCTCAATATCCGTTAAATTATGAAAACGAGGAGTATGATTCAGTATATTCTCGTTACCTTGAGAATGTGAATATTTCTTTCCATTAAGACAATATTCTTGCATCGGAAATAATTTAGGTAAATCTCCAATTGCTTGTGCAACTGTTTTTAGAGGTTCATGATAATTAGATAGTGTATCATTATAAAATTCTTTTAAAATACTTTCTGCATCACCACAAATATCATTCCGAATCCCTATAATTATTAGTCGTTTTCTTTTTTGTGGTATACCAAAAAGAGACATATCCAGTAAGGCAAATTTTTTTAAATCTGAAATAATCGTATAACCATGCTTACTAAACTCTTCTCTTATTATATCCACTACATATTTATCTTTGGGTTTTGAAGAGAGCAAACCAATAACATTTTCAAAAATAAAAAGTTTGGGCTTATATTTATCAACTACCCTAATATAGCTTTCAAAAAGATAATTGCGGTAATCATCTTTCATTGAGTTTTTATCTTGTGCTCGTCCTGCAATAGAATATGCTTGGCACGGAGGTCCTCCAATAATAATATCGATTACTTTATTACCAATAATACTGTTTAAACCTTTGTGAGAACCATACTTAGGATCTTTATCCCATCCGTGGAAAAGTTCATCTGTTCTTTGAATATCAAATCTTAAAACTCTATCTTGAGCATCTTTAATTTGCCATTTCGTTTCTAAACGATGAATTAAGTTCAATGCAGGCTCTTTTTCCCATTCAACTGCGGCTACAAAATCAAAGCCATCAGCTTTATGGAAACCTTCTGAAAAACCACCACAACCTGCAAATAAATCAATAAATGTGTATGCCATTTCTACCTTTAAGCTAAATATTTTTTTAGAGCTTTTGCTAAATGAAAACCAAGTAATGGAGGTACAGCATTGCCGACCTGCCGATATTGTTGGGTCTTATTTCCTTTGAATATAAAGTCATCTGGAAAACTTTGTAATCGGGCATTTTCACGGACTGTTGGTACTCTATTCCACTTATAATGAAAATGATTGCGATGACCTGTATCAATAGTATTTGATGGTTTTTGGCTGTGATATCTGGTCCAGGCTACATTAAATTTACGGCTAGTCCCTATACCTTCAGGAAGATCTTTGTGATTTCCGCCTTCTGGAACTAGAGATATTACTTCTTTCACCATTTCTGTATGGGCAGTACCGACATGGTTAAAAAGTACCATAGAGTTCTTTCTCATGTGCTCTTGATATGGAGATTGTGGAAGCACTGAATATTGAACTTCATCTTTGCCTAAGTCATTTTCTAGACTAGGTAAATCACTAATTGCCTCTTCACATGTGATGTAGTTCTCTTGCGTTAGAATTGGTTCTGGAAAATTGAATTCTTTCCCGTTCTTCAATCCAACAAAAAAAACACGCTTTCTTATTTGTGGAATACCATAATCAGGAGCGTAAAGAGTTTTAAAGTTAATAGTGTACCCTAAGGAACCAAGTTGATCGAGAATGGCTTTTTTGGCTTTTCCATCATAAAGAGTGACTAGGCCAGGAACATTTTCTATAACAACAGCCTTAGGTTGAAATAGTTTTACTGCTTCAACCATTGATTGAAATAAGCTATTTCGAGAGTCATCTTCTTGTCTGGTTCCTGATAAGGAAAAGCCTTGACAAGGTGGGCCTCCTATTATCACATCAACTTTTTTTGTCCGTAATATTCTTGCGACATCTAAAAGAGTTTCTCTTTTAGATAAATCACCTTGAAAGCCAATTGCTTTCCCATGATTATACTCGAAAGTTTCTAAAGCAATTTTTTCATGATCTATACCCATTAAGATGTCATAACCAGCATCCATGAATCCACGAGAAAGTCCACCACAACCAGAGAACATATCTATGACAGTTGGTTTCTTTAATGCCATTACTGTATTGCCTAAAAAAAACGTAGAAGGATTTTAATAGATTTGAAAGAAAAATGCTGGTCAAATTCTTCGTTATAGAAATAAAAAATTATATATTCTAATTTCTGGAAATTCGAGGGATTAAAGTGAGTAAAAAACAAGTTATATCTCCAGATATGAAAGACTGGTATTTTTAAGCCATTCCTCAAATTTGCGAACTGCCCATACAAAATCTTCTTCTTTTCTGGTAGTACATTCCCACCATATACAAACTCTAATATTTAATTTGTAAAGTTGGGAGATGTTGATGAAATCTTTATCAATATTAGCCAAAATTTTTTTTCTCCAAAAAATAGCATTGGTTTTCGGCCATTTGAAATATTTACAATCATGATGGTGCCAGAAACAACCGTGTACGAAAATTACAGCATTGTATTTGGGAAAGTATAAATCAGGACAACCTGGTAAATTTTTTACATGTAAACGATATCGATATCCAAGTTTGTGAAGAATTTTTCGAATTTTTAATTCTGCCCGGGTATTTTTTGATTTTATCGCAGCCATATTTCTTGAACGTATAGGATCAACATTGCCTATTTGACCGGAATAATTTTTCATACTTATACCTCATATTTATTTTAATCTCTACTTAAAAATAAAATGAATAATTGTTATATTGGGGCAAATATTAAATTAACAATATCTTGATGAGCGATATAAAATTACTTATGCCCAGTCCGGCAGCGATAATGCAATCTTTACGAGATATCGGATATACATTGGATACAGCTGTAGCGGATATAATTGATAATAGTATAGCTGCCTCAGCTGATAAAATTGATATATATTTTTTGGGAACTTTGTCTCCTAAGCTTCTAATTATTGATAATGGTATTGGAATGTCAGAGAGCTCATTGCATGAGGCATTGAGATTTGCAGCTAAAGCTCCTGATGAAGTTCGTGCAAAAGAAGATTTAGGTAGATTTGGTTTAGGTTTAAAAACAGCATCATTTTCTCAAGTACGTAAACTTACAGTTATTTCATCACAAGATAATCAGATTTCTGCAGCAGAATGGGATTTAGATTATGTAATTAGTAATGATAAATGGCTACTAAAAGTTCTAAAGCCTAATGAAATTCTCTTGGAAAATGAGTATCTAGAGAAAATATATCCGCATGGTACTATAATAATCTGGGAAAATTTTGATAGATTTATTATACAAAATGATGAAGAAAAACTTAAAAATTTTTCTGCTCAGTTGTTAGCTAATCTAAGAAGCCATCTTGAATTGGTTTTTCATAAATTCCTTGAAGGAACTCCGAATACAAGAAAAATTTCTATTACGTTAAATAACTATGAGCTTAAAGCATTTAATCCATTTTGCCTTAAAAATAATTTCACACAAATTCATCCACATGAAAAAATATACTTAGAGGGAACTGAAATAAAAATTCAGCCTTATACACTTCCACATTTTTCTAAAATGAATGCTGCTGAATATGAAATATTTAAAAAAAGAAGTGATTTGTTAAATAATCAAGGGGTTTATATATATAGAAATCATCGTTTAATGGTATGGGGAGATTGGTTTAGATTAATATCTAAAACAGAAGGAACTAAGTATGCCCGTATAGAGGTAAATTTTGATAAAACGATCGATCATTTATGGGATATTGATATAAAAAAATCTAAAGCCTTTCCTCCTTATGCTGTGCTAGAAAGAATTAAACAAATTATTAATAAGGTTTCAGGAGCTAGTGTAAGGATATCTACTAAAAGAATTAATAAAGCGCTAGAAACTACAGAATTACCATGGAGTCGAGTTTTAGGTCAAGGTATTAATTATTATATTAATAAAGAATTTCCATTATATAAAAGATTATATAATACATTAACTACTGAACAAAGAAAAAACTTCCAATTATTAGTTGAGGTTATAGAAAGTAGTATTCCTGTTCAGAGTATCTATGCAGATATGTCAACTAAACCTTTAGAAACAAATTTAAATAATAATTACGATAAAGAGTATGCTTATGAAAAATTTAAATTGTTTGCTGATTTTATGCAGGCAAATACCTTAAATAAAAAACAGCTAAAGCAAACAGCTTTAGGGTGTGGATTATTTAAAAATTATATTAATTTTTTAGATGAATGGGTTGATGAATATTATGCTTGATACAAACCAATATAATTTAGCACGTACAGCAATTTTTAAATGTCCTGTCGAAAGTGGACCATTTGAAATTGAATATATCCAAAAAACTGTTAAAGAGGTAGCTAATTTTTTTGGTTATGGCGGAGACCTAACAAATGTTATCCGCTACGTAGAATCTAAAGTAAATTGTAAGATGGATCTCGGCACCTCTGTAGTTAGTGCAGAAGCTGAACATGATAAAGACTGGATTAAACAGATTACAGCTGAAGAAAAAATATATGCGACATCTTATGAGCATTATTTACGTGATAAAGGGATGGCACCAGGAGTAGTTAATTCAATCTCACGTGTAAATGATAATATTTTAAGCTTATTAGGTAACCCAAAGACAGGAAATTATGTATTTCAACGTCGAGGATTAGTAATAGGTGATGTCCAGTCTGGAAAAACTAGTAATTATCTATCATTATTAACAAAGGCTGCTGATGCAGGATATAGATTTATTATAGTTATTGCGGGGATTCATAATAATTTAAGATCTCAAACACAACAACGTATAGATGAGGGCTTTGTAGGTAGAGTTAGTGGAAATGACCGAAAAAAAACACCTATTGGAGCCGCATTACAATTTAACGGACAATTTCCACATCCAGCGTCATTTACAACCGTGGATCAGGACTTCAATAAAAAACTAGCTGATTCTATCGCTACGGAAATAAGTAATTTTAATAAACCTGTAATTCTTGTAATTAAGAAAAATGTTTCAACTTTAAGAAGTTTGTATGACTGGTTGGTTAATTTCAATATGGAAGGTGCCAAATCTAATGGCCGTATTAATGTGCCTATGTTATTAATTGACGATGAAGCCGATAATGCTTCTATTAATACGAACAATCCTGAATTGGACCCTACTAAAACAAATAACTATATTCGTACTATTTTGAGCTCTTTTAATCAAGCAAGTTATGTAGGGTATACAGCTACACCTTTTGCTAACATTTTTATTGACCCGGAATCTTATACTGGTTCAAATGAAGATCTATTTCCAAAAGATTTTATTTATAATTTAGATGCTCCAACTAATTATTTTGGTGCAAAAAAAATCTTTCTTGATAAAGAATTTAATTATGTACATGTTCCACTAGAATCAAGTGAAATTGGTAAATATTTGCCATTAAAACATAAAAAGACATTTATAGTTCATGGAATTCCAGATTCTATGAAAGAAGCTATTTGTTGTTTCCTTATTACTAAATGTATTCGTAACTTAAGATTGGATTCTAAAGCTCATTGTTCAATGTTGATCAATGTTTCGACATATGTAGATGTGCAGAAACAAATAAAGGAAAAGATATTAGATTATTTAACGGATTTAGGTAATGAAGTTATTGCGTTTTCAAGTATGCATAATGCGTTAGAATATGAGCACATTGCTTTTCTAAATCAAACATTTAAAAAGTATTATAAAAATTCGCTTGATTTAAACCAAAATATTATTGAATGGAATCAAATTTCGAATGAACTAAGAAAGACTTTTGATGATTCTATACAAAAGGATTATGTTTTTAAAACATGTGTAGTAAATAGTAAATCTCAAGATTCATTAGATTATGCGGAGCAGCGTAATTGCGGTTTGATGGTAATTGCAATTGGTGGTTTTAGTTTGTCACGAGGTCTAACTATTGAAGGCCTTACCGTGAGTTATTTTTACCGCAATACTCAAATGTATGACACTCTTCTTCAAATGGGAAGATGGTTTGGTTATCGTCCTCAATATGAAGACTTATGCCGTATTTATATGACTGAGGAAGCATATTCTTGGTATGAACATATAACTATGGCTGCTGAAGATGTACGTGTTCAAATTGCTCGAATGAACCAACTAAAGAAAACACCTAAAGATTTCGGCCTTTATGTTAAAGCTAGTGATTTAGGATTAATAATTACTGCTCGTAATAAAATGCAAACTGCACAAGGGATATCTTTAAATCGTAGTTTTAGTGGTCAATTAAAAGAACAAACAACTTTTACAGTTAATGACGAAACACATGAAAAAAATTATAATGCTTTGAAGTTTTTTTGGGAAAAAATTAGTAATAAATATATACCAAAAATGGAATCGACAGGTATTTTCTTTCAAGATGTTGAAATTAGCAAAGTGATAGAGCTATTAGCAGAATATAAATTTGGAGCAAATGGTAGTTGGTTGAATGATAAGATTCCGCCAAACCAAGTAATTATGGAGGCTGTGGCTCGTTATATAGTAGAAATACAATCTAAATATCCATTTATGGATGTCATTTTTAGATCAAAAAATAATACTACTTCTGAATTATGTAGTTTTGAAAATATTAAAGCAGTTGAACGTAATCAGGTACGATGGTTAGATAATCAACATCAACATTATATTCTTAATAGATCTCGATTAGGATCAGATAAAGACGAAAAAATAGGCCTTAATACGGATAGTATTAATAAGATTCAAAAACCTACAGCGAAAAATTTTAGGGAAATTCGTAATAAGCCTTTAATGATATGTTATCTGGTAGAGCTTAAGTTGCAAGAAAATGAAATGGATGAACCTCAACAACTTAGTTGGAGTAAAGAAATTAATAAAGGTTTCCCTGCATTAAGTTTTAGTTTTCCATTTGGGGATGAAGAAAAAGAGGTTCAAATTTACGCTAATCGTATTTATATCGATAGTTATAAAGAAGAAGAAGATTTTTTGGAGGAAGCATAATTATGACAATATTGCAGTGGAGTGAACTCACTATTCCCCCAAAACATTCATTTACAACTCGTCGTATTGATGAAAATTTGGAGGCAGATATTTTTATCGCTCGAGATGATGAAAATTTTTTTTCTATTCTTGTACAACATAAACAAGATTTGCGGTATTTATTTAATAAATACCGCGTAGATATAGGAGCTATTATTTTAGATTATAGAGAATTAACTTCAGGTTTTATGTTACAGTTTAAACTGAAAAATATACAATTACTTGAGTATTTTGATCAGTTTATACAGTTTGTTTTAAAAGATTTACAGCAAACTGATAATGAAAAGTTAATTGTTGAAGCCTTTCTAATTAAACTAAAAAATTGGAAAAAATTTATAGCAACAATTAAACATGGTAAATTAAGTCCAGAGCAAGTTAGAGGCCTGTTGGCTGAAATAAGTTTTTTAGATAACTTGCTTGATAAATACCCGGATGATGCAGAGAAAATCCTATGCTCATGGTATGGCCCTGAGCGTTTACATCATGATTTTATTTTTAAGGATCTTGCAGTTGAAATCAAATCAATTAGCAGTATTGATAAACGTAGTATAAAAATTTCATCTTTATCTCAACTTGAAACAAATCTTTCTGAACTCTATTTAAATGTAGTAGCTGTTTTAGAAGCTCCAGAAAATAATGTTAATAAAATTAATTTAAATAGAATGGTTAATCACCTTAAAGATAAGCTGAGTAAACTTAATAATATTGAGTTGCTTTCAATATTTGAAAGAAAGTTGTTCGAGTCATATTATATTGAAGATCAAGCTTATGATAATGAATATTATATTATTCGGCATTTAAATGACTATATAGTAAATAAAGATTTTCCACGAATTTGTTCAGGATTAATTCCAAATGGTATTTTAAATGTTAGTTATGAAATAGATTTAAATATAATTGACTCTTATAAAGTGAATCACTTAATGCTAAAAGTGGGGGGAGCATTATGAGTGATTTATATCAATTTTTTAAAAATTTGCAAAAAGATGTAGCTGCTTCTGCTAAAGCATTTAATATTTATAGTATCGAAGCTTTTATTGGAGAATTTATTCATGAGTTAATTGAGTTGGGTGATTTAAATGATTTTGAGTTTTGTGAAAATCCTAAGCATATTGGAGCATATATACATGGGTTTAATATTGATACGAATGAAAATACAGAAGCAATAACATTAAATTTAATTGTTACTGACTATGATCAACGTGCTGAACTTGAAAATTTGAATTATACTGAACTAAGCTTATGGTTTAAGAGGCTATTAAAGTTTTTTAAAGAGTCATATAACCATGAATTTAGTAATAAATTGGATCCGTCTACAGAAGTTTATCGTCTTGCCGATTATATAGATGTATATAAAGATAAAATTGAAGAGGTTAATTTATTCTTCTTTAGTGAGCGTGAAATTTCTAAAAATTTAAATAAAGACTTACAAAGAGAAGAATTTGAAAATATTAATATTAAATATCATTTGTGGGACATATCCCGTCTCTATAAGTTAAAAACTTCTGGACTAAGTAGAGAGGCTTTAGAAATTGATTTGGCTAATCGTTATCAACAATATCTTGAATGTCTTCCAGCACATATTGGAGATACCGCCTTACAATCATATTTAGTTATTTGTCCTGGTGATATCTTGGCCGATCTCTATAATGATTATGGGTCAAGATTACTTGAACAAAATGTTCGAAGTTTTTTACAGGCTAAAGGAGGAGTAAATAAAGGTATTAGAAATTCAATTTTGAAGGAACCTGAATATTTTTTCTCTTATAATAATGGTATTACTGCGACAGCTTCAGATGTAGAAATTTTAACTAAAGATGGAAGAGTTTATATTTCAAAAATAGTAGATTTACAAATTGTAAATGGAGGACAAACTACAGCTTCACTAGCTAAAACAAAAATTAAAGATAAGGCAGATTTATCTAAAATTTTTGTTCAAATGAAATTGACAAAAGTTTCACATGAACAAAGTGAAAAAATAGTACCACGTATTTCACAATATGCTAATACTCAAAATAAAGTAAATCTTTCAGATTTGTCTGCAAACCACCCTTATCATATAAAAATAGAAGAACTATCACGAAAAATGTGGGCACCTCCTGCCAAGAATACGTTAAGAGATTCAGGATGGTTTTATGAAAGATCACGAGGTCAATATAATGAGATGCTTTCAGGAAGTAATAGAGTACTTTTAAAAATAAAATATCCTAAAAATCAATTATTTACAAAAACTGATTTAGCTAAATATATGATGGTTTGGGATCATTCTGAACCTAAATGGGTAAATATGGGAGCACAAAAAAACTTTAATAAATTTTCAGAATATATTATTAAAAATTGGAAAAATATGGAAATCGAAGGAGAAATAAATGAATATTATTTCAAAAAAATTGTATCCCGAGCTATTATATTTAAAGAAACAGAAAAAATAGTTACTTCACAACCATGGTACACGAATGGTTACCGGGCTAATATAGTAATTTATACTTTAGCCTATTTATCTTATTATTTGAAAAATCAAAATAAGATAATTGATTATCTTAAACTATGGAAGGAACAAAGTTTAACAAAAGCATTTGAAGAGGTCCTAGTTGAATTAACTAGGGAAATTAATAGAATCTTAATAAGTCCAAATTTAGCTAGAACAACTAATAATATTTCTGAATGGGCTAAGAAAGATGCCTGTTGGGGCACGATACTTGCAGAGACAAGTAAATTAAATAATTGTATTAAAGACGAATTTATAAATGAGTTAATGGATGGAAATTTAGAAGATCAAAATAACGAAGCAAAAAATAAGCAAAGATTAACTGACTCTATATCTATTCAAAATAAAATTAATGCGATAGATAAATATTACTGGAAAGATTTTTTAAATTATTTAGAGAAAGAATATACTTTAAGTTTCAAGGAAAGGGGTATTTTAAAGTTAGCTAGTGTTGGAAGACAAAATCTTTCAGCTAAACAGTGTTTTGTATTGGGTAGAATTTTGGATAAATATCAGAAAGATTTTGATGAATATACTTCTGCTGAGAAAGAAACACGAGAAAATTGGTAGTAGCTAATTCCATATTTAGAGACTAAATAAATTAGCTATTATATTAATTTAACTGTTATATAAATTTCACGGTAAAATAAATTATATACTTTATAGCTCTTGTTGAAAATAATTTTAATTTTTCAATAATTTAAAGTAGTTTATTCTATATGATATAGAGACAAAGGGTTAAGGAAAACACTCAGCCTATATCATTTTTATCGCATCAAGTACACTGTTTTTTAGAAAACTTGGTATTAAAATAATAGGGTATATCTAAGAGTGTTGGATTTTTAATGTAATGTTGGTGGACGTGGATTCAATCTCATCTTCCCACTAATATTATCTAAAAAAGCTACTTATGATAAGTGACATTTTATTTAAAATTTTTATAGTGATGCAATCCAACTTCCTGAATATTTTTTCTAATTTATTGTGATTAAAATGATTCTGATCATATGTAAATAAAATACAGTTAATCATAATTTGGAATATTTTTATGTATGCTGCGATGAGGATCAATTTTTATATAATTCTAAGTATTTTCTAATTCGACCAGTATAGTTAACAACATATGTTTGGGTAACTGAAATAACGGTATCTTCATGTTTGATAATAGCTTCTACGACATTGTAATCATTCTTTGTTAGTGCAAATATTCTTATAATTCTTAATTTATTGAAAATATAATAATAGCTTTACGCGTTTAATTTATTAAAGAAGAATTTATAGTTAAGTTCATTATGAGTTAAAGATATAAATCAATTATTTAATTGAGTATTTAGGCTTAACTATTAATAGCTGTTGATTATTGTGGCATAGCTTGTAAAAAATAAGTAATTGTTTTTTCATATAATATTTTTTAAGTAATGAAAGTGAAAAGGTGGTGTTGGATTATTTTATATCAGGGAATCCTTTATTTAGTTTTTTGACAGGTAAAGATCGACCTCAACAGGGGAGCTTATGGTTTGGCTAAGTAAAATAATTGAATATTTTAGCGATAAATAATTCTTTATATAACAAAATTCGAAATAATTGTATAGCTAACCATATATTTTAAAAGATATTTTAGCGCTTTGAATTATTTTTTGATAAAATATATGTATAAATATATTTTTTTGAAATTTTAGTAAGAACATGAGTATAGAAATAATTGAAGAAGAGGGTTTTTTAGATACCTTAAGGTTAGTAAGCAATACTAGTGGTGGATGCTCAGCAAGTACCAGATTAGCAACAGTTTGTTGGCCTGATGGTGAAGAAGCGGATACTTTTATTAAGATTTTTCCTTATATAAATAGAAATAAGGAAATTATTAATGAAAGTTTTGGCTATTTAATGGCGAAAAGGGCTTCTTTGAGACAGTCTCCTAGAGCAGCTCTTATTAAAATATCTGTAGATGATATCCCCGCAGACCCAAGAGATACATTTGCTAAGCAATATGGATTTTATTATGCATGGGCTTGTAGAAGTATTGGAAGCAGTAATATGAAAAAACTTTATTTTTCACCACCGTATGAAAGTGCTACAACTGAAGAGTTTTCAAACTATTTTCATGCATTAACAGAATGGGATGATTTCGAAAAATTACTAACATTTGATGATTGTATTGGTAATTGCGATAGGAACCCAGGAAATATTATTTTTATTAATAAAAATGATCTAGCTATTATTGATCATGGTTTAATTTTTGGTGGAAAAGATTGGGTAAACAATGGTCTATTGAATGCCCATAACTTTCAAAATTGGCTAGAGAATTTTTTTATACAGCAACATGATGGTAAGCCATCTATGATTGCTTGGCAACCAATTATAGATGCATCCAAAAATAACGTGAAAATATTTGATGAGCCGTATTTTGATGAGATCACTTATAAGATGGAAGCGGTCTTTAACAGTCTGATACCAAGTGTACCCACAACAAAAGTGGTTATTGCTATTTTAGTGCAGTACTTTAAAGACCGTTTGCAAGAAAGCGTTGCACGTTTTAATGGGTTGTCTTCTTATTTCAATAGTAGTGTGGGAGCTATCGCACCATGAGTAAGCTACATATAGTAAAAACACAAAACTCAAAAATTTTACGAGGTGAGTGGTCTTTAATCCAATGGAATCCTGATATTGCAACAGAAGAGCTTTTAAATATTGGTGTTGCATTAAATATTAATGGAAAAATTAATTTTAAAATGCTTGATCGGTTTGAAAGGCTGTCCTGTCTTTTTGATGATAATGTTATTCAGCATGTACAGGATATCATTGAACTTTCATTACCTGCATTTGAAAATAACTGTAGAAAATTTTCTGAGCAAATTAAATGGATTGATAAAGGATTAGCAAAAGGTAATTCAGAACAAGAAATATTGGATAGACTCTATAATCGTGTCATTACTCTAGCAAAAGAATGC
Source organism: Acinetobacter sp. V110_1 (assembly GCF_031798975.1). NCBI lineage: Bacteria > Pseudomonadati > Pseudomonadota > Gammaproteobacteria > Moraxellales > Moraxellaceae > Acinetobacter > Acinetobacter sp. V110_1. The sequence continues at coordinate 1,397,067 of NZ_JAVQNN010000030.1, read as the reverse complement.
AATAAAAAGTCCACAAGATCAGATTTTAAAACTATTCAAAGTGATGCACTTATCAATAGAATAACTAAAAAGTTTAGAGATAAGATGAAGGATAACCCTTTATTATCAGGTGTAATTCCTAATCAAAAATATATTGCATTTAATGATGATAGTCTTTTAGTTCCCCTTCGAGGGTCTAAAGGTTATGGAGGAATTGTTTCAACAGTAACACCTAATTTAGATAGAATAAGTAGTAATTATTTAATGAATGTTAATGACTTAAAAACAGCTGCAATCTTAAATAATAAAGAGCCAACTTTTTTTATCTTAAGCCCATCAGATGCTGAGTTAAATAAGTTGGACAGTGACAAAGCTGAAAAAATTGATAATTTAATTGAAAGCCTAAATCGTAAACAAGAGCAACAAGGAATAAAAATAGAATGTGAATCATCTGAGCTCATACTATTAGATAAAATTCAGTACTGGGCTGAAAAAGCAGCTTAATAAAAATAAAGGGGCTCCAAATTTTGGAGCCTTTTTCTTAATAAAAGATCTATATAGGTGAAGTTAATAAGTACTTGTTCTAATGATATATTGCTTATCATAATAAAGTAAGTGGTTTGCTGAGCTCTTCTTATTTAGATATCAATTCTTGAATAGTGGATCTTTCAATTGCTTTAGCTTCTCTAAATATAATTCGCTAATTAAAAGAAACTCTCTAAACATTTGATTCCCCCAAGGCCCCCGTGCCACAACAGAACTTTAATTTTTTGCGCTGATTTAAAGTCATCCACCATTGCGACACAGAGATAAGGGAGCTAAGCCAAATGCTTAGCCCATGTCATCTTTATCGCACCGCCGCATTACACTAAAAAAAGTAGGGGCAAAGTCCTGTGGGAGAGCAGGACTTTGCAAACTGACATGTTCTAGACCTTGCATGAGCTGATGCGAATACACTTGTTCAAGCCGTTGGTATATACAGTCGCAACTTGCGAGGGTGTGTCCACCCGACAGGCAAATTTCTTCAAACTCCTGCTGAGTGTGTATGTCACAACCCGAAACGCTGTAATCGCCGACAACAAGGCCTAAAACCAAAATAGTTTTATAAAATTTCATATTATTCTCGTGATGATTTGGGGATATCTCAATGAGAAAAAAATAAACTGCTATATTTAAAGTTTTAAAATCATTTTTTTAGGATGTAGTTAATCCGCCTGTAAGATAAGGAAAATAAAATGATTAAAATTTTAAAATAAAAATAATTTATAAATTAAAAACTTTAGATAATAGAAATCCTAAGTTTTAAATAAATAAAAAGTTTATAGGGGAGAGGGGATAAGTTTATATAGTGGCATGGTCAACTCCTTAGAATGTATGGAGTCCTACCACCGAAAATCACCGTCAATTGATTAGGGTGGTAGAACGAAAGAGGGTTGACAGACCGGACATACAGAACCAGCACACCCGAAGGTGTCCCCCTTCCGCCCTACCGTAACATTAGGGGGACGGTGGTTTTCACACAGATTTCTCCCTCAGAAGGATAAATCTGATGTGCTGTATGTAAAAACGGTCTGTCAAAACCGACTGGCAATGTAGGCCAGCGAGACCATAATAATCATAAGTTTTTAACAGGTCAATTCAATTTAAATAAAATATTATAAAAAATTAAAATATAAATTTATATTTTAATTAAACTCAAAAGTTTATCGATTTAAACTGGTGAATTAATAAATATAATAAAGTTAAACTAAACGTTTAACCTGCTCTTAAAATGTATAACGGTAATTAATAAATACACGGTGCTGGTCCCAATCTTTACGGGTCATACCATTTATTTTTTCACCTAGGTTTGCATTTTCAAACTTTGACTCATAATGCAAAAATGAATAACGCACATCTAAGTTTTTCACCCACGGCAGGGCATAACTCACCGTAAAGTCAAAGTAACGCTCTTTACCCTCAATATCACTGCTGATGTTACTTTGGTGAGCACCAAAGCCATAAATATACTTCGTTTCGGTTTTTAAACCTTTGACATAGTCTTTCCAGTTATATTTCAGCCGAAGGGCAACGGCGGTTTCATCATTATTGGTAAAGTCAGGGCCAATGGTCGCAGAAGTCGGAAACGGATTGGTGCCGTGGTCTTGCGTCAAAACCGAGTTACGGTCAGAGTGCACGGCAAAGTTATCTTCAATCCAAAAACCATCAAACTTTGAAACGGCAATGCCACCTTCAATATTATTCTTGGCTACATTTACATCGACAAAATAACCATTGCCACGGTTGTTAATGTCTTGGCCTTTGACACAGTCCAGCTCGGTTTCGGCACCACATTTAAACAGCTTGCCATCATCACGTGAGAAAAAAGCACCTGTGTTAAATGTCCACACAAGGCCATGCAAGGGCAATTTATATTGAGCAATTGCCCCATACTTTTTTAAATAATCTTTACTACTTAAATACTCGGCATTCACGCTCCAGTTTTTGTACTGATACTTGGCACCAAGCAAACCAACATAATCAATTCGCTCGTCATTCTCAGTGACAAACTTTTCAAAACTATCCGTGCTGCGCGGTTTCCAGCGGTCATAGTAAGCGATGTAAGTCTGTAGCTGATCATTCAGTTGAAACTGACCACTCGCACCCGAAAAAGTATCGGGTACTGCGCGGTTATTGGTGCTTTTAAGTAAAAGCGAGTCTTGCAATTGGCGGCCTAATTTAATTTCGCCTTTATCACCGAGTTTTGCTTTGATGTAGAGTTGCCCTAAAGTTGCAAAGTTCTGATCAAGCTTGCCGTTATTTTCGACTTCTAAAAGCTGAGCGCTCGGCTTGCCAGAATCAAATAACTTGGTGACTGCATAGAGTGAGCCATCTATCCCCAACCAGTCCCACAAGTAAGGTGACTGATAGTTTAACTCAAGCCCTAAAGCACTTTGTTCATATTCACTTGACGAAGGCGAAGGGTTGGCAAGTGTGGGGTGGGCAGTGCCTTCATCGTTCCAGTAACGGGTGTTAAGTTTTAATTCTAACTTGCCAAATTCTTGAGGAAGCTCTGCATACGCATTGCTCACACTGCCTAAACCAATACAGCCCCATAGCAAATATTTATTCATTTTAAATTCCTTTTTTAAGCATGAATAAGCCCTTTGCCTAACGCTGGGTTAGGCAAGCTTTTTATGAAATGGATGAATTAAGGAGAGAGTTTTTCGAGCACTTGGCCTTTGGTTTCAATGGCAAACAAGAAGGTTACAAGCCCACCAACGAGCGCCACAACGGCAAGCACACTAAACACATATTGAATGCCGTAACCACCAACCACTAGACCCACCATAACAGGCCCAATTGCAGAGCCGGCACGTAACCAAGCGGTACTAAAACCAATGCCCATCGCACGCAGGCGAGTAGGGTAAAGTTCGGCAGCGTAAAGGTATAAAGAGAATGAAATGGTCTGCAAAATCGCATAGCTAATCGTTGCGAAAATTACAACTTCCATTGCCGATTTTGCGCCTAAAATCGAAAGGCTCATGAGTGGAATAATCGCCAAGAAAAACGCTGCACTGTACCAAGGGCGACGGCCGACTTTATCAATCATTAAGGCACAGATAATAGAGGCAATTACACCTACACCCGATGTAATCCAGCCATAACCTAAACTGGTTTGCAGCGACAAGCCAAAGTGTTGTTTGTAAAGAGATGGTAGCCAAGTCACCATGGCATTGTTCACCATATACACGCAAAACCACATGCCCCACAGGGTAAAGGTACGTTTGCGGTAAATGCCACGGAACAGCTCACGCCAGTCGGTTTTTGCCATGCCTTGCGGGTTAATTTCTTTAACCACAGGTTCAGCCAAAGTTTTACCGCTTTTAATGGCACCTTCTTCAAAGCTTTTAACCACTTGATCGGCTTCTTTAAAGCGGCCTTTGGAAGCAAGCCAGCGTGGTGACTCAGGCAAGAAAAACCGTAAAGGAATAACCAGTAAAGATGGAATTAGGCCCACAATAAACATGACTTTCCAGCCGTAAATTGGCATCAGAAAAAACGCTGCCATACCTGCAAACATAAGACCAAGTGGGAATAAAACTTCATAGAGCAAGAAAAACTTACCGCGCTTTTCTGCACCAATAAATTCATTAATATAGGCACTCGCAACAGGTACTTCGCCACCTGTTCCAACACCTTGTAAGAAACGGAAAATTAATAGCGACATTCCGCTCCAAGCAAACAGACAAGAAATGTCCATTGCTACAAATAGTAAAATGGTAAAAGACAGCACTTTTAAACGACCAACTTTTTCGGCAAGAGAACCAAAGAAGATTGCTCCGACCAGTTGCCCGACATAGCCCGCGGCAATGATCGCACCGACATAGGCAGGCGTCAGGTGCCATTCGGTAATGAGTTGGGGTAAAGCAAAGGCAATCGCAAGAACAGTATAAGCGTCAAAAAAGGTCGCGATACCGATGGTAATTCGCATAAATTGCAATCGACCAGTGACGGGTAGCCGTTCAAGTCGTGCAATAATTTCCGCATTTTTTTGATGATGACTAATTTGTTCTACATCCGCTAGATTTGTCATCTTCTATCTCCTTATTACTACATTCCTCGTAGTTTTGTTGTTCTATTTCGCACTACCTGTTCACCACAGTTTGCATGCTTTTTATTATTGTTTTTAAGAGACATGCCCGATGTTTGGCCTCAGGCAGCGTACAGGAAAAAAAGGCTAGCGTACATGCTAGCCCGAATAGAATTTAAGCAACGGCTTGGGTTAAATCGACCTTGCCAATTCCAGCTTGACGCATTGCATCATGAATTTCTTGCTCAGCACCATCTGCCAGTGGAAGCAGAGGCGAACGCACAGTGGCATGGTCCAAAATTCCGCGAGCAACCAGTGCATGTTTAAGCGCGACTGTGCCTTCCATGTGTGAACCGCGGTGATAAACATTGCGAGTCACGGGTAATAATTGGTCGTGAATAGCACGTGCTTTAGCGTAATCTTTGGCTTTACCTGCTTTAATCATTTCAATTAACAGTTCAGGGGCAATGTTGCCATAGCCAACCAAAGCGCCGTCTACGTCAAACATGGTGTGAAGCAAATATTCATCGTGGCAAGTCAACACCTGTAAGTCTGGGCGTTCACGGCGAATAATCGGAATTTCGACATCCCAGCGACGCATATTACGCACACCATTTTTCATGGCAAACACACCTGGCTGTGCAGAAATATCGAGTAGAGTGTCTAGGTCGTAAGTGGCCTTCGTTGCATCTGGATATTGGAATAAAATAGATGGCAAACCACTTTCTTCATAAATTGCTTTATAGCGGTCTTGTGGTGCGCCTTTTTGATAGCCAAAACGCAACCAGCCATGTGAAGGGTAAATCAAACCTGCCGAAGCACCTGCGCTCACTGCACGTTTTGCTTCTTCTGCTGCAACCGAAGTACCTTCGAGCGTAATCCCTGCGATTACCGGAATTTTGTCATCTACCGATTTAACAAAGCTTTCGATGACCTGCATTTGTTCTTTTTGCGACAAGAATGTTCCTTCACCTGCATGTCCAAGAACAACCAAGCCCTTCACACCATCAATACTGCCTAACCATGAACCTAAACGTTGAATTGCATCATAGTCTACTTGTCCGTCACGGGTAAAAGGAGTCACAGGTGCTGGGGTTAATCCACGTAAATCTAAACTCATAATCGTACTTCCTATACAGTGTAATTAAATATTCTCTGGTTCTTAATCTGACTTAAATCGTGTTGTAGAGAACATGATTGGAGTATAGAAATAGGTGAGCTATGTAGGAATTACCAATTCTTGAATTTCAGTTATACTGAAAATGTATAGCTCAAAAGTGCTAGTTTACGATTTAGGAAGAATCGATGAATTATGATTTATGGAAAATATTTTTAGACGCGGTGGAACTCGGTAGCTTAAGCAAAGTCGCGATGCTGCATAACACCAACCAACCGCAAATCAGTCGGCAAATGAACGAGCTTGAGGCGCAATGTGGTGGTCGCTTATTTAACCGAACTGGACGTGGCGTCGAACTCACCGATTTAGGTCAGCATTTACTTCCTAAGATTCGTTCATGGCTAAACGTAACCGACCAACTCAATAATGAAATTTTGCACTCGACCGATACCCCGATTGGTACGGTTCGCATTGCCAGTTTGCCATCTACTGCACATCCCTTGTTATCGACCCTCTATAAAGTGCTTCAAGAGAAATATCCCTTAATTAAACTGTCGGTCCGTGAAGGGCAAGGGGTACATTTAGAAAAATGGCTCGAAGATGGCAGCGTCGATTTAGCTATACTCTATCGGTTTAATCCGACACCTAAACAGGGCGATGTTTACCTTACCGAAGCCGATACCTATTTGGTCGGCTGCGAAGGCGATGTGCTCACTCAGGCCAATGAAGTCGAATTTAAAGCAGTAAGTGAGTTACCTCTGGTCACCTTTTGCAGGCCAAGTAACTGGCGCAATTTTTTAGACCACATGGCCTATGAAAATGGGGTAGAGCTGAATATTATGTTTGAAGCCGACTCGATTAGTTTGCAAACCCATTTGGTTTCCGAGTCTCGCATGTACACCATGCTGGGGCCGCAAGCGTTAAAGAAGGCCAGCCAATACACCTCAATTCAAGCCGCAAAAATTATTAATCCTGCGCTCAAGCGCTATATTTCTTTGTCTATTTCTAAACATGGCTATTTAACGCCCGCGTGTAAGGCGGTGATGGAAGAAATTAGGGATTTGGCTGATTTGCTTTAATCAAACCGTAACTTTATGACTGATACTGTTGCATGGTGCGCATCATAATTGTTGCCATTTTAAAGACAGTGTTGCGACATTAAACAGTCTATGTTTTTACATGCTTTTTTGTTTTTATAAATGCTTTAGCTTTGATTTGTTTTTAAATATTTAAAACATCTTTTTAGTGAATTTAATGACTTTAAAATAACAGGATGCTGTTTATGCCAGAGACCTCAATTCAACAAGAGACACAAAGTACATGGGCACTATGTCGCGATCCTGTTTTACTGACTATGGTTGGTGGAGCAATTGATACCATTGGCTTTATTGCGTTATTTGGTTTTTTTACAGCGCATGTGACGGGTAACTTGGTACTGGCAGGAGCGGCTTTGGTGAAGGGCGGTACAGGTGTCTGGATTAAGCTTGCTGCTATTCCATTGTTTATTTTGACGGTGGTGATTACCAAACTGTTAATTGACCGTAGTCAGGTTAAACACAAAACACTGTCTTATTTATTTTTGTTTGAAGCTATTTTCCTGTGTGCCTTTATGGTTGCTGGGCTTTACTTTGAGCCATTTAAAAATGCCGATGCGATTACCGTTGCTATCACGGGTGGCCTCGGTTTAATTGCTTTAGCTATTCGTAATACCTCAAGTAAAACCCTCATTAAAAATATTAGCCCAAGTACCATGATGACAGGCAACACCACCCAGCTTGGTATTGATATTGCCAACTTGCTTAAAAACAATAACGCAGCCAATCGGGCAAGTCTGCTTAAAAGTGCCAGTATTGTCATTGGCTTTGTGATTGGTGCTTTTATGGGGGCTGTGCTTTATGTCTATTTTGACTTTTGGAGTGTAGCGCCGTTTATTTTACCTATCCTTTATTTTTCTTATTTGGCTTCACAGCAGAAGTTTAAACAAGCTTAAACAGAGCTGTTGAAAGAGCCTGAATTTTAAGAAATTCGGGCTTTTATTTTTTTAGTAAAGCACCATTGAAGCTGAGCTGAAATTGTTCGTTCACAGCTTTACAGGCATAATGACGAGTGGGGAAATACATTCGATAAAGGAATGCACAATGACAAAGTCTGGCCATTATTTAGTGCTTGCAATAATGGGACTGCTTAGCGGTTGTCAGGTCATTCATTTAAAAGAAAGTAACTTAAGCAGCGCTTTAAAAAGTAAAAATGAAAGCATTTTGACCGACAATACTTTAAGCCATCAAACCCAAAACTTGCTGTATTTGGTCAAAGAAAATGAAAAGTCTTGTCTGCAAAATTTTGACGATTGTTTAAAGAAAATTCAGGGACTGTCTGAAAATAGCAGCCGAGAAGAACGTTATGCTGCGCTGAGTGAAATATACTTAGCCAAAGCTTTAGATGTGGGACGTAGTAGTCAGTGTAATGTAGGTAGTAAAAATAATCGTTGTGTCGAGCAAGAGTTAACACTGTTTGATAAAAGCTTGCGTTATAGCTATGTCTATTTGTTTGACTCTGAAGAGTCGCCGTTCGATCGAGTGTTTGACCATCGCCAAAATCAGGTGCGTATTTTTTATAACGTGGCTTTGTCAAAGCTTATGACCACGTATTTTAATCATTTAAATACGCTTCATTTCCCACCGTTACTAAAAGCAGATGGGCATGAGTACCACGTCAACTTTGATCATGCAGTAGATGTACAAAACATTGAAGTCGATACCTTTCGCTCTAGCTATAACATGAACTTTTCAGGGTTTAATACCGTAAACCGTAAGGATGGTTTAGGTGCCGAGTTTATCGTGGGGCGTAAGGAGCATGATGTAAATCATGGTTTTATTTTAGACCCCGACGCTTTTTACGCTCACCAGAGCAATCCGAACATACATTTACCACGCTTCTTTCCAGTCACTGCTATTGCGTACCCAAAACAAAAAGCCACAGCCGATCAGATCATTGCTGGGGCAGATTTGGAAATTTCCATGTTTGACCCTTATCGGCAGGACCGTGTAAAAGTTGAAGGTGTGGACTATCCGCTCACTGCAAACTATTCGGCGCCTTATGGGCTGTGGCTGTCAAAATATAATTTAGGTGCAGCAGGTTATTGGTCTTTAATTAATAAAGAAGCCAATTTGATTATGCCGCATTTATATATGCTGGAGCCTTTTAACCCGAATAAGAAGATTATTGTGTTTGTTCATGGTTTGGCCAGTAGCCCAGAGGCGTGGGTGAGTCTAACCAATGACATTATGGGCGATGCCGAATTAAGACAAAACTATCAAGTTTGGCAAGTGTTTTATTCAACCAATATGCCGATTTTTGAAAGTCGTTTTCAGATTTATTCATTGCTGAATCAGGCTTTTCAAAATGTTGCCAAAGACAGCTATGCTGCACACGATGCAGTGTTAGTTGGACATAGTATGGGTGGAGTGATTAGCCGCCTATTAGTAAGCGATGCTGATGTTTCAGAGCAAGCCATGCAAAAAATGAATGAAGCTCAGCTAAATCGTTTAAAGCAAAATCCTGTTATTCGAGAGCGCTTTCAGTTCAAGACTTTGCCCTATTTTAAGCGGGTTGTTTTTGTTTCGGCGCCGCATCATGGTACTGACTACGCTGATCGATGGTTTACCCAAATTGCTCGCCGTGTTATTCGTTTGCCTGCTGACTTTTTTATTGCGGTCGAAATGAGAGATGAGAAAAACACAAAGCTCAGAAAAGGTTTAATTGAAAACGGAGCGAGTAATTTAAGTCGCTCTTCTAGCTTTATGCAACTTACGCAAGCCATTCAGCCATCGTCCAACGTGGTCTATCACTCGATTATGGGTAATATAAATGGTACGGCGGATAAGTTAAAAAGCAGTGACGGGATTGTACCGTATCAAAGTTCACATTTAGGTGGGGAGCAGTCGGAGCTGATTATTAAAGGTGGGCATTCAATTCAAACTAGCCCTGAGGCAATTTTAGAATTACGTCGTATTTTAAGGTTGCATTTAAAGCAGTCGCAGCTTTCAAAATAGAATTTTTGTTTTAGAAAACCACTGCTGACAGACTCAACAGTGGTTGAAGTGATTAATTAAGCTGGTTTTGTTTGAGCGATTTTTTATGCTCAAAGTAGCTGATTGAAAAAATAACCAAGCCAACCAAATACAACACGCCAGACAACAGCAGCAAGTCTAAACCTGCTGCATAGAGCAACCAAAGTGCATAGATTGAAGCGACACTTGCAATAGCGATATGCGGCGTGCGTTTATGGCGAATGGATTCTTTAAGATAAAAAGCCGACACCAGAAAATAAGGCAGCAAAATCATGACCGATGAAATCAGTAAAAGCTGAGTGTAGTTTTTATTGAAAAAATACACGGCAATCAGAGAGCCTTGTACCACAATAGTAGTGAGCCAAAGTGATGAAATCGGTACATTGTTCTGATTATTCTTTAAAAATAATTTAGGGAATGCACCATTTTTTGCGGCTAGATATGGAATTTCGGTCGCAAATAACGTCCAGCTTAAATAAGAAGATGAAACTGAAATAATCAGGCCGATGGTAATAATGATGGTACCCGGTAAGCCGATCAATTGCTGCAAAATGGTCGCCATAGATGGGTTATGCATGCCTGCAAGGGCTTCACGACTTGCCACACCATAAGCCAGTACTGTCACCATGACGTAAAAACTTAACGCCAGTAACACACCTAAAATCGTCGCTTTACCAATGTCATTACGGTTCTTTGCACGCGATGATAAAACCACAGCACCTTCAATACCCGTAAATACCCAAAGGGTAATGAGCATCAGGTCTTTGACTTGCTGCCAAAGGGGAACTTTTAAAGAGAAGTCATTTAAGTTGAGTTTGAATAAATCAAACTTAAAGGCAATAAAGGTAAAGAAGATGAAAACCACCATTGGAATAATTTTGGCAATGGTCGCTAGCAAATTTACAACAGCGGCTTCTTTAATGCCTCGGCTCACTAACCAATGCACCAGCCATACAAAAATGCTTGAGCCAATCAGAGAGTAGAGTGTATTACCTTCACCAAAAATAATATGGTCTTTGCTGTCGGTAAACATGCCAACACCTGAAAAGGCAATGACCACATAGCCGACAATACCAATGGTGGTACATAACCAATAACCCCACGCCGAGCAAAACCCGATGAGATCTCCAAATCCTTCCCGCGCATAGTTATAAATACCGCCGTCTAGATCTGGTCGTTGACGGGTTAAATGCAACAATGACAGGGCTAAGAAAATAATGCCGACTCCGGTAATGAGCCATGCAACAAGAAGGGCAGAGCCGTTGGCAACTTGAGCCATATTTTGGGGAAGGCTAAATACACCAGACCCCACCATAGAGCTAAATACCAGCGCTGTAAGAGACAACAATCCGATTTTGGCAGCAGACATGGTATTTATTCTTTAAAAAATTGAGAAAGTTCAGCAATGTGTTCTGGTCCAATACCACAGCAACCGCCAACCAGACTTGCACCTGCTTGCTGCCACTGTTTAGCAAAACCAAGATAAGCTGGAGCATCTAAGTCTTTACGGATTTCATCTAAGCCATCATTGGCTGTAGCGCTGTCATCTTGCGGTGGGAAAGCGTTGGCATAGGCGCCAATTTGTACAGACTCTGGAATAAGTCCTTTAATCTCATTAATCGCTTGCAAGATCACTTCAGGTTGGCAGCAGTTAAACAATACTGCTTTGGCATTTGATTGTTTGATGAAATCAGCCACTTGCTGCATGTTTTCGCCTGAACGAAGTAAAGCTTGTTCTTGTTTAATTTCATCTTGCAGCGTAAATGACACCCAATAGTCCTTACCATCTTGTGGCAATAACGCGTGTACTGTTTCAACTTCTTTTAAGCAAGACTGAGTTTCAGCGAGCCAGAAATCTACTTCTGGTGCTAATGTGTTAATGATAGGCTCAGCTAGGTTTTTAGCCTGTTCTGGTTGGAACAAGTCTGCACGGTAAGAACCAAATAACGGTGGTAAGCAGCCTGCGATTTTGACATTTTTGCCGCTTTCTTTAACTGCATTTTTCGCTTGTTCGATGGCAACTTTAATTAAACGTACGCCGTCAGTTTCAAAGCGTTCCTGACCAATGTGAAATGGTACAACAGCGTAGTTATTAGTCGTAATGACTTCTGCACCAGCATTAATAAAGTCGAGGTGAACTTCTTTTACTGTTTCAGGTGCTTCAATAAGTGCTAAAGCAGACCATTCTGGTTGACGAAATGGAGCGCCACGACGGGCCAATTCACGGCCTAAACCGCCATCTAAAATTTTCATAAATTACAACATAAAGGGAGAAAAATAATTCAGCTAATCTAACGCGTAGGTGAATTCTATTCAATCACTAATATGCTCGATATATTTCAAAAAAAATGAGATGGTTATGAAAATTTTTTCTTAAAAGGAATTCTGTAAATGATGTTCAGTTTTACTGATGAACTTCACGTGAAAATGAGCGTGTATTGGTTTGCAAACATAGAATGAAAACGATCTTACAAAGCGCCATATTGTTGCCAGCTTTCACCTGTATGCTGTGTTTTATAATAGGCTTGAAGTTGTTTAAGCTGTGAAAAATGTATACCTGACCACACCAATACACTGATCACTATTAAAATCTTAAATACATTACGAAGTTTATTTAGGCGGGAAAAAGCCAGTAGAACAAAAAATAGTGCAGGTAAAAATATAAAGAACTGGAGAGGTGAGAAAAATAGATGAGCTGTGCTGAAATATAACGCAATTGCGCTTATGAATACATTTAAAACAGCACATAGTTTTTGATATTTACCGAGCTTAAATGCATAGGCAGTGATAATAAATAATACGGCTGAGCTGACATAAATTGCTGTACCACCAATCATCCACATATAAAACCCGCTTAACAAAAGATAAGCCAGTAGCAAAATAAGTACGAGCTTAAAACAAAATGACAAGAGGCGAGGTGATGCGTTTAAAGGCGTCATAGCGAATCTATATCTCAACTGAGGTCTTAAAATACAAAAGGACGAATCGAGATTCATCCTTTTGATATTTTACTTATACATCCTCAAACTTAGTTTGCTTTTGCAACAGGGGCAGCAGCAGATTCATCGTTTGCAGCTTTGAATGGAGATGTATAGTTCAAGCCAAGCGTAGAACTTGTGTACTGACGAACTTTGTCGAGTAACACAGGGTCTTTGCTCAAGTCTTGCTTATAAGAAACCACGATTTCATGAAGTTTTTGGTTCCACTTACCTTCAGTTTGCTGAGGGAAAGCTTTTTCAAGTAAGTTAAGCATGATGTATGGAGAAGTCGAAGCACCCGGAGACGCACCTAACAACGCAGTTACAGCGCCATCTTTAGAAGCAAAGATTTCTGTACCGAATTGAAGTGTTGCTGGTTTACCTGGTTCTTTCTTGATGATCTGAACACGTTGACCACCTTGGCTTAAACGCCAGTCTTCAGCTTTGGCATCTGGGTAGTATTTACGAAGTTCATTTAGACGGTCTTGGTCTGACATCATCACTTGGCTCACCAAGTATTTAACAAGATCAAGGTTTTCCAAGCCAACAGTGGTCATTGGTAAAATGTTGTTTTTGTTGGTTGATGCAAGCAAATCAAGCTGTGAACCATTTTTCAGGAACTTGTTTGAATAGGTTGCAAATGGTCCAAACAATACATATTTTTTACCGTCGATATAACGTGTATCAATATGTGGCACAGACATTGGAGGCGCACCAAGTTCAGCACGACCATATACTTTTGCGGTATGTTGAGCAGTAATTGCTGGGTTATCAGTAATTAAGAACTCACCACCTACAGGGAAGCCAGCATATTGTTTCGCTTCTGGTAAACCAGTAAGTTGCAATAATTTAACCGCTGCACCACCTGCACCGATAAATACAAAACGTGTTTTAACGTGATCTGTTTTACCAGTTTTTAAATCTTTGAAAGTTACAGTCCAAGTTTTGTCATCATTTTGGCTGATGCCAGAAACTTCGGTTGAAGTCTGTAATTTGAAATTTGGGTTTTGGCTTAAGTGTTTTACTAACTGATTCGTGATTGAACCGTAGTTAACGTCTGAACCAACTTCCATACGCGTCGCTGCAACTTTTTGAGTTGGGTCACGATCGTTCATCACTAAAGGTGCCCATTGCTTAATCACAGCTGGGTCTTCAGTAAATTTCATACCTTTGAACAACGGGCTTTGAATCATGGCAGCATAACGTTTTTCTAAGAACTGAACGTTATCGCCCCAAACGAAAGCAATGTGTGGAACAGGGTTAATGAATGATTTTGGTTCAGCTAAAACGCCTTGTTTTACCTGATATGACCAGAACTGTTTTGCTACTTCAAACTGAGAAGCAACTTTTTCAGCTTTGGCAATTTCCATCTTACCGTTTTTCTCTTCGGTATAGTTCATTTCCATAAAGCCAGAGTGGCCTGTTCCGGCATTGTTAAAGCCGTTTGAACTTTCTTGAGCAACTTGGTCAAGACGCTCATACATACGAATTTGCCAATTCGGTTCAAGCTCAGTGAAGTAAGTACCGAGAGTGGCACTCATGATGCCGCCGCCAACAAGAACGGCATCAACAACTGGCTCATCTTTTGCAGTTTGCACTTGTTTTGACGCAATCGGTCTAAACAAGAAAACAATACCTGCAATTAAAATAATAATGATTAATACCAGAAGGTATTTCAAAAACTTTTTCATGCAAGGGGAACCTTAAAATAAGTTATTTGAGTCACTTAAGGTGTGAGGAAACCTAGACAGCGTATCCAGACAAAACGGATATAAATGCGAAAGTAAAATTCTCCAAAACAGAGAACTTTAAAAAAAGAAAAATTACTTGGGATTATCGCAAACACTCTATATTTTAGACTAATTTTGCATTGACAAGACAATTTTTATAATAAATGGGTTCTATCAAAATCATAAATATGATTTATATTTAATCAAATTAAGCTTTTATAAGATTATTTTTTGCTGATATTTTTATATAAGCATTTGAAAATTATTAATTTAGATAATTTGGTTAAAATTAAACCACTTGATGGTAATTTGCCTATAAAAATAGATTAATTTTTATTTCATGCCATATTGGTGTAAATGTTTAGCTTATAGCCGCTTATTTTTTGTCATACATAGTTCTTATTAATGTTTGTGCAATACCTATTAAATTAAGGGCATATTTCTGTATAAGAAATATGCCCTTAACGGTTTTATGACGCGACATAGAACGGTGCAGTTGAACGTGGTAATGCTTCACGTCCACGAATTTGGTCTGCAATTTTCTCGGCAAGCATGATGGTGGTGGCATTTAAGTTACCCGTAATAATGAGCGGCATAACTGAGGCATCGACCACACGTAAACCATTCATACCGTGTACACGGCCTTGACCATCTACAACAGCCATCTCATCTTCACCCATCTTACAGCTACAAGAAGGATGGTAAGCTGTTTCTGCATGGTTACGAACAAAGTCATCAAGCTCTGCATCACTTTGCAAATGTTTACCCGGACTAATTTCTTCACCACGATATGGATCAAGCGCAGGTTGCTGCATGATTTCACGTGTAATACGAATTGCATCGCGGAACTCACGCCAGTCTTGTTCAGTCGACATGTAGTTAAACAAAATACTTGGATGTGCAAACGGATCTTTCGATTTAAGTTTGATACGACCACGTGAAGGCGAGCGCATTGAACCGACGTGTGCTTGGAAACCATGCTCTTTTACCGCATTACTACCGTTGTAGTTAATCGCAACTGGCAAGAAATGGTACTGGATGTTTGGCCACTTGAACTCATCGGAACTACGGATAAATCCACCCGCTTCAAACTGGTTACTTGCGCCAACACCTGTACCATTAAATAACCACTCGGCACCAATGGCAGGTTGGTTATACCATTTTAAAGCAGGGTATAAAGAAACAGGTTGCTTACATTTATACTGTAAGTACATTTCTAAGTGGTCTTGCAGGTTTTCACCTACACCCGGCAAATCATGAACCACATCAATATCCATTGATTTTAAGAAGGTACTTTGACCTACGCCTGAGCGTTGTAAAATTTGCGGTGACGCAATTGCACCTGCGCAAAGTAATACTTCGCGTTTAACCAAAGCACGCTGTAAGTTGTTTTGGTCGGCACCAATAATGTATTCAACACCAATCGCTTGTTTTTGATTAAACAAGATTTTATTGGTCGTTGCATGAGTCAAAATAGTCAGGTTTGGACGACCTTTTGCCATATCTAAATAACCACGTGCGGTACTTGAGCGGCGACCTTTAGGCGTAACTGTACGGTCCATTGGACCAAAGCCTTCTTGCTGATAACCATTTAAATCGTCAGTACGTGGGTAACCTGCTTGCACACCTGCTTCAACCATGGCATGGAACAATACATTGTTGCCATTTTTTGGTGTAGCCACTGATACAGGGCCGTTATCACCATGGTAGTCATTGCCACCAATGTCACGAGTTTCGGCTTTTTTGTAGTAAGGCAAACAATCGGCATAAGTCCAGTTTTCAAGGCCTTTATGAGTTGCCCATTGTTCTAAATCCATCGCGTTACCGCGGATATAGCACATGCCGTTAATTAAAGATGAGCCACCTAAACCTTTACCACGACCACATTCCATACGGCGGTTATTCATGTGTGGTTCAGGGTCAGTTAAATAAGCCCAGTTATAGCGACGACCTTGAAGAGGGTAGGCCAAAGCTGCTGGCATTTGTGTACGGAAATCTAAGCGATAATCTGGTCCGCCCGCTTCTAAGAGTAAAACGGTGGTATCTTTGTCTTCGGTAAGACGCGCAGCGAGTACATTTCCGGCAGATCCTGCGCCAATAATAATGTAATCATATTCTTTAATATTCATAACTATCCTTTTTTTACTAACAGTTTGCCTGAGCAATCTATAAAGACTGCTCGGCATATGTGATTTAGGTTGAAGGTTTTAGAGCGATTGCGGCATTAAAAAATGCTTTGATAATCGCCAAGTTCAACTTGAATAGATTTGATACGGGTATAGTGCCCAAGCGTGGTTAAGCCATTTTCGCGGCCCACACCAGATTGCTTGTAGCCACCGACTGGCATTTCGGCAGGTGATTCACCCCAAGTGTTAATCCAGCAAATACCAGCTTCAATTTGGTGAATAATGCGATGAGCGCGGCTAATATCTTGAGTGACCACACCAGCAGCTAAACCAAAGGTCGTGTTGTTGGCACGACGGATGACTTCTTCTTCGGTTTCATAGCTTAAGATGCTCATGACAGGTCCAAAAATTTCTTCTTGAACAATCGCCATTTGGTCGGTACAGTCGCTAAATACTGTCGGTAGTACATAAGCGCCTTTGGCAAGCTCGCCTTCGGTCGCACGACCACCACCGATTAATACTTTAGCGCCTTGTTGTTTGCCTGACTCAATGAAAGACAACACTTTTTCCATATGAGGGAAGCTGGTGAGCGGACCGAAGTTGGTGTCTTCAGCCATTGGGTCACCAATGCGAATACGTTTTACGCGCTCTACAACGGCTTTTTCAAATTCGGCTAAACGTGATTTTGGAACAAATACACGCGTACCGTTGGTACATACTTGACCTGAGCTAAAGAAGTTCGCCATGACAGCAATGTCTGCGGCACGGTTAAGGTCAGCATCTTCACAAATAATGAGTGGTGATTTACCACCAAGCTCCATAGTCACTTCTTTTAGTGTAGAGCCAGCAGCGCTTGCCATGACTTTTTTGCCTGTTTCCACACCACCAGTGAATGAGATTTTTTCAATCACAGGATGTTCTGTGAGCCATTGACCAATTTCACGACCAGCACCTTGTACCACGTTAAATACGCCGTCTGGTAAGCCAGCTTCTGTATAGATTTCTGCAAGTTTAAATGCAGTAAGTGGGGTTGTTTCGCTTGGCTTGAAAATCATGGCATTGCCTGCAGCAAGGGCAGGGGCAGATTTCCATAAAGCGATTTGAATTGGATAGTTCCAGGCACCAATACCTGCAACCACGCCTAAAGGTTCGCGGCGTGTATAAAAGAAACTTGATTCGCGAAGTGGAACTTGTTCGCCCTGAATAGCGGTTGCAAGTCCTGCGTAGTATTCGAGTACATCTGCACCAGTCACAATATCGACGGTAGATGTTTCGCTGTAGGCTTTACCGGTGTCGAGTGTTTCAAGACGGGCAAGCTCATCATTACGTTCACGGAGAATATCGACAGCACGACGTAAAATACGTGAACGCTCCATAGCGGTCATGGCTGCCCAGATTTTTTGTCCTTGTTGGGCACTTTTTACAGCAGCTTCAATATCTTGTTCAGATGCCTGTTGAAGAATCGCGATAGTCTCGCCGTTGGCAGGGTTAATACTATTAAATGTTTTACCACTGGTTGCTTCAACGTAGCGTCCATGGATATACAGTTGATAAACTTGTACATCACTCATTTTGTCTCTCCTGCAAAGGCTTGTTCGCAAATTGCAATTGCGTTTTTACATAATCGTAAGCAATGGAACGGGCCAGTTCGCTATCAAATTCGTTATGACGGCTTAAACTGCCACGTAGCCATAATCCATCAATCAATGCTGCCAAACCTCTTGCGGCAACACTGGCCTGTTGTTCATCTATTAACTTGAGAAAATAAAACTTCAAGTTGGAGTACAGGCGTTGATCATTAATCTTTTGCAAACGGCTCAGGTCTGGTACATGCATACTTGCAGACCAAAAGTCTAACCAGACCCGCATTGCTTTTTCATTTACCTGACTAATGTCAAAGTTAGAGTCAATAATTGCCTTAATCTGGCTTTCCGGATGCGAATCTGCTTCTGCTCTGTATTGTTCGGTTTTCCGACGCAAAACATTGAGCATTTCTTGCATACAGGTATTTATTAACCCTTGTTTGTCGCCAAAATAATGGCTAACAATGCCGGTCGACAACTCGGCTTTTTTTGCAATTTGTGCAATGGTGGTATTGGATAACCCCACTTCATAAATTACGTCGAGTGCAGCGTTCATAATCTCTTCACGGCGCACATGCTCTGGTTTTACTCTGCGTTTTGTCATGATTGTCCACATCAGCACTTTTACGGGTGCTTTAAATTCAGCATGTTAACTTGCAGAGCATCATAGCACTTTTTTTATCATACTTGTTATTGATTGAACGTTCAATCAATAACAAGTATGATGTGTAAAAATCAATGAATTTTTGAATCTTACTTCGGGGTAGAAGAGATAGAATCGAAAGTTCTTACGGATAGGATGATGCGCATAAGTCCAGTACTTATCACGTTATTTTGGGAAAAATACACCGATTGCAAGGAGCAATAAGATGGTGTTGAAAAGTGATGGATATTCTTCAGACCATATTCGGTTAAATCGTTTTGTATTTTGGAGTTCGGCAGTCAGTATCGGCATTTTTGGCCTATTATTTGTACTGTTTCCAGAAAAAAGTCAGTTTTGGCTGACCTATGTGCAAGAGCAGGTAAACCACTTTTTCGGGTGGTATTACATGTTGGTGATAGTGCTGTGTTTAGGCTTTGTGGCTTGGCTTGCCTTCTCAAAAGTGGGACAAATTCCTTTAGGAAAAGACCACGACAAACCTGAGTTTGGCTATTTGGCTTGGACCTCAATGCTGTTTTCGGCAGGTATTGGTATCGCGCTACTTTATTATGGTGTTGCTGAACCTGTTGATCATTTTCTAAGACCACCCGAAGGTGAGGCAGGAACCATTCAGGCTGCTCGAAATGCCATGACCTATAGCTTTTTGCACTGGGGTATTCATGGCTGGGTGCTTTACGCTTTGCTCGGTGTGACCTTAGGTTACTTTGCTTTTAGACAAGATTTACCGCTTGCATTGCGCTCGGCTCTCTATCCAATTTTCGGAGAGCGGGTTCATGGCTTGGTGGGGGATTTTGTTGATGGCTTTGGTATTTTAGCGACTGTCATTTCGCTCGTGACCAACTTAGGTATTGGTGCTTTAGTGTTGGTTTCAGGTATTTGTTATTTAATTCCTGAAATACCGCATAGCTCTGCAACCTTAATTACAGCTGTTCTCGTCATGATGAGTGTTGCGACCATCACAACAGTAGTTGGTATTGAAAAAGGTCTGGCATGGTTATCGCGTATTAATTTGCGTTTGCTCTATGCTCTACTTTTATTTGTATTTTTAACAGGGCCAACTAACCATTTGTTAAATGGTCTTGTTCAAAATGTCGGTGATTACCTCAACAATTTTATGGGTAAAAGCTTTGATATGTATTTATACAATCAAAAAGCCAGTGGCTGGTTGGGTTCATGGACTGTATTTTATTGGGCATGGTGGATTGCTTGGGCACCTTTTGTAGGGATGTTTATAGCCCGAATTTCCAAAGGTCGAACCATTCGTGAAGTGGTTTTGGGTGTATGTCTCATTCCATTAGGTTTTACCTTGGCTTGGATTTCGATTTTTGGAAACACCGCAATTCATTTTATTCTCAACCAAAAGCAGAAAGCTTTAGGTGATATGGTTTTAAGTGATCCAGCGTTGTCATTATTCAAATTACTCGAATATCTCCCGTTTAATCCGTATATTGCCGGGATTGTTGTTGTAATTTGTTTCGTTTTATTTTTGACCCCTGTTGGGTCTGGTACACTAATGATCGCCAATTTGTCCTCGAAAGGGGGCACCAGTGATAGTGATTCACCGATCTGGTTACGCATCTTTTGGTCTGTGGTCATTACCATTGTAAGTATCGGCTTATTATTAGCAGGTAGTTTTAACTCCATGCAAAGTGCAGTGGTGTTATCTGGTTTACCATTTTCTGTGATTATTTTGCTTTATATGTTTGGTCTAGCCAAAGCCTTAAAGCAAGATGATTTTGACCCGAATGTTGCGAAAAAGCAGTTAGCTATTTCAAAAGACATTTCTATTCCATCGAATTGTGACCAGAACAAAGTAACCGAGGTTTTATAATCTTGGTTCATCACATTTATTTATATTTTTTGCGTTCAAAGCAGTCTTTTCATTATGGTTAAATAGTGAAAAGACTAAATTGAATATTTTATTTTTCTTCTATTCCTTGAGGATTGTATGGCAACAGATAATCCAAGAGCAGTTGATGATTTAACATTATCTAAATCTAAAAAAGACCCGCTTAACCGTGTGGTTTTTTATATTTCAGCTCTAATCATTTTAATCTTTTCTCTCGTTACTTTTTTATTTAACGATTTCGCAAATCGAACCATTAACACCGTTCTTGCGTGGGTAACGTCAACCTTTGGCTGGTATTATTTACTGGCTGCAACGCTATATATGGTGTTTGTCATTTTCATTGCCTGTTCAAGATATGGTGAAATTAAGCTTGGTCCTAAACACTCAAAGCCTGAGTTTAGTTTACTGAGTTGGTCTGCCATGCTGTTTTCGGCAGGTATTGGTATCGATTTAATGTTCTTCTCGGTAGCCGAGCCATTATCTCATTATATGCAGCCGCCTGTTGGTGTAGGCCAGACCTATGAAGCTGCACGCCAGAGTATGGTGTGGACGCTGTTTCACTATGGTTTGACTGGATGGTGTATGTATGCCTTGATTGGTATGGCACTTGGCTATTTCAGTTATCGCTATAATTTACCGCTTACCATTCGTTCTGCACTTTACCCGATTTTCGGGAACAGAATTAATGGGGCCATCGGCCATAGTGTGGATACTGCTGCCGTCATCGGGACAATTTTTGGTATTGCGACCACCTGCGGGATTGGCGTGGTACAGCTGAACTATGGTTTACATGTTTTATTAGGACTGCCAGAGAATATCTGGATGCAGTTTGCGCTGATTGCCATTGCAGTCGGTATTAGTATTATTTCAGTGACATCTGGGGTGAATAAAGGCCTTCGGATTTTGTCTGAAATCAATATTTATGTATCGATTGGTCTTTTGCTATTTATTTTATTCTTGGGCAATACCGAGTTTTTACTCAATGCGCTGGTACAAAATATTGGTGATTATTTAACTCGCTTCCCAACCTTAGCCTTACAAAGTTTTGCCTTTGAACAACCTAAAGATTGGATGAGCAGTTGGACCTTGTTCTTCTGGGCATGGTGGATTGCTTGGTCGCCATTTGTAGGGTTGTTCTTGGCCCGTATTTCTAGAGGCCGTACTATTCGTGAGTTTGTGTGCGGGACTTTAATTATTCCTCTGTTATTTACCTTAACGTGGTTATCCATTTTTGGTAATAGCGCATTACACAGCGTTATTTTTGAAGGCAACCAGACTTTAGCTGCAACGGTATTATCTAATCCGGCCCATGGTTTTTATGACCTGTTAGCGCAGTATCCAGGTTTTACCTTCATTGCTTCAATTGCGACAGTGACAGGTCTTTTGTTCTATGTGACTTCTGCCGATTCGGGTGCATTGGTTTTAGGTAACTTCACGACCAAGCTTACGCATATTGATAATGATGCACCGCGTTGGTTAAGCGTGTTTTGGGCAATTGCCATTGGGTTATTAACGCTAGCCATGCTGATGACCAACGGGATTACCGCTTTGCAAAATGCAACCATCATTATGGGACTACCATTTAGTTTCGTGATGTTCCTTGTGATGGCGGGGCTTTATAAGTCGCTCAGACTTGAAGACTACAGGCATGCCAGCCGAAGTATGAATGCAGCACCTGTAGTGGGTAACGTCGACATTTTGAATTGGAAACAGCGTTTGACTCGGGTTATGCATCACCCGGGAACAACTGAAACCAGACGAATGCTCGATACCGTTTGCAAACCTGCTGTTCAAGCCGTTGCAGATGAACTCATTAAGCAAGGCATGAATGTAGACGTGCAGCAAACACCACTTGAAGATGACGAGGCGCTATATCACCTCGATATCACCATTCATTTGGAAGAAGAGCAAAACTTCGTGTATCAGATTTGGCCAGTCCGTTATAGCGCGCCTAACTTTAGTCAGCGTGTAAAACGAGGCAAACAGTTCTATTACCGTCTCGAAACTTATCTTTATGAGGGTTCTCAAGACAATGACCTTGTGGGTTACAGTAAAGAACAGGTTATTAATGACATTTTAGATAAGTATGAAAGACATATGACATTCTTGCATATTAATCGTATTAGCCCTGGGAACCGTCCATTATTCCCAGATCCGCAAGCTTAAGGGGAATATGCATGGTTTCACCATATCTGCATTCTTTTGCTTTATTTTTCTCTTTGCTCAACCCTTTTTTAATGAGCATTTATATGATTGGCTTGATCCGCCATTCAGAAACCAAGGTATTTAATAAAGCTTTAATTCAGGGCAGCTTGATTGCTTATATCGTCTTTATGCTGTTTGCATGGGGCGGTGAAGCAATCTTTAGTAAATACCTGAATGTACGTTTTGAGGCTTTCCAGATTTTTGGCGGTCTTATCTTTTTAGTGATTGGTTATCGCTATGTGTTTCAGGGAGCCGATACCATTGGTGAAATGCGCGGTGCACCTGAGCATTTAGCTGGAACCATCGCCATGCCTTTTATGATCGGGCCGGGCACCATTAGTGCGGCTGTGGTCACGGGTATTGAAATGTCGATAGGTGCTGCGGCACTTGTTATTGGATTTACCATGTTTTTAACATGCAGTATTTTGATTTTGATGAAATTTTCACATGATCATTTACGCTATAAACATGCAAAATACATCGATCGCTATTTTGATATTGTCGGGCGGTTATCTGCTTTGTTAATTGGTACGATTGCTGTTGATATGATTATTAATGGTATTACCGGACTGATCCATAAAGTATAGTCAGCCTCATATAAAACGATGCTGTGTCATTTAAAATGGAACAAAATGGCATAGCATCTTTAACTTATTTTTGGCTGCTTCTCAGCTTTTTATTTAAGAAAAACTAAAAAATAATTAAAAATAATAGCTTAAAAAATATTCGTTCAAAAAAAGAATTAACAATATTAAAAAATACGATGCTATGTTGTGGATTTAAGCATGTTTTTTTTGTGAATTATCAACCATAATGTTTTCTGAGCTTGTTTTGAGACAGAGTTGAGTCATGCCTACATTAGATGAAATGACAACCGTAACTGATGATCAGTCAGAATTAACCATGTCAGTGTTAATGACCCCAGACATGGCAAATTTTTCAGGTAATGTTCATGGTGGAACAATTCTAAAGCTGTTAGACCAAGTGGCCTACGCTTGTGCAAGTCGTTATTCAGGCAGTTATGTCGTAACGTTGTCTGTAGATAAAGTAAATTTTAAAGAACCAATTTATGTGGGCGAACTCGTTACATTTTTAGCGAGTGTGAACCATGTGGGTCGTACTTCAATGGAAGTGGGTATTCGTGTAGAAGCACAGAATATTCAAAAGCGTACCGTGCGCCACACCAATAGCTGTTATTTCACGATGGTTTCGGTTGATGAGCATGGTAAACCACGTGAAGTGCCTCAATTAAAACTCGATACTGAGTGGAAACGCTGTCGATTTGAAGCAGCAGAACACCGCAAGGTGTTGCGCCTACAAGAAAATCATAATCCTTCTTGTAGCATGTATAAGAAAACTTCTTAAAGAACAAAGAATATTGAATTAAAAAAAGATCGAACCGCAGCATGGTTCGATCTTTTTTCTTCACCGAAATTTAACGTCCTGTTTCGTTTCAGCAAAATTATCTCTGAGCTTGGAGGAGAGTACAGAGGTAATTATTGAGCAGCAGGAGCAGCTTCAGAAGCAGAACCTACCGCTTCAGATGCAGCATTTGCAGTGTTTGCTTGCTCTTGAGTTGAAACTACAACTTTATCTTCTGCTGGAGCATGAACTTTATCATGTTTAGAAGCAGCAAAAGTTGAAGCAGCAGTTAAAGCTAGAGTAGTCGCGAGTAAAGTTTTAGCTAATTTCATTTTATGGCATCCTTAAATTCATTAAAAAATAAATCAAACCTAATCGTTCATACCTACCTGATAAAACATGTAGGGCTGAATGACTAAGCTAGGACACATGCTAAGCCGAGCTTTGGATTACATCAATTAACTTAACAATCTATTACGCCTATCTTAACAATATGAAATATAGGGGCCGTTTATGTGCGTCTACTGTAAAATTGGAGCGCTTGTTGAGCGCTAAAAATGTGAAAGAATATTTCTTGTTGAATAAAAAAAAGCCAAGTTGGTTACGCAAACAAAACACTCTGGCATGAATTGTGAATGCTTATAAATAGAATATTCCGTTTAATTATTTTTTATTTAAAGTTAATTTAGATTATTGATGAGAGGTATGTCACAAAAATGCTGTTTTAGCCGGATAATTGAAAACTATAGCTTCAAAATGAAAAATGTTTTCCATGCCACTTAAACAGTGATATACCTTTCTTAGTTTTTAAAACCTTGTTGATTTGAGCCGCTTGTGAAACTTATTGCCCCAAAAACTGTGCCTACCCATATTATCTCAGGGTTTTTAGGTGCAGGAAAAACCACATTATTGCAGCATTTATTAAGTCAGAAACCCAAAGATGAAGTGTGGGCAGTTTTAATGAATGAGTTTGGGCAAATTGGAGTCGACCAACAGCTGTTACCTCAAGATGAAGGCTATGCTGTAAAAGAATTATTAGGTGGCTGTTTATGTTGTAGTAGCCAACTTCCCATGCATATTGCTTTGGCTCGTTTGTTAAGTGAACAAAAGCCAGACCGACTCTTTATTGAACCTACTGGGCTTGGGCACCCTTCACAATTATTTGATCAGTTAACCGAACCGCATTGGCAAAACAGCTTGGCTATGCGTGCATTGGTTACAGTTGTCGATGGTAGTCGTTTGCATGACACCAATTGGGTTAAACAAAACTTGTATGAAGATCAATTAAAAGCCGCGCAAATTGTGGTGGTGTCGCATGCTGACACCATGACTTTTGAGGATGATCAGGCACTAGATAAGCTTAAAGATGAATACCAGCCTTATCAGCAGCAATGGCTAAAGACCGAGCATGGTCAACTTGAACTAGCACAAATTGATGTTGCTGCTCGCTTAACTGAGCGGTCTATACAACCTTTACTTAAGCTTCAAAAACAAATGACCGAAGCTGAAGTTGCAAAAGAAATTCACCAACTGCCTTATCACTATGTTGAGTCTGCACAAGGTTATATTGTGGCGGGTTGGAAATTACCTAAACGTTGGAAATTTGAGTTCTATGCTCTGCTTGATGTGTTGTGTGCACAGCAAGACTGGCTACGTATTAAGGGAATTTTTAATACAGATCAGGGATGGAAGACCTTTAATTTTAATCCTGACCAATTTAACTATAAGTCTGGTGAAGAGGGCATTGATAACCGTATTGAAATCATTAGCCAACATGAACATGACTGGCTGGCATTTGAAAATGAATTATTAGATTGCAGAATTGATGAATAGAGAACATTGAAAAGATAGTCAATGTTCTCAAAAAT
This sequence comes from Acinetobacter sp. V110_1, assembly GCF_031798975.1. Taxonomy (NCBI): domain Bacteria; kingdom Pseudomonadati; phylum Pseudomonadota; class Gammaproteobacteria; order Moraxellales; family Moraxellaceae; genus Acinetobacter; species Acinetobacter sp. V110_1. The sequence continues at coordinate 1,370,966 of NZ_JAVQNN010000030.1, read as the reverse complement.
ATTCATTTATTTTTTGATGTCGAGTACAGCTTTAGCTTGAGCATGGTCAATGTCTTTTTCCCAATGTGCAATGACTACGGTCGCAACACAGTTACCAATTAAATTGGTGCAGGCACGGATAATCCCGATAAACCAATCTACAGACAATAAAAGCACTAAACCAATTGCAGGTAAACTTGGAATGACTGAAAGTGTAGCCGCAAGAATGACTAAAGCTGACCCTGGAATACCATGCGCGCCTTTAGAGGTAATGAGCGAAACCAGCAAAATAGCCAACAAGTCATGCATAGAAAGATCGATATTGCAGGCCTGTGCAATAAAGATCACCCCTAGAGTTAAGTAAATTGAAAAGCCATCTAAATTAAAAGAATAACCGGTTGGAATGACCAGACCGACTGTTGAATCTTTAATCCCCAAGTTTTTAAGCTTTTTCATGACTTGAGGGAGAACCGAATCGGAAGATGCTGTACCTAAAACAATCGCGAGCTCATCTTTAAAGTAGCCTACAAATTTGAAAATGTTGAGACCAGCAAGTTTTAGAATTGAACCTAGAACAATCACAACAAATAAAATGCAGGTTGCATAAAAGAGTAAAACTAAATAACCGAGTTGTAGAAGTGAGTCTGATCCGAATTTTGCAGTGGTATATGCGACTGAACCGAATACACCAATTGGAGCTAAACGGATAATCAGTCCCATAATTTTAAAGAAGACTTCAGAGAAAGCTTCAAGTGCCTGACGTACCAGCTCAGCTAAATGTTTAGGAATTAAAAGTAGCGAGACACCAAATAAAATCGCGATGAGTAAAATCTGTAAAATATCGCCGTTGGCAAAAGCAGCCGTAAATGTTTTTGGAATAATATTGAGTAAAAAGTCCGAACCTGTATGCATGTCATGAGCACGGTCGGTATAGGTACTTAAATCTTTAGCATCTAAATGATGAATATCGATATTCATACCGACGCCCGGTTTAAAGACATAAGCAACAATAATTCCCAAAATTAAAGCAATACTGGTGACCACTTCAAAATAAAGAATCGTTTTTGCACCGACTTTGCCCATTTTTTTAATGTCGTTTGCACCATAGATTCCCAGTACCACCACACAAAACACAATAGGAGCAATCAACATTTTAATGAGCGAAATAAAACCATCACCAAGAGGTTTTAAAGCTAGGGAGAAATCATGAAAACCAAGACCTACTGCAATACCGAGGAAGAGAGCGCAGAGAACTTGTAGGAATAAACTACGTTTAAGTTTTTGCCACATAAGTCATCAAATCAAAAAGAGAGGAATACAACCCTCTTAAGCAAAAAGCCCGCCAACTTTGAAAGTGCTTAGATGTTTTGGAATAAGATGCAAATTTAGAGTGAAAGAAGTTTTGAGTTACTGCGTTTTTTCTATAATTTTTTAACTAAAATCGAGTATTCTTAGCGCCAAATTTTTGGACATATCAACTATGGCGCTTAAAGCAACAATTTATAAAGCGGATCTGAACATTGCCAATATGGATGACCATATTTATGGAGATTATCAATTGACGCTTGCCTTACATCCTTCAGAAACTTTAGAACGATTAATGGTTCGTGTTATGGCATTTGCACGTTTTGCCAGTGATAGCCTTGAATTTACCAAAGACCTTTTTGAAACTGATGAGCCTGCACTTTGGCAAAAAGACTTAACAGGACAGTTAGAAACCTGGATTGAAGTCGGTTTACCTTCTGAAGATAAAGTGAAAAAAGCCAGTGCCCGTTGTAAAAATGTGGCAATTGTTGCTTATGGTTCACAAGTCGAAGACTGGTGGAAGAGAAACAGTAAAATTAAAACTTTGAGTAATGTTCAGGTATGGCAAATTGCACCTGAAAGTACAGCAGAGCTAGAACAGCTTTGTGAACGCACTATGCAGTTACAGTTAAATGTTATGGACACAGAGTGGACTTTGCTTGGTGAAAAGGGCCAAGCAAATGTGGTGTGGACACAATTACAGTAAAACTGGAAAGCGAAACAAATTTTACAACTTCACTTGCTAGACTAAAGATTGAGTCTGAGCTGTGAATTTAAATGAAACGGAAATGTTATGATCACTGAATTAGAAATTATCGATTTAAAAGTAGGCGAAGGTAAAGAAGCGGTTAAAGGTGCTTTAATTACCACGCACTATATAGGGTGGTTAGAAGACGGTACTAAATTCGACTCTTCAATTGACCGCGGAAATTATTTCGAATGTGTCATTGGTACAGGCCGTGTGATTAAAGGTTGGGACCAAGGCATCATGGGAATGAAAGTGGGCGGAAAACGTAAACTTATTGTTCCTGCGCATTTAGCTTATGGCGAACGCAAAATGGGTAAAATTATTCCGGCAAATTCAAATTTGATTTTTGAAATCGAATTATTTGACGTAAAAACTCGTGATGAGTGATATCAAATTCTTTAGGGTTTGATTTTATATAAGCTTTAAATATAAATACATTCACTATTTATATTTTAGCTTTTTGAATATTTAAGATTATTTTCAGTTTATTTGATTATAAAGGTGAACTGAAAAACTGTTCTTTGGAACAGTCTGAACCTAAGGGCTAAATTGACATAAGGTTTAGTTCTTAAGTTTAAATTTCACATAAATAATCTATATTGCTATTGAGACGCTATTTCATGATTACCCGTTTTGCATCTCCTTTGTTGAATCTAACGCTTGGCTTGGCTTTAGCAGGCTTGTCAGGTATGGCATTAGCTAAGCCTCCTAAAATAGATGCTTCAGAACTTACTGTTATTGGCTATCATGAAATTACCGATACTAAAAATGCCTTAATTCCTCAATATGCAGTGACCACGAAACAGTTTAGTGAGCATATTGATTGGCTGCAAAAAAACGGTTTCCATTTTATTACTGTAGATCAGTTGATTCGTGCTCATCAGGGCAAAACTGCACTGCCGACCAAGCCAGTTTTATTAACTGTAGATGATGGTTATCAGTCTTTTTATCAAAATGCCTATCCAGTGATTAAGGCTAAAAAAATCCCGGTAGTACTTGCAGTTGTTGGTTCTTGGTTAGAGCCTAAAGCAAGTCAGAAAGTTGATTTTTCTGGCGAAGAAATTTCACGTGATAAAATCTTAAGCTGGCCTGAACTTAAAGAAATGCAAGACAGTGGTTTTGTTGAAATTGCAAGCCATAGCTATCATTTACACCGTGGTATTACAGGTAACCCACAAGGAAACTCTGAACCTGCGGCAACGACTCGTTTTTATGACGTAAAAACTAAAACGTATGAAAACGACAGCCAATATCAGGCCCGAATTTATAACGATTTAAAAAAGAATAATCAGTTGCTTAAAGAACATGGTATACGTTCACCACGTATTATGGTGTGGCCATATGGTCGCTATAATATGCAAACTGTTCAAATTGCTAAAAAGCTTGGTATGCCAATTACCATCACACTTGATGATGGAGCAGATCACGCTAAACAGTCTCTACAAAATATGAGTCGTATTTTGGTAGAGGGCGGAATGAGCACAAATGATTTAGCTCAAGAGATTAAAAACCGTGAGTTAAATTTAACGGATAATAACCGTCCGCAAAAAATCATGCATGTGGATCTCGACTATATCTATGATCCAGACCCGCAACAGCAAGAGCGTAATTTAGGTAATTTACTCGACCGTATTAACGCGATGGGTGTAAATACAGTTTATTTGCAGGCTTTCTCTGATGCAGATGCGAATGGTTCTGCCGATATGGTATACTTCCCAAATCGACATATTCCTATGCGTGCTGATTTATTTAACCGTGTTGCATGGCAAATTCAAACACGTACTCCTGTAAGCCGTATTTATGCGTGGATGCCATTATTGGCATGGGAACTACCAAAAACTGATCCTGTATCAAAAGATTTGGTTGTAACCCAACAGGATAAAACGGGTGGACACCTTAATATGGGATACATTCGTTTAAGTCCTTTTTCACCTGAAGCGCGTCAAACTATCCGTGAAATATATCAAGACTTAGCGAAGTCATCGTCTTTCAATGGAATTTTATTCCATGACGATGTGACACTGTCTGATTATGAAGATGCAAGCCCAGATGCTTTAAAAGCTTATGCAAAACAAGGCTTACCAACAGACTTGGCAAAAATTCGTGCAAATGACGAAGATTTGCAAAAGTGGACTGCATACAAAACCAGATATTTAGATGATTTTGCGATGCAGCTTGTGGATCAGGTTCGTCAATATGAGCCATTCCTGTTAACAGCACGTAATTTATATGCGCAAGTGGCTTTAAAACCATATGCGGAAAATTGGTACTCTCAGTCACTTGAAGAGTCATTAAACCGTTATGATTTTACTGCTATTATGGCGATGCCTTATATGGAGCAAGTGAAAAACTCAGATCAATTCTATAAAGATATGGTTGATCGTGTTAAGCAATATCCAAATGGCATTAAGAAAACAGTTTTTGAGCTACAGGCAACGAACTGGCGTAATAACGAAAAGGTACCTTCAACTGAAATGGCTGCGACAATTCATTCTCTCTATGAACAAGGCGTAATGCATGTCGGATATTACCCTGATGACCCAATTAAAGATCATCCGGACGTGAACGTGATGCATAAAGCATTTGCTGAAAAATCATCTCGTCTTGTGCCGTAGTCGAGGCTGAAACATGACAATCTTTGCTGCAATATGGTCGCACGCCCTAAAATTCGTTTTTTATTATCCATTGTTTATGTCATATCTATGGATGATAGGTGCGGTCATTTTCTATTGGAAGGAACGTAAGGCTCCACCTTACGATCAACCAGCTCCATTAGAAAGCTATCCGAAAGTTGCTGTACTTATTCCTTGCTTTAACGAAGGTGATAATGCAGAGGAAACCATTAGTCATGCTTTAAAACTGGACTATCCTAATTTTGAAGTGATTGCGATTAATGATGGCAGTTCGGATAATACGGGTGAAGTGCTGGACCGTTTAGCTGAACAATACGAAAAGCTTCGTGTTGTTCACCTTGCACAAAACCAAGGTAAAGCAATGGGCCTACAGGCAGGCAGCCTGATGACCGATGCCGAGTTTTTAATTGGTATCGATGGCGATGCTTTGCTTGACCCGCATGCAGCGAAATGGATGATTCGTCATTTTCTTCAGAACCCAACAGTTGCAGCCGTAACTGGAAACCCACGTATTCGTACGCGTTCAACTTTGTTAGGACGTATTCAAGTCGGTGAGTTTTCTTCGATTGTGGGAATGATCAAACGTGCACAGCGTACATTTGGTCGTTTGTTTACGGTGTCTGGTGTAATTACCGCTTTCCGTAAAAGTGCTGTTCACCAAGTCGATTATTGGTCTCCAAATATGTTGACCGAAGACATCGACATTACTTGGAAATTGCAGCGTGCAGGCTGGGACATTCGTTTTGAACCGAATGCCTTGGTCTGGATTTTAATGCCTGAAACCTTAAACGGTTTGTGGAAACAGCGTTTACGTTGGGCAATGGGTGGAGCACAGGTTTTAATTAAAAACATTGATGTGTTCACCAAACCAAAATTGAATTTTTTATGGCCTCTCATGTTTGAGCTTTGCTTAACTTTAGTCTGGTCATATTTAATGCTGGCAATGGCTGTGTTGTGGTTGGTACATTTTATTTTACCGGTCCCTGCTTTAGCCGTTGTGAGTTCCCCATTTTTACCGTATGGTAGCGGTATTTTATTGGGGGCAACCTGTCTAATTCAGTTTGCTTTAAGCAAATGGATGGATAGTCGCTATGAACCGCATCTAGGAAAAAACTATTTCTGGATGATCTGGTATCCATTGGTCTTTTGGCTAATCACCATTTCGGCAACCATTGTGGCATTTCCAAAAGTCTTACGACGTGGAGATGAGAAACGAGCACGTTGGGTGAGCCCGGATCGGGGCATTCGTTAGATGAAATGCAAGAGTCATGAGATTTTAAAGATCGTGCTGTATTGATGTCTGGGGAAAACCGCAGCACTTCGTTAGGTAAAGAGAAATGAAGACAAATTCGTTGATTATTGATTTACGTCGTCAATTACCATGGCACAAACGCTATGTTTCTACAACAAGCACAGCCATGATGTGGGGCGGTTGGTTGTTGTTGTGGCGTCCGTTCGTGTTTGTATGGCTATTGGTTGAACTACAAAAAACACATTTGGTACACCGTTTATTTAGTGCCTTTGGTGTTGGAATTGAGCATGGCTTTACAGCACTCATTGCTTGTGCAATTGGTTTGTTGCTATGGAGTCATGTGTTGCCTGAACGCCGTGTTGGGGGGAGTGCACTTAACATGAAACAGACAGATGATTATGCACGCTACTTTGATTTGCCAGAGCAAGAAATTGAACAGGGCCGTAGCCAAAAAATTACGGTCGTTCACCATGATGAATTTGGTAAAATTGTTAGAGTTGAATAAACCTAATAAATAAAAAAGAAAGCCCACATGATGTGGGCTTTCTTTTTGCATATATGCTTAGAGAGTAATAAGTTTTAAACCGCGAAGTATAAGTTTGAGTAGGTTTTATTTACCTTTAAAAACAGGCGGTCTTTTTTGCAACATGGCAAACACACCTTCTTGAACATCTTCTGTGGTGAGTAAAGGCTGAAGATGGCTCTGTAATTGGCTAAAAGCAGTTTCATAACCTTCATTAATGGCTTCACGGGCAGAAGCGAGGGTCGCTTTTACAGCAAGTGGTGCAGCTTGCGCGATATTTTCAGCCAGTTCTATTGCACGGTTGAGCTGCGTACCTTCTGAGCAAACTTCTGTAATCAGGTTCATATCAAAGGCGGTTTTTGCATCAAAAGGATCACCTGTGAGCAAATAACGCATCGCTTTGGCCCAACCTGCTGCCTGAGTAAAGCGGGCAGTTGCACCGCCAAAGGGTAAGATGCCACGTTGGACTTCCATTTGCGCAAACTGAGTATTTTCACTCGCAATTGCAATATCTGCATTAAGAAATAGTTCTATGCCAGCTGTATAGCAATAACCTTGTACGGCTACAATTAATGGTTTACTTAGTTTTCGACCAACTGTACCCCACGGGTTAATTTCTTCATCACTAAAATCAAAAACACCTGTAGCAAGCTTAGGTTGTAACTCAACTAAATCTAAACCCGCCGTAAAATGGTCACCATGTGCAAAAATAATTGCACAGCGTAGAGCATCATTATTTTCATATTCGGTCAGTGCTAGTGATAAGTCTTTAATGAGGTGGCTATCAAAGGCATTGCGTTTTGCTGCCCTATCTAGACCAATTAAAAAAATATGTCCTCGAGTTTCACGGCTGACTTTCCCTTCTTGATTTGACATATTTTCACGCTCTTTATTTGTCTTTAATTATCTTTTAAACAATCATTTAAAAACGATCAAATACAATTTGTTGATGACTTGGTAAGTGAAAATAAAATGATGCTGTAAATATGAGTTAAAAGTGCAACCTGACTCATAGATGAGTCAGGTTGCATATGCTTAGGCAGAACGCCTTGAATACATAAATAGCCCTAGACATAACATGATTAAACCTAAAACAAGATGTGAGCTAAGTTGTTCATGGTTGAACCATGTTCCCCAAAAAGTGGCTAAAACAGGAGTAATAATTGTAATAAGTAGTACCGTCGTCGGCTGTAGTACCTTAATGAGCTGATAATAAAAAATCATGGCAAGTACAGAAGAAAAGACAGCACTATAGAAGACCGCGAGTGAAATTTTCAGACTTGGAAATTCAGTTGGAAGATGCGACCAGAAGAAAGGCAATAAGCATACGTAACCCACCCACGAGACAAGGCTAGAACCCGTCATTTGTATAATGGGATTAATATGCGCTCCGACAGATTTTACGGCAAAAGTCGACAATACATAAAACAGCATAGCGATCAGCTCTAGCATAATACCAATACTGTTGAGCTGAAAACCTGATGAAGATAGCCCTAATGTAAAACTCATCCCGACAAGAGCAATACCGAGACCAAGCCACTGCCATGATGAAAAACGCTCGTGTCCTAATACAAAGGAGCTAATGAGCCCAGATACTAAAGGAGAGATGCCGTAAATAATTGAAATAATGGCCGAAGGAACTTTATCTGCACCCATATAGCAAAAAGCCATGGAACCAAATAAACCAATGGCTCCTGCACAGTAGCTTAAAATTGCTTTTTTACTAAAGATCAGTTTTAAACGGAAAAATTTTAAACACAGCAAGGCAATCGGAATAGCGATGCTAAAGCGAAGGAATAACCCCCATGCCCAGTGAAGTTCTTGTACTGTCCAGACAGCGGCGAGTGGTGTAAGCGACCAAATAACAATGACCGCAATAAATTGGCCGGCTGTAGCGAGTCGAGTCGGAGATGACGGTAATGCTACAGCCGGCTGAATCTGCGGGCTGGACGTACTCTGTTGTTCAAATAAAGGCTTCATATAAAGCTCCATAAAGTGATGTTTTTTAGGATGAACGAACATAAAAAAAAGCCGCGTTTTATGGCGGCTTTTTAAGAAAAATCAGAGAATATATTATGTAATTAAATTCTTGATTTTTTTATTTAAAGCGCCAAATTGTCCAAAACAAGGACGTCGCCAAATGACCACACAGAACTTAATCTCTGGGGCGTAGAATTGACGCGCTAGACAATAATGGGCTTTAGATAAAAACATGATAAGTATATTAAAAATATAGATGATATTTTTATAACATATAAATAGAAAAGTACAAATTAGATTCAAGCGTGGAATATAGATTTTTTTGAATACGTTAAATTAGTTGTTTGCTTAGGCCCATATTTTTCTCATAATACCTCGTCAAATTGATCTCAATAAGCAGCTGCTCTTATGTCACCTCTAGAAATCTTTGCAGTCTTAATTAGTCTAATTGGAGTCGGATTAACTGTAATTCGCAATATGTGGTGTTGGCTGTTTAATTTCTTTGCCTTTGTTCTATACGCCTATTTGTTTTACGAATTTAAGCTTTATGGTGAAACGATTTTGCAATTCTTTTTTATGGCCGTAAATTTTTATGGTTTTTACTATTGGCTCAAAGGAAAGCAGCAAGATCATGACATTCGTATAGAACCAATAGCTCCTAAAGTTGCAATTTTTCAAATGATCATTGCCGCGGTAGGTGGTTTACTTTTTGGTTTGATACTTAAAAACTTTACCGATGCAGCAGTGCCTATGCTCGACTCACAGCTTGCCGCATTTAGTTTGCTTGCAACTTACTGGACGAGTCGAAAACATATTGCGACTTGGATACTTTGGGTATTTGTCGACATTATTTATGTGGGCATGTTTATTTATAAAGATCTATTTTTAACTTCAGCCTTATATGCAGCCTTTGTGTTAATGGCAGCTTATGGTTGGTATCAATGGGAAAAGGTTAAAAGAAAACAGAACGATCATATAGATTTGAAAAAAACTATTTAATGTATGAGAAAATATTAAAACAATAATCCTGTTTGGAAATTATTTGATGACTCATACTTTAAAAAAACTTTTATTTTGTTTATTTCTTTGTTCTGGTTATGCAAATGCTCAGATTAACGCTGTTCCTTTAAAACAGCTTAGTAAATTACCGGATTCATGTCAGAAAGATGAAGCTGCTGAAAATAATAAATTAGCTATACAGACGGCACAGGTAAAAATACAAAGCTATTCTTGCTTTAAGCCTGATATAGCTGATGCGCTAGGCTATAATGTATTTGCTATCAATTTAGATAAAAATAAAACCTATTATTTTAAAGCGCAAACTCAGGATATATCCTCAATAGCAGGTCAGACTATATATAAAATTGATTCTGAAACCTTTGCAATAGACAATTATCAGGAGCGTGGTGGAAATTTTATTATTTTTTGGGTAGCGGACTGGTCAAATATTTATACACAAGATATTAGTTATTATACGGATGATGAAACTTCCATAGATAGCTTTATTAAAGACAAACAGATTTATTTACAGAAGAAAAAATATTTGGATAATACCAAAACTAAGAAAGTTGGATCTCCTTTAATCATTATGAAAGACAAACAAAAAGGTTTGATCATTAATAAGACTAAGGCACAAAACTTTTAAATCATTAATTTCTGGATTTTTATGAAAAATTTAACTCATATATTTTTATTTTGTATTGGTTTTTTAGTAGCAACTATCTCTTATGCGCAAGTAAATATTAAACCTTTATGGCATGGTAAGGTATTAAACGGTTTTGATATTCCCTTAAATAATCTGAAAAAGCCAAAGCAGGTTATTAAAGGTGAAGCTGATGAATGCAATGGTAGTTATTTTCCAGATCAATGGGTATATGAAGATGGAGTGATACTCTCTACGGGATCTTTAGATAAGGTATATGTAAGCCAGCAAAATGGTCTAAAGTATGGTTCTCGATTATTTAATCATTTAACTACCGAGAATGATTTTAAAAAGTTTTTTGGTAAACAAATAGTTATATCTGAAAATCATACTTACTCTATATTTCCTTGGAAAGGTACTAATGATGGCTTACATTTTCATTTCCGTAATGGAAAATTACACTACTATACGCACTCTATTGATGACTGTTAATGATTAACCTTTAAGAATAGCCATGATCCTGAATTTAGTCATATATAAACAGCAACAGTTTGATGCGATGGCCCAAAAAATTATGGCCGAACCCACAAAATATATAGATTTTAATTCAGTGTCAGATTTTTATAAGGCTGCATGGCTCAAGGATTTTCCACAAGGCACACAGGTCTCTGCGACTGGTTTAGATGATGGTGCTGAAGAGTTTTATGCCGTAATACAGTTTAAACAGCAGTATTTAAAGTTTGATATTAAAGAAAATCATTTGCTACTGAGTTTTCAGGATATGAATGGTGAAGTTTTTAAAGTAGTTTTTAATTGATGAAATAAAAGCACAAAAAAAGCGACTTAACGTCGCTTTTTTTAATAAATAAATTTTGAAATTTTATCTGCGGTTGTGATCACCATAGCGGCAATATCTTCTTTAAAGGTCTTTTCATCATAAGTGGTAATTGGGCAGCTCACTGAAAGAACCGCCACCATTTTTCCATTTGATTGTTTGAAAATAGGGGCAGCACAAGCAGCCATATCATGGTTGTAATGACCCCAGCTCACCATCGATTTTTGAGTTTTTACATAACTCAACTTTTGTAAGAGTGCTTTCAAACTGGTTGGGGTCAGTTCTGAGTAACTATCCCACTCATTGAAATTACGGTAACGTTGTCGTACTTCTGCCTCTGGTAAATCTGACAATAACATTTGACCAATGACGGTTGCATGTGCAGGCCAGCGAGTACCTAAACTAATATTGCTGGTAAACGTTCCCATAGATTGAACGTTATTTACAAAAACAATGTGTGTACCTTCTAAAACGGTCAGATGTACTGCCAGTTTGGTCTGGTCGCGTAGTTCTTTCATTAAGGGCGTCGATAAATCGAGTAATGAAAGTTTAGATAAACTGTTAAAACCAAGCTCCATGACTTTTGAATCGAGAGCATACGTTTTTTGTGAAGCTTTCCTTAAGTAACCGCAAGCTTCAAGTGTGTAGATCAGACGAAATGCACTAGAACGGTTCACTTCCAAAATTTCGGCAATTTCTGTAATCGTCATTTCTTGTGCTTGTTGATTAAATGCTTGCAAGATGGCTAAACCACGCACAAGCCCTGGTACTAAATATCGATCATCATTTTTTGTCGTTTCTGATTCTTGCAAATCTTCTTCAATTGCTATGCTCATTCGTGTCATTTTCCTATAAATAAAACATGATTCAATTTGGGGCATGCTGCTTTATTTTATAACTATTGTAATTGTTAAAAATGCATAAAACAATTTTTATATTCAAAACTTTGTTTCTTGTTTGAAACGTAACAAAATATTTAAAATTAATTAAGTAAATGAATTTTATATTTATTTTTACTTTGACAAAAAATGATCAAGGGTATTATGCTTAGCCTGTGTTTTGAAAATCAAATTATGTTTTGTATATAAAACAAAATGAGGACGCAAGGTATGAGTTGGATCTCAGTTTGTCAGCAGGGTGACGTTAGCGAAGATGAGCCGAAAGCCATCGAAATTGAAGGGAAAAAAATAGGCGTATTTTTCGTCGACGAAAATTACTTTGCTATCGAAAATGTTTGCCCTCATGCGTATGCCTTATTAACCGAAGGATTTATCGAAGATCAAACTGTTGAATGTCCATTGCATGAAGCAATTTTTGACATTCAAACAGGTGAGCTAAAAAGTGGACCCGGGTGTAGAAACCTATGTACTTACCCAGTTCGTGTTGAAGGACAGGATATTCAAATTCAACTCTAGTCCTCACATGTACAAGGAAGCAGAACAATGAAGACATTTAATGAAAAGTTGGCAAGCTGGATTCATGCAACGCCGGCAACCGAAGCAGGTATCAACAATATTCAAATTCCTGGTCAATCTGAATTGTTGGTTTGGCAAACACGTTATAAAGAACCAACGCTCTACGAAAAAGATTTTGTAAAGAACTTGATTCAGGCATTTTCTGCGGGCGCAACAGAGTTAGATGACGTTGTTTCTGCACTTAATCAACAGGGTTTCCGATGTGAATCTGGTGATGAATGGACTTCTGCAAGCTTTACAGAAGAAATGCAACGTTTAGGTTATTGATTCAGGGAAGAATAAAATGAACGCAATCGTATCAACTTCACAAAGCGCTGAAGAATATTTAGAACTTGGTTTACGTGACCAATGGCATCCGGTTTTGGCAAGTTGGGAAGTCGCTGCTAATCCAGTCGGTATTACCCGTTTAGGCGAAAACATTGTGGTTTGGCGTGATGCCGAAGGTCAGGTTCATGCACTTGAAGACCGCTGTCCACACCGCGGTGCTCGTCTTTCCCTTGGTTGGAACTTAGGCGACCGAGTGGCTTGCTGGTATCACGGTGTTGAAGTTCGTGCTGATGGTGTAGTTGCTGATGTGCCAGCGGTTCATGAATGTCCAATGACTGGAACTAAATGTTTAAAGAACTACCCAGTAATTGAGCAACATGGCGCAATCTTCATCTGGTTTGGTATTGATGCAAATGAACAACCAGCGCCGCTTGAGTTTCCAGAGCAACTTGCAAGCGAAGAGTGGAGTGCATTCCTTTGCCAAGCAGACTGGAAAGTAAACCATCAGTATGCAATTGATAACGTGATGGATCCAATGCATGGTAGTTATTTACATGCGACATCGCACTCGATGGCAGATGGTGATCGTACCGCAGAGATGAAACACCGCACGACCGATAATGGCTTTGTTTTTGAAAAAGAAGGTCAATTAGGTGTGAACTTCGACTGGGTTGAATATGGTTCAACAGGTGCGAGTTGGTTACGACTTTCAATTCCTTACCGTAAACAATTTGGCCCAGGTGGTGAGTTCTGGATTGTGGGTTATGCAACGCCAATTGATGCCAACAATACTCGCGTATTTTTCTGGCGCTGCCGTAAGGTGAGTGGTTGGCAACGTAATGTATGGCGTTTCTTATATCGCAATCACTTAGAACAGTTGCACTGGGATGTATTAGAACAAGACCGAATTATTTTAGAAAACCTTGCGCCAAATGCGCGTGAAAAAGAGTTTCTCTATCAACACGATGTTGGTCTTGCACGTTTACGCCGTTTAATGAAAAAAGAAGCTGAGAAGCAATTAAAGAAAATTGCCGCACTAAATGCATCAAACCGTATCGAGATGCAGGAAGAAGCTCATGGCTAATGTAGCGTTGTTGCAAGGCAAAAAAGTTTTAGTGACTGGTGCTGCGCGTGGTTTAGGTAGAGATTTCGCTCAAGCTATTGCCGAGGCAGGTGCTGAAGTTGTGATGGCAGATATTTTGTCTGACTTGGTGCAACAAGAAGCACAAGCGTTACAACAACAAGGACTAAACGTTCATGCTGTCACCGTTGACCTTGCCAATGCAGACTCTATTGAAAATGCGGTTGCAAAAAGCGTTGAAGTATTACAGGGACTAGATGGCCTTGTGAATTGCGCGGCACTGGCGACCAATGTCGGTGGAAAAAATATGATTGATTACGATCCTGAACTTTGGGATCGGGTCATGAATATTAATGTGAAAGGCACATGGCTAATCAGTAAGGCATGCGTTCCCCATTTAAAGCAATCGGCGGCTGGCAAAATTATTAATGTTGCTTCTGATACAGCACTTTGGGGTGCACCGAACCTAATTGCTTATGTTGCAAGTAAAGGTGCGATTGTGGCCATGACGCGTTCAATGGCAAGAGAGTTGGGGCAGTCCAATATCTGCGTCAACACATTGTCACCGGGCCTTACTCTGGTTGAAGCAACCGAGTATGTGCCTCAAGAACGTCACGATTTATATGTCAACGGAAGAGCGATTCAACGTCAGCAACTTCCACAAGATTTAAATGGAACAGCATTGTATCTACTGTCGGATTTGTCCTCTTTTGTGACAGGTCAAAATATTCCGGTCAATGGCGGTTTTGTCTTTAACTAAGGAGTAGTCAAATGATTACAGGGATCGAGATTTTAAAGTTTGGAGTTGAAGATAGAGCCGCTTCAAACAAGTTTTTGGCAGATTTTGGTTTAAGCCAAAGTACTTCAGATATTGAAGGCACAGATCTTTACCAAACCCAAAATGGCAGCAAAATTTATTTATTTAATTGTGATGATGAGCGTTTGCCAGTTGCTATTGAACAAGGTTCAACTTTACGTGAAGTCACGTGGGGTGTTGAAAGCACACAAGACCTAGAAGACTTAGCAGTACGTTTGGCCGATGTAGACGGTTTTAAACGTTCTGAAAATACAGTTCAGTGTCTTGACCCAAATGGCATGACCATTCGTTTTGAACAAAGTTTTGTTAAAGAAGTACCTGAACTTAAAACGGAAGGCATTAATCAATACGGCAACATTCAACGTGTTAATGCAGCAAGTCCTATCTATGAAAAAGGTCAGCCTGTTGCGATTGGACATGTGGTGTTCTTCACACCAGATTTGGCAACAACCGAAAATTTCTATATCGAGAAAGTAGGCTTTCATTTATCGGATGCCTATAAAAATCGTGGTGCATTCTTACGTTGCCGCGGTGAAGGTTATCACCATGATTTATTCTTACTCAGTGTTCCAAATAAACCTGCTGGCTTAAATCACGTTGCGTTTGTAGTACGTGATATCCATGAGGTGATTGGGGGCGGTTTAAACATGAATCGTTCGGAATGGTCAACCTTTATTGGGCCGGGACGTCACCCAATTTCTTCTGCTTATTTCTGGTACGTCAACTCACCATTGGGTGGTGCATTTGAATATTACACCAACGATGATTATTTGACAGAAGAATGGCAACCACGTGTAGAAGAACATCGTTTAGAGCTTTTCACCGAATGGGCGATTGAAGGTGGTCTTGATGACACAACCCGCCGTCAGGTGAAGCCTGTTTAACAGGTATGGCTTTACAAGGAAGATGGCTATGGAAAAGATCGTAATTGTAGGTGCCGGACAGGCAGCGGGTTGGGCAGTAAGTACCTTGCGTCAAAATGGGTATGTGGGCGAAATTCACGTGGTTTCAAATGAAGATCAAGTGTTTTATGAGCGTCCACCACTGTCTAAGCAAGTACTTTCAAAAGAAGCAACTTATGAAAGTTTGAATCTGTTCTCTCCTGAGCAGGTTCAAGAGTTCAAGGTTCAATGGCATAAACCGGAAATTGCGACAAAAGTCGACCGTGAGCAAAAACAGGTTCATTTAGAAAGTGGCCAAGTTTTGCCGTATGACAAATTGTTAATTGCAACTGGAAGCCGTGCACGTGTACCAGTCAATACATGGCAGTTCATTCCAAATGTTGTGACCTTACGCAATGTGCAAGACTGTGAACGTCTGGCTGAAGTTTTAAAGAATGCAAAAAATGTCGCTGTGATCGGCGGTGGCTGGATTGGTTTAGAAATTGCTGCAACTGCACGTAAGCAAGGTAAAGATGTTCATATTTTTGAATATGGCGACCGTTTATGTGCAAGAAGTGTGAGTCCGGAAGTTTCTGCATTTTTAAAAAATATGCATGAAACTCAAGGTACAAAAATTCATTTAGACAGCAAGAGCCTTCATTTGGTAGAAGCACCTAATCAGAAAGTTGAAGTGGTGAACCATCCTCAAAATAGTCAGTTATTTGACTGTGTTGTGGTAGGTGCGGGTGCTGAAATTGCCAAAGAGTTAGGTGTACATGCTGGTCTCGATGTGAAAGATGGCATTGTGGTGAATTGTTTTGGGCAAACTTCAGATCAAAACATTTATGCCGCAGGCGATGTCGCGATTCATCCAGGCTTGGGTTATTGCATTCAGTCTTGGGCAAATGCACAAAATCAGGCGATTGCAGCAGCAAAGTCAATGCTCGGAATTGAAACTGAATATAGCGATATTCCATGGCTTTGGTCTGATCAATATCACTTTAACATCCAGATTTTAGGTACTTATCAGCCTGAAAAAACGAAGGAAGTAGTCATTCGCCAAGGCGGTGAAGATCAGGTGAGCTATTTATATCTGGACCATGAAAATCGTTTGCTCAACATGATTGCCATTAATGACTCGAAGCTAGTCAAACTGGCAAAACGTTGGATGCAAGCCAACACCGTTTTAGACCCAAAACTATTAGCAGATGCTGAATTTAATGTCATGAAGTTAAAACCGTAAACATTAAATCTGGTTCTCATTACCAAATCGAAGGAATGACACATGAGTAATGAAGAAAAAAGTGGATTGAAGCATTGGGTACCTGCTTTTGTCCTTATGGTGTGTGTGGTACTGGCGTTTTTCGACAAGATTAGTATTGCGGTTTTATTTTCAGATCCTCATTTTCAAAGTGCAATGGGAATTGCTGAAGATAAGGCCAAGCTTGGATGGCTCATGACAAGTTTCTTACTTGCTTATGGTTTTTCATCAGTCTTTCTAAGCTTTTTGGGTGACATCTTTAACCCAAAGAAAATGCTGTTCTGGAGCGTGACCTCTTGGGGTTTACTCATGTTTTGCATGGGCTTCACCACCAGTTATTCAGGCATGTTGATTTTACGTGTATTACTTGGTTTGGCAGAAGGGCCGTTATTTGCCTTGGCATACACCATTGTTAAGCAGACTTACACAGATCATCAGCAGGCACGCGCTTCTACCATGTTCTTACTTGGAACACCGATTGGTGCATTTCTTGGGTTCCCAATCACTGCAAATGTTTTAGCGCACCATGACTGGCACACCACGTTTTTTGTGATGGCTGGTTTAACACTGATTGCCATTTTCAGCATTGTTTTTGGTTTACGTAACTTGCAGCTCAAGAAAACTGTCGAAATTGATGGTGAGAGTAAACGTACCAATTTCAAAGGTCACATTGCCAATACTAAATTGCTGCTCAGTAATAGCGCGTTCTGGTTGGTGTGTCTCTTTAACATTGCATTAATGACGTATTTGTGGGGCTTAAACAGCTGGGTTCCTTCTTACTTAATGCAAGACAAAGGATTCAATCTCAAAGAGTTTGGGATGTATTCAAGCTTTCCGTTCATTGCCATGTTAATTGGCGAAATTATCGGTGCGTTTTTATCTGACAAGTTAGGCCGCCGCGCAATTCAAGTATTTAGCGGTTTATTACTCGCAGGCATCTTCATGTATGTGATGGTCATTATGACCCAGCCATTATTAATTATTGCTGCCATGTCTTTAAGTGCTATGGCATGGGGTTTTGGAGTAGCAGCTGTATTTGCTCTGCTTGCAAGAGTAACGACCTCAAATGTAGGGGCGACTGCGGGTGGAATATTTAACGGTTTAGGTAATTTTGCAAGTGCAATTGCGCCTGTTCTTATCGGTTACATCGTGATGCAAACACACAGTTTTAATTTAGGAATTACCTTCTTGGCTGCTGTCGCTGTCATTGGGTCGTTGTTCTTGGTTCCTCTTTTAAAACGTTATTAATTCACTGTATAGGAGTTTAAAAAATGACTACACAACAATTCGAATCGTGGGCACAACCAGAGGGTGCTTCTTTAGAAGATTGGTTAAACACACGTATTGCTCGCTTTGAGACACGTAAATACGACTTCGATGCTTTGAAGTTCCAAGCAGATTACGACCCGAAATATCGCCGTGCACAAATGCGTTACATGGGTACGGGTGCAACAGGTGTTGCGAATGACGGCAACACTGTACCAGCAGAAAACTTCACGTTTTCAACCATGGTTCTGCCACCACAGTGTGAAGGCCCTTTGCACATTCACCATGATGTTGAAGAGGTGTTTTTTATGCTCCGCGGCGAAATTGATTTGTTCATTGAGCACAACGGCGAAAAATTTGAGACCCGTTTAAAAGAGCGTGACCTGATTTCAATTCCACCGGGTATTTACCGTGGTTTGTTTAACCCAGGACAAGAAGATGCCTTGATGTGTGTGATGTTGGGAACAGGTAAACCAACTATTCCGAACTATCCACCAGAGCATCCATTGTCTCAAATCAAACGTTAATTGTTTGATGAAGTGAATGAAAGGAAAGAATTGAAAATGATGACACTCATTGAAAGGTTAGCAGAATTTCCGGTGAAAACCGTTACTGTTCAAGGCCAGCAGCAAGCCTATCGGGAAGCCGGTCAGGGCGAGTACCTTGTGCTCTTGCATGGTATTAGTTCAGGTTCTGCTTCATGGGTAAACCAACTTGAAGTGCTGTCTCATCATTTTCATGTCATTGCCTGGGACGCACCGGGCTATGGCAAATCAGATGAACTTTTAACGGATCAACCCAATGCTACCGACTACGCAAAGCGTTTGGTTGCATTGTTCGATGTTTTAAAAATTGAAAAAGCAATTGTGGTTGGACACTCATTAGGTGCCTTACAGGCGAGTGCATTTGCTGCACTTTACCCAGAGCGAGTGGAACACTTGGTTGTCGCTAACTTAGCGCAAGGTTACCAGCGCCACGATGAACAAACACAAATTCAGGTTTTTGAAAAAAGACCAAAAATGTTGAAAGAACTTGGTGCTAAAGGTATGGCCGAAAGCCGTGGACCTCATTTGATTTATAAACAAGAGCCACAAGCCTTAGCCTTAGTTTCAGTGGTGATGCAGCAGTTGACCCTACAGGGTTTTACACATGCATCGTACTTACTGGCATATGACGAAATACGTAATTACTTAACCGATTTAAAAGTCCCATGCACAGTGATTGCAGGGCAGCAAGATCAAATCACTCCTGCGTTAGGTATACAAGAGCTTGCTCAGGAATTGCAGTTGGAACAGCACTACATCATCCAAGATGCAGGACATCTAAGTTATGTCGACCAACCGCAAGCATTTAACCAAATTATGTTGACGATTCAGGAACAATCGTAAGAGAGATTAAGGATTATGAGCTTCCAAGTTGAAGGAAAAGTTGCAGTTGTTACGGGTGGCTCCTCTGGGATTGGGCTGGCTGCTGTTGAAATACTGGTTACAGAGGGTGCAAAAGTAGCTTGGTGTGGTCGCGATGAAGAGCGTTTAAATGCTTCTAAGCACTATATTTTAGAAAAATTTCCACATGCCAATATTTTTACCAAAGCATGCAATGTATTGAAAAAAGAAGAAGTTCAGCAATTTGCCAAAGACGTCAAACTCAATTTGGGCAATGTGGACATGCTCATTAACAATGCTGGGCAAGGCCGTGTTTCAAATTTTGAAAATACGCAAGATGAAGACTGGATGAAAGAAATTGAACTGAAATATTTCAGTGTTTTACATCCAGTACGGGCTTTTCTTGACGACTTAAAACAGTCAGCAAATGCCTCAATTACCAATGTGAACTCGTTACTGGCATTGCAACCGGAACCGCACATGATTGCGACTTCATCTGCACGCGCTGCACTGTTGAATTTAACCCATTCGTTAGCGCATGAGTTTACTCAATATGGCGTTCGTGTGAACTCGATTTTACTCGGAATGGTCGAATCTGCACAGTGGAAACGCCGTTATGAAACCCGTTCAGATTTGAATCTGTCATGGGAAGAGTGGACAGGCAATATCGCAAAAAATCGTGGCATTCCTATGCAGCGTTTAGGCCGTCCAGAAGAGCCTGCACGTGCTTTAGTTTTCTTGGCATCACCATTGGCATCTTACACCACAGGTTCGGTAATAGATGTCTCGGGTGGTTTTAATAAACATTTATAAATATTAGGTGCTGTCATGAAAAAGTTGATGATGATTGGTTTTGGCGCAATGGCAGCAGAAGTGTATGCCCACTTGCCTCAAGATCTGCAACTCAAATGGATTGTCGTGCCATCTCGCAGTATTGAAAAAGTGCAGTCACAAGTCTCTTCCGAGATTCAGGTGATTTCCGATATTGAGCAATGTGATGGTGAGCCTGACTATGTCATTGAGGTGGCAGGTCAAGCAGCAGTGAAAGAGCATGCTCAAAAAGTTTTAGCGAAAGGCTGGACCATTGGCCTGATTTCGGTGGGTACTTTAGCTGATAGCGAATTTCTAATTCAGCTTAAACAAACTGCTGAAAAAAATGATGCACATCTGCATTTACTGGCAGGGGCTATCGCAGGCATTGACGGTATTTCTGCTGCTAAAGAAGGTGGCTTGCAAAAAGTCACTTATAAAGGCTGCAAAAGTCCAAAAAGCTGGAAGGGCAGTTATGCAGAACAATTGGTCGATTTAGACCATGTTGCTGAAGCTACCGTCTTTTTCACAGGAACTGCGCGTGAAGCTGCCATGAAATTTCCAGCTAATGCCAACGTTGCAGCAACCATTGCACTTGCAGGACTTGGTATGGATGAAACCATGGTTGAGTTAACCGTTGATCCAACCATCAACAAAAACAAACACACCATTGTGGCAGAAGGTGGCTTTGGGCAAATGACCATTGAACTGGTGGGCGTGCCGTTACCAAGTAACCCAAAAACATCAACTTTGGCTGCGCTTAGCGTGATTCGTGCTTGTCGCAACAGTGTAGAAGCAATACAGATTTAAGAAGGATTTGATCATGGCAAAGGAAATTTATATTGCAGGTGAATGGCGATTAGGCCGTGGTGCAGTCATTCAAAGCCTGTTTCCGGCAGATCAGTCGGTAAACGCTGAGCTTTCAACGGCAACGCTTGATGATGTAAATGAAGCAATTGAAAAAGCAGATCAGGCTTGGCGTGAACCGAGCTGGAGAAACAGCTTGCCGCATGAGCGTGCACGTATTCTCTATAAAGTTGCAGACATTATTGAAGCGCGTGTCGATGAATTAGCGAAATTACAAACACGTGATAATGGTAAGCCTTTAACTGAAACTCGTGGCTTGGTGATGAGCGCGGCGGCAACTGCACGCTATGTTGCGGCGGCATGTGAAACGCTGAACGATGAGCTCACCACTCAACGTGCTCCAGACTTCATGACCATGAGTGTGCATGAACCTGTGGGGGTTGTGGCAGCAATTACGCCTTGGAACTCTCCAATTGCAAGTGAAGTTCAAAAGCTTGCTCCAGCTTTGGCAGCAGGAAATGCCGTGGTGTTAAAACCAGCAGAAGCAACTTCACTGATTGCTTTAGAGCTTGCCAAAGTTTTTGAAGAAGCTGGCTTACCAAAAGGTTTACTCAGTGTGTTGGTTGGTCGTGGTTCTATCATTGGTGATGCGATTGCTCAACATCCATTGGTTCGTAAAATCTCTTTTACGGGTGGAACAACCACGGGTCGTCATTTGGCACACATTGCAGCGGACAAGCTTATTACCACTTCGCTTGAACTAGGTGGTAAGTCACCAACCATCGTTTTACCAGATGCAGACATTGAACTGGCTGCTAAAGGTGTTGCGTACGGTATTTTTAGCTCAGCAGGCCAAGCGTGTATCGCAGGTTCTCGCTTGTTTATTCATAGCAGTCTTTACGAGCAGTTTTTAACGCGTCTGGTTGAAATTACCAAAGGCTTACGTGTGGGCCATCCAGAACAGGCGGGTGTGCATTTAGGGCCACTGGTCAATGACAAACATTTGCAGTCTGTTGACCGTTATGTGCAACTTGCCAAAAGCGAAGGTGGTCAAGTTCTGATTGGTGGTGAAGCGCTTACCACTGGTGACTATGCCAAAGGAAGCTATTACCTCCCAACAATTATCACGGGCTTAAATAACAGTGCTCAAACCTGTCAGGAAGAAATTTTTGGCCCTGTTTTAGTCGTTATGAAATATGACAACGAGCAAGATTTAATTGCCCAAGCCAATGACAGTTGTTTTGGTCTTGCCGCAGGCATCTGGACTGAAAGCTATCGTAAAGCTTGGCGCATCGCACGTGCATTAGAAGTAGGAACGGTATGGATTAATACCTACAAAAAATTCTCGATTAGTGCGCCGTTTGGTGGCTTTAAAGACAGTGGTATTGGGCGCGAAAAAGGCCGTTTAGGCATTTTATCGTACATGCAACAAAAGAGTATTTATATGGGGCTGAATGAACAGCCTAACCCTTGGTGCGATTAATAAATTCAAGGACTGAAAACAAATTTTGAGGAACAGACATGACTGAACGTGTAAATGTAGGCGAAGCAATCGCAAGAGTTTTAGAAGCGCACCAAGTTGATAGTATTTATGGTGTTATTTCCATCCACAATTTACCTATTGCAGATGCAGTAGGGCGCCGTGAAAAAATGCGCTTTGTTGCAGCACGCGGTGAAGCGGGTGCAGTCACCATGGCAGATGCACACTCGCGTTTTAAAGGCCTAGGTGTAGCGTTGACCAGTACAGGTGCTGGTGCAGGTAATGCGGTGGGTTCACTGATTGAAGCAATGAATGCCGGTAGCCCTGTATTGCATTTAACAGGTCAGGTTGAGCGTGAATATCTCGATCGTGATGCCAGCTTCATTCATGAAACTAAAGACCAACTTACATTTTTGCGCGCATCAAGCAAAGCGGCATTTCGCATTACCAGCCCAGACAATGCTGTTGGCGTGATTCGTGAAGCAATTCGAGTAGCAACTACAGTTCCAATGGGACCGGTAAGTGTTGAGTTACCAATTGATGTACAAGCAGCAGAAATCGATTTGCCACTTAATCTTGGGCCAGTGAAAGCACTTGAGTTGCCACAGGCAGAACAAGCTGAAATTGATCTTCTTGTAAGCGAAATCAAAAAAGCAAAACGTCCGATTTTCTGGATTGGTGGTGGAACTTTAAACAGTGTTGCTGAAGTTAAAGCAATTGCAGATTTAGGTATTCCGGTTGTGTCGTCTACGCACGGCCGCGGTGTTTTGGCAGATGATCACCCACGTAGTTTAGGTGCTTTCCATAACTCAGCAGGTGTTGAGCAATTATTAAAAGATGCTGACCTGATGGTTGTGGTGGGTTCTCGTTTACGTAGTAATGAAACTAAAACTTATTCGGTTGAATTCCCTGAAAACATTATTCAGGTGGATGCTAACCCAGTGGCTCAGCAACGTAATTACAAAATCCGCAACTTCATTTGTGGCGATGCCAAAGATGTCTTAACACGTGTGTTAGAACAGCTTAATGGAATCTCAAAAGTTGATGCCGATTACGATGCTGCTGTAGTAGCTGCTAAACAAGCTGCAATTGATGCACTGCGCAAACAAATTGACCAATACGCATTAATTTGTGACCACTTACGTGCAGCTTTACCTCAAGACGGCATTTTTGTACGTGACATCACCATGTCAGGTAGCACATGGGGCAGTCGTTTATTCCCTGTACAAGCACCAAATCAAAACATTCACTCACTCGCGGGTGCAATTGGTTTAGGCCTTGCAACTGCAATCGGTGCTTCGGTTGCTAACCCTGACAAAAAAGTGATTGGTCTAGTCGGTGATGGTGGCTTAATGCTGGGCATTGGTGAAATTGCAACTATGGTGCAAGAAAACACCAACATGGTCTTAATGATTATGAATGACGGTGGCTATGGCGTAATGCGTGGCATTCAAAATAACTACTTTGGTGGTCGTCAGTATTTCAATGAATTACATACACCTGACTACAAACTCCTTGGCGAATCAATGGGTGTGAAAAGCTGGAAAGTGGGTAGTGCAGATGAGTTTAAAACGGTTATTCAAGAGGCAGTCGCTTTTGAAGGGCCAACTGTGATTGAGCTCGATATGAACTCGATTGGACCATTAAACTTCGCGGGTCCACCGCAAAAGAAACTGTATTAACCAGTTTGGATGGTTTAGTACATATGCGATGGGAGCTGCTAAGCCATCCTTTTTTTAGATAAATTTTTTTGTCTAAAAAACAATAAAAACGAAGTTTTACAGGTAAAACAAATAAAGTTCCAGCAGGACGCTGGAACTCAATCAAGGATGTAGAGATGAAAAAGACTTCATTGATCATGGCATTCATTGCACCGCTTACGCTGGGGGTAAGCGTCAATGCATTTGCAAAAGACTCATTGCTTGAATGGAAAAGTGATGATGGCACCGACTCATTAAAGTTAGGTGGGGTGGTTCGGTTAAATCAACGCTATGAAGATTGGGAAGGGCCAAACCGTGGTTTTGGTAAGCTCCATTTTGATATTTTCAGGGTTGATCTCAAAGGTAAATTTGATGATGCCTACATCAATGCCAGTTATATGTTTCAAGACCAACAGAAAACGTCCATTGAAAAAGCATACGTGGGTTATAACCTAGATGCCAATAACAGCATTGAAGCGGGTCTGGTCTATAAACCTTTCACGATTTATCCATACCCACAAAATGGCTGGACCTATCACATTCCATTCTTTCTAGGTTATGGCAATAACATTGCACCGGGGATTAACTGGAATTATCACGACAAAGACTGGGATTTAAAACTCGGTTATTACCCGCAAATGTTAGAGACGAATTTGCGTTATTCACCAGAGAGTGCAACTTATGATGATTTGGCAGGAAATGCATTTCCATCTCAAAAAGCCTATCAAAATGAAAAGCGCAATCAGGTGAATACCCGCATTGTTCGCAAGTTAGAAACTGATTTCGGTAAGCAAGAGTTTGGTGTATCGGGTGCAATCGCTCAGTTACATAATGATATTACCGATAAAGACGGCAAATATTATGCAGTCGGTTTGCATACCGAAAACAACTACAAACGCTTTAACTTACAAAGTTCGGTTATTCACTATCAGTACGATGCTAAAAATCCAGATGGTGTAAATAGTGATATGACTTTAATGGGGGCAAATGGTCTTACGCCAGCTTATTTCATTGCTTCGGAAGGGACCATAGCCAGTTTAAACCTTGCCTATACGTTGCCTGTCACCAATATGGGTAAGCTAAAATCCATTAAGTTTTATAATGACTATAGTTACCTCGATAAAAAACGTGATGATTGGTCCGACTCGCAAATGAACACCACAGGTATGATGTTTATTGCTTCACCATTTATGGTTTGGGCAGATTATACGTGGGGTAAAAACTCCAACATTATTGGTGGCTCTACAAACTCAACAGGGTATACCTCTGCAACTTCACCAAATAGTGATAAATGGCTATACCGTATTAACTTTAATATCGGCTTTACTTTCTAAAGTAAGCAGCATTAAAAAACCACGCGATCGGCGTGGTTTTTTCATAGGTTAAAGCGTTTAATATCTGTTTTTTTCAAACTTATTCCAAAACACAAAGGCAGTCACAAAGGCCAAAATGGTTAGCGCGAAAATATAATACATCGCACCAATATCACTATATTGACTTAGCCAATGCACTAAAGGCAGTGTCATACCACCAACAATCGCATAAGACAAATTATAAGAAAATGAAATGCCCGAGAAACGTACAGGCGCTGGGAACATTTTGACCATACTGCTCGACACCATGCCGACTGTACCTGAGCATAGACCCAACAACATATATAAACCAAAAATGGTTGAATGGGCAGCATGTCCTAAACTGTTATAAAAAACTGCTGCTGTGAGTGCCACGGCAAGCGCACCGACCATCATGACTTTGCCACAGCCAAAACGGTCAGCAAAATAGCCTGCCAAAATACAGCCGACCATTTGCATGACAATGGCGGCACTTTGCATTTCAAAAGTTTGAGCACGCTCAAAGCCAAACGTACCAGTTAATAAATTTGGCATGGCTAAAATCACCACCACCACACAACCAGTTAAAAACCACGTAAATAACATGCCAATCGCAACGGCTGTTTTATGCGTTTTTAACACTTGTTTTACGGGCATTTCTTTTGAAATTTCTTTACGTGCCTGCATGGCTTTAAACACTGGGGTTTCTTTTAAATAAGTCCGTAAATAAAGTGCAACCAGACCAAAAATACCACCTGCAATGAAAGGAATACGCCATGCCCAGTCATGGATTTGCCCTTCACTAAAATTCAGTGAAATCCATAGAGACATCAGCGCGCCTAGTAAAATTCCTAGAGACAGTCCGGCAGTGAGTAAACCATTTGCCAGCCCAATTTTTCTTTCAGGTACATGTTCTGACACAAAGGTCCATGCGGCTGGAATTTCACCCCCAATCGCAATCCCTTGTACCACTCGCATGAGTAGTAAAAGTAGCGGTGCCAAATACCCAATATTTTCAAAGGTTGGCAATATCCCGATAAACAGGGTAGGTAGCGCCATCAGCAAAATAGAAAGTGAAAATAGTTTTTTACGCCCGACCAGATCACCAAAATGGGCCATGACAACTCCGCCTAATGGCCTAAAAAAGTAACCTGCTGCAAAAATGCCGTAAGTATTAAGCATGGCCCAAAATGGGCTGAGTGTACTTGGGAAAAATAGGTCGGAAATGATTTTGGCGTAAAACACATAAATCACGAAATCGTAAAATTCTAAAGCACCGCCCAATGAAGAAAGGGCAAGGGTTCGTTTATCTTCTTTATTAAGATAGTTCGCATCCTGCAAAGTTAAGTCCTGATCCATTTTTTACTTAATTGTTGTAATTGAAGTTTGGATATTAATGGAAAAGTGAAGTAAAAGTAAATGGAGGAAATTTGTTCTATTGTTGAAGTGCGGACTAGGCTAAGTAATATAAAAGCTTTAAAACAAAAAATGCATTAGATGAAACAAAAACAGATGTAGGAATGACTTTTCTTTTGAGCTGTTCAGCGACACAATAAAACTTGTCATATCGGGGTTAATGAGAGATTCAAAGGATGAGTGTAGTTTTACCAGTCGCAAAGCGTGGTGAAGATATCTTAAAACTGATTGCGGCTCCCGTCTCGGCAAATGAGTTGAACAGTGATTGGCTTTATCAGCTTGCCGCTGCTATGCAAGCAACGATGCTTGAGCGCAATGGAGTAGGGATTGCCGCACCGCAAGTTTATATTTCTAAACGCGTCATTATTGTGGCATCTCGACCAAACCCACGCTATCCCGATGCACCTGAAATGGATGCTGTGGTGATGGTGAATCCTGAAATTTTAGAGTTCTCAAATGAAACGCTTTTGGGTGAAGAAGGTTGCTTAAGTGTGCCAGATGAGCGTGGACAAGTTGAACGTGCAGAAATGGTTAAGGTGAAATATTTAACACTTCAGGGTGAAGCCGTTGAAACAGTTTTCCATGGTTTTCCGGCTCGGATTGTTCAACATGAAGTGGATCATTTAAATGGAGTTCTATTTGTAGAAAGAATAATCTAATCTTCTATTTAAAGTTTTTAAAAACGTATAATGAGCTTGAAATAAATAAGCCATCGGAATTACAATACTTATATCGTGATTTTTATTTCACTAAAAAATTATAATTTTAATATTATCAGCAGGTTGTGCTGAAAAAATGATCGAAAGTGTAAATCTCCTCATTTAAGGTTACTGACCATGAAAACCCCTCTCCCAGATTATTTGGCAAATGTGATAGAAGCCTGTGAGGTAGATAATAGCGGACATCTAGCTGACTATATTCCAGAGTTAGCAAATGCAAATCCAGATCGATTAGCTTTGGCCATGTCTACGGTAGATGGCGAAATTTATTCGATTGGAGATGATGATGTCGAATTCACCATACAGTCGATTTCTAAACCTTTTGTATATGCCTATGTTTTACAACAACTTGGCATTGATGCAGTACTTGCGAAAGTAGGGGTAGAGCCTTCGGGGGAAGCCTTCAATGAAATTTCTTTGGGTAAAGACGGACGTCCGAAAAACCCGATGATTAACTCTGGCGCAATTACTGTACATTCCTTGATTCAGGTCAAGCATGGTTTACATAGCGCAGAAATTCTACGCCGTTTTATGAGCGAGCTTGCAGGCCGCGAATTAAGTTTTGATGAGTCTGTTTATGATTCGGAAGTTAAAACAGCCTACCGTAATCTTTCGATCGGTTATATGTTGAGAACTGTCGGAATTTTGGAAACTGACCCTGTAGATATCGTGAATGGCTATATTCGCCAATGTGCGATCATGGTTACAGTTAAAGACTTGGTACGTATGGGCAGTGTACTTGCTAATGGCGGGGTCGATCCTAGAACTGGAAAGCGCCTATTGAATCGATCTGTCGTTAGACAAGTCCTCAGTGTCATGATGAGCTGTGGTATGTACGATGCAGCGGGTGACTGGCTTTCAACTGTAGGTATTCCTGCTAAAAGTGGTGTAGCAGGCGGTATCTTGGGTGTGCTACCGGGGCAGGTCAGTATTGCTGCTTTTTCACCTCGTTTAGATGAGCATGGTCATAGTATTCGAGGCATCGATATTTTAGAGCGATTATCTCGTGACATGGGATTACATCTCATGGAAGGTACACCTTCTGCACAAACCATTGTACAAAGCCATTACCGCACAGGAAAAGACGCATCATTAAGCGTATATGTGCTTCGCGGCGTATTGAAATTTACTGAAGCGGAAATGTTATTACGCATTTTACAAGACGAGACAACTGACCAAAGCACAATCGTCATTGATTTAACACAGATTTCACTTATCCACGATGTGGGTAAACGTATGTTCTTAGAAGGGGTAGATCGTCTGATTGATGATGGTCATACGCTTGTTCTAGTTGACCCTGAACAGCGCTTAGATCATGCCAGAACAGCTAAAGATCGTGAGCTTCATGTCTACCACGATTTTGATGATTTGCTCGAAAAGCATGAGATCCGCACTAAAAAAAAGACTTATAGCGACATCGCGGCACTTCTAAACTGCTGAGGTGTTTTTCCTAGATGTCGCTTAAACATCGCACTGAACGCGCTGGGGTTTGTATACCCCAGTGACTCTGAAATTTGAGCAATAGATTCACCATTCGCAATTTTACTTAACGCAAGTGCAATATGCATTTGCTGTAACCATGCCCGATACGACAGCCCTGTTTCTTTTTGGAACATACGCATTAGGGTTCTAGAACTCGTACCAATTTCATCAGCCCAATCTGTTAAATCTTTTGAACTATTAGGAGCGTGTAATAACTCTTGGCAAATTTTTAAGAGCCGTTTGTCTTTCGGCCATGGAATTTGAATAGGCAACAAATTGGCCCGATGGATTTCTTCAAAAATCAAAATTTGTAAAGAACGGGAAAGTTCTTGAGAGGTCGCAGTATTTGGCGTGTCTTCTCGTTCAATTTCATTTAAACGAATCAAAAGTTCGTGTAGCAGGTTGCTTACTCGAATAATAAAACAATCTTGTCCCATTAGAGCGGCTGCATTTACTTCAACCAATGCCGTATTTAACTTTACGTGACTCAGTGAAATCACGCTGTGCTCTACATGGGCAGGAATCCATAATGCACACATCGGCGGCACAATCCAGACATGATTAGGTGTAAAAACCTGAATATTTCCTGTGGATGCATATAAAAACTGCGCACGTGTATGCGTATGGGTAGGTGTGATTTCTCGATAAGAATGCTCAGAAGATAGCCCAATCACAAGTTCAGACAAATCAGACTGAATAAGAGAATCGGACATAAACTATCCTAAAAATTGTCACTTATACAATGATTATTGGAAGATAACTTTATAAGCGACAATTTACAATAAGCATCTCATTTAAAAATATTGGAGTTTTTCAGGTATGACGTCTTCAATACAATTGAAAGATGGTATTGCCAATACCGTTGCAAATGATCAGCCTCAAGGAATGATTATTAAAATTGTAGGCGCCGTGGCAGTCGCACATTTACTGAATGATTTAATTCAAGCGGTGCTACCAGCCATCTATCCAATGCTAAAAGCAAACTTTTCGCTAAGTTTTGCGGAGGTTGGCCTGATTTCGTTTGTATATCAAATTACAGGTTCACTGCTTCAGCCTTGGATTGGACTTTATACCGATAAACATCCAAAACCGTATCTTCTCCCACTCGGAATGGTCGTCACATTCTGCGGCATTATTTTGTTGGCATTTTCACCTAGTTTTGCTGTGTTGTTATGTGCATCTGCACTGATTGGGGTAGGGTCTGCAACCTTTCACCCAGAAGCTTCACGGGTGGCACGAATGGCGTCGGGTGGACACTTTGGTACGGCTCAATCGACTTTTCAGGTGGGCGGAAACACAGGTACTGCCATTGGCCCATTATTAGCAGCGTTATTGATTGTTCCATTTGGGCAGCATGCAGTTGCGGGCTTGGTTATCATTGCACTTTTAGCAATTTGGGTTTTATTTGGTGTAAGCCGCTGGACGGTAAGTCATGCAAAAAGTCAGGTGGTTACACGTGCTACCCAAGCACAGAGTAAATTGCATGGCCGTAAGCTTATTATTGCTTTGAGCACAATTAGTTTATTGATGTTTGCTAAATTTACTTACATTGCCAGCATTAGTAACTACTTTACTTTTTATCTTATTCAAAAGTTCCATATCAGCATCCAGACTGCTCAGTTGCATTTATTTGCCTTTTTAGCAGCCGTTGCATTAGGTACATTTGCAGGTGGCCCAATTGGAGACAAAATTGGCCGTAAAGCGGTTATTTGGGTTTCATTTGTTGGTATGGCGCCGTTTGCATTAATGATGCCGTATGCAAACTTATTCTGGACAACAGTTTTCTCAATTATTGCAGGTTTGGTGTTGTCGTCTGCTTTTGCTGCGATGGTGGTTTACGCACAAGAAGCTGTTCCAGGCCGTGTGGGTATGATTGCAGGTTTAATGTTTGGTCTTATGTTTGGGGTAAGTGGTATTGCCGCAGCAGGATTAGGGCATTTAGCTGATATTAACGGCATTGAATGGGTATTTGGTTTATGTTCATTCTTGCCATTACTTGGTTTTGCAACAGCACTTCTACCAAACACAAGAGTTAAATAAATGAAAAGACTCTCGGTCATATTCAGCTGAGAGTCTTTTTTAGATAAATATAGCTCCAATTAAAAAGACTATTTTTGAATACCAAATTTAAATACGGTGACACTGTTATAAGTTTGATTTGGGTTCAAACGTGTAGAAGGGAAGGATGGTTGATTCGGGCTATCCGGAAAATGCTGCGTTTCTAATGCTAGCGCATCTGCTTGACGATAAAGCACGCCATTTGCACCAACAACATTTCCTAATAAATGATTGGCTGTATACATTTGAACGCTTGGTTCAGTAGTTAAGACTTGTAGTGTCCGTTTAGATTTCGGATCAAAAACATGAGCTGCAAGATTTAATTTTCCTTGAGACTTTTGATTAATTACCCAAGTTTGATCATAGCCATATCCATAGGCCAATTGCTGATGATTCGCTCGAATATCTTTCACAATTGCTTTAGGCGTCCGAAAATCAAAAGGCGTACCTGCAACTGAGGCAATCTCACCTGTTGGTAAAGAGTTTTGATCGGTTACCAATACACGGTCTGCATTAAGTTGTACAACATGATCCAGCACACCATAAGCGTTGTTGCCAGCACCTGACAAGTTGAAATAACTGTGGTTGGTAAGATTGACGACTGTTGGTTGATCCGTTTTTGCCTTATATTCAATCTGGAATTCATTTTGATCTGAAAGACTGTAGATCACCTCTACATCTAATTTTCCGGGAAAACCTTGATCTCCATTTGGACTGGTTAACTTCAGAGAAGCTTTAACGGTTTCGCCTTTGGAAACGAGAGGCTTAACTTGCCAAACACGTTTATCAAAACCTGGATTACCGCTATGCAATGAATTCGGCCCATTATTTTTTTCAAGGTTATACGTTTTTCCATCTAAGCTAAATTTAGCATTACCAATACGGTTCGCATAACGGCCTATTAACCCACCAAAATGAATGCCTTCCTTGGTATCAGTGACTTCATAGCCTTTTAGATCATCGAAGCCCAAAACAATATTATTTTGTTTACCTTGTGCATCGGGAGTCAAAATCTGGGTAATTACGCCCCCATAACTAATAAAAGAAACTGAGACTCCTTTGTTATTGCTCAGGGTGTATAGATCAACTTTTTGACCATCTTGAGTTGTGCCGTAGGGTTTTACATTTAATGTGGCTGCATTTGTAATTTGCGCAAAGCTATAAAGGGTGAAACTTAAAATTACTAATTTTTTCATGTTTATACTCTATTTTTTAATAGTAAGATTGGACGAATATAAGATTGAATTTTCGTCTTTTTAAAGAGTTTTTTATTATATATAGTGTTAATGAGGATTAGCGCTGTTAACGCTAAGCATTGAACAAACTGGCACTAATCCTATTAGTAAAACTCAACGGTAAGCAATTTTATGACTCATCCTGCCTCAGTTCTAAAATTTTCACTTGCTCTTAATGGCTTGTCATTTGACATAGACAATCAGCACATCCAACTCGAACAAGGCTTGGGTTTTGTTGATTCAAAAAGTATTAGCTATGGTGTTATTGATGAACTTGCTATCGAAAAGATGATTTATTTCATTGAAGAGATCATCGAGTCAAAGCCACTCAGAAATTTAAAGATAAGTGGTGTAGCTGTTACGTCTGATGTAGCCATGACACAACTTAGTGAGTTATTTTTTAGTGCAAAAAAGAAAATCAGCCGTATTGAGCTTGAGCATGGATTTAATGATTTTATAGAGCGTTTGAGCTACTACACAAATCAAGTGGCACCAAATCAGCTTTATGTTTTTACCTACTTTGTATTTGTTCGAGAGATGATGCATCACTTAAGAGTTGAGGAAATTCAAATCATTTAAGAAATGGCTCTAAAAACGTAAAAAATAGGGAATAACAGATAGTAGAGTACCAATGCCACTAAGCAAGAGATTACTCTCAATAAAATAAGGGAAAATCATTAAAACTAAACCCACAGTAAAAGGCACAGTCATTTTTTGCTTTTTTCCATAGAGAAAATAGCCGAGCCCAATGGAGCTAAAGATTACGCCGAGAAAAAGTTGAGTTGTGTTCATGATGATGTTTCATACATTGTTATTTTCTGGTGGATATTATGCCAAGATCTTAAAAGAATTGATAAAAAATAAGAGGATCATGATGCAAACTTATTACTTTCATCATGTAATTTTTATGCAATATGCCAATAGTGGTAGCAAAGTTTTTCCGAAAACAAATTATCGAATCCTTTTCAAAATTGGCGAATAATTCTATTTAGAGTTTAATAAAATGTATTTAGATATCAATGATTGTAAAAAATAAGAGTATTGAGTTTTAAGTTGAAATAGGTTAGTTTGATGGAAGTGACTGATTTTGTTATAGGTGTTTAATTTTTATGTTAAAAAAAGAAGAGGTAATAGAGTATTATAAAAGTTACGGTTTTAGTGAGGAAGTAAGTGGTGATGATAATATCCTGATTTTTACAATACAGTCAGGACATTTTTATAATGCTGAAATTGTTATTTTAAAAGATGATATATCAGAGAAAGTAATTAAAAAAGAATTTGATGGATTAATAAATGCAGGCTTTGCTTGTCAAAAAAAGATATATAAAAACATAGATGAAGTCGAAAGTGCATTATTTAATGGATTTTTCTCTGTTAAACATGCGAAATATAAATTAAGAAAATCATATTCTGATCATATTGAGTCTATTAATAAAGCAATGCCAATTAATAGTCAGTATGAATATATTCGCTCTAAATATTTTGTTAATGGGAAAGAAGGAAGTATTGGATTAATTTCAGAAATTAAAAATAAACTTATGGAAAGCAAGCCAATTTTATTTTTAATTGAGGCGGCGGCTGGATTCGGAAAGACATGTACTGCTTATGAATTGCTTAATTCAATTTTAAATGATGAAAATGATAAAATTTTACCTTTTTTTACAGAGCTATCAAAAAATAGACAGGCTAAAATATTTAAATATGTTCTATTAGATGAGATTAATAGAAATTTTAATAATTTAAAGTATGATTTAGTAATAAAAAAAATTAAAGAAGGAAAAGTACCAGTTATTCTTGATGGTTTTGATGAATTAATTGATGAGCGGAAAGAAAATGATATTAAAAATATAGAAATATCTGAGCCAATGCTAGGAACAATTAGTAGTCTATTGGAAAGTAACTCTAAAATTATTCTTACAACTAGAAGAACAGCCATTTTTGATAGCTTACAATTTAATGAGTGGATAGAAGAGAATGCAAATAAGTTTGAAATATGCCGAATAAAGATTAGTGAGCCAACTATTAGGGAATGGCTACCAGCTAGTAAGGTGGATTTTTTGATTAGAGAAAATGAAACGTTACTTAAATTAAAAAATCCTGTATTACTTTCCTATCTTAAAACTATAGATATGGTAGAGTTTGAAGAAGTTGTTCAACAACCTAAAATAATAGTTGAAAAATATTTATCTACAATGTTAGAACGTGAGAAGATTCGACAATCATTAAGAATTGATTTAGAACAACAAAAATTAATTTTGGAAGAAATTGCTAAATACTTAGTAGATAAATGTCAAGTTTCAATTAAAAAACAAACTTTAATAGAGTTTTTAACTAATAATTTTTTCGAAGAATTAGAAGTAGTTAGAAGTAAATATCCTGATATTGAGAAGCCAACTCTTGAAGCATTAGTAAATAAGTTAGCGAACCATGCATTATTAGATGGTTTTGAGAATAATGAAAATAAAAATATAACTTTTGTTAATGAATTCATACTTGGCTATTTCATTTCTAAAAATATATTAAAGGATTCAGAGTGGTGTGCTGAGAAATATTTTATTGAACCAGCAGTTTTAGCATCAATATCATTAGATAAAGCTGATAAAGAAAAACTTTGGAATAATTTAAAACTTGCATTGGAAATCATCAATGATGATAGTGTAAAAGTTATTTCTGATATTGCATTAAATGATAAAATTACAATCAATCTAAATAATAGTTACGTTCAAGACATCTTATTTGAAGGTATAGATATTGGAGATATGACTATATTATTATTTGGTTTTTCTGAATGTATTTTTAAGGATTGTAATTTTAATTTTGATAATATGTCAGAAGTTACATTCAGTGATTGTAAATTTTATAATTGCAAAGCCTCTGGTGTTTTAAATAATATTTATGAGTTAGGCTGTGAATCAAGTAGTGATGATGAGGTTTTAGATTTAATTAAAGAACAGTTGGAACCTATTAGACCTGAGCTGAATGAAAAAGATAATTTTAATGAAATTGATAAATTTATTCTTGAAAAGTTCTGGCCTACTGGGAGAGCGTCAGCACATTTACATAGACATAAAAATACTTTTTTTAAGACTAATAAATATACCTACTCTGAAGTTAATGAATCATTTGAAAAGTTAAATAATTTAAAAATTCTTAAAGTTCCAAATAAAGAGGATTTTAGTGCATTAAATTATGAACATATTGGTTTAATTAAAGAAATTTTGGGTAGAAATTAATGAGTAGTAATGTTGTACGTGAAGCAGAACTCAATTTTGATAAAGCTGATCACATAAAAAGACAATTAATTCTTAGTATTGAAGATACTTTAAACCAGTTATTTGTGATGTATAGAATATTTGGTAGAGCAAAGAGTCAAAACTCTCTTAACAAAAAATTAGGAAATGAAGATAAACAATATATTCCTAATATAAAGATGGTAGAGGATATTATAGGTATTCGTATAACACTTTATTTCTCTGATGATATAGATATTGTACATGATATTCTAAAAACAAAATTTATATGTAGAGAGGAAAGTACACGTAAAGATAGCTTTAGATCCAACACTTTTGAAGCTACATGTCACAACCATGTATTTGAAATCCCAGAAGAGATTATTGGCATGGATAAAGCTTTGGATAATAAAAATATTTGTGACTCTACTTTTGAGGTACAGTTACGAACTATTTTATCGGAAGGGTGGCATGAAGTAGAACATGATTTTAGATATAAAAATAAATCACATTGGAAAACACAGCCTATTTTTGATCGACAGTTGAATGGTCTTTTGGCAACATTAGAAACTGCGGATTGGGGAATGTTACAGTTATTTAATGAATTAGCTTTTTCAAATTATAAAACTAAAGCATGGGATGAAATGGTAAAACATAAGTTTAGAATACGTTTCGATTCAACTAATCTATGTTCAGAAATTATTGAAATTATGAATAGTGATAATGATTTTTCTAAAAAAATTTATCGCTTTTCTAGAAAAGATTTATTATCTTTTATTCATGAAAGTAAATTAAATTTACCTTTGAATCTTAATAATATTATTTTTATAATTAATGAGTTGGATGAAAATTTAAACAATGAAAATATTCGTTCAATTGCAACGAAAGATTTTAAGTTTGCTTACTATAAAATTCAAGAAGCTATTAAAATAGTAAGAGCCTCCTCTCCCTGTTGAGAGGAGGTATTTTACTTAAGCAATCGAGTCATCTAAATTCGGCCCTAACCAACGCTTCGCCTCATCAAGTGTCCAACCTTTACGCTTTGCATAATCTTCAAGTTGGTCTTGAGAGATTTTGCCCACGTTAAAGTATTCGCTTTGTGGATGTGAATAATAGAAACCACTTACCGAAGATGGCGGCATCATTGCAAAGTGTTCAGTCAGTTTAGTACCGATTTTGTCGGTAGAACCTAACCAATCAAATAACACTGCCTTTTCAGAGTGCTCAGGGCAAGCAGGGTAGCCCGGTGCAGGGCGAATACCGACGTATTTCTCTTTAATCAGTTCTTCATTGCTGAGCTGTTCATCAGCTTTATAGCCCCAGAACTCTTTACGAATGCGTTCATGTAAGTGTTCTGCAAAAGCTTCAGCAAAACGGTCTGCCAATGACTGAACTAAGATTGCAGAGTAGTCATCACCTTTGGCTTTGTATTCATTTGCCAGTTCTTCTGCACCAAAAATAGATACAGTAAATCCGCCTAAGTAGTCTTGTTGCTCACGGTCAGTGCGAATGTAATCTGCTAAAGACAAGTTTGGTTTACCTGTGACTTTGTCAGATTGCTGACGTAAGTGCTCAAAAGTATGCGTAACATTTTGCCCCGCTTCATCGAATACGCTCACTGTGTCTGCGTCAGTGCGCTGAGCAGGGAACATACCAAATACAGCACGTGCATCAAAAAGGTTGTTGTCGATAATATCTTTCAACATCGCTTGTGCTTGGTTGTAAAGGTCAGTTGCCGCTTCACCCACCACTTCATCTTCTAAAATTTTCGGGAATTTACCTGCCAAGCTCCAAGAAATAAAGAATGGTGTCCAGTCAAAATAATCTACGAGTGTTGCAAGCGGATAATTCTTTAAAACTTGTGTTCCTAAAAGATTTGGTTTTGGTGGTACATAGCTTTCGTCAATTTTAAAACCGTTTTCAACTGAATCAGCATAGGTCAATTTTGCAGCTTTTGGCTGTTTGTTGGCTAAGCGCTCGCGAATCTTGGCATATTCAGCACGGTGCTCTGCAATAAAGTTTCCACGCATTTCTTTCGAAAGGAGAGTGGTTGCAACACCTACAGCACGTGAAGCATCGGCAACATAAATTACGGCATCATTTTGGTACTGAGGGTCAATTTTTACTGCTGTGTGTGCTTTCGATGTGGTTGCGCCACCAATCAATAAAGGAATGTTAAAGCCTTTACGCTGCATTTCTTTCGCAACAAATACCATTTCATCTAAAGATGGAGTGATCAGACCAGACAAGCCAATGATGTCACATTTTTCATCAATTGCAGTTTGTAAGATCTTCTCGCAAGGGACCATCACACCAAGGTCAACAATGTCATAACCATTACAGCCAAGTACCACACCTACAATATTCTTACCAATATCGTGTACGTCACCCTTAACAGTTGCCATGAGGACTTTACCTTTAGATTGTCCTTCAGACTTTTCAGCTTCAATGTACGGGTTGAGCCATGCTACAGCTTGTTTCATTACACGGGCAGATTTTACAACCTGTGGTAAGAACATTTTGCCTGAACCGAACAAGTCACCAACCACGTTCATACCGTCCATCAGCGGTCCTTCAATCACATCTAAAGGACGTTTTGATTTTAAGCGAGCTTCTTCGGTGTCTTGGTCAATATAAGTGGTAATACCTTTAACCAATGCATATTCAAGACGTTTTTCAACTGATTCATTACGCCATTCAAGGTTTTCGGCTTCTTTGGCAGCACCGCCTTGTCCGCGGTATTTTTCTGCTACTTCAAGCAGTTTCTCAGTCGCAGCTTGACCAGACTCACCTTGGTTTTGGTTTAAGATGACATCTTCAACAGCTTCTTTTAGCTCGGCTGGAATGTCATCATAAATTGCCATTTGACCAGCATTCACAATACCCATGGTCATGCCTTGCTTAATGGCATGGTACAAGAACACAGAGTGAATCGCTTCACGAACGGGTTCATTACCACGGAATGAGAATGAAACGTTCGATACTCCACCAGAAATCATGGCATGTGGTAAGTTCTGTTTAATCCAACCTGTCGCCTCAATAAAATCGACCGCGTAGTTGTTGTGTTCTTCAATACCTGTTGCCACTGCGAACACGTTAGGATCAAAAATAATATCTTCAGCAGGGAAGCCCACTTCATTTACTAAAATGTCGTATGAACGTTTACAGATTTCGCGTTTACGTTCAGCAGTATCAGCCTGTCCAGCTTCATCAAAGGCCATCACAATAATTGCGGCACCATATTGACGGCAAAGGCGGGCTTTTTCGACAAACTCGTCATAACCTTCTTTTAAAGAAATCGAGTTAACAACAGGTTTACCTTGTACGCATTTTAAGCCAGCTTCAATGATTTCCCATTTTGATGAGTCAATCATGATTGGCACACGTGAAATATCAGGTTCTGATGCCACAAGGTTTAAAAAATGCACCATCGCATTTTGCGAATCGAGCATCCCTTCATCCATGTTAATGTCGATAATTTGCGCGCCAGCTTCAACTTGTTGCTGTGCAACTTCTAAAGCTTCGGCAAAGTTTTCTTCACGAATGAGACGTAAGAATTTTTTAGAACCAGTAACGTTAGTACGTTCACCAACGTTTACGAAAAGTGAGTCATCATGAATATTAAATGGCTCTAAACCACTTAAACGGCAAGCAGGTACTGTTTCAGGTACTTGGCGAGGCGCAATATCTTTTACTGCATTGGCAATGGCGCGAATATGATCTGGTGTCGTACCACAGCAACCACCCGTAATGTTAATTAAACCGCTTTCAGCAAATTCTTTTAAGAAAGCAGCAGTTTGCTCAGGCGTTTCGTCATATCCACCAAATGCGTTTGGTAAGCCTGCATTTGGATGCGCTGAAACAAAAGTATCTGCGACATCAGAAATAGTTTTTACGTGAGGACGCATAGCATCTGCACCAAGCGCACAGTTAAAGCCAATTGAAAGCAAATCACCATGACGAACAGAGTTCCAGAAAGCTTCGGCAGTTTGGCCTGTTAAAGTACGACCTGATGCATCGGTAATGGTTCCTGAAATCATAATTGGTAACTCACGACCAATTTGTTTGAAGACTTCTTTAACTGCAAAAATGGCTGCTTTACAGTTTAATGTATCAAATACGGTTTCAATCAAAATGATATCAACACCGCCTTCAATCAGTGCATGAGTCGCTTCAATGTAGTTTTCTTTTAACTCATCAAAGGTAATGTTACGAAAAGCAGGGTCATTTACATTCGGTGAAATTGAACAAGTACGCGATGTAGGCCCAAGTACACCTGCCACAAAACGCGGTTTATCTGGAGTTGAGTACTTTTCACAAGCTGCTTTGGCTAAACGAGCTGCTTCGCGGTTAATCTCTGGAACAAGATCTTCCATGTGGTAGTCAGACATTGAAACACGTGTGCCGTTAAAGCTGTTGGTTTCAATAATGTCTGCACCAGCATCAAGATAAGCTTCATGAATGCCTTGAATGATTTGAGGTTGTGTCAAAACTAAAAGGTCATTATTACCCTTTAAGTCATGTGCCCAATCGGCAAAACGCTCACCACGGTAGTCGGCTTCTTCTAATTTATGGCGCTGGATCATCGTTCCCATAGCACCATCAATAATCAGAATGCGTTTAGCAAGAAGCGCTTTTAGGGTGGCAAGCGTAGACATAGAAAACCCCGATCTTTTATATGAATTTAAAAATGCGGCGCTATTGTAACAGAATAGCAGCACAAATGATGACCTACGAAGGTCATGAGTTGATGAGAGAAAAATTAAAAAAAAGAGGCTGTTTTATGACAAAAATGAAAGAATTTTCATGAAATATTCATCAAATGATCATGATATTGAAATATTTCATGCTCAATATGCCGAAATATTACAGTTGTTCTGTGTGAAAAATAGACATGTGGGTCATTTTATTTGTTTTTTTGCTGTAAAAATAAGCACAAAAGGAGCTTGTAAATAATGATTTAAGTTATTGTATTTTAATAAAAAAATAAAAAATAGCGAGGAAAGGTGCATCAAATGAGGTCAAAATATAAAAAATTGACTTCATCAGGCGGCTCTTTGTCATATAATTGTCATAATTTAATTTAAGAATACAGAGGATTTTATTATCCTCTTACCGTCTGCATGAATTCTAATCTACCCCCTGTTTCGGATTCAAAACTTGCGGCAAACCTGCAAGCAAAATCGACGAATGTACACGTCCCAACACCGAAATTTTTTATGCCGGTGTTTCTGACGATTATTGTTGCAACACTTATTTATATTGGGTTTCAGGTTAGTGCTGATTTAGCGCATGTTCCACCTTTGAGCCTTTATTCGGTTATTCTTTTATCTACTGCGCTTTTCATTGCATTGGGCTTTGAATTTGTAAATGGTTTCCACGACACTGCCAATGCAGTTGCAACGGTTATTTATACAAATGCATTGCCTGCACCAGTTGCAGTCATGTGGGCTGGTTTTTGTAATTTCCTTGGGGTAATGGTCGCAAGTGGTGCTGTTGCTTATGGCATTATTGCATTGCTTCCTGTTGAACTTATCATGAATATGGGTAGCGGTGCTGGCTTTGCAATGGTTTTTGCATTGTTAATCGCTGCAATTCTTTGGAACCTTGGTACTTGGTTCTTAGGAATCCCAGCTTCTAGCTCTCATACCTTGATTGGTTCAATCTTGGGCGTGGGTATTATGAACCATCTATTGAGTGCATCGACTGGCGTAACGACCAGTGGTGTAGATATGGATCAGGTGATTAAAGTAGGTAAGGCATTATTATTTTCACCTTTAATTGGTTTTGCTTTTGCAGCAATCTTATTCTTGTTGGTTAAAACTATTTTCAAACGCCAATTAGAATTGTTCCAGCCACCTGAAGGTAATAAGCCACCACCAGCAATCATTCGTGCAATTTTAATCTTTACCTGCACAGGTGTAAGTTTTGCACATGGTTCAAATGACGGCCAAAAAGGTATGGGACTCATCATGCTCATTTTGGTTGGTTTAGTACCATTAGCTTATTCAATTAATAAAAACCTAGATACACAACAGGTTCAATCATTCCACCAGCTTTCTTCTCAAACTGCTGTTTTGTTAAACCATAATCAGCAAGAATTGACTGATGAAAAAGCGCGTGAAGTTTTAACTAAATATATTCAAACCAAACAGCAAACACCTGAAGTTGTACCTGCATTGGCAAGTATGACTGACCATTTAGGTGCTCGTGTTTCTAGCTATCGCGACTTAAAAGATATTCCAGAAGCTGCGATTAGTGAAATTCGTAATGACATGTATTTAAGCACAACCACGTTTAA
The DNA here is from genome assembly GCF_031798975.1 of Acinetobacter sp. V110_1. Taxonomy (NCBI): domain Bacteria; kingdom Pseudomonadati; phylum Pseudomonadota; class Gammaproteobacteria; order Moraxellales; family Moraxellaceae; genus Acinetobacter; species Acinetobacter sp. V110_1. The sequence continues at coordinate 1,329,067 of NZ_JAVQNN010000030.1, read as the reverse complement.
ACGTTTGGACAAAGCAGATGCTTTACCAAAAATGGATGATTCACAGAAAAAGCTTGTGAAAGATTATCGTGGTAGCTTGGATTCATTCTTACAGTACATTCCAAACTGGGTGAAAGTTGCAGTTGCATTAGCGCTTGGTCTTGGCACTATGGTCGGTTGGAAACGCATTGTGGTAACTGTAGGTGAGCGTATTGGTAAGAACCATATGACTTATGGTCAAGGAATGTCTGCTGAGCTTATTGCAATGAGTACAATTGCAGCAGCAGATGGTTTAGGTATGCCAGTTTCAACTACACATGTTTTAAACAGTGCTGTTGCAGGTACCATGGTTGCAAATAAATCAGGTCTAAACTTTAATACTGTTAAAACAATCTTATCAGCTTGGATATTTACTTTACCTGCGACTATCTGTTTGTCAGGTGGTTTATATTGGTTGTTCTTAAAGTTCATTTAAGTTGTCTGTTTAAATCTAAAAAGCCACTATGATTAGTGGCTTTTTTATTGGCATATTTAAAAAAAGATCGCTTTTTTCAGATAAATTCAGTAAAGAATGAATGATTATTGCAAATACTTATTGCTGTGTGACTAGCTCAAAAAATTGATGAAAGGATATAGGATGAAAACGGTTCAACTTGATCAGCTAAAACAACAATTTCCACTCATTCAAACATTACAAGATTACCAAGAAACATTTTGGTTTAACCCGAATCGTTATCCTTTAAAAGATGCACTCGCGAAAGTTGGTCTTAGCGAGCAAGATGTAAAAGACGCCGAGGCTAGGCTAGACCGTTTTGCTCCTTACTTGGCAAAAGTCTTTCCTGAAACTCAAACGCAACACGGAAAAATTGAGTCCGAGTTAGTTGAAATTGCAAATATGCAACAAGCCCTATCTGTAAAAGAGCAAAAGGAACTTACAGGCAGCCTTTGGCTTAAAAAAGATAGTCATTTACCGATTTCAGGTTCAATTAAAGCACGTGGTGGTATTTATGAAGTTCTGGCTCATGCTGAAAAATTAGCAATTAAGGCTGGGCTTCTTAAGTTAGAAGATGATTACAGTAAACTTGACCAAGATGCATTTCGAACATTTTTTTCCAAATATCAAATAGCGGTAGGCTCTACAGGTAATCTTGGTTTATCTATTGGTATTATGAGTGCGAAGCTCGGGTTTAGAGTGTCTGTGCATATGTCTGCCGACGCAAGACAATGGAAGAAAGATAAATTACGCTCACTAGGGGTCAATGTCGTGGAATACGCCAGTGATTATGGCGTTGCTGTAGAGCAGGGACGAAAAGCCGCAGAACAAGATCCAAATTGCTTTTTTATTGATGATGAAAATTCAACAACATTATTCTTAGGTTATGCAGTAGCAGGAATACGCTTAAAACAACAGTGTGAGCAAAAACAGATTAAAGTCGATGCAGAACACCCATTATTTGTTTATTTACCTTGTGGCGTAGGTGGTGGCCCTGGTGGTGTAAGCTTTGGATTAAAACTCGCTTTTGGTGAGCATGTACATTGTATATTTGCAGAACCGACTCATTCTCCGTGTATGTTGCTAGGTGTTTATACAGGTCTGCATGATCAGATTTCCGTAAATGACATTGGTTTAGATAACATCACTGCGGCAGATGGGTTAGCTGTTGGTCGTGCTTCTGGTTTCGTAGGGCGTGCTATGGAGCAGTTAATTGATGGCTATTACACGATTCATGATGAATGTTTATATGAGCTTATTGCGCTTTTAAAACAAACTGAAAATATTCAAGTTGAACCCTCAGCTGCGGCAGGCATGATGGGGCCATATTATGTGCAAACTACTCCTGATTATTTAGCTTTGCATCAATTGTCAGCAGAGAAATTAAAGCAGGCAACACATGTGATCTGGGCGACTGGTGGTGGTATGGTGCCACCAGATGAAATGCAAAAATATTTAAATCATAGTCAAAACAAATAACTGAAGCTAAAAAAGCCCAATTCTAAAATTGGGCTTTTAATTTCATTATTTTTTAGAAGATTTCCTAAATGGAAGTTTTTCGGTTGCAAAACCATAAATTGCAGCAAAAGGAAGGGCAGTACGGGCTAAATAAGCCACACGCCATAGTCCACCATGATTTGCTCCTTCCATCATGAGTTCAAGCGGATGATCAAGTACAGTTTCTGGGTTTGCTACACAGGACTCACTTCTTAAGTCATGAATCCATAGCGCTGCCATAATCGCATTGGTCGTTTCAGGGCTGAATGCTTCAACGTCAAAAAGTTCGGCACCATTAAATGCTGCTTTAAGTAGTGGGTTTTTGGTCACCGAGTGAGTTGTGGTAGAAGGGGCAATATTAATACTTACACGTTGGCCTTGATGACGGGCAAGTGTTGCACGCCATTGTTGAATACGTTTTGCCAAAGCATAGTTTGGCCCTTGTTCAACCACTAAACAGTCTGCAATACCATAAGTTTTACCATTTTCGCTGGTAACCAAATCTTGATAAGGCGCTTGGAAAAAACGTTTAAGTGAAAGAGCAGAAACGCCTTTAGCAGCCATTTTCTGTAGTTGTGAACGCGATTTAAATTTCTCTTGAGCTGCTTCTGCAACTTCTTGAGGTACTGCGTAAACATCGGTTGGAGTACACATGAACATTAAGCTGGTATCTGATTTATGTTCACTCACATATTGCATAATGCTATCCATTGCCATTGAAACACGGACATGTTTTTCACCGTCTAAATACGCAATAGCAGCTAAATCTAACTTTTGTGGAAATTGAACTAACCACTGTGCAATTTCTGGAAGTTGAGTCAGTAAATTGGCACCTAATTTATCTCTTAACTCTGAGGCTTTTGCTGATGAGTCAACTGATTCAATCGTAGGTGCAATAAGCGTTGCATTTCCATTTTTAATCGTATTTAAGATTTTGCCCCACACTCGTGAATTTGGTAAGTCTATTGCAATAATATTAGCTTTCCATTTTGCCAGCCAAGGTAAGGGACCCGCTTCCGATGCTGCACCAAACAACACCATAGTACGGTCTGATAAATCAAACCATTCAGGATGTGCGATAGCTTCACGTAATGCGTTTGCATGACTTGGTTCAATAATTCCTGCATTTTCCCATTTTTGAATTTGGTCAAGAAGACTTTGTCCACTGAGTTTCTGACCTTTATATGGAACATACCATTCCGGTGCCGATTCACTTTCGCCTTTAAACTTTACTGTATTTAAAGGTGCAGACGCAGGAATGCGAAGAGCATCTTTTAAAAGGTAATGTTTGCCATCTCTAAAAAAATCAAAAAGATGATGTGCCTTATGTAACCCTTGTTTTGCAATGGTGATTGGATTGTTGTTATTAGAAAGTCCATGCTGAACAAGCGATTTAAAGTATGTTGGATAATTTTTCCGCCAGTTTTTTTCAGTCAAAATCTGTTGAGCAGTTTTATTATCTACAATAGATAAAGCTTCTGACAAAATCTCTTGGCCTGTGCGAGAAGTACTTTGCTTTTTTGTTGAAGCGTGTATTGGAAATTGTAGACCTTCTACTTGACTCTGACTGGACATAAAATATCTCACTTGTACGGTATCATTAATATACAGCTGTATACATTATCTATGCCAACGTAAAGAAACGAGTGGCAATAACTGACAAAATCAAAATTAAATTATTTATGTGATAGAGGTGGTTTGAGTGAATTTTTATGATAATTCGATCTCATTTTTACCTCATTTTTTTTCACATTTTTAGAACATTTTTATGGACTTACGTTACATAAATGATTATTTTGTATAGAGCAAATTCATCAGGTCTAAACTGAAGATAAAATGTTCAAAATGTATCAATAAAAAAGATACGATGATGAGTAAAAACTAGACTTTTTTATTAAACGATAAGACAAGTCAAACGGAATAAGAAAGAATTGGGGTGAAACTAGATGAAAGACAACGTAAGATTGTCTTTTAAAAATCTTGGGGATATGGTGATTTTTTACACCATAATTTTCTAGTTTCGCCCCATCTAATTTTGGGTGAAACCCTTCACATGAGCTGTAAGTCATCTTGCCAAAGGGCAAGGTCAATTCGTTACAGTCTACCTAAACCTTTAGCAACGACCTTTCTTAGCTTGTCCTGGTGGACAGAAGTCTCCTGGATGTCCGTAATATGGTGAATCTGGGTCAATCACAATACTACCTTCAGGTGTATGGACCGCACAGGCTGATAGTGATATTGTGAAAATTGCTGCTGCACAAACTAGTAATGCTTTCATATTGTTCTCACTTTTTATCATTCTCCCTTTTACTATCTACTATAAAAATTATTAGATCGTTTTTCGATCTACTTTTGGTTAAGAAATATCAACACTACAAAATAGTTTTAACTAGTTAAGGTGTACGTAAAATTGTTCGAAAACCGACGTGGGTAGCTGCTAAATCAAAATCTTGAGGATAACGGCTACTATTTCGATAACGTGAACAGTAATTCTCAGCACACAAAAATGAGCCACCTTTAATGACATATTGGGTACTGCTCATTTCTTTTTGTCTTAAATCAGAATAATTACCCATATGTTGATCATGCGCACCTTGGTAGGGAGAGGATGTCCATTCCCAAACATTTCCAATCATATCGAATAGCTTAAAGCCATTAGGCTTAAAGCAGCCGACAGGAGCAACACCAGTAAAATGGTCTTGATTCAAATTTTCAAAAGGGAATGTGCCTTGCCAGTAATTTGCTTGGGGATGCTGATGTTCATCGTTAGGTGCTTGGTGTAAAGGCGTGTCAGTTTGTGAGTTCGCTTTAGCGGCGTATTCCCATTCAAGTTCTGTGGGTAAATCGCGTCCTAGCCAAACTGCATAATGCTCAGCATCATTTTTTGTTACGTAGCGTACAGGTTCATGAGAGTTGGGAAGTGCACCATTCTTGCCGTTTGGTGTTTTCCATGTATATCCAGATTTAAGTTGCCACCATTGCTGTGGATGATGTGGGTGTGGAGAAAAAACAGCGGCCTGTTTTTGTTTTTCAGCATCGGTAATATAACCAGTGGCTTTTACAAAACTTGAGAACTGAGCGACAGTAACTTCAGTTTGATCAATCCAGAAACCTTTAACTTCCCGTTGTTTCTTTCCAAAATTAAGTTCATCAGGATAAGCTTTTTCAGAGCCAAAATTAAAATGTCCATCTGGTATGAATACCATTCCGGCAGTTGTATTTTTAAGCCAACCTGCAGGAAGGCCTGTATAGCTTTTACACTGTTCAATAGAACCCAAAGCAGCCGATGGGTTGGCTTGCTTTGGTAAAACTGTTTTCGTGTCAGACTTACTACAGCCTGTGATGAACAGCAGGCTGATTGTAGTGCTTAGAACCAGTTTCAATTTCATTTGGCGTTATATTCCTGTACGCCATTTTGTTCAGTGTATTTTTGATAAACCGAGAGCAACTCTTGTACTTTTGCTGGGTAAAGCTGTGCAACATTGTGATTTTCACCACGGTCGGTGGCAATGTTATAGAGCTCCCAAGTACTGGTGCCTAATTCAGGGCGACCTTGAAGCGCAATTTTCCATTCGCCTTGTTTGGCATATTTACTGCCATGGAGTTCATCGGCAAAGCTGAAATTTGTTGGACGGATGGTTTGTGATTTATTTTCAAGTACAGATTTCCAAGAATAACCGCTCGGTGTATTAATGGTTCGGCCTTTATATTGCCCTTGAGGTACTGGAATATGAGCATAATCTAATAATGTTGGAAAAACGTCGAGTACAGATGCAAAGCTATGATTGGTTTCCTCAGCTTTCTTCTGATTTGGTAACTTCACAATGGCAGGTGCTGTGGTTGCACCTTCCCCAGCGGTATCTTTCCATAAGTGGAATGGGGCAGCACTAACTTCGGCCCAACGTGGTCCAATATAGTGGTATGAAGTAGGAGTACCAACGTTTGCTATAGAGTTATCAAAACCAGATTCACTGCCATATCCACCACGAATAAAACCTTCTGCACCATTGTCAGAAACAAAGAAAATTAATGTATTTTCATAAAGATTATTTTGTTTTAGATATTGGATAATTCGACCCACGTTGGCATCAAGATTTTCTACCATACCTGCATAGATTTCCATTTTACGGGCTTCAAGTGCTTTCTGCTCAGCTGTTAACTCATCCCATTTTCCATATTTTTGTGGTGCATTCTGAGTCGCAATTGGTTCTGCAGCCTCAAAGTTTGCCGGAATAATTCCAAGCTGTTTTTGGCGAGCTATACGTGCTTTACGAATTGCATCATAGCCAACATCATAAACGCCACGATATTTGTCACGGTATTCAGCAGGTGCCTGTATAGGCCAGTGAGGTGCGGTATAGGCAGTATAAGCAAAGAACGGTTTGCCACTATTTTTGCCTGACTCTAAGTAGCTCAGCAATTTGTCGGTAAAATAGTTTGTCGAGAAGAAGTCATCAGGTAACGCTGAAACAGGAATAATTTGTCCATCTTCGGTATACGTCGAGTTCCGTTTAAAGGCACTTGGAGCTTGTTTAAAGTGATGGTCTAAACCTTGCAATAAAGTAAATGAATGATCAAAACCTTTGGCATGTGCATTGGTTTCAGGCGTTAACCCTAAATGCCACTTACCACTTATATAAGTCCGATAGCCGTTGTCTTTGAGTACCTGAGCAATTGATAAGGAGCGTTCATTTAAATAACCTTCATAACCCGGCTGCCCTTTTAAATGGTCAGGGGTAAGCTCTGCCATAGCACCTATACCTGCTAGGTGGTGGTCAGTTCCTGAAATGAGTTGCGAGCGAGTAGGGGAACAAGTGGGTGCAGTATGATAGTCCGTTAAAAGTCGGCCTTCTTGTGCCAAACTATCAATATTAGGTGTATGAATTTCACCGCCAAAGGCTCCTAAATCTGAATAGCCTAAGTCGTCAGCCATAATGAATAAAATATTGGGCTGCTTTGGTGTACTTGCTGCAGTTTCTTGTGAGTTATTATCGTTACAGCCAGCTAAAGATAAGCTAAATAAAGCAATGGAAAGACTAGATAAAAGAGCTTTGTACTTCATTGTATCATCTGAATTATTAAAAGAATTGTGCTTGAGTTTAATCAGATGGTTTTTGCTATCCAAACAAGGAATTGATCAAAGAAAATCAGAAAAATGTCTGAGAATTTATGCTGATAAATAAATGAGAAAAAAGAAAAGCCCATATTGGGCCTTTCAAAAATATTAAGTTTAAAACGGCAAGCGGGTAAGTTGATCCAAGAAATGTGGAATCACTCTTGGTTCAATCAAAATCGTTACAACTACACCGTAAGCTGCACCCCATAAATGGGCACTATGGTCAATATTAGTATTGCCACGTTTACCAGCCCAAATACTATAAGCCACATATAAAACCGCAAAAATAATGGCTGGTACTGGAATAAAAAATACAAAAATCAGCTTCCACGGCTGAAACAGAATATAAGCAAATAGAACGGCAGATACAGCACCAGAAGCTCCTAGACTTGTCCAATTGGCATCATTTTTATGCTGTAAATAGGTTGGTAAAATCGCAAAAATTAATCCGCCTAAATAGAACAACACAAAGCCCATGTCGTAGAAATATTGGCGATAAAAACTTTCAATAATACTGCCAAAGAAGAACAGGGTAATCATGCTAAAAAGTAGATGAATACCATCTGCGTGAATAAAACCATGGGTGATGAAACGATCAAATTGTCCACGTTGCATTGCAGGCGGCCAGAAGATCAGGCGGTTCATAACGTTTTGATTGCTAAAAGCAAGTAAAGAGACGACGACCGTAATAATAATAAGGGTAATAGTATGGTTAAACGGCAAATGCAACATAAGAAATATTTAAAAAATGATCAATACTAAGGTCAATAATGCCATTAAAAATACAACTTGAAACCCTGTTGTGTATAAATCCGACAAATTTAGTTGATTTTTTTTAAATCCCCCTCATCTTCGGTTAATATAAAGGCATCAGCTTGAGGAATATTGTTATGTCGACTGAGAACACCAACACTGCTGTTGCAGAAGAAATTCCGAACCTTTTGATTACACCATCTGCACAAGAGTATTTGCACGAATTATTGGCGAAGCAAAATACTCCGGGAATTGGCGTTCGAATTTTTGTTGAACATCCGGGTACACCACGTGCAGAGTGCTGTATGGCATATAGCGCACCAGAAGAAGTGGTACCAACGGATTATAAACAGGACTATCCTGATTTTCCTGCATACATTGATGCACCGTCTATTCCATATCTTTTAGACGCTGTAATTGATTACAACAAAGACCGTTTTGGTGGTCAGTTAACCTTCCGTGCACCAAACTCTAAAGTGCCACGCGTAGGACCAGATGCTTCAATTGAAGAACGTATTACTTACATTCTTCAAGCAGAAATTAACCCAGGTCTTGCAGGGCATGGCGGTAATTGTAGCTTGGTAGAAGTGCAAGATGACCCAGAACATGGTTTAACTGCTGTATTGAAATTCGGTGGTGGTTGCCAAGGTTGTTCTGCAATTGATGTGACTTTAAAACAAGGCGTAGAAACAACCTTGAAAGAAAACATTCCTGAGCTTCAACGTGTGGTTGACCAAACAGACCATACGCAAGCAGAAGGCGCTTACTTCAAATAATAAAATTATTTGAAAAGTGAAATAAAAAAGCCTCTTCCTGAGGTTTTTTTATTTTTATCAATTGAAAATAATTATCAATATTATTTATTTTATTATTTAAATTTGTTACATTTGTTTAAGTAAAACTTAATATTTATTCATAATTTAATCTGTTGGAGCAGGATATGACTAAGCGTATTTTCCAATCTGTACTATCAATTTCGGTACTTACAGGAATGTTTCCTGCGGCTTATGCCGCTGAAAGTGAAAATATTTTAGTTGATTCTTCCAGAAAAAATAAAAAAGATAGTGAGGTTGCACAATTAAAAAAAATAGTCGTGACAGCAAGTGGTTTTGAACAAAATATAAAAAAAGCAGCCGCTTCTATTTCTGTTTTAACTCAAGATGAAATTAATAAAAAAGCATATCGTGATGTCACTGATGCACTTAAAGATGTGCCTGGTGTCGTGGTTACAGGGGGCGGAAGTTCATCTGATATCAGTATTCGTGGAATGGGAAGTGCCTATACCGTTATTATGGTCGATGGTAAGAAAGTAAACACACGTTCTGTACGACCAAATAGTGATAATTCAGGTATTGAACAAGGTTGGTTACCGGGAATCGAAAGTATCGAACGTATTGAAGTTATTCGTGGCCCAATGTCTGGACTCTACGGTTCAGATGCGATGGGTGGTGTAATTAATATTATTACTAAAAAAGTTGCAGATGTTTGGAGTAGCTCGGTTAAGTTGGATACTACCATCCAAGAAAACAATAAATCTGGAAATCTTTACCAAGCTAATACTTATGTTTCAGGGCCATTAATTAAGAATTTACTTGGGTTAAAAGCCAACGGCACATTTTCACAAAGAGATGAAGATGAAATTATTGGTGGTTATAGCAAACAAAAAATCCGTGCAGGTGGGGCCACTTTAAGTCTGACTCCGAATGACCAACATACCATTGAACTTGAATATCAGCGTTCTATTCAAAATCGTAATGCTACAGTTGGAAAATCAGTTTCGCCTATTCAAACTGGACGTAATCCACCAGTGGATTCAATAACGGATTATTATCGTACCGAATATAGTTTGACCCATCGTGGTGACATTGGTCCTGTGAAAACTCATTCTTATATTCAACGTGAAGAGAACAAGAACCCATCTAGAAATATGGAAGCGGTGAATACTACTTTTAATACGCTTAACCAGATCACACTCGCAAATCATGCACTGAGCGTTGGGGGCAGTTATTTAAAAGAAGAATTAGATGATTTAGGAAACCAGTTAAAAGTGGGCGGGTCACAACCTGTTTCTAATTTAGATCGTTATAGCTGGGCATTATTTGCAGAAGATGCATGGAATATTATTGATCCTTTTACTTTAACAATGTCACTGCGTATGGATCAGGACGAAAAATTTGGAGATCATTTCACTCCTAAAGTTTACGGTGTGTGGACTTTAAATGATAACTGGATCATTAAAGGCGGTGTATCAACAGGCTATAAAACACCTGCGCTAAGAGCGACAGTAGCAGAATGGGGACAAGCGACAGGCGGAGGACGTTCGGCAGGGGTAATTGTTGGTAATCCAAATCTAAAACCAGAAAAAAGTACCAACTATGAGCTGTCATTTTCTTGGGATAATTTAGATAACTTGAATGCTGGCCTAACGCTTTTTAATAGCGAATTTAAGGATAAAATTACAGAAGTTAGAACCTGTTCAGGAGATGCAGGTACTTATAATTGTGATTGGTTAGGTACAAAATTTGATTTTATCAGTCAACGCACAAATGTAGATAAAGCCAGTATGAGAGGGATTGAAGCGACGTTTGGTTGGCTCATTTCACCTGACTTAAAGTTGAATGCTAATTATACCTATACCGATACAGAGCAAAAGAGTGGAGAGTTTAAAGGCCAACCTTTAAATGAAATGCCGGAACACATGTTTAATACCACTTTAGATTGGCAAATGAATGATTTGGTGGGGATGTGGAGCCGTTTGAATTTCCGTAGTAAAACTTCTGAATATTTAAGCCGAACTTCAATGGCTGAAGGAAAACCTGCTTATGGGTTGGTTGATATTGGTATGAACTATAAACCGACTGATAAAATCCAAGTTGCAGCAGGTATTTATAACTTATTTGATAAAGATATTGATGTAGCAACTTACAATTATGTTTTAGACGGACGCCGTTATAATTTAGGGATTATTTATAAGTTTTAAATAGTTAAACAACAAAGGCGCTTTAAGTGCCTTTGTTGTTTAGAATATCTAATGTTTTTTCAGAATAATAAAATTTCTCTAGATACACGCGAGCACGGCGTCTTAAATGTCCTGTTGTCACTAATTGCTGTAATACTGGTACAAGTAACTGAGTGAGTTCGCGTTGTACTAGGCTTTCATCAATATTAAGGTCACGCAGTAATAAGTCGAAGTTACGTTCCTGATTACGGACGTACCAAGTATAAATACCATCATGTACTTGTTGTTTCAGGTAATCAGTTTGACGAATGTGGTCCCAAATCTCATGTCCTAAGCCCACTGTTTTTGTTAAATCTTGAACTTCTACATAATTTTTCAAAACAGAAAGAGGCATAGTTTTAACTTTGTGCCAAACATTTGCCTGAAAATGGTAGAGCTTATCATTGTCAAAATGTTGGTTTAAAACGCGTTCACTCATTTGACTGAGTTTTAAAATATTCTTTTGCAAATAATGGTTAATGGTATCGTCGAGATTAGAATCGGTGACTGTTTCTAATACAGATTTACCCATTTTCATAAAACGGCCTACACCTGGTACGCGTTTTGACATAGATTCATCTAAATAATCATGCATTGTTTGCTGAATCAATTGAGTCAACAGTGCAGAAAAGGCAGGGTTATTCACAATTGTTTTAATGAGTTTTTTACGGTGTTCTTCTTTACTTGCAACATATTGCGCAATGCGGTCAATGGTTAAAACAGGAATAACGTCTCCAACTGTTGCTGTGTCATTTGCAGGATGAATGAGTGCAAAGCGAATATGCTCGGCAATCTGTTCAATCAAAAAATCAGAAGCAGGTGTATCTAAAATCTGCTTTTGAATGAGCTGTTGAATCTGGTCAAAGGTCCAAAGGTGCTGTAATTGTCGACTACTCAACCAATGATAAAATTGTTCAAACTCTTGTTGGATCACCTGAGTCTGAGCAAATTGCTCATCTAAAAAATCTAGATGAGCTTCAATAAGTTTTTCTATGATTGGTTGGGTAGACATAAGGTCTCACAAGTCCGAAGTTTTATTTAAGGTGCGGTCGTTTTTGACGTCTGATCTGTTTCTACTTTTAGTAAAAACGGTACATATTGTTGAATAACTAATTGCTCAGCTTCCAATATTGGCATATGGCCTACGTTTTCTAAAATAACTGGAGGCTGTGCGTTTTTTAAAAGTCGTTTTAGTTCACTCGCCACTTCAACATTAATAATCTTATCTTGTTTGCCCCATAAAATGAGTGTGGGTGCATCAATGGTTTTGGTGAGTACCGCAAATGAGTCTGGAGTATAGACTTTATTGAGTGCAATGAGTTGGTCGACTAATTTTTGAGTTTGTGGTGCCTGATTAATCATCAGTTTTTCTTGAGCTTGTAAGAACTCTTTAGGAATAAACGGAGGATTAAACATGGTTTGTTTTAATAAATAATTAAAGTCACCTTTTTTAGAGACCAAAAGTTGTTTTAAGTAAGCTGGGTCTTTTAGATAAATTGTATTAGCAGAACGGAAAATACCGCCGCTATCAACTAAAAATAGGCTTTTGGTTTCAAATGGATACTGTCCAGCATAGAGTAGGGCAATAGAACCACCAAGTGAGTGCCCAGCAATATGGATAGGTCCTTTCAAGTTTTCAGCTTCAACAAAACGGCGTAATTTTTCAGCAAGGTTCGGAACCGAATAGTCGAAGTCTTGAGCAACAATAGTTTCGCCGCTACCTGGTAAGTCTGGAATAATGACGTGGTAATTCGTAGTTAAGTAATGCGCCATGCGATTCCAATTGTCACGACTGCCACCTAAACCATGAATAAGTAATAAGGTTGGTTTTGTGGTCGAACCACCTTCACTATATGACCAAGTGATATCACCTACTTTTAATTTTTTGCTTTGAAGGCCCGCCCAGCTACGTTCTTGTTGTAAGACTGTTTGATACGTTACATCAATATTGTCGATTGCCTGTGCTTGAGAAATGCTCATAACCGACCATAAGCTACAAGCTAATGTCAGTGCAGTAGCAGTTTTTTTCATAGAGGCTTTAATTGATGCAGACAGCCTGATCATAGATTTCATCCTTGAAGCTTAAGCGAGTTTGAAAAATTATTGAAAAACTTTGCCAATGAGTCATTTGCCAAACGTTTGGAATGAAGAAAATTATAGTCAATCTAGGAACTAAAGTATGTCTATTTTTTCACTAAACAGTAGGGAAGGGACAGTAAGTTTCACATTTAAGTAAAGGAAGTATTTTTAAAATTTTTCATGAAAAAGGATTTATTTTTTGTCAGTGACATTCAAATTTTGACACATTAAAATGATTTCCAACCTTGAAAAAACAATGGAAATATAAAATGCCTACTGCGCAAGAAGTTTTAGATCGTCTGAAAGCCGGTAATCAACGATTTGTAAATGGAAATACTTCCCTTGCAAAAACCTTATCGCATCACGAACGTGCTGAAATGGCAAAGGATCAAAATCCGTTTGCGATTGTATTAGGCTGTTCTGATTCTCGTGTACCAGCAGAAATGGTATTCGATCAAGGTCTTGGTGACTTATTCGTAATTCGCGTTGCTGGTAATGTGGTTGCACCTTCACAAGTTGGTAGTGTTGAGTTCGCTGCAGAGCGCTATGACTGTCCAGTTGTAGTTGTATTAGGACATAGTCATTGTGGCGCGATTCAAGCGACTATTGATACATTAATGAACCCTGATCAACCACCATCGTCTAACTTGATGTCGATTGTGAACCGTGTTCGTCCATCTGTTGAAATTTTAATGCAAACTGACTTAAAAAATGATTTGAAAAAATTATCGTGCCATGCAGTACGTTCAAACGTTTTTGCTTCGGTAAATCAGTTACGTCATGGTTCAAGTGTGCTTGAAAGTTTGATTGCAAAAGGTGAATTGATTGTTGTTGGTGCAGAATATTCATTAGAAACTGGTGAAGTTACTTTTTTTGACTTCTGATTAGTTTTAAAAGATTTAAAATTAAAAGGTGCCTATAGGGCACCTTTTATGTATGGATAAGCTAAATTAAATAGTTTCGATTGTGCTTGAGCATTTGGATGAATCAAGTCATTTTGCATAAGCTGTTTTTGACCAGCGACTCCATCAAGGAAAAATGGTAGTAATTTCACCTGATATTTTTGACTTACAGTTTTATAGTTGTTTTCGAAAGCTTTGCTATAAGCAGTCCCATAATTTGGCGGAATCTTCATACCAAAAAGAATAACCTGCGCTTTTTGTTTTTGGCTTAACTGGACGAGCTGAGACAGATTTTGTTGAATCATTTGTGGCGGTTGTCCACGCAAGCCATCATTCCCACCTAACTCAATAACAACAACCTCGGGTTTATAAGTTTGTAAAAGTTTAGGTAATCTTGCCAAAGCCCCACTTGTGGTTTCACCACTCATACTTGCATTGACCACTTTATGTTGTTTGGGATACTGTTGGTCTAAACGTTTTTGTAGTAATTGTACCCAACCTTGTTTGGGGTCTATTCCATAACCGGCACTAATACTATCTCCTAAAATTAAAATAGTTTTGGCCGAGACGAGCATAGGCAACATGCTCAATGAGATGAGTAAGAGACTTTTAGAACTAAACAAATAAGATTTATACATTTGTGTTTCGACCCGAATACTCAATATATAGGACTGTCCACATCATGCCACAACCTATCATTGCTGCCCATCAAGTTACACAAACTATTCAGATTAACCAAAATCAGTTTACGATTTTAAAAAATATTGATTTAGAAATTTATGAAGGGGAGCAGGTAGCAATTACGGGACGTTCTGGCTCAGGTAAATCAACATTATTGGGTATTTTAGCGACTTTAGACCAGCCGTCTGAAGGTGAGGTGTGGTTATGTGGACAGGCAGTTCATGAGTTAACAGAAGAGCAGCGCGCTCAAATTCGAATGCAGCATATCGGTTTTGTATTTCAGTCTTTCCAACTTTTACCGCAGTTAAGTGCACTTGAAAATGTAATGTTACCGCTTCGGTTGCGTAAAGATTTTGATTATAAAGTTGCTGAACAAAAAGCCTTAGATTGGTTGCATCGAGTAGGCTTAAGCCGACAGGCAGAGCAAACCCCTAAAGTCTTATCTGGAGGAGAGCAGCAACGTGTGGCAATTGCTCGGGCTCTCATTGCCGAACCACAAATCATTTTTGCCGATGAACCGACCGGAAACCTCGATGGACAAACAGCTCAAGAAATTGAAACTCTACTTTTTGATTTAAATAAAGAGCTCGGTACAACGCTTATTTTGGTCACACATGACCGTAACTTGGCAGCGCTTTGTCAACGTCATGTTGAGTTAGATGATGGTCGACTAAAGACGGTACAGGGTGGTTGAATTATGCGCAATCTTCTCAAACCACTTTTACTACAAAGCTTTCGTACCGGAGGGTTATATTTACTCATTATTGCGCTTTCACTTGCCATTAGCGCAACAACAGCTCTCAAGTTCAGTAATGATCAGGTTAAAAATGCGGTTAGCCTACAAGCATCACAAATGTTAGCAGCTGATTTAGTTCTTTCGAATAATGAACCTCTAGACACTAAATGGCAAAAAAGGGCGGAACAGATTGGATTAAAGCAGACTCATGTGACTATGTTTAGTTCTATGGCACATACTCAAGACCAGTTTGTTATGGTCAATGTCAAAGCAATAGAACCTACGTTCCCATTAAGAGGAAAGCTTGAGATTGCACCTAGTACACAGGGTATTCAACCAGGCCAAGTGTGGTTAAGTCAAAGGGCTGCCGATTTACTTAAAGTTAAACTAGGCGATATGTTATCTATTGCAGATGCCGAATTTCGTTTTAGTGGTGTCATTGTACGAGATTCAAATCAAGAGTTAGGTTTTTCTGGTTTTTCGCCTACCGTTATTATTCATCAAGCCGATATTGCTAAAACGCATGCAATACAAACTGGCAGTAGAATCGATTATCGATTGTTAATGTCTGGTCAACCTGAACAGGTTCAGAACTTTAGTAAGCAATTTAAACAGCAACATAAACCCGTAAATGATCAGGAAGAACCTGCAGGTTTACGCTTACGCGATGCCAGTGAATCAAATAGTAGATTATTACGTTCGTTAGAAAACTTAGATACCTTCTTACAACTTGCCAATATTTTAACGATTTTATTATGTGGCATTGCCATCGCGTTAACGAGTCAGCGTTATGTTCAGCAAAACCAAGATCATATTGCTTTAATACGTTGTTTAGGTGCCAGCAAATTCCAAATTTTATGGGCCTATATCGGGCTACTTTGTGTAGTCAGTGCAATTTCGATTGTGATCGGTAGCCTACTCGGAATAATGATGGGCTATGGCTTGCTTGAGCTTATGTTACAACTGATACCACAACTAGAGTTAAGTTTTTCCGCGGTCGGTTTTTTAATTGGCCCCTTACCAATTGCCATTTTTACGAGTGTGATTGTGCTACTCGGATTTATTTTGCCAAGCATTTGGGAGTTGTTAAATACACCTCCAATTCGGGTCATTCGAGAGCAGGCAAAATCTCGAAAATCGTTATTCTTTATGTTCTTTGCTGGTATTACCAGTCTTGTTATTTTTAGCTTAGTTTTAAGTGAAAATTTAATGCTCAGCATTTGGGTATTAACAGCGATTATTCTACTTTGCATTTTACTTTACACCGTTGTCTGGCTATTGCTTCGTGCTTTAAAAAAGATGAAAACCCGTTTGTCTTTTTATATTCGTTCACCATCGCAAAGTGCCTTACAAATTACAGCACTGGCTTTGGGTTTAAGCCTCATTACCGTGTTAAGTGTATTAAGAACAGATTTATTAGAGCGTTGGCAACAGCAATTACCAGAGGGAACACCAAACCAGTTTGTTTATGGCCTACCTCCATTCGATTTAAAAGCTTTTGAGCAACAGTTAAAGCAAAATGGTTGGCAAAGTACACCGTTATACCCAAACATTCGTGGGCGTTTACTTGCCAAGAATGATGTGCCTTTTTCAGAAGAAGCTATAAAGCAAAATAATGCTTTACGTCGTGAATTAAATTTAACTCAGTCGAGTGCTTTACCAAATGACAATGCCATTACAAAAGGTCAATCTGGGTTCAACGCTGTAGGCCAAGTTTCAGTAGAGGCAAAAACTGCTGAAAGTCTAGGTATTCAGATTGGGGATAAGCTGACTTTTAGCATGCCAGACGGTACTTTGCAGGCAAAAGTTGTGAATTTTAGAAGTGTTGAATGGGAAAGTTTTAGTCCAAATTTCTTCTTTATTTTTTCACCAAAAACTTTAGATGAGAATGCGGGTAGTTACTTGGGTAGCTTTTATGTGCCTAAACAAGATCAGCCTAAAATGATTAATATTATTCAGCAATTTTCAAATACAGTTTTTATTGATGTTGACCGTATTTTGGATGAAGTAAAGCGTTTAATGAATGTATTAGTCAAAATCGTGACTGTACTTGCGGCTTTAGTTGGCTTTTCTGGAATACTCGTTTTAATTGCTTGTCTAAACCTGTTAATGGATGAGCGCCGTCGAGAGGTTGCTTTATTACGTTCATTTGGTTTGTCTAAAAATAAAATGAAGCAGATGCTCAGTTTAGAAATTGGATTTTTAGGGCTATTAGCAGGCATTGTTGCCTGCTGTTTTGCCGAAGTAATTAGTGCAATAGCAAGTTATAAAATGAACATGGCTCTACAGTGGCATATTGAAATATGGTTGATTTTACCTCTTGCCATGATGCTCATTTGCGCTCTTATTGGTCGTTATCGACTAGGATATCTTTGTAATTTGCCGCCATTACAAAGTTTACGGGAACTAAACCAGATTTAAGTTAGGGTAGTATTTCTGGGTTCTGAATTAAAACCTCATGCCAAAGCGGAAGTAATGGTGAGTTGAGCTGATTACAGTAAATATAGAAGCCGACAGTTATTAAAAGGCCTCCCACCAACCCTAAAAATTTTAGGAGGCTTCTAAATTGAGTGCGATAGCTTAAATACCAAATCAGTGCGAGTAATGCACCCATAATCATGCCACCAACATGTGCAGCATTATTAATACCTGTGGCAACCAAACCGAATATAAGGTTAATCGCCATAATCATTAATAATGCTTTTTTATCAAGTATGTAGGCTTGATGTGGTAAGGGTGGAAATAAAGAAATAACAGTTAAAGCTGCACCTAGTCCCATCACGGCACCCGAAGCACCAGCACTGACATGAGGGAGCAAGCTTTGGTCAAAATGTTGTAGTAATTCATGTCCATTTTGAATATTGATATAACTACTTAAAAGGCTGCCAAACAGACCAGCAAGCAAATACAGACCAATAAAATATAAACGACCAAATAAAGCTTCAGCGACATTGCCGAAAATATATAAGGCCCACATGTTAAGCATAAGGTGAATGATACCAAAGTGAAAAAACATGCTGGTAAATAAACGTTCTGGCTGTCCAGAGAAAGTAAGTGGTGTAAAATCTGCTCCCCAGTGAAGAGCATCTTTTATGGCTGGGTCACTAATGTCGACCCCAGATATAATTTGCCAGATGAACAAACCTACATTGATTGAGATCAGTAGGGCGGTCAGCCACCATGCTTGTACATTGAGTTTACGATTAATGTGCGGAGGCTGAGATTGAGTCATGCTATGCTTTTGTTATATATGAACATGCTTTACAGCTTAACATGAAAAAAGTTGAATACAGGAGATCAGGACGAACATGAAAGCTTTTATTGTTCGCGTGTTGTTAATTTTTATTGGGGCAATTCTCTTAATTCAGCTTTGGATCTTCTCAAGTTTGGTTTGGTGGCGTACACATGAAGTTGATACCACCATGTTTATGCGAATTGATTATTGGTCAGATACATCTCGACCAATCATTCATGAATGGCTCGACTATGACGATATTAGCGATAATTTCAAACATGCGATTTTAGCTGGTGAAGATGCAAAATTTATTCATCATCATGGCTTTGATTGGCAAGGTATTCGTTTTGCCCTTGAGCGTAACAATGAAGAGGGTGAAGTTGTTGCGGGTGGTTCTACCGTGTCTCAACAGCTTGCAAAGAATTTGTTCTTATATAATAAGCGTTCATTTATTCGTAAAGGCCAAGAAACAGTAGCGACATGGATGATGGAGCGCATGTGGTCAAAACGCCGAATTCTTGAGGTCTATATGAACTCGGTTGAATTTGGCAAACATTTATATGGTGTTGAAGCAGCTTCTCAATATTATTATGGTAAAAGTGCTAAAAGCTTAACGCGTGAACAAGCTGCTTTTTTAGCCGCGTTATTGCCTGATCCAAAATATTATCAAGATCACCGTAATGATCATAAACTACAATATCGAAAACGCGTTATTTTACGTTATATGAATAGCACCCAGATTCCTGAATAACTCTGTCTTAAAGATGTGTTATTTTTTTAGTTTTTATCAAATTGACATAAATTTGCAGCATACTATTTTGCAGAGATTTTGGTTGGAAAGAGATTAAGTTAGACATGAATACAGCGATTACAGCAACGACCCCAACAGAATATAGTTATAACGACCGTTATATTAATCGTGAATTGTCTATTCTTGACTTTCATTTGCGTGTACTGGAACAGGCAGTCGACCCTTTACATCCATTACTTGAGCGAATGAATTTCTTGCTCATTTTTTCGCGTAATTTAGATGAGTTTTTTGAAATTCGTGTGGCAGGAGTTATGGAGCAATATGCTCTAGGCAATGAAAGTCGAAGTCCTGATGGTTTAACACCAAGACAGGTCTTACAAAAAATCTCTGAGACTGCTCATGCGGCAATTGAACGCCAATATCGCATTTTAAATGAAGAAATCTTACCTAAACTCCGTGAAGAAGATATTTGCTTCTTGCGTCGTGGCGAATTAACACCAGCTCAATCGGCTTGGGTTAAAAAATATTTTCAAGAACAAGTTGCACCTGTTTTAACACCAATTAGTCTAGATCCAGCTCACCCATTCCCACGTTTAGTCAATAAAAGTCTGAACTTTATTGTGACTTTAGAAGGTAAAGATGCATTTGGTCGTCAAATTGATTTAGCTGTTGTACCAGCACCGCGTTCATTACCACGTGTTGTACGATTACCAGATGAGTTAACAGGTGGTAAAGAACATCACGTCATGCTATCTGCAATTATCCATGAACATGTATCAGATTTGTTCCCCGGCATGACTGCAACTGGATGTTATCAATTCCGTGTAACTCGTAATGCCGATTTGGCGCTCAATGAAGACGTTGAAGATTTAGCTAAAGCTTTAAAAGGTGAATTAAGTTCACGCCGATTTGGTCGTGCAGTTCGTTTGGAAGTAACTCATAACTGTCCACAACATATTTATGAATATCTGCTTGAAGAATTCGACTTAAACGAAGAACAACTATATAAAGTTGATGGTCCTGTAAACTTGGCTCGTTTGGTTTCAAACTTTAAACGTCCTCATTTGCGTTATGACTCGCATACGCCAGTCGTACCGAAAGTGTTTAAAAAGACCGAGAGTATTTTCTCTGCCATGCAAAAGCAGGATATTTTGCTTCATCATCCATTTGAATCTTTTGCGCCAGTTATTCAGTTACTCCGCGAAGCAGCACGTGATCCACAAGTACTTGCAATTAAACAAACGCTTTACCGTAGTGGTGTTGATTCGGAAATTGTACAAGTCTTGGCTGAAGCTGCACGTAACGGTAAAGAAGTAACGGCAGTTATTGAATTACGTGCCCGTTTTGATGAAGAATCAAACATTGAAGTGGCGAATGTACTTCAAGAAGCAGGGGCGGTAGTCGTTTACGGTATCGTGGGTTATAAAACCCATGCCAAAATGATTATGGTCGTACGCCGTGAAAATAATAAATTGGTACGTTATGTTCATTTAGGAACAGGTAACTACCATGCGATGAATGCTCGTATTTATACCGATTATGGTCTTATGACGACCGATAAAGACTTATGTGAAGACGTACATCGTATCTTCCAAGAGTTAACAGGTATGGGCAAAATGGCAAAACTGAAAAAGTTGCTCCATGCACCTTTTACTTTGCATGCTCAGCTCATCAACTTTATTGATGAAGAAATTGCAAATGCAAAGGCTGGTCGTAAAGCCCAAATTATTGTGAAAGTGAATGCTTTAACAGAAGTTCAATTAATCAATAAATTGTATGAAGCTTCTCAAGCAGGGGTGCAGGTAGATCTCATTATTCGTTCTATTTGCTGCTTACGTCCGGGATTGCCAAATTTATCGGAAAATATTCGAGTACGTTCAATCGTAGGACGCTTCCTTGAGCATACACGTGTTTATTACTTTAGTAATAATGGTGATGCACGTATTTACTGTTCAAGTGCAGACTGGATGGATCGTAACCTATTTAATCGTGTTGAAGCATGCTTCCCAATTGAAGATCCTGCATTGAAAAAACGAATTTATCAGCAAGGTCTTCTTAATTATTTGCAAGACAATCAGCAAGCTTGGTTATTGCAAGGTGATGGTACTTGGGTCCGTGCTCAACCTGCTGAAGGTGAAAAACTACATAATGCTCAAAGAGAATTATTAGAAACATTTAAATAAAACTTAATATTAAAAAGCCGGCATTATGTCGGCTTTTTAATTGTTTGAAATTCATAGTAATTTAATCTGAATTCTTAAATGGTTGCAGGATATACGATAATAGTTTGAAACACCGCAATATGTTTTAAAAATATGTGATTCTTTACATAAAACATTGAATTTTAAAAATATACAAATTATGTGAAATCTACTTTAATACGCTGCATTAAATATACTTAACTTTGGTAAGTGAATAATATGCAATGCTTTATTAAAAGTTTATTTATTAGAATATTTTTAGGGGTAATGCCAGTGACTGCGTATGCAGATCAAAAGTGTTATGGAGATATTATTGTATTTCATAAATATGATGATCAAATGATATATCCCTACTTTATACAACCTTCAAAGGAAAAAAATAAGAAAAATGAAACACAAACAAAGGTAATAACGGTCCAGAAAAGAAAACCTACTCAAGATGAACTGGTAGCACAAAAGAAAGTTGAAGATACTCAATTAAAAAAAATAGAAGAAAAGAAAAATCTTGAGAATAAGAAACAGCTTGATGCAGCAGTAGCTAAAGAAATTTTAGAAAATGGCGAAAAAAAATGGATGGTACAAGTTGCATTGGCACCTAATCAAAATAAAGCAAATATGATCCAGTCTCAATTGCAGGCGAAAGGATATAAGATTGTGACTAGCCCAACCACAAAAGGAATACGGGTTATGGTAGACCCCGCCAATGATTTTGCGATTGCACAAATTATTCGAGAAAAAATAATTTCAGATGAGAGTTTGGATCTGAAATCGGCTTGGGTGTTTAAATGGGCGTCTTTAACGGCACAGTAAAAGAAAAAGGAGTCCGAAGACTCCTTTTTTTATTCATGTAAATTTGTTGTAATTTTCTGCATGATTTGCAGCAGTACATCAAACTCGCTTTGCAATGGCGTACTTTTACGTGTAACGAGCGCTAGAGTACGACTTGGTGCATCTTCAATTGGTTTTGCAGTAATCTGATCATTAAACTTGATCATACTATTTTCAATTGCGATTTCTGGTAAAAGCGTAAAACCTAAATTAGAAGAAACCATTTCGACTAATGTTGGTAATGAACTTGCTTTTAAGCGGTTATCGTTTTTACGTTCACCAATTGGACAAGCACTTAATACATGGTCACGTAAACAGTGGCCTTCTTCAAGCAAAATAAGACGTGACAAATCAAGGTCATCGAGAGAGTTTGCTTGAAGTGCATTTGTATCTTGCTTACTACAAACAAGATATAAATTTTCTTTTGAAATTTCAGCTACTTTTAGACTTCTTGTGTCAAAAGGTAGGGCAAGGACGATCATGTCCAAATTACCGTGTTCTAAGCGCTCTACAATTTTCTCACTTTGAGCTTCATGTAAATGCAACTGAATCTTTGGTAATTGTTGATGCACTTCATCAAGTAACCGTGTCAGGATAAAAGGTGCAATGGTTGGAATAACACCCAAATGAAGATCACCAGTTAATGGTTCACTCATTTCACGGCTTAAACGCATTAAATCCTGAGCATCTGCTAGCAATACACGGGCTCTAGCAACGACTTGTTCACCTAATGGTGTTAAGCGCACATTCTGACGGTCACGCTCAACCAGAACGCCACCTAATAGCCTTTCCAGCTCCATAATACCGCCCGATAAAGTCGATTGGGTAACAAAAGAGCGGCGTGCTGCTTCAGTAAAATGCAAAGTTTCCGACAACGTAACTAAATATGATAGCTGTCTTAGTGAGGGTAATGCAGCCATAGTGTCCTAGTATGATGATTTAAAATGATGCGCAAATAAACCGCTAAGCTGTGGAATAAAATGGGCAGGGATATCATGCCCCATTCCATCAATTAATTCAAACTTAGCACCGGAAATTGCTTTTGCTACAGCCTTACCGTGGCTTGGTGGAAGTAAGCGGTCACGAGAGCCATGTAAGACTATGGTGGGTTGCTTAATTTCACGGTCCAGTTGCAGTAAGGAACCTGTACATAATATTGCTAAAAACTGTTGAAGTACACCAGCAGGATAATAGCTACGTTGATAAAGTTTTCGTGCAGTTTGAACGGCTTCAATATGATTAATATAACCAGGAGAACCAATCAATTGGAATAATTTTAAGCTGTGGTTAACAATCCCTTCTTCATCACGTGATTCAGGCTTGCCAATCAAGCTTAAAAGTTGTTTAGGAAACGGTGGTGGTAAAAAAGGTTGGTTGTTACTGGTAAACATCAAACCTAATTTTTCTACTTTTTCCGGATATTTTGCAGCAAGAATCTGGGCAATCATACCACCCATTGATGCACCGACCACATGTGCTTTACTTACACCTAAACGGTCGAGAAGCATCGATACGTCGTCTGCCATATCATACAATGTATAAGGTGCGCCCTGATTTTTTAGCCCTAATGCAAAGCGTCCCATCAACTTCATGGTATTTAAACGTTTACCCTGATGACGAACTTTTGAAGAAAGGCCAATATCACGGTTATCAAAACGAATAACACGAAAACCTTGATCAATGAGCGATTTACAGAAAAAGTCCGGCCAAAATAGCATTTGGGCACCTAAGCCCATAATTAGCAAAATGGTCGGATGCTCTGCTTTTCCACCTACTTCTACATGCAATTCAATACCATTGCCTAAGTTGACTTTGGTTTCTTGCATAAAAGGAGTGTAGGGTGAAATACTAAATTGTAAGGCGCTATTCATGTTATGCATTCCTTGAAGGAATACTCTTGAGCGAGTATTCCCAGTTTAAACCTTATGCTTGGGCAGGAATAAGATCTGGAACAAGCTTAGTTAACGTTAAACGTTGCTTGCCTGCTGTTGCACCTAACAATACGAAACCACGCAATGTTCCTTCATTGTCAATTGCTTTAGCAAGCATACCATCGTCGAATTCTTCAGTTTCCCAATTTACATCGACATCAACCGGTGCCGGTAAAACTGTAAGTGGTGCAGCCGGGGTTTTTACCGCAACTGGCATTGCAGGGTAATGTACATTTGTTTGTTGGCCGCTTAATGTTTTTGCTAGAGCACGCGCTTGTTGCATAATTGGCATTACATATGGAAGCAGGGTACCGTTCACTTCCGCACAGTCACCAATCGCATAAATATCTGCTTGATTCGTTTCAAGCAAGCTATTAGTAATTACACCACGGCTGGTTTGAATATTTGCGCTTTGAGCAAGAGAAATATTTGGTTGTAGGCCAATTGCTGAAAGCACGATATCAGCAACTAAAGTTTGACCATTTGCTAATGTAACGGCGTAATCTTCACCGTTATTGATTTTACTTACTTTTTCAACGGTAGTGCCTAATGCAAATTTAACTCCAGCTTCTTCAAGATTTTCTTGGAAAGCTGAAGCAATGTGTGACGGTAACAAACGGCCTAATGGTTGAGGTGCTAAATCAATTACCGTTACATCATATTCACTATGAAGTAAGTCATTAGCAAATTCACAACCAATTAAACCAGCACCCAAAATCACAACACGTTTATCTTTGCGCTGAGCCAGGTTTTCGCGGAAGGTACGATAATCAATCAGTGAGTTCACCACATGAATGTCATCACTACCATCACCTGCAATTGCAAGACGAATCGGGTTAGCACCAACGGCTAAAATCAGTTTTGAATAGGGTTGATTTGAAGTTACCCCATCTTTCTCCAGAACAAGCTCATGACGCTCAGCTAAAATTTCTTTCACCCATGTAAAAGGTTCAATACGCATATTGAGCTGTGCACTCATTTTTGCAGCATCACCTAACGGAATTTGTTCCGGAGCCTTTTTACCTGCAAAAGCGTTAGATAACGTTGGTTTTGCATAGTTCACCGCATCATCCGCACAAATCATCACAAGTTCTTGCTCTGGGTTAAGCTTACGGAACTCACGTGCTAAGGTATAACCCGCCATGCCTGATCCGATAATGACGATTGGATGCATTTTTTTCTCCAGAATTAGAATTGTTCATTTAATACGGTGATTGGTGATATATAAAAAAGACCATGTAAATCATGGCCTTTTAGGTTAAGACATTAGATTTCGATCATTTCAAAGTCAGCTTTTGAAACGCCACAATCAGGGCAAGTCCAATCATCAGGGATATCTTCCCATTTTGTTCCAGCTGCAATGCCGTCTTGTGGCCAACCTTCTGCTTCATCGTAAATCCATCCACAAACGATACATTGATATTTTTTCATGAGACTCTCCGCACTGATAAGTTTGCTCAAAGCTGCCTTTCAGTAAAACTATTCCATCTATTAATAATGTAACTACGATCCGTTCAATAATAACTAATGTAGCTTTGATCGGGTATCAAATTTTTACGCAGTTCTACATTTAAAGTAAAGCACATAAGGGAGTTTAATCATTCGTAAGCAAAGATGAATGGCATATCGAGACAAATAACTGGTTATTTAGGCAAAACTTCAACATAAGCACATAATAAATCATATGTTTTTATTCACTTATTAATGTAATAAGGTTTTAAGTGATATGAAGGGTTACAAAAAGAACAAAGCATTTATATAAATAAAGTTCTTAAAAACATAAGCTGATTAATAAATAGACAGATAAATTGATGTTTATATAAAACGAGAAAGTTTATTGAACACTTGAGTAACAGAGATAAGGAAATTGAATATGGAAATTCTAGTATATGAAGTAGAAATTAACGCGCCTATAGAAAAAGTATGGAATATACTCTGGAATAGCGAGACATATAATGCATGGACGAAATTCTTTGCGCCAGATTCTTCAATGCGTACTGACTGGAAGATTGGTGGTAAAACATATTTTCTAGACGGAGAAGGAAATGGAATGGTTTCGACCATTGAAGAATTGAAAAAGCCTGAGGTGCTAATTTTTAAACATTTAGGAATGATTAAAGAGGGTAAGGAAGACTTAGAAAGTGAAGAGGTGAAAGGCTGGAGTGGTTCCCTAGAAAAATATTTTTTAAGCCAAAATGGGAATACTACAACTTTAAAAGTTGAATTGGCCACCTTACCTGAATATATCGGCATGTTAAAAAGTGGCTTTGTTCAAGGTTTTGAAGTTGTAAAACATATTGCAGAAGGGAGCTAGTTCATCTTGCTCAGTTGGTTGTTTAGGCAAAGTATTTTTTATGAATTTTAGAAATCAGATCATTGAGACGAGAAGGATAAGCAAGACGATGATGGCCTCCGTCATATGTTTCTACTGTCATATAAGGTGAAAGCTTTTCCTGTACTTGATACATATCAAGTTGCTCGTCTCCTAATTCTAAATAAGCCATTTTAGGATTAGAGTGATCAAGATCTTCATCACAAAGGTCGGGATAATCATTACGAAAACTAGGATTAAGGCTTGGATTGGCAACAACAACAGCTAATTTATGTTGAGCAGCTGTTTTTAAAGCCCAGTAGCCACCAAGGCTATGGCCGACTAATAAATCTGGTTTAATCGTTTCAATTGCTTGATGATAAAAGTCCTTCACTGAGGCATAACTTAAGTTACGATAATCCACATCAATACAAAATTTTTCAGGATGTAAAATGGCATGGAATTTTGTTGATTCACGAGAAGAATCCAAGCCATGTAAAAATAGAATTTTCATTATTTGCTACACAATCTCATAGATAAAATAAAAGGCAAAATAGGCCTTTTAAAAATCGAGGTTATTTGGATTTTTTTATATTTTACTTAAAGCTAAAAAAAATGATCTTAGCGATTGGTCTAAGTAATTTTCTTCATTCAAAACGCCTTTAGTTTGACTGCTTTGACTTTTTTCATTTTTGTTTGATTGAAATCATTCGAAAAACCTCAGCAATCTGTTAAGCTATGCCACTTCATTTTTACTTAAATCGAGGCAGAGATGACGCAACAAAACGCTCAATCGACTTCTGAACCAACTATTTCCGAAAACGATTTAATTGCACAGCGTCATGCCAAATTAAAGCAAATCCAAGATGTTGCAAAGGATACTGGAAAAAGTCCTTGGCCAAATACATTCAAACGTGAACACTACGCTGCTGATCTACAAGAACAATTTAAAGATCAGTCGAAAGAACAGATTGAAAGCGCTGAACATGTCTATGTAAAAGTTGCTGGTCGTGTCATGTTGAACCGCGGTTCTTTCATGGTAATCCAAGACATGACTGGTCGTATCCAGTTATATGTTGACCGCAAAGGTTTACCAAAAGATATTCTTGAAACCATTAAAGGTTTAGACCTAGGCGACATTATTGCTGCTGAAGGTTATATCGGTCGCTCTGGTAAAGGTGATTTGTATGTACACCTTGAAGGTTTTGAACTTCTTACAAAATCACTTCGTCCATTACCAGATAAATTTCATGGTTTGAACGATACAGAAGTTAAGTACCGTAAACGTTACCTTGACTTAATCGTGAATGAAGAAACGCGTAAGACTTTTGAAATTCGTGCAAAAGTTGTTGCAGGTATTCGCGCATTTTTAACAAATGAACGTTTCATGGAAGTTGAAACGCCAATGATGCATGTAATTCCGGGTGGTGCGTCTGCACGTCCGTTTGAAACGCATCACAATGCTCTAGATATGCCGTTATTCTTGCGTATCGCACCTGAGCTTTACTTAAAGCGTTTGGTTGTTGGTGGTTTTGAACGTGTGTTCGAAATTAACCGTAACTTCCGTAATGAAGGGGTGTCAACACGTCACAACCCTGAATTTACAATGATCGAGTTTTATCAAGCATATGCTGATTATAAAGACTTGATGGCTTTAACTGAAAACATGCTTGAAAAGTTAGCTCTTGATATTTTAGGTACAACTGATGTGCCTTACCAAGGCGAAGTGTTCAGCTTTAAAGGGCCATTCAAGAAAATCTCTATGTTTGATGCGATCTTAGAGAATAACCCTCAGTTCACACCAGAAAATGTCGGTGATCGTGAATTCCTTGCAAAATTTGTGCGTGAAGAGCTGAAAGAAGAAGTTAAGCCTGGTTTTGGTTTAGGTAAGCTTCAAACGATTGTCTTTGAAGAAACAGTTGAGACTAAACTTCGTCAACCTACCTTTATTACTGAATATCCAGCGGAAACTTCTCCACTTGCTCGCCGTAATGATGACAATCCGCACATTACCGATCGTTTTGAATTCTTCATTGGTGGTCGTGAATTGGCAAACGGTTTTAGCGAGTTAAATGACCCGATTGATCAGGCTGAACGTTTCCAAGCTCAGGTTGCTGAAAAAGACGCGGGCGATGATGAGGCAATGCATTATGATGCAGAGTTTGTTGAAGCGCTTGAGTACGGCTTACCGCCAACAGCGGGAGAAGGTATTGGTATTGACCGTTTAGTTATGCTTTTTGCAGACGCACCAAGTATTCGTGATGTAATTTTATTCCCGCATATGCGTCGTAAAGAAGGTTAATTTAATCTTCAAAACAGAAAAAGGCAGTTTATACTGCCTTTTTTATTCACTATTTATATATAAAAAACACTTAAATTATAGAAAACTTAAGAGCACGTTAAAAAATGTAATTGCACAGTTTAACAATTGCAAATTTGCGATAAAAAAATTAATGTGTTGCTCATAAATAACTTTGAGAATTGTGCTGACATGTTTTTAAGAAAAACACTTTCGATTGCATTATTGGCAACTGCTTCATCGGCTGTTTTTGCCCAAGGTTTGGTGCTTAATAATGATGATTTACGTACAGATTTAAATTGGTTGAATCAACAAGGTGTTATTAACATCAGCACTTCTACTTGGCCTTTAAGTGGTGATGAAATTCAGCGTGCACTCTCTCAGGCTAAAGTAACGCATCCAGCTCAACAAAAAGTTATTAACTCAGTTCTCAATGCATTAAAAGCAGATAATGATACAGTTAAAGTAGGTGCTTTTGCTGGAACAGATATCAAAGATATTCCTCAAGCATTTGGGAATAATCATAAATCACAGTATGAAGGTTCTGTAGAGTTTAATGCGGGCGGTGAAAACTGGGATGCAAAAATCCGTGTAAACGCAGAAAAAGATCCACAAATTGATAGTGGACGTGATGTTAATGTGGAAGGTTCGTATGTCGCTGGGAAACTCTGGAATCAATGGGTTGTTGCAGGTCAAATTCCAACGTGGTGGGGACCTGGGCATGATGGTAGTTTAATCCGTGGTGATGCAAGTCGTCCCGTTTATGGGGTAACCATGCAGCGTGCTGTACAAGACGCTTTTGAAAATAAATGGTTATCTTGGATTGGGCCTTGGCAATACCAATTATTTGCAGGTCAGTTAGATGATTATAAAGCTGTTCCTCATGCTAAATTATTAGGTATGCGTGTAACTGCGCGTCCAGTTCCTGCTTTAGAAATTGGTGCTTCAAGAGCAATTCAGATTGGTGGTGATGGGCAACCAGATAGTTTTAAGGCGTATTGGAATGCCGTTATTGGTAAAGATAATGGTTGTACTGAAAATAGTTGTGTGGGTGAAGACAATGCATCTAATCAGCTAGCAGGTTTTGATGCTCGTTTACAATTACAACCTTTGTTTAATATTCCAGTTAGCGTGTATGGACAATATATAGGTGAAGATGAAGCAGGTGGTTTGCCATCGAAGAAGATGTATTTAGCTGGTGCTGATTATTCTTCTATCGTTAAAAATATGCCTTACCAACTTTATGCTGAATGGGCAGATACGCGTACTAATGGCGATGTAAAAGGCATTTCATATAGTCACCATCAATATACTGATGGTTATTATCAGCATGGTTTCCCTTTAGGACATGCAATGGGTGGTGATGGTCAAATGTACTCTGTCGGTGGTGATATTCGCTTTGACACGATGAATCGCTTAAGTGGCCGTGCAATGGTTGTTAAGGTGAATGAGTCTAATCTTGCAATTAATAAAGCGTTCCCTAAAGAAGATAAAATTAAAGCGCTTGATTTAACTTGGACGCATTACATCAAACCTGATCTTCCATTAAAAATTAATGGTTGGATTAGTGACTCTGATTTAGAGGGTAATGATTCAGGTGCATCTATTGGTATTGAAATTCCGTTAGAACGTAAAATGTTTGGTTTTTAAGACTTAAATATTGCTGATGAAAAGGAGAAGCTAAAATGGCTTCTCTTTTTTTATGGTATTTAAAGAAATCTAAAGATGAGATCGTGATTTGCTTCGGTTAACGATGCGAGCTAGGATGGACATGTTATCTATGCGAATCAGTATTTTACATTTATATGATGAATTTGAATATCAATATGAAAAAACAAGCAAAAGAAAACAGTTTTAAATCACTATAATGCATAACTAATGCTATAAGCCTCATAAAGGCATGTAGTTGGATTATTTATCACAAAAAATTGGAGTTGTTATGGCACTCGTTCCTCCACATGGTCTTCTAAGTGGTGGTTTAATACCACTTCTAGATTTTATGGGCAAAATGGATAGAGAAGGACGTGTTCATGACTGAATCAAGACTTACACATCTCAAGCAACTTGAAGCTGAAAGTATTCATATTATTCGTGAAGTTGCGGCAGAATTTGAAAATCCAGTCATGCTTTACTCAATTGGTAAAGACTCGGCTGTAATGCTTCATCTTGCTTTAAAAGCATTTTATCCTGCGAAACTTCCATTTCCTTTATTACACGTAGATACAGGTTGGAAGTTTAAAGACATGATTGCGTTTCGCGATAACATGGCAAAAACCCATGGCTTTGATTTAATTGTTCATCAGAACAAAGAAGGCCGTGAAGCAGGGATCAATCCATTTGATCATGGTAGCTCAAAATATACAGATATTATGAAAACCCAAGCTTTAAAACAGGCTTTGGATAAATATCAATTTGATGCTGCTTTTGGTGGTGCGCGCCGTGATGAAGAAAAATCACGTGCGAAAGAGCGTGTGTATTCATTCCGTGATAGTAAGCACCGTTGGGACCCTAAAAACCAGCGTCCTGAACTTTGGAACCTTTACAATGGTAAAGTGAACAAAGGCGAAAGTATTCGTGTATTCCCATTATCAAACTGGACAGAGTTAGATATTTGGCAATATATCTATTTAGAAAATATTCAAATTGTTCCTCTTTATTTCTCTGCTGTTCGTCCTGTGGTTGAGCGTAGTGGTACGCTTATTATGGTGGATGATGAACGCATGCGTTTAAAAGAGGGTGAAGTTCCGCAAATGAAGTCTGTACGTTTCCGTACGCTTGGCTGTTACCCATTAACAGGTGCAGTTG
This sequence comes from Acinetobacter sp. V110_1, assembly GCF_031798975.1. NCBI lineage: Bacteria > Pseudomonadati > Pseudomonadota > Gammaproteobacteria > Moraxellales > Moraxellaceae > Acinetobacter > Acinetobacter sp. V110_1. The sequence continues at coordinate 1,297,472 of NZ_JAVQNN010000030.1, read as the reverse complement.
AGTCTGAAGCTGATACATTGCCAGAAATTATTCAGGAAATGTTATTGGCAACAAGTTCTGAGCGTCAAGGTCGTATGATTGACCATGATGAAGCAGGCTCAATGGAAAAGAAAAAGCAAGAAGGCTATTTCTAAGACAGTTTCTAAATTTGTGGAGTTTGAGCAATGTCTCATCAATCAGACTTAATCAGCCAAGATATTCTGGCTTATTTAAAACAGCATGAACAAAAAGATCTTTTACGCTTTTTGACTTGCGGTAACGTAGATGACGGTAAAAGTACCTTAATTGGCCGTTTACTTTACGATTCAAAATTGATTTATGAAGATCAATTACAAGCAGTAACGCGTGACAGTAAAAAAGTAGGAACTACGGGTGATGCACCAGACTTGGCATTACTGGTAGATGGTCTGCAAGCAGAACGTGAACAAGGCATTACCATTGATGTAGCTTACCGTTATTTCTCAACAGAAAAGCGTAAGTTTATTATTGCGGATACCCCAGGGCATGAACAATATACCCGTAACATGGCAACTGGTGCATCGACTGCAGATCTTGCAATCATTTTGATTGATGCGCGCTATGGTGTACAAACTCAAACTCGTCGTCATACATTTATTGCAAGTTTGCTTGGTATTAAGAATATTGTTGTTGCCATTAATAAAATGGACTTGGTTGAATATTCACCTGAGCGTTTTACTGAAATTCAGATTGAATATGATGCATTCGTGAGCCAGTTAGGTGATCGTCGCCCAGCCAATATCTTATTTGTTCCAATTTCTGCTTTAAATGGCGATAACGTTGTAAATCCATCTGCTCATACTCCTTGGTACAAAGGTCAGACCTTAATGAGTATTCTTGAGTCTGTGGAAATTAGCCGCGAATCTAACAAACATGAATTCCGTTTCCCTGTTCAATATGTGAACCGTCCAAACCTCGACTTCCGTGGTTTTGCGGGTACTGTTGCTTTAGGTGAAATCAATGTTGGTGATGAAATTGTAGCGTTACCTTCTGGTAAGCGTTCTACGGTTAAAGAAATCGTTACTTTTGACGGTAACCTTGAGCAAGCAGTGGCTGGTCAAGCAGTTACATTAACGTTAAATGACGAAATTGATATTAGCCGTGGTAACGTTTTGGTGCGTGCTGGCGAGCAACCATTAATTTCACGTAGCGTTCGTGCTTCTGTGGTATGGATGAATGAGCACCCGCTTGTAAAAGGTAAGTTGTACAACATTAAGATTGGTACACAAACTGTTCCAGCAAAAGTGACTAATATTCACTATCGTGTGAACGTAAATACACTTGAGCATACTCAGGTCGAAGAGCTTGAGTTAAATGCAATTGCGGATGTTGTGGTTGAGTTCGATGCTCCAGTCGTGTTTGACCGTTATCAAGATTCGCGTTACACAGGTTCATTTATTTTTATTGACCGTTTAAGTAATGTGACTGTTGGCGCGGGCATGGTAGAGGCGGCAGTAGAATGGACTGCTCATAGCAATGCTGTTACTGCCGAAGACCGTGCTGCTCGTTTAGGTCAAAAACCTGCGGTGATTGGTGTTTCTGCCCAATTAATTGAAAAAGCTCAAGTCTTAGAAAGTTTGCTGATTCAGCAAGGTGTAGTTGCGATCGCGAAAGCAAACTTAACAGCTGAGCAATTGATTCTATTACGTGAGACGGGTGTTGTAATTATCACAACTTCTGTGGAAGGTATAGATACAGAGATAGCTGCTGAAACTGTAGAAGAAGCAGTAGAAAAAATCGTGGAATTGGTTCGTCTTTAATAGATTGAAAATGAGTTCTAAAAAACCCGCGTAAGCGGGTTTTTTATTGAGTTTAGAAAATATTTTGAGCTTTTAAAGTTAAATATTCTCTTAAATCTTTAGGGTAGCTCTGGATCATCTTTAAAAATGTATCCCGATCGCCTTGATATAGGGCACGTGTTGCTTCCTCATAATTTGGCATATTACCTAACATGGCAGACATAAAACGGTCGATGGCTTGTTTGGCGAGCATAATATTGCCTTCAGAATTTGGGTTATTTAACTCTTTATCAATTAACTTGCGAATCACTGCTGATGCACTTGCACTTTGTTGATCTAACCAATCCCAATGTTTTTTCTGTAAAGTGATTTCACGAGAAATTACACCAAGTTTAGGTCGTCCAACTTTTTTAATTTCTTCCGGCTCAGCATAACGTTGTTGAAATTCTTGTTCCGAACCAGAAAGATCAAGATCAATTTGTTGACCTGTTTGATCATTAAAAATCAGAATATTTTCCGTTGTTTGAGGAAGATCTTTGAGTTTTTTTGCAAGTTCAACAAGAGAGTCGCTTGCAATAAGTGTACTTCCAGTAAAAGCAGTATAGGTGATTGTAGTATTCATTTTTGCCACATATTTTTTATCAGGGTAAAATAATATTATCAGGGTAAAATTAATTTGGCAAACATTAAAATTTATAACCAAAGAATTATTTGATTTTATGAGTGTAATCTGTGAAGTTAGGACTATAAAAATAGTCACGGTGATAGGCTGTTTAAAATTTTGTTCTGCTTTAATATCGCTTTTATGAGAGAATGTGCCTTTAGTTGTATGTATAAGGACTCCTATGTTTGAGCAATCTCCTGAATCTTTAAGCGATATCGAAATTTTAGACATTTTACAGTCGATGAAAAAAGATAAGCTTGATACGGAAGCAAATGAAATCATCCGTAGCGGGGGGAAAGCAGGACGTCAGGAAGCGCATAAACAAGCTTTGGTGGCACTAAATACAAATTTTGAAGAGAAATTTGTAGAGGCAGTTACTCTTGCATTAGGTTTAAATGCAGCTCAAGCTAAAAAAATTCGCTATAAAAAAGATCGAATTCGTATTTTAAAAGCACGTGGTATTGATTATTTAGCTATTGATGGTGCAGAAACAGCGCAAGTTTTGGCACAAATTTCACAAGCAATTGTGCGAGAAGATGCAATTGTTACTCATGACTTGCATGACATCTTCCCATTTTGGAAAGAAGGTTGGCCAATGGTGCAATTTGATAATGCCTATAAAATTTTAGAAGAAGATATTGGCTTGCACTTTCATGCGTTCTTAGATGCCATGATTGAGTATGTGAATAAATAAAAATAAAAGCCCCAATTGGGGCTTTTATTTTTTATAGCAGAATGTAGTTAGACCGCACTAAAAAGTGGGAAAACACCAATCACTAATGCTGTACCCATTAACACCATACAAGTAATAAATGCCCACTTAAAAGTGAACTTTTGATGGTCTGCAAAATCGACTTTAGCAAGACCGCATAACAAGTAAGTTGATGGAACAAGTGGTGATAATAAGTGTACAGGTTGGCCTACAATAGAAGCACGTGCAATCGCTTCTGGGCTAATACCATAATGTGAAGCAGCTTCAGCAAGAATAGGTAATACACCATAGAAGAATGCATCATTTGACATAAAGAAGGTCAATGGCATGCTTACGAAAGCTGTAATTGGTGCGAGATATGGACCCATACTTGCAGGAATCATTGCGACAAATTCTTTAGACATTGCTTCAACCATGCCTGTGCCAGATAAGATACCTGTAAAAATACCTGCCGCAAAAATTAAACCTACAACAGCCAAGATGCTATCTGCATGCATAGCGATACGCTTTTTCTGCATATCAACATCAGGGTAGTTGATGAGCATTGCAATACAGAACGCCAGCATGAATAACACTGACATAGGTAAAATACCTTTGATCAATGCAATCATAAGAAGAATGGTGAGCACCATATTTACTTTACGTAAATGTGGACGAGTCGCTTCTGGATCTTTTGAAACAGTAATGTTGTCGCCGTGGTGACTTTCAAGCTCAATCACGCCTAAACGCTTTTGCTCATAACGACCATATAAATATGCCAAGAAGAATAACCAACCAATGCTAATCACCATTGGAAGGATCATTGGTACAAAAATATGGCTTGGATCAACTTGAAGCGCACTCGCTGCACGGGCAGTAGGGCCACCCCATGGTGTAAGGTTCATTACACCACTACATAACAACATAAGTGCTGTCATGATGAGTGTATTCATACCTAGGCGTTGATAGAGAGGGAGCATCGCTGCTACACAAATCATGTATGTCGTTGAGCCATCACCATCAAGAGAAACTAATGTAGTTAAGAAAACAGTGCCTAATGTAATTTTTAAAGGATCACCTTTAACTTTTTTCAAAATCCATTTAACTGGAGGATCGAAAAGACCTGCATCGATCATTAAGGCAAAATATAAAATCGCGAATAATAACATTACGCCAGTAGGCGCAAGTTTTTTGATGCCTTCTAGCATCATTTCGCTGAGACCCTTAAGCTCAATATGACTTAAGCTTTCAAAGTAGTGACCAAGGCCCCAGGCGATAAGAGAAAAAATAAATGGGATAAGAATTAAAGCAATAATAGGGCTTAAACGTTTGGACATGATTAAATACATGAAGCATAAAATCATGCCAACACCAAGTAATGTCAGCATACAATCAATCCTTTGCCTTTAGTTTTACTGAACAAGTTTATTCAAAACTCTGACTTTGATTATTCTTATGAATTTTTATTAAAAAGACAAATAATATATTTAGTTTATTTGGTTAATATATATTCACTTGGCAAGGTATATTCTGTGGAAATACTGAACATATATATTAATGGTATAGTCTATTTATAATATATAGCACTTATTATAAGAACTTATAAAGCCTTTATCATATTTAAAATTATCATGTATTTTTAGAATTTATATTTAGTTTGAATGCTGAAATGAGAAGTATACCCATTTACAATGCTTGTAATGCTTACGTTACACAAGAAAGAGGAAGCTGTAAATCTTTTATATGCAATTTTTTATTTCAATTTAATTAAAAAATTTTATTTTAATTAAAGGGTTAATTTATATATTTGAAAATGTGATTAAGATTATAAATTAAACTTTTAATATGAGTATATTTAAATTAATTGCTAATTTAAAAGAGATGTATTGTATTAAAAAATATCCTGCTTTAATTAGCAGGATATTTTGCACCAAAATAAATCAATTTTCATCTGATGGAGGTTGTAAATCAGATTTTTCTAATACGCGGGTTACTAATAACTGATCAATTTTAAAATGGTCTACATCGACAACTTCAAATTTATAACCACCGAATTCCACAAAATCTGCTGGACGAGGAATTTTGCGTAAACGGTACATCATAAAACCTGCGAGCGTCTCATAATTTTCTTCATCAGGCATTTCATCAATTTCAAGCGCATGCTTAAGATCTTCAATAGGTGTACTACCATCGATCAACCAAGAGTTATTATCGCGTTTAATAATTTGCTGTTCTTCTTCAATAGGGGTAACCCAGTCACCCATAACGGTAATCATGATATCACTTAGTGTAATTACACCAACCACAAGCGCATATTCATTAATTACAACGGCAAACTTTTCTTTTGTTGATCGGAAGCGATCCAGCAATTCTGATAGTGTTAATGTATCTGGTATCATCAGAACATTACGAATAGTAGATTCATTTAACTGTGTAGGTGATTGATTATTTAAAATACGAACCAGAAAGTCTTTTGCATCTACATAACCAATGACCTGATCAATATTTTCATTACACACCAAAAATTTAGAATAAGGATATTCTGCCAGTTTTTGTCGAATGCTGTCTTCGTGTTCATTTAAAGTAAAGTAAACAACATTTTCACGCGTGGTCATACTTGATGGCACTGTGCGTTCTTCAAGTTCAAATACATTTTCAATAAAGTGATGTTCTTGTTTCTGAAGTACGCCTGCTTGGGCACCAGCATCCATAACTGCTGAAATATCATCAAAAGTTATATTGTCTTCACGTGTTGTATTTACTTTAAATAAGCGGAATAACAAGTTTGCAATTGCGTTGATTCCCCAAGCTAAAGGCTTACAGATTTTAATAAAAATCTGAATAGGGTTAATGACACTAATTGCGATTTTTTCAGGTGCAATCATAGCCAAGCGTTTTGGCATGAGATCGGCAAATAAAATAAATAAAGAAGTTACCAAAGTGAAAGATAGGGCAAAACCAATCGTTTGTGTCCAAGGACCTTGGTAAAAGCGGTCAACTAAGTTGACAAAGAAAGGACGAAATGCAGCTTCACCCAAGATACCGCCTAAGATTGCGACAGCATTTAGGCCAATTTGGGATGCTGCAAAAAAGTCTGCAGATTGTTCTTGTAAATCAAGTACCTGTTGAGCACGTTCTTCGCCAGCTTCGGCCAAAATTTTTAACTTTACTTTTCTGGCACCAGCTAGAGCGATTTCAGTTAAAGATAAAAAGCCTGCTGCGATGATGAGCAGTACGATGATAATGATATTTTGAAAGAGACTCACAAATCACCCGAGGATCATCATTATTATGACTATGTTTTAACACAAAAAAGCGCTGAGGTAATCAGATTGATTACTCAGCGCTTAAGATAATGTTGGAAAGAGACAATTAAATTAAAATTTATTTAATAGTGGGAAAATTGTGAATTATTGGTTAGAAACTCACGATTTTCCTCTTCGATCATTTGGCGAGCAACGAATAGGATAAGTTGGCGTAACCAGCGATGAGCTGGGTGATGGTGTAATAGAGGACACCATGCCATTTTAAGTTCGAACTCAGGAATATAAAACGGTGGATCTTTAATGACTAATTTTGGATTTTGTGCTTGTAAGCGTGCCATTCGAGTTGGAAGTGTTGCAATCAAGTCAACGTTTTGAGCAAGCAATGCTGGCATTTGATAGTGACGCGTAAATACAGAAATTTTACGACGTTGACCAATACGTTCTAATGCTTGATCAATCCAGCCTAGGCCACCTTGTTTGTCTGGGTTTACCCCAAAACCAACACCCATACCAGTTTTAGATACCCAAATATGTTGAGCATCTAAATAGCTTTTTAAATTTAAATGAGTAACAGCAGGGTGTTTGTCATTTAAAATACAGCTAAAGCTATCACGCCAAACTAAAACTTGGTGGAAACTTTGTGGTATTTCATTGAAGCGGTTAATAGCTAAATCAACTTTACCTTGTTCCATGTCTCTATATGACACATCACTTGGTGTAAGAAAATCGAGTACAACGTTTGGTGCTTCAGAGCGTAGGGCTTTAACAAGACGTGGGACTAGGGTTGCTTCTGCATAGTCAGAAGTCATAATACGGAAAACGCGATTACTGGTATAAGGGCGGAATTCGGTACGCGGTTCCAAAATCATGGAAAGATCAGAAAGGGCATCACGAATACGTGGTTGTAATTCAAGTGCACGTTCTGTCGGTGTCATCCCTTCAGATGAACGGATCAGGAGAGGGTCATTAAATAAATTACGCAAACGGCGTAAAATATTACTCATGGCAGGCTGAGTAACACCAAGCTGTTCGGCTGCGCGCGTAACGTTTTTTTCACGAAGAAGAACATCAAGATATATTAATAGATTAAGATCTACCCGCTCCAGATTCATAAAAAAAATACCGAAAATAAAACCCTAAAATTGTTTCAAATTATGCCATATTTAAAGAACATTGTGTGAAAAAATGATGAGAAAAACGACATTTTTTGTTGAAATTAAGTATGCCTGAAAAACACCTCAAATGCTCTATTTTGTTATCTTTGATCTGTTTTTATATTTGTAATTGGGGATGGAATATTTTTAATTAATATTTAGTATTGTTCTAGCATGTTGATTGACTTTTTTCATTGGCAAAAGTCGCCTAATTTACAATTGACTTTTAACACTAAAAATGAATGGAAAAATCTCAAAAATTGTATAAAAATAAAACTTGGATAGTTTTTTGATCAAAATACTATACTCCTTTAGGATTATTTTGTTTTTATAAACAAAGTGTTATGTTTTTTAGTTTTACTTATAATATCGATTTATTGGTATATTTTTTAAATAAATACTGAAGATTAACCAAGGATATTGGATTAATTGATTGGCTAAGTCTAAGCTGTGTACATGAAGAAGCAGCTGGTGTCATAAGAAATTTAAGTAACATGACTCTAGGCTTCGATCGATGAAATCCTAAAATGAATACAGGACAATATCATGACTACATATCAAACAGCGATTGATGCAGTACGTGAATTAAAATCAAAATTCGGCAACACTTGGGCAGACATTAGCCCAGAAGATGCTGCTCGTATGCAACTTCAAAACCGTTTCAAAACAGGTTTAGATATTGCTAAGTATACAGCTGCGATTATGCGTCGTGATATGGCTGAATACGATGCTGATTCAAGCAAATATACTCAATCATTAGGTTGCTGGCATGGTTTCATCGCTCAACAAAAAATGATTGCTAACAAAAAATACTTCGGTACTACTAGCAAACGTTATATCTACCTTTCTGGTTGGATGGTTGCTGCACTTCGTTCAGAATTCGGTCCACTTCCTGACCAATCTATGCACGAAAAAACTTCAGTACCTGCTTTGATCGAAGAAATCTACACTTTCTTACGTCAAGCTGATGCAAAAGAATTAAATGACTTATTCCGTGCTTTAAACAAAGCAAAAGAAGCGGGTGACTCTGCGAAAGTAGCTGAAATCACAGCTCAAATCGACAACTTCGAAACTCACGTTGTGCCAATTATTGCGGACATCGATGCTGGTTTCGGTAACGAAGAAGCAACTTACTTACTTGCTAAGAAAATGATTGAAGCTGGTGCTTGTGCGCTTCAAATCGAAAACCAAGTATCTGATGCAAAACAATGTGGTCACCAAGCTGGTAAAGTAACTGTTCCACATGCTGACTTCATCGCTAAGATCCATGCTCTTCGTTATGCATTCTTAGAATTAGGTGTAGAAGAAGGTGTTATCGTTGCTCGTACTGACTCTGAAGGTGCTGACCTTACTCAAAGCATTCCAGTAGTTAAAGAGCCAGGCGACATCGCATCTAAATATATTAGCTACTTAGACACTCAAGAAATTGATATCTCTGAAGCAACTGATGATGAAATCTTAATTAAACGTGATGGCAAGTTACACCGCCCAACTCGTTTAGCTTCTGGTTTATATCAATTCCGTGAAGGCACTCAGATTGACCGTGTTGTACTTGACTGTATCACTAGCCTTCAAAACGGTGCTGACTTACTTTGGATCGAAACTCCGACTCCAAACGTAAAAGAAATTGCACACATGGTTAACCGTGTTAAAGAAGTAGTTCCAAATGCGAAGCTTGTTTACAACAACAGCCCATCATTCAACTGGACTTTAAACTTCCGTCAACAAGCGTATGACCGTTGGGTTACCGAAGGTAAAGATGTGTCTGCTTACGACCGTGCTAAATTAATGAGCGCTGAGTACGACAACACTGAATTAGCTGCTGATGCTGATGAAAAAATCCGTACTTTCCAAGCAGACGCTGCGCGTGAAGCTGGTGTGTTCCATCACTTGATCACACTTCCTACATACCACACTGCTGCTCTTTCTACTCACGAATTAGCACAAGGTTATTTCGGTGACCAAGGTATGTTAGCTTATGTTGCTGGCGTACAACGTAAAGAAATCCGTGGCGGTATCGCATGTGTGAAACACCAAGCAATGGCTGGTTCAGACATCGGTGATGACCACAAAGAAATCTTTGCTGGTGAGAACGCACTTAAAGCTGGTGACGATTCTAAAAACACAATGAACCAATTCTCAGCTCACTAAGAATTGACTTCATAAAAAAACCGCTCAAATGAGCGGTTTTTTTTGTTTATATTGAAAAATTCATTAATCTTCTTTTTTCAACACATAATGTTCAGCCAAAGAACCTTCAACTTTTTTACCTTCCATATCTAAAGCAGTCGCTGTATTTTCACCAATAAAGAATTTACGGTTTTGAGCTTTATCATCTAAGGTAATAACAGAGGTATTGTCTTTATCGAAAGCAAACTTACCATGTGTTTCAAATGGGTTTGTATCGCCTTTACCTAAATAAGTTTCAGTCAACTCATAAGTTTTATCATCTTTTAATTTTAATTCGGTTTTAATGCCTTCACAGTCTGCACATGGAAGTGTTCCTTTATATTTGCCGTTCCAATCTAGTGAGTTCTCTGCTGTATGTTCAGTATCTACGGCAACAGCATTACTTGCTTCAGTAGTTTGCACAGGGGTAGATGCATCAGAAGTTGTCTCTGTTTTATTTTCGTGTTTATTACATGCGACAAGAAGAGTACTCATAAGTGCAATTGCTAATAATGATTTTTTCATAATGACCAAAACCTCAAAATAAAAATAAAAAGTAGTTAAAGCCTAGGAAAAAATAAAAGAAAATAAAAGCGTTACTATGTTGCTTAATTTTATCAAAAGGTAAAGTGAATACTTGTTGGACGCTTTGAAATAGTAATTTTTAAATTAACTTGGTGGGGTAGAGGTATCCATTTAAGTCATTTAATGGATACCTTTTTTAAATTATGGCTGTGCAGAAACGCCACCTAGAGAGTCACATGCTGCTTTATAAAGTTCATACTGCTTCTTTACCACTTCATCTAAAGGCATAGCGAATAATTCTTCACCTTCTTTATAGCTTTCTACATAAGAGGTCGCTTTATCTTTACTCACCGCTAAAGTCTGTTGGTAATAAGAGTTGATAGAGCTTGTAGGCATTTCACTTGTTTCAACATTTTTACATTGAAAATTATTTAATAGTTTTTCTGCGCGTTTGACCTCACTAGATTGGCCAAAAATACACCCAGTTAAAAATACAAAAGGTACTAACACGAAAAAGATTTTCATGGAAAAAATTTATAAGAGCGAGGATGGGCGCTATTGTATAAATAATTCCATGCTTTACTGTGGTTTTATGTTAGACATTGCTTGTTTTTTAACTCATTAAAATAAAAAAAATTGTTTCTAAGTTTGTAATGACCTCTTTTTGTATTTGGTGCATATTTTGCTTATTAAGAAAGCCATGATTAAAAATGAGCCAAAATGAATCGGATTCAACAATTTTCTCAGAGTTCTTCAGCACCATTTTGGTATGCCCAATTAGATCTCGGTTTCTGTTTTAAAAATTCTCGCACCATAATGAGTCATCGAAAACATTATGGCCCTGTTCGGGTGCAAAAAATGCTTTGGCCAGAAAAGACAGGAGTTTGCCACGCTATTATTGTTCATCCACCAGCAGGTATTGCAGGAGGTGATCATCTTACTTTCCAAATTGAAACAGCAGAGCAGGCACATGCGGTGATTACCACGCCTGGAGCTGGGAAATGGTATAGAACCAACGGCAAACAAGCTTTTCAGCATATTTATTTGACTGTAAAAAATGACTCTATTTTAGAGTGGATGCCACAGGAAACTATGTTGTTTGACGGTGCTGTAGCATACTCGGAAACACATATTTACCTTGAACAAACAGCAAGTTTTATTGGATGGGATATGCTGGTGTTGGGCCGACAGGCTCGGGCTGAAAATTTCGTTCAGGGAAGTTATCACAACCAGTTTAAATTATGGCGTGAAAATAAATTATTAGTTGCCGATACTTTGTATTTTGAAGGTGGAGATCGCTGGTTAAGCTCATGTTTAGGTATGAATAATCAAGCCGTGATGGCAAGTTTTTGGGCTGTACCTCCTGAGAAATTCCGTTCTTCATTTTATTTAGAGCAACATGTTGAACTCATCCGTGAACTCATTATGCGTATGGATGTGCCTGTGACTTTGACGTTACTAGAAGATGTACTGTGTGCACGTTTTTTAGGAAATGATGTGCGACATTGCCATGATGCTTTTGCGGCTATAAGAGCAAGATTAAGACGTTATTGGTTTGATTTAGATGAAGAATTTCCAAGAATTTGGAAAACCTAATTTACGTTAAATTGCGTATTTAAAAAACGATTAAAACAAGTATGCTGCTTTTGAGCATGCATTTTGCTTAAAGAAAACTAGATGCTATTAGGAAAGAGATATGGAACTCAATCCAACAGAAAAAGACAAGTTACTCATTTTTACCGCAGGCTTGGTGGCTGAGCGTCGTAAAGCGCGAGGTTTAAAGCTGAATTATCCAGAAGCAGTTGCATTTATATCTGCAGCCTTACTTGAAGGTGCACGAGATGGAATGACGGTCAGTGATTTGATGCATTACGGTACCACCTTATTAAAGCGTGAAGATGTCATGGATGGTGTAGCGGAAATGATTGCTGAGGTTCAGGTTGAAGCAACTTTTCCTGATGGTTCGAAATTAGTCACTGTTCATCAGCCAATCGTATAAAAGGAACGCTTATGATCCCCGGCGAAATCATTACTCCAGAGATTGACATTGAACTAAATGTTGGACGAGAAACTTTAAAAGTTGTAGTGGCTAATCTTGGCGACAGGCCTATTCAAGTCGGTTCTCATTTTCATTTTTATGAAGCCAATGATGCACTTCAGTTCGACCGTGAAGCAGCAAAAGGTTTTCGCTTAAATATTGCAGCGGGTACTGCAATACGTTTTGAACCTGGGCAAAGCCGAGAAGTGGAACTTGTTGCTTTAGCTGGTAAGCGAGAAGTATATGGTTTTGCAGGCCGAGTCATGGGTAAGCTGGATTAAACATAACAACCATAATGAAAGATATGAGTAAAAAATTATGAAAATGTCACGTCGTGCATATGCTGAAATGTTTGGTCCAACGGTTGGAGATCGTATTCGCCTAGCTGATACAGAGCTTTTTATTGAGGTTGAACAAGATTTAACGACCTATGGTGAAGAAGTTAAATTTGGTGGTGGAAAAGTTATTCGTGACGGGATGGGGCAATCTCAACTTTTAGCCGATGAAGTTGCTGACACGGTCATTACCAATGCTTTAATTGTAGATTGGTGGGGAATTGTAAAAGCTGATGTTGGCTTAAAAAATGGCCGAATCTGGAAAATAGGAAAAGCCGGCAACCCCGATATTCAACCTGACATTACCATCCCTTTAGGGGCTGCAACAGAAGTGATTGCGGGTGAAGGGCAAATTTTAACAGCAGGTGGTATTGATACCCACATTCACTGGATTTGTCCTCAACAAGTTGAAACTGCACTCATGTCGGGTACAACAACAATGGTTGGCGGCGGTACAGGACCTGCGGCAGGTACTTCGGCAACAACAGTGACTCCAGGGCCTTGGCATATTGCGACCATGTTGCAGGCAATTGATGATTTGCCTATGAATATTGGCTTATTGGGCAAAGGTAATTTGAGTTTGCCAGACCCAATTCGAGAGCAAATTAAAGCTGGGGTAATTGGATTAAAATTACATGAAGACTGGGGCTCAACACCAGCAGCCATTGATAACTGTTTAAGTGTGGCAGATGAGTTCGATGTACAGGTTGCGATTCACACGGATACTTTAAATGAAGGTGGTTTTTTAGAAGAAACGCTGGCCGCATTTAAAGACCGTACCATTCATACCTACCATACCGAAGGTGCAGGTGGTGGACATGCTCCCGACATTTTAAAAGCAATTGGGCAAAGTAATGTCTTGCCATCTTCAACTAATCCAACGCGACCTTATACTATTAATACCATTGATGAGCATTTAGATATGCTCATGGTTTGCCATCATTTAGACCCTGCAATTGCTGAAGATATTGCTTTTGCGGAAAGTCGTATTCGCCGTGAAACCATTGCCGCTGAAGATATTTTGCAGGATTTAGGTGCTATTGCCATGATGTCTTCTGACTCTCAAGCAATGGGTCGTGTGGGTGAAGTCATTTTACGAACTTGGCAAACTGCCCACAAAATGAAAATTCAACGTGGTCCATTAGAGGGTGACAATGAGTTTCATGATAATAATCGGGTTAAACGCTACATTGCCAAATATACAATTAACCCAGCAATTACCCATGGTTTAAGTCATGAAATTGGTTCAATCGAAGTCGGGAAACTTGCTGATTTAGTGTTATGGAAGCCGGCCTTTTTTGGTGTGAAACCCTCCATGATTATTAAAGGTGGCATGATTGCGGCAGCACCGATGGGTGACATTAATGCCTCTATTCCGACACCTCAACCCGTGCATTACCGTCCAATGTTTGGGGCTTATCCGCGTGGTGTACATAACACCTGTATTACCTTTTTATCTCAAGTCGCAATCGATGAAAAAGTTGCTGAGAAGCTAAATCTTAAAAAGTTAATCAGTCCGTGTAAGAACACGCGTGCAATTACCAAAGCCGATATGAAACACAATACATATTGTCCAGTCATGCATGTGCATCCCGAAACTTACGAGGTACGAGCAGATGGTGAACTATTAACATGTGAACCTGCTGATGTGTTACCCATGGCACAGCGTTATTTCTTGTTTTAATGAATTTATAGAGGTGATTTGCCTCATTACCTTATATATGAAAGAAATAAATAAGGAGAGAAAAGCTAAATGAAAATTTACACCCAACGACTTGAAGATATTTCTCCTGATCAGGCATTTGAAACGGTTGAGCTGACTTTTGATACCCGCCAAAAATCACGGTTTCGAGCGGCTTTAGCGAGTGGCATCGATATTGGTGCTGATTTACCGCGTACCGGCATTTTGCGTAGTGGTTCATATATTGCAACGCAAGAGGGGGATGTATTACGTGTTGATGCCAAGCCTGAACGGTTAATGCGAGTTACTGCTCAAACCGATTTTGATTTACTTAAAGCTGCCTATCATTTAGGTAACCGACATGTGCCATTAATGCTGACACCTACAGCTTTGTATTTTGAGCCCGATCATGTGCTTGCAGAAATGGTAGAAGGGTTGGGGCTGACAGTGACAGAAACAGATCATCCTTTTGAACCTGAAAGCGGTGCCTATGCTCAGCATAGTCATGACCATCGCTTAAGCCCAATAAAAGCTTTACACCATGTCCATTCATAATGCTGCGCAATTACTGCAATTACTGACACTGTCTTCAACGGCATTGCCAGTTGGAGCGTATTGTTATTCACAAGGTGTAGAAACAGCCATTGATATTGGCCTAATACATGATGAAACCTCAGCAATTGCTTATTTCGAAGAAGTGCTGGAAATGCTGCTAGTACGCTTTGAGCTACCTGTACTTAAGCGTCTTATGCAATATTATGATGAGCCAGATGAGTTCTTGATTTGGGCAAATTTATATAAGGCGAGTCGAGAAAGTAAAGAGCTTTTGGCTGAATCGCAGCAGTTGGCATTTTCCTTAAATGCATGGATTAAAGATGTTTTAAAAAAAACGGTTGAGGTTAAAAAGCAGTTGGGTTTTGTACCTGTCTATGCGCAGCTTTGCGGTCGTTTAGAACTTAAAGATGTGGATGTACTCACAGCTTATACCTTTACCGTTTTAGAAAATCAGGTTTTAGCAGCCGTAAAAACAGTCCCATTGGGCCAAATGGCAGGACAAAGAATTTTGTGGCATTTGCATGGGCTGGTACCACACGCTGTAGAGAAAGCTTTAAAACTTAAAGATGAGCAATTGAGTAGTGCTTTACCTCGCTATGCCATGCTGAGCATGAAACATGAGACTCAATATTCACGGTTATTCAGATCTTAAAAATTAGGAAATAAAAGGATAAAAATCATGACAGAACGTAGTCCATTACGAGTCGGAATTGGTGGACCGGTGGGTTCAGGTAAAACAGCACTTACGCTTAATTTATGCCGTGCCTTGCGTGATAAATACAATATGGCTGTAGTGACAAATGACATTTATACCAAAGAAGACTCAAACTTTTTAACCCGTAATGAAGCGATGTCGCCAGATCGTATTGTGGGTGTGGAAACAGGTGGTTGTCCACACACAGCAATTCGTGAAGATGCCTCAATTAACTTGGCTGCGATTGATGATCTATGCGAAAAATTTGATGGCTTAGAGCTGATTATTATTGAAAGTGGTGGTGATAATTTAGCGGCAACATTTAGCCCGGAACTTTCTGATTTAACTTTATATGTTATTGATGTAGCAGGTGGTGAAAAGATTCCACGCAAAGGTGGACCGGGTATTACTAAGTCAGATTTACTGATTATTAATAAAACTGACCTTGCACCTATGGTTGGCGCAAACCTTGATGTGATGGATCAAGATGCAAAACGCATGCGTGGTGAAAAGCCATTTTTATTTTCAAACATGAAAACACAAGATGGGCTTGAAGAAATTATTCAATTTATTGAGAAGCAAGGGCTGTTTAAGGCTTAAGGAGTAACTATGAATTTCATTAAAAAATGTAGTATCGGGCTCCTTAGCATGTTACCTGTGTTAGCTATGGCGCACCCGGGGCATGATCATGCACATTCAGGGTTTATGGCAGGTTTTATTCACCCTTTTACTGGTCTCGATCATTTAGTGATGGCTTTGGGTTTTGGTGTCCTGTTGTGGTCAGCAGCTAAAGAGTGGAAAATTGCCGGAGTCATTACTTTAAGTATTACTTTAATTGTAGGCTTTTTAGTAGGTGCTGAAGGTTTGGTGCCAGCGAGTATGGCTGAATACGGCATTATTGCTTCTTTGATTGTTACAGCGATTGCACTATGGACAAAATCAAATCGGATTTTGCCTATTGCTGCTGCATTACTTGCAAGCTTTCATGGTATAGCGCATGGTGTTGAACTCGCACATGCGGGACATATTGTTGCATTAGTAGCTGGTATGGTTACTGGTATGGCACTTATCTATTGCTGTGGCTTAGCACTAGGTGCATTGTTTACGCGATATGTACCTTATGGCAAAAAAATTATGGGTACTTGCGCAGCAATTGTTGCAGTCATTGGTTTAAGTTAATTAAACCCTTGCAAAAAAAGGTAGCTTTAAGCTACCTTTTTGGATTTGCAAAATAAAATGTGTGTGCATAAAAATATTTATCCTATTTTTACAGCGCTGATTATCTTTTACAGTGGATATGTTCAGGCCTATGATTTTTTTCAACCAGAAAGTGATTCTACTTTACTAGATACTGAGCAGTTGTTAGATCAATCAGATTTAAACTTGGAACAAAGGCGATTAGCCATTGAGCATGATAATGAAGTTAATAACTATAATGTGCTCAAAAACGAGTTTTATTCAAATGAGCGTTGGGTAATTTATAATTATACGGCCTATGATACCGGGCAACTTCACAGCAAAAGCATCACTGGTTTAACGAATCATATTAATATTCAAGATTTATCCATTTCAGTTGGGTATGGAGTTAACTATAGTGTTAATCCAAGACTGAACATTGGTTATGAATATATTTCGAGTTTTCCTTATGATCGAGGTCAACTGATACGATTTTTTACGATCTATCTATTCTGAAATACAAAATTAAAATAATCGAATTCAAATAAATAGATCAGGTAAAGTAATTCTTTATAAAATCCTACATGATTAAATTTTCTGATAAAGCCCAGCGTGTACTGTGCCAGCTTTAGTGGTTTTAACTTGTTGCCATGTTGCCGGAAGTTGAAGCTGAGCTAAATCTCGGTCAGCCTCAATATAAATGTACCCATTCTTTTTAATATGCGAATCTGCCAAATGAGCGAGCTCTTGCCATAGATCGAGACTATAAGGTGGATCTAAAAAAACGACATCAAACTGTTCTTTTAAGCGCGGTAATGCTTGCTGAGCAGTTGCATTAACTAAATGACAATTTTGAGCTTTTAGTAGTTGAATATTATCTTTTAAAAATCGTGCTTGAGTCTTATCTGGCTCAATCATGTAAACAGATGCGGCACCGCGTGAAAGTGCTTCAAAACCTAAAGCACCAGAACCTGTACAAATATCGAGAACCTGAGCATTTTGAATGTCCCACATGAGCCAGTTAAATAACGTTTCACGGACACGATCTGGGGTGGGTCTTAAACCCTCAATACTGGCAAATGGTAAAACTCGTCTTTTCCATTCGCCCCCAATAATGCGTAATTGATTTTTCATTATTCATCGATCTCATTTGTAGCAGGGCGAGCAGGAGCAGCTTGTGGAGCAGATGTTGCTGCTGCGGTAGTTGTAGCAGCTGCTGGAGTAGAGCTAGCAGTTTCGCCGCCACTTGGAAGCTCACCCGGTTTAATTCCGGCTGTCATAAGGCCACCATTGACTTGATGGTTGGCTGGACGAATCGGATTTTTATTGCGGGTTAATAACCAGTAATCAAATATCGGCTTAGCAAGTTGAGCTGCTGAACCACCATGACGACCATTTTCCCAAATGACTGCAATAGCAATTTCAGGTTTGTCAGCAGGTGCAAACCCAACAAAAAGACCATGGTCAAGTTGGCGTTCACTAAGCGCAGCTTCGTTGTAGCGTTTACCTTGCGCAATACTCTTAACCTGTGCAGTACCTGTTTTTCCGGCAATTTGATAGAGCGATGTACGGATACCACGTCCAGTACCTGATTGAATTACATCAATCATGGCTTCTCGCATTTTTACCCAGTCTTCGTCTGTACCGTTGAAATTAATTTTTCCATCAGGTGCATTACGGACTGTAAATGGTTTTGCACCATGCGATGCGCGTAGAACATGAGGAACTACATGCGAGCCGTGATTCGCTGTAATGGCTGTTGCCATTGCAAGTTGTAATGGGGTTGCAGTAAATGCACCTTGACCAATACTCACGGAAATAGTTTCACCTTTCATCCATTTGGTTTTGCGTGTACGCATTTTCCATTCAGGACTTGGGTATAAACCTTCACTTTCACTTGGTAAGTCGACACCTGTTTTTTGACCAAAGCCAAATTGGCGCATCCATTGGTTCATCTGGTCGATGCCCATTTGATTTGCCAAAATATAAAAATAGGTATCGCAAGACATGATAATGGCTTTGTGCATGTTTACGATGCCATGACCAGTTTTTTTCCAGTCACGGAATTTGTGAGAGTCACCAGGTAAATGGAAGTAACCTGGGTCAGAAATAGCAGTAGACCAGTCGACAATACCATAATGTAAACCGCCCATCGCTTCCATTGGTTTAATGGTCGAACCAGGAGGGTATGCCCCTTGAACAGCACGGTTATAAAGAGGTTGGTCGATGTTGTCACGTAGAGAGCTATAATCTTTATGATTAATACCCGTCACAAATAAGTTTGGGTTAAAGCTTGGGCTTGAAACCAAGGCAAGAATTTCGCCAGTACGTGGGTCTATCGCAACAATTGCACCACGGCGACCAGCAAGTTGCTGTGATGCTATAACTTGTAAACCATAATCCAATGATAAGTACAGGTCATTACCACGAGTTGGATCTTTACGTCCTAAATGACGCAATACATTACTATGTGCATCGGCTTCTACAGATTCATAACCCGGTGTTCCGTGAAGTAAATCTTCATAGCTTTTCTCTACGCCAATTTTACCAATCAGGTTTGTTCCAGCGTATAAATCTTTATCAATACTTTTTAATTCTTTATCGTTAATACGGCCAACATATCCAATCACATGAGCAAACAATTCACCATGCGGATAATAGCGCGTCATTTGGGTTTCAATTCTCACCCCAGGGAATTTGTATTTAACTTCACTAAACTTGGCAATATTTGTCTCGGTTAAGTTGAGCTTAATTGCTACGCGTTCAGTTTTACGCGCCGTTTTAATACGGCTTTTAAAGCGGTCTACATCTTCTTGAGTAAGCTCTAGAATTGGTTGTAATTGTTCAATAACTGCATCAGGATCTTCAACGTCTGCCTTACTTAATGTTGCGGTAAAAACCGGGTAATTATCTGCCAGTAAAACCCCATTACGGTCATAAATATAACCACGAGCAGGGGGGAGCGGTTGTAAGCGAATACGGTTTTTATCCGATGCAGTTGAGAACTCATCGTAATGAAAAATTTGCAGATAAGCGTATCGGCTGGCTAATACCAATAGACAGATAATCACAAGACCTACGGCAAAAAATATACGACCTCGATAAATGCGCTTTTCTTGCTGGATATCTTTTAAAGGAAAGTGCTGTTTCATACGGATCGACTTAATGACATAGGGTGAGAAAAATAGCTGCTTATTCTAACGCAAGCGCAGTTAAAATATTGCATAATTTTCAAAGTTTCAGTGAAGAGGCAAATTGGCTTTTTTGACTTTGTAGACAACAAAATTGTAGAGTCTTGTATATAAGAAGCAAAATAATTCTGTTAAAGTCTCTCATTCAATAGAATAGGGTTGTTCTCACTATACGATTAGGGAAAATGGAGAAAATAATGAGAAAAATTTATCCCTTACTTGCAGTTTTGACAGTAAGCTGTTGGGCAAATGCTCAAGATTATTCATTTCTTCCAGAAGCAAAATTAGCAGATCATAAAGCAGCGACTTGGAATGTAGGCGCAGGTTTTACTCAAAAATTGTTACATCTCAATGGTGAGTGGGTAAATCCTTATGGAATTGCTTATGCAAAAGTTGGTGCATTTTTAAATGGTGATAAAACTGCCGGTGGACAAGTTGGATTTCGCTATCCTTACTACCTTACCGGAACAGATAAAAATGGTTACTATATTGGCTTTTATGCTGGACATCTTGATAGCAAATCGGTAGACGGAGAGTATAAATCTCGCTTAGGTGCTGGTGTCGATTTGGCATATGTATTGTTGAATTCAGAAAGAATTAGTACGTTTAGTGTGGGTATTGGAGCAGCTGAAAAATTAACTGACCAGAATGGAGCTGTTGCTGCCGATACGAAACCGCAAATACAATTTTCTTATTCTCTAAGTTTTGGTTTATAAAACAAAGCAGCTTATCGTTAACTCGCCATAAGCAGAGCACAAATAAATACGAGAGTCTTACATGTTAGAGTACGTCAGCGGATTGTGGCAGACCTTTTTACACAGACCTGATTTTTGGGCCGTTTTAAGTATCATTCCGGTCACTGCCTTTGTCACATGGGCACATGTGTGGATGGCTTTAAAAATGGTGTTTTACCCAATTAAATTTTGGGGATTTCACTTAGGTCCTTTGCCAGTTGGCTGGCAAGGTATTGTGCCACGTAAAGCAGGGCGTATCTCAGGAATTATTACCGATAATACTCTATCCAAGTTAGGTTCTTTGCGTGAGTTTTTAGAGGCAATGGACCCTGAAGACATGGCACGTATTATTGGCGAACAAGTCGGATTTGAACTTGAGCATTTGATTGATGAAGTGATGATCGATCGTAATGCAGTGCTTTGGGAAAATTTACCTTATTCGATTAAGCGCCGTATTTATGCTCAAGCGCATAAGCAGTTACCCGGTGTGCTAAGAGAATTAGTGACTGAACTGACCATGAATGTCGAGTCACTGGTTGATATGCGTGAAATGGTGGTCAGCCAAATGGAAGGTGACCGCCGTTTAATGGTACGTATGTTTTTAAAAGTTGGGCAAAAAGAAATCAACTTTATTTGGCATATTAGTGCTTTAATCGGGATGTTCTTCGGTATTTTCCAGATGGTTGTCTGGTTTGTGGTGCCATGGCATTGGACTGTACCGTTTTGGGCATCTATTTGGGGCTTTTTAACCAACTGGATTGCAATCTGGATGGTATTTAACCCAATCGAGCCGCATTACATCCGTTATCCGCAAATTTTTAGATTAACAAAAGATCGTAAGTTCCCTTGGATTGTGCCTGTTTTACGAATTGGTACCTATAATTTCCAAGGTGCTTTCATGAAGCGTCAAGAAGAAGTCTCTGAAGTCTTCTCTAGTGTAGTGACAGAAGATCTGATTACGTTAAAATCGATTATGACAGAAATGATGTATGGTCCACGCAAGGACAAAACACGTCGTATTGTTAAACGTCATATTAACGAAATCATGGAAACTCCACTTGTTCGAACATCTTTACAGCTTTCTTTGGGTCCAAGAGAGTACGCAAGATTAAAGACGGACTTGATTGATCGTTCAATTGAAATTACGATGGGACCCGTATGTGACCCTGCACTGAATGCAAGCCGGGCACAGAAGATTTTTCAAATGTTTAAAGAGCGTATTCGTGAACTAACACCAAAAGAGTTTCAGAATTTGTTACGTCCAGCATTCCAAGAGGACGAGTGGATTCTTATTGTACTAGGTGGGGTAACCGGATTTATTGCTGGTACAATACATTTGTTTGTGGCTTTCTTATAATTCGAAGTCGGGCAGGATTTATTGAAGATCAACGAAATTAAATCTGCCAGACCTCACATTCATTGTTTTAAATGAGGATGTTTTTTATGCGCATTATCTTACTCGGACCACCTGGGGCAGGCAAAGGGACTCAGGCTCAGTTGATCTGTAAGCGCTACAATGTCCCACAAATTTCAACCGGTGATATGCTCCGTGCTGCGATTCGTGAAGGTACTGAATTAGGTTTAAAAGCTAAAAGTGTAATGGAATCTGGCGGTTTAGTTTCAGATGAACTCATTATCGGTTTAGTAAAAGAACGTATTGCTCAACCTGACTGTGCAAATGGCTGCATTTTCGATGGTTTCCCACGTACTATTCCTCAAGCAGAAGCATTGGAAAAAGAAGGCATCAGTATTGATCACGTGATCGAAATTGATGTACCTGACGAAGAAATCGTAAAACGTCTTTCTGGTCGCCGTCAGCACCCAGCTTCTGGTCGTGTTTACCACACTGTATACAATCCACCTAAAGTGGAAGGTAAAGATGACGAAACTGGTGAAGATCTTGTTCAACGTCCAGATGACCAAGAAGAAACAATCCGTAAGCGTCTAGCGTCTTATCATACTGAAACAGAGCAATTAGTTGGTTTCTACCAAGGTCGTGCTGCTTCTGGTGAAAATGCGCCAACTTATGACAAGCTCGATGGCTTGCGTACTATCGAAGATGTACAAAAAGATTTGTTCAACATCTTAGACAAATAATTTAATATTATTTGTGATAAAGAGCCCTCTTTGTGAGGGCTCTTTTCTTTCATTAAGTGCGGGAGAACGATATGAAAATCATTTTGATTTTAGTGGTATTGCTGAGTCTGGCACTATTGTTATTTTTACTATATCAAAGTCAAAAAATGCTGCGTCATGTGCAGAAACAACAGGCTTTGGAAAATAAAAAGAATGAACGAGAACGTCAACTACATCCGAAATTACAGCAGATTAAAAAACCTCAGGATTAACTGAGGTTTTTTGTTGGAATTGTTTTCATAGCGCCAAATTCAAAGCGGTCTGGCCAGTTACACACATCGGAAACGACACATTCTGAACATTTTGGTTTACGTGCGATACAGCAGTAACGGCCATGTAATATCAACCAATGGTGCGCATCTACAATAAATTCTTTCGGAATTACCTTAACTAGGCGATATTCAACTTCGAGAACATTTTTGCCTACTGCTAAGCCGGTTCGATTTCCCACACGAAAAATATGTGTGTCGACAGCCATAGTCGGTTGTCCGAATGCTGTATTTAAAACCACATTAGCTGTTTTACGTCCTACGCCTGGTAGAGCTTCCAAGTCTTTTCTGTTGCTTGGAACCTCACCGTTAAATTGTTCCATTAAAATTTTACAGGTCTTAATGACATTTTCAGCTTTCGCGTTATAAAGGCCGATGGTCTTTATATATTCTTTTAAGCCGTCTACACCTAAGTTATAGATTTTTTCAGCAGTATTGGCGACAGGATAAAGCTTATCTGTTGCTTTGTTTACGCTAACATCGGTCGCTTGTGCCGATAACATGACGGCAATTAATAATTCAAAAGGTGATGAATATTTTAATTCGGTTTCTGGAGAAGGTCTTTGTTCACGAAGGCGTTCAAAGAAAATTTGAATCTGCTTTTTCGTCATGTTTTTGACGGCCATTCAGACCTCCTGTAATTGAATGAGTTGCTGTTGTAGTTCATCAAGTTGAAGACGTTTTTTTGCATCTTCTCGAACACTGAGCTGCTTTTCCAACTTTTTAATTTGTGTGCGAATTTTAGCTAATTCAATCGTAGTTTTCGCATCATTTACAATTGCTTCTTTTGGCTTCTCAATGAGCTGAATTGAAGGCAAATCGTCAAGTGCTTGAGAGAACTGTGCAAAAAGTTGGGTATCAATTTCAGCACGTACTACAGGCCCTTTACGATGTATACGACGTTTCTCTTCGCGTTGAATATGCGCGTAGTAACGTTGTCTTAAATCATCTTGCTCTGCAATGCGCTGTTGTTCGTTCGGTAAAGCTTGAGTGTCTTCGACCAGATCAATACAGTCAACTGGGCAGGGTGGAATACATAACTCACAACCTGTACACAAATCAGTCAAGATGGTATGCATAAGCTTACCACTACCAATAATGGCATCTACAGGGCAGGCATTAATACATTTTGTACATCCGATACATTCGTCTTCGCGAATAATCGCTTTCATGCGTTGTGGGCGTCCATCGGCTTGTACAGGCCAAACACTTGTTTCAGCAGGTAACGACGAGCGATTTAATAATTTTGCGAGCGCATCGGCCACTGGCTGTCCACCAGGAACACATTTATTTGCTTCTTCACCTTCAGCAATGGACTTTGCGTAAGGTAGACAACCGTCACGGTGTCCACACAAACCACATTGTGTTTGTGGTAATAACGCATCAATCTCGCGTATGAGAGAAATAGATGGATTCATAGAGGAAAATAGCTTGCTTAAAACGATGCGATAATGAAGAAAAACCTAAGTAAGGTCAATGGATTTTAACGAATTTATTGGCTTTTTAACTGACCTAAAATGTAGCTAATGTTGCACAATAATAGATCAATAAAAGTGAAAAGATAAATGACTATTTCTGATTTTTAGGAAGTTTTTCTAAAATTAAGTTTATGATAATTAAGTAAAATAAAATAATTTAAAATAACTATTGTTAAAATTGATGGAAAGGGATTTAATATTTTGCTGCTAAATGATGCATTTTAAAATGTATTGCACCAATTTAATTCATTACTATGCTGAGGACCGTGCATTGAAATATAACAATCTGAATGAATTCCTGAATTACGTGCAAGCGCGTGATCCGCATCAACCTGAGTTTTTACAAGCTGTCGAAGAAGTCATGACAAGCTTGTGGCCATTTATTGAAAAAAATCCGGAATATGCAGAGCATGGATTGTTAGAGCGTTTGGTTGAACCAGAGCGTGTAATTCAATTTCGTGTTTCATGGATGGATGATCAAGGCCAGACTCAAGTGAACCGTGCTTTTCGTGTTCAATATAATTCAGCAATTGGTCCATTCAAGGGTGGGATGCGTTTCCATCCATCGGTCAACCTATCTATTTTGAAATTTTTAGGTTTTGAGCAAACTTTTAAAAACTCACTGACCACTTTACCAATGGGTGGTGGGAAAGGTGGTTCAGATTTTAACCCTAAAGGTAAATCTGATGCTGAAATTATGCGATTCTGTCAGGCTCTGATGATTGAGCTTTACCGTCATTTAGGTCCAAATACCGATATCCCTGCTGGAGATATTGGTGTGGGTGCGCGTGAAGTAGGCTACATGGCTGGCATGATGAAAAAACTCAGTAATGACACTGCATGTGTATTTACTGGTAAAGGAATTTCATTTGGCGGCAGCTTAATGCGCCCGGAAGCAACAGGTTATGGTACGGTTTATTTTGCAGAAGAAATGCTAAAAACACGTGGGCTATCTTTTGCTGGTAAAACTGTTTCGGTCTCTGGTTCTGGTAACGTTGCTCAATATGCTGCGGAAAAGGCAATGTTCTTGGGCGCAAAAGTGGTCAGCTTATCTGACTCTAATGGTACTGTTTATCTAAAAAATGGTTTTACAGATGAGTTGCTGGCTGAAGTTATGGAGTTGAAAAACGTTAAACGTGGACGTATTTCAGAGTTTGCTTCTAAGCATGGCTTTGAATATTTTGAAGGTAAAACACCTTGGCATATTCCTGTAGATATTGCTTTACCATGTGCAACACAAAATGAATTAACCGATGAAGATGCTAAAGCACTGATCGCTAATGGTGTCATTTGTGTAGCTGAAGGCGCTAACATGCCATCTACACTTGAAGCTGTTGAACATTTTATTGAAGCTAAGATTTTATATGCTCCGGGTAAAGCATCTAATGCGGGTGGGGTAGCAACTTCAGGTTTAGAAATGTCTCAAAATGCAATTCGTTTGGGCTGGACACATGCTGAGGTTGATGAACGCTTACATGCAATCATGAAAGACATTCATGCCAATTGTGTTAGATATGGTACTAAAGAAGACGGTACTGTGAACTATGTAGATGGTGCCAATATTGCAGGCTTTGTAAAAGTTGCTGATGCGATGCTTGCACAAGGTATTTATTAAAATATAGAAATAAAAAATCCGATGCAAAAGCATCGGATTTTTTTTAGTCTAAAAATTATTTTTTAGGCTTTTTAACCATTTCTTGCTCTACAACCATATCTAACACATCTGCTTGGCTAGATTGATCTGCTGCTGGGTTTTTCACTTCAAAGCGTTTTACACGTAAAATTACGCGTTGGTTTGGATTGTGTTCAAAACCTTCGATTTGACCATAATATAATGACCAGTTTTTGTCGGCATAAGTTTTAACGCCTTTGTCATCATATTTAACTTCACGAACTTGCAAGCAAGTTTGTGGCGCAACACCCGTACAAGATTTAGTTTCTGGCGCTACTTCAAGAAAAACAGTTTTACCTTCAGACTGGTATTTTGCTTCAGGTGTCATTTTACCTGTGAACGTATATTTCTGACCTTGAGCATCAACGATTGTCAATGTTGGTTGATCGGCATTTGATGTATTAAGTTCAAATGGAATCGCACGTTTTTGGAACAGGCTGCTAGAGAATTGTTCCTGTTTCATTAATGCAGGTTCACACGCCATCATAGTCGACATTACATCAGCAGTTACGATGGTATTGTTTTCAACTTTCCAAGTAGTGCCTTGGCGGTTACAACCTGTTGCGATAGATAAACGGTCGTTTGTGAAGTTAAGAACAATCGGCTTTTTAGTATTTTCAGGTTGATATGACCATGAATAATCAGTTAAAGCTTGAGTATTAGTTGCTTTTACGCCTTGGAAAATATGCTTTTGACCTGCTTTATCTGTCACGCTTAAGATTACCTGACCATTGCTGTTACTAATTTCAATTGGCAATTTTGCTTCACTAAAGATGCTATTAGACAATTGTTCTTGTTTCATTAAATCGTCTTGGCAAGCCATCATTGTTGATGCAAGTGGAGAGGTTACAAGCTGGTTACCTTCAACTTTCCAAGTACCACCTTGACCATTACAACCTGTGTTAATTGCTAATTTGCCGTCTGCATTAAAGTTAAGAATAAGTGGCTTAGATGCTTTTACATTTTGATAAGTCCAAGCATATTCACTTAAAGTTGCTGCAAGATTTTGTTGTTGCTCAGATACAATTGGAGCTTGAGTGTTTGAAACTGTTTGACACGCCATCAAAGAAAAAGGTAACAACGCAAGAATTAAATATTTAATTTTCATTTAAAAAACTTCAAGTAAAAAAACAACAGCACTAAGCTTAAAACATTCTTAAAAAAAGAAAATGTAAACATATGATTGTTTCGGTTTTCAAAATGTATAAGTTTGTAAATTATTCGAATTTTTCATAAAAATAATGGTATACCCCGCGAAAAACGGGGTATTTCCTAAAAATTAATCAAAACGATATATATCCATACCCAATGAGCCCATTGTGAAGCTACTATGAACAATCGTAAAACGATGACCAGTTCCCATAGCAAAAAACAAAGGTGCAAAATGTTCAAGAGTTGGATGATTACGTTTTATATAAGGCAGTGATTGCCATTCCAACACGCCATCGTAATCTTGATGTGAAAGCTTATTAACGACAGTATTTCTAAAAGTTGAAGCCCATTCAGGAACTTTAGAATTATCTCCTTGCCAAGACAACTCAGCAAGATTATGTGTAATACTTCCAGAGCCAATCAATAAGATTTGCTTTTCACGTAAAGGGGCAAGCGTTTGTCCAATTCGATAAATTTCTTGTGCGCTTAAGGTCATCGGCAAAGAAATTTCAACAACGGGAATGTCTGCATCTGGATACATGTGTAAAAGAGGCATCCATACACCGTGGTCGCGAGGACGAGTACTATTGGCATGTGCAACAAAATGAGCATCTGCCAATAATTTCAATATTTCTTCGGCAAGTTCTGGTTGACCAGGTGCGCTATAGCGAATCTCGTACAACTCTGGTGGGAAACCACGAAAGTCATGCCATGTTTCCGGACGAGTCGAACTACTTACTTCAAGTGCTTTACTTTCCCAGTGAGCAGACATCACGATGATTGCCTTTGGAGTAGGTAGATTTATACCAAGACGGTGTAAAGCAGGACCCACTTGTTCTGGATCAAGTGCAAGCATGGGTGAACCATGTGAAATAAACAGTCCGGGAAGGGTTTGTAGTTCCATTTCATTACACCTGAGTTGAAAAGCAGAATAATAGTCATTATGCCAAAATCAGGACATGTTAAAAGTATCCTGATTTCAACGGATTGTTCTTAAAATGAAACGTTTGTTCTTTTTATGCACGGTGATAAGGATGATTATGATTAATGCTCATCGCTCGGTAAAGCTGCTCGATTAATAAAACACGTACTAAAGGATGGGGCATGGTAAGTTTTGAGAGTGACCAATGCCAAGCAGCCGCTTTACGTACTTGATCTGACAAACCATCTGGGCCACCAATAGCCAATGCAACATCATTACCTTCAAGCATCCATTGTTTCATGGTGTCAGCCAGTTTTTCTGTACTGAGCTCACGTCCACCCACTTCTAAAGCAATAAGTGTCTCGTTTGGTTTTAACGCATTTAAAATACTATCACCTTCAATTTGACAGTATTTTAAAATATCTGCTTCCGAGTCGTTTTTTCCCCGTTTTGCCATTGGAAGTTCAATCACTTGAGTCTGGACAAAAGGTTGGATGCGTTTGAAATAATCTTCAAAACCAGTAAGTACCCAAGCAGGCATTTTTTGACCAATGGTCAGAATACGAATTTTCATGTGGTCTATTCAGTCAAAACAGCTGACATATTATACCTGAGGAGACAATAACTGCGGGGCAGTAAGTGGGCATAAAAAACGCAGTCCAAAAAATGGTGTTGGACTGCGATCAAATGATCATCTGTCTGGAGTTCAGATGACCATAGAGAATAAAAACAAGGCTATCTGTGACATAAGATAGACAAGAGCAAATAATAAAATTAATTACTCTCACTTCTTATTATGAGGGAGGTTGGATATTTTTCAATCAAATTATGTAACAAAAAAAAGAGAGCCAAAGCTCTCTTTTTTCTATTTTATAAATTAGTGACGCGCTGCTTTTGAGCCTTCTACCGGTTTTACAATCGGTGTTTTAGGTAAAGGCTTTGGCATTGAAGTTAATGCTAAAGGTAAGATTTCATCAATGCTTTTCACAGCTTTGATTTCTAATCCTTCTTTCACATTGTCAGGAATCTCTGCCAAATCACGAACGTTATCTTGAGGAATAAAGACCAGCTTAATTCCACCACGATGTGCAGCAAGAAGTTTCTCTTTCAAGCCACCGATACGCATCGCACGACCACCAAGACTTGTTTCACCTGTCATTGCGATATCTGGACGAATCGCAATACCAGTAAATGCTGATACAAGTGCAGTTGTTAATGCCAAACCAGCAGATGGACCATCTTTTGGAGTTGCACCTTCAGGTAAGTGAACGTGTACATCAGTTTCTTCAAAACGAGATGCTTCTATACCAAGTTCGTCAGCACGTGTACGTACTACAGTCATTGCTGCGGTAATCGATTCTTTCATTACGTCACCGAGTGAACCGGTTGTAATAAATTTACCTTTACCTTTAACAGCTGCAACTTCAATAGTAAGTAACTCACCACCAACAGAAGTCCATGCCAAGCCATTTACACGGCCTACTTGTGCTTCATCTTCAGCCATACCAAAGTCAAATTTATGTGGACCTAGGTATTCAGGAAGATTGGCAGAGGTAACGTCAAGCTGTAAGTTTTTAGACTTTTTACTTACCGCTTCTTTTACCACTTTACGCGCAATTTTAGAAACTTCACGTTCTAAACTACGAACACCAGCTTCACGTGTATAGCGTTGAACAATGTCACGAATCGCTTCTTCATGAATTGTTAACTCTTTTGGACGTAATCCGTTGTTCTTAATTGCTTTAGGAACAAGGTAACGCTCAGCAATGTTTACTTTTTCATCTTCGGTATAACCCGGTAGACGAATGACTTCCATACGGTCCAGTAGTGCTTCTGGAATATTCATACTGTTTGCGGTACAGATGAACATGACTTCAGAAAGGTCAAGATCAAGATCTAAATAGTGATCGTTGAACTTACTGTTTTGTGATGGATCAAGTACTTCAAGCAATGCAGAAGCTGGGTCACCACGGTAGTCTTGCGCCATCTTGTCAATTTCGTCGAGTAAGAACAATGGGTTCTTCACGCCAACTTTTGTTAAAGACTGCACAATTTTACCTGGCATCGCACCAATATAAGTACGACGATGTCCACGAATTTCTGCTTCATCACGTACGCCACCAAGCGCCATGCGAACAAATTCACGACCTGTTGCTTTAGCTACTGATTCACCGAGTGAAGTTTTACCAACCCCTGGAGGACCTACTAAACAGAGGATAGGGCCTTTGAGTTTTTTCACACGTGATTGAACAGCTAAGTATTCAACAATACGGTCTTTAACATCATCAAGACCATAGTGGTCAGCATCAAGAATTTCTTGTGCTTTTGCTAAGTTAATACTGACTTTGCTCGCTTTGTTCCACGGCGTATCTAAAATCACTTCTAGATAGTTACGTACAACTGCAGCTTCACTAGATGCTGGTTGCATTGCTTTAAGTTTACGGAACTCAGCTTCAGCTTTTTTGCGTACGTGTTCAGGTAAATCAGCTTCAGCAAGACGTTTCTCAATTTCAGCAACGTCATCTTCAGCACCGCCATTCATATCGGAAAGTTCACGTTGAATGACTTTCATTTTTTCATTTAGAAAGTATTCACGTTGGTTCTTTTCCATTTGGCGTTTTACGCTGTCATGTAAAGTTTGCTCAATTTGCTGTTCAGCAGATTGATTCATCAAGTAGTTCATTAACTCTTGCAAATGTGCTTCAAACTCATCGTGCTCTAAAAACTTCTGTTTAATTTCAATATTTAGAGGTACACGAGTTGCTACGAAGAACATAAGTTGCAATAAGTCTTCGATTTTATTGGCAGCAGCAACTAGTTCACGTGCATTACGTAATTTTGCTTCTGCATATTGAGCAAATAAGTTACGTAACTCTTGTAAACGAGTTTCTTGAGTTGCCTTATCTACATTAATAGTCATTGGACTTAAATCGTGTTCAGCAGTCAAATAACTATCTTCATCGATAATTTTTGTGAGCTTAGAACGATGTAAGCCTTCAATAAGTACTTTAATGCAGTTTTCATCATTTTCATGATTAACTACTTGTACAATCTTAGCGACTGTACCGTACTGGTATAAATTGTCGTGATCAATTTCTTCTGTAAGCGAATCTTTTTGCGCAACTACAAATACTAAATTGTCACTGTTACGAGCCACCTCAACTGCATTGATCGATTTTTCACGACCCACGAATAGCGCAATTTGCATGTGTGGATAAACCACCACATCACGTAAGGCTAATAGTGGTAATACACTTGGAACCTGAGGCTCTAAGTCAGTTTTTTCATTCATAATAAGTTCAGACATGGGCACTCCTAATGAGTGACAACGAGGTTGCCATGTTTTTTATAGTGATGTGTATTTTAAAAATTACAAGGGCATGACAATAGAAAATGTTGAAAAAAGGACTAATTTAGTCAACTTTTTTTTAAAAATGTTATGAATCAATAGATTAATTCTTAAGAAGAATAAAATTTTGTAGTGAAGGTAAGCATTTTTACTTAATAATTAGTCTTTGCCGTACAAGTAAGGAGGTCAGTTTTCGAAACAAATACTTTGTTTAGTTTTATTTTATAATAAGTATTTTTATTAAGTATATTTAAAATTTTATTTATTTTATAATTTATTATGAGTAGGATAAATGTACTATTATTTATAATATACAGCTGTATTTTAAATGGGTGATTATTGTTGAATAATAATATCAATAATGATATTTATTTTAGAGTTAATATTCTATTTTTATAATATACAGATGTATTTTAAAATGTATTTATTTTTATTAATTTTATAAAAATTAATCATATATTTAGAGTTATTATTCTATTTTAAAATAAGTTTACTTATTTTTAACAAAAACAAAACACTCTAGCGTTAATTAATTTTTTATTTATTAAATTCAATAATTTAAAATTAATTATAAAAATGTAAATTGTGATTAAAATCACAATTTTTCTTCTCATTATTTTATTTTTATATTTACCCTTTAAATTTATTCAATTAGGATGCCGCCTCTTTTTTTGGGCCGAAAATTTTAAAAATGTATTTGTACATTTTTATTGGTCTTTGAGTTTGGTATTTGTCTGAGAAGTTTTATGAATAAAGTTTATAAGGTCATTTGGAATGCTTCGATTGGAGCATGGGTTGCAACATCTGAAATTGCAAAAGGTAAAACAAAGACTAAATCAAAAACTTTAAATGTATCAGCGGTAGTTTTAACTGGTGTAATTAGTTTTGCTCCAAATGCTTTCGCAGGGACAAATACCGACGGAGGAGTAGGCCAAGGAACATCTATTTCAGGTACAACTTCTTGTCGTGAAGGGAATGCGAGTACTGCCAATGAAAAAGATGTTGCTATTGGTTGTGGAGCCCAAACTCAAGACCGAACAGGCTCTAACATCGCAAATCGTAATAATCCTTATAATAATTCTACTGGTGCTTATGCTGGCGCAATGAAACAAGGTGGGGCGATCAGTGTGGGTACTGGTGCTGTAGTTGAGAAAGGTTTAGGTACAGCAATTGGTTCTTATGCGACAACTCAAGGTATTTCAGGTGTCGCAATTGGTACAGGTGCTCTATCTTCTGGAAATACCGCTCTTGCACTTGGGCGCCAATCTGCCGCGACTGCAGATTTTTCTCAAGCCATTGGTAATGTTGCAGCAGCTACAGGTAAAGGCTCGTTAGCAATTGGCCACTCGGCAACTGCAGAAGGTTACCGCTCAATTGCAATTGGTTCGCCAGATATTGAAAATGCTGACCCAGTTGCGGGGCAAGCAGGTGCTGCTTATCAACCAAAAATGGCAACAAAAGCAACGGGTAAGGACTCGATTGCGTTTGGTGGTGGCGCAGTTGCCACTGAGGAAAATGCTTTAGCGATTGGTGCATTTTCAGAATCTAAAGGTAAAAAGTCTGTTGCGATTGGTACAGGCGCAAAAGCACAAAAAGATAATGCAGTTGTGATTGGAGACCAAGCTGAGGCTACTTTCGATGGTGGTGTCGCAATTGGTAAAGGTGCGCGTTCAGAAGCTGAAAATAGTATTGCTGTAGGTAAAGATTCAAAAGCAGTCCAGGCTACGGGTGAAAGTTTCTTAACTAAACAATCCGCTCCAACTGGTGTTTTATCAATTGGTGACGTGGGAAGTGAGCGCCGTATTCAAAACGTAGCAGACGGCGCTGCAGATTCTGACGCTGCTACTATACGCCAGTTAAAAGCTGCTCGTACTCACTATGTCAGTATTAATGATAACGGTCAGCAAGGTGGTAACTTTGAAAATGATGGGGCAACTGGACGTAATGCAATTGCTGTTGGTGTGAATACTTCTGCTGCTGGTCGTGAGGCAATGGCGATTGGTGCATATGCACAGGCGATGGGTTCTGGCGCAATTTCAATGGGTAGTAGCAGTCAAACGATTGGTCGTGGGGATGTTGCTATCGGCCGTAATGCATCGACTAAAGGAGCAGAAGGTACACCGTCTGGCTATAGCAATCAGTCGATTGCGATTGGTGATCAGACAAAAGCGATTGGAGATCAGTCGATTGCGATTGGTGCAGATGTGATTGCCAAAGGGAACTCTTCTGTTGCAATTGGTGGTGATGATGTCGATAAAATCGCCCAAGATGCTGAGCTGAGTAAAACTTATACAGAAATTACGGGTGGTGTGCTTAAAGCAGGCAGCTATCCAACAACTGAAGCAAATCACGGCTCAACGGCTGTCGGTACTCAAGCTGTAGGTACAGGCGCATTTTCTTCTGCGTTTGGTATGACCTCTAAAGCAACAGGTGACGCTTCATCAGCTTTTGGCGTCATGTCAAATGCTTCGGGTAAAGGGGCTGCTGCATTTGGTGCGGTTGCTCAAGCAACAGGTGATGGTGCATCGGCAATGGGTATTAACTCATTGGCATCGGGTACAAATTCAACAGCAATTGGCTCTGGTAACAAACCAGGTGAAGGTGCAAAAGCAACTGGAAACAGTGCTGCTGCAATTGGTAGTGGTGCCCAAGCAACAGGCGATAACTCGGCTGCAATTGGTAAAGGGGCTGAGGCTACAAATGAAAATGCTGCTGCTGTAGGTGGCGGTGCAAAAGCAACGGGTAAAAATGCTGCAGCCATTGGTGGTGGTGCAATTGCTGACCAAGAAAATGCAGTTGCAGTTGGTCAAGGTGCCCAGTCTTTGGTTGAAGGTGGTGTAGCTTTAGGTGCACGCAGTAAAGTAGAAGCTAAAAATAGTGTTGCTTTAGGCCAAGATGCTGTAGCAACCGAAGCGACAGGAAGTTCTTTCCTGACCAATCGTGATGCTTCTAAATCTAATGGTGTTATTTCTGTTGGGTCGGCTGGAAAAGAACGCCGTATTACTAATGTTGAAGATGGCTCAGCTGACTCAGATGCGGTAACAGTACGTCAGCTTAAAAATGTTGATGGACGTGTAAATCAAAACGCGAGCAATATTAGTAAAAATGCTCAGAATATTACCAATCTAAATCAAAAGTTAGATGATACAAAAACTGACTTGGGTAACCAGATTACGGATACAAACACCAAGTTAAACAATACCAAAGATCAGTTAACGACTCAGATTAATGACACTAAAACTGAGTTAAACAATACAATTAGTAATACGAAAACTGAACTGAATACCAAAATTGACAACACCAAGACCGAGCTTGAAAACAAAGGCTTGAACTTTGCTGGTAATAGCGGTGCAGAAGTACACCGTAAGCTTGGCGAGAAGCTCAATATTGTAGGTGGTGCAGTTGCTTCAACACCAGCTTCAAAAACAAGTGGTGAAAATGTTATTACCCGTACTACTCAAGATGGTATTCAGATTGAATTGTTGAAAGACTCAAAATTTGACAGTGTGACTACTGGCAACACTACTTTGAACAATAATGGTTTGACTATTAAAGACGGTCCAAGCATTACTAAAGACGGTATTAATGCAGGTGGTAAACAAATTACCAATGTGGCTGATGGAGTAAATGCTAAAGATGCAGTGAATGTTGATCAGCTCACCAAAGTAAAAGAGAGCTTAAATGGCAAAATCACTGATACAAATAATCAGTTAAATGATGCGAAAAAAGATTTGGGTAATCAAATTGTAGATACCAACAAGAATTTAAATGATGCTAAGAATGATCTTAGTAATCAAATTACCGATACCAATACCAAGTTAAACAATACCAAAGATCAGTTAACAACTCAGATTAACGACACTAAAACTGAGTTAAACAACACGATTGGTAATACGAAAACTGAACTGAATAGCAAAATCGACAACACCAAGACTGAACTTGAAAACAAAGGCTTGAACTTTGCTGGCAACAGTGGTGCAGATGTACACCGTAAGCTTGGCGAGAAGCTCAATATTGTGGGTGGTGCAGCTGCCTCAACACCAGCTTCAAAAACAAGCGGTGAAAATGTCATTACCCGTACTACTCAAGATGGTATTCATATTGAGCTATTAAAAGATTCGAAGTTTGACAGTGTAACTACTGGCAACACCACTTTAAATAACAATGGTTTGACGATTAAAGATGGCCCAAGTATTACCAAAGAAGGTATTAATGCTGGCGGTAAACAAATTACAAATGTTGCAGATGGTGTAAATGCTAAAGATGCAGTCAATAAAGGTCAGTTAGATGATCTTGCTGCCAAGCAAAATGCAACTGATGATGCTGCGGTGAAATACGATGATGCTAAAACTAAAGATAAAGTCACCTTAAAAGGTAAAGACGGCACAGTTTTAGATAATGTGAAAGCAGGCAACATTTCAGCGACTTCAAAAGAAGCGGTCAATGGTAGTCAGATTCACAATATTTCGAACAGTATTAAAAACAGTATTGGTGGAAATACAGTTGTAAATCCGGATGGTAGCCTGACTACTAACAATATCGGTGGAACAGGTAAAAACAACATTGATGATGCAATTAAGTCTGTAGATGACAAAGTTACAAACGGTATTAAGGATGTTGAAAACAAAGGCTTGAACTTTGCTGGCAACAGTGGTGCAGATGTACATCGTAAACTTGGTGACAAGCTCAATATTGTGGGTGGTGCAGCTGCTTCAACTCCGGCAGCTAAGACAAGCGGTGAAAATGTCATTACCCGTACCACTCAAGATGGTATTCAGATTGAGCTATTAAAAGACTCGAAGTTTGACAGTGTGACTACTGGCAATACCACTTTAAACAATAATGGTTTGACGATTAAAGAAGGTCCAAGCATTACTAAAGAAGGTATTAATGCTGGTGGCAAACAAATTACCAATGTTGCAGATGGTGTAAATGCTAAAGATGCAGTAAACAAAGGTCAGTTAGATGATCTTGCTGCTAAACAGAACGCAACTGATGATGCTGCGGTGAAATATGATGATGCCAAAACCAAAGATAAAGTTACCTTAAAAGGTAAAGACGGCACGGTTTTAGATAATGTGAAAGCAGGTAACGTTTCATCAACTTCAAAAGAAGCGGTCAATGGTAGTCAGATTCACAATATTTCAAACAGTATTAAAAACAGTATTGGTGGCAATACAGTTGTAAACCCAGACGGTAGTTTGACGACCAATAACATTGGTGGAACAGGCAAAAACAATATTAATGATGCAATTAGTGAAGTAAAAAATACTGCAACTAAAGCAAAAACGACTGTAACTGAAGGCGACAACATTGTTGTAAAACAATCTGTTAATAAAGATGGCAGTACTAACTACGAAGTATCAACCAAAAAAGATCTAACTTTAGATAGCGTTACTACAGGTGATAGCGTACTTAATCATAATGGCCTAACCATTAAAGATGGTCCAAGTATGACTAAAGATGGCATTAATGCTGGCGGTAAGAAAATTACTGATGTCGCGAATGGCGTGATTGCACAAAATTCTAAAGATGCTGTAAATGGTGGTCAGGTACATAACATCTCAACAAGTATTAAAAATAGTATTGGTGGAAATACAGTTGTAAACCCAGACGGTAGTCTGACCACTAACAACATTGGTGGCACGGGTAAAAACAACATCAATGACGCAATCAAGTCTGTAGATGAGAAAGTTACCAACGGTGTAAATGATCTGACTCAAAAAGGGCTGAATTTTGGTGCGAATGACCAGAAAGCAACTCAGGGTAAAGCTGTCCACCGTAAGCTTGGTGACACTATTAATATTGTAGGTGGGGCTAATCCAGAAACTGTTGAAGATAAAACTAGTGGTGAAAACATTATTACTCGTACCACAGAAGATGGCATCAAAATCGAGATGTTAAAAGATGTGAAATTCGACAGTGTAAATGTCGGTGGTCATGTCTTAAATCAGCAAGGTCTTATCATTAAAGGCGGTCCAAGCATCACAATTAATGGTATTGATGCGGGAAGTAAGCAAATTACCAATGTTGCAGATGGGGTAAATGCAAAAGACGCAGTTAATAAAGGCCAGTTAGATAAGCAAATTAATGAAGTTAAAGATCAAATTGGAAAAGATATTGGCAAACTTTCTGATCATGCTGTGCAGTATGACAAAGATAAAAATGGCAATGTTGACAAAAACTCAGTCACTTTAGGTGGTGGAGATAAAGGTACCAATTTGAAAAATGTAGCTGATGGTAAAGTTGCTGAAGGCTCTAAAGACGCCGTAAATGGTGGTCAATTATGGAATGTTCAAAATCAAGTCGATAAGAACTCGAATGATATTAAGAACATTCAAAATAACATCGACAACATTTCTAATGGTAAAGCTGGGTTAGTTCAACAGCAAAAACCAAATGGTGAAATCACGGTCGGTAAAGACACGGGTGGTACTAGCGTAAATATGGCTGGTAAAGACGGTGATCGAGTTGTCCAAGGTGTTAAAGATGGCGAGATTAAAGCTGGTTCAAACCAAGCCGTAAATGGTGGTCAGATTCACAATATTTCAGACAGTATTAAAAACAGTATTGGTGGAAATACATCAGTAAATAGTGATGGTTCAATCACGACTAAGAATATTGGTGGAACAGGTAAAGACAATATTCATGATGCCATTGGTACGTTAAATCAGTCGAACCAAGAATTAGGCAACAAAATTACCAATCTGGGAGATCAGTTACAACAAGTGTTTTATGACACCAATAAACGTATTGATGACGTTGAGAAAAAAGCCAATGCAGGTATTGCCGCTGCAATGGCCCTAGAAAATGCGCCGTTTGTAGCAGGTAAATATACCTATGCTGTAGGCGCTGCATATCATGGTGGTGAAAATGCTGTCGGTGTGACTTTACGTAAAACCTCTGATAATGGTCGTTGGTCAATCACAGGTGGTGTAGCAGCTGCTTCTCAAGGTGAGCCAAGCGTTCGTATTGGTATTAGTGGTGTTATTAATTAAGAAACTGGTTAGGAGAGTAGCAATGCTCTCCTTGCTCGACAGATTAAAGAGATTATAGAAATGAATAAAACAATCCAAAGCTTAGTCGTAGCAGCTTTTGCTGGTTTCACGGTAACAACTTATGCAAATGAAGCAGCTCAGCCACAGGAAATTCATTTTCCAGCGATTGAAAAAAGTTATTTGAAACAAGTAAAACGTTATGAATACCAAGATGTTGCTCGTTTAGACCAAGGCCTAAATAAAGACCAAATTCGAGCTTTACTAGGCAATCCACAATTTAGTGAAGGACTTTTTTCAGTAAAAGTTTGGAACTATGTATTAGATGTCCGTGTTCCTAACACAAACCAGTACCAACGTTGCCAGTTACGTGTTGATTTTGATAAGCGCTATTTAGCAGAACGTTTATCTTGGAAAGGTGAGGCTTGTGAAGGTTTGGTTGCTTGGGGAGAAAATAATCAGATATCAGCACATAGCACTGTAATTGCAGATCGTACAGCGAGTGTCTTATTTGCCTTTGATCGATTTGATGCGAGTGCCATTGAAGAAGGTGCTGAGAGCATTACCAAAATTGCTGAGCAGATTAAAAAAAGTCAAACAAGGAATCCTATTATTGTTTCAGGCTTTACAGATCGGTTAGGTAAATTTAGCTATAACCAACAATTGTCTTCACAACGTGCTAATACTGTTGCCAAATTATTGGTGCAACAGGGTATTGTAGCAAGTCGAATCCAAATACAGGCCAATAGTCAGACCGATTTATATAAACAGTGTAGCGGTAACAATAGTTCACAACTTATTCAATGTTTAGCGCCAAATAGACGTGTTAATATCAATTGGTGAAACGGTCTGTCAGGTAAAAGTAACCACCTTTAAAGTGGTTACTTTTATTCTTTTAGTAAACTGAAAAATAAATCAATCAGCTACATTTTGAGTCATATAATCCTTTCATTGCCTATAAAATCATAAAGCGAATCTGATGGGGAAAATCCATATAATATAGCCAAGCTTTAATATTCTAATAAACACTTCTAAACAATCAGTCTTTAAAAATGATTATTTATCAAAATAATGAAATTTTTTTAATAAAAATAAAGCGATAGTTTTTAACTATAAATTCAAATTCAATATTTTGTTTTTATTATCTTTTGAATACAAAAAAGTTTGACTTTACCTACAAAGTTTTATTTTTGGTAAAAAATCATAATATATTTTTTGTATTTATTTGATTATATATTGTACTTTTCCTTGTTTTTCATCGCGTTACAGGATTTTTTTGTGATTTACCTCTCATTTTTTCTTTGATATATTCCGCAAAATTTGCCAAACCTTTTGTTTTTTGAAGCTTTATGTAACTAAAGGTAAGCATTGTCTATTTTTTGTAAAAATGCGAGTAAGTATATGAATAAAATATACAAAGTAATTTGGAATGCTTCATTAGGAATTTGGGTCGCTGTTTCAGAAATTGCAAAAGGGAAAACAAAAAATTGTTCAGGCGTTGCTTCTAGCACAAATGAACTCATTGTGGGTGATGGCACCTCGGAGTCAAAGTACTTTGAATATAAAGTACTAGTATTAGCTATATTAGGTGTAATTACCCCTTCCGTATTTGCGGGTTATGAGGCGGGTGGAGGTAGCACTTTTACAAACTGTACTTCAACATCCGCGGGGTCTGGTTCGAGATCAGCAGGTAGTGTAGCAATAGGAACATCTTCTACAGCAACAATTCCAACAAGTGGGCAAGCCTGTGCACCTACAAAGGATTCTATTGCGATAGGATTAAGCGCGAGTACTGCTGGTGCTGCAGGAAATAACCAAAGTATTGCTATTGGACGAGAAAGTGCTGCATCTGGCGATCAGGCTATTGCATTAGGAGCAAATGTAAAGGCGAGTGGTAACTCATCGGTTGCGATTGGTGGAGATGATGTTGATAAGGTCGTAGATAGTGATGGTGCACTATATACTGCAATTACTGGTGGAACGATTGTAAAGAATAATTATATTCCAACAGAATCTAGTGGTGCTGCCAGTACGGCTATGGGGGTACAAGCAAAGGCAAGTGGAGCATTTTCTACAGCTTTAGGTATGACATCTGCGGCAAGTGGGGCTGCAAGTGTTGCTTTAGGTGTGAAGTCAACAGCAACTGGAGATGGGGCTTTAGCAATCGGGGCTGTTTCTAACGCTCAAGACAACGGGACTATTGCAGTTGGTATTAACTCCAAAGCAGTTGGTAATAACTCAATTTCTATAGGTTCTGGTAATACAAGTACCACTGGTGCAAATACAACAGGTCCAAATGCCACATCAATTGGTAGTAATGCTAGTGCGGTTGTAGATTCTACAGCTATTGGTTCTGGGGCAAAAGCAAATGTGAGCGGAGGTGTTGCAATTGGTAAAGATTCAGTTGCAAACACTGCTGCTGGAGTGGCTGGTTTTGATCCAATAACAGGTACAACATCAACACAAACAACAAATGTATGGAAATCTACGCAAGGTGCAATTGCTTTAGGTGATGCAGCAAATAATGTCACACGTCAGCTTACAGGTTTGGCCGCAGGAACGAATGATTCAGATGCTGTAAACGTTGCACAGTTAAAAACAGTAACTAATCAGACATTTAAATTGCAAGCAAATGGTGATGTAGCTTCTGCTGTAAAAACAAGCGACACTATCCAATTTCTCGATGGTAAAAATATTAATATTACGCGTTCAGGGAATAATATTACGGTACAGACAGTTGATACGCCAACATTTACTAGCGTAACAACTGGTAATAGTAAACTAGATAACAGTGGCTTAAACATTACTGGTGGCCCAAGTGTAACCACAGCAGGGATTAATGCGGGTAATCAGAAAATTACCAATGTTAAAGCAGGCACTAATGCGACTGATGCAGTCAATTTTAGCCAGTTAAATGCAACCAACCAGAATGTAACCTCTGCACAAAACACAGCAAATACCGCATTGACCAATGCAGCAGCAGCGCAAGCGACGGCAGATAAAGGCCTGAACTTTAGTGTGAATGGTGGTACAACTGACAACGTGAAGTTAGGTGAAACGGTTAACTTTGCAGATGGGACGAACACAACAGCAGAGTATGACCCTGCAACCAATACCTATAAATACAGTGTCAATGACAACATTGCATTAACCAATGCGGGCAGTTTAACGGTCGGTAACACTAAGGTTGATGACAGTGGCTTAACCATTACCGGTGGCCCAAGTGTAACCACTGCAGGTATTAATGCGGGCAACCAGAAGATTACTAATGTTAAAGCAGGCACTAATGCGACTGATGCGGTCAATTTTAGCCAGTTAAATGCAACCAACCAGAATGTAACGACTGCACAAAACACAGCAAATACCGCATTGACCAATGCAGCAGCAGCGCAAGCGATAGCAGACAAAGGCCTGAACTTTAGTGTCAATGGTGGTACAACTGATAATGTGAAGTTAGGTGAAACGGTTAACTTTGCAGATGGCACCAACACCACAGCAGAGTATGACCCAGCAACCAATACCTATAAATACAATGTAAATGACAACATTGCATTAACCAATGCGGGCAGTTTAACGGTTGGTAACACCAAGGTTGATAACAGTGGTCTAACCATTACAGGCGGTCCAAGTGTAACCACTGCCGGCATTAATGCGGGCAACCAGAAGATTACCAATGTTGCAGCAGGTACTATTTCTGCGAGTTCTACAGATGCAGTAAATGGTAGCCAGTTAAATGCGACCAACCAGAATGTAACCACTGCACAAAATACTGCAAACACAGCAGTCAGCAATGCAGCAGCAGCCCAAGCAACAGCAGATAAAGGCCTGAACTTTAGTGTGAATGGTGGTACGGCTGACAATGTGAAGTTGGGTGAAACAGTTAACTTTGCCAATGGCACCAACACCACAGCAGTGTATGACCCTGCCACCAATACCTATAAATACAATGTGAATGACAACATTGCATTAACCAATGCGGGTAGCTTAACAGTTGGTAATACTAAAGTTGATAACAGTGGCCTAACCATTACCGGCGGTCCAAGTGTAACCACTGTCGGCATTAATGCGGGTAACCAGAAGATAACGAATGTTAAAGCAGGCACTAATGCGACTGATGCAGTCAATTTTAGCCAGTTAAATGCAACCAACCAGAATGTAACGACTGCACAAAACACAGCAAATACCGCATTGACCAATGCAGCAGCAGCACAAGCGATAGCAGACAAAGGCCTGAACTTTAGTGTGAATGGTGGTACGGCAGACAACGTGAAGTTAGGTGAAACGGTTAACTTTGCAGATGGCACCAATACCACAGCAGAGTATGACCCTGCAACCAATACCTATAAATATAATGTCAATGACAATATTGCATTAACCAATGCGGGCAGTTTAACGGTTGGTAACACTAAGGTTGATGACAGTGGCATAACCATTACAGGCGGTCCAAGTGTAACCACTGCTGGTATTAATGCAGGTAACCAGAAGATTACTAATCTGGAAGCTGGAACCATTTCATCTACATCAACAGATGCAGTGAATGGTAGCCAGTTAAATGCAACCAATCAGAATGTAACCACTGTACAAAGCACGGCAAATACTGCATTGACCAATGCAGCAGCAGCCCAAGCGACAGCAGATAAAGGCCTAAACTTTAGTGTGAATGGTGGTACGGCAGACAATGTGAAGTTAGGTGAAACGGTTAACTTTGCAGATGGCACCAACACCACAGCAGTGTATGACCCGACAACCAATACCTATAAATACAGTGTCAATGACAACATTGCATTAACCAATGCAGGTAGCTTAACAGTAGGAAATACTAAAGTTGATAACAGTGGCCTAACCATCACTGGTGGCCCAAGTGTAACCACTGCAGGTATTAATGCAGGCAACCAGAAGATTACCAATGTTGCAGCAGGCACTAATGCAACTGATGCTGTCAATGTAAGTCAACTTGGGGCAATAACTACAGCTGCCAATACTAGAACAGATGCTTTAGGTATAAGTACGGCAAGCAATCTGGGTGGCGGAGCAGTTTATAATCCGGTTACAGGTGCAGTCAGTTCACCAATCTATACAGTGAATGGCAGTAATTTAAATAATGTTGGTGATGCGATCACTGCATTGGACAAAGGCTGGACCTTACAAAGTAATGGTGCCAATGCGGGTGCAGTGAAAGCTGGTGATAGCGTTGATATTGGTACGGTTGCAGGCGAAAGCAACCTCAAAGTAACCAAGACTGGTAACAAGATCCAGTATGGTTTAAACCGTGATCTTAATATTGACAGCGTAACGGCAGG
Source organism: Acinetobacter sp. V110_1 (assembly GCF_031798975.1). NCBI lineage: Bacteria > Pseudomonadati > Pseudomonadota > Gammaproteobacteria > Moraxellales > Moraxellaceae > Acinetobacter > Acinetobacter sp. V110_1. Next base: position 1,253,569 of record NZ_JAVQNN010000030.1, on the reverse strand, counting down.
CGACAGCAAGCTAGATACCAATGGTCTCACCATTGCTGGTGGCCCAAGTGTGACCAAATCTGGCATTAATGCGGCTAACCAGAAGATTACTAACGTTGCAGCAGGGACTATTTCTGCGAGTTCTACAGATGCAGTGAATGGTAGTCAGTTAGATGCGACCAACCAGAATGTAACGACTGCCCAAAACACTGCAAATACAGCAGTGACGAATGCTGCAGCAGCCCAAGCCACAGCAGACAAAGGTCTGAACTTTAGTGTCAATGGTGGTACGACAGACAATGTGAAGTTAGGTGAAACAGTTAACTTTGCAGATGGTACCAACACCACAGCAGTGTATGACCCAGCAACCAATACCTATAAATATAATGTAAATGACAACATTGCATTAACCAATGCGGGCAGTTTAACGGTTGGTAACACCAAGGTTGATAACAGTGGTTTAACCATTACCGGTGGCCCAAGTGTAACAACTGCAGGTATTAATGCAGGCAACCAGAAGATTACCAATGTTACAGCAGGAACCAATGCGACTGATGCGGTCAATGTAAGTCAGTTAAATGCAACCAACCAGAATGTAACCACTGCGCAAAATACTGCAAACACAGCAGTCAGCAATGCAGCAGCAGCCCAAGCCACAGCAGACAAAGGCCTGAACTTTAGTGTCAATGGTGGTACGGCAGACAATGTGAAGTTAGGTGAAACGGTTAACTTTGCAGATGGCAGCAACACCACGGCAGTGTATGACCCAGCAACCAATACCTATAAATACAATGTGAATGACAACATTGCATTAACCAATGCGGGTAGCTTAACGGTCGGGAATAGCAAGGTTGATAACAGTGGATTAACCATTACTGGTGGCCCAAGTGTAACGGCTGCGGGTATTGATGCAGGTAATCAGAAGATTACCAATGTAGCAGCTGGTACTAATGCAACTGATGCTGTTAATGTAAGTCAACTTGGTGCAGTAACTACAGCCGCGAATACCAAGACAGATGCTTTAGGTACAAGTACTGCAAGCAATCTGGGTGGTGGAGCAGTTTATAATCCGGTTACAGGCGCAGTCAGTTCGCCAGTCTATAGCGTGAATGGCAACAACGTGAACAACGTTGGTGACGCGATCACAGCACTGGATAAAGGCTGGACCTTACAAAGTAATGGTGCCAATGCAGGTGCAGTGAAAGCAGGTGATACAGTTGACATTGGTACAGTTGCAGGTGAAACGAACCTGAAAGTAACCAAGACTGGTAACAAGATCCAGTATGGACTGAACCGTGATCTTAATATTGACAGCGTAACGGCAGGCGACAGCAAGCTAGACACCAATGGTCTCACCATTGCTGGTGGTCCAAGCGTGACCAAGTCTGGTATTAATGCAGCTAACCAGAAAGTGACTAACGTTGCAGCAGGTACAATTTCATCTACGTCAACAGATGCAGTGAATGGTAGTCAGTTACATACCCTCGATAGTCGCGTGACTAAGAATGGTGATTCTACAGCCAATATTTTTGGTGGAGGTGCTAAAGCTAATCCAGATGGTTCGATTACTAATCCTACTTACAATGTTGCAGGTACGAGTGCAAACAATGTTGGCGATGCTTTAACGGCATTGGATAAAGCAGTCACTGATGCAGGTACAGCAGCGAATGCAGGCTGGACTGTTTCAGCGAATGGTGATGCAGCGACTGCTAAAAAGATTAAACCAAATGGCAAAGTCAACTTTACAGGTGATGATAACTTAACTGTTGCTCAAAGCAGCGAAACTGATAATGAAGGTAATATCAAGGTCGCGCTGAACAAAAACTTGAAGGTTGATAGCGTCACGGCTGGTAATACAATTATTGATACGACTGGTGTAAAAGTTGGCAATAACGTTCAGTTAGGATCAACAGGTCTAATCATTGCTGGTGGTCCTAGTATCACTACTTCTGGAATCAATGCAGGTAATAAGGTTATTACCAATGTAGCTGCTGGTGTTAACACGACAGATGCAGTGAACAAAGGCCAACTTGATAGTGCAATCACGAACATTAATAACAATGTTGGTGCTTTGGCTAATAGTGCAGTTCAGTATGACAAAAATGCAGATGGCACTGTAAATAAAGATTCAGTGACATTCGCTGGTGGGGCAAATGGTACTGCACTTAAGAATGTAGCGAATGGTACCGTAGCAGCAGGTTCTAAAGATGCAGTGAATGGAGGTCAGTTGTGGAATGTTCAACAACAGGTCGACAAAAATACGGGTGATATCTCGAACCTTAAAAATGATATTAACAATGGTAAAACTGGTCTAGTCCAACAAACTGATAAAGATGCTGCGATTACTGTTGGTAAAGACACTGGTGGTACCCAAGTGAATGTTGCTGGTAAAGCCGGTGACCGTACAGTAACAGGCGTTAAAGCGGGTACAGTTACATCGACTTCAACAGATGCAGTCAATGGTTCTCAGCTTAATAGGACGAACCAAGCGCTTGTAAGTGCACTAGGTGGTGGAGCTGGTTATAACAATATTACCGAAAGCTTCTCAAATCCGACATATAACGTAGGTGATCAGTCTTACAACAATGTGGGTGATGCGATAGGCGCATTAAATCAAGCTGACCAAACATTAAACAACAAAATTGATAATGTGAACAACAAGCTTGAGCAAGCGTTCTATGCAACAAATCAGCGTATCGACAACTTGGAAGAAAAAATGTCTGCGGGTATTGCTGCAAATGCTGCACTTGAAAATGCGCCATTTATTGCAGGGAAAGTCACTATGGCTGTTGGCGCTGCTTACTATAATCAGCAAAATGCTGTAGGTGTGACCTTACGTAAAACAGCCGACAACGGTCGCTGGTCACTTACAACAGGTGCAGCGCTTGGCAGTCAGGGTAGCCCATTAGTACGTGTTGGCGTAAGTACAGTAATTGATTGAGTGCCTAACTAAGGAGAGTTTATCTCTCCTTTAAAATAATATTGTGAGTATGAAAATGAAACAAAATATTCAAATTTTGGTAATGGGCATCTTGGTAAGTTTAAGTATTACTGGATTTACGGATACTGAAGTAGCAATTCAACGAGATGGAGTAAAATTTCCAGCAATTGAAAAGAGTTATCTTAAACAAATAAAACGTTATGAGTATGATGACGTTGCTCGTTTGGATAAAGGATTGGATAAAGATCAAATTCGAGCTTTACTAGGAAATCCACAATTTAGTGAAGGAGTTTTTGCAGTAAAAGTATGGAATTATGTATTGGATATCCGTATTCCTAACACTAATCAATATCAACGTTGTCAATTACGCATTGATTTTAATGAAAAATATTTGGCTGAACATTTATCTTGGAAGGGGGAGGTGTGCGAAGGTTTGGTTGCTTGGGGTGGGAATAATCAGTCACCAGAGCATAGTAATTTAATTTTTGAGCGAACAGCAAGTGTGTTATTCCTCTTCGATCGATTTGATGTTAACGCTATTGAACAAAATATTCATAGTGTTGAGGAAATTGCTGAAAAGATCAAAAAAAGCCAGACAACAACACCAGTTATTGTTTCAGGTTTTACCGATCCATTGGGTAAATTTAGCTATAATCAAGAATTGTCTTCACAGCGTGCTAATACAGTTGCCAAGTTATTGGTTCAACAAGGTATTGATCCTACACGTATACAGACACAGGCGAATAGCCAGACTGATCTATACAAGCAGTGTTCAGGGAAAAATAGTTCGCAACTTATCGAATGTTTAGCGCCAAATAGACGCGTCAATATAAGCTGGTAAATAATCTGCTATATAGAAGTAATCCTATTTCTTAGGATTATTTCTATGAGTTATAAAAATAAGAAAAATTACAATAAATATTTTTAATTATTTGAATTTTAATGATTTTTATAAAATCTTTCGTGTTTAAAACTTATTAATATTTCGATGAAAGATATTAATATATTGAAAATATTAAATTTTTATCAATAAAACTTAGCTAAATATATATTATTTTTATGTAAAAATAATATAAATATCAGCAACTTGTGTTTTATTTTTAGCAATTAAAGAATTTGAATGATAAAAAACATCTTGATTGTAAAAAAATGTAACAACAGTCTTTTTAATGTTTAACGTTAAGAAAAATTAAAAAATTGATTAAATTACTATTTTTTTCTAAGTATAGAAAAAGTTAACAATATTTATTACTTGTTGTGACTTTGTTTGATTTTTATATTTGAAAATGTGATTTACTTCTCAAAATAAAAAAGATATTTTCACAAAAAATAAGCAATTTAATTGTTTTGATTGCAAAACTTTACAAATGTAAGCGTTAAGTTTACGGGTGGGAATATGAATAAGATATACAAAGTGGTATGGAATGCTTCTATTGGTACATGGACTGTTGTATCAGAATTAGCTAAAAGCAAAACGAGAACTGGTTCTGTTTCATCCTCTTCCGAAATAACTGGTTCGCAAAATGAGATTGTTTCTAAAGAAAAGAAATTTAAACCTAAGACACTTGTATTATCTATCATCTCCTGTTTAGCCGTTTCACATGTGTGGGCCGACTACACAAACTCGTATGGTTCAATTATTGATACAAGCCCAACCATTAGTAATGGTATTGCCATAGGGGCAAATACGGGTACTCCAGCGACTGCAAATGATTCTAATGGATTAGCCGTTGGATCAAGAGCAAATGCCAGCGCAGCAGATTCAACCGCATTAGGAAATTATGTAAATGCGACTGGTGTAAATTCAACAGTAGTTGGTGGACAAGCTAGTGCTGCTGGTGCGCAATCAATTGCACTTCAAAATAACAGTGATGCAGATCTTGTCGCAGAAGGTTTGGCAACAGGGTCATCTTTTACAGCAGTTGATAGTGCTTCTAGCTACAGTGTCGCAATTGGTGCGATGAGCCAAGTTGTTGGTTCAACAGCAGCAATGGCAATAGGGAAAAATGCTCAAGTTAACAGTGGTGCAAATAATGCTACTGCTATTGGTAATACAGCGGCTGTAGACACAAATGCGGTTGATGGTGTTGCTATAGGAACTAACAGCTTAACCTCAGCAGCAAATAGTGTAGCGCTCGGGCCAAGATCAACTGCGAATGTAACAAATTCAGTTGCTTTGGGTGCAGGATCAACAACTACGGTACAAAGTGGCAACTCATATATAACGAATGTTGCAGCATCTACGACAAATGGTGTTGTTTCAGTGGGTTCAGCAACAAATACTCGACGTATTCAAAACGTAGCCGATGGTGCTGCCGATTCAGATGCGGTTACGGTTGCTCAGTTAAAGGATGTAAACAATCGTGCTGTGGGTAATACGACAGCATTAGGTGGTGGCGCAGCATATAATCCTGCAACAGATGTATATACACCACCAAGTTATACAATAACAAAAACAGATGGAACGACTTATACTCCTGTTAATACCGTGTCTGGTGCGCTAACTAATTTAAATAATGAAGTTGTTAAACCTATTACTTTTGCTGGTAATACAGGGAGTTCAGCAAATAATTTAGGTACAACACTTAATATCACTGGAGGAGGTTCAACTGCTGGAACTTATTCTGGAAATAACTTAAAAACTGCTGTGACTGGTAACACAGTTAATATTCAAATGGCTGATGCACCTGTTTTCTCTGGGACAGTTACGGCTGGAAACGTAACTACTGGAGGTTCATTAAATGTTACTGGTGCAAGTAACTTAAATGGCGGTGCTAACCTTAATAATCAGAAAATTACCAATTTAGCAGCAGGTACGATTTCTTCTACCTCTACAGATGCAGTGAATGGTAGTCAGTTAAATACCACAAACCAGAATGTAACCACTGCTCAGAACACCGCAAATACAGCGGTGACTAATGCGGCAGCAGCTCAAAATACGGCAAACACGGCAGTCACCAATGCGGCAGCAGCACAAGCAACAGCAGACAAAGGCCTGAATTTTAGTGTGAATGGTGGTACAGCAGACAATGTGAAGCTGGGTGAAACGGTTAACTTTGCCAATGGCACCAACACCACAGCAGTATATGATCCTACAACCAATACCTATAAATACAATGTCAATGACAACATTGCATTAACCAATGCAGGTAGCTTAACGGTCGGTAACACTAAAGTTGATAACAGTGGCCTAACCATTACAGGTGGTCCAAGTGTAACCACTGCAGGTATTAATGCTGGTAATCAGAAGATTACCAATGTTACGGCTGGAACTATTTCTGCTACATCAACAGATGCAGTGAATGGTAGTCAGTTAAATACCACGAATCAGAACGTGGCCACTGCTCAGAACACCGCAAACACAGCAGTAACGAATGCAGCAGCAGCCCAAAATACGGCAAACACGGCAGTCACCAATGCTGCAGCAGCACAAGCGACAGCAGATAAAGGCCTAAACTTTAGTGTTAATGGTGGTACAGCAGACAATGTAAAGCTGGGTGAAACAGTTAACTTTGCCAATGGCACCAACACCACAGCAGTATATGACCCTGCAACCAATACCTATAAATACAATGTAAATGACAACATTACATTAACCAATGCCGGTAGCCTAACAGTAGGTAACAGCAAGGTTGATAATAGTGGCTTAACTATTACTGGTGGCCCAAGTGTAACGACTGCAGGGATTAATGCGGGTAACCAGAAAATTACCAATGTTGCAGCAGGCACCATTTCATCTACATCAACAGATGCAGTGAATGGTAGTCAGTTAAATACCACGAATCAGAACGTGACCACTGCTCAGAACACTGCAAACACAGCAGTAACGAATGCGGCAGCAGCTCAAAATACGGCAAACACGGCAGTGACCAATGCTGCTGCTGCACAAGCGACAGCAGATAAAGGCCTGAACTTTAGTGTCAATGGTGGTACGGCTGACAATGTGAAGTTGGGTGAAACGGTTAACTTTGCAGATGGAACCAACACCACAGCAGTGTATGATCCTGCAACCAATACCTATAAATACAATGTCAATGACAACATTGCATTAACCAATGCAGGTAGCTTAACGGTCGGTAACACTAAAGTTGATAACAGTGGCCTAACCATTACAGGTGGTCCAAGTGTAACCACTGCAGGTATTAATGCTGGTAATCAGAAGATTACCAATGTTACGGCTGGAACTATTTCTGCTACATCAACAGATGCAGTGAATGGTAGTCAGTTAAATACCACGAATCAGAACGTGGCCACTGCTCAGAACACCGCAAACACAGCAGTAACGAATGCAGCAGCAGCCCAAAATACGGCAAACACGGCAGTGACCAATGCTGCTGCTGCCCAAGCGACAGCAGATAAAGGCCTGAACTTTAGTGTCAATGGTGGTACACCTGACAATGTGAAGTTGGGTGAAACGGTTAACTTTGCAGATGGAACCAACACCACAGCAGTATATGACCCTGCAACCAATACCTATAAATACAATGTGAATGACAACATTGCATTAACCAATGCAGGTAGCTTAACAGTTGGGAATAGTAAGGTTGATAACAGTGGCCTAACCATTACTGGCGGCCCAAGTGTAACGACTGCAGGTATTAATGCAGGCAACCAGAAGATTACCAACGTGGCAGCAGGAACTATTTCTGCGACCTCTACAGATGCAGTGAATGGTAGTCAGTTAAATACCACGAATCAGAATGTAACGACTGCTCAGAACACCGCAAACACAGCGGTGACGAATGCTGCAGCAGCCCAAGCGACAGCAGACAAAGGTCTGAACTTTAGTGTCAATGGTGGTACGGCTGACAATGTGAAGCTGGGTGAAACGGTTAACTTTGCCAATGGCACCAACACCACTGCAGTATATGACCCTGCAACCAATACCTATAAATACAATGTGAATGACAACATTGCATTAACCAATGCGGGCAGTTTAACGGTTGGTAACAGCAAGGTTGATAACAGTGGTTTAACCATTACTGGTGGCCCAAGTGTAACAACTGCTGGCATTAATGCAGGCAACCAGAAGATTACCAATGTTGCAGCAGGCACCATTTCTGCAAGTTCTACAGATGCAGTGAATGGTAGTCAGTTAAATACCACGAATCAGAATGTAACCACTGCTCAGAACACTGCAAACACAGCAGTAACGAATGCGGCAGCAGCTCAAAATACGGCAAACACGGCAGTGACCAATGCTGCTGCTGCACAAGCGACAGCAGATAAAGGCCTGAACTTTAGTGTCAATGGTGGTACACCTGACAATGTGAAGCTGGGTGAAACAGTTAACTTTGCAGATGGAACCAACACCACAGCAGTGTATGATCCTGCAACCAATACCTATAAATACAATGTGAATGACAACATTGCATTAACCAATGCGGGCAGCTTAACGGTAGGTAACACTAAAGTTGATAACAGTGGCTTAACTATTACTGGTGGCCCAAGTATAACGACTGCAGGTATTAATGCGGGTAATCAGAAGATTACCAATGTTGCGGCAGGCACCAATGCCGCCGATGCAGTAAACAAAGGCCAGCTTGATGCGTTAAGCACATCAAGCAACAACAAGACCGATGCCTTGGGCAACAGTACAGCTAATAATCTGGGTGGTGGTGCAAGTTATGACAGCACTACAGGTGCAGTAAGTTCACCGACCTATACTGTGAATGGCAATAACGTCAATAACGTGGGCGATGCGATCACTGCATTAGACAAAGGCTGGACACTACAAAGTAATGGTACCAATGCGGCTGCAGTAAAAGCTGGTGATACGGTTGATATTGGTACGGTTGCAGGTGAAACCAACCTGAAAGTGACCAAGACTGGCAATACAATTCAGTATGGCTTAAATCGTGATCTGAATATTGACAGTGTAACGGCAGGGGACAGCAAGCTGGATACGAATGGTTTAACCATCACTGGTGGACCAAGTGTGACCAAGACTGGTATTGATGCTGCAGGTAACACCATCAGTAACGTAGCAGCAGGCACCAATGCTACCGATGCAGTAAACAAAGGCCAGCTTGATGCGTTAAGCACATCAAGCAACAACAAGACTGATGCCTTGGGCAACAGCACAGCCAACAATCTGGGTGGTGGCGCAAGCTATGACAGCACTACAGGTGCGGTAAGCTCACCAACTTATGTCACCACTAAAACTGACGGTACAACGGTTAATGCCAATAATGTCGGTGATGCCTTAACCAACCTGAATAATGAAGTGGTTAAACCGATTACCTTTGCGGGTAACAGCGGCAGTGTTGACCGTAAATTGGGTGAAACCCTGAATATCACAGGTGGGCTGACAGCATCTGGCTCGAACTCGAATGTGAAGACGGTCATCAGTGGCAATACCGTTGACATTCAACTTGCAGATGCACCTGTGTTTGCAGGGAAGCTGACAGCGAACGGACTGGATGCCAATGGTGAGAAAGTTACGAATGTTGGTGCGGGCACAGCAGCAACCGATGCAGTAAACAAAGGTCAGCTTGATGCATTAAGCACATCAAGCAACAACAAGACTGATGCCTTGGGCAACAGCACAGCCAACAATCTGGGTGGTGGTGCAAGTTATGACAGCACAACAGGTGCCGTAAGCTCACCGACCTATACTGTGAATGGCAATAACGTCAATAACGTGGGCGATGCGATCACGGCATTAGACAAAGGCTGGACTTTACAAAGCAATGGTACCAATGCAGCTGCAGTAAAAGCTGGTGATACTGTAGACATTGGTACGGTTGCAGGTGAAACGAACCTGAAAGTGACCAAGACCGGCAATACGATTCAGTATGGGTTAAATCGTGATCTGAATATTGACAGTGTAACGGCAGGGGACAGCAAGCTGGATACGAATGGTTTAACCATTGCAGGTGGACCAAGTGTGACCAAGACTGGTATTGATGCTGCAGGCAACACAATCAGTAACGTAGCAGCAGGCACCAATGCTACCGATGCAGTAAACAAAGGCCAGCTTGATGCGTTAAGTACGTCAAGCAACAACAAGACCGATGCCTTGGGCAACAGCACAGCCAATAATCTGGGCGGTGGTGCAAGCTATGATAGCACTACAGGTGCGGTAAGCTCACCAACTTATGTCACCACTAAAACTGACGGTACAACAGTTAATGCCAATAATGTCGGTGATGCCTTAACTAACTTGAACAATGAAGTGGTTAAACCGATTACCTTTGCAGGTAACAGCGGCAGTGTTGACCGTAAATTGGGTGAAACCCTGAATATCACAGGTGGCCTGACAGCGTCTGGCTCGAACTCGAATGTGAAGACAGTCATCAGTGGCAATACCGTTGATATTCAACTTGCCGATGCTCCTGTGTTTGCAGGGAAGCTGACAGCGAACGGACTGGATGCAAATGGTGAGAAAGTTACCAATGTCGGTGAGGGTACAGCAGCAACCGATGCAGTAAACAAAGGCCAGCTTGATGCATTAAGTACCTCAAGCAACAACAAGACCGATGCCTTGGGCAACAGCACAGCCAATAATCTGGGCGGTGGTGCAAGCTATGATAGCACTACAGGTGCGGTAAGCTCACCGACCTATACTGTGAATGGCAACAACGTGAATAACGTGGGCGATGCGATCACTGCATTAGACAAAGGCTGGACTTTACAAAGCAATGGTACCAATGTAGCTGCAGTAAAAGCTGGTGATACGGTTGATATTGGTACGGTTGCAGGTGAAAACAACCTGAAAGTGACCAAGACTGGCAATACGATTCAGTATGGGTTAAATCGTGATCTGAATATTGACAGTGTAACGGCAGGGGACAGTAAGCTGGATACCAATGGTTTAACCATCACTGGTGGACCAAGTGTGACCAAGACCGGTATTGATGCTGCAGGTAACACAATCAGTAACGTAGCAGCAGGCACCAATGCTACCGATGCAGTAAACAAAGGCCAGCTTGATCATGTAGATAATCGTGTAACACAGGTTACAAATACAACTGCAAGTATCTTTGGTGGTGGTGCTAAAGCTAATACAGATGGTTCAATTTCTAACCCGACTTATAATGTTGCAGGTACAAGTGCAAACAATGTTGGTGATGCTTTAACAGCACTTGATAAAGCAGTCACTGATGCAGGTACAGCAGCGAATGCAGGCTGGACTGTTTCAGCGAATGGTGATGCTGCGACTGCTAAAAAGATCAAACCAAATGGTAAAGTGAATTTTACGGGTGATGATAACTTAACTGTTGCTCAGACTAGTCAAACGGACAATGAAGGCAATATTAAAGTTGCGCTAAACAAAAACTTGAAAGTTGATAGTGTTACGACTGGTAATACCGTTATCGATACGACTGGCGTAAAAGTTGGTGATAACGTTCAGTTAGGATCAACAGGTCTAATCATTGCTGGCGGTCCGAGTATCACTACTTCTGGAATTAGTGCTGGTAATAAAACGATAAGTAATGTAGCCGCAGGTGTTTCTTCTACAGATGCGGTAAACAAAGGACAACTGGATAGCGCAATAAGTAGCATAAACAATAATGTTGATGCTCTTGCTAATAGTGCTGTGCAGTACGATAAAAATAGTGATGGATCAGTTAACAAAGACTCTATTACTTTAGCTGGTGGTGCTAATGGTACAACCATTAAAAATGTAGCAAATGGTACTGTAGCAGAAGGTTCTAAAGATGCTGTTAATGGAGGCCAGTTATGGACTGTTCAACAACAGGTCGACAAAAATACGGGCGATATTTCGAATCTTCAGACTGACATCAGCAATATTAACAATGGTAAATCAGGTTTAGTTCAGCAAGCTGATAAAGATGCAGCGATTACTGTTGGTAAAGATACTGGTGGCACTCAGGTTAACGTTTCTGGAACAGCAGGTGAGCGTACGGTGACTGGTGTTAAAGCGGGAGCAGTTACAGCGACTTCAAAAGATGCAGTAAATGGTTCTCAACTTAATACAACAAATCAGGCACTTGTAAACTACTTAGGTGGTGGAGCAGGTTATGACAATATTACCCAAAGCTTCTCAAATCCAACATATAACGTAGGTGATCAGTCTTACCACAATGTTGGTGATGCGATAGGTGCATTGAATCAAGCTGACCAAACATTAAATACCAAAATTGATAATGTAAGTAATAAGCTTGAACAAGCATTCTATGCAACAAACCAACGTATTGATGATGTTGAGAAAAGAGCGAATGCTGGTATTGCTGCTGCGATGGCTTTAGAAAATGCGCCATTTGTTGCGGGTAAATACACCTATGCTGTTGGGGCTGCTTATCATGGTGGTGAAAATGCTATCGGTGTGACCTTACGTAAAACTGCTGATAATGGACGTTGGTCACTGACTGGTGGTGTAGCTGCAGCTTCTCAAGGTGATCCAAGTGTTCGTATCGGTATTAGTGGTGTAATTGACTAATTTCGCTAGGCGAGGAAGGCAAGGCCTTCCTCATTCTCCATTTCGAGAGTAAAAATATGAAAAATACAGTTAAAGCGTTATTTATTGCTGTTCTTTCTGGCCTGGCAATGGTTAGTTATGCACAAGAAGAAGCAGTATCTCAAAAAAATGTCACGTTTCCTAAAGTAGCAGATAGCTATCTTAAGCAAGTTAAACGTTATGAGTATGATGACGTTGCACGCTTGGATTTAGGGCTAAATAAAGACCAAATTCGAGCTTTACTCGGCAATCCACAATTTAGTGAAGGACTTTTTGCAGTAAAAGTCTGGAATTATGTATTAGATATACGTATACCAAATAGTAACCAATACCAACGTTGTCAGTTGCGTATTGATTTTAATAAAAAATATTTGGCTGAACGTTTATCTTGGAAAGGAGAAGCATGTGAAGGGTTGATGGCTTGGGGTGAAAATAATCAGCCTCCTGTAAATAGTACTGCAGTTAATGGACGTACAGCGAGTGTTTTATTTGCTTTTGATCGATCTGATGCTAGTGCAATACAGCAAGGTTTAAACAATATAGACAATGTTGTCGATCAAATTAAGCAAATCCCATCAACAACACCTATTATTGTTTCTGGATTCGCAGATCCATTAGGTAAGTTTAGTTATAACCAAGAGTTATCATCTAAACGAGCGAATACGGTTGCTAAACTACTTGTAAACCAAGGTGTAGATCCGAATCGTATTCAAATACATGCGAATAGCCAGACTGATTTATATCAGCAATGTTCAGGTGGTCACAATTCTCAACTTATTCAATGTTTAGCACCTAATAGACGTGTTAATATAAGTTGGTAACAGCCTGTCACGTAAGAGTAACCATCCATAAGGTGGTTACTTTTTCGTTTTAAGGGACTAAAAAGTAAAAAGATATATTTAAGGTTCTATAAATTTTCTATAAAAATCATCTTTTAAAATAATAAAAATGCTGTGGCGTGAGCAAACCATCTAAGGGCTGATCCCAGCTTTGACGTTGTAATGTGTGTTCAATAAATTGAAATTGATGAGCCAACCCTAAACGGTAAGGTTTATGCTTAGCACTTGCCAATGTACGATCATAATAACCACCACCCATGCCAATACGTGTCCCGTAGTGATCACAGGCTAAAAGAGGCATAAGCAGTAAATCAAGCTCTGATATATGTTTTCCTCGCGTTGCCATAGGCTCTTTCATACCTAAGGGATGATGAGAAAAACGACGACTTAAATATTGGTTCTTATTGATCTTTACCCATACTAAACGTTGATTCATTGAACAAATCATAGGTAAATAGATTTTTTTGTTCTTTTTAAAGCAGAGTTTAATAATAAGATCGGTATGAATTTCACCGAAAGCATGGAGATATAAGCCAATTTTTTTTGAAGAGTGAAAAATAGGAAGAGTATTCAGGAAATGTAATACGCTAAGCTGAGCCTGTTTTTGCTCAAATGGGGTTAAAGAACGTCTTTTAGATCTTAAATTTTTTCTAATAAAACTTAGTTCATTCATGGATAAATCTAACAAAGATTTGAGATCAGTCGTGCAAAATTATACCTATTTTTCTATAGTTTCACCGAAATTTAACTACTATAAAAAACAATCTAGTTTAATCGATAAAATAAAAATTGCTTTTCTCTAGAAAAAGACATCCCTATAAGATTTTTTAGCTTTTTTACGTATTTACAGTATTTATTTACATTTAATCAGGATAAGTATATTTAAAGATGAATATGAAAATGTGAAGTCTATGAAGCTAAAAATTTTAACAGTGATCGTATGCACGGCTTTGCTGAGTGCATGCACTAAACAGGCAGAATCTGAAGCTCCTCAAGTTGACTATAATGCTCAATTTGAAGAGTCTGACCGAAAAATTGGTGAGTTTTTAGATCAATTAGATAACCCCAAAACACCTCAAGAAGTTAAGGTTAAAATTTTATGCCATGACTATCCTGATGTATATAAAAAACAATATATGCCGGCATTAATAAAAGTTTCACCAAAGCCGTATACTGAAGAAAAATTACTGTCAGATTTGAAAAGTGCAACGGATTACTATAAAGGAACTTTAGGAATAAAATGTGATAATTAAAAATATGCTGTTTATCACATTAAAAATAATAATTGTGAATTGATTGGCATTATTTAGTTGTGCTAAATTTATTGCTGCTAATTATTTAAATTTTCATTGGATTTGAAATGCAAATCTTAAAATTTTTGCAGAGTTTTAATACGGTTGGCACCTACTTAACGCTTGCTTCTATCTTGTTAGTGGTCATGATGGTTTACTTTTATGTCATCAATCCCACCTGAACATTTTGAAAGAAAAATCTTTTTTATCTATTCGTTTTATTAAATGGAAATTTAATAATAAATATAGGCTAGGGATATGAAATTTAAAATATTATTGCTAAGTTTGATTGCCACGGGTTGCTACGCTACTGAAAACACAAATGATCCCGATATTTGTAATGTCGTAAAAAAAGTTGCTTATAACGTGATGGAAGCACGACAACAGAAAGTACCTTCACAAGATTTACAACAAATTGCTGATGGGCTTACAGATGAAAAGGCAAAGCAGCTTTATCAAGACTTAATTAACTCAGCTTATGCTGCCAAAGTATTTAAAACAAGTTTCTTTAAGCGTAAAGCCATCGAAGATTTTCAGACAGGGTGGTACCAAGAATGCTTAAATAGAAACGAAAAATAATATTCGTTTAATTTTTTAAGTTTAGCTAATTAATTGTAAGAAATAAAAGGAATAGACTGACGGTTCTGTCTAGAGTGCTTAATTTAAATAAAAATTATATTTCTAATCATTTAATAAAAATCAATGCTCCGAAGATGCCGCTGCATGTGTCGTTACCCTGAACCCGACGAGTTCAAGGTGGACGCGACGTATACTTGCTGGGTTTCCTACTCGAAGGTAGGCATACACTCTAAATATACAGAACGCAATCCATAAGTTTAAGTATCGGCAGGGGAATAGACCCGCTGGCGAACATCCCAGAGATAGCTTAAGTATAACCGATCTTATTCAGTTGGCAATCGTCTGAGTTTATTGAACTGTAAAGTTAGTCTTCATTTGATGAAGCTTTGTACACTAAAAGTACATATAACAAGCATGAGGTACAGAAGAGACCCTCAATACAAAAATGCCTTGCACTATCAATAAATAGAGCAAGGCATTTTTATTATCAGAAGTTAATTAAACAGTTTGTTCAACATCTTCCAAAATAGCCTGTAGTAGGCGTTCACAATGCGTATATTCTTGCAAAGATTTATTCAAGCTTAACACTTCTTGGGTAAGTTGTAGAGCAACCATAATGACAAGTTTATTATGCTCAACGCGAGGGGCACTACGGCGCATATCGTTGAATTTCTCATTAAGAAGTTCAGCTGCACGTTCAAGCTCATCTTTTTTATCTGATGTCGTTGCAAGCCTAAATGTTTGCTCAATCAGACGAAGCTCTACCATGACTTGTTCACTCATGATTGTGTCTCCTCACCAGCTTCAGCATTTGGGTGAGCAAGTTGCTGAATTTCTTGCGCATTTTGATCTTGAGCTGTACCTAAAATTGCTAAGCGTTGAATAATTGCTTCAACTTTTGCTTTGGCAAGTTCATTTTTTTGTAACAAACGGTCACGGTCTTGCTGCAAATCATGTAACTCTTGTTGAGTTTGACGTTGGTGTGACTGAAGTTTTTCTTTAGTGACGCGTAACTCATTACGCTCAGCCAAAATTTCTTGAAAACGATTTTTTAAATCAGTCGTACTTTTTTCTAGACGGCTGTAACGCTCTGCAAGTGTGTTAGCATCTTGATTCAATTGTTGAAATTGGCCTTGTAACTGAGTTAGTTGCTCAGTTAATGTCTCAATTTCCTCTTGTTTTTTAGTGATGATGCTATTTTTTTGCACAACTTGTGCGTGATGCTCTGTTTCAGCCAGTTGTTTAGCTTCCGTGAGAGCAGAATTTTCACTCTCTAGATGATGTAAGCGTGTTTTTAAAACGCCAATATGCGCTTGTAGCCGCTGTAATTGTTCTAACATAACGAGGTCGCACAGAATTGCAATCAAAGGTAATATATACGAAGTATAGAGATTGGATAAACGAATGCAAGACGATATTTCAGGCTGGACAGAATGGAACGCTCATTTTGAAGGAATTGAAGAAATTTCAAGCCCTAGTGAGTTACATGGTTTACTAACAGGTATTGTTTGTGTGACAGAAGCACCAACGCGTGAAGAATGGACACAAATTTTAACAACACTTAATGTTCCTGATTTAAATGAAGAAGCTTTAGCGCTTTTAACTGATGAAACCGAAGATGTAGCACATGCATTGTCGGAAGATGAATTGGACTATTTACCAATGCTTCCAGATGATGAGCATACGCTTCAAGACCGTGTACAAGCATTATCAGACTGGTGTGCTGGCGTTGTACTCGGTTTTGGTTTGGCATCGGGTCATGTCCGTGCTGATGAGCGCGAATTGATTGAACATCTACAAGATGTGGCAGCAGTAGAATTTGAAGATTCTGATAATGACGAAGAAGGCGAAAGCAGTTACGAAGAATTGTATGAATTTGTACGCCTTATTCCAGTGAGCTTATCTATTGGCAGAAAGAAAGTAACAGTGGCTGAAAGTTCATTGTTGAAAAACTTTTATGCAAAAAGTAAAACTTCTGCTGTAGGCACCGCAGATCAAAATATTGTAGAAATGTTTACACCACATCGCCCAAGTTAATTGAGGCGATGTGTTATTGGCTGTGTTTAATTTTTTGACTTTAAAATTCTAAATCAAGTAGATCATTATGAAATTGCCTCAAGCTGATTTTCAACATCGCAGAAATCGTCTAGCAGAAAAAATGGGTCCAAACAGCATTGCGATTATTGCAACGCGTGAGGAAATGTACCGTAATCGTGATGCGGATTATAAATTCCGTGCCGATAGTAGTTTTTTCTATTTGACTGGTTTTGCAGAGCCTGAGGCAGTTGCTGTCATAGAAACTTTTGATGATGTTACAGACTATAGCTATAGTCTATTTTGTCGTGAACGTAATCGTGAGATGGAAATCTGGAATGGTTACCGTGCTGGAATTGATGGCGCAATTGAAGAATATGAGGCAGATGAAGCCTATGCGATTGATCTGCTTGATGAAGAAATTATTGAAAAATTATTAAATAAAGAACGTCTTTATTATCGAATCGGACACAATGCTGCATTTGACGCCAGAGTAAGCCAATGGATTAAAAAAGCAAATGCAGAGCACCGTCATGAAGCTGCTCCAGCTCAGTTAGTTCAACTTGATCGCATTGTTGATGAAATGCGTTTAATCAAGTCACCGCAAGAAATTGAGCTAATGCAAATTGCTTCAACAATTAGTGCTAAGGCACATACTCGTGCAATGCAAACTGTTCGCCCCGGCATGATGGAATATGCACTTGAAGCCGAGCTTAATTATGTATTTGGGCAAAACGGCTGTGTGCCTTCTTACAACAGTATTGTTGGTGGCGGTGCCAATGCTTGTATTTTGCACTATGTTGAAAATAACCAGCCTCTTAAAGACGGTGATTTGGTTTTAATTGATGCTGCATGTGAATATGAGTTTTATGCATCGGACATTACCCGTACTTTTCCGGTAAACGGAAAATTTAGTCCAGAACAAAAAGCATTGTATGAAGTGGTACTGGCATCTCAATATGCGGCGATTGATGCAGTACGTATTGGTAATGCGTACCGTGAGCCTCATGAGGTTGCAGTCAAAATTTTAACTGAAGGCTTAGTTAATTTAGGTTTGCTCAAAGGTAATGTGAGCGAGCTTATTGAAAATGAAGCATATCGTCAGTTTTATATGCATGGTACAGGTCACTGGTTGGGTATGGATGTACATGATGTCGGTTCTTATAAAAAAGATGACGAGTGGCGACAATATGAAGAGGGCATGGTCGTTACTGTTGAACCAGGGTTATATATTGCGCCAGACGATGAAACAGTAGATGAAAAATGGCGTGGTATTGGTATTCGTATTGAAGATGATGTGGTCGCAACGTCAAAAGGCCCACGAGTTTTAACTGCCGATGTAGTTAAAGATATTGCAGACATTGAACATTTAATGGCGCAAGCTAAAGCATAATTAAACGTATTCGCCAAAGGAGCAAACTCGATGCAACAACAAGTGATTATTGTAGGTGGGGGTATGGTGGGTTTGAGCCTTTCCCTGATGCTGGCGAAGGCTAATATCGCAGTAAAGCTATTAGAAGCTGTGAAATACCCAAACTATGATGATCAGAATGTTGCCCCTTACCATTCTAGTTTCGATGCACGTAATACGGCTTTATCACGTCGTAGCGTACAGATTTATCAAAAGCTAGGGCTATGGGATGCATTACAACAACATGCCACTCCAATTTTGCAAGTTCACATTACTGAGCAAGGCAGTTTTGGTAAAGCACGTTTAATTGCAGAACAAGAGAAAGTCGAAAGCTTTGGACAAGTCATTGAGAATGCGTGGCTCGGTCGTGTTTTATTAACTCAAGTACGCCAACAACCTTTGATTGAGCTAATTGATGGCGTACAAGTCACTGCTTTAACTCAAGACGCTGAACAGGTACATATCGAAGCTCAGCGTGGTGATGAAGTCTTAAAGCTTGAGTCAAAATTATTAATTGCAGCAGATGGGCGTGATTCTTTCTGTCGTCAAGCAATTGGTGTGGGTGTTGATGTCCACGACTATGATCAAGTTGCGATCGTTACGACTGTTCAAACTTCAAAGCCACATGAGCATGTAGGGTTTGAGCGTTTTAGTGCTTTAGGGCCTTTGGCGTTGTTGCCTTTACCGGGTGAATACCGTCGCTCAGTGGTATGGCCTGTTAAAAAGGGCACCGAAGATGAATGGTTAGGTGAAGAAAACGACCAACACTTTTTAGATGCTTTGCAAAAAACCTATGGTGACAGAGCAGGTAAATTTGAAAAAACAGGTAAACGCTTTAGCTATCCGCTTTCACAAGTGCTTGCGCATAAACAAGCGGTTGGACGCGTTATTTTAATGGGTAATGCAGCACACACCATTCATCCTGTTGCAGGGCAAGGTTTTAATTTATGCCTACGTGATGCAGATGTGTTGCTACGTTATTTGGTAAACCAGTTAAGCACATCTGATGACATTGGTAACCCAGATAATTTACTTGCCTATGAACAAGCGCGTTTATCTGACCAACAACGCGTGATTAAGTTCTGCGATACTGTCGTTCGTGGTTTTAGTAATCAAAACCCGTTATTAAAATTAATTCGTAATACGGGATTAATTGCATTTGATGTGATTCCGGGTGTTAAGCCACTGGTAGCGAACTATGCAATGGGGCTAAAAGCATGAGCGAAGTGTTAGATGTCGTTATTGTGGGTGGTGGACTAGTTGGTGGCTTAACTGCTTTATTACTTGCACAAGGTGGTGTACAGCCTACGGTGCTTGATGCTGCTCCTGTACTTGATGTTGAAAAAACATTAAGTGTGATGAACCCACGTGTTTTAGCACTTAGCCAAGCGACCATTCATTTACTGAAAACAGTCAATGTTTGGGATGATTTGGCACGTCAAATGCCTTATACCGGCATGCAAGTGTGGAATCTAAATGGCTATGGTGAAATTAATTTTGGTCATGAATCTGTACAAAGACCAATGCCAGAACAAGCGTTGGGTTCTATGGTTGAGCCAAGCGTATTGAATGTTGCCATTCAACAAAAAATGCTTGAGCAGTTAACAGATTATCGTACTCAAGTTCGCGTTACCCGTATTGAGCAAGGTGTTGGATGCTGGCATATTCAACTTGCAGATGGTTCTACACTTAAAACTAAACTGCTTATTGGTGCTGATGGTGCCAATTCATTTGTACGTGAGCAAGCTTTTATTGACTTAGATGTACTAGATTACAAGCAAGCAGCGATTAGCTGTGCAATTAAAACGTCTAAGCCCCATCACTATGTTGCTCGTCAAATCTTCTTAACTACAGGGCCTTTAGCATATTTGCCAATGGCGAGTCTTGAAGAAAGTGAAAACGGCTACTGGCAGTCCATTGTCTGGACACTACCAGATGATTATGCCGATGAATATTCAGCTTTAAGTGATGCTGAGTTTATGCAACTTCTAACCCGTGAAAGCCAACATATGTTGGGTGAAGTGCTCGATGTTCGTTCAAGAGCACAATTTCCATTGAAAGCGCGTGCCGCAAAACAATACGTTAAAGCTGGCCTAGCCCTAATTGGCGATGCAGCTCATGTTATCCATCCGCTTGCTGGGCAAGGGGTGAATATTGGTTGTTTAGATGCTGCGGTACTTTGTGATGCACTACTGCATGATTTAGGTCGTGGCGTATGGGCGCATGAACAAACTTTAATGCGTTATGAGCATCGCCGTAAAGGACAAAACGATGCGATGATGCATAGTATGTCGGCAATTGGTTGGTTAGAAAGTTCTGAGCTATTCCCATTTATTTGGGTCAGAAATGCGGGACTTAAGCAGGTTGAACAAATTTTGTTCTTAAAAGAGCGTTTTATGCAACAAGCGAACGGTTTAGGGGCTTTACAAAACACCCAGTATAGTCGTTAAAATAATTACGAAGTTTATGCTCTACTGGTCTAAATAAATATCAGTAGATATTTTTTAAACAATCATTTATATATCATTACCAAATCGGTCAGAAAAGATACTGATTTGACCAATTTGGCTCTTTGCTAAATGCAAAGAGATTGCTAAATTTCTGAGGTCTCAAAGACCATAGCGATGATGCAATACAAATCATTGTGGGGAGTGTAAATATGACAGATATCAATGATTATGAAGATGCAGAAGATTCTGCTGTAGATGAAGATGAAGCCAAAGCGGCTGAGAGTGGCGCGGCTGATGAAGAAGCAGGCAACTTAACTGATGCTGATCTTGCTGAAGCAGAAACGCTTACTGTAACTGCGAAACAAAAACAGCGCCAAGCATTGGAAGATGAAATTGCTGCGTTTTTAGCTCGCGGCGGGAGAATTACTGAAGTTCCGCCAGATGAACATAGCGACCTTTAATACTAAAAAAGCATCACATGAGTGATGCTTTTTTATTGGCTTTTAGGTTGAGTTAAAGGTTGTTTTGCAGTTCTTTTAAAATGCCGCATTCGTCTACTGTACGGTCGGTCGAGCAGTGTTGTTTTAAATCGATGAGTGTTTCTTTTAAAAGCAAAAGTCGTTCAATTTTTTCCGATACTTCAATCAAATATTTATTCACCAAATTATCAATTTCTGTGCAGGCCTGTTTAGGCTGAGCTTTCATTTCTTTTAGCGTTTTAATGTCGTTGAGAGAAATATCTAATTCGCGGCAATGCTTAATAAATAATAGGTCCGCGAGTGTTTGATCTGTGTAAACACGATAATTATTTTCTGAACGCTGAATACGGTCCAGCACACCTACTTTTTCGTAATAACGAATAGTATCGATTGGGACATCCGCTTTTTTTGATAATTGGCCAATAGAAAGACTCATAAGACTTGACTCTGGAGCTACTCAAGGGTTTTTAATCACTATAAAAGAGTTTTTGAGGAAATAAAATGGCTGGATGTGGATGTGCTTCAACATGTTCTCCTACAAAGAAAGTAAGCCCGCGATTTAGAAAAGCGTTATGGATTGCTCTTGTAATTAATGCACTCATGTTTGTAGTTGAAATAGTAGGTGGTTATAAAGCCCAATCTGTTTCACTATGGGCGGATGCACTAGATTTTGCCGGAGATGCTGCAAATTATGCTTTATCTTTAGTTGTACTTTCGATGAGCCTTTACTGGCGTGCAACCGCGGCTCTTGTTAAGGGTATTACGATGGCTGCTTTTGGTTTCTTCGTCATTGCAAAAGTAGTATGGTCATTCTTTCATGGTGTTTCACCTGAACCGATGGTCATGGGGGCAATTGGGGTAATGGCTTTAATTGCTAACGTTTCTGTTGCTTTAATGCTTTATGCATTTAGAGATGGTGATGCCAATATGCGTTCTGTGTGGCTGTGTAGTCGAAATGACTCTATTGCCAACATTGCTGTTATTTTTGCTGCTGTAGGTGTGTTTGGAACAGGCACCATATTTCCAGATTTATTGGTAGCCTTTGTGATTGCATACTTAGGTGTATCTTCGGGCTATGCTGTGATTAAGCAATCATTACAGGAACGAAAACAGTCAAAGGTGATGTTGGGTTCACAGGCTTAATTTTGATTGCATAAATAAAAAGTACCATGTAATCATGGTACTTTTTAGTGTTTGAATGCATTAGATGAGAAGTGAAATTGCAATACTCCACATAACACAACCAATAAGAAAATCTAAAATTTTCCAAGCTTTTGGATTGGTAAATAGTGGTTTTAATAATCTTGCACCATAACCCAAACTGAAAAAGAAAATCCAAGAAGCAAGAATGCTGCCCAAGGCAAAACTAATTTTATCTTCTAGCTGAGTTGCAACCGAACCCATCAGTACAATGGTGTCTAAATAGACGTGTGGATTTAGCCAAGTAAAGGCCAGACAGGTTATAAGTGCTTGGGTTAGAGTCTGTTTTTGACTACCATCAAGCTCCATGCCTTGATTCGTTTTAAACGCAGCATAAAATGCTTTTGCACCGTAGACCAATAAAAACGTTGCCCCTAAATATTTAGCGACTGTGATTAAGATGGGTGATGCTGTCATAATTTCGGCAAAACCTAATACACCACAGGCAATTAAAATCGAATCAGACAATGCACAGATTAAACATAGCCAAAATACATATTGCTGTTTAAGTCCTTGCTTTAGAACAAAAGCGTTTTGGGCACCAATCGCTACAATTAGGCCGCTACCAATACCTAAACCTTTAAAAAACACACTCAGAGAAAGCATAACCATTAAGCAGAAAAAATCAGATGCGGGAATTATCTGACTTTTTATTGGGAAATAAGTAAAATTAAGAATATTTAGGTTTAGCTAAAAATAATTTAGGTTTGTATATGTTAGATAGTAAGCAATGTGAAGCTTTTCTTGCTGTTGCAGAAGTCGGGAGTTTTGATGCAGCAGGAGAGTATTTATGTATAACTCCCTCTGCTGTATCACTACGTGTACAAGCACTAGAAAAATATTTGGGTCAGATTTTAATTATACGGGGCCGCCCTTGTGTACTCACTCAAGCTGGGCAAACCTTACTCCAGCATTTACGTCATACAAGGTTAATGGAGCAAAATCTTTTACAAGGTTTAATGGGCAAATCTTCTGAATCGGAATTTTATAAAATTGCTTTAGCTTCAAATGCAGACTCATTAGCGACTTGGCTTTTACCAACTATTCAGCAAACATTGTTTAAAGAAAAAATAGTGTTAGAGCTAAAAATTGATGATCAATCACACACGCATACTTTGCTAGAAACAGGGCAGGTTAATGCATGTATCACAGCAGAAGAGCAGGTTATGGCGGGTTGCTTAGCTCAGCCTCTTGGTAAAATGCGCTATAAAATGCTGGCATCGGCCGAATTTGTAAACCAGTGGTTTAGTGGTGGAATTAACCGAGAAAATTTAAGAAAAACACCAGCAGTTATTTTTAATCATAAAGATTTAATGCATTCGGAAGTTTTATTAAAAGGATACGGTTTACCGATGCAGAGTTATCCTTATAGTTTTATTCCGGCAACAGATGCTTTCGTCAAAGCAATTCAGCTGGGTTTAGGTTACGGAATGGTGCCAGAGCTTCAAGTTCAACCATTACTCGAAAATGGAACACTTATTGATATTATGCCTGAGGCTCAACTTGATGTTCCTTTGTATTGGCACCACTGGAAAAGACAGTCGAAACAACTTGATGTGCTGACCGAAACAATTGTTCAATCAGCGAAAAAGATATTGAGATAAATTTAAGTCTGTGAGCGTGCATAAAAGTTTGAAACGTGTTGAATGTAAAACTCTATGTCTTGCGCTGAATAACCTAAAAGTTGTCCGATTCTACGGTCTAGTGCTAAGCGGTCTTCAAGTTGAGTTTCCTTTATTGATTTTTCAATACATAACACGAGTTCATTCAAATCTGCTAAAGAGGCATCTTTATAGATCAGCATAATTGAAAAAGGTACGGGTAAAGATGTTTCAATATCTTTACTGAGCATAGTTAAAGTACCTTGCTCAAGGTGCTTTACAAATTCAGTAGGTAATAAGTCATAAAATAAAGCAATTGGTTTCTTACCAGACAATAATAATTCTAGTTCTTGCCCTTCATGGGGGCCAAGTTTTCCAAGCTGTTCAGCCATATCAATGCTCTTGTTTTTATGATTAATATTATTATGCAAAATTCATGCGCGGGATGGCATAAAGTATTTGCCATCACCGCACTTAGTTAAAAAATTAAGATTGTGTCAGTTCAAGTGCACGTTGATAAGCGACTTTTTTCTTAATACCTGTTAGATCTGCAGCAAGTTGAGATGCCGCTTTAACAGATAAATCTTGAAGTAAGCGCTTTAAGAGCTCATCTAGTTTTTCTTGTTCCAGATCTGTCTTTTCTGGTGCACCGCCAACTACCAGAACAATTTCACCTTTTTCTTGATTGTGATCATTTTCTATAAAACTAACCAAATCTTTTAAAGTCATTTTTTTGATGGTTTCAAAAGTTTTGGTAATTTCACGTGCGAAACCGACAGGGCGGTTTTCACCAAATACTTCAGCCATATTTTTTACGCACTCTAAAATACGGTGAGGTGCTTCATAAAAAATTAAAGTTTGAGTTTCATTTTTAAGCTTTTCAAGTTGTGTAATACGTTGTGAAGCTTTTGATGGTAAAAAGCCTTCAAAACTAAAACGGTCACTTGGTAAGCCCACCGCACTTAACGCAGCAATTGCAGCACATGCACCGGGTACAGGTACAACTCTAATACCATGTTCTTGTGCAGCTCGAACCAGTTTAAAACCGGGATCACTAATAAGCGGCGTACCTGCATCGCTAATCAAAGCAATATTTTCACCAGCAAGTAACTTTTGAACTAACTGTTCAATTTTATTGCTTTCGTTGTGGTCATGGCATGCTGTAAGTGGAGTAGATATATTATAGTGCTTAAATAATTGAGCCGACTGGCGTGTATCTTCGGCAGCCACAATAGAAACTGATTTTAAGATATCAATTGCACGGAAAGTCATATCATCTAAGTGCCCGATAGGGGTGGCTACAACAAATAACTGAGCACTCATTTGGTTTTTTACTCCGTACAGATAAACAATTTTAATCGGTTAGTGTACCCGAAATTATCTTTTTGGCGTGAACAATGTCATTGGGCTTTTTTACTTTTTAAGACATCTGCTTTTGATTTGCTCAATTGAAAAAAATTAAAAATGTATAGAGTAAGTATTGAGAGTATTTACATTTCTAATGGGGAAAATTATGTTAGTCGCGCAGCAGCTCGGGCAATGGGCTGAACAAACGGCATTAAAAATTTTAAAAGAACAAAATTATGAATGGGTCGCCAGTAATTATCATTCACGCCGTGGAGAGGTTGATCTGATTGTAAAACGCGGTAACGAATTGATTTTTGTTGAGGTAAAAGCGCGTGGACAGGGAAATTATGGACAAGCTTGTGAAATGGTCACTGTGAGCAAACAGAAAAAAATAATTAAAACGGCGATGAGGTTTTTACAGCGCTACCCATCTTATCAGGATTTTTATTGTCGTTTTGATGTGATTTGTTTTGATTTTCCACAGAAAATTGCAAAAACAGTACAGCAAGACTTTTCGAAATTCCATTATGATCTGCAATGGATCGAAAATGCATTTACTTTGGATTAAGAGTTCATTACTCTTTTGAGCAAATTAAAACCGATGTTTATGATCAAGCCAAGAAGAGATTGATAGGAGTCTGGTGGAGTGTTGAAACGTATTGCTGTAACAGCGCTTTGTGTCGCAAGTTTGTCAGGTTGCGCAAGTTTTATTTCTGGTGGAACAGGTACAGCTCCAGTTGGAACAGATAGTGGTGTACGTAGCTTAGGTCAGGTATTCATTGACTCTTCAATTAAACGTACAGCGAATATTAACCTCTATAAGCTTGATCAGCGTTTTAAACAATCTCGTATTAACATCGAAAGCTTTCATAGCACAGTATTGTTAACTGGTCAGGTACCAGACCCTTACTTGAAACAGCTAGCAGAAGATAATGTTAAAGCGATGAGTGATGTGAAAGCCGTACATAACTATATTACGGTAGGTAACAAAGTAAGCTATAACACGATCATGCAAGATGCTGGTGTAACTGCAAATACACGTGCTCTATTGATGAAAGCACCAGTTGTATCGGACAGTAAAGTACTCGTTCATACCGAAGATGGTGTTTTATACGTGATGGGTCGTTTAAATACTGCTGAAATTAATGATTTAAACAGTGTGCTTCAAAATGTGGGTAACGTGACCAAAATTGTGACGCTTATTGATAACATTGATTTAGCGCCTGCTCCAGCAGCATCGACGGGCAACGCAACGACTACGCCAGTAATTAATAATGTTCTTGCTCAACCAACAGTTCAAACTCCTGTTGCAATTGATCCGGACCAAGCAGATCCAGCATCATCTACTGCACAATAAAATATGAACTTAATTGAACAATTACAAAGCAAAATTGAGCAGGCGAGAACTCTTTATAAAGAGTTCCGTCTGTATGATTTGGGGAGCTTTGCTTTAAACCGTTTTACACCAAAAGATGGTTTCGAGCAGGTTTTAAATGTGCGTTATGGCTTAAAGCCTCGCCATCGTCTAGATATTTATCGTTCTACTAAGCGCTTAGCTCATCGACCACTCATTGTTTTTGTACATGGTGGTGCTTGGCAACATGGTAATAAACGAGACTATTTATTTGTTGGTGAAGCTTTTGCAAAAGAAGGTTATGACGTTGCTGTCATTAACTATCAGCTTGCACCAAAGAATATTTTTCCAAGTTATGTAGAGGACTTAACGCAAGCGTTAAATTATTTGCATCAAAATCAGGAAAAATTAGAAATCTCGACAGAGAATACTGTGCTTATGGGACATTCGGCAGGTGCATTTAATGTAATGTCTGCTGTTTATCACCCTGATTCCACTAAAATTGAATGTTTAGGGAAAATTAAGGCAATAGTTGGATTAGCTGGACCATATCATTTTGATTATAAAGGTGATCCGCTTGCTGAAGATGCTTTTGATCAGGACATTTCTTATAAAGAAGTGATGCCTTATTATTTTGTAAATCAAAATAATATTAAGCATTATCTACTCATGGCTGAAAATGATCAGATCGTAAAGCAACATAATACTTTAGATATGGATCAAGCTCTTAGAGAGAAGGGGAATCATAGCCATATTGCTATTATCCCTAAAACTGGCCATATTACGATTTTGGCCAGCCTATCGAGTTTTGTAAGTCACTACTTCAAAACAAAACGAACCATTTTGCATTTTCTTGATGAAGTATTTTAAAACCATTGAGTGTTAGAAAGCGCAGATTACTTTGCTTGAGTAATCTGCGTAATCATTGCGTGTGCAATACTGCCCTTAAATGGAATTTCAGGAAGCTGATCAAATTTAAAGAATTGTGCATCGGCAATTTCATCTTCCTGTAAAGAAATCTCGCCTGACTCATATTCAGCTCTAAAAGCAATCATGAGATTACTTGGAAAAGGCCAAGGCTGGCTTGACATATATTGAATATTTTTGAGTTTAATACCCACTTCTTCTAAAGCTTCACGTTGTACCGCTTCTTCGAGTGTTTCGCCAACTTCGACAAATCCTGCAATCAAACCATACATGTTGGTTTTATTGTGAATTGATTTTGCCAATAACACTTCATCATCACCTTTAGTAATGATAGTAATAATACATGGATTGACACGAGGATACTGGTGATACCCACAAGAAGGGCACACCATTGCATATTCACTTGAGTGGACTTCGGTGGCATGTCCACAATGGCTACAAAACTTGTGGTTACGCCGCCATTCGAGCAATTGTACAGCACGACTTGCCTGTAAAAATTGCTCTTTTGACCAGTTGGAAATGAGCTGACGTATGGGAACGAGTTGCAGACCTTCTGGTATAGCCTCTTCACTCAGTAGGTCACGTGCAATGACCTGTTCGTTATGAGTGAAAAGCAGATCACTTGCTAACTTTTCGACTTTAGGTAATTGAAGGTTTTGGTCAACCAATAATTGTTGATGATGAAAAATATAAGCAAGTGATAATTCAGACATTAAGCTGCCTTTTTTTGAAGTTGTTGACTACTTAGCAATGCTACATCAAACATGGATTGTAGAACAGGCTGTTTATTTTTTAAATTGTCAACTAACATATCTAGTCCAGCTAATACGTTAAAAATACAGTGAATTTGATCATGACTAAAAGGTTGGTTCTGATCGATTTGATTCTGTACAAACTTAGCAGTTTCAAGCAAAGCATTTTGTTGAACCGTACTGCCTAAAAATTCAGCTGCACCAGCCAACTCTTTTAAAGAGCCTGCAATTGCTTCAATATTCTGAGTTTGATCGTTGGCATATAAAGTCAAACTTTGGCATACAAAATCGATTAAATTTTTTGTCTCATTTAATAAGGTTTGATGTGCTTCATCCAAACGATCTAAAGAAATATTGGTGTTGTTTACACGAATTTGTAGACGGCTAGAAGAATAATTTCGTACTAAAATACCAATGGCATTCATCGCTGACAAAATGCTCTTCATGAGCTGCTGAGCGTAATTTTCATTACTCAATATATTGATTTGACTTAAGCTGCTTGCTTGATGAGAAAGCTCGGCTGCTGCTTCATTTAAATTAAGTAATTTAAATGTATGTGCGAGTTGCATAAGGCTGTTTTGTAATTGCTGTGCCTTTTCTGGTGACATGTTTTGGTAGTTGTATTCAATATCATTACGAACTTTATTCATTTCGTTTAAGATCAATTGGCTTACCGTTTCCATGGTGTCAAAGTCTGGACCATACAAATGCTGACTTAAGGCTTTAAGCTGAGCATCGGTGAGAAATTCATAACCAATATTCAGTTGCTTACGAATTTGCTTTGCAAGTTGATCTTCTTGTCCAATCACAATACTAATCATATCTGCTAGGGCATTCGAATTTGCTTCAAAGCTTTCAGGTGCTGCTAAAAATAGACTTATAGAATTTTCAAGATTAATCAATACACGTAAGCGAGCATCATTTAAAACAAGTTCATCAATGTGATTAAAGGCAGAGTTAACCAATTGCCAATATTGTTGACTTGGTTGGCCATGCGCCATGCTGACTAAATAACTACCAATGAGTTTGAATGCTTGGAAATCTTGAGTAGTTTCAGTTTTATTTAAAAATTTAAGCAAAGACAACTTATAAAGCTGATGAATAAACTGAGTCTTTTCATTAATAACGACCTCGGATAAAGGTAACTCAAGTGAAGCTACTGTAAGATTTGCAGAAATCTGTTGTCCAGATGATGTTAATGGCTTGTTTAAAGCTTTTTCTAAATTGTTTAGAGTGTCCAAAAGAAACTGCGGTACTTCAACTTCGCGTAAACAGATAAACTCGATATAGCGTTTAACCATGGTCGTGCCTTCACTTAGAGCAACCACCTCATCGGTATTGATGTGCTCTGGCTTAGCCATAATCTTTTGCATTAATTCTGTCGAATACTGTGTGATCTTTGCCAAATAAGGGATATCAATGAGGCGTAATACCTGAGTGCATTGTTTAAATTGTTCTAATGCATCATCAATACCAAAAGGGAGAGCCTGTTCTTCAATTAATGTACTTACAGCGCCTTCCACAAGTTTTATTGAGTTATCAATTTCATTCTTGATGATAAGCAACGCTGTCGGATCAAATTGAATCGAATTATGCTCAGACATAAAAATTCCCCTTTGCAAAAAAAATCAATTGTTATATTCGTCATGGCTCAATATTTTGAGCTAAAAATCTATACGACTAATATAACTTAACTTGCAAAAGGGGAAACCAAAAAAACACTAGAGAATCAAAAATTTATTTTGCAAAAAGGCAAGGTTCTCCATGTTTTTTCTCAAATTCTTTGACCCAAGTCTCATGTGTGCTTAACTCTTCATCTGAAGGGTAAATAACGGGTAAATCAATTTGAACTCTAGTTCTTGTTGTATTTTGCTGATCTTTTTCACTCTGCGATAGTGCATCCATATCAAACGATACTTGACCACCTGTCATTGCCAAGTAAACATCAGACAGAATTTCAGCATCGAGTAATGCACCATGGAAGGTACGGTCACGAGCTGGAATTTCATAACGTCTGACTAGGGCATCGAGTGAGTTTTTCTGTCCCGGATGCTTGTTTTTTGCAAGTGCTAAAGTATCAGTAACTTCACAAACTTCTGAAAGAGCAGGTAACCCAACACGTCTAAACTCCATATCCAAGAAGTTCATATCGAAGGTCGCGTTATGAGCGATAATTTCTGCCCCTTTTAGATACTCAAATAAAGTATCCGCAATGTCTGCATAGAGGGGTTTATCTTTTAAGAAATCATCACTGATACCGTGAATGTTTTCTGAATCGCCCACTGGCTTTTCAGGGTTAATATAAATGTGAATTGAACTACCCGTAAGCTTACGGTTAATCATTTCAATTGCACCGACTTCAATAATTCGGTCGCCATCTTGGAAATAGAAACCAGTCGTTTCAGTATCGAGAATGAGCTGACGAGGGCCTTGCAATTTAAGCTTTGCTTCTGTCACTACAATCTGCGGATGAATGTTGCTACTTTGCTGCTTAGTTTCTTGTTCTACAGCTTCAACTTCATTTACTTCTTCGTCTACAGTAATCATCTCAACTTCTTGTGATGGTTCAAGAGCGATATCTTCATCATCGGTTGTTTCAACCAGATCAAATCCAAAAGGGTCGTCTAGCAACCAGTCCTGTTCAGGCTTTTTTATATCTTGCGGTGCAGCAACAGACTGTGGTTGCTTGAGTTCTTGAGCAGTCTTATCTGCACCTAAATTGGCAAGTTGGTCTGCCATTTCATTGCCAGGATGTCCTGCATGGCCTTTAATCCAATTCCACTCAATATTTCTACCTGCGCAAACAGCATCAAGTTTTTGCCATAGGTCAGGGTTTTTAACATCTTTCCAATTTTTCTTTTTCCAGCCATGAATCCACTCTGTAATACCTTGCTTTACATAGTTTGAGTCGGTCCAGATAATTAATTGTGCGTCGGGTGGGCAAAAAGAAACACCTTCAATCGCCGCAGTAAGTTCCATACGGTTATTGGTTGTATCTGGTTCGCCGCCAAATAATTTATGTTCACCCTGTTCGGTAATGACATATGCACCCCAACCGCCTAAACCGGGATTGCCACGACATGCACCATCAACATACAGTGTGATTGTTTGAGACATAAATCGAAACCTAAACTGAAAGAAAAAGAGCTGAATATGGTGTATTGTATACGCAAAAAGTTCGGTTCCATCGTTACAAAGCAAGCTTTTTTTAATTTCTTGTAACATTTCCATGCAAATGACATTAAATTATTGCCTTGTCTATCTTGCATGCTTTACTACAATGGCATCGAAGACCTAGGGTTTGTGGGCAGACCCCAAGAAATATTACGCGAGTTGTTTGGAAGTTTTTATGTATAAACCAACCACATTTGTGTGGCAGCCATCTGCAGCATCATTATTCAAAATTACAGTCCTTAGCTCTGCTTTAGCTGCGTTGGGTATTACAACAGGCTGTTCTTCGACTCCGCAATCTGCAAAAACCTCGAAAACAAAACAGGTTAGTGGAGCAGGTTATCTTGATGCAAGCAGTCTAGACTCGTTAGAAGATTTACTTTCAGCAACTGATATGCGTGCTGTAGAGGGTGACCGTCTACTTATTTTAAAACACGGTGACGTTTGGAAACGTATGGCTGTCGGCTTTAAAATGGATCTCGATCACTGGGATCCGCGTATTGAAGCGCAGCGTAGTTGGTTTATTTCACGTCAGCCCTACCTTGACCGTTTAAGTGCTCGCGCAAGTCGTTATTTATATCATACTGTTAAAGAAGCAGAACGCCGTGGTCTTCCAACTGAACTTGCGTTATTACCAGTAATTGAAAGCTCGTATGACCCGGCTGCAACAAGTAGTGCAGCAGCAGCAGGTTTATGGCAGTTTATTCCAAGTACCGGCCGTATTTATGGTTTACAACAAACGGGTATGTACGATGGTCGTCGTGACGTTGTTGAGTCTACACGTGCTGCATATGAGTTCTTAGGAAGCTTATATAACCAGTTTGGTTCATGGGAATTGGCTTTGGCAGCTTATAACGCTGGTCCGGGCCGTATCCAACAGGCGATTAACCGTAACCAAGCTGCGGGTTTGCCAACTGACTATTGGTCATTAAAACTTCCACAAGAAACTATGAACTATGTTCCACGTTTCTTGGCAGTTGCTCAAATTATTAAAAATCCACGTGCTTACGGGGTTTCATTACCACCAATTGCGAATAGACCCCATTTCCGTGAAGTTACATTATCTGCGCCGTTATCTTTAAATGAAATTGCTTCGGTCAGTGGTCTTAGCCGTGCCGAGTTATATGCATTAAACCCAGGCTATCGTGGTGAAACAGTAGACCCTGCAAGTCCAATGCGTATTTTAATTCCGGCTGATGTAAGTCCATCAGTTGATAATAAATTGAAAGGAATGAAAGCGGGTGGTGGTTCAGGTTGGTGGGCAAATGTCACTTCGCCGTCTAAACCTACAACAAGTCCTTCAAGTTCAGTCACAATTAAAACAACACCAGCGACTCAGGTTCAGCCTGTAAGACCAACAACACCTGTTAAAACAACCAGCAGCTCTGTAACTGTAAAAGGTTCAACACCGCGTGGTTCTGATGCTTTAGCTGCTTTTGCAGCCTCAGCTGATGTGCCAAGTGCACCTCGTATTCCAGTTGCAGTAACACCTGCAACCAATGTTAAGCCAGTAAGAACAGAACCACCAATTTCAGCTGTTGAGCGTGAGAAAATTTTAGCGGCGGTTCGTGCTGAAGGTGAGAAAGAAACTGTTGAGCAAGCTTTACAGCCACAGGCCACTCAAGCTGAAAAAGACCAAGTGGTTGCTGAGTTAAAGGCAATTGCACCGCAAGGTACCGAAATTGTTGATCCTTACGATGGCAAAATTAAGTTAACTGCGATTCAGACAAGTCAATCCGTTGCTGAACAGCAAGGTAAAGAGTTAAGTAAGGGCTTTGCTTATCCAAAAACGTTAACTGAAGATGCAAGTGTTGCAAATTCTGAAGAAGCACAGCGCAATAAAGATAAGCCTTACATTAAAACCGATACAGATGTTGTTGTTGTACAACCTAAAGGTAAGCGTAGTACCTATACCGTACAGCCGGGCGATACATTAGCAATTATTGCGATGAAAAATGGGGTCAACTGGCGTGATGTTGC
The DNA here is from genome assembly GCF_031798975.1 of Acinetobacter sp. V110_1. Taxonomy (NCBI): domain Bacteria; kingdom Pseudomonadati; phylum Pseudomonadota; class Gammaproteobacteria; order Moraxellales; family Moraxellaceae; genus Acinetobacter; species Acinetobacter sp. V110_1. Next base: position 1,219,809 of record NZ_JAVQNN010000030.1, on the reverse strand, counting down.
CAAGTGGAACCAGATTGATCCAGAAAAGACGCTGTTTGTAGGAACTAGCCTGTATTTATACGATGCTAAACCACAAGAAGTTGAGTCTACGGCTAAATCAACAGTTAAACCTGATGTTTATGTTGTTCAGGCAAATGACAGTTTAACAGGTGTGGCAAATCAATTTAATTTGTCTGTGAAACAGCTTGCTGAATATAACGATTTATCTGTAAGTGATGGTCTATTTGTTGGTCAGAAGCTGCATTTGAAAGAGCCTAAAGGTAACCGTAATTCTGCTAAGGCAGAGCCTAAAGCTGTTCAGGCAAGTACACGTCGTATTGCCACAAAGAGCTATACGGTTAAACGTGGCGAATACTTAAAGTTAATTGCAGATCGTTATGCATTATCTAATCAGGAATTGGCGGAGTTAACACCAGGGTTATCAGCTGGTAGTAATTTAATGGCTGGCCAGAAAATTAATGTACCTGCAAAAGAAGTTGCTGTTGATGAATCTGATGACAACAAAGCTTCTGGCAAATATGAAAAACTTGCAGCAGGGCCATCATACAAGACTGAAAGCTATAAAGTGCAACGTGGTGATACATTATCAAGCATTGCCACCAAGTCTAAAATTAGCTTAGCTGAACTTGCAGAACTGAATAACTTAAAAGCGAGTAGCCATGTCCAGCTTGGCCAAAACTTGAAAGTACCTGCGGGTGTAAGTGTTCCTGAACACTATGTTGTGCAGTCTGGTGATAGCTTACATGCGATTGCAGCTAAATATAACTTACAAACCAGTTATTTGGCCGATTTAAACGGATTATCACGTACAGCAGGTGTTCGTGCTGGTCAGCGTTTAAAATTGACAGGTGAGGTTGAAACACCGAGCAAGGCTGCTACTAAAAATGCTAAAGATGAAACACCAGATACTTACACCGTTAAGTCTGGTGATAACTTACGAAGCATCGCTAGCCGTTATCATTTACAGTTAGATTATCTAACTGCATTAAATGGCTTATCTCGTAACAGCACTGTACGTGTTGGTCAGCATTTAAAACTAACAGGTGATGTGCCTGTAGAAACAGCGAAAGCTGATACCGCAAAATCATCGCCTAAACCTGTTGCAGCAGGTAAAAATACTGAAAAGTATACGGTTAAAGCAGGCGAGTCGTTAAATGCGATTGCGAGTCGTGCAGGTATTTCAGTTCGTGAACTTGCTGAAATGAATGCATTAAAAGCAAATGCTAGTCTACAGCGCGGTCAAAATATTGTGATTCCAAAAACTGTAGTGGAATACAAAGTTAAACGTGGCGACACTTTAATTGGTCTTGCAAGTAAATATGGTCTAGAAACCAGTTTACTCGCGGAACTCAATAACCTAACACCGTCGACGCAATTGCGTATTGGCGATATCATAAAAGTGCCTAATTTATAGAATAATTAGAACTTTATGCAAAAGTTATATTGTCAACTGAGCCTGCTAGTCGGGCTCAGTGTCTTTTCGCAAGTTGTATTCTCTGCACAGCAAACCACGCCTTATATCGCAATTCATTCTAAGCCTAAATATTTAACAATGGCTGCTATGCCTTATGCCGACCCAAACGCACCTAAGGGTGGAGTGTTGAGTCAGGCCGCGCAAGGGACATTTGATAATTTAAACAGCATGAATGGGAAGGGGAACGCGACAGAAGGGGTAAATTATCTTTTTGATACTTTAATGACTCAGTCACTCAATGAAGTTGGGGTTTTATATCCACTTTTAGCCGAGAAAGTTTCGTATGACCCAGAAAGAACTCAATCCGTTACTTTCTATTTAAATCCTAAAGCTCGTTTTAGTAATGGTCAGCCCTTAACAGCAGCAGACGTAAAATTTAGCTTTGATGTCTATCAGACCAAATCTAATTTTGGTCTACAAATGTATCTTGCTGACTTGGCAAAAACAGAAGTGATCAACCCACATCAAGTTAGATTCACTTTTAAGTCTAGTCATAATCCTAAAATGCCTTTTGTTGTGGCGAGCTTACCAATTTACTCAAAAGCAGATTGGCAGAACCGTGATTTTACCCGTATTACCTTGCAACCGATTGTAGGTTCAGGGCCGTATGTTGTTGAAAAAATTGATGCTGGACGTAGTATTAGCTATAAACGAAACCCCAATTATTGGGCAAAAGATTTACCTATTAATAAAGGGCGTTATAACTTCGACCATTTAAAATATGTTTATTATCGAAATTGGGATATCGCATTCGAAGGTTTTAAATCTGGGCAATATACCTTGCATGAAGAAACTAACCCTAAAAAATGGGTCACTGATTACAAGTTTCCAGCGGTAAAAGCAGGTTTAGTCACTCTATATAAATTTAGACACCATAACCCGATTGCAACCGAAAGTTATGTGTTTAATACACGACGAAAACCTTTAAACGATATTCGCTTTAGACAAGCTTTAACCTATGCCTATGATTTTGAATGGCAGAACAAAGCTTTGTTTTATGGACAATATCAACGACTACAAAGTTATTTTGAAAATAGTGAGTTGGCCGCAACAGGTCGTCCTTCAAAGAGTGAGCTCACGATATTAAAACCACTTTTACCAAAGCTTTCACCAGTTATGCAAAAAGCTGTTTTGGCAGACTGGAAATATCCAGTTTCGGACGCCAGTGGTTTTAACCGTCAAAATTTATTAATCGCAAGACAATTACTCATTCAGGCCGGTTATAAAATTAAAGAAGGGCAGTTATATACGCCTGAAGGCAAGCCTGTACAAATTGAGTTTCTTATTCAGCAAGATGGCAAACAAAGAACACTCATGCCATTTGTAAGAAATTTAAAAAAATTAGGAATTAATATTCAATTACGACAAGTCGATGCACCGCAATATTTAGAGCGTACACGCCGCTATGACTTTGACATGACGACCATGAACTTACCGCAATCTTTAAATCCGGGCAATGAACAGGCCCAGTTCTGGGGCAGCGCAGCAGCCATTCAAGATGGCAACTATAATTACGCTGGTATTCGTAATTCTGTCATTGATGAAGTTATCTCAAAACTGGTCACTGCTAAAGACCGTGAACAGCAAATTATTTATACTCATGTTCTTGATCGATTACTTCGCGCAGGGTATTACCAAATTCCGACTTATGGAAAAGGTGATTATTGGTATGCATACTGGAATATGTATCAGCAACCTAAAGTGAAACCCGTGCTCTCTGCTGGTATAGAGTATTGGTGGAGTAATCCAAACCAAGCCAAAAAAGTTGCTCAATATTTACATCAACAATAAGAGCACGTACCTAAAGGAAATCCTGTTATATGGGTTCATATATTCTGAAGCGACTTCTTTTAATCATTCCAACGTTGTTCATTATTTTATTGATTAACTTTGTGGTTGTGCAAATTGCCCCAGGTGGGCCCGTTGAACAAGCAATCCATGAAGTAGAAAGCGGTGTAGGAGCAGGGCGTGTATTAGGTACTGAAATGTACTATCAGGGTGCGAAAGGATTAAGCCCTGAAATGGTCGAGAAAATTAAAGCACAGTACGGCTTTGACCATCCTCCAGTAGAACGTTTTTTACTGATGTTAAAAGGCTATTTGACTTTAGACTTTGGACAAAGCTTTTTTAAAGATAAACCAGTAGTTGAATTGCTTTGGGAGAAAATGCCTGTGTCGATATCGCTTGGGCTATGGGGCACTTTGCTGATTTATCTTATTTCAATTCCGCTCGGTATTAAAAAAGCCAAACAACAAGGTTCTTGGTTTGACCGTTCTACTTCACTGTTACTGGTAGTGGGTTATGCGGTGCCAAGTTTTGTTTTTGCTATCTTACTTATTGTTTTCTTCGCAGGTGGGTCATATTTTCACTGGTTTCCATTGCAAAATCTTGTGTCGGATAATTTTCATCAATTAAGTTTTTTTGAAAAAATTACGGACTACTTATGGCACATGACTTTGCCGCTTATTACCATGGTGTTAGGTGGTTTTGCGAGTCTAACCTATTTAACCAAATATTCATTTTTAGAAGAGCTTAATAAGCCTTATGTTTTGTCGGCCTACGCAAAAGGTTTAAATAGCCAGCAAGTTTTATATAAACATGTATTTCGTAATGCCATTTTAGTGTTGCTCGCCGGATTACCTGAGGTTTTGGCTGGTATTTTCTTTGTCGGAAATCTTTTTATTGAAATTATTTTTCACCTAGATGGTGTCGGTTTATTAGGCTTTGAAGCCATTGTTCAGCGGGACTATCCGGTTATTTTTGGCGTATTGTTTTTTTTCACGCTTTTTAGTCTGCTTTTACGACTTATTTGTGATGTGCTGTATCAATGGATTGATCCGCGTATTCACTTTGATGCACAAGGAGGCAAATAATGTCTTTGATTGTGCGGTCACGGCTGCAAAAGTTTAGGAAACATAAACTTGGTTGGATAAGCTTTATCTTGTTTAGCCTCATTTTAGTGATGTCTTTAGCTGCTGAACTCATTGCTAACGATAAACCATTGTTAGTGAAATATGAGGACGCTTATTATTTGCCTGTTTTTAAGGCATATCCCGAAACCACTTTTGGTGGTGTATTTGAAACAGAAGCAGATTATAAAGACCCTGCTGTACAAGAGCTAATTAATCAAAATGGTTGGGCAATTTGGCCGCTCATTCAGTTTTCTTATCAGACACCTAATTTAGATTTAGCTGTACCTGTGCCTTCGCCACCTTCTAAGCAGAATTGGTTAGGAACAGATGACCAAGGGCGAGACGTGCTTGCACGTATTCTCTATGGGCTAAGAGTCTCATTACTTTTCGGCTTGGCTTTAACAGCTTGTGCAGCACTACTTGGGATTTTTGTAGGTGCTATACAAGGCTACTATGGTGGCTGGGTCGATTTGTTAGGGCAACGACTGGTAGAAGTCTGGAATGGTTTACCCATGCTGTTTATGGTCATGATTTTGGTCAGCATGTTTACCCCAAATGTATATTGGCTATTTTTTATTATGTTGTTCTTTAGCTGGACTGTGCTTGTGGGAATTGTCCGTGCTGAATTTTTAAAAGCGCGTCAACTTGACTATGTGCGTGCGGCTCAGGCTTTAGGTGTAAATGATAAAGCAATTATCTTTAAGCACATTTTGCCAAATGCTATAAGTTCTAGCTTATCGCAATTACCTTTTATTCTGACCACCAATATTATTGCTTTAACAGCACTCGATTTCTTGGGCTATGGCTTACCGCCAGATGCGGCCTCTTTAGGTGAATTGTTGTTGCAAGGTAAAAATAACTTAGATGCACCTTGGTTGGCTTTATCAGGATTTTTTAGCCTTGCTTTTGTGTTGTCATTATTAATTTATATTGGGGAGGCTGCACGCGATGCATTTGACCCAAGAAAATAACTTAAGTGAAGATGCTACCTTGCTAAAAATAGAAAACCTTTCAATATCTACGCAAGATCAGACTTTATTGGAGGGTCTCAATTTACACTTACAAGCTGGTGATACGCTTGCAATTGTAGGTGAAAGTGGTTCAGGTAAAACAATAAGCTGTTTGGCGATGATGGGATTATTACCAGAAAAATTAAAAACATCTGGACGTATTATTATTGATTCAAAAAATATTTTAGACGCAGACGAAAAGACTAGAACTTATTTACGTGGCCGCCAAATTGCCATGATTTTTCAGGAGCCTTCTACAGCTTTAAACCCATTGCATCGGGTTGAAAAAATTGTATGTGAACATTTTATTTTACAAGGTTGGTCAAAAAACAAAGTACAGCAACAGGTTATTCGACTATTAAAAGATGTAGGAATTGCTAATCCTGAGCACATTTTAAAGCGTTATCCGCATGAGCTCTCTGGTGGACAAAAGCAAAGGGTCATGATTGCGGCTGCGCTTGCACTTCAACCTAAAATTTTAATTGCAGATGAACCAACTACCGCGCTTGATGTGATTTTACAGACGCAAATTTTAGAATTATTAAAATCTTTGCAAACCAAATATGGCATGGCGCTGATTTTAATTAGCCATGATTTGAATTTGGTGCGCCGTTATGCCAATGAACTCATTGTATTACACGAGGGGCAAGTTGTAGAGCAAGGTCAGCTTGAACAGATCTTTAAAAATCCTGCATCAATTTATACTGAGCAATTGTTAGATCATGATCTTGGTTTTGCTCAGCCACTTTCCTCCAGTTATAAAATTTTATCTGTTCAACAACTCAATGTTAAATACCCAATTCGGAGTGGTATTTTTAACCGAATTCAAAGCTATACCACTGCTGTTGAAAATATAACTTTTGAGCTTACTCAAGGCGAAGCGTTAGGTGTTGTAGGTGAAAGTGGTTCAGGTAAAACCTCATTGGCTTTAGCGCTAGTTCGATTACTCAAAAGTGATGGGCAAAATATCTTTTTAGGGCAAGACATAAACAGCTTAGAACAAAAAGCTTTGTGTAAGATTAGGTCAGACTTACAAATTGTTTTCCAAGACCCATTTGGTAGTTTAAACCCGCGTATGACGGTAGGGCAGATTATTGCTGAAGGCTTAAAAGTGAAAGCTGTAGCTGATAGCGAGATACAGCGACAAGTTGAATCAGTCTTGGTAAAAGTTGAGTTGGCTGAAGACTTTCAACATCGCTATCCGCACGAGCTTTCGGGTGGACAACGTCAGCGCGTTGGTCTAGCACGAGCTTTAGTGGTTCAACCTAAACTTTTAATTTTAGATGAACCAACATCTGCCTTGGACCAAACCACGCAAAAAGCCATGATTCAATTATTGCGACGTTTACAACAAACAGAGCATCTAAGCTATATTTTTATTAGTCATGATTTAAATGTGGTCAAAGCACTGTGTCATAAAGTGATGGTATTACGACATGCAAAAGTTGTTGAATATCAGCCGACTGAACAGTTATTTAATGATCCTCAAACTGAATATACCAAGCAATTAATTAGGGCGAGTCTTTAATTTATTTAAATAAGATTATGTTTTATAAACATAAATATAATTTAAATTTTCAATGCAAAAAGTTGCATTCCTCTATACTTTTTAAATTTGACATGTGCTATTGTCAGTTATCGATTTTCCCTTGACATGACCTATAACTCATCTAAATTAGAGTAATTGCTCTAAAGTATTAAAAGAGGTTAACCATGAGCCAGATTGCACAACCAATCACGATTCGAAATACCACATTTAAAAACCGAATTATTAAAGGTGCAATGAGTGAGGCACTTGCAAACTATGAGGGACAGCCAAATGACTTACATTTAGGCCTGTACGGTGCATGGGCTAAAGGTGGTTTAGGCTGTGCGATTACTGGTAATGTGATGGTCAATTTCGAAGCCAAAAATGAACCAGGCGTGGTGGTGATTGAAACCGAACGTGACCTAGAGCGTTTAAAAGAATGGGCAGCGGTTGGTAAACAATATGGAATGGTACAGCTCATTCAACTATCTCACCCAGGTCGTCAGTGCCCTAAAGGCTTAAATAAAGAAACAGTCGCACCTTCGGCAGTTCCTTTTAGTCCAGCTTTAGCGACGATGTTTGGCACTCCACGTGCGCTTACACATGAAGAAATTTTGGATATTATTAAACGCTTTGCAACAGCTGCCAGCATTTGTGAGAAAGCTGGTTTTGAAGGGGTACAGTTACATGGTGCACACGGCTATTTAATTAGCCAGTTTTTATCACCATTAACCAATAAACGTACAGATCAGTGGGGTGGTTCAGTTGAAAATCGTACTCGCTTTTTACTAGAAGTTTATAAAGCAGTACGTGAGGCCACTTCAGAGAATTTTATTATTTCAGTTAAGCTTAACTCTGCTGACTTCCAGCGCGGTGGTATTAGCGAAGAAGATGTGATTTCGGTATTTAAAGCAGTTGATGAAGCAGGCATCGACTTAATTGAAATTTCAGGTGGTACTTATGAAGCACCAGCAATGGCTGGTGCTAAAGCTGATAAACGTAAGGCAAGTACCATTGCACGCGAAGCATACTTCTTAGACTTTGCTGAAAAAATCCGTCAGCATGTAAAATGTAAACTTATGGTGACAGGTGGCTTCCGTACAGTAGAAGGCATGAATGCTGCTCTGGCAAGTGGAGCATGCGACTTTATTGGTATTGCTCGTCCACTTGCTGTTGAAACAGATTTGACTGACCGTTTAATCGCAGGCCAAGATGTTCGCTATGCCGTAAAACCAATTAAAACAGGTTTACCTTTTGTTGACAAAATGGCGATTATGGAAATTATTTGGTACGCAGCACAATTTAAAGCTATTGGGCAGGGCAAAAAACCAAATCCAAAACTATCGCCTTTAATTGTGTTTTTAAATTACGCGAAGGGCAATATTAAGGCCGTTGTTCAAGGGCGCGTGAATTCACGTAAATCTGCATAAATAAATTACCAAGCAATAGCCCAGTAAGTCTGAAAAGTAGAAGCAGACCATTGACCTTTAATTAAAGCATTTTTAAAGGCAGGTCTGTTTTCTATTTGGGTCAGATAACGCTGTATATGTTTAAACTGGCTGTAATTTGGTGAGCAAGCCAATAACGGAAACCACATCAAAATATCAGCAGTAGTAAACTGATCTCCAGCAAACCATAAGTGGTGCTTTAAATGTTTATCGATCATGCTCATGTGTTGTTGTAATGATTGATTGAGATAACCTTGATCGAATCCATATTTTAAAAGCTTTGGAATGAAACGTACTGGAAAAGGAGTACGCTCAGCAATTTGTTGAAAGATTTGTTTGAGTACCAGATCGGGAATGAATGTTGCCTCACAATAATTTTTCCAATAATAAAAATTTTTTAGTTGCTGATTTCCTAAGTTATTCTGTCCCAATTGTGGGTGTAAATAAGAGAAATAATCTAGGATTGCTGAGGTTTCGGCCAAAATTGAAGATTGCTCGTGTTCAATAATTTCGAGGGTTGGAAATTTTGATAACTGATGCGGGGAGTTATTATTTTTGTCTTCGTCCGAATGATATTTAGTGATGAGCTCATAGTTGAGTCCTAATTCTTCTAAAAACCAAATAATGCGTTGAGAGCGTGAATTTTGTAAATGAAATAATCGAATTTGCATGTCATGTTCAAATTATAGTTTTGATCTAATTTTAGTATAGGGTAGAAAAGAGTTTAAGTATAATAAAATATTTATAAATCATAAATTTATAATATTTTATATGAGAAAATAAAAGCCACTGTATTTTTAGACAGTGGCTTTCTTAATGACCGCTATCCCTAGTGAGATCTTACACGGTAAAAGGCTGATGTTTGGTTCTTTTAATTTAGAACGTATAGCTTATACCTAATTGAACAGTACGTGATTCACCAGAATAGGCATATAAATTAAAAGCACTTTCATTATAAACTCTGTCAAAAATGTTCTTCACATCTAAGTTAAGGCGTAATTTTGGCGTTGCCTGATAATAAGACACGAGGTCGGTAACTGCATAGCCTTTCATGGTGTAGGTACTATTAGCTGTTTGACCTGCACGTTTATCAATATATTTTTGATTGATACCTAAGCCCCACCCTTGTAAAGGCCCATCCTGAAATTCATAGATATTTAAAAGATTAAAACTATTTTTTGGAATGTTGGCTAGAGCTGTTCCTTTTTGCAAAGTATTGTCTTTAGTTACTTCCGCATCTGTATAAGCATACCCACCAATAATTTTCCAGGCTGGTGTAATTTGACCAGCAATATTTAACTCAATGCCACGGCTACGAACTTTACCTGCTGCTACTTTATAGGCTGAATCAACAGGATCTAGGGTTAAGACATTTTCTTTATTGGCATAAAAAATAGCGGAATCAATCGATAACATATTATCAAGTGCTTGCCATTTAAAGCCTAACTCGTAAGCTAAACCTTCTTCAGGATCAAACCCGTCTCCATTACGGCTAGCACCAGTGTTTGGCTTAAAAGATTTTGCAGTATTACTGTAGATGGAAAGATCGCCACTGGCTTTATAGACTAAACCTAAACGTGGAATAAACGCGTTATGACTGGTATTCCAATTTGCGGTATTAGGTAATAAGTTCTTATAGTCATGCTCATAATGTTCAAAACGTAAGCCTAATAGTGCGCTTAAACGCTCATTTAAATCGACTTGGTCTTGTAAAAAAAGGGCAGTGGTTTTTAAATTTTCACGGTCATGTGTGGTTACACGATAAAGCTCAGGTAGAGGTTGCCCTAAAACAGGGTTGTAGATATTAATAGGGTAGCTACCGACATCTCCACTTGAACGAATAATGTATGACTTATAATCATAGTTTTCATATTCAAGCCCAGTAACTAAGGTGTTTGCTAAACCCAAAAACTGGAATTTACCTGTTAGATTAATTTGAGCATCGGTATCTTGCCACTTTAGTTCACGGTAGTTGTAATTTCGACCTAGCGTTTCCCCGTCTTTTTGAATTCCATTTGCTTCTACTGCATAGCCATGTAACTTGCCATTTAAATATTGCACACCAGCATTGAGCTTCCAGTCATTTCCAAGCTCGTGTTCAACTCTTAATTGAGCCATATTGTTATCATTATAAAGTCGGTTGTTGTCTTTACCCGTTTCCCATAAATAAGTGTCTGGTGAACTGATAAAAGACTTCTGACCTGCATAGCGTGTTTGGCCACGGTCAAGCGGATGTTGGTTTCTTAAAATATCGGCTTCAAATGTAAGTTTTGTTGTGTCAGAAGCCTGCCATTGAATGACTGGAGCAATGCCATAACGTTTAGATTCAACATGATCACGATAACTATCACCACCTTCTGCAATCACATTGAGGCGATAGCCAACGTTTTCCGCATTAGGTACAGTTCCTGTCGTGTCTACAGTGGTGCGATATAAACCTTCACTGTTGAGCTGGGCACCCAAAGTGGTTTGTTGTTCAGACTTTGGTGTTTTAGAAATTAAGTTAAAAGTACCGCCTGGGTCACCACGGCCATATAAGCTAGAAGAGGGACCACGTAAAACATCTATGCGTTCAATGGTATTACTATCTGGGACATTTGGATAACCACGGTTAATTGGGAATCCGTTTCGATAAAACTCGCCACTGGTAAAGCCACGGAGGTTAAAACCTGTTAAACCTTGACCACCAAAGTTATTAGCACGAGTCACGCCGCCAGCTAAATCAAGCGCGTCAATTAAACGAGTAGCGCCAATATCTTCAATTACTTTTTGGGTGACCACACTGACCGACTGAGGGGTATCTTTTAAAGCAATTTCACTGCGTGTTGCACTACTCGAGCTATCAACTTTATAAGTTTGATCTGATGCCTGTTGGGCTTTAATTTTAATAGTGGCAAGAGTAGTTGAAGAAGTGTCTGTATCTGCAAAAGCAGAGGAGATACAGCATAGTTGAGCAATGCTCAGGGAGAGGAGGCGAAGCTTAAGATCCATTTAAAACCTTGTTGATAATAAATATCAGTATAAAAATAAGAATTATTATAATGTAACTGTGTGTAAAAGGAATATGGAATCAGTGATAAATTTGCACAAGTGTATTTTATTTGGAAATATCAATGATAAAAATTAAAAACAAAAAAGATAGGGTTAAAAAATTATAAATTACAGCCTAAAATAGAGCATTAGATACATAGAACAATAGCTTTTAAAATCAAATAAATAATTTATAGCTAGCCGTTTTTAATTGTATTTTTAAAATCAAAATAGTTTTTATATTTATTTAGGGGAAATTCGATGTTTGCGATAGTTGGCATATTTTTAATAGCCATAATGATATTGGCGATTTTAAGTGTTTTAAAGAAAGGGGAAAGCAAGAATAGAAATGCAAAACGTAACCCAATCAAGGGAAAGCGTATCATTACTATGAATGAACAACCTACTTTTATGAAACTAAAGGAAGCTTTGCCGGAACATATTATTTTGGCGCAAGTTGCTTTCAGTGCTTTTATGACAGCGCAAGGATACGCGACGCGTAATTTATTTAATCGCAAAGTTGCTGATTTTGTTGTGTTAGATAAAGCATTTAATATCGTTGCTATTGTTGAACTAGACGATTCTAGTCATAAAGGGAAAGAAAAGTTTGATGCAGAGCGAGATACTTTAATTCAAGAAGCAGGTTTTAAAGTTATACGCTATAAACGAACACCAGAACTGGCACAAATACATCGTGATTTTAATATTGCATCGAGTTCATTAGCTCAAGTCCCAATAGAACCAGATTTAACAAAAACAAAGTTAATTGCTGATGCAATAATTATTGAGAGAGATGAGCCAACTATGCAACCTGCACAGCATATTAATGAAGTAAAGTTGAAATCTTGATTTTGAAAATATGGAACTTATCTCATGGATAAAATTTGAAGTGAGATAAAATAATTTGAAGCGATGATTCTTTGTAGAAAGAATATGGCGTCCCTACGGGGATTCGAACCCCGGTTACCGCCGTGAAAGGGCGATGTCCTAGGCCTCTAGACGATAGGGACGTTGAGGATGGCGGTATCTTAAGAAGCCGCCACCAAACTGTCAAGGAGGTAAGGTGACAGTTTGTTCAAAATATAGCAAAACAGTTCAGCAGTCTTCTGAGTATCGTATAAAGCAGAGTGTGCTTCTTTACCATCGAACTCGATTCCAGCTTGAATACAAGCTTTCGCAAGCACAGTTTGTCCAAACATAACGGCACTTAGCGTAACCGTATCCATGACTGAAAAACTATGGAATGGATTTTGGTTTTTCGTGCTTGTACGTGCAATTGCTGCTTGTAAAAAACCAAGATCAAAATGCGCGTTATGGCCTACAAGTACTGCATGAGTACAATGTTGTTGTTTACGAACTTCATTGACCGATTTAAAAATGCGACGTAAGGCAGTTCGTTCATCTTCAGCCATTGCTATACGCATTGGATTGAATGGATCAATACCAATAAAGTCGAGCGAACGGCGATCGAGGTTAGCCCCTTCAAAAGGGTTAATATGTGCATGAAATGCAGGACCAGGGACAAATTGTCCCTGAGCATCATACACAATTGGAATGCACGCGATTTCTAGCAATGCATCTGTCTGGGCATTAAAACCTGCCGTTTCAACATCGACAACAACAGGTAAGAAGCCACGAAAACGTTGGCCAATGACCGGGACAGAGGTTTCTTGTGTCACACTTTTCTCCATTGCAGCGTTTTCCCGGCATGCAGCGGGATAATTTTTTGATCATCTAAATAATCAAAAGATTCTGGAACGAGGTTATCTTCTTTAACCAAAGTAATGGTAGAAGTATTACGCGGTAGACCGTAGAAGTCTGCACCAAAGTGGCTAGCAAAACCTTCTAGGCGCTCTAATTTACCGACTTGGTCAAATGCTTGTGCATAAAGCTCAATTGCATTTGGTGCACTATAGCAGCCTGCACAGCCACAAGCATTCTCTTTTGCATTTTGTGCATGAGGGGCGCTGTCTGTACCTAAGAAAAACTTAGGATTACCGCTTGTCGCCACTTCAAGTAAAGTCGTTTGGTGTGTTTGACGTTTTAAAATTGGCAAACAGTAGAAGTGCGGTTTAATACCACCAACCAACATATCATTACGGTTAAATAATAAATGCTGAGGAGTGATTGTTGCTGCAACATTACGGTCTTGTTCTAAAACAAAGTGCGCAGCATCACTTGTTGTGATGTGTTCAAGCACAACTTTAAGTTTCGGGAACTGTTTCAATAATGGTGATAATACCTCATCTAGGAAGCGTTTTTCACGATCAAAAATATCTACATGATTGTGAGTCACTTCACCATGAAGCAATAACGGCACTTGATGCTCTTCTAATTGCTCAATAACTGCATAAACTTTGCGAATATCACTCACACCATTGTCTGAGTTTGTAGTCGCACCCGCAGGGTAAAGTTTAATTGCATTTACATGTTCTGATTCTTTAATTTTACGAACTTCATCTGGTGAAGTGTGATCAGTAAAATAAAGCACCATACGAGGGTCAAAATTATTGCCTTCTGGAACATGAGCAAGAATGCGTTCGCGATAAGCTAAAGCTTCTTCTACTGTTTTTACAGGCGGCACAAGGTTAGGCATACAGATCGCGCGAGCGAATTGTTTAGCCAAATCTGGAACAGTACGTTTTAATGCTAAACCATCACGTAAATGTGCATGCCAATCATCTGGCTGGAGCAGGGTAATAGAGTTCAAGGCAGTTCAAACTTCGAAATAAAACAAATGATAATCGATAAAGTGTGAAAATGGTAACGAGAATTACGGACAAATGGCAAAATAAAGCGCAGGGAGCTTTAAAAATTAATGTTATATTTTGTTAACGCGAAATATGTAGGAATCGACTAGTGGCGAATAGGGGAAATGTCCATCAATTACTCAAATCTAAAGAAGAAATCGAGTACTTGGTCACTCTACATACCCATCGTTACGCCAATATGCCTTTACCAACACAACTAGAAAAAAAATTCTGGTGTTTAAATCTTGATCGTACTCGGCAAAATATTTCGAAGTTTCTGGCAAGTGGTGTGCTCACTTATTTAATTTTTATTTTGTTAGCCCTTCCAACCGACTACTTAGTGATAGGCAAGCCTTATATTACTTTGGACTTTGTCCATTGTGTATTAAGTGCTATGAATATTGCATTCGCACTTTTACTATTTTGGATTTTTGCCAGATTCAAAAAACTTTCTGAGCACTTTTATTTTGCGGCCTGCGGCATCGTTTTCTTTAGCATTATTACGAGTGCTATGTTGTTGCTGAGTGTTGGAAATATGGCACTTAAAAATCAGTCGATGTTGCTTCTTTCTTTTTTATATATGCTTGGGTTTATCTTAAGCGGGATCAAACCACTCCATATGCTGTATGTAGGTTTATCCGCAGCAATACTGGTTTTTGTTTTTCTTAATTTATTAAACGTAAATTGTGATTATATCGCGCTGGGTCGTGCTTTATTTGGTACTTGTATTTTAGGTTTTTCAATTAGCACGATGCTCATCTCAAGAGAGCGAAGTCTTTTTTTAAATAACCAACTTGCTGAAATTAATGAGCAGATTTTACGGATAGAAGCATCTGAACTACTGCATTTAAGTCAGCAAGATGCGCTGACTCAAATTTCAAACCGTCGTACCTTTGATGAAATGTTTGATTTCTTCTATTACCGAGCAAATCAAGAGAAACGTCCTTTAGCTGTTTTATTTATTGATATTGATTTTTTTAAAAACTATAACGATTTTTATGGGCATCAGATGGGGGATAAAGTCATCTCATCTATTGCTTCTGCAATTAAAAATTCGATTCGTCATGTCGATTTTGTTGCGCGTTATGGGGGTGAAGAGTTTGTCGTACTATTACCTGAAACACCTGCACAGGGTGCTTATTCAGTGGCAGCAAATATTTATAAAGCCATTGAACGGCAAGCTATTCCTCATGCCGCTTCGTTAGTGTCGAAGTATGTCACTATCAGTTTAGGGTTCACCGTATATACGGGCGGATTAAAGATGGGACAAGATAACTTAATTCATGCAGCGGATCAGGCGTTATATCGGGCAAAGCAACTTGGCCGTAATCAAATTTACTATCAACCGTTACAAGTTGCAGAAATTGCCTAACTTAACTTTAAATATAAAAAAGCCACCTATAGAGGTGGCTTTTTTGACATTATAAGAAAATTATTTTTTCTTACTGTCTAATTGAGGGATTGCAGAACCTTGACCGATTGAAAGCAAGCCAGCATCTGTATAGATACCAAGTTTTGCACGTGTATCGGTAATGTCGAGGTTACGCATAGTCAACTGACCAATACGGTCCATTGGTGTAAACATTGAATCACCTTTTTCCATAGTTAAACGTTCAGCTTCGTACGTTAAGTTTGGAGATTCAGTGTTCATAATGGTGTAGTCATTACCACGACGAAGTTCAAGCGTCACTTCACCAGTAATGGCTTTAGCAACCCAACGCTGTGCAGTTTCACGAAGCATAAGCGCTTGAGAGTCGAACCAACGACCTTGGTAAAGTAAGCGACCTAAACGTAAACCATTAATGCGGTACTGTTCGATCGTATCTTCGTTATGAATACCAGTAACCAAACGCTCGTAAGCAATATGAAGAAGGGCCATACCTGGTGCTTCATAAATACCGCGAGATTTCGCTTCGATAATACGGTTTTCGATTTGGTCAGACATACCTAAACCATGACGACCACCAATACGGTTTGCTTCAAGAATAAGTTCAACCGGATTGTTAAAAGTTTGACCGTTTAACGCAACAGGGACACCTTCTTCAAAACGTACAGTGACTTCTTCTGGTTTGATTTCAACTTCTTCTTTCCAGAAAGCAACGCCCATAATTGGGTCAACGATTTTGATACCAGCATTTAGGTATTCAAGATCTTTTGCTTCGTGAGTCGCGCCCAACATGTTTGAGTCAGTTGAGTACGCTTTTTCTTTTGACATTTTGTAGTCAAAACCGTTGTCGATGAGGAACTGTGACATTTCTGCACGGCCACCAAGCTCATCAATAAAGTTTTGATCTAACCAAGGCTTATAAATTTTAAGATTTGGGTTAGTCAACAAACCATAACGATAGAAACGTTCAATATCGTTACCTTTATAAGTTGAACCGTCACCCCAGATGTTTACGTCATCTTCTTTCATAGCAGTAACGAGCATAGTACCTGTTACTGCACGACCGAGTGGAGTCGTATTGAAATAAGGAACGCCACCTGTACTGATATGGAATGCACCACACTGAATTGCAGCAATACCTTCAAGCGCCAATTGTAAGCGGCAGTCAATTAAGCGAGCTTTTACAGCGCCGTATTGTTCTGCTTTTTTTGGAATTGCATCGTAGTCATCTTCATCTGGCTGGCCTAAGTTTGCAGTATATGCATAAGGCTCAGCGCCTTTTTGTTTCATCCACAATAAAGCAGCTGAAGTGTCTAGACCACCGGAGAAGGCAATCCCAACTTTTTTGCCTACTGGTACATGCTGCAAGATAGTTGCATTATCAGTCATTGCTAATCCTAACATTTATGAAAAAGACCCCGTTGAGGTGGTCTCGAGAATTCTGAATGGCGGCTATTGTAGCACTATTCATGGTGCTTTTTTTGGCAAAAAAAGCATTAATTCACTTGTTATGATTGGTATTTATTATTTGAAGAAAACATAGGATTGTCTTCTTTATATATAGATTGACCATAATCTCGAATAAAAAATAATTCTTGGTCATCCAAAATCGTTAAAAAAGTATTAAAGTACTATGCAACAAGTTGCAAAAAATTATTGGGACGCAGCATGACAAGTTACGCCAATTTATTAAAACCATTACATTTAGGCTTCACTACCATTAAAAACCGTGTGGTGATGGGATCCATGCATACGGGGCTTGAAGACCGTTTTTTTAACTATCCAAAACTAGCAGCTTATTTTGAAGAGCGTGCAAAAGGTGGGGTTGGCCTGATTGTGACAGGCGGTATTTCTCCGAACCGTCAAGGTTGGTTGGCTCCAGCTGGCGGTACTATGAATAGCTTATTTGATATTCCTCAGCATCGCCTAGTAACGCATGCCGTCCATAAACATGGTTCAAAAATTTTAATGCAAATTTTGCATGCAGGGCGTTATGGTTATCAGCCATTTGTGGTGTCTTCAACAGCAATTAAATCGCCAATTTCACCGTTTAAACCGCGTCAGCTTTCTGAAAAAAATATTCTCAGCACCATTGAAGACTATGCGCAGTGCGCTGATATTGCTAAAAAAGCAGGTTACGACGGCGTTGAAATTATGGGGTCGGAAGGATATCTGATTAACCAGTTTTTAAGTCGCCATGTAAACCAGCGTACTGACCGTTGGGGCGGTGAAATTGAAAATCGTATGCGTTTTCCGGTTGAAATTGTGAAAGCAATTCGTGCAAAAGTTGGTGAAAAATTTATTATTTGCTTCCGTTTATCGCTACTCGACCTTGTGCATGACGGTAACACCATGCAAGAAGTAGTCACTGTTGCTAAAGCTTTAGAAAAGGCGGGTGTCACTTTATTAAATACGGGTATTGGTTGGCATGAAGCACGTGTACCAACCATTGTAACGTCGGTACCTCGTGCAGCATTTGTCGATTACACGGCTCATGTAAAACAACATATTTCAATTCCAGTCATTGCATCTAACCGTATTAATATGCCTGAAACTGCTGAAGAGATTTTAGCAAAAGGCAAGGCAGACATGATTCAAATGGCTCGTCCTTTATTGGCCGATGCTTTTTGGGTAAATAAAACTGCGACCAACCGTGTTGATGAAATTAATACTTGTATCGCGTGTAACCAAGCGTGTTTAGATCATGCATTTAAAAATAAGCGTGTGTCTTGTTTGGTTAACCCACGTGCAGGCCATGAAACAGAACTGGTCTATTTAAAGACTAAACAGCCAAAACGTATTGCCGTTGTAGGTGGTGGTGTAGCCGGTATGTCTGCTGCAACTGTGGCGGCAAGTCGTGGTCATGCAGTGACTTTGTTTGAAGCCAATAAAGATGTAGGTGGTCAGTTCAATTTTGCCAAGGTTGTACCAGGTAAAGAAGAATTCCACGAGACAATTCGCTACTTTAAAGTACAGCTTCAAAAAACAGGGGTAGATGTACGTTTAAACACTCGTGTAAATCGTGAGCAACTTGAGCGTGAAGGTTTTGACGAAGTTATTGTGGCAACGGGTGTAATACCACGTGCTTTAAAAATTGAAGGAAGTAATTCACCACAAGTTCTTTCCTATGCTCAAGTTTTACAAGGTGCAGAAGTTGGACAAAAAGTTGCAGTGATTGGGGCAGGTGGTATTGGTTTTGATGTATCTGAGTTTTTACTTAAACCACCACATCAGCCACAGCCTCAACCTTTAGCAGAGTGGCAACGTGAATGGGGTGTAGACCCAGATCCGAATTATATTTCTGAAGGTGGTATGCAGCCACCTGTGGTTGAACCAGCAATACGTGAAATTTATTTACTACAACGTAAAACAACATCTCTCGGTATTGGTCTTGGCAAGACTTCAGGTTGGGTACACCGTGCACAACTTAAAAAGCATGGTGTACGCATGTTACGTGGTGTGCAATATAAAGCCGTTACTGATGAAGGGCTTTGGATTGAACATAATGGTCAAGACCAGCTTTTACGTGTAGATACGGTCGTGGTGTGTGCAGGTCAAGAGTCGGTAAAAGACTTAATGCCAAAAGAAGGTGAGTCGACTATAGCGAACTACCATATTATTGGTGGAGCAAAGCTCGCAGCAGAGCTAGATGCGAAGCGTGCGATCAAAGAAGGAGCAGAATTAGCTGCTCGATTGTAAAATTGATGAAACAATATGCACTTGAACACAAAGCGATGATATTTTTCTTGAATAAAATGAATAAGCTTTGTATTCTTACGCACATGGAAGCGTGGCAGAGCGGTTTAATGCACCGGTCTTGAAAACCGACGAGGGTGTGAGTCCTCCGTGAGTTCGAATCTCACCGCTTCCGCCAAATTCGAAAAGCCCCTGTTAATAGCAGGGGCTTTTTTTATCTATGCTTTTACCCCCCCCCAAAAAAAAATAACCCACATCAAAATGTAGGTGCATTAATTCTTAGTTTATTAAAGGTGGAAAAATGAAAATAAAAAACTACACACCAACTAAAGGTTTTATATGGATTTTGCTTTTAATTATTTTTATAGCATGGCTTGTATATAAATGTGTTCCTTTAACAGAGAAAGATCAAGATGCTCTTATTCATTCAAATATGGAACGGGAAAGGATTAGGCTAGCTGAAGAGTTTGACTCTTATACACAAGAAGACTTCGCACGACTACCAAAATTTGACTCTCGTAAATATTTTTTAATAAAGCGTAGTGGTCGGTTTTGGTTAATATCAAGAAAATATTATGGTGCTAATGGTTTTACTATTAGAGTTATAGATATAGATAAACTAATAGGGAAAAAGTGGGAAGGTGATATTGTGGTGGAAGGTGGATTTCGAGTTTTTATGTATTCACCACAATATTATAATCGTAAAGCTGATTTTTTGAGTAGTGATGTGGCATGTAAATCAAATACATTTAGAAAGCTTTTTACGTGGAATGGGGTAATTATTAATATTGATGCTAATACCTATCCTAAAAAAATTACAGATAATCAATATTTAGATATTTGTCTAACTGCATTGAAAATTTTAAATGAAGAAGTAAAGGAAATACATTTTGTTAATTAATATAATTTAATTTTTAGTAAATTTTATCTAAAAATTATTTGAATATATATTGTATTTACTCATCAAATCATTACAGTAGATATTGTTAGGCTCTAATTTTTTACTATTTCAGGCTCAGTGTTTTTCACTAGAGCCATTTCAAGTTTTTGGAACGAGTTTTTTATTATAAAAATTTTAAAAATGTCTTTTGAAAATTTATTTTGTCTTAGCCTAACTAACTGGTCAGATTAAAATCAATTCGTAAAGTACTTAGTAAGGATAAGGCGACCAGTACTACCTATAAATATGTGCAACATCGAGTTGATGAGTGGTTATAATTGAGAGTGAGTTAATCAAGCTAGCAAATTTACTAGCTTGACTTTAAAAATATTATTTAACACTCGCCGTAACCATTACTTCTACTAATACTTGCGGACGTGCCAAATCTGCTTGAATAGCCGCGCGTGCTGGTGCTGCTCCATCTGGTAACCATGCTTCCCAACATTCATTGAACACTGCAAAATCTTCGGCAATATTTTTAATCCAAATTTGTGCAGTTAAAATACGGCTTTTATCACTACCAGCTTGTTCCAGTAAAGCATCAATTTTTGCTAGAACTTCTAAAGTTTGTTGCTTGGCATCAGCATCTAAAGTTGTTGGAACTTGACCCGAAACATACACTAAACCGTTATGAAGCACGCAACCTGATAAACGTGCATTTGTATCACTACGTTGAATATCATGACTCATTTTATTTCTCCAGAGATAAACCATCTAATATAATTGGCGAGGTTGCTTGGCTAATTAACTGACTAATGACCATGGCACAACCAGCAGCTAATGTGAAACCTAAACTACCTTGGCCAATATTTGCCCATAAATTCAAATATTTCGTGCGACCCAAAATGGGTAAACCTGTAGGGGTGGATGGACGTAAACCACTCCATTCTTGTGCTGTATTTACACCCAATAAATCGGGAAATGTTTTTCGTACCGTATCTTTCAATGCATTTATTCGCTCTTTTCGAATGTAGATATCTTGATAGCCAATATCGACCATTGCGGCAATGCGAAGCTGATTCCCCAATTTTGCATATACAATTTTATTTGCATAATCGGTCACGCTTATATTGGGTACAACATTGGTTTTTTCTGGGAATGGTAAAGTCAGGCTATATCCTTTTAATGGATAAACTGGGACTGAAATACCTACCGTATTAAAAATTGCAGTACTGCCATTGCCCGCAGCAACGACAAATTCATCTGCTTCTATACGTCCTTGATTTGTTTCAATTGCAGTAATTTTATTATTTTCTGCAAAAAAATCTGTCACTTCATGTGTATATAAACATGTGAAGTTACTACTCTTTTCTAGTGCTTTATACAACGCTAAACAAAATTTGTAGCAATCTGCTGTTTCATCATCAGGTGTATAAATTGAACCCACTAATGTAGATTCAATACCTTTCAAGGCAGGTTCAAGTTGAACGGTTTCTTCCGGTGAAAGCACTTTTTGTACAGTTGGATCTATCCCAGGGATTGCTTTTTTAAAAGCTTTTTCATCACGATGAATAATCATTTTTCCCGATTTTGCCCAGTCAAAATCATCAATTTCATCACGCCATGTAGACATAATACTTTGACTATATAGGGATAACCGTAAAATATGATTGCCGTTCACAATATTGTCTTTACGATTACATGCCATGAGGAATTGGAATAACCAAGACCATTGAAGAGGTGAAAAATTCAATTTAAAGTTTAAAGGTGAATGGGCTTTTCCTAACCATTGCAGCGCCTGAAATGGAATGCCTGCATCCGCTAAAGGTGCAACATAGCGATAACTGAGTTGACCACCATTTGCAAAACTTGTCTGGCAACCAATCTTGTCATTCGCTTCCACTATTGTAACTTTATGACCTGCTTGAATAAGTGCATAGGCTGTACTTAAACCAATGACTCCACCACCAATGACAACGACATGTTTTTTCATTCTTCCATGCTATATTTGCAACACACATTTGTATTAAAGAAGAAGAAAAAGGGTTAAACAAATGAGTTTTTACATAGTACTCATAACTTTTGGTTAATCGATGGCGTCATCGAGGCAATTTCTCTTTTTATTAATTCAATAAAATCTTCCGTCGCTTTGGTCGTACTTACATTGGCATTTTTTAAAATATAAATTGTGGTATATAAACTTGGTTTTACTGGGTGAATCATATGATTTGGTAAGGAGTGCGCAGCAGTATAAATATCGGTAATGCTACAGCCTAAACCTTCGCGTACCAGTTCACTCGCCATATAGTAGGTTTGTACATTCACAATACTTTTATTAAACGTTCTATACTTTTTTACGACTTGCATGAGGGAATCTGAGTAGGGTTGAATCCACCTGTTTTCATCAATTGAATGAATATCTTGCTTTGCATCAATAGGCTTAGAGTCAATGTAAACCAGAGGAATTTCCAGAACAGGTGTGGCAATAATGCCATGCTGAGTATGGGGCTGGAACGTCACCGCAATATCAATTTCACGTCTTAATAATTTTTGCTCTAGTGCTTGAGTATGATCGGTACCAATATTGACAAAAACATCAGGGTATTTTTTTAGAAATTTTGCAGTTAATTTGGGAATAAGGCTCAAACCTAAACTGGGTAAACATCCGAGTGTGATTTGACCTTGAGTATTTCTTGCTAAATTATCCGTCAACTTATTTAATTCATTTATTTTTTCATAAATTGGCTTAATTTCATCATATAAAGTATAGGCTTCTTTGGTTGGTTGTAATTTTCCTTTGACCCGTTTAAATAGAGCAAAACCAAGCCGTTGCTCTGCATGTTTGAGCAATTTACTTGCCGCAGGCTGTGAAATGCATAACGATGATGCTGCCTCTGTGAGTGAACCAAAAAGCATGACTAAATAGAATATTTCTAGGTGTCGAAGATTCATAAATGAGCACATAACTAATAGTTATAGGTAATCTATTAGAATTCATTATTTAATGTCAATGAACCCTTGTAAATTGGTATGAAATTCAATGCCCAATGATCAAGGAGTGATACATATGTCAGTTGAGCAATCTTCTATAACAATACCTAATATAAGGACACCTAAAAATATTGCCCTTATCACCATTATTATTCTTAGCTTTGCTTTAGCATTTTATGCAAAAGGCCTACCAATAGAGGAGGTTGGTTTAATTGGGTTGTTGCCTATTTTTGCCTTGGCGCTCTTAACTGTTATTGGTCTCGATATTGTCCTTGCTGTTATTATTGCAATTATTATCAGTGTGATAATGACATCCACCAGTGTATTTGAATTAGGTGGAATTCTTGCAAAGTCTACGGGCTCATTTATTGCGACTGTAGGTCTTATTATTATGTTGGGAGCCGGGGTTGGTGAAGTTGCCAATCGAACTGGTGCAGCGAAAGAATTGGTTAAATTTATTGTCCATAGAGTTGGGCTTTCAAGTATTCCTCGCGTCAAACTTGGCATCATGATTTCATCAGTTGTTATTTGTGGTTCATTGGGTACTATGGCAGGTGGTAATGCCATTATTGTTGCTGTCATTATTCCCATTGCTGCTGCAGTTGGTTTAACACCGCCCACCGTTGCATTACTTTTGATGACAGCAGGTTCTGTCGGTCTCTTTATAGGACCTTTTACACCAAGTACAGTGACTATCTTAGAGTTGGGAGGCTTGACCTACCCGCAATATTTGAGCACTTGTGCCATACCTATGAGTGTTGTCACACTTCTTACAGGTTGGTTCATGTCTGGCTATATTCAAAAGTGGACTTTTGGAAAATATACCTATAATGAAAATTTCTTAGAACCTTCTGAAAAAATAGAAAGTGCCTCTGAATTAAAAAGAAGTAAACGTGCAGCGATTGTATTTATTGGCACAATTATCGTGATGGCAATTCTTGGAATTATTTTTAAAGCAGGCTTTAGTTTTGCAATTATTGTGATGCTTACTGTTGCCACTTTAACTGGGTTAGTTGCAGGTTTTAGTCCTAAGCAGATTTTAGAAGCACTCTATGAGGGATGCGGTAAATTAGTCTGGATGTTTATTCTTTACTGGTTATACAATCCAATTTTAGTTCTTGTTGAAAAACTCAATGCTTATCAAACACTGTTAGATCATGCGACGCCGTATTTGGTCGACTTAAGTCCTGCTATGCTGTGTTTTGGTATTTTCTTATTTAATATTGTGGGGCATATTCCAGGGGCAGCTGTTGCACAAATGACTTTTACCAATAAAATTTTTGGACCAATTTTACTGGCAAATGGTGTTCCACCTGTAGCGGTTACAGCAGTTCTATTATCAAGTTCCCAAGTAGACTGGTTTGGTCCTTTTCCATCTTCTGATATGTTTGGTCAAATGGGGTTAGCACGTTCAAGTCAACTGAAATACATGCTATATGGTGGTTGGGCCATAGTGATCGCAAATATTCTACTCTTTGCGGTATTGTTTCAGATTTTGAATTAGCCCCTAAAAATTAAAGCTATTTCTTATTTAAATGAATTTTAAAAGCCTTTTGAACTAGAACGTTTAAGGGGCTTTATTTTTGCGACGATAACAAATTCATTTAACATAGTAGGAGTTTAAAATTCAATCTATTCACTTTTAATAAGAAGAAAACCCTTTACAGTCCAATCTAATCAATATTTTTAAAAATTATAATTTCTGATATTTTTTAAGAGGTAATGATCTTTATCTTTCTCAATTATGAAATTAAAGTTAGCTTTTCGCATGGAAATTTTTTTTATAGTTTGGACTATTTCATAGGGAATGGGGGAGTACTTCGTAATACCATTAATTTCATAAAATCCTTTTGACTTTCCATTATCTGTTTTTATACCATCTAACTCGCCATAAACTATTGTGATTTCTCTTTTATATTCCATTAAAAAATGCCAAATTGATGATGAATAAAAGCTATAAGGTTTGGAAATTTCATCTTTAAATTCATTTCCATATATTTTTTTGACTGCTTGATCTGAATATATTGCTGGGCATAACAAAATCAATCGATCAATTTGAAACTTTTTCGCTAAATTAATTGCAATATAACCGCCTAAACTATAACCAATAACAATATCCACTTTTTTTAGAAGGCGATAAAAAACCATACTTTCATTTATATTCTGAGATAAAGATGATTTCGTTTCACTTGTATTATTTAAACCACTTAAATTGAATGAAAGCGTTCCAATATTTTTACTTCTAAGTAGATTTTCCAAAGGACTTAAAGAACTCAAATCAGAGTTGCCACCATGTATCAGTAAAGCGATTTTCTGTGGAAAACCATCACAATAATTGAATTTAGCTTCTAATTCATAAGTACCAAAGTCATGTAGAAAGAAGAAAGAATTTTCTTTTTCAGTAGGTGCATTATTTTTTAACTTATGCGTAGGAAAATTCGTTACTTTAGAAATAGGATTAGAAAAATAT
This sequence comes from Acinetobacter sp. V110_1, assembly GCF_031798975.1. Taxonomy (NCBI): domain Bacteria; kingdom Pseudomonadati; phylum Pseudomonadota; class Gammaproteobacteria; order Moraxellales; family Moraxellaceae; genus Acinetobacter; species Acinetobacter sp. V110_1. The sequence continues at coordinate 1,194,233 of NZ_JAVQNN010000030.1, read as the reverse complement.
CTATCTACAATTGATATAATTTCTTGTTTTTCCATAACTCATATTCCTATTAGAAGTGTTGAGAGTGCTCGCTTGTATAAAGTAAAATTGAGAACATAATGACATCATGGTTATATTTTTAAAAGTATAAATTATACTGTTTTAATAAATAAAAAACCTCTGTTTAAAATAAAAAAATCACTGAGTGAAGAAGTACAGTCAAAAAATATATTGTGTAGGGATTTGCCAATGTCGCGAACAAAAACTAAATGTTATATTTTTTTTAGACTCTAGATTAATGGTTTTTTCACTTTGTCTTATTTTTTAAAAAATAAATCTATAAAGATGTGGGAATCTGTTTTATATATTTTATAGATTTATTGAAAATTAATATAGTAAAGACTTTACCTCTAATTGGTCTAAATGAGTTTTTAAAGCAATATTATGTTTAAGATGTTTATTTGCTTTAAATGTATGCAATAACTATTTAGCTGCTAAAAATATGTAAGTAATAGGATAAAAATGTTAGAAACTGATGTTTTAATTGTTGGGAGTGGTCCGGCTGGTTCTTCTGCTGCACTTATGTTAAGTACTTATGGAATCAGAAATATCATAATAACTAAATATAGATGGTTGGCAAACAGTCCGCGTGCCCATTATATCAGTCAAAGAACCATGGAGGTTGTCCGAGACTTGGGGATCTCGGATGAAGTAATCGCAAAAGCAGCACCAAAAGAAGTTATGGGAGATGTTGTTTATTGTACATCTTTAACGGGTGATGAAATTGGACGTTTTCCTTATGGAATGAATCATCCAGAAAGAATGTCAGAGTATGCGAAAGCGAGCCTTTGTGAACAGTGCGATCTCCCTCAACACTTATTTGAACCTATTTTGCTTTCAAATGCTGCATCACGGGGTAGCCATCCAAGATTTGATACGGAATATTTATCTCATGTACAAGATGAGGATGGTGTAACTGTCACTGTTTTAGATAGATTAACTAAACAAACATACTTAATCCGATGTAAGTATTTAATCGGAGCTGATGGTGCAAGCAGCCAAGTCGTAAAAGATTTAGATTTGGCTATGGCTGGTAAAATGGGGAAAAGTGGCAGTATCAGCATTATTTTTAAAGCCGATTTAACCAAATACGTTTCACATCGACCTGGTTACCTCTGGTGGATTATACAACCTGGAGCAAACATTGGCGGGATTGGCCTAGGGTTGTTGCGTATGGTCAGACCTTGGAATGAATGGCAGATTGTTTGGGGTTATGACATTGAAAAAGAGGAACCATCTCTTACCGATGATGAGGCGATTGCAATTTGCAAGCAGCTTATTGGTGATAACGACATTGAAATAAACATAAGTAGTAAATCGTTATGGACAGTCAATGAAATGTATGCAGAGCAATATTCGAAAGGACGAGTTTTCTGTATTGGTGATGCTGTCCATCGCCATCCACCTTCTAATGGACTCGGTTCAAATTCATCTATACAAGATGCTTATAACTTATGTTGGAAATTAGCATTTGTATTAAATGGCAAAGCGGGTAGTGGTTTATTAGACAGTTTTAATGAAGAAAGAGCACCTGTTGGTGAGCGAATTGTTAAACGAGCGAATCAAAGTGTTAGAGAGTTCTCTACTATATTTTCTGCTTTAGAGTTAGATGGAAAGTACAGTACAGAGACAATGCAAAAAAGCATTAATGCTTTAAGTGAGAGTAATGAAAAAGGTGCTCTTAAACGCCGTGATTTAAGATCTGCAATTGAATATAAAGCTTATGAATTTGCTGCTTTAGGAGTAGAAACGAATGTACGGTATCATTCATCTGCAATTATTGGGGCAGAATATCATAGTGAAAATAAAATAGATTCTTGTCGAGATGAAGATCTTTATTACTATCCCTCATTTACCCCTGGCCATAAACTTCCTCATGTATGGTTAGTCAAAAATCATAGAAAAATCTCAATTTTAGATTTAATTGGAAATGGAAAGTTTACGCTATTCTGTTGGTTGCAAGGTGATAAATGGAAACTTGCTGTAGATAACCTGAATACACAGCTTAACTTGGATATTAAAGTTATACAGGTAGGCCCCAAAAGAGATGTCGAAGACTCTTATGGAGAGCTTTCACGCTCTTGGACTAATGATGAAAATGAATGCATGCTGATTAGACCAGACGGCTATATTGCTTGGCAAAGCAACAAAATTGAATCGGCGGACAATGAATTGCACAAAGCAATGTCATCAATACTTAGTTTGAATTAGTATTTCACTGCTTCACCAAATTCGAAAAGCCTCTGTTAAAAGCAGGGGCTTTTTTTATGTGAATGATTTAATGCTTAGAAACCTATATAAATATTTGGATTGAGGGGGGCAGAATTAGATTTCAGTTTAATTTTATCTTTCATAGTGTCTTGGGAATGAATCCTCATTTTCTACTATTTAATATTTAGCCTTTGTTTTTTCTCAAAATCATGAACCATTCGAATACGCTCTTCAGTTGCAGGATGAGAGGATAAAGTATCAAGAACAGCTGTAGATAATTTATTAGCTGAAGATTCTTCTTGAGAAGTTTGTGGATTGGACTGATTCTTTTTATCGATACTTTCTTCTGTTGTATCGCTTAAACGTTGTAAGAAATTTGCAAAGTGTGAGACTTCGATATGCTTTCTATCCATCAACTGTAAAGCATATCGATCGGCTTCGGACTCAAATTTCCGTGAGTAATTTGCACCAATCATAGCGGCTGGTAATGAGGTAAATAAGTCTGAATTATCTCCTGTCATTGCAATGTATAATATACTTAGACCTAAACTAGTTAACCCTTGTTGTAAACTATGGCGATAAACCAAATGGCCTTGTTCATGGGCTAATACGCCTAAGATTTCCTGATTAGTATGTGCCAATTTGATCAGTTCATCTGTGATAATAATTGTATTATTGGGTAGTGCTACAGCATTTGCCCCTAACTGATCGCCTTTACGAAAGACTAATTTAGCTGGTCTGTTTTCAGCAACAGTATTCAAATACTGTTTAGTAATTTGGTCTTTTTGGGTTTGTGTCAATTGGCTGGGTGCAGTCCAATTATTTAATACATAATTCTCGGCTTCATTGCCTAGTTTCTTTAAAGTATTCTCAGGTAATTGAAAAGCAAGATAATGAGATGTGGCTGGAACACCCCATTTGACTAGACTGATTGCGAAAGTAATCACAAAAATTACACTAAAAAGAATAAGACCCGGAGAACGTTCAAATTTCCAGATCGAATGTTGAACCTTTTTAGTTGCGTAATTAAACCATTCAGGTAATGCACTATGAAATTCAATTCGTGCATCATCAGATAATTCAATTACTGGGTGTAACTGTCCCAGCGCACCAATCAATTTCATATCAGTATATTGATAATGACGCTGTTGTTCTAATTGCTCACCATACCGAATTAAAACTTCAGATTCAGATTGAGCTGAAATCTGAGCACGGTGTGGTTTAGACACTAGGCCATCATAGAAAGTGATATCTACTGCGTGGGACATAAATTATTAAACTCAGATTATTATAAAGAGATGTCGATATCAAAAATATCACTGATTTCTTCAGCTAAAGCACTTTGCTCTTGTTGAGCTAGATTCATCATTTGATCTGGATCATCTAATAAAATTAAACTCATCGATTCAATCTGGTATTTGTGAATACGAACCGCAGCCCAAGCAGACATTAAACCTATGGTTAAGATTTTTACAATCCAGTTCGATGCTACAATCCATGCAAAACGCCATTGGTTACAGTCTGTTTTAAATTGACTGTTTCCAATTGTAGTATTGTTCCATGTAGTAATAAAAAGACGAGCAGCAATTAATGGATAAATAAATAATCCAATAAATGCATATACCATAACTATTCCGAAAATTATAGCGTTCGGTGAGAACCCAGAAACTGCTCCAGCAATAGCAAAGTAAATAGTTGAAAAAATAGCAATTATACCAATTGCAATAAAAAGGGGGATATAAACTGCAGCCATATATGCAGACCATTTCGCGTTTAATTTAAAATTTAATTGTCCAGCATATAAGTTGTTAAGATAATATTTTTTATATAGCCAAATAGCTACAGGAGTAAAGATTCCTAGAGTGAAAATATATACTAATATACTCAAAAGAAAGACTTTATAAGATTCTTTTATCGTTCCACCAAAATAAAAACGTGTATTGCCGAACTTACTATTTCTTGCAGTAAAACGCAAAGTAGCGCGAATTAGCCAAGGTACTGCTGTATATAATGCAACTAGTCCAACCACAGTCGCAATCATTGAATACTGTGATGAAATTGCAAATACTACGTAAATTCCTAATGCAATTAAACGTCCAATCAAAATCTTGGTTGGAATACCAGTAAAATCAAAGCGGCGTTCAAAAAATTCTGTATTACCATAGAAATAGCGTAAGCGACGAACTTTAGCCCAAGGCGCATATAAGCTTAAAGTAATAATAGTCAAAAGAATATTAACGATCCAGATTCCAAAATATTCTGAGGCATTACCATGAAACTTAAAATGATAAATTCCTGAGTGTGAAATTGGTGGAGTTGTAATATTTTGATCCTCATTTAAATCTTGAGGAAGTGAGGTTAAAGCTTGGTCTTGCATTTTATTCTCTTTATTGAAAATATATGATCATGAATGAAGGTAATAGATAATTAGAAAGCTATTGAGATTATTATATATTTTTTATGAATTGAAATAAATAGAATGAAAAGCGAGCAATAATTTATTAGCACTTTTCTGTTGAATTATTCGAGACAGAAAGCTTATCGCGAGAAGTATAAATAATAGGTTTAAAGGCATTGGTGACTTATTGTGATTGTAAATTTAGTAGTAATTCTAATTTGAACTGAAATTTTGCTGCATCATTCATTTCCTGTTGTTCACTTTACTTAGAATTAATACAAGTTATCTTGATAAAATTTATTGTTAGTAAAAACTTAAATAATAAAAAATAATTTATATAAATAGCTTATGTTTTTAATGTGACTTTTATCGCTTCCTCAAATTCGAAAGACCTGTAGAAGGAAAGGCTTTTATATGCAAAAAATATAAATTTCACCCGTATTTAGCTAAAAAGGTGATAACAAATCCTGAAAATTTCATATAAATCAAATATGTATGTGGTATTTGAAAAATGTTTATGTTTTCAATATGTTGCTGTGAGCATGACTATACATCAGAATTGAACAAGTTATTTGTAGAATATTCACTTGTTGATATATGATGATCCCATATTTAGAGGCTGTTTCAAAACATAATTCTATTGTTTAGCGAGCAAGTTCAAGGAATGAATAGTGCTGAATTCAGGCTTCTAAACCCTATATCTGGAAATTATTTCCGGCCAAATATTGCATTTCGACCCAATGGTTGGGAATGTCTCACTCTTTTGTAGGGTAGGCGTTTCCTATTTTAGGATTTACCTATGAAAAAATTATTTAGTGTATTGTTCAGCGCATCTGTACTAACACTGACTGCATGTAATAAACAACCTGCACAAACTGAAAATACTGCAACAACCAAAGACAAAACTGAGTCTGTTCGAACAATTAAACTGGTTTCAACAGGTTCAGATACGGATGTATGGAAATATGTTGCAACGCTTCCTGAGACTAAAGAAGCGGGTATTAAACTTCAAGTGACCAATTTGACTGACTATGTTGTGCTCAATACATCTGTTGCAAATGGTGAACAAGATGTAAATGCGTTCCAGTCGTTCAACTATTTGGCAGCATACAATGCTTCAAATCAAGCTAAAGTTGCTGCTGTTGCAACAACTTACTTGGAACCAATGAGTATTTATGCAAATAAAATTAAAACTGTTGATGAATTCCAACAAGGCGCGACCATTGCAATTCCAAACGATACTGCTAACGAAGCTCGTGCATTAATATTATTACAATCAGCTAAACTGATTAAACTTAAACCAAACTTTGATCCTGTAAAAGGAACTACGAACGACATTGCTGAAAACCCTAAAAATTTACAATTAAAACCAATTCAAATGACTACAGCAGTTCGTGTTAAAAACGATGTAGATGCAATTGTACTTGGTAATACATTGGCACTTGAGGGTGGTCTTAATGTAATGAAAGATGCTATCTTCCGTGAGCCAATTGATCAGTCTACTAAGCTTTATGTCAATTTATTGGGCGTAGCTGAAGCAAACAAAAATGACCCGATCTATACGAAACTTGGTGAACTTTACCACTTACCGAAAGTGCAAAAATTCGTGAGTGAAAAATTCGGTGGCACAAAAGTTGAAGTGAACAAGCCTGTTTCTGAATTTGCAGACATCAAATAAGTAATTTTTAGTTAAAATTATTTTTCAAAGCTAAGTCACGGTAATCGTGACTTAGCTTTGTTTTATTTAGTACATTGTATTTTAATTAAAATTTATTAAGTGAATTATTTATGGCTTTCTTTAATAATATATAATCATAATATAATTGTTGAATACATAAGAACATCAAGTTAATGAAATACTCAAGTGAACAAATTAAAAAAGCTTTATTGCTTACTCCATTGCCATTACTTTTATGGCATTTCTTTTTTAAATTTATGGATGTGGATAACGTTAGACTTAGCTTAGATATCTTTTCTGCATTTTTTCTTAGTATCGTAGGTTATAGTCTTGTTTATTTAGCTTATTGTATTTTGACCGTACCCTTTAGCTTTATTTTTTCCATTCTTTTAAATCATTATAATTATCTCAACATCTGGACCATCTGTATTAATTCGGTAATTATTACCTCGCTATTTTTCTTTTTCTTAGGATGGCTTTTTACAGGAGAAATTTCTCCAAAAATAAATTATATGGAATCTATGGAGGGAGAAGCATCTCCAAAATGGTGGATGATGTATACCGATATATCTTTTATTATATTCATATTATTTCCTGGTCTATGTTATTGGGGATTTTTAATTCTTCTTGAAAAGAAACAATCAAAGATTATTAGAGGTCGCTTTTCAAACTATTTCTAAAATCAACATAATCCTCCCTTATACAAAATACTTGTATAGTTTCAAAGCAGCCTATCACTAAGCTGCTTTATAAACCTCAAATTAACAATAACTTGTTGATTATTTAGCCTTACTTTTTTAATGATCTAATTTAAAACAAATGTCATTTTGTGTGCTTGACTGTAAGAGGGTTGGGAACTATTCTTTGCCTGCTGGCCACATTGCCAGTCGGTTTTGACGAACCGCAATCACACGAGTATCAGAATTATTCCTTCTGAGGGATAGTTTTGTGCAACTCCTCGTCTCCCTCTCGTAGCGGTAGGACGGAAGGGGGACACCTACGGGTGTGCTGGCCTCGTGTGACCAGTTCGTCAACCCCCTTTCGTTCTGCCACCATAATTTTAATGTTTTGGCAGAACTCCCAATAAAAAAGGAGTTGGCTTTGCACATCCATCATTTCTTGGCAACCTTTGCCAAAAGCTATAACGACACAACTTAACAATTTAAAGCAGCTTGATGCCCTTTAGGGTTTTCAGGCTTTAAGTCATTACGGCTCAAAAATTTGCATCAACAATAAAACTTGAGATGTGCCAAGCACAGTCTTTACGGCTTTGCTGTGCCTTTTTTTCTCCCAAAAGAGGCACAGGCTTTTTTCTCTTTTAGAAACAACAAGAACTTTATAACGGTAAAACTATGCGAAACTTAGAAACATCTTCCAAAAAAGTACACATTATTCGAACTGCCATCTGCCTCTTTACAACCTATGGGTTTCACACAGCAGGTGTAGACCTGATTGCGAAAGAGTCTGAAGTTCAAAAGGCCACACTTTATAACTACTTTCGTTCAAAAGAGGGTTTGATTGAAATGTGTATTGCCTTTCAAAAAAGCTTACTAAAAGAAGAAGTGCTCGCCATTATTTATTCAAGCGATTACCGCACATCAACCGATAAGCTTAAAGAAATTATAGTTTTACATGTTAATTACAACAGCTTATACCACTTATTACTTAAAGCCTTTTTTGAAATTAAAGTGGCTTATCCTCAAGCTTACCGTATGGCAGTTGAATATCGAAAATGGCTGCATCATGAAATTTTTGACTTGATTTTTAGTATTGAAACCCGTGACTTAAGGCCGAGTGCCGATATGGTTTTAAACCTAATCGATGGTTTGATGTTTGAGTTTTTAAGTACAGATTGTTTGGATGAAAGAGATGTGGTGGTGGAGCGGTTTTTTATGCCTGTGGGATAGGGGAAAAAACTCATACTAATTATTCAGTATATGACTTTAGGGGGATTTATTATGATTTGTTTTAATAATGATAATTTGAACTGTAGTACTAGGCCCTACTGAATTATTACTATTTACTTAAGTTTTAGCTTTATATTTTTTCTATAAAAATAGTTATAAAACTAAGGTTAAAACTGAAGTTAATACAAACGAGATAGACAAATCTGTCTATTTTTAATAAAATATAGTTGATTGTAACTCAAATTTATAAATAAAGTGATGTTTAATAATATTACCCAGATTTTAGAGAGTGTTGGTTTTCTCTCACAACATCGTTCGGTGTATCTCCAGTTTTCAGATGCATCCCTGAATAGTCAGGTCTTTTTACAACGCATAGATGGGCAACATTATCTTAATCAGGGCATGACAGCAGAGCTGATTTGTTTATCAACAAATGCTCATATTCCACTCAAAACATTTATTGGAGTGCAAGTCGCTGTTGACCAAGTAACAGACCGAGGAAATTTTTTCCGTACGACTGGTATTATTACTGGAGCATCTCAGGGACAAAGTGATGGTGCTTTAACTTTATATAAGCTCGCTGTAAGTGATCCAACTTATCTCTGGCATAAACGCAGAAATAGTCGTGTGTTTATGAACAAGAATGTAAAAGAAATTAGTGAAATTCTATTTCAGGAATGGCAGGGGAAAAGCCCATTATTTGCTTCTAGTCTGACTCTAGATTTGAGCGGCTTGAAACAGACCTACGATGTCCGTCCTTTTGTTATGCAGCTCAATGAAAGTGACTATGACTTTTTAACTCGCTTATGGCGTAGTGAAGGCATGAGCTGGCTCATTGACGAAGCTGAGCTTACTGTAGAGAGCAATACGGACCATATTCAGCCACAAAAATTACGTCTGATTGATGATAATAACCAATATGAAGCACTGACGAGAAGAGCGATTCGTTACCATCGCAGCAGTGCAACTGAACAATCCGATAGCATGACCAGCCTCATGGCTGATCGTAGTTTACAGCCGACCTCTGTTTTTGTGCAGCGCTGGCAGTCAGATGTATTAGAGCAAACTGATGGGGTAGGTAGTGTCCAAAGTAAACATCAACATAGCTCTAACTATGACAACCAGAGCTTAAGCCTCGAAGAAGCATGGCACTATAGTCCGGCATGGATGCAAGATTTAAAAGGCGAAGATGGGGCAACCTCAGCAAGTAATCAACAACTAGAAAAGTTCAATCAGAACCTAAGTGCTTACTACGATGCCCAGTCTAAGCAGTTTATTGCTAAAACCACAGTACGAGATACCCAAGTCGGCTATTGGTTTGAACTCAATGAACATCCTGAAATAGATCAGCATGACGGTGCAGATAAAGAGTTTTTAATTGTAGGTAAGAACTACTATAACCAAAATAATTTACCCAAAGATTTAAACCAGCAAATCCAGACTTTAGTTCAACAAAGTGATTGGCAAGCGAGTAATACCGACGAGCGCCAAGCCAATCAGTTGATTTTACAACGTCGTCATATTCCAACTACACCAGCGTATAACCCGCAAACTCATAGTCCTGCCACTCATCCACAACGTGCGAAAGTGGTGGGTCCTGAAGGTGAAGAAATCTATGTAGATGAATGGGGACGTATTAAAGTCCGTTTCCTGTTTACGCGTAGTGATGACCATAGCCATGATGGGGGGGCTGGAACCAATAACAATGACACCGATTCGGCTTGGATTGACGTTCTAACGCCGTGGGCTGGAGAAGGTTACGGTGCACGTTTTTTACCGCGTATTGGTGAAATTGTCGTTATTAACTTCTTTAATGGCGATATTGACCGACCGTTTGTGATGGGTCGAGTGCATGAGGCACAGCGCCATCCAACCAAATTTGATAACAAAGGTAAGCTTCCCGATACGAAAAAGCTGAGTGGTATTCGTTCCAAAGAAGTGTCGGGTGGTGGTTTTGGACAACTCAGATTTGATGATACATCAGGACAAATTAGTACCCAGCTACAAAGCAGTCATGGTGCAAGCCAGTTAAATCTGGGGAAACTGAGCCATCCTAAAGATAAAGCGGAAAGTGAAGATCGCGGAGAAGGCTTTGAACTGCGCACGGACCAATGGGGAGCTTTACGTGCGGGGCAAGGTTTATTGGTAACCACCTATAAACAGGATAATGCCAAAGGTGAACACCTTGATGCCGAAGTTGCCAAAAAGCAACTTGAAGGGAGTCAAACGAATAGTAAAGCACTGAGCGACATTGCTAAAAACCAGAAAACCGATGAAATAGAATCGATTGAGCAGTTAAAAGATTTTGCCTCACAAATTCAGCAACAAATCGCTAAATTTGAAAAAGCTTTACTACTTTTAAGTTCACCGGATGGCATAGCCTTGAGTACGTCCGAAGATATTCATATCTCGGCTGATGCACAAATCAATCAGATTGCTGGAGACAGCATCAATATAAGTACTCAAAAGAATGTCATTGCACATGCCCAAAATAAGATCAGCCTCTTTGCAGCGCAAAGTGGACTAAAAGCTGTAGCAGCACAAGGCAAGGTAGAAATACAAGCTCAGGCAGATGCGCTAGATGTGTTGAGCAAACTTGGAATTACAATTTCATCAACCGATGACAAGGTTATCATTAGTAGCCCGAAAGAAGTCAAAATTACGGGTGGCTCATCTCAAATTACCTTAAATGGCTCAGGAATCTTTCCGAAAACTGGCGGAAAATTCCAAGTTAATGCAGGGCAGCATTTGTTTATGGGAGGAGCGAGTGCAAACGCCAATGCTCCTGAGTTACCTAAAGCTAAACCTATGCAGGGAGCATTGGAGCTACTGCGGAGTTATGGTGGAGATAACTTCTTTAAGCAAAATAGCTATAAGGTCATTGATTCATTAGGTAAGCAAATTACGGGCAAACTTGATGGGAATGGTTTTGCACAAGTAACAGGTATTGCACCTGGACCGGCTAAAGTAGTTTTTGAGAAGGATAATACCAGTGCTTGGCTACAAAGCAGTGATTTTAATCGTAAATACACTTGGGCTGAGCCAGTCAAAAGTGTTCAAGGATTAATGAAAAATGCCCTAGGAGCAGTAGGCCAAAATACGATGTCTCAGTTGCAAAATAATCTTCTTTCAACTGATAAAAATAGTTTCAAAAACTTGGGTAAAAATACTTTAGATAATTTAGCTGGGCAAGCAGTAGGCCAGATTAAAAATCAAGTAACCAATACCGCGCTCAATACTGTTTCTAAACAACTTAATCTCAATTTATCTGCCGATCAAATGAAAAGTCTTGGTCAAATGGCGATAAACCCAAGCCAGTCTCTTGAAATGCTAAAAGAGCAAGGCCAAGGTTTTTTGAGTGATCAAATGACTGCAAAATTATCTAAGTCCACAAATCAAGATTCACCTATTCATCAAGGTGTTTTAGATAATTTTATTCAGTCAAAAAAGTAGTTTGGATGAATAGAGCGATCCAACATAGAAAAATATTGCTGTAATTGAATGAATTAAAGGTTTTATATTAATGGCTAAAGAGAATACACAACAGAAAGAAATTAAAAAACAACCTGCTGTTGAACTTGCTGTTTTTAACTTAAATAGCGTGACGGATGTAGCAGACTTGCAAATGGTCGCAAGTCAGGTTCAGCGTTATTTACAAGTGTGTGGAAACACCTCATTAGAACAAATAAAAAGTAAGGCCAATATAACCGCGGTTGCTAATATTTTTGCATTGACGGGTAGTGTACTAGATCTAATGCTCTTTGCCACAGATAAGAAAACTGGTGATGCTGCTGTACAACGTGGGGCATTACTTGCGGCAAATTTAATAGGTTTATTTTCAGAACCGAGTAATGAAGCTCATGCGCGCATGGCTTTACGTCCGATGTTTGGTTTAATGGCACAGTGCTTATATCGAGAAAATGGAAAAATTACAGAAACTGATATTAAGCGGTTCGGTTTACATCTCAATGCGATGATCGCTGGAGATTTAGAGAACTTTTTAAAAGAGACTCAAGCGAAGTTAAGCACTCTACTTGCCAGTGCTACGCCGTTGGGTATAACTATATTACAAAGCATGGCTACCCCACCAACAAATATAAATGTAGGAATAACCACTGCGGCAGGTGCAAGTGCAGAAAAACGAGATCCGAAACTCAAATTTACTAACTGGGCTGTTCCACTCATTGATTTATTAGGGAAGCCGAGCCAAGCAAATTTAACCCCAAAAATACAACCAAATATAACAAGTCGTTTGCAACACGAAGCAACTCAGGCTATTGCGGCTTTAGGTCAAGCTTTACAGCAACAAGCAAATGCTAGTCAAAAATATACGTTGGCATGGCTATTACAAGAAACATTGAAAGCTATACAAGCATTAGAAAACAAAGGTAATGCAAGTGTACCAATCAACCAGACGGGTGAATATGAACGGCATACGAAAGGAGACACTTTAGAGTTTGTAAGTTTGCAGGCAGATGCTTTAAATGCTCCTCCATGTGAAGGCCCTGATTCACAATCTGGAAAAAGTATTAGCTATTCAATTGGTGCTGAACGGGTTCAACATGCAGACTTCTATTTACCAAAAATAGGTTTTTCTTTTATACGGCAATATAACTCACAAATGGATGAGTTTGATCAAAGCATGGTCGGTGCACGTTGGATGATGCCATTTTCCAATATGATTCAACAAAATGCCCAAGGCTATCTATTTATTGATAGTAAAGGGCGAAAGCATCAACTGCCAGCATCTATTACATTTGAAACTTATGAAGTACCTTATGAGGGAATAATAGTACAACCTCTTAAAAATGGAGATTTGGTTCTAAACTTCGGTGGAAATTGGTCTTTTCAATTCCATCAGTTTTCAGTTGGCCAGCCTTATCAATTGATTCAACAATTCAATGAAAAAACACAAGAAAAGATTGACTTAAGTTATCTTATTTTTGAAAAGGTTGCTTATCTTCAATATGTTGATTTTCAATTAGAGCATGCCAAACACCAATTAAAATTTGCTTTTAATGAGCAAGTTAAAATTATGGCGGTGTTTTTAGATGATAAAGCCGAACCATTAGCACGTTATGAATACGATACCCAAGGGAACTTAATTAAAGCTATTGATCAGAATGGCTATACAAGAACTTATGAATATAACCACTTTCATCAACTAACGCGCTATACAGACCGTACAGGGCGTGGACAGAATATTCGTTATGAATCAACTGAAGCCAAAGCTAAAGCAGTAGAAGAATGGGCGGATGATGGTAGTTTCCATACCAAACTAAAATGGCACCCGCGCTTACGTCAAGTGGCGGTTTATGACGCCTATGATGTACCAACCTACTATTACTTTGACCTCAATGGGTTTACTTACCGCACACGTTTAGCGGATGGGCGTGAGTCATGGTATAGCCGTGATGGGCAAAAGCGGATTACTCGTCAAATTGATTTTGAAGGGCGAGAGACTCAACAGGAATATAATGATCAAGATCAACTTGTTAAAATTGTCCAGCCAAACGGTGGGATAATTCGTTTTGCATATAATGAACAGGGTAATTTAGTTGAAATTAAAGACCCAGAAGGCAGTATTTGGAAACGGGAATATGATGAAAATGGTAATCTTAGTAAGGAAATCAATCCATTAGGGCATATCACACAGTACAAATATAACAATGATAATCAACTGGTTGAAGTCATTGATGCAAAAGGTGGGGTTAAGAAAATTCAATATAATGAATTGGGGCAGATGATTTCATATACCGATTGCTCAGGTAAGAGTAGTACATGGGAATATGATGAAGATGGTGCACTGACAGCTCAACAAACTGCAAATAATAAAGTTGTACAGTATTTTTACAGTACCAAAGGCCGAGATAAAGGACAGCTGCAAAGTATTATTTATCCTGATGGGTTAAAAGAATACTTTGAGCATGATGAAGAAGGACGCTTACTTAAGCATATAGACACTAAAGGTTTAGTAACGGAATATAAGTACAATCAAGTTGGCTTATTAGAGCAGCGTATTGATGCCAATCGACATAGCGTAACTTATCAATGGGACAAACAAGGCCGCATTCAAAAGCTGATTAACCAGAATCAAGCCGAATATTTGTTTGGATACAATCCGTATGGATATTTGATACGTGAACAGGCCTTTGATGGAGAGGAAAAGCACTATAGTTACAATGAGAACGGAAGGTTATTTCAAATCCGTCAACCAAATATACTGACCGAATTTGACTATTATGCAGATGGGAAAATTGCTTCGAAAAGCTTTACCCATTTACATACAGGGCAGAAACAAACGGAACAATTTGACTATAACCTCAATAGCCAACTGAGCCGAGCCAGTAATGAGGTTAGCCAAATTGATTTCTATCGCAATGCACTTGGGCAGTTGGTTAGAGAGCACCAGCATTATAAAATTCCAGAGCTGAAACCGCTCACAGCAGTATTACATTATGAGTATGATGAGCTTGGAAATTTAATTAAAACAATTCGACCTGATGGACATACACTGAATCATCTTGTTTATGGTTCAGGACATATTTATGCAATTGGTTTAAATAACCAAGAAGTTGCTTCATTTCAGCGTGATGATTTGCATAGAGAAACAACACGATTACTAGCAAATGGGCTCATGCAAACTAAACAATATAATGATGTGGGATTACTGAGTTCACAGCTAATTCAACCTGAGCAAGAAACTCAAGACTATTTACAATATCAAGTATATAGACACTATCAATACGATCAAAACTATTTGCTTTGTCAAGTCGAAGATAGCCGTTTGGGTAAGCTCAATTATCAATATGACCCAATTGGGCGTTTAATTGCAGCTCAAAGTTTACATAAAACAGAAAGTTTTAATTTTGACCCAGCAGGTAACTTAATTGATTCTGACTCGGTAGTAAGCCCTGCACAAATTAAAAATAACCTTATTAAAGGTTATAAAGGTAAACACTACCAATACGATGCACAAGGTAATGTGACAGAGATTATTCAAGCGGGCAAAAACCTTAAACTGACTTGGGATAATCAAAACAGACTTATTCGAAGTGATAATAATGGTCTAGTTACAGAATATGGTTACGATGTCTTTGGTCGTCGACTCTACAAAAAAACAGCCAGAGCATTAACGTTATTTGGTTGGGATGGCGATTTAATGATATGGGAATCATTTAAATCTGCACAGACCAATTATACAAAGCACTATATTTATGAACCTGATAGCTTTGTTCCACTATTACAAACAGGTTATAAGGATTTCATTCAACTGATAGAAACTCCTGATTATCAGGAATATCAAACAAAACCATATTCTATTTATAAAGACACAGTATGGAATAGTACTACTCGGAAAAAACGTGCTGATTTAGAGCAAATCACATTTTACCACTGTGATCAGGTCGGAACACCACAAACCATGACCAATACTCGCGGTGAATGTGTATGGGAAATTCTCCAAGACACGTGGGGAACAGCATTAGAAATTAAAGCAGTAAATCAAGATAATCCATTTGAACAAAATAATTTACGCTTTCAAGGTCAATATTACGATCTGGAAACAGAACTGCACTATAACCGTTATCGTTATTATGAACCTCATAGTGCAAGATATGTGAGTAAAGATCCGATTGGTTTGAGTGGCGGAATTAATACCTCTGCTTATGTAAGTGATCCAACTCAATGGGTAGATCCGCGGGGGCTTGCATCAAATTCAATTGGATCATATGGAAGTGTAAAATCAGCATCAGATACATATGAAAAGTATGCAACAAGTAAAAGTTTAAAAGATGTAGCTGAAAGATATGCGGCAGGGAAATCTGTAGGCGGCTCAGCGACAGCAGGAGTTGGTGTTGGGATTTACGCTAATTATAAAGGTAATGGTGAAAGTACATTAACAATGGAACGAAAAGTAGGTTTAGGTTATGAGTATGGGGTTTTTGAACGTAATTACCATTACGGAGAAAGACAAGTTAATAGAGGTTATATAGAAGGGTGTGCGGCAACAGGAGAATCTAAATACTGTGCGGGCTCACATACTGATAAAATAAGCCCTTATATTTATAAAGATGAGTATAAGTCAAAAAGTAAAGCAAGAGGTATTACTATTAGTCAAGGTAAAGAAATGGTTGGTAATCCAAATGGCCCATCTATTATTCATGGTCCCGGTCATAGTTGGGATTTGGGAGCACATGGCTTCCCTTCAACATATTAAAGAGAAACCTGTCTAAATATAAAGATATTAGTTCATCTTGGATAATTCTTGAGCTGCATAAGAGTTTCCTGCTTCAGCAGACTTTTCAAACCAAGTACGGGCTAAGGATAAGTTCTTATCTACTCCTAGCCCGTCTTTATATATTTTCCCGAGATGGTATTGTGCATTGCTTTCGCCTTGATTTGCAGCTGCCAAAAACCATTTTTGTGCTTGAAGATAATCTTGTTTTATACCATCTCCGAGTAAGTACATAAGCCCTAAATTATATTGGGCATCAATATCTCCTTGGACGGCAGCTTTTAAATACCATTGAGAAGCTTCTAACTTGTTTTGAGTTACTCCTCTACCATGTAAAAACATAGTGGCAAGATTTGTTTGAGCATCTGAATCACCTGCATTTGCAGCATCTAAGTAGTATTTAATAGCCTTTTGATAGTCCTGCTTAATACCTAAGCCTTTACTGTAGAAATTTCCAAGTTCGTTTAAGGATGGAATATCACCTTGTACTGCAGCTTTCTCATACCAATATTTTGCTTTGATGTAATCTGGTTTAATATGCTTATTTCCCATGTATAATAAACCTAAATTATATTGAGCATTAACATAACCTTGATTTGCAGATAAAGTGTACCATTCAATAGCTTTTAGAATATTGGGTTGAATATCTTTATATCCTTCTGCATACATTACACCTAAATTGTACTGTGCTTCCGGATCTCCCTTTTCAGCTTTTGATCGGATATCATTTACATTAATATTATCTATATTATTCTGATTAGAGTGCTGTTGTTCATTATTGTCATTAGCTTGATTGACAGATTTTGCACAACCTGAATTTAAGATACTTAAAAGACAAACAGTTAGAAAAATTTTTTTTGATAACATCTTTTATCTCGGATAGATTAATGGGTGTTAATTTACTATATAGGAATTCTACTTGCTCAATTTGCAACGTAAAATAACATAAACGAAAAAATAACGTTTCAAAAAGAAGGATTTTCATAGATCAATTTAAGAAAAGATATGCCTATATCTATAGAAAATTATAATCTATCTAATTACTGATTTTAATAATAAGAATAATTTTATGATCATGTACATACTACTAAAGATTGAGAATATAATTTCAAAGCTTCACAAGACCAACAGTCAACTGTTGATCATAAATTACCAGCAGCTCCAAGAATTTCTCATGCTCCATCCCAAATAGGCTATCATCCACTTAATTTTCCAAATCAAGGCATGTTTTAAATGAGAGATAATATGAAATTTTTCTTATCAATATTTATATTTAGTACATTAACTTTGATGGGGTGTAATTCATCTAATGTAAAAGTTAAAAGTTCTAATAGTGAGTTAAGTAAATATCAAAAGAATGCAGAAAATGGTGACCCTATTGCCCAATACAATATGGGTGTAGTATATCAACAGGGTTTAAGTGGTGAGAAAGTAGATTTGGACAAGGCTGTTTATTGGTTTGAGAAAGCTGCTAAGCAAGGTGAAGAAGATGCTAAATATAATTTGGGTGTAATTTATATTAGTGATAATTCAAAATATAGAAATGTTAAAAAATCAATGGAAATTTTTTAGAAGGTATGGATAAAAATGACGCAGAATCAATTAATCAATTAGGAATTATATATAAAGATGGTATTGATACTTCTGTAGATTATAAAAAAGCGTTATCTTTATTTAAACAAGCAGCGAATTTAGGATCGAATAGTGCACAGTTTAATCTAGGGATAATGTATTTTAAAGGACAAGGTGTTAAACAAGATTTTACTGAAGCTAGAAAATGGTTTGAAAGAGCATATCAAACAGGTGAAAATATTGATGCGGCTTATACCCTTGCTGGAATGTATTATGAAGGGAGAGGAGGAAGTAAAGATATTGAAAAAGCACTAAATTTATATCAGTTCGCAGCTGATCATGGAGACCAAGAAGCTGCTAAAAATATAGAAATTATAAAAAAAGAATGTGGATGCTGATAAAAAATTATTAAATTGAACTGGGTTTAGATGAATAATATCTAAGCTCAGAACAGTATTTCATTAATTAAATATAATATTTTTATTATAATTGTTGTCGGTTTAATAAAAATAGATTTACTTTCTAAAATGAGCTTTTAGTAATTTTTTTAATAATTTGAGTCTATTATGATTAAATATTTAAATATCTTTATATTCAGCCTATTAGTAGGGTGTAATAGCCCTAATAGTTCGGCAAATTCTGAATTTGAAAATTTGAAGAGCGCAGCAGAACAGGGGGATATTCGGGCTCAGTCACAAATGGGAGATGTGTACTTATTTGGTGAATATGATTTAAATGTTGATTATGAAAAGGCTTTTAATTGGTATAAAAAAGCCGCTGATCAAAATGATGCAAAATCACAATATAATTTAGCAATAATGTACCTTAATGGTTATGGAGTAAAAAAGGACTTATCAAAATCTGTAGAATATTATAGAAAATCTGCTTTACAAGGTGATGCTGATAGTCAACTTCAATTAGGAATTAGATACCTAAATGGAGAGGGAGTTGAAAGAAATATAGAAACTGCAAAAGAATGGTTTCACAAAGCAAAATTATCTGGGAATCAAGAAGCTGATATTTATTTGGAAAAAGTGAGTAATTAATAGGTGATTTGAAAGTAATATGTTATAACTTATAGAAAATATATTATGCTAAATATAAATAGGAAATACGATAATTTATAGTAGATTATCGTATTTATTAAATTAGGCGATTTATTAGTTTAAAATATGAAATTTTTCTTATCAATATTTATATTTAGTACATTAACTTTGATGGGGTGTAATTCATCTAATGTAAAAGTTAAAAGTTCTAATAGTGAGTTAAGTAAATATCAAAAGAATGCAGAAAATGGTGACCCTATTGCCCAATACAATATGGGTGTAGTATATCAACAGGGTTTAAGTGGTGAAAAAGTAAATTTGGACAAGGCTGTTTATTGGTTTAAGAAAGCTGCCGAACAGGGTGAAGAGGAAGCTCAAGCTAATTTAGGTGTAATTTATTATACAGAGGGAACTAAATATACCAATATTCCTAAGGCTGTAGATATTTTTTCTGAGCTTTCGAAAAAAGATAATAGGGTAGCTCTTAATTTTTTAGGAAGAATGTATAAGGATGGAGTTGGTGTAAAACAGGATAATAATAAGGCTTTTAATCTTTTTAATAGCGCTGCTCTTTTGGGTGACTTAAGTGCACAGTTTAATTTAGGTAATATGTATTTTAATGGCGATGGGATCCCTTTAGATTATGAAAAGGCTGCCTATTGGTATAACAAAGCTATTATAAAGGGGAAAGATGGAGATGCGGCTAAAATACTTGCTGGAATGTACTATGAAGGAAGAGGTGTAGAAAAAAATATTAATAAATCAATTGAATTGCTTCAGATTGCTGCTGATCAAGGAGATCAAGAAGCTGCTAAAAATATAGAAATTATAAAAAGAGAGTGTGGTTGTTAATAAAGAATGTATTAAATTGGTCTGAACTAAGATAAATAACATCTAAGATCGGGGAAGAATATAATTAATAATTTAAAAAATATAGTATTCTAATTATTGAATTAACTTAGTTTTAAATTATTATTGGTTTTAGAGATTCTAATGAAAATTAAACTTATCGCTATTTTCTCAATATTATTGATACTTACAGGTTGTGGTAAGAAATATACGATTACACCTGATGAATTACCAGTTGCTCATGTTAATCAGAAATATCATCAGATGATTCATATTTCAGGTGGTAAAGTCGTTGACAATGATCGGCCATTGAACACAAATATTCCTGAAGATTTAGGAATAACAGTTCAACCTGCTAATGATCGAGATGGCTATAATATTATTGAGGTCAAGGGAGCTCCAAAGTATAAAGGTACATTTACAATTCATATTTGGGCTGGTTTTTATGCAGGGGGTAATAATGAGATCAATAAAACTTATAATTTTACAGTTCAGTAAAAAGAGACCTTAACTTTTAATAAGTGAAATAAAATTTCTATCCATTTAACAGGAAGAAGAGAGCCTAATGATGGGAAAATCTAATTACTATATTTACTCTATTAGTTTTTCAATATTATTAGTACTTACAGGCTGTGGTAAGAAATATACTATAACTCCTGATGTACTTCCAACAGCTCATGTGAATCAGGAGTATAGACAGCTTATTCAGATTTCTGGAGGTAAGGTTGTAGATAAAAATGCTGAATTAACTACAGATATACCAGAGGATCTTGGCATCACAGTCAAGCCAGAGAATGATTTATCGAGATACAACATTATAGAAATTAAAGGAAAGCCAAAATATGAAGGAACTTACAGTATAAGTATTTATGCTGACTTTTTTGGCGGTGGTAATAATGAAATTAAAAAAACCTATACTTTTAAAGTTGAATGAAAAGAAACATCATTTAGTATCTATACTTTTATGTGCGCCTTTATAGAAAAATTTAAAGTATCCTATTAAAAATATAGTAATACATGGTATTTTAATTATGATTGATGGTGCTAATTTTGTAGGACTTGCAGCAACAATAAAGACTTGATAAATAATTGAATTATGGCTTCTTATTACTGAGTTAACTATATATTCCTTTATTATTTTGAGCCAAACAACTTGTTTGGCTCTTATTTTGAGGTTAATTCCTATCTATTCAGACTGAGCTAAGTCACGTTCACGACATGATAATTCATAATAATTACCTTTTGGCAGAGAACGAATTTTAAAGCCATAGTAATCACTAGTTGACTCTATAGGTCCGATACTACATTGATTTGTTTTTGCAAATTTTTCAATCAATTTCAAATTAGAAGTTTGCTTAAATACAGCTCCCCAACCTTCACTCACACAACAGCCCACATATTCAGACATATATTCATCCGAAATGAGTACAACGTTTTGTCCCATAAATTCATAAGGCTTTTTCAGTTTGTATATATCGTTATAGTCTGCTCGTGAAATATTAGGTTTCTTGGCTAAAAAGCCTTTTTGTTTGAGTATTTGGAACTTTAAAAAATCCTGAGGCCCAGTACCCATTCCTCTATAAACCGAATTATTATCTTCTGCAAAGCTATACGAGCTAAACATACTGACTAAACTTAAAAATAATATTTTTCTCATTTTAAATTTCAAAAGTTATATGAGGCCGCAATTCTTTCATATCTTATGAGTAGCGTAA
Source organism: Acinetobacter sp. V110_1 (assembly GCF_031798975.1). NCBI lineage: Bacteria > Pseudomonadati > Pseudomonadota > Gammaproteobacteria > Moraxellales > Moraxellaceae > Acinetobacter > Acinetobacter sp. V110_1. The sequence continues at coordinate 1,172,582 of NZ_JAVQNN010000030.1, read as the reverse complement.
AGTAAATGACTGATTTTTATAGTTTACACATAAAATATAGTGTCGATAAAAGTTTGTTATTAAATTAAGTTTTCTTTGAATTAGATGAGATAAGAGGGGGAGGAAAGCAACCTAAATGATAACTTTCCTTTGTTTGAAAATTATGAGAAAAGCTTTAAAACTAAGCTTAATGAAATAGAGTTATTTCTTTACTTTAAAACGGTATTTACATTTTAGGCAGCGGTAGTCCTGAAATATATTTTTGTCGATCATTACACCTGCTTTTTTACCAAAAATATTGCCAACTACACCGCCAGTAATACCTGCACTGATTGCACCGACAAATGTGCCTACAGTACCGCCAACAATTACACCTAATGGTCCAGCTACAGTACCAATCGCTGCTCCTATAGAAGCACCTGTTGCAGCACCGCCTACGGTACCCGCTGTTGTTCCCGCAGCTGTTAATAAAACACCGCCAGTGGTTTTAAGTAGTTTGTCGTGATCACGTGTTTCAATTTCTGTAGAACCACACTTTGGGCATTGCAGCGTTTTTTCCATAAAATTTTTCCTGTCTTTCATCATTAAGTGACGCAGTGAATGGAGCAAAATCAGTAAAGTGGGTAAAGAACACGACTTATGGCGAAGCGTCTTTTTCCTAATTGGTGATCGCAACGATATACCTGGTCAGCCACGATTTTAGCTGAACATTGGCACAAATATTTATAGATCATGTAAACACTTGTACTTTAATAATCATCTCTTAAAAAGATCTTAAGCACCATTTTTAAATGAATAACCTGTACCTAGAAGTGACTAAGTGATGTGTGAATGATCAGAAACAAGATAAATATTTGGCTTGATCAGATTTGCAGTAAGAGCAAGCTTGTTTATAAGTTCCTAAAAAAAGAAAGGCTTATTCTGTTTGAATAAGCCTTTCTAGACATTCAAAGTGATTTATCTAATCTTAAAATTTTATATAAACCAAGCATTAAAGTAATCCAGATTGGAATCAAAATTACCGATTCTTTAAAACCTTGAGTCCACATAATGTATAAAATCATGCCGATAAAAACGAGCACGACATAATTGCTTAAAGGTGAAAATAGAGCAGGGAACTTGGCAACTTTGCCTTCAAGTTTCATAGCTTTTTTAAACTTTAAGTGGGTAAAGCTAATGATAGCCCAGTTTAAAACTAAAGCTGCAACAGCCATATACATAAGATGGCTTAAAGCTTCTTCTGGTACAAAATAGTTAAGTAAAACACATCCAAAAATCAGAATAGAAGAGAAAACAACAGCGGCTGTTGGCACGCCTTGTTTACTTACTTTTGCAAAAACTTTTGGGGCATTACCTTGGACCGCTAGTCCGTACAACATACGGCTGTTGGCATACATGCCGCTGTTATAAACTGAAAGTGCAGCAGTCAAAATAATAAAGTTAAGTAAATGTGCCGCCCAACCAATACCAAGCTGACTAAAAATCATGACAAATGGGCTTTTATCTAAACCACCAAGGTCTAGTTGGTTCCAAGGAATAAGCGACATAATAATTGCAAGGGAAGCCACGTAAAAAATTAAGATTCGAAAAATAACTTGGTTAATGGCTTGCGGAATACTTTTTTCCGGATTCTCAGCTTCAGCAGCGGTCATTCCAATCAGTTCAATACCGCCAAATGCAAACATTAAAAAGGCGAGCATATAAAACAAACCCGAAAAGCCATGTGGGAAAAATCCGCCATGCTGCCATAGGTTTGAAAAGCTCGCTATAGAGCCGTTGCCTGCTGTAAGCAATAAATATAAGCCAAACACAATCATTGCAATGACTGCGGTAACTTTAATAATGGCTAACCAAAATTCAGATTCGCCATAAAATTTAACATTGCCTAAGTTCAAGCACGTGACCAGTACAAAGAAAAATAAAACCGAAACCCACGCAGGTATATGAGGCCACCAATAATGCACATATTTAGCTACGGCGGTAAGCTCAGTCATAGCCACTAAAATGTACACTACCCAATAGTTCCAGCCCGATAAAAACCCGGGGAATCTTCCCCAGTATTTTTGTGCAAAGTAACTAAAGGAACCGACCACAGGTTCTTCTACGATCATTTCACCCATTTGGCGCATAATTAAAAATGCGACCAAACCGACAATGGCATAACCTAAAATAATAGAAGGGCCAGCAGACTGGATGACTTGTGCAGAGCCTAAAAATAAACCTGTCCCGACAGCGCCACCCATAGCGATTAGCTGGATGTGGCGATTTTTAAGTCCGCGTTTTAATTGGGAAGATGAGTTGCTCAAAATATATGCGCTGAATAAAAAAAAGCTGATGCTATTGTAATAGATTGGCTAGGGATAACCTAATTTGAAAAGGATTTTACTCAGCTAAATAAAAAAGGATCCGTACAAAGCTATACGAATCCTTTTTCTGAAAATTAGTAATTCTATAAATTAGAAAGACACCATTTTGCCCGGGTTAATCATTGCGCCGATACCATACATACTTTTTGCGAGTGGAATGACAACGGGAGCAAGGGTACGACCAAACATAATATTTTGATGGTCAATTTTAGATAACATTTCGAAGTCATTAGATTGCCCAACAAAGTCATTTGCAATGGCTTTACCAATACGTACCGTCTGTGCAACGCCGTGACCACTCCAGCCGTGAACAGCATAAATCGGGAACTTATTACCAAACTTCCGGCTATCGACTGCACCATTTACGGTTAAATCAGTTGTCCCACTCCAGACAAAATCCATTTCTAGATTTTTAATTTGAGGGAAAACCGTATGAATTCGATGTTCTAGATAATTTAAAGTTTTCTCTGGACCCCAACATGTTCCTGTGCCTTGGCCACCAAACAGTAAACGGTTATTAAACACGGGACGGTAGTAATCAATCTGGAACTGAGTGTCATAGACTGGATGCTCAAATGGCAGTAGCTCTTTTGTATCAAGCTCTAGTGGGGCAGTCGTCGCGACATAGGTGTAAAACGGAATAGTGGTATTGCTTTGTTCAGATAAAAGTTTAAACGAGGCATGGTGTACTGCTAACACCACAGACTTTTTAGCTTTTACGACAGCATTTGCTGTTTGAACATAAATACCATCTGTTTTTTCTACTATTGAAATAACTTCTGTTTGTTCATAAACAGTACCGCCGTTTTGGCAAAAACCATAAATTAAGCCGCGGTTTAAAGCCAAGGGATGGATCTGTCCACCTAACTCATCAATTAAACCGCCTGTATAGTAGTCCGACTTAATATAGTCCATAAGTTCGTGCTTACCTACAATACGGGTATGGTCTTCGCCTAAATATTTTCGGGCATCGGCACCCTGTGTTAAGCCAACCAAATGTCCTTCATGAACGGCGGCAGTAATATGGCCGTATTTTCGGTCAAAATCGAGCTGGTATTTTTCCGAGATGTCATCAATGAGTTGCATCGCTTCAGTAGAGGTAAAATGCCAAAGTTTTTTTGCATCTTCATAACCTAAGCGATCGGCCATTTCTTGAGCTTCCCAGCGTGCTAAACCAGGAGTAAGTTGTCCACCATTTCGGCCAGAAGCTGCGCTACCAATGCGGTTTTTTTCTAATAAAACCGTATCTACACCTTGTTCAGCTAGGTGTAGGGCAGTCGATGAACCTAATAAACCACCGCCAATAACCACGACATCACATTCAATGTCGGCATTTAAACTATCAAAGGTATACCAATCAGACAGTGAGCTTTCATAGTAGTTGGCTGGGTTATCTACCGACGCATCATTAACCGTGGCTGTATCAAATTTCGCATGTTTTGGATTTAACCAGCTCCACTCTTTGCCCACTTGTAGAGATTTACTTGGTTTGTATTCCACATCTTTTAAAAGCTGGGGTTTAGAAATAATTTTCATAGAGAAGTTCCTTAAAAAATTAATAAGCATTACTAATGGCAATACTTTGTTTTTTAATCGTTTTATAAATAAATAGAAGAATGCCTAAAGATAACCAGAAGCATCCAAAAATCAGTGAAGATGAGTCAAGATTGAGCCATAAGCAAATAATGCTAATGACCGATAGAAGCGGTAAAAATAGGTTTAGAAATTTATTTTTAAAACCTAAGCGCTGTTTATCTTTAATATAAAATTTCATAAAAACTGAGAAGTTGACGGCCGTAAAAGCAACGAGCGCACCAAAACTGATCAGGCTTACGACTTGAGCTAAATCTAAAAAAATAGCCGACATTGAAATAAGCCCGACAAATAAAACCGAGAAAAATGGCGTACCTAAAGAGCTATGGATGGTTCCAAAATACTTTTTAGGGAAAATATTGTCGGCGCCCATTATATACAGTAAACGCGAAGCACTGGCATGCGAGGCAAGACCAGAGGCGACTGTGTTCATAATTTGGCCGCATAAAAATATCGACTGAAACAACGCGCCGCCTACATAAAGCACAATTTCAGGAAGTGCTTCTGAAGGGTGGTGAAAACGAACATTGTTTGGAAAATAAAGCTGAATAAACCAAGCGGCTGTGAAGAAAATAAGCCCGCCAGTAAGTGTTGTTAACATGACTGCTCGAGGAATATTTTTAGTGGGTTGTTTGGTTTCATTTGAAAGAGTAGTGACTGCATCAAAACCTAAAAATGAAAAACATAAAACCGAAGCGCCAGCAACGAGCGGTAATAGCGATTGCTGACCATGCCATAGCGGAGCCAAGGTCAGCACGTGTTCATAACCTTGAGTTGAGCCAATACCACGAACCACTAAATATACAAAAATGACCATAAGGATAATCGGAGCAAACACAAACACGAGGCTTAAGTTGGCAAGTAATCGAATACGGAAACAGTTGACTAAAGTCACAAGGCCCGCCGATACCAGCACCCAAAACCAATAAGGCATACTCGGAATGAGTGCGGTGAGATAAATTGCAGCCAGTAACACATTAATAAGGGGTAATAACAGATAGTCGAGTAGAGAACACCAGCCAACGAAAAATCCACTTTTAGGCCCTAAACTTTCAGCTGTATAACTATAGGCCGAACCTGATCTTTCAGAATTTTTACTAAACCTCGCATAGCTCCAGGCGGTGAGCAGCATCGCGCCTAAAGCAAGTAAATATGCGAGAGGAACATGACCATTGGTAATTCCGGAAACAATACCGAAAGTATCAAAAACCGTCATGGGGGTCATATAGGCAATACCAATAATCGTGACTTGCCATAGTGATAGTTTTTTTAAGGAAGACGCTTTATTTTCCATGTCTTTTCAACCTCAAATTTCGTTATTTTTGCTTTTCATCCAGAAAGGCGATGCTATTTTTAGGCCAAAACTTCCCCTAGACTTGAATAAACAAGTCTGATTGAAGAAAGTTTGAACAGTAGCTAGAGGCTTAAAGTGCTATTTCACCTTGGTGGCACACTAAAGTTAGAATAAAGAGCTATTATTCTTTTCTTTTTAGATCACAACCAACTGGAAAGATGGACAGGGTCGCGAGAAAAACTGTTGAACAGCTTTTTCTTTAAATAAGGTTCCAGTTCGGATGCTAATGTCGTTTGAAGTAATGACCCGAGATGAATCATTCATAATGACTGCCTTTTGCTTGATATTTTTGAGTTTTGGCATAAGTAGCTTTTCAAGCGCCGAAACTAAAATATCGGTAGCAATGACACCAATAAACTGATCATGAATCATGACCGGGTGAGCAATGGTGATGGTGTAGGCGCCGTTACAAATATAATCAACGTAAGGGCCATGTATGCATGGGCTTTTATCTTGAGCAGGTTTGTGGAACCATTCAAAAGAGCGGAAATCTAAAAAGCGCTGCGCATTTTGGTAGTTTTCAAGTTTCGCTTGTTGTAACTGGTCTTCTTTTTTATACCACCATTCGAGTGTCCAGTAGTCTTGCTCGTCTTGCGTTGCTGGACTATAACTTGCAAAACCAGTTCCTTGACTATAATGGCTCTGATTTAGCGCATTTTTAATTTCCTTCTGCAAAGCAGAGCGTTCTGAAGTTGAAAGCTTAATATCTGCATTTTTTTCAGATGCATGCTTTGACAGAATTTTGCTTGCTTTAGCCGCCAGTGTTTCCGTAATAGTTGTTGTTTCCTCAACAACACTTTTTAATAAACTTTGAAGCTCTTCTATATCTAAATCTAAGTGCTGGGTCATTCCGATAACTCCTAAAATTCCATATTCCTAACTTGATTATTGATAAGCCATCTCATTTATTATTTTTATTCACTCGATAACTTATAGCGAAGCATTTGGTCAGTGAGCATTGAAACTATTTTTCTGGCTTGAATCACAGCTTCATTTTCATTGTTTTCAACAAAAGACGACAAAAGATGGTGATATTGTTTTACAACTTCACGGTGAAAATCGTTGTCTTGATAAAGCACGGCAATAAGGGGAGCCCATTCAGCCTGAATAGTGAGTTCCTGATTTGCCAGTCTTGCAGATTGGGCAAATGAGGTGAGTGTCAGCAAACAACGTAAATCAAGCTGTGCGCGTGTGTCTGCTTCAACGGCTTTCTCAAATTGTTCAATCAACTCTTTTATTTTGCCTAGTTCATATTCTGTGGTTCTTTGAGCGGCTAAATATGCACTATGACTTAAAATTGCACTGTGAAACTCGCCTAAATCGGCAAGATACTCATTTGAAGCTTGGCGCAATGGATGTTGGTTTAACAGTAAATCTGAAGGTAGCTCACAAACAAAACTTCCACCATTTCTGCCGCGACGTGTATCAATTAAACCTTTTACACGTAAAGTATTTAAAGCTTCGCGAACGGTAATGGGTGAAACGCCCATTAAACGTGCTAAGTCTGCTTCATTAGGAAGTTGTTCATTGCTTTTTAGCAAACCAGAGATAATTGCATTTTCCAAGCGTTCTACAACTTGTTCCGAACGAGTTGCTTGAGCAATAGGTGCAAAAATTATCGTATATGCTGACATGGCGAATTCTCTAAAAGCTAAGTCAAAAGACTTAGCTTAATGAAGCGGATAAATAATTATTAAAACACGCCATAACCATGGACAGCCTGTTCATCTTCAGGCACGGCTGGTATTGCATCCCAAAGTTCAACAATTTTGCCATTATCTACACGCCATAATTCAAAATAGGCATGTCGATTTCCGGCAATACTACCTTCGGAATGAGTCAATACAAATTGACCATCAGCAATGGAGCGATGCGTTTTTGAGTATACCAAACCTTGTCCTTCATTACGGATATTGTTCAAAAAATCAATGACGGCTTTAACGCCATCTCCAATATCTGGACTATGTTGAATGAACTGATCGCCGTGGGTGTATTCTTTGAAGGCATCGTAATTTCCATCAATTAATGACTCCTTAAAGAAAGACGTCACAATCTCACGATTTTTCTCTGGGTCATGGTGAGTTACGATTTCAGTTGGGCCATCTAATTGTGTTCTACCGCTTACATTCGGTGCAGCTTCTGCTACAAGCCCATCCCAATGCTCTACAATTTTACCGTCTTTTACTCGGTAAATATCAAAGCCAACCAAAGGGTTTTCATCTAATCCCTGAAAGCGGCCATGAATTGCAACCAAATCACCATCTGCGAGTACGCGTACAGCTTCGTGTTGCATGTCTGGGCAATCTTCTACTAATTGGCGAAGACCCGAAATACCATTTGCAACGAGTGGTGAGTGCTCTATAAAGTCTTCAGAAAAATAACGGTCTAGAGCAGCGGTGTCATGCAAATTAAATAACTCGTGGTGTGCTTTAGTCACCAAGTCTTTCATTTTTTGTTTATTCATTTTGATCTCCTTTCAAAACGCATTGTTATTATTCGTTTGAACTCATCACATGTTTAACGCGGGTATATTCTTCAAAACCGTAACCAGATAAATCTTTACCATATCCTGATTTTTTGAAGCCGCCGTGTGGCATTTCCGCAGTTAAAGGAATATGGGTATTAATCCAAACTGTACCGAAATCGAGTTCACGTGACAGACGAGTTGCGCGAGCATGATCTTTGGTCCAGACACTTGAAGCTAGGCCATATTCAACATCGTTGGCTTTTTCAATCGCATCATTTTCATCGGTAAATTTTTGAACTGTAATGACTGGTCCAAAAATTTCTTTTTGAATGGCTTCATCGTGTTGTTTTAAACCACTAATAACAGTCGGTTCAAAATAGAAGCCTGGGCGGTCTGCTTGTTTTCCGCCTGTTTCAACTTTGGCATGAGCAGGTAAGTTGTCGATAAACGCTTTAACATTTTTCAATTGGTTGGCATTGTTAAGTGGACCATATAGAGCGTCTTGATCATCTGGATCTCCAAAACGAGTATTTTTGGCAGCCTCAACGAGTTTAGCTAAAAATTCATCATGAACAGATTCAGCCACAATGACACGTGTTGCCGCAGTACAGTCTTGGCCTGCGTTGAAATAGCCTGTTAAAGCAATCATTTCAACGGCTTTATCAATGTCGGCATCTTCAAAAACCAGTACAGGTGCTTTACCGCCAAGTTCAAGGTGAGCTTTCGCTAAATTTGCTGCGGCAGAAGCGGCAACTTGTAATCCGGCACGCACTGAACCTGTAATCGAAACGAGAGCAGGCGTTTTGTGCGATACCACTTTTGAGCCTACCTGTGCTTGGCCTAACACAACGTTAAATGCACCTTTAGGGAAGAATGGTGCAGCAATTTCAGCAAGTAAAAGAGTACTTTCAGGAGTGGTATCACTTGGTTTGAGTACCACTGTGTTACCAGCAGCTAAAGCAGGAGCAATTTTCCAGATTGCCATCATAAGTGGATAGTTCCAAGGTGTAACTTGGCCAACTACACCGATAGGTTCACGGCGGATAGAAGAAGTTAAACCTTCTAAATATTCACCAGTTGCTGAGCCATCGAGTAAACGAGCCGCACCTGCGAAGAAACGAACTTGATCTGCCGATACACCCACTTCTTCAGATGCAATTAAGTGTTTTAACTGCCCTGTATTGCGGCTTTGAGCTTCAATCAAACGGTCAGCATTTGCTTCGATAGCATCCGCTAACTTAAGCAACGCTTTTTGACGCATTGATGGTGTACTGCGTCCCCAAATTTTAAATGCTTCTTTTGCAGCGGCATATGCTGCGTCAACTTCCGCATCGGTTGCATTGGGTGACTGTGCATAAACTTCACCAGTCACTGGGCTCACCAAGTCGAAGTAATCATTTCCGTTGCTAGCAACATATTCGCCGTTAATAAAGTGTTGTAGTTGAGTTTTAGCCATTTTCTTATACCCTGTCCTTCGGTTTTAACATATAACATATAATACTATATGTATTATGTTTTAAATTTTCTGTCAAATGCCTTGATGAGGGTAGTAAGTGAAAAAAGTGGGAATTTAAATCAAATTGGATTTTAAGTTTTTGATTTGATTATTTAAAAAAAATTAAAAATTTCTTGAGGATTTTTAGAATGAACTATGGTTGTGATGGTTTTTAATTTTCATAGAGGGTACTTAAGGAAATTTCTTTGTAGGAATGGGAGGGTGAGCCAAACTTTATGCTTAGCTCATCAATTCTTATTCTTTGAAGTTAAAGTGCTTTATCAGGTCTTATGACTCGCAAGCAGAATGCTAGTTTCACTGTTATAAATACCTGAAATATTCCTGATTCGTTCTAATACTTTATCGAAGTTTTCTAAAGTGTCGGAACGTAGCTCAACCAAAATATCCCATTTACCGTTGGTTTTATGCAGACATTCAACCGCACTTTCTAAGCGTAGTTCTTTAATCACAGACTGTGCTTTGGTGCCTTCAACCATAATGCTCATCCATGCACGGATAACGTTGCGTTCGGCATTTGGTTTAAAACGAACCGTATATCCGGTAATGATGCCCGAAGTCTCAAGATACTCCATTCTCTTTTTAATGGTTGCTCTTGAGACGTGAACTTTTTCGGCTAACTCGGTCACAGACATCCGTGCGTTATCTTTAAGTAAACCTAAAATAATTTGATCAATATTGTCCATAATGTCATTGTCAATTATCAAATTGGTAAAAAATAATTCATTTTTTGCTGAATTACAAATTTTGTGAATCAATTTGATTTTGAATAATAGGGACATTAGCTCACCCGAATAATTCAATTTAATGGACTAGATAAAATGAATAATTTTACAGTTTCTCGTAGCGACTTTAACGAGTGGATGGTTCCGGTTTTTGCACCGGCAAATTTCATTCCGGTACGTGGTGAAGGTTCACGTATTTGGGATCAAGAAAATAAAGAATATATCGATTTTGCAGGCGGGATTGCAGTAAACGCATTAGGCCATGCGCATCCAGTGGCAGTAAATGCATTAACAGAACAAGCTACAAAACTTTGGCATGTAGGTAACGGTTATACCAATGAACCAGTTCTACGCCTTGCTAAACAACTCACTGAAAATACATTTGCCGACAAAGTATTCTTCTGTAACTCAGGTGCAGAAGCGAATGAAGCAGCATTAAAGCTTGCTCGTAAAGTTGGACTCGACAGCGGTGTGGCAGGTAAAAGTGGCATTGTGGCATTTAATAATGCTTTCCACGGCCGTACTTTATTTACCGTTTCAGCAGGTGGTCAGCCAAAATATTCACAAGACTTTGCACCACTTCCAAACGGTATTAGCCATGTTGCTTATAATGATTTAGAAGCAGCTAAAGCAGTCATTAATGAACAAACTTGTGCAGTAATTGTAGAGCCTGTACAAGGTGAGGGTGGGGTAATTCCTGCTGACATCGAATTTTTAAAAGGTTTGCGTGCACTATGTGATGAGTTCGGTGCCTTGCTTATTTTTGATGAAGTACAAACTGGTGTAGGTCGTACAGGTGCACTTTATGCCTACATGAACTATGGTGTTACACCAGATGTTCTTACTACTGCAAAAGCATTGGGTGGTGGTTTCCCAGTCGGTGCAATGTTAACAAATGATAAATTTGCACCGCATTTCTCAGTGGGTACACACGGTACAACTTATGGTGGTAACCCGTTAGCAAGTGCGGTTGCAGGTGCAGTATTCGAGTTTATTAATACACCAGAAGTGCTTAACGGCGTTAAAGAACGTCATGACTACTATAAAAACGCTTTAAATCAATTAAATGAAAAATATGAAATCTTTGAAACGATCCGTGGTGAAGGTTTGCTAATAGGTTGTGCCTTAAAAGACAAGTTTGCTGGTAAGGCAAAAGATATTAATAATCTTGCGGGTGAGGAAGGTTTACTAAGTCTGATTGCTGGACCAAATGTTGTGCGTTTTACGCCGTCTTTAATTATTCCATTTGCTGATATTGATGAAGGCTTAAAACGGTTTGAACGTGCACTTGCTCGCTTTGTCGAAATTCAAAAGGATGAACAAGCCGCATGATGATTATTCGCTACATTGAACCTAAGGATGTTAATGATCTTTACCTTTTGGCTCAAAAAGCGGGTTTTGGTTTGACATCTTTACAGCCAAATATGGAAAAGTTGGCTGCACGTATTGAACGCGCCTGTAAAACGGTTGCGGGTGAATTACCAAAAGCAGATCAGGTCTATTTATTTGTTTTAGAAGATACTGAACTCAACAAAGTTGTCGGTGTTTGCGGTATTGAAGTCGCGCTCGGTCTAAAAGAGCCTTGGTATAACTTCCATGTGGGTACTCAAGTTCACGCTTCGGAACCTTTAAGTGTTTATAACGCTTTACCGACTTTGTACTTGAGTAATGACCATACCAACTGTAGTGAGCTTTGTACGTTATTTTTAGACCCAGACTATCGTTTAAATAAAAATGGCAAGTTTTTATCTAAAGTACGCTTCTTGTTTTTGTCCGCATTTCGCCAATACTTTGAAGAAACGATTGTGGCTGAAATGCGTGGCTATTCCGATGTAAATGGACAGTCTCCATTTTGGAATGCGGTAGGTCATAAATTTTTTAATATTGAATTTACCAAAGCGGACTATTTAAGCGGCATAGGGCAAAAAGCTTTTATAGCCGAGTTGATGCCGAGGCATCCGCTCTATGTCGATATGTTGCCAGACGATGCTAAAGCGGCAATTGGAATGGTTCATCCAAATACACGGCCAGCCTACAATCTTTTGCTAGAAGAAGGGCTTCGCTATAAAGGCTATGTCGATATTTTTGATGGCGGAGCAACACTACAGGCCGATATTGAAAATTTAAGGGCTATCAAAGAAAGTCAGATTTTAACTGTACAAGTTGTAGAGTCTACTGATTTAAGTCTAGGTGATGAACCTTACATTATTGCTAATGATGATTATGAAAATTATCGGGCAATTGTAGTGTATAGCGCACCTTATCAAAATCAAATACAGCTAAGTTTAGAGCAGGCTAAACAGTTAAATGTTCAAAATGGGGCAGAAGTTCGAATATTGAGTATTAATGTTCAACAGGCTTCTAAATCGAAAGCTGTAAATAGGCTGGAAAATACTCAGCATTTGCAAATGGCGGTTAATTAGGCAGTGAGTTTTTACAACTCACCACATTTTATGAGGAATATTATATTATCCCTGAGTCAAAAAATTGATATGGATATACATCATCTTAATTGAATGAATGGAACTTGTTATTTCATTTTAGATATTAAGATGGTGAGGCATAATGGGATAATTCTATGGTTTATATTTTATTGTTTTAAATAACTATTTTAAGATTTAAAAATGGAATTTACTAAATTATAAGTGGTTTTAATAATATTGGTAAGATGATTTATTCGGCTTAATCGAAGCTCATGTCACTCATATTATTAAAACATATTTATAACGGTTGCTATAAATTGGAGTTAATATTACATGAGTAATAATAAAGGAAAGCAGTTCCTGGAAGGAGACCTCCTAGGCAGTCAGCATATGACTGAGCAAGAAGAGGAAAAATTGCAACGCTCATTGACCAATCGTCATATTCAAATGATTGCGATTGGCGGTGCAATTGGTACCGGATTATTTATGGGTTCTGGAAAAACATTAAGTGTTTCTGGGACTTCAATTATTTTAACATATTTAATTATTGGCTTTTTCTTTTTCTTCGTGATGCGAGCAATGGGTGAGTTATTGCTTGCCAACACGAACTTTAAAACATTTGCCGATTTCGCAACCGCTTATTTAGGTCCATGGGCAGGTTTTTTTCTGGGTTGGTCGTATTGGTGTAACTGGATTATTACAGCGATTGCCGATGTGATTGTGATTGGAGGGTACATGCAGTTTTGGTATCCCGATTTACCGGTCTGGATCCCCGCATTTACCTCATTAGCCATATTAACCATACTCAACTTTGTGGCCGTTCGGCTGTTTGGTGAACTCGAGTTTTGGTTCTCACTCATCAAAATTACTGCAATTATTCTATTTATTCTTGCTGGTATTTATTTAATTGGGACCGGGTTTACTTCTCCAAATGGGGTTAAGGCCTCAATGAGCCATTTGTTTGAAACACAATCTATGTTTCCTTATGGTGTAACAGGTTTCTTAGCGGGCTTCCAAATTGCCATATTTGCATTTGTGGGTATCGAACTTGTTGGTACAACTGCTGCTGAAACCAAAGACCCGCATACCTCACTTCCTAAAGCCATTAATTCTATTCCTTTACGTATTTTATTGTTCTACGTAGGCGCATTGGTTTGTATTATTGCAGTTACCTCTTGGGCAAAAATTTCACCAGAAAAAAGCCCATTTGTGGAAATGTTTGCGTTAGTTGGCTTACCAATTGCGGCAGGTTTAATTAACTTCGTTGTGGCAACCTCAGCTCTTTCTTCGGCAAATAGTGGAATCTTTGCAACCAGCCGTATGTTATACGGTTTAGCGTTAGACAATGATGCACCGAAAAGCTTTAGTAAGTTATCTAAAAGAAAAGTTCCAATTAGAGGACTCGTCTTTTCAATGGCTTGTGTAACGCTTGGAACATCCATTTTGTTTATTGTTCCAAATGTTATGACTGCATTTACGATTATCTCAGCACTGACTTCAATTTTATGTATTTTTACATTTATGCTGATTGTGCTTTCATATATTTATTATCGTAAGAAAAGCCCTGAATTACATATCCAGTCAAAATATAAAATGCCGGGTGGCTTATTTATGGCATGGCTGACGATGCTATTTTTAGTTTTTACGATCGTCATTTTAGCTTTAGATCATGATACGCTGATTGCTTTAGAGTTTTCACCAGTATGGTTTATTGGTTTATTTATTGCTTATAAATATAAAAAGAAAAAGATGTTGCAGCTTGATATTTTAAAAGCACAAAAGGTTGATTATATTTAAATAAATTTTAGTGGTTTGATTAGAAATTTTATTATTTTAAACCCAATAAAAAAGCCTCATTACGAGGCTTTTTTCTATACTCTTTATTTAATATTTGGATCACCTTTTTTCAAGAAAAAGCGAATCGCTAATTTTTGTAGGAATGTTCCATAAGGAGGATGGAAAAGCTGAGTTGGAAAGAACCGATGACGAATAAAAACAGTTTTTGCATGAGAAAGTTCACGGAAACCTTCTTCACCATGATATGACCCCATGCCTGAGTTGCCGATACCACCAAAAGGAGCGTCATGGTTAACTACATGCCAACCCCAATCATTAATGGTCACACCACCCGAATGAGTCTCACGCAAAATACGATCACGTTCTATTGAACTATGCGTAAAGCAATAAAGGGCTAAAGGTCGTTCATCCGATTTTACATAGGTAATCGCATCATCTAAAGAATCATAAGCCACTACAGGTAAAATAGGGCCAAAAAGTTCTTCTTTCATAATGCGCATGTCTGGCGTGCAATTCAGCACAATCTGTACAGGCATTCTGCGACCTTGTTGGTCAAAGCTGTAAGTATCACAAGGAATAACACGTGCACCTTTTGCTTGTGCATCGGTCAAAATATCTTGAATACGTTTTAAATGGCGGTCATTTACAATCGATGTGTAATTTTCATTATTTGTGATGTTTTGACCAAACATTTTTATAAAGCTTGATTTCGCAGCATCTACAAATTCTTCAATACTTTCTTTTGGAACCAATGCATAGTCAGGCGCTACACAGATTTGACCACTATTTGTTGCTTTACCATGCGTAATACGTTTTGCAGCATCGGCAATCGGGTAATTGCGGCTTACAATAGCAGGTGATTTACCACCTAACTCAAGTGTCACAGGCGTTAGATTTTCAGCTGCAGCTCGCATGACGACTTTGCCAATGGCAGGAGAGCCAGTAAACACAATATGGTTAAATGGCAAAGTGGTGAATCTTGCTGGGTCTGTAATTTCTTCACCAAAAACCGCTACTTCATCTTCATTAAAGACTTCAGCAAGCATACGTCGAAGCATTGCATTGGTATTCGGGGTAATTTCAGGGAGTTTAATCATGACTCGATTGCCCGCAGCTAATGCGGCAATGAGTGGGCCAAGTGCTAAATAAACGGGGAAGTTCCAAGGAACAATTACACCAACCACGCCTTTAGGTTGGTATTGCACACTTAAACGGTTTGATAAAAATAAAAGCTCGGTACGGCGTTTACTTGGGCGCATCCAGCGGCGTAAATGATGAATCGCATGATCAGCTTCCAACACTGAGCCAAGTAAATCTAGTAGTTTAGATTCATCAAGTGATCTAGAACTAAAATCAGCATTAATCGCGGCAGCTAAAGCATCTTGATAACGAATAATTTGTTTTTTGAGTTGATGTAGCTTTGTGCGGCGTGACTCAAGACTTGGGTAGGGATCTGCCTCAAAATTGGCACGTTGTTTGGAAAAAATAAGTTCCATATGTTCAGTGGCAGAGCCGCTATATTCTTTTAAGGTAGACTGTTCCATTATTATTCCTTCCATACTTTTGCTTATCATACTTTATGCTTGAAGCGTCATATGGTCGATGTTAAATTGAGACAACAAGAGGTAGTTTAGTGCCATTATGCACGTCACTCTAGGGATGGTGCGAGTTAAATGCCTAAAAATATTTATAAAAATGCAAATAGTGTTATCGAAGGAAATTATGATAATACATCCTTAGGTGCCAATACATATTTGCTGGGTTTAACCAGTTTATTTGATGAAATGGGTTTGCAAGGCCATTCAATATCCGATGTTTTATCTGGCACAAATATTTCGCCAGATGCTATGAATCAATCCTCTTTATATATTTCGCAAGTCCAAAAAATTCAGCTATTTCAAAATATTCAAAAGCTATCAAATGATCCACTCATTGGTCTGCGCGCAGGGCAAAAGCAGCGATTGTCAGATTTTGGAGTGTATGGTTATGCGTTATATTCCTCACGTAATTTTAGACAAGCAGTCGAGCTTGGTATTCGACACATTAAGCTTGCAGGACCTATTTTAAAGAAGTCATTTTATATTCGAGATGATGTTGCCATTTTTGAAGGGCAGGACATTATTGCACTGGGTAAGCTGTTACCTTTGGTGTGCGAGTTTTGGTTTAGCTCTATGCAAACCCTAATTGAACGGGTGCTTGAAGGATCATTTCAAGCGAAGAAGCTTTTATTGCCCTATCCAGCGCCTGACTATGCAGAAGAATATGAAAAAGTGTTTCATTGCCCAGTTCGGTTTAATGCTGGAGTGATGCAATGGCACTTTGATTTAAAATGGCTCGATGTGCTTTGCCCAAATGCCAATCCGATTACTGCTGATATGTGTAAGTCGTTTTGTGAGCGGATGTTAGGTGCAGTTGAACTTGAAGAACCAGAGTTGGTGAAAACGATTCGTTTAATACTATTGGATGGAACAGGGCTTTTTCCATCAGCTCAAGAAATGGCTGAACGCTTACATATGTCAAAGCGGACCTTACATCGACGCTTGGCAGGCTTTGATTTAACCTATCAAGAGTTGTTAGATGAGACTAGGCGCCGTCTTGCCGATGAATACTTGCGAGAAACAACTTTAACCATAGACGAGATTGCGGAGAGAATTGGCTTTTCAGATACTTCTAATTTTAGAAAAGCCTACCGTCACTGGACAGGCATTTCGCCAAATGAGTATCGAATACAGTACCTAAATTAGATTAAGGTTTGTCTGTTGTTATTTAAACCGAGAGAGTAATTTTTTCTGCAAAAATGGATTACAGAGCAAAATGGCAAATAAAATAATAAATATGCCGATAATGCTAAACAGATCCGGTAATTCATGCCAAAAAACAAATCCCCAAATTCCAGCAAAAATAATGGCAATGTAATTCATGGGGCCAATTTGTCCTGCTGGGGCTAGGCTATAAGCATAAGACATAAAAAGTTGGCTAATGTTTGCTAAAAGTCCTGCGGCAATGAGTAGTGCTAGTTCATGCCAAGTGAAAATACGCCAATGCCAAAACATCGGAATAGAGGAAATTAAACTACCAAAAACACAAAAGTAAAAAACAATACGTTCAGGTGGTTCTGTACTGGTTAAAGCCCTTACGGTCACAAAAGCCATTGCTGATAAAAAGCATGCACCCAAGCCAATAAAAGATAGTGCATTAAATAAACCTTGGTCGGGTTTAGCGACAAATAAAACCCCAATGAGTCCAATAACAGCAGCAAAAATCATCGATTTGGTAATTTTTTCTTTTAAGAAAAGCCATGCAATCAGTGGAATAAAGATAGGCGATGAATAACTAAAAACCATGGCATTTGAGAGTTTTAAGTTCGCAATGGCATAGAAAAAACCATACATTGCCGCAAGTCCCACTAAGCTTCGCCACGTGTGCATCCACAGTTTATCGGTTTTAATAAAGTCTAAACCCTGTTTAAACAGCATCGGAATAAAAATAAATAAACCTACTGCATTTCTAAAAAACACGACGGTCGCATTGTCTACCGTTTGCGAAGCAAAACGAATGCACACCCCCATAATGGAAAATAATAATGCCGATGTCATAAGACAAAGCAGTGCCTTTCCAAGTTGAGTTGAGGGGAGATTTGGAGCAGTCTGATTTTGCATATCGAAATGAGTTTTTGGTTTTCGGTGTTATCTTAGCAGTGATGCAGGCATTGGATGAAATATCATTTGATAATGATTCAATAGTGATGCTTAGCAAAATAAAAAAGAGCTTATTTAAGCTCTCTTTTAATTTTATAGGATGTTATTTACAGCTAAAGTTTTCAGCTTTTTCACTATCGCCTTGACCATTGTAACGGGCAATCAGTGGGTAAGGACAAAGTGGACGGGTACGATCAGGTGCCCAATCTTGCGGAAGTTCAGTATTGACTTGACCACTTAGGTTACCTGCGCCGCGTGCCGTCGCAATGATTTTGTCAGGTGCTTGCCCATATTCGACCCAATTGACTAAAGCAGTTAGTGCATCAAATTGGTCGGTTGCAATGCCATCGCGGGTATGGTTCATACCCGGAACTCTAAAGAAACGCGCAAATTCAGGCGCTGTACCTTTCGCATCATTTTTATAGTGTTGTAGCAGTTGATCGTACCAATTTTGAGTGTCATCTACAGAGAAAACGCCATCTGCTGTGCCTTGTACCACAATCATTTTTCCACCGTGATTACGGAGTTTATCCAGATTGAGTTCATCGGGTGGCATCATGAAAGACATCGAACTTTCGGTATAGACATCATTGGTTGCTGATAGTTTTGGATAGTCGGTATCGAAGTTAAAATTAAAGGCAAATTGTCTAGAGTTTTGAGTCACAGTTGGGTCTGGTGGAACCTGAAAAAGAATTCCGACTGCAACGGGGTCACGCGCTGTTCCCACCGAAGATTCAAATTTCCAGCTTGCCCAGTTACTGCCGACTAAACCTGGGTCGAAAGGTTGGGTTGCATAGAGTGCTTGTCCAGCCGAATTTACAGGACCACGGTAAATGTTGGCTAATACATCAATTTGTTCGGTGCTTAAACAAGTACCATCTCTTGTGCTTGAGCAAACGGGTACATGCTTATGAATATCAAAAGCCGTACGGCAAGCCTCGACATCTTGAACCAAGCCATCTGCAATACCGTCTAAGGCATCGCATCGATCTAAAATCGCTTTTGCTAAAACTTTACGCTCCGTAAGAGTAAGAGCGGTACTTAGGTCATTTTCATCTGTTGCGACACGACGAAGCTGCTGTGCTGTATAGAGTTGAGCCGCGGCTGCACGAGGTAGGTGAAAACCTGGTGTACTCGCTAGAATTCCATCATATTGGTCGCCCAAACGGGTTGCGGCAATCATGGCATGACGTCCGCCGTTCGATGTGCCACCTGCATAGGAACGATCTGGCAATTTGCCATATGCGGCTTTAATTAGGTTTTTTGCCATAGGCGTGAGCTTGGTAATCGCACCGTAGCCGTAGTTAATTCTGGCTTGAGGGTCTAAACCAAACATTGGATTTTGTGAAGCGTTATGTCCGGCGTCGGAGGAAATAACAGCAAAACCATCATGCAGGGCATTGGTCAGTGGTCCACCGCTACCAACCTGACCTGTTGCAGGGACTAAATTACCATCGGTTCCGCCATTACCTTGGTAGAGAAAACGACCATTCCAGTCAACAGGTAGGCGCATTTCAAAACCAATTTGATAGGTTTGTCCATCGACAGGGCTTATACGTTGATCCATATAACCTTTAACCAAACAATGAGCGCCAATCGGTTTATTGGCGACAGTCAATGTGCCTGCCTCTTGAAGAGTGGAGGAGCTAATGACTGTATTGTTGTATTGAAATCCGACTAAGTCCGTACAGCTTCCTGTCATTTTTACGCCCACAGCAGGAGATAACTGCGGTGGTTTGGTTGTTGAGGAAATCGTTGTGTCATCATTATCACTTCCACAGCCTGCCAAAGAACCAAGCATGGCAAGTACTAAAGCGGAGTGGGTCAAAATTCGTTTATTGTTGGTGTAATTCATTTATTCATATCCTTATTGAATGAATGTTTGTAATTAATCTAAAACCAAAAAATTAGCTGTGCTTCGTGCAATCATTTTGTTGTTTTGCCAAGCTTCACTTTCGAGATTCAGTACAGTTTTGCCTTGTTTAATGAATCGGCATTTTGTAATGACTTCACCCACAGCACAGGGTCTTAAAAAATCCATCGTTAAGTTGATGGTGGTAGCGGGTTTACTGTCATTTGCAAGAAATGCAAAAAGTCCCATCACATCGTCGAGCATGGCGCAGATCATGCCGCCTTCAACGGTGCCGCGTGGATTGGTAAAGCTTTCTATCGCTGTGTAGTGGATGGTGATTTCAGTGTTTTCTTTATTCCAATGGATATTGTGTCCACCCAAATGGTGATGGATGGGCGGTAAGTGTTCTAAAATTTTTTGATCCATAGTGAAGGGTCCATCCTTTTTGTTGGTGTTATAAAAATTATTATTTCAGGGTATAGGCATCATAAATAACTGCTTTACCCAAGCGCATTGCACTACCTACCGCAACGGTCTGGTTAAGCCATGAGTATTTAGGTGAGCTGGTTTCAAACTGCATGGTAATTTTGAAATAGTAATTTTTCGGGTCGACATCTTTGCCTTGAGCAAGCTGTTTTAGTGTTTCTGCTGAGCCATGTCGGTAACCTTTGGTTTGAAGATAAATGAGAGCACCGTCATCGGTTTCTAACAAGTATCGCGTATCAATAATTGCCAATCCTTTACTGTCGACAATTTGCCAATCTGCACCATTATTTAAAATGTGGCCCTTAAGTGTTTTGCCTTCGAATGTCCCACCGGTAATGGGAATAATTCGGCGTTTACCTGCATCACTGGTGGTGCCTAACTCCCAAACAGGCGCATTTAAATCAACACTGAATTTTGCTAAAGGCTCAAGCTGAATAGGTGGCGGACTATATTGGGTTTCGGCATGAGTCAGGGCAAACAGACTCATTCCGCAGAGTAGAGTTACAACTTTCTTCATGATGAATTTCCCGAAATAAAAAGAGGTTCTATGTGTGACAGAACCTCTTGTTTTGAATTATTTAAATTTCCATGTGTAGTCAATGTTGATGCGGGTTTCGTTTACAGGTTTGATGTTGGCTGTAGAGAGCATGTTGTTGTCATAAATGGCATAACGCGCGCGTAACCCTAGATTTTTCAACCAGCCACTTTGAACGGTGTAGCCTAAATCAAAGTCTGTTTCTCGCTCTTTTAAATTGGTGCCACCTAAGTTAGGTGCATAAATATTGTGGCCTGTGGTGTAACGAGTCATGAAACGTAAACCCGGCACATAATCTTTAAAGTCATATTCATAGCGGAAGCTATAGGCTTTTTCTTTTGGGTTTAAAAACTCACCTGGCCATGTGTCAATGAGAAGCCCAGTTTCACCTCCTGTTAAATACGGAAAGGCGGTGTCGCCGTGATGCTGAAAAGTTCCGAAAATAAATTTATGGTTTTGATGTTTAAGTTCGAAATGCGCATGATAAAGGTCATTATCGACTAAGCCTGCTTTTGCTTGTCCATCATCTCGGCTGCGGTAGTAACGTAATTGAGAGCTAAGATTGGTGGTGTCATTAATTTTGTGTTGATGTAAGGCACCCACCATGGTTTGGTTATAAAGATCATCGACATCCATATAAAAAGCGGTGAGCTTGAGTGCGGGATTAAACTGATAGTTTCCACCTAAGTAATAAAGCCCATCCGTTTCAGCACTTTTAAAGCGTCCATTTACCCCTGAAATTTTAATTTTTTCATAGTTGGTCGAATCACGATGATTCACTTTATCGAGGTAGGCTGCCTGTAAATCAAAATCTTTAATATCTTTACTGGTCAGTGAAATGCCTCGATAGGTTTGAGGAAGCAAACGAGCAGGTGAAGCCACTAAAACTGGGTTCATCGGCATTAGCGTACCAATGCGTAGCTCGGTTTGGCTCATTTTCGCTTTTGCTGTGACCCCAATTTCGCCATAAGAGTCAGCAGGTTCATTGGTACGCGTGTCTCTAGGTAAGTTTCCTGTACCTCCGTGCTCGGCATCGGCATCGAGTTTAAA
Source organism: Acinetobacter sp. V110_1 (assembly GCF_031798975.1). Taxonomy (NCBI): domain Bacteria; kingdom Pseudomonadati; phylum Pseudomonadota; class Gammaproteobacteria; order Moraxellales; family Moraxellaceae; genus Acinetobacter; species Acinetobacter sp. V110_1. Next base: position 1,150,744 of record NZ_JAVQNN010000030.1, on the reverse strand, counting down.
GCCTGCTGTTGCAAGCACATCCAGCCCGAAACCGACAGTCCCTTCGGTATAACCTGAATTGGCTTTAAGAATAAACCCTTGAGTCCAGTCCTTGGCAGCAGGGTAAGCAGATTGCTCTTGGTAGTCGCGGTCAAAATAGAAATTTCGTGTGGTGAGTTCTACTGAGCTGTTGTCAATAAAATTGCCAGCCCACACTGAACCAGAGAGCATAAGGGTAGAGTACATCCATAATTTCGACATAGCATTTCTTCCTGAAATAACATTTTTTTGTTTTCAATAAGGCATAGTTGTTGTGTCTGCCTTGTTTGGTTTTAAATCGAATTATTTTCCGAGCAGTTCTCGGGCCACGATTTCTTTCATAATTTCATTGGTTCCCCCATAAATTTTTTGTACCCGCGCATCCACAAAAAAGCGTGAAATCGGATATTCCTGCATGTAACCGTAGCCACCAAAAAGCTGAAGTAATTGATCAATCACTTCACATTGGGCATCGGTAATAAAGCATTTCAATGCGGCAACTTGAGTGATGCTTAACTGGTGTTGTTGATACAGCGCTGCACATTGGTCTACAAAAGCTTGAGCGGCTTTTGCTTTGATTTGAGCGTTTGCGAGCACAAAGCGTGTGTTTTGCATTTGGCTTAACGGCTGTCCGAAAGCTTTACGTTCCAAAACATAGTCTTTAGTAATTTCAATAGCCCCTAAAATTGACCCCAAAGCCATCATGGAAATGCTCAAACGCTCACGCGGTAACTCTTGCATTAAATAGGCAAAGCCTTGTCCTTCCTCACCTAAACGCTGAGTTGCAGGTACACAAACATCATCAAAAAATAGTTCGGCTGTATCTTGGGCATGCAGTCCAATTTTTTGTAAGGAACGGCCTTTTTTAACGCCATCTAACGCAGCATCGACTAATAAAATGGAAATGCCTTTTGCTTTGGCTTGCGGATCGGTTTTCGCCACCAGAACAATCAGGTCAGCATGCAAACCATTTGAAATAAACGTTTTTGAACCATTCACACGGTAGTGGTCATTTTCTAAAATGGCTTGAGTGCGTATGGCCTGTAAGTCTGAACCTGCATTGGCCTCTGTCATGGCAATTGCAGTGACGACTTCACCTGTCACCATTTTCGGTAGCCAATAACGTTTTTGCTCTTCAGTTCCAATATTTTGCAGATAAGGAGAGACCAACTCATTTTGCCCGCCAATCGCAACCGCCAAAGACGCAAAGCCAGCTTGAGCCGTTTCTTGAACCAGCATCAGTGAGTAGTGCACAGGAGCGCCGTAACCGCCATATTCCTCGGGTACATCGACGCACAAAAAGCCATTTTCCCCAAGACGAAGCCATAGATCACGTGGGATAAGACCATCGTGTTCCCACTGTTCATAATACGGAGCAACCTGTTCTTTTAAGAACCTGCGATAGCTGTCCCGAAATAGTTCAAATTCTGTATCGTGTGGCATGTTGAACCTTTTTTTGGCAAAAGTGAGGCTAAGGCCCAAACCGAAGTTTGAGCTTCCTTTTTTATTTCAATTGCTTATTGTTTTAAGGTGGGCACCCGAATAATCAGTGGGTTATCAGTCTGCTTTTGATAAAGCTCATCAATTAAAGCGGCACGACGCTTGGTAATACTGCTTTGATTGAGGTTGCCTTTATCAGTCACTTCGCCAGCATCGAGTTGAGGTGGCTCGGTCATTAAATAAAGCATTGAGACTGTGTTTGAACTGCCAGTCGCATCTTTATTAAAGGTTGTTAAAAATTGGCGGAACCATTGCTGGACTTTAGGATGCTGTAATATCTCTGCTTGAGAATGTTCACCAAGCTTAAGACCTGCATATTGAGCGCAAGCTTCTAATTTTGGAAAAATCAAAAAGCCAACCGCATTTAGGTTTGAACCAGTAATACAAACATCTTGGATGAGTAAGTTACCTTGAATGAGCACTTTGTTGCGTAATGTGCCCACATTCACAAAAGTACCCGTATTGAGTTTAAAGTCTTCAGCAATTCGTCCGTCATACATGAGACCTTTAGTTGGATCATTGACATCGACTAAACGAACGGCATCGCCAGTATGGAAAAAGCCTTCATCGTCAAATACAGTGCTTTGTTGGTCTGCCTTTAAACGCCAATAGCTTTTCATGACATGTTTGCCACGAACACAAAACTCAAGTTTGTCACCACATGGCACTAGCTTAATTTCACATCCCGGAGCAGGGTAACCAATAAAGCCAGCCATTACGCGTGGACCAGTTGTAAAAGCACAAGAGGGAGCAGTTTCAGTCATGCCCAAGCCGCTCATAATGCGGATTTTTTCTCCGCAATGTTGCTGAGCAATTTTATCGAGTCTGTTCCAGCCCGCTTCTGAAAGCGCTGCACCTGCAAAGAATAAAATTTTAACTTTGGCAAAAAAGCGGTCTCTTAATTCTTCATCTTTTTCTAAAGCTTCGGTGAGTTCTTCCCAGCCTTTTGGCACATTTAAATAAACGGTTGGAGAAATTTCTTTCAGATTGCGAATGGTTTCGTCAAATTTTCCTGCAACGGGTTTACCGTCATCAATGTAAATGGTACCGCCGTTATAGAGTGCAATGCCGACATTATGACTGCCGCCAAATGTGTGGTGCCAAGATAGCCAGTCGAGTAGGACAGGCGGCGTTTCTTCAAACTCAGGGAAAGTTTGTAATAACATTTGCTGATTAACACACAACATTAAATGCGTGGTCGGCACAGCTTTAGGCAATTTGGTTGAACCTGATGTAAATAAGAATTTGGCAATCTGGTTTTCATCAAGGGTTTGGTAAAACTCTTGAACATTTGAAACAGGCGTATCTAAAAGCGATTGAAAAGATGTGCAGATCTGATCGCCCACAATCCCTTTATTGGTCACCACTTCAATGTCAGGTGTAATACATGCCTGAATCGCTTTGGCAAAAGCTTGTCCATCGCTGGCATAGACCATACCAGGTGTAAGCACTTCAAACACATGTTTAAGTTTGCCAAAGTCTTGAGAAATAAGAGAGTAGGCTGGTGAAATTGCTGAAAAAGGCACACCTGCCAGCATGGCGGCCATAGACAGTGTTAAATGTTCGAGATCATTACCACTTAAAATGACCAGAGGTCTTTCTTGGCTTAACTTACGGTCATGTAATGCCTGAGCAATGTGCCATGCACGTTGTAAAACTTCTGCATAACTCAGTTTGACCCATTCACCTTGAGCATTGCGTTTTGCTGCAAAAATATGGTCTGGTTTAGTTTGTGCAAAATGAATTAAACGATCTGTCAGTTTTTGTGGATACGGTTTTAATTGCTCTTTTGGGCTGATATAGAGCGTGTCATCTTTGTGGTGATGATGAATATCATGTTGCCCTAATTTTACGAACCGTTCGCGGTCTTGTGATTGAGTGGCATTCATTTGCATTTCTTTCACTCCATGGAAAGCGCATCACTGCGCTTTATTTTTTGCATCATGCAATTTTTATTTAATATGTCTGTGTTCGCATTACCCTGACTAAATCGGGTAATGACGTGATTGGGTTTGAATGGTAATCCAGCGTAGTTCGGTAAATTCGGCAACAGAGACTTTACTACCAAAACGTCCGTAACCACTCGATTTTGTTCCACCAAATGGCATTTGAGCTTCGTCATGTACGGTTGCGCCGTTAATGTGACAAATACCCGAATCAATCTGTTGAGCGACTTCTAATGCCTGCGAAATATTTTGACTAAACACTGCTGAAGAAAGACCGAACTCGCTGTCATTTGCCAGTGCTACGCCTTCTTCAATGCTTGAAAAACGTTGAACTGTGCATACAGGCCCAAATGATTCTTCACGGTAAAGCAGCATGTCAGGTTTAATATTGAGTACCAGTGTCGGTTGCATGGTGGTGTCTTCAATATGAATGCCTAAAGGTAAGTCAGCACCTTTGTTTTGAGCATCTTCCAGCAAATGCTGAATGCGGTTTGCAGCACGGCGACTTTCTAAAACACCGAGTACATTGTCTTTTGAAGTTGGATTACCTGCCCGAATAGCGCGGGTTTTCTCAATCAGCTTTTCAATAAATTGGTCGGCAATTTTGTCTTGAACCAAAACACGTTCGGTCGACATACAGATTTGACCCTGATTAAAGAACGCTCCAAAAGCGACTGCATTTACGGCTTCATTAATTTCAGCTTCATTTAAAACCACGACAGGGGCCTTACCACCCAATTCAAGTAAAACAGGTTTTAAATATTTAGCCGCAGTCTCTGCAATAATTTTTCCGACTTTGGTTGAACCCGTAAAATTAATACGCTTCACGGCTGGATGAGAGACTAAACGCTCCACGATTTGTGGTGCATCTTCAGCGGCATGCGTAATTACATTCACCACACCTTCGCCAAGACCTGCTTCATGTAACACTTCACCAATTAAACGATGTGTTGCTGGGCAGGCTTCCGATGCTTTTAATACAACGGTGTTGCCACAAGCCAAAGGCATAGCAAGCGCACGTGTTGCCAAAATGACAGGGGCGTTCCAAGGTGCAATTCCTACAATCACACCACAAGGAACCCGCACACCCATTGCAAGATTGCCCGGCACATCTGACGGAATCAGACTTCCGTCAATTTGTGTGGTCATGGCTGCGGCCTCACGTAACATGTTGGCAGCAAGATGAACGTTAAACCCATACCATGTTGCAGTTGAACCTGTTTCTTGCATTCCAGTTTCAATGAATTGCTCGGTTTTTTGGTCCATTAGATCAGCTGCTTTTAACAAACGTAAGCGACGTTCGGTAGGCGAGAGTTTCGACCATATTTTGAAAGCTTGTTGTGCCGAGTCTATTGCACGATCAACATCTTCCAATGTTGCAGCAGCGGCTTTAGTTGCCACTGATCCATCAATAGGACTGATACGCTCAAAAGTTGCCTGATTTGATGCATCAACAGATTGACCGTGAATAAGTAACTGTACATTTTGCATGGGTTGTGTCCTTACATTGCCATTAGAGAATCAAAAGTTAACCAGTACGTTTATAGCTCTGTAAACCCGGTTTAATTGATTTTTCATCTAAAAATTGTTTCAAACCTTCTTGGCGACCGTTTTCCGTATCGCGGTGGATACATTGATCAAGTTTGGCATATAAGTAGTCTTCGTTTTGATCCCAAGTCAGTTCACGACAACGCTTAAATCCATTTTTAGCGGTACGAAGAACCACAGGGTTTTTCTCAAGTAGACAGTTTGCAAGCTCAGTCACTTCTGCTTTTAATTGTTCAAGCGGTACGCTTTTATTTACAAGGCCCATAGTTTCAGCTTCTTTACCACTAAAGGTTTTACCCGTCATGATGTAGTACAAAGAGGCACGGTGACCAACAGTGTCTGCCATTGCTTTGCTTACAAGGTTACCCGGTGGGATACCCCAGTTAATTTCAGATAAACCGAAAGTTGCTTCATCTGCTGCAATTGCGAGGTCACAAGCCACTAAAGGTGAGAAACCGCCTCCAAAGCACCAGCCGTTGACCATAGCAATCGTTGGTTTTGAATACATGCGAAGAAGTTGCCACTGCCAACGGCATGAGTCACGGCGAATACGTTCTTGATAAATTTCTGGCTGAGTATCGACTTCACGGAAATATTCCTTTAAGTCCATGCCTGCTGTCCAAGAATCGCCTGCACCTGTCAACACAAGCACACGTGCATTTTGATCAAGTTCTATCGCTTCAAGTACATCAATCATTTCACGGTTGAGTGTTGGGCTCATGGCATTTTTCTTTTCTGGGCGGTTTAGTGTTACCCATGCAATTCCATCTTCAACTTTAACATCTACTGTTTCCCAGCGGTTTTCATAACTCATCTTCATACTCCTTGAATGATTTTTAGCTGTTCTGGGATTTAATTTAATATCAGTTAAACTTACATTCAAGTCTTTTTTATAAAATTTCATAAATATTTTATAATTCATTGTATTTTAAATATTAATTAATTTTATTGATGATTTAATATAAAAATATGTTGATTTTTTAGTAAGTTTAACTGATATTTTTGGTGTGTTTAAACAATAATACACAAAGGGCTAAATGGAACGACTAGTCAATAAGGGATAACACAATGGAAAAGATATTAGGACAGTCTGCAAGGGCAAAAATCACGTTGCTATTATGCTTTGCAATAGCAATTTTTGAAGGTTTTGATCTTCAGTCAATGGGGGTAGCCGCTCCACGAATGCGGGCTGAGTTTATGTTGGACAATGGTCAGATGGCGTGGGCATTTAGTGCTGCAATTTTAGGAACACTACCAGGTGCCATATTAGGCGGTAGATTTGCCGATATTGTCGGGCGTAAGAAAATTCTGATTTTTAGTATTTTACTTTTTGGAATTATGTCTTTGCTAACGGCTTATGCTGCTAACTTTAGTTTGCTGTTACTCATTCGTTTTTGTACTGGTTTAGGAATGGGGGGGGCACTTCCGATGATGATTACATTGGCATCTGAAGCTGTACCTGATAAATATAAAGGTACCGCGGTAAGTATTATGTATAGCGGTATTCCTTTTGGTGGATTACTTACTTCTGTAGTTGCCATGTCGTTGGCTGGCGACGCAGAGTGGCGTCATATTTTCTATATTGGTGGGATTGCGCCTATTTTACTCATTCCACTGATTATGCGCTTTTTACCTGAGTCAAATGATTATTTACAACGTAAAGGTCAAGCGCAAAAAACGACTCCATTCTTGGAAGTTTTATTTGCCAAAGAGCGTCGTATGTCGACGATTCAACTTTGGGTAAGTTTTTTCTGTACGCTCGTTGTACTGTATTTCTTATTGAATTGGTTGCCGTTACTGATGGGCGCGCAAGGCTTATCGAAACTTCAGGCAAACTATGTGCAGATGGGTTACAACGTTGGCGGAATTTTAGGTTCAATCCTCATGGGTGTATTACTTGATAAATTACGAATGAGCTTTGTGATTAAGCTAATTTATCTCGGCATTTTATTTTCGCTTTGTTGTTTAGCAATTTCTCCGACCGTGGCTTTACTTGCACTTTCGGCAGTAGGTTGTGGTTTATTCATTGTAGGCGGACAATCGGCGTTGTACGGTTTGGCTGCCATGTATTATCCAACCGAAATGCGTGGAACAGGTGTAGGTTCAGCGGTTGCAATTGGGCGTATTGGTTCTTTTGCAGGACCTTTAATGGCTGGTTTTTTACTCTCGCTTGGCCAAAGCTCGACCATTGTGATTGGTTCAAGCATTCCGGTGATTTTAATTGCAGCGATCTCTGCATTACTTCTTGTCAAAAAACCTAAACAGCCTGTACATTTAGTACAAAGCTCAGGTGCTCGCTAAGTTTTAACGAAAGTATGGGGTTAGCGCCTCATACTTTCACTAAAGATTTTCTTATGATGATTGAAAGGTTATGGTACGTTCGAATTCAGTTCAAAAAAAAGTAGAAGATGAGCCTAAGTTAAGTTACATGATTGCTCGTGTTGACCGAATTATTAGTAAACATTTAACAGAACATTTAAAAGAGCTTGAGATTACCTTGCCGCAATTTACTGCACTTTCTGTTTTAGCTTCAAAAAGTAATGTATCCAATGCCAAACTTGCTGAGCGCTCTTTTATTAAGCCGCAATCGGCCAACAAAATTTTGCAAGATTTACTGGTCAATGGCTGGATTGAGAAAAAACCAGACCCAACACATGGTCGCCGTATTTTAATTACCCTGACTGAAAGCGGTGTCGAAAAGCTAAATAAATGTAATGAAGTGGTTTTAAAAGTTGAAGAAAAAATGCTTGAAGGCATTGATATTAACTTGGCTTATTTAATCCGTAATAATCTCGATATTATGGTCAATAATCTTAAAAACCTTTGATGAAAGGTAGTTTGCAATTTAATTTATTAAACTTAATAAAAATTCTTAAGCACTGATTCACACAGAAAATTTATTTCATTTTACAAATGAACTTGCTAGCATCGAAGTGACGTTTTTGGTGATGTGTGGCAGCGAATGTCTTCAGGACAACAAGTTTTACTTAAACTAAGAAAAATGATTATTTCAGGGGAACTTGAAGGCGGTGCCAGAATTGCCGAAATTCCGACTGCCGAGTTACTTGGTGTTTCAAGGCAGCCTGTTCGTATTGCCTTTCGCTTGCTCGAGCAAGAAGGCCTCCTCATTAAAAACCCAACTCGTGGTTACACGGTTCGTGAAATTTCAGAACAACTGGTTCATGATGCACTCGAAGTGCGTGGTGTGCTGGAAGGATTAGCTGCGAAAACTTTGGCAGAACAAGGTTTGAGCGAAGAGCAGAAAAAGACGTTGCAACATTGCATTCAAGAAACTGAAAAACTATTTAATGATAAAGACGAGTTTGGCGATGCTGAACTGGAACGTTATCACCATTTTAATGTCATTTTTCATGACACCATTATTGAGGGTGCGCAAAACGTCGCACTCATACAAGCCTTAGCAAAAAACAACCAATTGCCGATGGCTTCTGCTCAAGCCATTACCTATGACCAGAACCGAGCTTTGTCAGAATATCGCCGTTTGCACTATGCACATTTACAGCATTGCTCGATTTTTGATGCATTGGTCCATCGTCAGGCAGGACGTGCTGAAACCTTAATGCGTGAGCACAGTAGCGTGGTAATTTTAGGTGAAACGCTAAGAAATGTTCTCAGCGCTTAAGCTGAAATAAGTTCCTTTATTTCTGAATAAAGGAACTTAAATATTAAAGTTCAATCACAAGATTTTTAGTTTTTGCACGAGAACAGCAGGGCGTAAATTGGTCGTTCAAAGCATGTTCCTCATCGGTCATAAACATATCTCGATGATCAGGCGTACCTTCTACTACGTGGGTAATACAGGTCCCGCAAATACCTTGTTCACATGAAACTGGGATATCAAAACCATTTGCAATTAATGCCTCAGTAGCAGTTTGCTCTGGTAATACTTCAATTCGACGGCCCGTACCTTTAACTTCAATGGTAAAAGCTTCATCGCTAGATGTATCTACTTTTTGAGCGACAAAATGCTCTTGATGTAACTGTTCGCTGTGCCAGTCAGCTTGTTCGGCTGAGCTCATGACAAACTGCATAAACCCTGTAGGCCCACATACATATAAGTGTCTATTTGGTGAAGCTTGGCCTAAAACCTCTGCCATATTACATTCGGTATCTGGCTGATCTTGAATATGAAAATGAACTTGGTCACCAAAGTGCTCGGTTAAGTTGCCATAGAAAGCAATCATTTCATGACTACGAACAAAGTAGTGCAATTCGAAAGGAATATTGGCCGACTTAAGTCGATACGCCATCGATAAAATAGGGGTAATACCAATACCACCTGCAAATAAAACTGCCTGTTTTGTCTGAGGGTGAATCTCAAATAAATTACGTGGTTCACCAATCTTTAAATGATCGCCTTCACGATATTCAGTGTGGATGCAACGTGAACCACCGCGTGAATTGGCATCATGTAAAACACCAATGACATAACGATGCTTTTCACTGCAACAATTTGAAAGTGAATATTGGCGGGTGAGACCGTTTTTAAGATGCACATCAATATGTGCACCTGCTTCAAAATTCGGTAGCTCTGTACCATTTGCTGCAACCAATTCAAACGCACGGATGGTCGGGGTGAGCTGGTGAATTTTTTGAATAATAACGTCCATGTTCATACTCCTTTAAATAATCCGAATGTTTGGAAACTTCTGTACGGACGTTTCAGGAGGTGTTTTATTTTCTTCGGCAAGCAGTCGCTCAATCACCTTACGAGACTGTACACCGCCTGCGTCAATGTTGAGCATGAGTAACTTGCGATGTGGATTGCTTAAAATATTTTGCTGCTGTTGCTCCAGCATTTCTAAATCTTCAGTAAAGATTTTGCCTTGGCCTTCACGAATTTGATCGGTGAGTTCAGCATTATCTGGCTGGAAGTTACGTGCCATTCCCCAGAAATACCAGTGTGAGGTTTCGGTTTCTGGCGTAATAAAATCGACCACAATTGAGGAAACTTTTTTGTCACTTGGTGCGTAATAACCACCATGTCCAGCATGCGCTACACCTACTTCAATGTGGACATTACTTGGCGCAAAGAAGTGGCAACGTTGCCAACGGTCAACAGGTACATCATCTGCCAAGTGGTTACCACGAAGGGCCATTTGCCAAAATGGAGGTGCAATTACATTTTCCATATAGCGTTCGGTAATCACATGGTCGCCGTCAACTTTAGTGACAGGTAATGATTCATCAATCTCTTTTTGTCCGATGCTGCTTGAGTGAACATAGGTCTCGTGGGTTAAATCCATCAGGTTATCGACCATCAAGCGATAGTCACACTGAATGTGAAATAGGCCTCCACCATAGCTCCATTCAGGGTGATCTGCCCATTCTAAAGTTGGCAGTTTTGCTTCATCTGCTAAAGCTTTCTCGCCCGGCCATACCCAAATAAAACCAAACTTTTCAATAACTGCATATGCTTTGTTGCAAGGGAAACCATTTACACGTTGAGCTGGCATTGAAACGGTCTTTCCGTCACAGCCCATGACTAAACCATGATAACCACATACAAGGTTGCCATCTTCGACATAGCCAAGTGAAAGTGGGGCACCGCGATGGGGACAAAAGTCTTCAACGGCTGCAACTTGGTTTTCTTTGCCGCGATAAAAAACAATTTTTTCACCACAGATAGTGCGACCTAATGGTTTGTCTTGGATTTCTTCTGGGCGGCAGGCAACATACCAAGCATTTTTAATAAACATTTGTGACGACTCCTTATCACTTATTGGATCCAATTTATAATAAATAAAAATATTGGTCAATTGATAAGCAGTATATTTTTTAAAAATATTGATCTTTAGGTTTGGTTGTTATGTATGTTTTTTTAATGTCTCTACAGGCTTTTTGTGTTTCTTTTAAATTTTATGATCGAGATTTTTGTTAGCTTTTATTTGGATCCATAATTCTTCAATCCCATACTATATTTGGATAACTCTTGAAATTACAAATTTAAAAATAGATAAATAATTTATGGATCCATATTTTTTACTCTATAAATCTAGAATAAATTATAAATATATTTTTCAATTATTTAATCCGTTGTTAATTAAAATTTAAAAATATTGTTGATTTTTTGGATCCAAATATTCAGTATAGAAAAAGAGCAGGATGCTCAAAAAACAAATATTCCTCTAGGTCATTATGGATACGGATGTGCATAACCACCCAATCGCTCATATCAGCAATGTCGTGTGTATGTCTTATCCAAGGGAGATACACAAATGGAAAGAGACGTTCTAAGTGAGATCAATCAAAACAACATGAGCCGTTATCAATGGTTTGCTATTTTGATCTGTATTTGTCTCAATATTATTGATGGCTTTGACGTGATGGTAATGGCATTTACTGCTCCATCTGTGTCAGCAGAATGGTCACTTTCAGGTGCGCAAATTGGCTTATTGCTGAGTTCAGGCCTTTTTGGAATGGCTGCTGGTTCCATTTTTCTTGCACCTTTAGCCGATAAAATCGGTCGACGTTTACTCATCTTAGTTTGTCTTGTCATTGCAGGTCTGAGCATGCTGGGCTGTGCTTTTGTGCAAAGTCACGGCATGTTAGCCGCACTTCGGTTTATTACTGGAATTGGGGTGGGTGGCATCCTTGCGAGTAGTAATGTATTGGCGAGTGAATATGCCAATGCTCGCTGGCGCAGTCTTGCTGTGAGCTTAATGTCTACCGGTTATGGAATTGGCGCGACACTGGGCGGGGTACTATCACTTGCATTGATTGAGCACTTAGGTTGGCGCTCAATCTTTTTAGCAGGTGGGATTACAACCATTGGAATGCTGCTAATTAGCGCATGGTTATTACCTGAATCTTTAGATTACTTACTCGCAAAACGACCAAAACAGGCATTAGAACGAATTAATGCAACTGTAAATCGTATGGGGCTAAATGAATTACCAGTTATGCCGCATTATGAAAAAATCAGCACGCAAAATGGTAGTGAACTGGGCAAACTATTTGCTGGACAACTTGGATTTCAAACACTTTGTTTGTGGTTTGCATTCTTTTTAGTGATGTTTGGCTTTTACTTTGTCATGAGCTGGACACCAAAAATTCTTATTTCAATGGGGATGTCGCCACACCAAGGTGTAAGTACTGGCATTTTAATTAGTATTGGCGGGATTTTCGGGGCAGCCATTATTGGTTTATTAGCATCACGCATGAAAATTTTCTATGCCTTAAGTCTATTTTTAGGGCTAACCTCGGCATGTGTTTTCCTATTTGTCGCAGTCTCCGCTCAAGTCAGTGTTGCACTCATGGTTGGGTTATTACTTGGCACACTTATTAATGGCTGTGTAGCAGGTTTATATTCTATTTCTCCAACAATTTACGATGCTGAAATTCGTAGTCGCGGCGTGGGATATGCAATTGGTTTTGGACGAATTGGGGCAATTTTATCGCCAACGGTCGCAGGCATTTTTCTGGATAAAGGTATAGCACCCGCAACACTGTATGCCTATTACGGTGTGGTGTTTATTTTGGCTATTTTCCTGATTTTAAGTTTGGGCAATGCTTTTTACCGCAGTCAAAAAGAGCAAAACTACTCTCTTAAAACAGCACCTTAATCCATTAAAATTAAATAGTTGAGATAAAAATGAAAAAGACACCATTGTGGGTGGGGGTATGCTTGTGCCCATTATTTAGTCAAGTCGTACATGCCGAGTTTATTGCAGACAGTAAAGCTGAGCTGACACTTCGTAATTTTTACTTTGACCGAGACTATAAAAAAGACCCATATCCCTATACCGCAGCCAGAGATTGGGCGCAGGGTCTAATTTTTAAAGGGCAGTCTGGTTATACCGAAGGAACAGTTGGATTCGGTGTTGATGTGCTGGCAATGGCGGGTTTTAACCTGATGGGAAGTTGCGCTGATGACTATGCACGTAGTGGCTTATTACCAGTCAATACTGATAACTCGCGTGACGATTATTATGGAAAAATTGGTATTACAGGGAAGGCTAAATTTAGAAAAAATGAGCTTTTTGTGGGTGATCTGGTTCCGCAATTACCAACCATATTTTCATCGCCAGCGCGCTTGTTTCCACAGACTTATCGCGGTATTCGCTTTGTTTCAAATGAAATTCCAAATCTTCAACTCGAAGGGTTTTATGTCGATGAAGTGCGGCAGCGCGATTCCATTCGTTATACCGATGTTGGAACGGACAATATCAACCATCGTTTTGACAAAGCGGCAACTACTGATTCTTTTTATACACTAGGTGGAAGCTATCAGTTAAAGGATTACCGTTTACGTGCTTATCATGCTGAACTCAAAGATATTTACCAGCAACAGTTTTTAGGTTTTAACGGAAAACAACCTTTAAACGATCGGCTTAATTTTTTAAGCGATGTACGTTTTTTTAATAGTGAAGAAACTGGAAGCAAAAAAATAGGAGAGGTCGATAACCGCCATATTAGCGGCTTATTTGGTTTGAACTATCAAAATCATACGGTTTCTTTGGGTTACATGCAGTCGTTTGGTTCAACTGGTCTTCCATTTTTGTCGGGAACTGAAAGTCCAGTTGTGCTTGATTTTATGAGCTCGGACTATTCAAATAAAGACGAAAAAGTCTATTCGATTCGTTATGAATATGACTTTAAAAATGCGCGGATAGGTGATATTTCATTAAATGGACTACGCTTTATGACTCGCTACGCAAAAGGTGAAGATATTGATTTATTGCAATATGGCGACCAACGTTTTAAAGAAGAGTCGATGGAATTTGATTTGGGCTATAAAATTCCTGAAGGTAAGTTAAAAGGTTTGGGAGTGCGAGCTCGTTTTTCTCACTATCGCAACGATATGCCTACCAATATGACCTTTCATTCGACCAATGAAACGCGGTTGAATATTGATTACACTTTTAAGTTTTAACACTCAATATTTATTAAATTAAAGACAAGTTAAAACATTGTGAGCATCAATGTTTTAACTTTAGTTATCAACTTCACAAAATCACTCTATAATACCGCCAATCTTATTAAAGCCAATTGAGTCGTTCATTAAACACATGGCTTTAATCTCTCATTTTTTTAAGTCAATTTCTTCGCTGTGATTCGGCTTATATTTCAATATTTAGAATTTTATGTGTCTGTGCTGACACATAAAAATATTTAGGTGCCAGCATGGAAATCAAGGTTAATTATCTCGACAATCTTCGACAGGAAGCTAAGTTCGATGACTTTACGGTAATTGCCGATCAACCAATTCGCTATAAGGGTGACGGTTCGGCACCGGGCCCATTTGACTATTTTTTAGCATCGTCAGCATTGTGCGCAGCGTACTTTGTAAAAGTCTATTGTGCAGCTCGAGATATCCCAACCGATAACATTCGTTTATCGCAAAATAATATTGTTGATCCTGAAAACCGCTATAAGCAAACCTTTAAAATTCAAATTGAATTACCAGCCGATATTTCAGAGAAAGATCGCCAAGGGATTTTACGTTCGATTGACCGTTGTACTGTTAAAAAAGTGATTCAAACGGGTCCCGAATTTATTATTGAAGAAGTTGAAAGTATTGATGCAGATGCACAAGCATTGTTATTACCAAGCCTAACTTCAGAAAGCCATACCTATATTCAAGGTAAAGACCTGCCATTAGAAGAAACCATTGCCAATATGTCTGCCATTTTGGCAAATTTGGGCATGAAGATCGAAATCGCATCTTGGCGTAATATTGTCCCGAATGTATGGTCGTTACATATTCGTGATGCACAGTCTCCGATGTGTTTTACCAATGGTAAAGGTGCAACTAAAGAAAGTGCTTTAGCATCTGCATTAGGCGAGTTTATTGAGCGTTTAAACTGTAACTTCTTCTATAACGACCAGTTCTGGGGTGAAGATATTGCCAATGCTGAATTTGTGCATTATCCAGATGAAAAATGGTTTAAACCGGGTCCAAATGGTGAATTACCTAAAGAAATCTTAGATGAATACTGTCTTGAGATTTATAACCCAGATGATGAGTTGCTTGGCACACATTTATATGACACCAACTCAGGCAACGTAGAGCGTGGTATTTGCTCGCTACCTTTTGTGCGCCAGTCTGACGGTGAAGTTGTCTATTTCCCATCAAATTTAATTGAAAACTTGTACTTAAGTAATGGTATGAGTGCGGGCAACACTTTGGCAGAAGCCCAAGTTCAATGCTTGTCAGAAATTTTTGAACGTGCTGTAAAACATGAAATTTTAGAAGGTGAAATTGCACTTCCAGATGTTCCTGAAGACGTATTAGCAAAATACCCAAGTATTGTTGCTGGTATTAAAGGTCTAGAAGAGCAAGGTTTCCCTGTATTAGTTAAAGATGCATCATTAGGTGGCCAGTTCCCTGTAATGTGTGTGACTTTAATGAACCCACGTACGGGTGGGGTGTTTGCGTCTTTCGGTGCGCATCCAAGTTTTGAAGTTGCGTTGGAACGTAGTCTGACTGAATTACTTCAAGGCCGTAGTTTTGAAGGCTTAAATGATTTGCCTCAACCGACTTTCCAAAGTAATGCGGTCACTGAGCCGAACAACTTTGTTGAGCATTTTATTGACTCAAGCGGTTTGGTATCTTGGCGTTTCTTTAGTTCTAAATCTGACTATGACTTTGTTGAGTGGGATTTTTCTGGAGAAGGCGAAGAGTCGAATGCAGACGAAGCTGCAACATTGTTCGGTATTCTCGAAGAGATGGGCAAAGAAGTTTATATGGCAGTATATGAGCACCTAGGTGCGACCGCTTGCCGTATTTTAGTGCCGGATTATTCAGAAATTTATCTCGTTGAAGATTTGATTTGGGACAATACCAATAAAGCACTTTCATTCCGTGAAGATATTTTAAATCTGCATCGTTTGGATGATGAACAGCTTGAGGCGTTAGTTGAACGCTTAGAAGAATGTGAGTTAGACGATTACACCGAAATCACCACACTCATTGGCATTGAATTTGATGACAATACAGTTTGGGGACAGCTCACGATTTTAGAGTTGAAATTGTTGATTTACGTTGCTTTGCAGCAATTTGAAGAGGCAAAAGAGTTAGTCGAAACTTACCTGCAATATAACACTAACACCGTTGAGCGTGGTTTGTTCTATCAGTGCATGAACGTGGTGCTTGAAGTGATGTTGGATGAAGAACTGGAGCTTGAAGACTACCTGACTAATTTCCGCCGTATGTTTGGTGATACACGAATGGATGCGGTATTAGGTTCTGTCGATGGTAGTGTTCGTTTCTATGGCTTAACACCAACAAGTATGAAATTAGAAGGACTTGATCGCCATTTACGTCTGATCGAGAGCTATAAAAAATTGCATGCAGCTCGCGCTAAAGCCGTAGCGATGTAATTTAAAAAGCGAAATAAAAAAGCCTATTTTTAAATAGGCTTTTTTTATAAAACGACTCGCTAGTTTAAGCAGAAGCTTTAGTAATCTCTATGGTTTCTGCATCTGCTCTATAACCTTGTTGCTCATCCAAAGTATGTTTAGCCGGAATATAAGACATTGCGCGTTCTGCAAGAGCTGTAATGGTGAGACTTGGGTTAACGCCCAAATTTGCACCTAACATTGAGCCATCTACAACGTATAAGTTTTTATAGTTAAAGACACGGTTTTGTCCATCTACCACACCGCGCTCTGGGCTTGAAGCAATTGCACAGCCACCCATACAGTGCGCTGTAAAAGGTACATTAAACAAAATTTCGGTAATAGTCGTCATTGGATGACCATTAAACATTTTGGCAACTTTTTCGGTAAATGCATTGGCCTGTGGAATATACACAGGTAGCTTTTTACCTTCGCTCGATAATACTTTGCCAAAAGGCCAGAACCAATTACGTTTCAAGCGCATATTAATGGAAGCATCAGCTGTTTGCATCACCAAGAAGATTAAAGTTTGACGTGCAAAACTGACAGGGTTACTCATGCGAAGGAAAATAAATGGATGGCAAATAAGTGCCCATAACCAAAAGAAGATACGCGTCCAACCCGGTTTACCTTTAGCCATGTAAGTACACATAAGGCCCATGGCATCTGAACCAGTTTGGTAACGCGTCGCTTCAATGTGAGTGTCATGGTCAATGTAAATACTTGAACCAATGGCAACACCTTTGCTCATGTCGACATCTTTACCAAAAAAGCGAACGCCTAAAATCGACTCGGCATTAGTACGAACCCGATTGCCCAAATCATCAGAAACATTTGGCAGAGAACCAGACTGTTTTAAACGGAACAGCATTTCTTGCGTACCTAAAGACGATGCCGAGAAAATCACATTACGAACTCGCCAAGTACGGCGCTGCTTGTTAAACCATGAACTTGAACATTCAGTCGTAACTTCATAGCCATCGCTGCCATCGGCTTTACCATTGAGTGGTTTCACATCAACAACTTTGGTTTCTTCGTAAACCTTGGCACCATTTTTTTCGGCAAAGTACAAATAGTTTTTATCTAAGGTGTTTTTTGCGTTGTGTTTGCAACCTGTCATACAGCCGCCACATGCGGTACAGGTTCCGCGTTCTGGTCCTTCGCCGTTAAAGTACGGGTCAGGGTAGGTTTTACCACCTTGTTCACCTTCGGGTGGAAAAAACGTTGCAACACGAGTCGGTTTAAACGTATGTCCAACACCAACTGCATCGCCCATTTTTTTGAGCATGTGGTCGGCAGGACCGAAAATTTTATTATCAGTCACCCCAAGCATACGTTCTGCTTCAGCATAATGCTGTGGCATTTCATTTTTCCAGTCCGCTGCATCTGCCCATGTACCTTCATCCCAAATATGTTCAGGTGGAACCAGTAGGGTATTGGCATAGGTAATTGAGCCACCACCTACGGCGTTCCCGCAAATAATGGTGACATGGCGAAAAAAACGCATGTTGAAATAACCGAAAAGTTTCATGCCCGGACGCCAAATCCAGCGACGGGTATTCCAGTTATTTTTAGCAAAATCTTTAGCTTCCCAGCGTCGCCCCATTTCCATTACAGCAACAGAGTAGCCTTTTTCGGTTAGACGGCAAGCAGAAACACTACCACCAAAGCCTGAACCAATAATGAGGTAATCATAGTCATAATTGTTTGTTGTCATGCCGAGGACTCCTCTCTGGCGATATTTTTATATTGACTGAGTATATTTATCAATGAATTGCCCAATGCGCTCAATCGAGTCATTAGATTCATTTAGTATACCCGCGTGGAACTGAAAAACATGCCCGACTCGGTCATAAACCTTCAAATTCGTCGGAATACCATACTTTTCGGTTTGTTTAGCGAGCCGTTTTGCATCGTCTAATAAGACTTCTTCTGTACCGACATGAATTAAAACAGGTGGTAATCCAGTTAAGTCGGCATAGAGGGGGGAACAGGTTGGATCGGTTGCCGATTTTTGTCCGCAATAGTTTTTTGCACACCAAGCTAACCAGTCTTCTGACAGCATTGCATCTTGAACTGCATGAGTTTTCATCGTGCTTCCTGAAAGACTTAAGTCAACCCAAGGTGAAAGTAAAACTAACGCTGCTGGTAATGGTAACCCTGCGTCCCGTATCGCAATTGCAGTACTCAAACTCAGTCCGCCGCCAGCAGAATCACCCGCAATCACGAGTTTTTTCGGGTCTTGTCCTTGAGCAAGTAAAGCTTTATAGACTGCAACTATATCTTCAATAGCAGCAGGGTTTGTGTGCTCTGGGGCTAGTCGATATTCAGGTAACCAGACTTGTGCTTGAGCTGCATGACCAATTTGAGCAGCAAGCTTAGTGTGACTTTTTGAGCTACCCACCACATAGCCACCGCCATGTAAATACAAAATGCCGCGTCCTGATTGAGTCGTTTTGGGCTGAATATGAACTGTCGGTACTTGAGCGATGGTTTGCTTTTTTGTTTTATAGCCACGTGGCCCAAGCACAGTTGCACTTGCTGCATCACTACAAAAACGTTGTAGCTTTAGTGGTGTTTTAGGGGATAAAGCTGGACGTAGCGTGGTACGAATAGTCCATGCAAGAAGTTGCTTCATAATAAGGACTCATACTAAGCCTAATGTCAGTCAGCATCTCTTAAAATGAAGAGTATGCTGACCACTATTTTTATTTTGCTGATTTGTTGAGTAGGTGAGTTTGCAAGGCAGTCGCAGTTGCAAAAATCTTTTGGTAACCCTGTGGAAGAATACGTTGAATCACATCAACGGCTTTCGCATCGGCTCCGATCAGTAAGCGGCGACGGTCTTTACGCACAGCTTCTAAAATTTGTTGAGCGGCATCGTCAGCAGGGGTGCGAAGTAATTTATCGAAAGCATCCTGACTTTTTAAAGGATCCATTCCTAAAGACTGGACGCTATTATTCATGCGAGCAGCTTTGGCAATATTGGTACGAATACCACCCGGATGCACACAGGTCGCACTCACTCCAGCATTTTGTAGATCGAGTTCTTGGCGCAATGATTCAGTAAAACCACGAACGGCAAATTTACTGGCGTTATAAGCACTTTGGGTTGGTTGAGCTGTTAAGCCAAACATACTGGAAATATTAATAATATGTCCGTCACCACTTTGCTTTAAGTAAGGCAAAAATTCTTTAGTGCCATAAACGACACCCCAAAAATTAATCCCAATCAGCCATTCAAGATCTTCATAGCTCACACCTTCAGCCGTGCTACCTATTGCGACACCAGCATTATTAAAAATCAGGTTAACTTGGCCATGTTCATCTACAACTGCCTTTGCCCAAATTGCAACTTCATCACGTTTAGCCACATCGACTTTTTGTGTGGTTACCTTGACAGAATAGGGCGCTAACAGCTCGACTGTTTTAGCTAATCCAGCTTCACTAATATCGGAAAGTGCCAGATGGCAACCTTGTTTTGCGAGTGCAATGGCAAGTGCTTGTCCAATACCTGAACCCGCACCAGTCACAGCTGCAACTTTATTTTTAAAAGACTTCATAAAATTCTCCGTTTATTTTTCTCATTTCCTATGGTGAAGCTTGTTTAAGAAATAGCCGCAACCTGAGTGTAGTTTTCAACATCGAAGCGACGAGTACGTTGTCGATATTCAAGGGTAAAACCTGGCCAGTTATTGGTATTTTTTCCATCCGCAGTCTGATACCAACTGGTACAGCCTTGAGCCCATACGGTTTTTTTCATTTTTTCTTGAATGCTTTGATTAAACTCATGTTGAACTTCTGCACGAACATTGGTGAACAGAAGTTTGTTTTGTAGGGTTGTTTGAATGGCATCTAAAATATAATTTACTTGGCTTTCAATCATATAGACGATTGAATTGTGCCCAAGATTAGTGTTTGGTCCATACAACATAAAGAAGTTTGGAAAGCCGCTCACAGTTAAGCCGAGATAAGCTTCTGCCCCATCTTTCCATGTGTCTTTTAAGGTGCGACCATCAAGACCTGTAATCTGCATGGGCGCCATAAATTCCGTTGCGGCAAACCCTGTACCATAAATAATGGTATCGACTTCACGCAGATTTCCTTCAGTATCTAAAATACCGTTTTCAGTAATTTCTTGAATGCCCGTATTAATGACATCGACATGAGACTGGGTCAGTGTTTCATACCAATGGTTAGAAATTAAAATACGTTTACAGCCAATTGGGTAATCCGGCATAAGGCGGTGGCGTAACTTCCCATCTTTAACAACTTTACGGATGTGACGTTGGAATAAATATTCCACCAAAGGCATTTCATTGAGTGAAGTAGTAAAGGCCAGCAAACGAATTTCATGGTGCCCATATTGCAAAGCACGATCTAGACTTTGCAAAATCGGAAGTTTGCGGAAAGCTTTTTTCTCTAAAGGTTGGTAAACCCGATCTGGTTTAGGAATAACATACGGTGCCGAGCGTTGATAAACGTCTAGATGTGCTACTTGTTTGGCAATTTCAGGTACGAACTGAATTGCGCTTGCACCTGTACCAATCACAGCAACACGTTTGCCAGTTAAGTCATAATCATGATCCCAACGCGCTGAGTGAAAAGCCTTACCTTTAAAGTTTTCAATGCCTTTAAGTTTTGGATAAGCAGGGCGGTTGAGTTGGCCTACCGCGCCCACTAAGAATTCAGCTTCGAACTGTTCACCAGAAGTACTTTGAATGTGCCATACACCTTGCAGCGCATCAAATTCGGCACTGGCTATTTCAGTATTAAATTGAACATGTGGACGAATGTCATATTTTTCCGCACAGTGGCGTAAATATTGATAAATCTCTTGAGATGTTCCGTAGCGATTTTTCCAGCCTAGCTCTTGCTCAAAAGAAAAAGAATACAGATGAGAAGGCACATCACAAGCAGCGCCCGGATACGTATTGTCACGCCATACGCCACCAACATCGCTAGCTTTTTCAAAGAGCGTAAATTGTTCAAAACCTACTTGTTTGAGACGAATGGCAAGGCCTAGACCACCAAAGCCAGTGCCAATAATGGCGATGCGTACATTTTTATTTGAATTAGTAGACGAATTAAACATGGGCTGCTCTAAATCCTTAAAAACAGTGAGCGAAAAATCGCAATTTCCTGTATGCAGAATAGACGTTTATTTGCTTGATTTAGAGGATGGATGAGGACAAAATATTGTGATTCGAGGACATTCTGAGCAATACAGTGAAGTATGCATGGGCTTTTGAACGTAGTGTACATAGTGTTCGGTTAATGGCTGATTTTGCGGTGGAATCAGGCATTTCTTATCAGACGATTTTAAAAGGGACTGGGCTTAGCCAACAACAATTACTCGACCCAAATATGGTGGTGACAGGCCATCAGGAATTACAGCTCATTCAAAATTTGGTTGAGCAACTAGGAGACAGACCGACACTAGGCTTAGAAGTAGGTACACGCTATCATTTCACCACATTTGGGCCATTAGGTATGGCTCTGATGAGTAGTGCTAGCATTCGTGAAGCACTAGATTTGGCTTTAACCTATTTTACTTTAACTTTTGCTTTTACCCGCTTTGATGTATCCGATACACCACAGGGCGTCCGCATTGAAATTGATGAGCAAGATATTCCCTTATCAGTTCGTCAATTTATTATTGAACGAGATGCCGCTGCGCTCATTACGGTACAACGAGATTTGGTGCAGGATAACTTTTGCCAGTATTTGGCTTTTTCTTTTCAACCCAAAGGTGATGTTCAGCCTTATCAAGACTTATTTGGCGTAATACCAGCATTTGGCTCAGCTAAAAGCTTTGTAATTCTTGATCCACAAAAAGTAGATCAAAAGCTACTTATGGCAAATGATTTGGTGCTATATACAGCCGAAGAACAGTGCCGCCAAATATTAGAAAAACGTCAATTACAAAATAAATTTACAACCTTGGTGCAACAGCAACTTATGAATGTGCGAGGGGAAATGCCTTCTATGGAAATAGTCGCTGACCGATTGCATTTAAATGTCCGTACTTTACGCCGTCACTTGGCATCTGAAGGAATGACCTTTATTCAGATTCGTGAAGAAGTCAGACAAGTTTTAGCTGAGCAATATTTAGCATTACCAAAAGCTTCGGTTGAGCAGATTGCCGAGTGGTTAGGTTATGCCGAGCCTGCCAGTTTTATTCATGCCTATAAAAGATGGCATGGGAAAACACCTCATGCCATGCGGTTAAACAACTCATAAAAATTCTTTATTTCTTCAAACGCAGATGCAGTAAGCGTGTTGCCGATGTATGGCGTATATTGTCTGCGCGATTATAAAAATAACGTTCAGTGATTGCCTCACCAGATAGGTCTTCAATTACTTCAAAACCCATTTTTTCAACGGCCTGATGTAAATCTGAGGGTTTAAATTGGCCTAATAAAGGTTCTTTCAGTAAATGGGTAAACTGTGCAACGCCCATACTTCCAAGTCGCTCAATACCCTTTAATTCCTGAAAATCAGTTGAATAATCGAGTACTAGTTCACTACCGTTTGAAGCAAATTCAGCAATACTTTTTAAAGTTTGCAGGGTCGTTTGCGGGTTTAAATAATGAGTTGTGCCTAACCATGAAAAAAATGCAGGAGCAGATGAATTATAGACACTTCTAGTCAGAGCTTCAGAGATAGATTCTTTTTCAAAGTTAATAGCAACAAATTCAATCGTGGAGGGGAGTTCGCCTAGCTTTTTGAGCTTGGTTTGTTTAGTCGCTTGAGTATCTGGATGATCTACTTCAAAAATTTTTAACGTTGGATAATGCTGTGACTCACGTAGTACAAAAGAGTCTAGACCCGCCCCAACCAAAACATATTGCTCAATATTGTGTTGAACAGCCTGATCCAGTAAGTCTTCGGCATAACGAGAGCGACCGACCACTTGCCCGGTAAGTAAACCTAAAGTACGATTTAAAACCGAAGAATTCATCACTTTAACAATCAGTGGGTGAGAGAGCAGTTTTTTCCAGCCTTTACTCGTTAGTTCAAAAGCATAGGGATCTGAAAATACAGGGTTCGTCGTATTTTTAAAGTGATTTGCGCGTAAGGCAGCAGCAGCTTCGGCAGTACGGCTTGATTGACCTTCTTTCATCTTTAACCTGTTCTTTTATTTCTTGAAGATTCAATGAAGAAAGCAGTGTATTTTATAAAAAACAAAAATACACTGCTCATTCCTAACAACGGATTTGGTCAAAATTACAAGTTAATGTGTTTTTGACGTTTGATATGTGACTTCATAATCTTTTAAATCTAGATTTTTCAAACGTTGTTTTAGCTTTTTCAATGACCACGGCCAAGCTGCAAAGTTGCGACCGTTGGCATCAAGGTAATAACTCTTACATCCACCGCTATTAAATACCGTTGTTTGTAAGTGCTTTTGCACCAAGTCGTTGTGCTTTTTAATTACATCGGACTTAACGTTTAACTTGCTAATTCCTTTATTTTTAATTTTCAATAAGCCATCTACGATATAGTCGAGTTGTGCTTCTGCCAAACCAATAAACGAGTCATAAACCAGTACGTTAGGACCTAAAATTAAAAATGCATTCGGCACATTTTCAATGTTGGTTCCTAAGTAAGCTTCTGGTGAAGTGTTTTTCCATAAATCATTTAAACGTTGTCCTTTTTCATTAAACACACGTTTACCGATTGGTGGGTGAGATACTTCAAAACCTGTACCCCAAATAATCACATCAACTTCGTGGCGTTCACCATTGCCAGCAATAACAGTATTGCCTTCAACTTTTACTAAACCATGAGGAATTAGAGTCGTGTTTGGTGCTTGTAGTGCAGGGTAGTAGTTATTAGCAAACAAAATACGTTTACAGCCAATATCAAAATTAGGCGTTACGTTTTTGCGTAACTCAGGGTCTGCAATTTGCAGTTTAAGTAATTGCTTACCCAAAACATTTACTGGTTTTAGCGCAAGTGGATTACGTAAACCAAAGTTAATTGCATTCAACGTTAGCGCTACACTTTTACGCCAGCTCGCTTGAATAGACGGATATTTAGCAATGACGGATTTACTCAACTCGCCCAAGTCGGTATCTGGTTTTGGCAGTACCCAAGGTGCTGTACGTTGGAACACAAATAGCTCTTTTGCTTTAGGTTGAATCTGTGGCACAAACTGAATAGCAGATGCACCCGTACCAATCACGGCAATGCGTTTACCAGTTAAGTCATAATCATGGTTCCATTTAGCAGAATGGAACATCTCGCCTTTAAATGTTTCTAAGCCCTCAAGACGTGGAATTTGAGCCTCGGTAATTGGACCTGTGGCAAAAATAACGGTTTTAGATAAATATTGACCAGTAGTGGTATCAAGTATCCATACATGACGTGAGTCATCCCACGCTGCGTTAAGCAACTCGTTGTTAAACTCGATTTTAGATGTAACATTAAATTCGTTACTTACGTCTTCCAAGTAACTTAAGATTTCTGGTTGGCGTGCAAATAAATGGCTCCATTTTGCACTTGGGGCAAATGAGTACGAGTAAAGAGCAGAAGGTACATCACAGCCACAACCTGGGTAGGTATTTTCACGCCAAGTACCACCTACACGTCCTGCTTTTTCAATAATTTTGTAGTTGGTATAGCCAACTTGGTCGAGACGAATCGCTGTTGCAATACCTGAAATGCCAGCGCCCACAATAAAAGTATCGAAAATATGCTGAGGTGAATTGACAGCTTTTTTTGCTGATGCATTTGTTTTCATTTGAGCAGTCATATGTGTACTACCTATAAATTTCTTATTTAAATAATTTGTAAGACGTACCAAGGAACTTGGTATACAAGCTTGGAGATGCACGTTTCATGAGCCAGAATAACTTCGCATCGATTTGAGGAATGGTATAAAGTTCATCCTGATCAAGACGGTTAAGAGTGAGTTTGGCGACGTCATCACTTGTGGTGAGTGCATAGTTCATAAGTGCATGGTCTGCAAGCTTTGAATAGCGTCCGGGAATTCGACCATTTTTAATGATATTGGTCGGAACCAAAGTCGGGCACAGCACATTCACTTTAATATTGAATTTGCGAAGCTCAGCCGAAAGTGTTTCAGATAGCGCACGTACCCCCGCTTTAGTTACGTTATACGCAGTCATTTCTGGAGCAGCAGTATAAGAAGCCGCCGAAGCCACATTAATAATCGCGCCGTAACCTAACTTTTTGAACTTTGGCACAAAAGCATGACAACCATGAATAACACCCCAAAGGTTAATATTCATGACCCAGTTCCAGTCTTCTAGACTGAGTTCGTCAAACTTGCCACCCAAACCCACTCCTGCATTATTAATGACAAGAGTTACAGGGTGCCCAAGTAAAATTTCAGCAGTTTCTGCTAAATGATTTACTTGTTCTGCATTACCCACATCACAACGCATAGCAAAAGCTTTTGCGCCTTCTTGTTCAAGAAGCTTTACGGTTTCTTCTGCGGCTTCTAAATTAATATCTGCACACACTACGCTGCCACCACGTTTTGCCAGTTCAATTGCAAAACTCCGACCAATTCCGCTACCTGCACCCGTCACGACGGCATAAGCTTTTTGGCTTGGTTTAACTCTCTTTTTGCCAAATAAAATCATGATTCATCCCGAAATAGATTTAAGGAAAACCAGCCATTGAGTAGTGACTGGTTACAAGCCAATTAAGACATGCGTACAGGAGGGGTAAATTCCTTCACAAAGTAAGGAGCAATTGCGCCGCCTTCGCTTAGTAATTTGTTTTTGTAATATTCTAGATATTCAGTCGTATCATGATCATTTGGGTGGAAATCAGGGCGTAAGTAGTCAAGAATTTGACCAATAGTGCTACCAAATACGCCATCTTTTGGGCCAAAAATAAGTCCTACACCTCGGCGAGCGTCTTTCCAGAATTTTCTAGTTAACATTTCCTGTGGCTTTCTTAAAACAGGAATAAACAAGGTAGTCGCAGGGATTAGACCTAAAATAGTGAACAAAGCTAAGAAGAAACCAGAAGCTCGTAGTGGGTAGCTACCATTAAGTAATTGATAAACATCGTAGGCAATATCTTTATGCTCGGATTCTTCAAGCATATGCCACATCCATAACGCACGACTTTTCGCATCGTCCGAATAGTAAAAATTCTTTTCGTGCTTCATCATGTATTCAGCAAGTACAGCCGTAAAATGCTCAATACCAGCCATCATCGATAATTTCAGTGGTTGCGGGAATTTTAAAAACACATATTTGAAGAAGTTCTCGCCCAAGAAACGATATAAATCGACAGGGTATTCAACATCTTTAAGCGCATCGTTATATTCATTGTGCAATTTTGAATGGATGGCTTCTTGACCAATGAGGGAGGTAATGCGTTGCTTTAACACGGGGTCTTGAATAAATTCGCGGTGGTGACGAGCAGTTTCAATCACTAAATCTTCACCATAGGTTAGAAATACTGAAAGCGTAGCAAAAAAAAATCGTCGCAAATTGGTTGTCCATATAGAATCTGACATCAATTTCCTTTCCATCAAAACCAATATTTAAATGGCGGATTGGAATAGACTTTTTGCTGGCAAAATCTGGTAACTCGATTTCACGGTAAAATTTAATTTTGTTTAGTGATTTTTTAACTGTGGTCGAGATCATGGCGACACCTTCAGATCAATCAGTGATAGTGCGAGGTTGTCGAAAACCAAAAAGCTTTGACTTTCAACAGGGCACTGTAAATTCCATTTTCAAAAAGCAGTTTTCTCTGCTTACTGAGTACGGTGATGTTGCTCCGTTATTTGTTTGATTATTTGACTGAATAACGGAAAAAGAGGCGAACTTGGTAAAACGAATCAACCTCTTTTTAGATTTTTTCATATTAATCTGACTTTATGTTCGGATTCAATTCGGGTAACTTTTCAAGTTATTTAAGCTCAACGCCAATGTACGAATAAAATAAAAAACTAGTTTTATAATTTATTAATATATTGATTTTTATTTATATATTTTATTTTTTTTTTAATAAGTGCCTACTAATAAAAGAACTCACAACTATGTTTAGCCATACCTCTAAAGAAATTACTTCATGAAATTTGACAAGTATTCGGATTTTGTTTTTTTATTAGAGTAGGGCTAAATTACATGCTAATCTGAGCTTATGTTCGGATTATTTATAAGAAAATATGTCTACTCGAAAACCCCGTCAGGCACGAGCCAAAGTTACTGTCGATACTATTATTGAAGCAGGTTTTATTGCCGTAGCATTGCATGGACCAAGTGGTACCACTACACGTCATATTGCAGAAATTGCAGGGGTGAGTGTTGGGTCACTTTATGAGTATTTTAAAAACAAAGAAGAAATTTATGATGCGATGAATCACTACTTTGTGAGTGAAATTCTCGACATGATTAAAGAGCTAACTCCCACAATTTTAGAGTTGGAGTTAGAGCCTGTTATCGAAATGATCTTTTATACTTTTAGTGATTTATTAAAGAAAAATAATGACCGTTACTTAACCGTTTTACGTTATGCAGGTGAGTTGCAATACGACAAATATATTCCAAAAATTGAACAGGCTTTAATGGAAGTCATCATGAAATATATGATGCATAATCCTAAATACCTAAAAATTAATAATTTACCTGTCATTACTTATATTTGTATTAATAGCGGTATTTTTAACGTAGCAAGGCATCTGATTTTACCCAACCCATTTATTAGTTTTGATGAAATGGTGCAAGGGCTAACTACTATGATCATGAGCTATATCAATACTGAAATGGCAAAATCCGAAGACCAGTCGTAAGTTTTTGATGATTAATGTACATAAAAAAACACCTGCGTATATCTCTACGCAGGTGTTTTGTTGATTATGGCATGGTTGGAACTTCTTCCGGACGCATATCAAAAATCAGAATCTCAGCGTTGTCACCATTCGTAAATGATAACTTGCCTCCATCACGAATACGCGCAGCATCACCTGTGTTAAAGGTTTTACCGTTTACATCAATACGGCCTTTTGCCACATGAAGGTAAACATAGCGTCCTTCTGGAATTGCAAACTCTGCTGTTTCTTCGCCGTCAAATAGACCTGAATAAATATTAATGTCTTGTTTGATCGATAAAGTTTTTTCGCCACCTTTTGGTGAAATCATCAAGTGCAATTTACCGCGTTTATCTTCCTCGGAAATATGCAATTGTTGATAACCTGGTGTGGTGTTCACTTCATTTGGAACTACCCAAATTTGCAAGAAGTGCACGTTTTCTTGTGCAGAGTGGTTAAATTCACTATGAGCAACACCACGACCTGCGCTCATTAATTGAATATCACCAGGCACAATCACCGAACCAGTACCCATTGAATCTTTATGTTCTAATGCACCTTCAAGCACATAAGAAATGATTTCCATGTTGCGGTGAGGGTGAGTACCAAAGCCTTTCGATGGTGCAACGGTATCGTCATTAATCACAAGCAAATCTGAAAAGCCTACTTGTTTCGGGTCCCAATAATTTGCAAATGAAAACGTGTGTTTTGACTGTAACCAGCCATGATGTGCTGCACCACGCTCATGAGATAAACGCATATCAAACATGATTTATTATCCTCATTCAATTTTTTTCTCTGAATGCAGTTTATCGTTTTCATTTGTGCAATAAAGCTCTGAAAATAGAAAGCTTGGTGTGATTTTTGGAACGCTGAAATATTGAAATAAGATTTCTATCGAAGTAGGCATAATGTTTCATTTGTTATCTTTTAAAGCCATATTTTTATCCTTTTAGGACAAATGTCTTTTATTTGAATAATTATGAATAATAGTGGGTTATATAAGTTATTTGAAATTATCAAAAATATTTAAGTTGGCAAAAAGTTTCAATGTGGGTTGGCTTTTTTTGTCCTTGTTCGAGAGTTATATCAAGCGCACTATTTAATCTGATTTGGTGAACTTAACAATGCTTAAGTTCATAAAACATGGCAAGGCAGATGTATTCGAGCAAATTCTTGTTCTAGAGCAGTTAAAGATTGCAAGAAATAATCTAAAGACAACTTTATCTGCTTGATTCGACGCTGCCTTGTATTTAACAAATTTTATAGGGTGTCGAAAATGGTCGCTCAAGCTATCCGAAATGTTATTTCTCCTAAATCAGTTATAGCGCAGTATCAAAAGATAGACTTTTCAAATAAAGGATCTATCCCAATACGTCATCTAAATATCGGGTTTGATGGCAAAGAAATTGATATCGAGTTTTACGTCAATAACCAGTTTGCAACTTTGTTCTTTGCCACGCTTTCGGTTTTCTTGACCTATGGTGAAGATCTGGTGATTGAAACAGCTCGTCACCACCGTGAATTTATTCAAGATCCGATTTTAAAACAGCGTGTTACTTCCCTCATCGGTCAAGAAGCCATTCATTCAAAATTGCATAATGAGTTCAATGATGCAATTAAAGAGCTGGAATATCCGGTCGATTTGTATCGTTTCTTGGGCGAAAACTTCTTTAAATATGTGTTTTTAAAATTCCCGCAGCCATTAAAGCTTTCACTCATGGCGGGTATTGAGCACTTTACGGCAGTACTTGCCGAATACATGATGAAGCATGAAAAGAATTTTTATTATACCGATGATGCGAAAAGCCGTGCGTTATGGATGTGGCATATGCTTGAAGAGTCTGAGCATAAAGACATTGCCTATGATGTCTATCAGATTTTGAACGGTAACTATCCATTGCGTGCAACCGGCTTTTTAATGGCTTTCATCACCATTTTAGGGCTTATTCCAACCGCAACTTTATTGGTACCCGTACTGCGTAAGCCAAAAGAACTGTTAACCAGAAAATTCTGGAAAGACGCACGTCGTGGCGTCAACTTAATTTTTAGTCCAAAAGATGGCGTATTTGGCAGCACCATTGGCCAGATTTTTGATTACTTACGTCCTGACTTCCATCCAAATGACCATGATACGACTGAATATCTAGAATATTACAAAAACAAATTACTAAGCGAAGGCGGTGCGATTGCGCCTTACTTTGTGAAGGAATTTACTCCACCAGTTCGTGCAGTTTCATAAAGCTATTGGTCACGGCAGTAATACCCAAATTACTGCCGTCTCCCTAAAATTTTTTAGGATTTACTATGATTCTATTTGGTAAGAAAGGCCAGCCGAGTCGAAATGCATATGCGGTGGTGACTGGAGCAGGCAGTGGAATTGGTCGTAGCTTTGCACTTGAACTGGCAAAACGCGGTGGCAACGTGGTATGTGCGGATATTAATTTAGAAGCTGCTGAAGAAACCGTAAAGTTAATTGAACAGCTTGGACAAAAAGCATTTGCTGTCCAGTGCGATGTTGGACAAGCAGAACAAGTACAGGCTTTGGCTGATCAAGCAGAACAGTTATTAGAGCATCCGGTAACACTCATCATTAATAATGCGGGCGTAGGTTTAGGCGGTAAATTTGATGAAATGAGTTTGGAGGACTGGAAGTGGTGTATGCATGTAAACCTATGGGGTGTTATTCATGGTTGTCATGCATTTGTGCCAAAATTTAAAAAACTAGGTTACGGCGCAATTATTAATGTGGCTTCTGCCGCGTCTTATACTGCAGCACCAGAAATGAGTGTCTATAACGTAACGAAAGCGGGTGTATTGGCATTATCAGAAACCCTTTCAGCTGAGCTTCGCAAATTCAATATTAAAGTGAATGTACTTTGCCCGACTTTGGTGCCTACCAATATCATTAAAAATGGACGTATTCCAGGGCGCTATTCAAAACTTGCAGACCATGCACTCATGAACTATGCCATGACCACCAGTGATGCAGTTGCGACTTTAACATTGAACCGATTAGATCGAGGGCAGCTCTATACCACACCACAGATCGACGCCAAATTATTCTGGCTTATGAAAAGAACGTCTCCAACGCTATATGCAAAGTTCCTTGGGCTTTCGTATCAGTTATTTAAATAAAATTTTGTATAGGCAGAAAAATTATGGTCACTAAACCTAGAACAAATACACGTACACGTAAAGCCCAAGAAGTTGCACATATTTATGACACTTTTATTGTTGGTGCAGGTATTTCTGGCTTAGCTGCTGCAATTAAGCTAAATGAAGCAGGTTTAACTAATTTTAAAATTATTGAAAAAGCGAGCCGCGTCGGAGGTACTTGGCGTGAAAATACCTATCCGGGTTGTGGTTGTGATGTTCCATCATCACTTTATTCTTACTCCTTTGCGCCGAGCGCAAAATGGAGTCACTTATTTGCACGCCAACCGGAAATTTTAAGTTATTTAGAAGATGTAAGCCGTGAGTTTGATATTGAGTCTTTAATTAAGTTCAATACCGAACTATTAAAAGCAGAGTGGGATAACCAAAAAAATATCTGGAAGCTAGAGACGAGCTCTGGTTTGTATATTGCTAAAACAGTTCTATTTGCTACTGGTCCAATTACTGAAGCACAGATACCACGTCTTGAGGGTTTGGATACTTTTACTGGTGAAATGTTCCATTCAGTGAAGTGGAACCATGACTACGACCTTACTGGAAAACGTATTGCCGTAATTGGTACGGGGGCATCTGCCATCCAATTTGTGCCACAAATTCAACCTAAAGCCAAAGAATTGTTTGTATTCCAGCGTACAGCACCTTGGGTACTGCCAAAACCAGATACCGACTTAGGTGAGTTGAGTAAATCAATCATTGCGAAATACCCAAAAATTCAAGCCACTTGGCGCCAGACTGTAGCAGGCACCTTAAATGTCATCAATTTTGGTTTACGCAACCCAAAAGCTTTAAAGCCTGTCAATTTTGCTGCGAAACAATTGTTAAAATTACAAATTAAAGATCCAGTTTTACGTCAAAACGTAACGCCTAATTTTGATATTGGCTGTAAACGTATTTTGTTTGCTAACAATTACTACCCTGCACTACAAGCACCGAACACGACTCTGATTCCTCATGGTTTAGTAAAAGTTGAAGGCAATACGGTGGTTGCTGCCAATGGTGAACGCCACGAAGTTGATGTCATTATTTGGGGCACTGGATTTGAAGTATCTCACCCACCAATCGGTAAACGGGTACATAACGAAAAAGGGGAATGCCTAGCTGAGCTTTGGAAAGACTCATCACCAGAAGCCTACTTAGGAACCAACATTGAAAATGTACCGAATGCATTTCTTATGCTAGGGCCAAATGTTTTGGTTTATGACTCATTTATTGGTCTTGCTGAAGCACAACTGCAATATATTGTTGATGGTTTGCTACAAATGAAGGCAAAAGGTATTGCTAAGCTTTCAGTGAAATCAGAAGTAATTAAAAAGCATAATGAGCTTGTACAAAAACATCTGCAAACCACTGTCTTCAATAGTGGGGGATGTAAAAGTTACTACCTTGATGCCAATGGGCGTAACTTTGCTGCATGGCCGTGGTCTTTGAAAAAACTTAGAGAGCGGTTACATCATTTAAAGTTAGAAGAATATGATGTGATCTATGAAGCTGATTTGGTAAAAGCAAAACCAAAAGTGGAAGAAGTTGCAGGTTAATGACTTCGTAAAAGCCCATTTTGATTTATTGAAATGGGCTTTTTATTATCTAACGATTTAACAAATAAATTAATATTCAATAAATAATATAATGAAGTTAAAGTGAAAAATATATTTAAATATACTTCAAAATAAAAGTGGGGAAATAGCCTATATAACTTTCTGTTAAAAAAATATAGTTATTTTTAAAAATGAATTTTTAAGTGAAAAGTATTATTTTTAATCTTTTTTTAAATTGCAAATTGGAAAACATTTTTTATATCAATAGTTTGAGTAATTAATAATTATTGTAAATAAATGTGAAAATATTCACAAACTGGTTGTTTTTTGTTAAGATCATTAACATTAAAAACATAGAGATAATAATAATGATCAATAAAGTATTAATAGTGTTGTGTGTGAGTATCGTGTTTGTATTAGGGTATTGGGCATATTTAGATACCCAAAATAAAAGACATCAGGAACTCATGAGGATTATTCAGGAAGCTGAAAAAAATTTGCAGACGATTGAGCGAAATCCAAATCGTGTGAGTCATAGCAATTTAGCTTCATACAATTTGCAAAAATATATTAGTGATAAAAAAGTTTTTTTCTAAGCAGAATGGTTATTGTAATTTGCTTTAAAAAGTGTGCCATTGGTCATATCTTTTCATAAATTTTGATCATGTTGCTGTTGAATCTGTTAAACTTATTGAACGTATAGTAAAAAAGCTGCATAGGGGTTATGCAGCTTTTTTGTGTTTCAAGAGGGGCTGTGGCTATTTTCTGTGTATGAAAACAGACATCAAATGAGTGGCATATTTGTTGCTTCGTCTATTTAAGATTTTTGTCTAGAGATCTGAACAGAAAAACAAGATTGCTCAGATACCTACATAGAAGTACATATTCCACAGCTCAGATTTTGCATAGAGGCTACTTATGGCGGCGCCCAATTCTTCGGCAGGCTGGTTAGAGCGTTTATTTAAGTTAAGCGACAATAAAACCACGTTTCGAACAGAAGTTCTTGCTGGTGTAACTACATTTTTAACGATGTGTTACATCATCATTGTCAATCCACTCATTTTATCTGAAACCGGCATGGATCATGGCGCCGTATTCGTTGCGACCTGTTTGGCAGCAGCAATCGGTTGTTTAGTGATGGGTATTATTGCCAATTACCCAATCGCCTTGGCACCGGGTATGGGACTTAATGCTTATTTTACCTATTCGGTATGTATGGGTATGGGAGTGCCATGGCAGACAGCTTTAGCAGCTGTTTTTGTTTCAGGTGTTGTATTTCTTGCTATTAGCTTCTTTAAAGTTCGTGAAGCGATTGTCAATGCCATTCCAATGTCGCTTAAATTTGCGATAGGTGGTGGTATTGGTTTATTCCTCGCACTTATTGCGCTAAAAAATGCTGGAATCATTGTTGCAAACAAAGCGACATTAGTGGGGTTGGGCGATATTAAACAACCTACAGTGCTACTGGCTTTATTTGGCTTTTTACTCATTGTAGTTTTACATCAGCTCAAAGTCCGTGGTGCCATCATTATTAGTATTTTAGTGGTGACAGCAATTGCGACTGCTTTAGGCTTAAATGAATTTAAAGGCGTAGTGGGCCAGATTCCTTCTATTGCACCGACATTCATGCAAATGGACTTTAAAGGCCTATTTACTGCAAGTATGGTGGGTGTCATCTTTGTATTCTTCATTGTTGACTTGTTTGACAGTACGGGTACTTTAGTTGGCGTTTCACACCGTGCAGGACTTTTACAAGATGGTAAATTGCCACGTTTGAAAAAAGCACTATTTGCTGACTCTACTGCGATTGTTGCTGGTGCAGCATTAGGTACTTCATCAACTACACCATATATTGAATCAGCTTCAGGTGTAGCAGCAGGTGGACGTACAGGTTTAACCGCTGTCGTTGTCGCTGTCTTATTTATTTGCTGTTTATTTTTGGCACCTCTTGCTCAATCTGTACCAGGTTTTGCAACAGCACCAGCTTTATTGTTTATTGGTGTGTTAATGATCCAAGGGATCACACACATTGATTGGGATGATATTACAGAAGCTGTTCCAGCCTTTTTAACGATTGTATTTATGCCATTTGCCTACTCAATTGCAGATGGTATTGCAATGGGCTTTATCAGCTATGCATTAGTTAAATTATTCACAGGTAAGGCAAAAACTGTTCCATACATGGTATGGATTATTGCTGCTCTTTGGGTATTTAAATTTATCGCTTTTGGCGGTTAATACGATTTTTTATAATTTCCTTCTAGAACTATTTTAGTGATAGAGATATAAGAAGGAAATTATAGAAGGGTGTGTTTACCACACCCTTTTTTCTTTAGATGTGGAGTTAATATGAATCAAGTCGAGCTGATTCAGGCCTTACCAAAAGCTGAGTTGCATGTACATATTGAAGGTACTTTTGAACCTGAATTAATGTTTGCGATTGCACAGCGTAATCAGATTCAGATTCCTTACAAATCTGTTGAAGAAGTAAAGCAAGCTTATAACTTTCATAATCTTCAATCATTTTTAGATATTTACTATGCTGGTGCAAATGTTCTTGTTCATGAGCAAGATTTTTATGATTTAGCATGGGCATATTTTGAGAAATGTGCAGAAGATCGTGTCGTTCATACAGAAATGTTCTTTGACCCGCAAACCCATACCGACCGTGGTATTGCTTTTGCAACGGTCATAAATGGGCTTAAACGTGCGTGTGCTGACGCAAAAGCTAAATTTGGTATTAGCTCTCAGCTTATTATGTGTTTCTTGCGTCATTTAAGCGAAGAAGCTGCATTTGAAACGCTTGAGCAAGCTTTACCGTTTAAAGAAGACATCATTGCTGTTGGACTTGATTCAAGTGAAGTAGGCCATCCACCAGCTAAGTTTGAACGTGTTTTTGCTAAGGCACGTGAAGAAGGTTTCTTAATCGTTGCTCACGCAGGCGAAGAAGGCCCACCTGAATATGTATGGGAAGCTTTAGACTTGCTCAAAGTAAACCGTATTGACCACGGCGTGCGTTCTGAAGAAGACGAACAATTAATGGCTCGTTTAATTAATGAAAAAATGCCATTAACAGTTTGTCCTTTAAGTAACTTAAAG
This sequence comes from Acinetobacter sp. V110_1, assembly GCF_031798975.1. NCBI lineage: Bacteria > Pseudomonadati > Pseudomonadota > Gammaproteobacteria > Moraxellales > Moraxellaceae > Acinetobacter > Acinetobacter sp. V110_1. Next base: position 1,114,751 of record NZ_JAVQNN010000030.1, on the reverse strand, counting down.
CTATGTGTCGTTAAGGATATGAAAGATCACAATATCCGTCGTCTTTTACAAAAAGGCGTACACGTGACTGTTAACTCGGATGATCCTTCATATTTCGGTGGATATATGAATGATAACTTCGTTGCTATTCAGCAAGCCTTAGATTTAAGTAATGATGAGTTGAAGCAACTCGCAATTAACTCTTTTGAAGCCTCTTTCATTTCAGATGAAGAGAAACAAAAGTGGATTTCAGAAATCCAAAAAATCTAAATAAAAAAACCGCCTGTGATAGGCGGTTTTTTTAACATTGAATTTATTTAGGTTGTTTAGTCATACTGTTTAAAACATTGTCTTTATCCACAAAGTGATGTTTTAAAGCTGCCAGAACATGTCCAACAATAAGCAAACCTGCAAACCATGAAATATAAATATGTAATGGTTTAACGATAGCTAAAAGCTCTGGATTGTCTTGTACTAAACGTGGTATTTCAAATAAATATAAAACAGGGGCAGGATGACCAGCACTCCAGCTAAATAAACAACCAGTGACAGGTAAAGCCACCAAAATCACATACAGTAATAAATGTCCGATGTGAGCAAGAGTCTTCATCGTTGGTGACATCGTGTCAGGCAGTTGTGGGGCTGGGTGGGTATAACGCCAGAATAGGCGAATAACCACTAAAAAGATAATGGTTGTGGCAATGTTTTTATGCAGTGTAATAACATCACCTTTAAAGCTGCCATCGGCATCGTAACTTAAAAAATTTCCACTATAGAAACCAATCACCCAAGCGGTAATGAAAATGATTGCCATGACCCAATGCAGAATCTGTGCAGTACGGGTGTAGTATTGAGAGGATGAGGCAGGCATAAAAGACCCTATTTTTTTGTCATTTTAGCGCTAGATTTTATGGGAAAGCACTGAATTTGAGAAATGTTGTTCTCGTAACGGAGCGTGCTATAAACAGAACGCTTTAATTGGGAAAAACACAGTCAATTTGAGCGAGAAAATAAGAGAGCTAGTTTGCATAAATGCATCAATTTATTTGTTTCTTCTAAGCACAAGTTTAGGCAAAATACGCGCTGCTTACGTTCGATCAAAGGAAAAAATGATGAAAAAATTGATGCTCGCTGTAGCACCAGTAGTTTTGGCTTTAACAGCATGTGCGACCACACCTGGTGCAGGTTCTGCAGAAACTGCAACTCAACAGTTAGGCATGACTGCATTAAAAGTTGCTGTAAATGCGAAATGTATTACAGAAATTAATAATGTCGCTGCATGGAAAACAGCAACAAAGCTTATGACTGCTGAACAACGTGATAGTATTCAAACTAATGTTTGTGGTTGCGTAAGTGAAAAGGTACCAAACAGTGTGACTGCAGTTGATTTGGCTACTGCTGCACTTGACCCAGCTGCACGTGCAACAGTTGTAAATCAAGTCGTTTCTAATACTGTAAATGCTTGCGTAGCAGAAGCTTTACAAAAGTAATTAATAATTTGAGTTTCAAAGAAGGCTGACTCATATTGATCGGCCTCTTTTTTATTGGAGTATACATGTTTGTTGCAGGCGTAGATGAGGCGGGGCGAGGCCCATTAGTGGGTTCAGTTGTTGCTGCAGCTGTTATTTTAGATCCGAACAATCCAATTTTAGGATTAAACGATTCTAAAAAATTAACTGAAAAGAAACGTGAAAAGTTGTTTATTGAAATTCAGGAAAAAGCTTTAGCATGGTCAATAGCGGAAGCGACACATGCGGAAATTGATGAGCTGAATATCTTGCAAGCAACATTTTTAGCAATGAAAAGAGCAGTGGAAGGCCTAAAAACACAGCCTCAAAAAGTCATTGTAGATGGCAACCAAATTCCCAAAGGAATCATTATTCCTTGTGAAGCGATTGTTGGGGGCGACGCTAGCCACGCCGAGATTAGTGCGGCGAGTATTTTGGCAAAAGTCACACGTGATCGCCAAATGGCAGAATTAGATCAGCAATATCCATTATTTGGTTTTGGAAAACACAAAGGTTATCCAACAAAAGCACATTTTGAAGCGATTGCAGCTCATGGCGTGATTGATCAGCATCGTCGTAGTTATGCACCAGTAAAACGTGCATTAGGGCTATAAATTTATATACTCCCAAAAAATTTAAAGCGACTATAAAGTCGCTTTAATTAGGGAGAGAATAACTTCATACTAACGATTGAAGTTTTTCTGTGCATAATTATCATCTTCATATGAAACTTGATAATCTTGATCAAGATGTTGAAGGTGTTCATGCATTGCACGTTCATGTTGAATACGTTGATAAATTTCTTCGCGATGAACAGAAACCTCTTTTGGCGCATTCACACCAATTCGAACCTGGTTTCCTTTGACGCCAAGCACAGTAACACTGACTTGATCCCCAATCATTAATGTTTCCCCGACACGGCGGGTCAGAATCAGCATGTTTATCTCCTTGCTAAACGCTTAAAACTGCAATATTGGTACCCAAATAAAAAGCTCAACCTCAGTTTTCAGTCAGATTCTAACAGAAATATGAGAACAAAGTCATATTTTGATAATCTCTGCCAAAAAACTTTCCGTTTAATATAACAGAGCCGCTATAAAAAAAACTATAGCGGCTCTGTGTTTTCTTTGATTATTGTCGGACAAGTAAACAGTTTTGAATGAATTCTTGACCGTTTGGTAAAATTAAGCGCGGGCGCTGCTTTCACCGTGTTCGCGATCTAAACCAAAAGCGGTATGTAGGCAACGAACTGCAAGTTCTAGATATTTCTCATCAATAATGACAGAAACCTTGATTTCAGATGTTGAGATCATAAGAATATTGATGCCTTCGTCTGCAAGGGCAGTGAACATCTTACTTGCGACACCAGCATGTGAGCGCATACCCACACCAACAATTGAAACTTTTACGATATCGTCACGTGTTGAAACTTCGCGTGCACCAATATTTTTGGCAGTTTCATTTAAGATTTTTTCAGCTTTCGCTAAATCAACACGGTTTACTGTGAAAGTAAAATCTGTTGTGCCATCTTCTTCAACATTTTGAACTATCATGTCCACTTCAATGTTGGCATCACTTACTGGTGATAAAATTTTAGAAGCAATACCTGGTTCATCAGGTACACCTAAAATCGTTAATTTTGCTTCGTCACGGTTAAAAGCAATACCTGCAATGATTGGCTGTTCCATATTGTCTTCTGCCTCAGTAGTAATGAGTGTACCTACATTTTCTTTAAATTCGTCGTCAAATGCGCCGTCTTCATCATTATCAAAGCTTGATAATACGCGTAAAGGAACCTGATATTTTCCGGCAAATTCTACTGAGCGAATTTGTAAAACTTTTGAACCTAATGATGCCATTTCTAGCATTTCTTCAAAAGAAATACGATCAATTTTCTTCGCTTTAGGAGCAACACGAGGGTCTGTAGTGTAAACACCATCAACGTCAGTATAGATTTGGCATTCATCTGCTTTCAGCGCAGCAGCAATGGCAACACCAGAAGTATCTGAACCACCACGTCCTAGAGTTGTTGTGTTTCCATTGGCATCAAAGCCTTGGAAGCCTGCAACCACAATAACACGGCCTGCATCTAGGTCATTGGTCATGACATCTGTGTCAATCGACTCAATACGCGCCTTGGTAAATGCACTGTCAGTTTTAATACCGACTTGACGTCCGGTATAGGATTTAGCTTCCACACCAATCGAATTAAGTGCCATAGCTAACATGGAAATCGTCACCTGTTCACCGGTTGAAACCATTTGGTCTAACTCGCGTGGGTCAGGTGTTTCGGTAATGGCTTTAGCGAGGGCAAGTAAGCGGTTTGTTTCACCACTCATTGCAGATACGACCACAACAACCTTGTGACCGTGATCATGCCAACGCTTCACACGACGAGCAACATTTAAAATGCGCTCGGGGGTACCCATAGAAGTACCGCCATATTTTTGAACGATTAATGCCATAGTTGTTCCATATAAGCCATGACCCTGAGAGGCTTTTCAGGGTCAGTTACACAAAAAGTGAAGTCTTATTTTTGTTCAAGCCAAGCAGGCAATGCTGCAATAACTTGTCCAAACTTCTCGTTAAGTGGCGCGCCACCTTGTGCTAAGTCAGGTTTACCACCACCTTTACCACCTAACTCAGTTGCTAGATGTTTGATGATGTCACCTGCTTTTAGATTTGCAGTGTATTGCGACGCGACTGATGCAAGCAGGCTGACTTTGTCACCCTCTACACCTGCTAACACAATCACTGCATTCTCTAATTTTGATTTCACACTGTCATGTAAGTTGCGAAGCGCTTTGGCATCAACACCTTGAACAGTGGTAATAAGCGTTTGACGACCAGCGATGGTTTGTACTTGGTCAATCAAGTCAGCCGCTTGGAAGTTTGCCAATTTCTGGTTGAGCTGTTCAATCTGCTTTTGTAGTGCAGAAACCAATTCTACATTGGCTTGTACACGCTCAACTGTTTGGTCTTTCTGTGCTTTGAGTAAGCTATTAATGTGCTGAATATCATTATCAGCTTTTTGTACCACTTCTAACGCTTTAGTACCAGTTACTGCTTCAATACGACGTACACCAGCAGCTACACCACCTTCAGAAGTGATTTTGAATAAACCAATATCACCGGTACGTTTTACGTGAATACCACCACAAAGTTCGATTGAGAAGTTTTTCTCATCAATGACTGAACCCATAGAGAGTACACGAACTTCATCGCCGTATTTTTCACCGAACAACATCATTGCGCCTTTTGCTTTCGCAGCTTCAATGTCGAGAAGTTCAGTCGTCACTGGAGTATTGGCAATAACTTCAGCATTTACGAGACGTTCAACTTGTTGTAATTGTTCAAATGAAACAGGTTGGTCATTTGCAAAGTCAAAACGTAAGATGTCGCTTGCAACTAAAGAACCTTTTTGTTGTACATGTGAACCTAAGATTTGACGAAGGGCAGCATGTAACAAGTGAGTGGCTGAGTGGTTGCGCGCAGTAGCTTCACGAATGTCTGCTTTAACAATCGCTTCTACATTTTGATTTGCTTTGAGGTTACCAACGGTCACAATACCTTGATGAACAAAGGCACCGCCAGACTTTTTGGTGTCTTGAACTTCAAAAATACCAGTTTCGTTTTTGAAGATACCCGTATCACCAATCTGACCACCACTTTCAGCATAGAAAGGAGTTTGGTTTAGAACGATAAGCGCTTCGTCACCTTCAGAAACTTCATCAACTTGTACGCCATCTTTATAGATCGCTACAATTTCGCCTTGACCAGTTGTGTTGATATAACCGTCGAACTGAGTTTCACCTTCGACTTTTACAATGTTGTTATAGTCAACTGCAAACTTACCAGCGTCACGCGCACGTTGACGTTGTGCAGCCATTTCAACTTCAAAGCCAGCTTCATCAATAATAAAGCCACGTTCACGTGCAATATCAGCAGTTAAGTCTGTTGGGAAGCCATAAGTGTCGTAAAGTTTAAATACAGTCGCACCAGGAATAGTTTTGTCTTTTAACTGAGCAAGTTCACCTTCAAGTAGTTTTAAACCTTGCTCAAGTGTTTTAGCAAACTGTTCTTCTTCACGAATTAAAGTTGCTTCAATAACATCTTTGCGCGCTGCAAGTTCTGGGTATGCATCACCCATAACTTCGATTAAAGGTTGCAACATTTTGTAGAAGAACGTACCAGTTGCGCCAAGTTTATTACCATGACGCACAGCACGACGAATAATACGGCGAAGTACATAGCCACGGCCTTCATTGCTTGGATTTACACCATCAGCAATTAAGAAACAGCAAGAACGTGCATGGTCTGCAACAACACGTAAAGAAGGCTGACCTTCGTCTTCAATACCAATAATGTTTGCAGCAGCTTTTAATAAGTGTTGGAACAGGTCAATGTCATAGTTTGAATTAACATGCTGCAATACAGCAGAAATACGCTCTAAGCCCATACCTGTATCTACAGATGGAGCTGGAAGAGGGTGAAGTACGCCATCAGCAGTACGGTTAAACTGCATGAAAACGTTGTTCCAGATTTCAATGAAACGGTCGCCATCTTCTTCAGGAGAACCAGGTAAGCCACCCCAAATGTGGTCACCGTGGTCAAAGAAAATTTCAGAACATGGACCACATGGACCAGTATCACCCATTGCCCAGAAGTTATCTGAAGCGTATTTTTCGCCTTTGTTATCACCAATACGGATAATACGTTCTGGTGCTAAACCAATTTCTTTATTCCAGATGTCATACGCTTCGTCATCGGTATGATAAACCGTTACATATAGGCGATCTTTTGGTAAAGCAAGCCATTGTTCGCTGGTTAAAAATTCCCAAGCAAATTTAAGCGCGTCACGTTTGAAATAGTCACCAAATGAGAAGTTACCTAACATTTCAAAGAATGTATGGTGACGAGCTGTATAGCCGACGTTATCTAAGTCGTTATGTTTACCGCCTGCACGTACACATTTTTGTGATGTCGTTGCACGTACATAATCACGTTTCTCAAGACCTAAAAAACAGTCTTTAAACTGGTTCATCCCAGCATTTGTAAATAATAAAGTTGGGTCGTTGGCAGGAACAAGAGAACTCGACGCGACACGTGTATGCCCTTGCGTTTCAAAGTAGCGCAAAAATGCTTCACGAATTTCAGCAGATGTCATTAAACGAGTACTCACAACCAAGTCACTCCATATTTTCGAATTTGGCTAAAAGCATCACCACAAGTTTGTTTGTTCACAAATCTCGCATGTGATACGGGGCTTATTTTTAAAAAACGCTAAATTGTAACGGAAAAACCCCACCGAACCAACGATTTTAGAGGGAATATCTTACAAAACTGTGATTTGGCTAAAAATCTATATTCAATTAGCCTTGACGTGTTTTACTATATGCCTTCTTTCGTTTCTGGTTTTGTAGATAAGGATAGGTCATGCAACGTATCGCCATTAATGGGTTTGGCCGGATTGGACGTAATGTTTTACGTGCCTGGTTTGAGAGCCCGAAACAATTTCATTTTGAAATCGTGGCGATTAACGATATAGCAGATGTACAGACATTGGTGCATTTATTTAAATATGATTCAACCCATGGTCGTTTTCATGGCAAAGTTGACATAGCTATTGAAAATGAAAAGATTTATTTAAATATTCAATCTAACCAAAGAAATTTGAAAGTTGAAGTTCTTCAGCAAAAACAACCAGAACTTTTACCGTGGGCAAGTTTGCAAATTGATGTTGTACTCGAATGTACAGGCTTGTTCCGTTCACATGCTGATGCAACACGTCATTTAGAAGCAGGGGCGAAGCGGGTCATTATTGGGGCTGCACCTTTTGACCATGTCGATGCTGCAATTGTCTATGGTGTTAACCATGCCGATGTAAAAGCGACTGATCAAATCATATCTAGTGTGTCATGTACGACACAGGCTTTGGTGCCATTGGTAAAAATTATTGATGATGCATTTGGTATTGAAACTGCGCTCATGACCGAAATTCATGCAGTAACAGCAGATCAGTCTGTGCTTGATCATGCGCATCGTGATTTACGTCGTGCTAGAGCTTCTGGGCAAAATATTATTCCGACTACGTCTAGTGCACTCGGTGCATTAAAGCGTGTAATGCCGAAAATGGAAGACCGTATTGATGGTTACTCAATTCGAGTACCTACCATTAATGTGGCTGCAATTGATTTAACTTTTATCGCACAATCTCCAATTACTGTTCATCATATTAATGAATTGCTAATCAAAGCTTCTCAAACAGATTATGCGGAAATTATGGCAGTGACTGATGAGCCACTAGTTTCAAGCGATTTTAATCATTCACCTTATTCACTTATTGTTGATTTAACTCAAACCATGGTTGTGGGACATCAAGCTAAAGTATTTGCTTGGTACGATAATGAATGGGGCTATGCAAATCGATTATTAGATTTGTGTGATTCTTTCTAAATTTAAAATAACTTAAGAAAGCTATTTAACCATTAAGGTTGGTTAGTTGGAAACAAGGTGATAGTTCAGATATTAGCCCTTTCTTTAGTCGAAGAACTTTAGTGCGTAACTAAATTGAATAAGGGTAAGGCATTGAATACTATTGTTTATTCTTATTATCTTCTTTTTGACTTTAGAGTTTATTCAGAAAGATTTATGCAAATTGTCAGGTGCATGGCACAAAGTATCATGCTACACTAAGAGAAATCGGGTGTGTTCCCGATTTTTTTATGTGGGGTCGTTCCACGTTGATCAGATTTTAGGCTTGAAATATGACCATTTCAGAGACATGGTTGCTGCCTGACGGGGTAGCAGATGTATTGCCGGAACAGGCGCAAGTCATTGAAAAACTTCGCCGTGAAGCTATAGATTTCCTCTCAGTAAGAGGTTATCAACTGGTATATACACCATTTATCGAATACATCGAATCGTTGTCTTCATTATCAGAATCAAATCAAGACCTGGATTTAGTAACTTTTAAGGTGATTGACCAGCTTTCAGGCCGTTTACTCGGTATCCGTGCTGATATGACACCTCAAGTTGCACGTATTGATGCACATGTAAGACCTGTTGAAGGGGTTGCACGTTACTGTTATGCAGGGACTGTATTACATACAAAACCACAAAATTTCAATGCGACTCGCGCACCTTTACAGTTAGGTGCAGAGCTATATGGCCACGATAGTATTGAAGCTGATGTTGAAATGGTCGATGTAATGCTTGGGCTCATTGAAAATGCCTATACATTGCAAGGCGCACATTTAGACTTAGGACATGTAGGGCTATTTCGCAGCTTGGTAAAATATGCCGGACTTTCTAAAAATGAAGAGCATGAGTTATCTGATCTTTATCAAAGAAAAGCATTACCTGAGTTGGCTGAATTTACTCAAAATTTAAATATGGGTTCAGACTTCTATGCACTTGGTCGCTATGCAAGTGATTTAGAAGCATTACAAACTCATTTAAGTACAGATATTTTAAAAGATGTTGAATTTGATGCTGCATTAAATGCACTCAAAACTACACTTGAACAAATTAAAAACCGTTGGCCAGCACTTAATGTTGGAATTGACGTTGTCGAACTTCGCAGTTACCACTATCACACTGGTTTGATGTATGCAGTTTATGCACCGAACCGTGCTGCACCTTTAGCGCAAGGTGGCCGTTATGATGGTATTGGTGAACACTTTGGTCGTGCACGTCCTGCTACTGGTTTCAGTTGTGATTTATATGCCTTAGGGGCAAATCAGTTTGCTGAAATTGAAACTGTGGTGGCACCCAAAGGTACTGATGCAGATTTGCTTAAAGCAATTGCAAATGCACGTTCACAAGGTTTACGTGTAGTTCAATTGTTAGGTAATGATAATTTAGGTTCTATTCCTTATGCGACACATCAGCTTGTATCGCAAAACGGTCAATGGAATATTGAAAAAATTTAAACGCCAGCGGTAAGTTTTTTACTGATGGTTTCCAATTTTAACAGCATGATGTAATGAGGCTATTATGGGCAAAAATGTTGTGGTACTTGGTACCCAATGGGGCGACGAAGGTAAAGGTAAAATCGTCGACCTGCTCACAGATCAAGCGGCTGCGGTAGTACGTTATCAAGGCGGACATAACGCAGGTCATACTCTTGTCGTAGGTGGTAAAAAGACTGTATTGCACCTCATTCCATCAGGCATTTTACGTGAAAACGTATTGTGCTTAATTGGTAATGGCGTGGTGCTTTCACCAGCAGCATTAATTGAAGAAATGGGAATTTTGGAAGCTGAAGGTGTTCCAGTTAAAGAACGTCTACGCATTTCTCCAAACTGTCCACTTATTTTGCCTAACCACATTGCTCTTGATCAGGCTCGTGAGAAGAAACGTGGTAACGCTAAAATCGGTACTACAGGTCGTGGTATTGGCCCTGCGTACGAAGACAAAGTAGCTCGCCGTGCAGTGCGTGTTGCTGACCTTGTTCGTGGTGGTGCAGCGTTAGAAGAAAAACTCCAAGAAATGCTTGAGTTACATAACTTCCAATTAACTCAGTTCTACGGCGTAGAAGCAGTTAAATTTGAAGATGTATTGGCTCTTTGCAACGAATGGCGCGAAGTGCTTGCTCCATTAGTGATTGACGTGACTAAAGTGTTACATGACTACCGCAAAGAAGGTAAGCCTGTAATGTTTGAAGGCGCTCAAGGCTCACTTTTAGACATCGACCACGGTACTTATCCGTATGTGACTAGCTCAAATACAACTGCTGGTGGCGTAAGCTCTGGTTCTGGTATGGGTCCTTTACATCTTGACTATGTATTAGGTATTACTAAAGCTTATACAACACGTGTAGGTGCTGGTCCGTTCCCAACTGAATTAGTTTACGATGCAGCAAGTGATTCTGGTGACCCAATTGGTAAACACTTGGGTACTGTAGGTCACGAATTTGGTGCTTCTACTGGTCGTCAACGTCGTTGTGGTTGGTTTGATGCCGAAATCTTACGTCGTTCTGTAGACGTTAACTCACTTTCAGGTATTTGCTTGACTAAACTTGACGTTCTAGACGGTTTAGAAGAAGTAAAAATCTGTGTAGGTTATGAAAATACTGATTCAGGTTGCGTAGGTTCTTCTGATGCGGTTTCTTTTGAATGCTTGAAACCAATTTATGAAACTATGCCAGGTTGGAGCGAGTCAACTGTTGGTTTGACTAGCATTGACCAATTACCTGCAAATGCTTTGGCTTATGTGAAGCGTATTGAACAATTAATCGAATGTCCGATTGATATCGTTTCAACTGGTCCAGACCGTGCAGAAACAATTGTTTTACGTCATCCATTCTCTGCTTAATTTGCAAAGATGATAAAAGCCTCCTGAAAAGGGGGCTTTTTTTATATCCGACTAAAGTGCAGTTTCGGTTTTGTCTAATTCAGATTAAAACAGAAATAAAAGTTATGTCATGGATGATGAACTAAAAATGAAATTACAACCCACTATTTCAAAAACTATTTTTTATTCTTTTTTATTTGCGATCGGTGGTTCGCCAACGTTGGCTATGTTAGTCATTTATGGTCAAAATTATAATCCTGACTTCTTTATGACAGCATTCATGAGCCTTTCTGTTCTGATAGCTTGTATCTTGATTCCGGTTGTTCTTATACAAAACAGTTATCTATTATGGAAAAGAACAAGCCCCTCTCTTGAAGAGAAAGTTAAGCCTTTAAGCCATGTCTATCTTGTCTTAAATATAATATGTTTACTGTTCTGGATTTATTTGATGACTTTATCTGCTTGATCGTTACATAAATACTATGATCGTGAAGAAATGAGAGATTCAAAGCTTGTGTGCTATTTCTTATAATAAGTGCAAAAGAATAAACAGTTTTTTTAACGATTTAGGTGAACCATGTTAATGAATAAAAAACTTTTTTTAAGCTTATGTGCTGCTGGTGTCGTAACAATTTCAGGTTGCGCAACAATGGCGGACATGGCAGGTGCAGATACAGCAACTTTAAATGCTCAATCTGCACAAGGTTTTACTAAAATGGTGCAGGAAGCACGGGCTAAAGGGACTTTAGATACAAGTTCAAGTACCTATAGCCGTATTAATTCTGTATTCAACCGTTTAAAACCTTATGCTGACCAAGTAAATCAAACAGGGCAGCCATTTAGCTGGCAGTTAGCTGTACTGAAATCAGATACTGTGAACGCGTACGTTGCACCAGGTGGCAAGGTCGTGTTCTACACAGGTATTGTAAATAAGCTAAACCTAACGGATGCTGAAATTGCAGCTGTTATGGGCCACGAGATGACACACGCCTTAGAAGAGCATGCTAAAAGTAAAATTGGTGCCCAGGCTTTAACTGATTTGGCATTAAATATTGGCTTAAGCTATGCAGGTGGCGGTAACGTTAACCAATTAGGAGCGGCTGCTGCACAATTAGGTTCACAAGTAGGGGTGGGCTTACCATATTCACGTAGTTTAGAGAGCCGTGCTGACCAAGGTGGCTTAATGCTAATGGCACGTGCGGGTTATAACCCAAATGCTGCTATTACTCTCTGGGAAAAAATGAACAAACTTGAAGGTGCTGGTGGTTCATCTTTCTTGTCTACTCACCCATCTAACGCTCAACGTATTAATGACATGCGTAAAAACTTACCTGCAGCATTAGCTATTTATAATGGCCGTAGATAAGTTTTAAAACTTTAAAATGAATGTAAAAACGGATGCTCAAGCATCCGTTTTTTGTTTTTAAGGGGCAGGGTTTGGCTGTTGTATATGAATGGCTTCAATGCCTTGTAAAATTTCTGGTGAAAGCTCGATTTCAAAAGCCTGAATATTTTCTTTCAGCTGATCTAAATTGGTCGCACCAATAATTGTGCTTGTTACAAAGAACTGCTGCTTAATAAAAGCCAGAGCCAATTGAGTCAGACTTAAACCATGCTTTTCAGCGAGCTGTGCATATTGTTCAGTTGCCCATTCACTTTGTGGATTACTGTAGCGGCTAAAGCGCGGAAATAGAGTAACGCGAGCATTTGCAGGTCGTGCTCCATTTCTGAACTTGCCAGTTAAATAACCAAAAGCAAGAGGAGAGTACGCAAGTAAACCTACTCCTTCATATTTGGCAATCTCAGACATGCCTATTTCATAGGTACGATTAAGCAGACTATATGGATTTTGCACACTTACAAACTTACTCACGCCTAAGTTTTCAGCGAGTTGTAGAAACTTCATGGTGCCCCAAGGGGTCTCGTTTGATAAACCAATATAACGAATACGACCTCGATTAATCTCTTTTTGAAGGGCAAGTAAAGTTTCTTCTAAGGGCGTAGTGTCATAATCATTGTGTGCTTGTTGGTTGCCATAAGCGAGCGTTCCAAAGAAGTTAGTATGACGTTCTGGCCAGTGCAGTTGATAAAGATCGATATAGTCTGTTTGGAGACGTTTAAGTGAACCATCAATCGCTTGTGAGATATGGCTACTATTGAACTTGGTATGGCCTTCTCGAATATGGGTTCCACCAAAGCCAGGACCTGCAATTTTTGAAGCAAGGAATACTTTGTCGCGCTGACCATGCTGTGCAAACCAATTGCCTAAAATGGTTTCAGTCGCCCCGTATGTTTCCGGTTTAGGAGGTACGGAATACATCTCTGCTGTATCCCAGAAATATAAACCGTGTTCTAAAGCGTAATTGAGCTGTTCGAATGCTTCTTGTTGAGTATTTTGCTCACCAAATGTCATGGTACCTAAGCAAATTTCTGGAAGGTTAATGCCAGTGTGACCAAGTGGTTTAAATTGCATACTGCGAAATCCTTGAGAAATTTTAAGTTAGCCTAACGGAAAATATGTATTCAACTTAAATCATAAAAACAGAATAGTTTGTAAGCTTTGTGTATTAACTCATTGTTGCATATAAAAAAAGCAAACCGAAGTTTGCTCTTTATTAAATAATTACGAGTAATTATTCTTCGTCATCATAGTCTTCATCAGTGACTGGGGTTTCTTCTAGTGAAGTATCAAAAATAAGAATAGCCTTACCATCTGTTTGGATCATACCTTGATCTTCTAAGGTCTTTAATACACGGCCAACCATTTCTCGTGAACACCCGACAATACGTCCGATTTCTTGACGAGTAATACGAATTTGACGACCATTCGGCAAGATCATTGCTTCTGGTTGCGAAGATAAGTCGATTAAGCAACGTGCAATACGACCAGACACATCAATGAATGCAAGGTCAGTCATTTTACGAGTTGTATTTTTTAAACGACGAACAAGTTGCGCGAAAACGGCATAGCTGAGATCTGGATACTGTTTGCTTAGTTCGTGGAAGTTGTCATATGAAATTTCTGCAATTTCACAGACATCACGGGTACGAACTTCAGCTGTACGTTGAGGGTTCGGTTCGAAAAGCCCCATTTCCCCAAAGAAGTCACCAGGATTCAAATATGCCACAACAATTTCACGCTCATCATCTTCACGTAAAATAATTGAAACTGAGCCTTTTAAAATTAAGTATAAAGATTTTGACTCTGTTCCGGCATCAACAATTGTGGTTCGTTTTGGATATCTGTTGATGTGAGCACGCTTTAACAATGCTTTAACGGATTCAGGTAGTTGCCCCGGAGATAAAGCATCTGTGCTGAGTTGTGAAAAATTTGAAGTCATGCTTGATATGTTCCGAATAGGGTAAACAATTCACACAAGCTCGAGATGAGCTATTACACAGAAGAGATGAAATTCCTTATCAACTCATTTTATGTTAGTGTACAAAACAAGGGCCTGTTGACATTTCACAGATGGTTGCGACATAAGACGATTTTTCTAGACGTTACGAAGCAAGAACTATGGAATTTAGTCATACTAAATAAATAGAGCTAAACAACGAAACGCACAAAAAATCTGGTCTTGCGCTGCACCTCAGATGCTTGAATCGCACCTCAGATTTTGGCTGAAATTTAACAAACTTTATTACAAAACTGGACAAAGGATTGCCCTTGTCTGTGTTTTGCGTTTTTATTTGGATTAATTTTTAGCTATTACGCAATCCATAGATGAAATGTCAACAGACCCTGCTTAAATTTATAATTTTTTTTGGGTAGTTGCAATGCAAACAAGTGTACATTGGCTAGAGAATGTTGCTTTTGAAGCGAAATCAGAGAGCGGTCATAGTGTAGTGATGGATGGCTCACCTGAGTATGGTGGTGAAAACCGTGGACCACGTCCTATGGAGTTGATATTAATGGGACTTGGTGGGTGTGCTTCGTTTGATATTGTGACTATTTTAAAGAAATCTCGTCAAGATGTGACGAATGTCGTATGTCAGCTTAAAGCTGAGCGAGCAGATGCGATTCCAGCCGTTTTCACCAAAATTCATTTGCACTTTGTAGTAACAGGTAAAGCTGTAAAAGAAAAACAGGTTGCAAAAGCAGTAGAGCTATCAGCTGAAAAATATTGTTCAGCGAGTAAAATGCTTTCTGATGGTGGCGTAGAAATTACTCACGATTTTGAGATTATTGAAGCTGCATAATTTCATGTGAATGCCTGAAAAAAGAAAAGCTAACAGTCATGTTGGCTTTTTTTATGATAAGAATAATTAAAAATAAAAGGAGAAATGGGGTGAATATCCGTTTAGCTCAATGGGAAGATACTGAGACTATATGCCACTTACTGAAACAAATGGGATATTCGCAGCCTTTAAAAGTAGTTGAGGAACAATTTCAAAGATTAAGTAAAGACCCGAATGCAATTACTTTGGTCGCAGCCGATGATTCGCATGTATATGGAGTTTTATCGCTTTATTTTATTCCACAAATTGCTTTAAAAGGGGACTTTGCCAAAATATGCTATCTATGCGTTGATGAGAATATGCGCAGCAAAGGTGTGGGGCATTTGCTTGTGCAAGAAGCAGAGCGGTTAGCAAGGCAACGTGGCTGTGACCGCATGGAACTGCATTCTGGAATGCAAAGACCTTTGGCACATCAGTTTTACCTAAGAGAAGGCTATGCAGAGGCACCAAAGTACTTTCGTAAACCGTTAAATTATTGAGCTCGGTTTAAAAAAAGCTGAGGATCTACCCGAGCATTGTTAAGACTCATACCCCAATGTAAATGAGGGCCCGTTACACGGCCTGTTTTGCCCACTAAACCTAAAGTTTCTCCTTGGCGGATATGTTGTCCCTTTTCTACTTTTATCGCGCTTAAATGGCAAAACATGCTAATTAAGCCTTGACCGTGATCAATTAATACAGTTTGTCCATTAAAGAAATAATTTCCTGTTTGAACGACTACGCCGTCTGCTGGAGCAATTACTTTTTGACCTACAGGCGCTGGGATATCTAGACCTGAGTGAGGCGCACGTTCTTCCCCATTAAAGAAACGTTTTCTTCCAAACGAGTTGGTAAATTTTCCTGAAGTTGGGCGTATAAATTTGGGTAAACTTTGCCATGAACTTGATGTAAAAGAACTATAAATATCATTTTGTTCTTTCGCTTCTTGAGCATAACGATCTAATTGACTTTGGTTGGGGTTTACGTAGTCTTGATTCGTGACTTTAATTCGTTGCTCAGCATAAGGATAAGACTTAACTTCTATTGGAATAGGAGCTTTATTGGTATTGAGCTGAACACTGCCAAGTGGGGTAGATAACGGAATACCAACTACAGCATAACGTTGATGGCCTTCCTGACTAACTAAAACCGGTTTCTGTTGAAAAGTAACCTGAGTAATATCGGCAGTTAATGGAATGACTGCAATTCCACCGGGTCTTCTTGAGTCTTGAGGAAGCTCGGCAAAACAGTAAAAAGGTATTGATGTAAAAAGCAAAGTAGAAATAAGTTTTTTTATCAACATAGCGACAATAATTTTCTAAAAGAATACTATAAATTATATCAGTAAGCTTTACTTAAAAGTTGTTTTAATTTTTTTTAATGATTTTATTTTAATTTTATTTATTATTTTATATTAATAATTGATGGCTTATTTTATGTGATTATATTTATTTTGTTTGTATTTTTCTTTTTTATATTTTAAATTATCTAAACTTAAATTTATATTGGGGTTTTTATTAATTCTTACTGTTTTTGTTTGATTTTAAATTTCTTGTTATTTTAAATTTTATTATGAATAATGCTTCTGTAATTAAATTTATAATCATAATTTTAATTATTATATAAAAATTTTAAAGGAACTAATATAATGTTAAATATATCTTATGAAGATCGTTTTACTGAAATATGGAAATATATGCAACGTGGGTTGGTTTATCCTTCACCCCATGCCATTTTTAGTACAGTTTGGCTAAATAAAGAAATTACGCGGGAAAGAATACGACAATTAATGATAGCTGTGCGTCAAGAGGTCAATAAGAATCCAGCACTTTCTAGTAAAAATACAACTTTGGCAATTGGTGTTTCTTTTGATAATTGGGATCTAATTTGTGAAAAAGATAAGTTGTCACGACCAAAGGGAATGCAATTACATTATCCTGAAGAAAAAAATCCAAATGTCTCAGAAGTTTTCTCTGATTCTAATGGGAGTTTTAAAAATTCGGATGGCGACATTTGGTTGCATGTAAAAAGCGATGATGCCGATGCGTGTACAGTATTACAGACATATATTGAGCATTTTTTAGCTTCAGATATTAAAGAAATATTTAGTCAAGTTACTGCTTCACAATCTAAAACAGGTCGCAATGGTAAGGTTTTAGGGTGTCGTTTTTCTGAAAATTTAAATAATCCATCTGATCCAATTTCACTTGCAAAACATACTTTAATTGGTGCAGAAGATATTGATCATTTTGGTGGCTCATACGTTCTATCTCAAAGATTTTTAATTAATTGGGATCAAATCAACATGATGTCAGAAGATCAAATTGAAGATTTGATTGGGCGTAAAACTGACGACACAATTATTCCAGACCGTGATAGCCGTTCGCACATTAAAGCTTCTCGTGTACAAGATGAAAATGGAAATACCACGCCTATTCTGCGTCTAGGTTTACCGTTTGGCCGTGCTGAATCAAATTCAAGTTTTAGAGTGCCAAAATCGGTAACTAAAGCCGATGAAGCAGGAATTTATTTTGCTGGTTTTGCAAAAACTGCTGCCATTTTAGAAGAAGTTATGGCAAGTCAGATTGGTGCAATAGAAGGCTTTATGAATGACCGTCTATTCAATAGCCTTCATTCAGACTTGGGAGGAATATTTTATATTCCAAGTTTAAAAGATTTAGCATTAGATGATGCGCCAGAATATTTAAATGATTTTAGTCGATTAGATAAAGATAACTGGAATTTTTTCCCAGGTATGGATTGGAATCGATTTGATCGCCATTATATGAACAGTTCAGATAATGGTTTGATGTACTATAATCATAGTAATTATCTTTTTAATATGGCAACTGGGTTAAATCCCCATAGTGAATTTTTTAAACCACCTTCTAATCGTATTTTAAGTTTACTTGAAAATACATTTTCTTTATGGCAAGACAACTGGTACTTCAACCGTAAACAAGAAGAAATTGAACGAGGGGTAGATTATTATATTGATGAGTTCGACATCAGTGATAAGCCTGAAAATATTATGGGTTTATCTATTATGCTGCGCAAAGGTTGGGCTATCCGATTAAGTTTGCAGTTATTCTCATCAGAAAACTATGGTTTCCGCGGACGGAAAATTTTATTAAAAAATGGTGAAATGATTCCATATTCAACTGGGCGTGAATGTGAAGGTAAAGTCATTTATGGATCAGATACCTATCGCATTATGCCAGATGAAATTATTGTGGGAGCTATGCCAAATCTGACCTTGGGTGAAGGTCGTTATGTCATGAAGTATTTGTCTGAAGAAGAGCGTCTTCAGGGCTTTTTGCGTAACTTAAGTGAAGCATCGGGGGTTGGGCATGTTATTCCAAATTATAAAAAGGCACTAGATTTAGGTTTAGCTGGTCTACAACAAGAAATTGCGAAACATGCAAGCAATGCCCAGACTCCAGAGAAAAAAGACTTCTATGAAGCTTCGAGATTAGCACTAGTTGGTATTTCTGAATATTTCTTAAATTACTCAAAGCTCGCATTTAAAGTCGCAGACCAGATGCAAAAAGGACAAGAGTTCGAAAGAGATAATTTAATTGAGATTGGTCATCGAATGGAAAAGTTATCGAAAGATAAACCGGACACATTTCTTGAAGCAGTTCAATTTATTTTCACATTGCATAGTTGTTTGCATTTAAATGGTGAGCCAACAGCATTTGGACGTATGGATCAGCTGTTGCAACCTTTCCTTGACAAAGATGCGATTCCGCCTGAAGAAGCACAGGAAATTATCGATGCCTTCTATATCAAGCTAGACGAAAAAGTACAACAGAACCGTATGTTTATGGAAGACCATCAACCTTTTGGTAATCTCGCAATGGGTGGTAGTTCGGGACCTTATCCTCAAGGTGCATCTTTGGGCCAATGGATTCAACAGATTACAGTTGGTGGTACAGTCGCTGATGGTGAAGAAGACTTTTCTAAAACCAAACCAGCTTATAATGAGGTCACAAAATTATTCATTCGTGCGTCAGGCCGTTTACCGTTAAATGCACCGTGTTTGTCTTTAAGAACTCGCAAAGATATTCCTGAAGAAATTTTAGAAGTGGCTGCGCATGCAATTTTATCTGGCGGTGCCCATCCAATTTTATTAAATGATGAAAAACTCATTCCTAGTCTTCATCAAAGTGGAGATGGCGTAGGGGGAGATGCGTTCTCTAATTTGCCAAATTGGAATTCTAAAGTCGATATCCGTTCAGCCCAAAATTATGCCTGTGATGGTTGTTATGAACCTCAGTTCCCTGGCGAAAACTGGTTTTCATTAGGTGGTTTCTCGACATTACAGCCTTTGGAATGTGCATTAAATCAGGGGAGAACAATTTCAAGTGCTGGGCAAAGCTATCTGTTTGGGCAAACTGTTTCACTAAATACGAAACCTGCCGATCAGATTGATAGTTTTGAAGAACTATTAGATCTATACAAACAGCATTTTGAATTACTCAATCGCAAGGCATTTAATGGGCAAATTCTGGGTTATGGTGCCAATACAGATATTTGTCCATCTCCAATTCTAAATGTTTTGATGGATGATTGTTTGGCTAAAGGTCAGGATTTTTATAGTGGTGGTGCTAAATATAATATTTATGGACCGTGTTATATCTCGCTCAGTAATACCATTAATTCACTATATGCCATTAAGGCAATGGTTTTTGATCCATTAACTGCGGTAACTACATTACCTGAGCTCTTAGAGTGCTTGTGTTGTGACTGGGGTTATAAAATGACTGAGCCTTTTATTAGTAATTTAGCTGGGCATGCTCGTATTGCTGCACAAGCTGATCGCTATAAGCGTTTACGAGAGATTGCTTTAGCACAACCGCGTTATGGACGAGGAAACTCTGAAGTCGATAAATTAGGCGATCAGATTGTTCAAATGATTGCTGAAATTTCAGTCGAAACATTTAGAAAACCATGGCCACAATTTGCGCAAAGTCTTAAAGGTTTAGCTGAACGTTATGGTTCAGAAGAGCATCCATTTGGTATTCAGATTCAACCCGGTGTGGGAACTTTTGAAAATCATGTGGAGATGGGGGCATGGAATGGGGCGAGCGCTGATGGTCGTCGTTTAGGTACAACAGTAGCATCAGATTTAAGTCCATCACCAAGTCCAGCAGATTTGGTTGTTGATCATCAAGTGGCTGAATTTAGCCGTGCTTTAAAAGGTTTTGACGGTACGGGTACAAATTTAATGGCCGATGGTGCACCTACAGACTTTAATATTCGTGAAGACTTTGGCGTTAAAGATTTGATCAAGATATTGAGACAATTCAGCCAAGGTGGTTCATCTAATATTTTAACGATCACGGTCGCTAACCCAGAAACATTTACTCAAGCGGTAACATCACCTGAGCAATATAATTTATTAAGAGTACGTACCGGTGGTTGGTCAAACTTCTTTACGTCGGTATTCCCTATCATTCAGGAACAGCATCAGCGTCGTCCAATCTCGACGCCAGATATTCCAAAAGAAAAAACAGAGCAAGCTAAGTGTCCGTTCCATCAATGGCATAATTGATTAGCCCTTTTATAAGGCAGTCTCTCAAGTGAGGGACTGCCTTCAATATTTTTAAATTTAACTATGCTAACTATTAAATATATTACGGCTTTAAAATTGCTATTTATGATAAAAATTCAGATGAAATATCAGGTTTTTGTTTTCTCTTAAAAAATATACAAAATATACTTGAAATAGATCACTCATAAACCCATATTATAATGGAGTTTTACTTATTGTTATTTTTATAACATTATGAAAAATATATAAAAATTTATTTGAAATCCGAAAAAGTGTTCCCATCTATTAGACAAGTACAAATTTGTTGTGAGGAATAACAAGAATGCGTTTTGAAAAATTTACAAACCGCTTGCAGCAAGCCCTTTCAGATGCTCAATCTTTAGCGATGGGTAAAGACCATACTGCTATTGCAGGTATTCATATTTTGAGTACCTTATTAGAAGAGCCTTCAAATATTAGCTTGTTGCAACAAGCAGGTGCACGGTTACCTGAACTTAAACAAAAGCTTGAGCAAGCTATAAAAGATGCTCCGACTATTGCTAATCCAACAGGCGATGTCAATTTAAACCCAGAAGCAGTTAAAGCGCTTAACTTGGCAGATCGATATGCGCAAAAAGCGGGTGATGAATTTTTGTCAACTGACTGGGTTTTATTGGGCTTGGCAGAAACTGGCGAAACAAAAAATATTTTAAGTGCCGTAGGTGTAACTCCCGACAGCTTACGCAAAGTAATTGAACATATTCGAGGTAGTGACAAAGTCATGAGTAATAATCACGAAGACCAACGTGACTCACTTAATAAATATACGATTGATTTAACTGAGCGGGCTTTATCTGGAAAACTTGATCCGGTAATTGGACGTGATGACGAAATCCGCCGTACCATTCAGGTTTTATCGCGTCGTACAAAAAATAACCCTGTGCTCATTGGTGAGCCAGGTGTCGGTAAAACCGCTATTGTTGAAGGTTTAGCACAGCGTATTGTGAATGGCGAAGTGCCAGAGGGTTTAAAAAATAAACGTGTTTTATCCCTTGACTTAGGCTCATTACTTGCTGGTGCGAAGTATCGTGGTGAGTTTGAAGAACGCTTAAAAGCTGTTTTAAAAGATTTGGCAAAACACGAAGGCGAAATCATCCTGTTTATTGATGAGCTACATACGCTTGTAGGCGCAGGTAAAGGCGACGGCGCTATGGATGCAGGGAATATGTTAAAACCTGCATTGGCTCGAGGTGAGTTACGCTGTGTGGGTGCGACTACTTTAGACGAATACCGCCAATACATTGAAAAAGATGCAGCTTTAGAGCGTCGTTTCCAAAAAGTACTGGTTGATGAGCCAAGTGTAGAAGATACCATTGCGATTTTACGTGGTCTAAAAGAGAAATATGCTACTCACCATGGTGTGCAAATTTTAGACTCAGCGATTATTGCTGCGGCGAAAATGTCTCATCGTTATATTACAGACCGTCAATTACCAGACAAAGCAATTGATTTGATTGATGAAGCAGCTTCTCGTATCAAAATGGAGATTGACTCTAAGCCTGAAGCTCTTGATAAGCTTGATCGCCGTTTAATTCAGCTAAAAATGCAATTGGAAGCGGTGAAAAAAGATGAAGATGCAGGCAGTAAAGCCGAAGTTACTCATCTTGAAAAACAGATCGCTGAAGTTCAGAAAGAATACAACGATCTGGAAGAAGTGTGGAAATCTGAAAAAACTTTGGTAGAAGGTACCAAACAGGCTCAGGTTGAACTTGATAAAGCGCGTATTGCTTTTGAAAAAGCTCAGCGTGAAGGTGATTTGGCTGAAGCAGCACGTTTGCAATATGGTGTAATTCCAGAGCTTCAAAAACAACTTGAGCAAGACGAAGTTGCTGAAGAAAACGAAGAGCCAAAACTCATTCGTACTAAAGTGACAGAAAATGAAATTGCTGAAGTTGTGAGTGCTGCAACGGGTATTCCAGTCGCTAAAATGATGCAAGGCGAGCGTGAAAAACTCCTTCATATGGAAGAGTTTTTACATGACCGTGTTGTTGGGCAAGATGAAGCTGTTGTTGCGGTATCGAATGCAGTTCGTCGTTCACGTGCAGGTTTATCTGACCCGAATCGTCCTAGCGGATCATTCTTATTCTTGGGACCAACGGGTGTTGGTAAAACTGAGTTGACCAAAGCATTGGCGAACTTCTTGTTTGACAGTGATGATGCCATGATTCGTATCGACATGAGTGAATTTATGGAAAAACATTCGGTTAGCCGTTTGGTTGGTGCACCTCCAGGATATGTGGGTTATGAAGAAGGTGGTGTTTTAACTGAAGCTGTTCGCCGTAAACCATATAGTGTGGTGTTGTTTGATGAGGTTGAAAAAGCGCATCCAGATGTATTCAATATCTTGCTACAAGTGTTGGATGACGGTCGCTTAACAGACTCACAAGGTCGAGTAGTAGACTTCAAGAACACTGTGATTGTGATGACCTCGAACTTAGGTTCACAAGATGTACGTGAGCTAGGTGAGGGTGCAACAGACGATGAAGTGCGTACCATTGTAATGAATGCGGTAAGTCAGCATTTCCGTCCGGAATTTATTAACCGGATTGATGAACTTGTGATTTTCCATTCACTCAAAAAAGCACAGATTCGAGGCATTGCTGATATTCAGTTGGATCGATTACGTTCACGTCTGGTTGATCGTGATATGAGTTTAACTGTAGATGACACTGCTTTTGATTTATTGATTGATGCTGGTTTCGACCCTGTTTATGGTGCGCGTCCATTAAAACGTGCAATTCAACAACAGATTGAAAACACATTAGCGCAAAAAATCTTGTCGGGTGATTTTGTCGCAGGTGATACCATTTTAGTGAAAGGTGAAAATGGTCATTTAGTCTTCGATAAAATGAAACTCAGCTAATCTTGTTCTGCTAAAACCGAAAAGAGAATATGGAAACATATTCTCTTTTTTTTATATTTAAATTTTAGGCTGATTTGAAGATACAAGCGTAATAATTGAGTTGGCTACTTTTTGCGTGAGTGTTTTAAGTTTTTGTTCGGCATGACCTGATAAAAAATAAGGATAATGATAAATACGCCCTTGGTAAGAAATGCAGATAAAAAAGGTACCTACAGGTTTTTCAGTAGTTTCACTACCACCATGTTTGAGTAAACCTGTACAACTTACAATAATATCAGCTTGGTCAAATAGGGTTTGACCCAGCTTACACATTTCTTCTGTAACCTGTGGTGATTCTGCCGTGTACATATCGATTAACTTTGGATCGACTTTTAAAATACTAATTTTAATGCTGGGGTCATAACTGACCAAACCGCCCAGTAAAATATCAGCACCACTATTTTTATGAATCGAAAACTGGCTGGTTAAGTAGCCCGAGCTAGCACTTTCAATAAATGCGACTTTAAGTTGGAGATCCTCTAGTAATTGGCAGCACTGCTGAAGCATTATTTCACCTCACATGGTGTGTATTTATAAATAAAATCAAATACAAATAAATTATAAAATCACAGTAAGTGATTTAGGAGAATGGTTCAAGTCTGAGATAACAATCTATAAAACAACTTGAATATTCACAAAAAGCCTGTGAAGAGTTTCCGGTTTTAAAATGATCAATGCTAATTATCGGGAAGTTTCTTTATAACATTGCGACAAGGTTAAAAAGTTGCTAGTTTGATTCGATATAACGAACAATAACAATTTTAGGAAGTAGCTAATGAATAATAAACAAGGGTATATGCTGGGAATTTTGAGTGGTGTATTTGTATCGTTATCAAATACATGGGCAGCACAACCAATGACGGAAAGTGCGCTTTCAACTCAAACAGGAGCGGTCACTACATCTTTACCCGTCATTATTGCTAAAGCTCAAGATGATGCCAAGAAACCTGAAACAGAACAGCATCAAGCTCGTAAAGAATTAGGAGATAATTATTTACAAGAAGTTCGCTGGAACTCATTACGATCGAGTGTGTTATCACCTTATCAAGAACAAAAACAAAATCAGGTGATAGATATTAAAGAAAAGAAAAAATTAGAAATGGTTGCGCTACCAGATAGAGCGGACCGTTTTACACGTTATGAGTTTGAACCGAAAAATGTACATGGCGAAGTTATCATTACCGTAAAGTAATGATAACTTTCTACCAAATTTATATTAGTTCAATCCTAAATGCTGAATTTTCCATGCACGGTGGATTTTTTGATTACGTTTAAAATCAAGTCCGATCGTTTCAGACGTAATTTCTTCAACGTCGTATAGCGCTTCAATTTCTTCATCCATCTCAAAGCCACGGTAGTTATTTGAGAAGTAAAGCGTACCTTCACTTGTTAAACGGTTCATTGCACGTTTAATAAGAGAAACGTGGTCGCGTTGTACGTCGAAAGTACCGTAGAACTTTTTAGAGTTAGAGAAAGTAGGTGGGTCAATAAAGATAAGGTCGTATTGTTCGTGACCTTCTTTTAGCCACTCAAAACAGTCACTTGCAAAGAACATGTGTTGTTCATCTGCATGATCTACAGTTAAACCATTTAAAACGAAGTTTTCTTTAGACCAGCTCAAGTACGTGTTCGATAAGTCGACACTTGTAGTACTTGCAGCACCGCCTAAAGCCGCATGTAAGCTGGCTGTAGATGTATAACTATATAAGTTCAGGAAGTGTTTACCACGAGCTTCTTGAGCAATACGTAGACGCATTTGACGGTGGTCAAGGAATAAACCTGTATCAAGATAGTCAGTCAGGTTTACTAAAATTTTAGCTTTACCTTCTTGAACGATAAAACGTTTTGAAGCTGTACTTTGTTTCGTATATTGATTGGTACCTGTTTGACGAGCACGCGTTTTAATAAAGATCGCATCGCGGTTTAAACCAGTCACAGCACGAATTACAGCAAGCGCTAAATTAAAACGTTTTTTTGCTTTTTCAGGATCGATAGTTTTTGGTGGCGCATATTCCTGAACATGTAAGCGATCGCCATATAAATCTACAGCGACATTAAAGTCAGGTAAGTCGGCATCATATAAACGTAAGCAATAAATATTTTCTTTAGTAGCCCATTTTTTTAAGGCAGTCATATTTTTTTGCAAACGGTTCGCAAAGTCTTGAGCTTCTTCTATTTCAACTGGTTGAGCTTGCCAAGTTGCTAAGAATGGCTGTGTTACTTTTTCTGGTTTGATTGCACCGAAACGAATGTAAATTGGTAACTTACCATTCATTAAACGTAAAGTTTCAGGCGCTTCAAAAGCTAAAACATCTGCTTGTTCAATTTGAGCTGCAATAATGGCTGCATATTGATTTGGGAAATGTTTTTGTAAAAGTGCAGATAGACCTAAATAAAGAGAGCGGTTTGATGCTTTATCACCTAAACGTTCGCCATATGGAGGGTTGGTCACAATAAAAGCTGTTTTCTTTTCAGCGGCAAAATCAGGCCAGTCAGCTAAAGTACGTTCTTCAATTTGGATTTGGCCTAGGAGTTTTTCAAAGCCCGCCGCAATAATATTTTCGCGTGTTGCTTTTACAGCTTCCCAGTCCGCATCAAACGCATAAAACTTAGGTAGTGGCTGCTCAAGGGCTTTTTCATGACGCTCTGCTGCTTCAGCTTTGAGCGAAAGCCAAAGTTCACGGTCATGACCATGCCAGCCATTAAAGCCAAAACGGCGAACAAGACCAGGTGCGCGATCAGTTAAAATCATTAATGCTTCAATGATAAAAGTACCTGAACCACACATTGGGTCGAAGATAAGCTCTGGATTACGTTCTTTGAGCTTAGCTTTTTGTAAAATTGCTGCAGCAAGGTTTTCTTTAATCGGTGCATCCGTCATATAACGACGGTAGCCGCGTTTATGTAATGAGTCACCAGATAAATCTAGGCAATAAGTATGTTCAGTTTTACCTGCAAGCACATATAACGTAATTTCTGGTTGTTTTGTATCAATACTTGGACGACGGCCTACAGCTTCCATAAAGGAGTCAACCACACCATCTTTTGCTCTAAGCGTTGCAAATTGGGTATTAACTTTAATTTCACGCTCTGCATGTAAGCGAATAGCGAAGGTACTTTGTGGTGCAAAAATAAGTGACCAGTCAAAGCTCATTGCACCTTCGTAAAGCTCTTCTGCTACATCACGTGCATCATGAGTGTGTTCAAGTTCATAAGTATGAATTGGAAGTAAAACACGAGAAGCGAGACGTGACCACATACAAATGCGATAAGCATGCTCAAGCGTTCCTTCAATGATTAAACGTCCAGCTTTACGTTCTGTCACTTTGGTGCCAAGCTGTTCTATTTCTTCTTGTAAGAGGCTTTCTAAACCATCAGCACAAGTAATCCAATAGTGGTTTAAACGTAAAGATGTATTCATAAACTCGATTGACCAAAACATATAAATATTAACGATGCAAAGTTTAACTTATTTTGATGTGTAAAGGTTTTTAAATTATTGCAACCTATCACTTGGCAACCAATAAACTGATATTTAAAGCTTAAAAAACAAAAACTGGTATGTATTTTGCTAAATCTCTATGAGTAAAACTTATTTAATAAATGGTTTTTAACCAATTTTATGATTTAAAAAGCATAGGAGAATATAAATGAAAGATATGATGGGGAATGGTTTTGTAACCAATGCGGAAGCTTTTTCAGTGTCCACACAAATATATGTACGTATGCGTAGGGTCACGGGGCGAGTCATAGATGCATTGTATGTGGTCCAAAATAAAGATTATGCAAAGTATGTAATGGCGTTAGCCTTGGAAACAGATGATGATGAATTAAAACGATATGTTGAGCGATTAAATTCATTGACTGACTCAATACCAGAGTTTCCTAAAAAACAAATCACTAGCAATGTTCAGTTGAGCGAAGAAACAGAAATCACGGCTGAAGACATTTATCGGGCACAAGTTCCACATCATTATATTGGTGCTTTAAGGTAATCTTGGCATGGCCCTAAATTTTCTGGTCAATTTAGGGTCTTATTCTGTAAAGTTCTTCTGCGAAAAAGCTGGAATTCAGCTACACTATGCACGTTTTCGCGATTCGACCCATAGGAATCCATTATGCATATTGCAGCGTTGCATCAACCGAGCCAGGTTCAGCTCAATCAAGACGGAAATTTAAAACATTTTTTAACGATTGAGGGCCTTTCAAAAGAAAACCTCACTAAGATTTTAGATACCGCGCAAAGCTTTTTAGACGATAATAATAATTTAATCAACCGCCCGCTTTTAGAAGGACGGACGGTGATGAATCTCTTCTTTGAAAATTCGACTCGTACCCGTACTACTTTTGAAGCAGCAGCAAAGCGTTTGTCTGCCAATGTATTGAACATTGATATTGCACGTTCAAGCACATCTAAAGGTGAAACTTTACGAGATACGCTTTGGAACCTTGAAGCAATGGCTGCAGATATATTTGTAGTCCGCCATTCATCTTCGGGTGCTGCACATTTCATTGCTAAAGATGTATGTCCAAAAGTCGCAATTATTAATGCTGGAGATGGGCGTCATGCTCATCCAACGCAAGCGATGCTTGATATGCTCACGATTCGCCGTGAAACTAAAAAACCATTTGAAGACTTGAGTGTTGCCATTATTGGTGACATTAAACACTCTCGCGTAGCGCGTTCAGATGTGGCTGCACTTCAAACTCTCGGCTGTAAAGATATTCGTGTGATTGCTCCGAATACTTTATTGCCTGTTGGTTTTTCAGAATATGGTGAGCATGTTCGTTTGTTTAATAACATGGACGAAGGCATTACTGGTTGTGATGTGATTATTGCTTTACGTATTCAAAATGAACGTATTGATTCACCAGCGTTATCTTCGCAATCTGAATTTTACAGAATGTATGGCTTAAACAAAGAGCGCCTTAGTTTAGCTAAACCGGACTGTATTGTTATGCATCCTGGTCCAATGAACCGTGGTGTAGAAATTGATTCGAGTATTGCCGATGGTGAACAGTCTGTGATTTTAAAACAAGTCACTAACGGTATTGCAGTTCGTATGGCTGTACTGGCGTTGTCTATGCAAGGGCAACTTCAAGAACAAGGTTTAATTGAAGCGATTGCGTTGTAAGGATGGATCACATGAGTATTGTAAAAATTGAAAATGTACGTGTGTTAGACCCAATCCAAAAAACAGACAGCGTACAAACTGTATATATTCAAGACGGTAAGTTGATCGCTCCAGTTGAACAGGTTGAACAAATCATTGATGGTCAAGGCAAATGGTTAATGCCAACCATGGTTGATTTGTGTGCACGTCTGCGTGAACCAGGTCAGCAACAGCATGGTACGCTTAAATCTGAAGGGAAGGCTGCACGTGCTAATGGTATTTTGCATGTCATTACCCCACCAGACTCAAAGCCAATTGTTCAAGACAATGGTGCCCTCATTCATGGCTTGGTTGAAAAAGCTTGGCTTGATGGTGGTATTCACATGCATATCATTGGTGCTCAGACTCAAGGCTTAAATGGTAAGCAACCAGCAAATATGGCAGGCCTTAAAAAGGGTGGTTGTACTGCTGTATCAAATGCGAATGCTGCTTTTGAAAATGATGATGTTGTTGTACGTACATTAGAGTATGCCGCTGGTCTTGGTTTAACAGTCGTGTTCTATGCTGAAGAACCGCAACTTGCTAAAGATGGCTGCGCTCATGAAGGTTTTATCGCATCGCGTCAAGGTTTGCCGATGATTCCTGCAATTGCTGAAACTGTAGCGATTGCAAAATACCTGCTTATGATTGAAGCAACAGGTGTTAAAGCTCACTTCGGTTTGTTGTCTTGCGGTGCGTCGGTTGAATTAATTCGTGCAGCAAAAGCAAAAGGTTTACCTGTCACTGCCGATGTAGCAATGCATCAGTTGCATTTAACAGAACAATTAACTGATGGCTTCAATTCACTTGCACATGTTCGTCCACCATTACGTTCTGAGCAAGATAAAGAACTTTTACGCCAAGGTTTAAAACAAGGGGTCATTGATGCAATTTGTACACATCATGAACCTTTAAGCAGTTCAGCGAAAATGGCACCATTTGCTGAAACTCAACCGGGTATTAGTGCATTTGATACTTATGTAGCTTTAGGTATTCAGCTTATTAACGAAGGTTTGTTTGAGCCGCTTGAGTGGGTTACTAAAGTAACAAGTGCTCCTGCACAGGTAGCAAACATGACTGCGCGTTGGCAAGCTGAAGCAGGGTGGGTGTTAGTCGATCCTGAATTAAGCTGGACCTTAAGCAAAGACACTATTTTATCGCAAGGGAAAAATACGCCATTACTAGGTCAAAACCTTACTGGTAAAGTATTACAGACTTTTGCTATATAGTTTCTAACAGCTAAAAGCTTATTCAAAATATAAACAGGCAGATCATAATGATCTGCCTATTTTGTAAATACTCGATGGAAAATTGTATATAAATTATTTAAAAGACAACAAAAGATTTCGAGCGCATTAGAATAAAAAACTATCAGCAAATAGAAGTATTTGAATAATCAAAAGTTGCTGGTTACGACTTATAAGATTCGGGAGAATAACCAATGTCGATAAACCCTATAGAACTGCTTAAAGAAAAAGTATCATCAACAATATTAAACAACCAAGATGGATTCTTGGGCGACAAAACAAATGCTTTATCTAAATTTTATCCAATCTTACTTTCATTATTAGCTGCTAAACCTGATCTTATTGGACAATTGAAAAACAGTGTGGCTCCATCATTATCAGATCTTTTTTCTCATAATGACCAAATTAAAAATACTGTACTGACTCATTTAAGTGGTACTGCGCCATCTGCTGAGATTGAAAGTACACTTAATAGTGCAATCAAACCTAGTCTTAATACGATTTCTGATATCGCTGGAAGTGATCAACAAAGCATTGTGAACTATTTACGTCAGCATGCTGAAACGATTCGCTCATATTTGCCGGGGTGGGCAGTTGGGCTTTTGGCACCATTAGGTATTGGTGCGGGTTTATCATCAGTAACTTCATCAACAGCACCTCCACTTGCAGCAGCAACGGAAACGACTGGTAAATCTCGTGGTTTCTTACCAATTATTGCGCTTATTATCCTTGGGTTATTAATTGCGTGGTTATGGCGCTCTTGCCATCATAAAGAGGCGACACCTGTACCTGAAACTGCTCCTGCAAGTGGTGTAGCGGTCGCAGCTGCTGCACCTGCTACCTTAACTTTAAATACAGATGATAAAGGGGCTGTGAGTCAATGTCAGGCAGGCATTGGTGATCAGGGCTTCTTGGCAACTTTGCAAACCCAAGTTAAAAAAGTTCTTTCAGCGACTAAAGACTGTAACGTCGATACTAGCCAAACTTATGCTGCTGCATTTACCGATAAAGATGCATTAGCGGGTGTACTCGGCGCATTAAAAGGTGTTCCAAATGCGTCTTTAGAGTGGGTAGGCGACAAAATCACATTGAAAGCGGGTGATGCTGCAGCTTTAGAAGCTTTAACTGCAAAAGTAAAAGCACTCGTTCCTCATACTGAGGTTGTTTCAACTGCACCACAAACAGCTGAGCAATCTGTAAGTAATAGCTTAACTGCTTCACAAACTGCTTTAGGCTCAATTGACCCGAACAATGTAGATGTAAATGCTTTGGTTAAAGCGCTTAACCTACAAATTATTAACTTTGCGAGTGGTTCAAGTGAAATTCCTGCAGATAACAAAGCCATTCTTGACCAAGCTGCAACACTGTTAAATAAAGTGACTAGTGTGAAATTAAACGTAGGTGGCCACACTGACTCAACAGGTAATGCTGCTGCCAATAAAGCCCTTTCTCAACGCCGTGCACAAGCGGTCGTAGATTACTTGGTTTCTAAAGGAGTAGATGCATCTAAACTTGTTGCTGAAGGTCATGGTTCAGAAAACCCTGTTGCAGAAAACACAACTGAAGAAGGACGCTTTAAAAACCGTCGTATTGAGTTTTCAGTAGCTCAATAATCAATAGATTCATAAAAAAATCTGATTTTATTGAATTCTGATTTGAAAAAAGCTTCTCATTTTGAGAAGCTTTTTTTATAGAGATCAATATTGTTGGGTTGACATGAAAATCAGTTTGTTAGGAAGTGGCCGTGTTGCTTTTCATTTGGCAAAGGCACTTTTGGCTAAGGGACATAACATCGTACAAGTCTATGCACGTGATTTTGAGAAAACCCAAAAGTTTGCAGAGCAAATTCAAGCGAAAGCATGTCAGTCTCTTCAAGAGTTTCAACCAAGTGATTTAATTATTCTAGCTGTTTCAGACAGTGCTATTGCTGAACTTGCAACGCAGGCACACGAGTTATTTCCCGAAACGCTTATGGTTCATACTTCAGGTAGTACCAATATTGAAGTTATTAGTAATATTCATAAAAAAGCTGGAGTGTTTTACCCTTTGCAAACTTTCAGTCTTGAAAGAGACGTTGATTGGCAAGCCACACCATTATTTGTAGAGGCGACCAATAAAGATGATTTAGCAATAATCTCTGATTTAGCAAATAGCCTAAGTAATAGGGTATATCAATACACCTCAAAACAACGTTTAACTTTACATTTAGCGGCTGTGTTTGCCTGTAATTTTAGTAACTACTGTTTTGATATGGCTAAACAGATTGTGGATGCAGAACAAGTCGACTTTAGCTTGCTTTATCCATTAATTGTGGAAACAGCAAAAAAAGCCACTGAAAATGATCCGAAACAAATGCAAACTGGGCCTGCGGTAAGGGGAGACCAGAATATCTTGGCAATGCATCAGGGGTTATTAGCCCAAGCAGAACGGGATGATTTAAAACAGGTCTATCAACTTTTAAGTGATGGCATCGTGAAGCGCCATCACTCAGTTTAAAGCTTATTTAAAATTAAGGTTCGCCGTTATTTCCCCATTTCAAGAAACCCGCACGTTGATTTAAATGTTCAAAATATTGATCGACATGTTTAAGCGTTGGATGGTCAAAAGGAGTAGCCTTCCAACGTTGTACAGACAGACCAATTGGAATATCAGCTAGAGTAAACTCAGTACCTGCAACATAGGCTTGAGTTTTTGCAAGTTGTTGATCGAGAATCTGCATATGATGATTCCAGTTCTCAATACCTTGTTGTAATAAGTTTGGATCTTGATGATCTGGAGAATGTCTAAGTAGAGACATAATCGTATAAGTCCAGCTGTTATTTAGCTCGATCGCTTGCCAATCAATCCACTGGTCAACAAAGAATCTTTCTTTTGCTTGAGTCGGGTAAAGTTTATGCTCTTTATCGTAAGCATTGGCGAGATAACGGATAATACTGTTGGACTGCCAAAGGACTAAATCGCCATCTAAAACAACAGGAATTTGACCATTTGGGTTTAATTGCAAATATTCAGCTGATTGAGCAGAACGAAAGCCTCGACCCCAATCTTCTCTTTCATATTCAAGATTTAATTCTTCACACAGCCATAAGACTTTGCGAACGTTAATTGAGTTATCGCGTCCTAAAATTTTTAACATATTGTTTTCTGACTTTTCGTGAATTTCAGTAAATTGAATGTAATACAGATTCTTTGGTTTTTTAAGATTTAATAATAAAAAAGATACCAGAACAAATACTAGCTATAAGAGCATAATTTTTTTGATATTTATTATTCTTTTGTGGTGAAAATATACAGACAGTTTTGTATAGTAAGTGTTAAAATAATGTATTGAAAATGAAAATATAAATTCTGAATGTTTCTTAATTTTACAATTGATGATCAATACAAGATCATAGGGGAAGGCGTAATCCAAGTAGGTTGGTTTCTGGTAGATGATAAGTCTGCATTACTTTATGAACCACCTTATCGAATGCGTTCAAAATCTGAAACCAAGCATGCGAAGTCAGCGAGTCGTTGTCCTGCAGTATTACAACTTGAAAGTCGCTACTTCGTGGTGAATTGTCCTTTTGATTTTCATTTAAGATTCACCCGAGATGCAAACGGAAAACCGACTTTAGTTAATGTATTAGGCGACCAGTCACCTGTTCGAGCCAATAAATTACGTGAGTTGCTAACGTTGGTAAATGAAAATGAATGGCGTACACCCCAAGTGCCGATTCTTCAACTTAAATTACCTTACTGTTTTATAGCTGATGAAGTTGTGTATTTAACGCAACTCGATGCGTTTGGACATTACCGTAAAAATCCCTTACCTGGAACTATTTTTGGTGGACGTTTCCCAATTCATATTTGGCCCAGACCATTAATGTGGGCGTTTGAATGGCACGACACATCAAAGGATTTAATATTAAAACGTGGTGACCCTTTATTTTACTGCCAGTTTGATGGTTTTGATCCATCACGAACGGTTAAGTTAATTCAAGCAGAAAAAACTCCTGAGCTTATGCATTATATTGAACAAATATCTGGTGTTGTAAATTATATGAATCAGACATTTAGTTTGTTTAATGAAGTAGAGAGAATAAGGCCAAATAAATTACTCGAGAGTGGAAAATTATAAGTAAAATCAATTTTTTTATAATATTTTGTTGATGTATTAAATCCCAACTAAAGTTGGGGATATTTTTTAATAAATAGATTTTATGCTAATTAATAGAGCTTTTAATTATAAGATGAATTTTAATTTTCTTTTAATATCTATTTTAAGTTTTAGTATTTAATTAGCAAAAATCAGAAACCTTATTAAAAATCTTAAATCGAATTAATGATTAAACAGGGGAAATCATATGAGTACAATCCAAAATTTAACAACTAAGCAAATTAAAGAGTATCAAGACCTAATACTAGCACAAGGTATTAATGCTGTTCCTGGTGTTTATAATGTACTAAATAATATCGGCTTTGGTTATGCTGGTTGGGCATTTGGTGTATCAACCGGGAATACTATAACAGGTACAGGAGCATTGGATTTTATGCAGGAGACAGCTCATCGCTTGGGGACAACGATTAGCGCTGAAACCGTTGAAAAAATTCGAGTTGGGATGCTTAATGGTTATTTAAATGCTTTACTGGAAAAGGCAATTAATAATGGAGGTTTTGTTAATGAAGAAATAGATTTTCCAAAAATACGAGAATTTCATATGCAGGTTTTTAATGCTAATGGTTTAAACATTAATTATTGGACATTAGAAACACCCATGAAAATTATTATGGAAAACTTTGGTATTGATGTTGTTAACCAAAAGTGGAAGGAAATAACAGAAACTGAAGGCAAAGCTCCAGCTGGATTATTGAGTAGTTCGGTACTAGTAGATTGGGTTACAGAGGCTAGCCATGGAACAATTAATTTAGATAAAAACGATAATTTAATTACTCGTTCTGAGTTATTGATTCATCCAGAATCGCGATTAAAAATTGAGCAAACTAAAGATGTATCAGATTATTCGAATGATGCAGAAGAATGGCTGGCTAGACTATCCTTAGGGGGTTTTGGTTCTGTAGGGCATTATTTTTTAAATAATTTTTTTGGTGAGGATAACTATTGGGCTGTTGGTGATCAAGATAAGATTGATCAAAACGATATATTATCAGTTGAGTCTGGTACAGATGTCTCCTATGTCTATGGCTTGGGGGGAAATGATAGAATATATGGTTTAGAGACAAATTCTAATTTCATTGGATTATACCATTCATCTTATAGTACAAAAGATCGTTTCTATGGTGGGACAGGAAATGATGAACTTTATGGTGGTAGTAATCGAGATCAACTTTATGGTGGACTTGATAATGATCATTTATACGGTGGAAAGGATAATGATCACTTAGAGGGCGGAGAAGGAGATGATATTTTAGATGGCGGAGAAGGAGATGATATTTTAGTTGATGAGAAAGGTGATGATACTTATATTTTTGATGGAAAATATGGATACGATACCATCTATGATTTAGATGGTAATGGTCAAATAAAAATAGATGGTGTGGCTATATCTGTTGGTGAAAAAATTAATAATAAACTTTGGAAAAGTGCTGATGGACAATACACGATAGCGTTAGTCGATGATTTCGATGGTGTAACGACAACACAAAAAATAGTAATTAGTAAAGAAAATGATAATAAAAGTATTACTGTAAAATACTTTAATAATGGTGAGTTAGGCCTCAATTTTGGTGATTTAGAGAATAATAGTACTCCACCATCTGATACCTCGATTTATGCCTTTGGAACAGACGGTAATAATATTATTTTTGGTGAACGTTATGTGGCAAGTTTTGCAGGAAATGACTTTATTCATTCTACTAATGAAAATGCTGTCATTATTGCCGGTGATGGTAATGACTTAATTTCTACAGGCCAAGGGGATGATGTTATTTATGCTGGAGTAACTACATCAGAACAAGATAATAATATTATATTTTCTGGAATTGGTAGAGATCAGGTTTATGGAGGTGCTGGTAATGATATTATTATGACCTCAAATAGATTGGATGCAGTAAAAGAACCCTTATTAAATCAAATTGGAAATGCAAATAGTGGGGCCACAGAGTTAAATAAAGAATATAATATTTTAAACTTTAATTTTGAACTGGATTTAGATAAGAATAATAAATTTTCATATTATATATATAATAATTTAGGGAAATCTACAGAGCAGATTCTTCCTTTTTTCGATATTTATTATACAGGCCAATATGGTAAATACTATCTTTATAACTTTATAGAAGCTTTAAATTATGGTCATGGTTACGCAGGAAGTGATATTGCTTATGGCGGTCTAGGAAATGACATTATTTTGGGTTCATCTGATAAAGACTTTCTATATGGTGGAGAAGGAGATGATGCTATTTATGGATTGGATGGCAGTGATTATCTATATGGTGGTGATAATAACGATACCCTATATAGTGGGGATGGA
This sequence comes from Acinetobacter sp. V110_1, assembly GCF_031798975.1. Lineage (NCBI taxonomy): Bacteria > Pseudomonadati > Pseudomonadota > Gammaproteobacteria > Moraxellales > Moraxellaceae > Acinetobacter > Acinetobacter sp. V110_1. The sequence goes on along the minus strand of NZ_JAVQNN010000030.1, from coordinate 1,078,375 downwards.
AGTGATGAACTAATAGGTGGTAGTGGAAATGATGAGCTTGTTGGTGGGCTTGAGCGAGATACCCTATATGGTGGTGAAGGCGACGATATTATCGAAGCCGATTTAAAAGATTTGGAAGGTAAGTTTGCTCCACCAATTGAATCTGAAAATTATAATCGTTTCGGTGATGATTTAGTTTATGGCGGTGCAGGAAACGATAAGATCTTAGGAAACTTAGGTAATGATGAAATTTATGGGGATGATGGCGATGATGAAATTTTGGGAGATCACCTGACATTAGAAGGGAAATATCATGGCGATGATAGATTATTTGGAGGTAATGGTGATGACAAAATATGGGGGAATGGTGGAAAAGATATAATTGAGGGTGGAAGCGGAAACGATCATATTTCAGGAGATTATGTTTCATTAGATGGTGTATACCATAGCGAAGATACTTTATATGGTGGAGATGGTAACGATACGATTTTGGGGCAAGGTAACGCAGATTACATTTTTGGAGGCGATGGTGATGATTTAATTACAGGAGATGATTCGGATTTAGATGGACAATATCATGGAAATGATGAGATTCATGGGGATGATGGTAATGATGAGATTAATGGAGATGGTGGAGATGATGAAATCTATGGGGATAAGGGAAATGATAGGGTTTCTGGGGATAATTCAGCTCTAGATTCTCAATATCATGGTAATGATAAAATCTACGGTGGTTTAGGAGATGATCTGTTATGGGGGGATGGAGGTTCTGACATTATTTATGGGGGAGTTGGTAGCGACTATATAGAAGGAGATAATACTCAGTTAGATGGACAATATCACGGTGATGATACGCTTTATGGAGATGCTGGTAATGATAATATCCATGGTGATGGTGGTTCGGATATTTTATATGGAGGTGATGGAGATGATCACCTTGTAGGTGATGTAACTGATGATCGTACTTCCGATGGTAATGATCAACTTTATGGTGGAAGTGGAAAAGATATTTTATTGGGTTTTGATGGTAATGATATTTTAGATGGAGGAGCGGGAGATGATATTATTTATGGTGGAAAAGGCAATGATACTTTTATAAGTAATGAAGGGAATGATCAATTAGCTGGGGGCGAGGGAAATGATACATACCATATTCAAGTAAGAGATTCGGAAATTAATATTTTAGATAGTTCTGGAGAAAACCACTTTTATTTAGAAGGAAATTTTAATCTTTCAAATATAAATATCTATCATTATAATAATGCAGTTAGTCTTATTAGTCCAACAATAAGTCAAGATCCTGATGCTGTTTTACCCCAGTTTAAATTAACTTTTTTTGATGATAGTGAAACTCAACCAACAATTGATGGGGGAATTGTCACAGATGAATATGGAAACAACGTTACGGGTGGTTATAATCAATATCTTCATTTTAATCGTAATGAATATAATATAAATACAAATTTAAATAATACAATTCAGAATGATTATGTTATTCATCTTGATACCTATTTAAAAGAACGTGAAGGATTAAGTTATAAAATTTTGAATACCTCTTGGCATGGAATCCAAGGGTTATATCTAATTTTCACTAATAGTTATATTAAAGATGATAATTTAATTTATGAAAATTCCGATTTAAGTGACATTGTTGATATTCAACAGATTAGAAATAATGTTGTTTCGTATGGGCAATATCAGGCCAATGAATATCACTTGTTAGGAGGAAATGATCAAACAACAGGCTCTGAGAGTGAAGATATTGTTTATGGTGGAATTGGCGATGACACTATCAAAGGTCTTGGTGGTTCAGATCAGCTCTTTGGCGATGAAGGGGATGATAGGTTAGAGGGGAATACTGGCAATGACTTTATTAGTGGGGGCACTGGTAATGATCAACTCTTTGGTGGTGAAGGTGATGATCAGTTAGAAGGTGGTGAAGGTGATGATCAGTTAGAAGGTGGTGATGGAAATGACATTATTGAAGGTGGTGATGGAAATGACATCATTAAAGGTGGAAATGGTAATGATATCATTAAAGGGGGCATTGGCAATGATCAACTTTTCGGTGGTGTTGGTGAAGATCATTTAGAAGGTGGGGAGGATGATGACTATTTAGAAGCTGGCGACGGAAATGACATTATCGAGGGCGGCACTGGCAATGATCAACTTTTTGGAGATATTGGTAGAGACGTGCTTTACGGTGGAGATGGTGATGATAAATTATACGGTGGAGATGATAATGATATTTTAAGTGGAGGAAAAGGTAATAATATTTTAGAAGGAGGAAATGGGGAAGATATTTATTTGTTTGATATATTTAGTCAACAGAATACTATCTATGATGGGGATGATAGTATATTAAAGTTTAATGGAATAACTTCAAAAGATGTAATAATTGAAGTGGTGAAAGATGATTTAAATATTCATTATAATGAAAGTTCATTAGTTACAATTTCTAATTTTATATTGAAAGGGAATATCAAGGAAATTCAGTTTGATGACTTGACTCTAACAAAAGATAAGTTGAATGAGTCAATAACAATAACAAAACTAGGAGATGGTGGTGATAATTACTTGGGTGGCTCTGCTGAGTTTAATAATATCATGTATGGTGGTGATGGTAATGATAATTTATCTGGTGGAAAATTATTAAATTATCTTTATGGTGGAAGTGGTAATGATTCATTCCAAGTAAATTATTCATACTCTCAATCAGAATTTAATTTATTTGGTGGGTTGGGTTATGATTCATACAATTTAAATTTAGGTACAAAAACTTGGATTGAGGATGAAGACTATCTTGGGGTTGTAAATGTTGATTCACAAATCTATTTTACATTAGTAGGTAATGTTTTTATTCGCTCACCAAATAGCAGTTCTGCTGAATTAATATCTCAAAATAATGGACATACAGAATATAAATACACATTGAATAATAGGCCGTTACTTCAAGCAACTTATGATTATCATTCTAAAACATTTACTCTCATGAAGGATGATTTGTTTGTTTTTGGGTTAAAAAATATAAACGCAGCTAGTGATTTAAGTTTATATAAAAATATGAATATTAGAATCGATGGTGAGGATGTTTATCATACTAATGCTACTTATAGTCATTATCTAGCTACTGAATTTAAACTAACAGATTTTATTTCATCTATTGGCGATGTGAAATCTATTTATGATGATAGCGATAATGTAATTGATGGTTTTGGAAATTTAAATAATTTAATTTATGCAGGAAATGGCAAAAATATTATTTTAACTCAAAGTGGGAATGATACCATTTATTCAGGAAGTGGAGCAGACACTATAGATGTTGGTAGTGGAAATAATAAAGTTGAAAGTGGTGATGGTGATGACCAAATAACTATAGGTCAAGGGAAGAATTATATAATAGCAGGCGCTGGAAATGATATTATTCTAGGTGGAAAAGGTGAAGTATATGGGGGTGAAGGCAATGATTATATATCTATAGAAAGTGGTGATGTTTATGGCGGTAATGGTGATGATACTCTTGTTGCTGGAAAATTAGGTAATTATTTAGATGGTGGGGATGGAGCAGATCATCTGATAGGAGGGTCAGGTGATGATATCTTTATTGTGGATGAACAAGATACTTATGAAGAAAATGATCAAAATGGTGGTTACGATACAATTTATATTGCTAAAAATTTTGATCTTGCATTAAATAATTTTGAGGCTGTTACATTATTAGGTAACCAGAATATTAATGCCTATGGAGATGAATTTGATAATAAATTAATTGGCAATAATGGCAATAACTATATTGACGGTCGTGCAGGTAGTGACTATATGCAAGGAGGTATAGGTAATGACTATTATGTTGTTGATACAACCGAAACCATTGAAACTGATGATAATGGTGTTACTTACATTATAGATGGAGACCAGATTGTTGAAGATATTGATGGTGGTATAGATACTCTTGAACGTTGGGAAGATGCACGCTTTATTAGTCAAGATGAAAATGGAAATCCAGTTTTAACAGATAGTTATAAAATATTAGAAAATAACATCGAAAATCTTATTTTAAAAGGTAATGCTAAAACAGGATTTGGTAATGATCTTGATAATATCATTGTTGGAAATGAGCAAGATAATTATATTGATGGTTTAGCCGGAAATGATACTTATATTTTTAGCCGAGGTGGTGGTACGGATACCTACAGCTTTGAAGATAATGTTGATGCTGTAAATATATTAAAAATTCAAGGTTATTCAGCTAATGATGTATCTGCTCAAAAATATGGCGATAGCGTATATCTTAGTTTTAAAGGTACAAATGATCATATTTGGCTTTCTAATTATTATATTGCAGATACCGAAAATACCACCTATAAGATGGATCAGATTAATTTTGATTCTGGAGTGATTTGGGGTGTTGATGATATTAACACATTAGTTAATAGAGCCTTAACAAACCATGCACCAACTGTTAATGCAGCTATACCATTAATTACAAGTAATCAGGGAACTGAATTTAGCTATAAATTTGCTAATAATATTATTGTTGATCAGGATAGCTGGGATTCTTTGAGTTATAAAATTACTTTAACGACTAAAGATAGTAGTGGACAATACCAATCTATTCCATCATGGTTAAGTTTTGATACTGCAACACAAACTTTATCTGGTACTCCTCCTACTAATGTGACTGGCAACTTATCGTTCTTTTATTGGGGAACAGATATGTATGGTTATAGTACCGCCACCTCATTTAATTTAAAAGTTAGTCTACCGAACCAAGCTCCAACATTGTTAAATGCAATTGCAGATCAAAGCGTGACGGATGCTAAAGCATTTAGCTATACCGTTCCTGCAACAACATTCAAAGACCCTGATGGTGATACATTAACGTATTCGGCTACCTTAGAAGATGGCTCTCCATTACCATCTTGGCTTAGTTTCAACCCAACTACAAGAGTGTTGAGTGGCACTTCACCTGATAACACAATGCCGCTAAATATTAAAATTACAGTCAAAGATATTGCTAACCAATCAGTTTCTGATGTGTTTAAGCTAACATTTGTTGTTCAAAATCAAACAATAAATGGAACAAGCAATGCTGATACGTTATATGGAGCTTCAGGAAATGACACCCTAACAGGACAAGCAGGTAATGATATTCTCTATGGGCAGGCAGGTAATGATACTTTAAATGGTGGTACTGGTAACGACACAATGTACGGTGGAAAAGGTGATGACACTTATATTGTGGATAGTACTGCTGATGTTATTAGTGAAAGTGTGAATCAAGGAACTGATACTGTCCAAAGTAGTGTTACTTACACATTAGTAAATAATGTGGAAAATTTAACCTTAACAGGCACTACAGCAATTAATGGTACAGGTAATGCACTCAATAATGTGATTGTTGGTAATAGTGCAATTAATACTTTAACTGGTGGCGCAGGTGATGATTATCTGGATGGAGGAGTTGGTGCAGATAAATTATTAGGTGGAACAGGTAATGACTCTTACGTTATTGACAATACAGGTGACATTGTCACGGAAAATACCGGTGAAGGGATAGATACTGTTCTTAGTTCAATTACTTATACTCTCGGTAATAATCTTGAAAATCTAACATTGACTGGATCAACAGCAATTAATGGTACAGGTAATGCGCTCAATAATGTACTTGTTGGTAATAGTGCAATTAATACTTTAACTGGTGGTGCAGGTGATGATTATCTGGATGGAGGAGCAGGAGCTGATAAGTTACTTGGTGGTTTAGGTAATGATACTTATGTAATTGATAACTCTGGCGATACTGTTACAGAAAATGCTAGTGAAGGTATAGATACGGTTCTGAGCTCTATTACTTATATATTAGGCAGTAATTTAGAAAATTTAACTTTAAGTGGTTCAACAGCCATTAATGCAACAGGTAATACATTAAATAATACTCTTACAGGTAATAGTGGAATAAATGCTTTAAATGGTGGAGCTGGTAATGACATTCTGGATGGACAAGGTGGAAATGATCAACTTACCGGTGGAACTGGGGCTGATACCGCACTATATCAATTATTAGTTCAATCTGATGCTCTGGGTGGAAATGGTACAGATGTCTGGTCTGATTTCACTATTGGTAATACCTCATCAAATACAAATGCAGATAAAATTGATATTGGTGATCTGTTAATTGGTTATTCTGGTACTTATAGCTTTACTAGTTTGGAACCATTTATAAAAACTGTTGTGAGTGGTTCAAATACACAGTTATATATTGATAGGGATGGTGCAGGAACGACGTATAGTAGTTCATTGTTGTTAACATTGAATAATACAAACGTTAATTTAAATGATCTAATCAATAACCAGCAAGTTATTATTTAAAAATTAGGGCGATGAGACCAAAATTATTTTTGGTCTTTATCTTAAGTTATTAATTTATTTAAAAGATTAAAAAAGGCATTAAATACTAATATTTAATGCCTTTATTTTTTTGTCTTTAGTAGTTAAATTTTACTTAATCTTTTTAAAGATAAAGTCATTAATCTTATGACCTGACTCAATACCACGGCGCTCAAACTTAGTCACAGGGCGCCATTCTGGTCGAGGGTAACTGTTGCCTTTACCAGCTAAATTTTCAAGATCTGGACGATTGTCTAGTACATCAAGCATCCATTCTGCATATGGTTCCCAGTCTGTTGCTGCGTGGAATGTACCACCAAGCTCAAGTTTCTGTTCAACCAGTTGCATACGCTCATGAATAACAAAACGGCGTTTGAAATGACGTTTCTTTTGCCAAGGGTCTGGGAAGTAAAGTTGTACACAGTTGATACTGTTGTCAGGCATTTCACGTAAAACTTGAATCGCGTCTGCATCGAGTACACGTAAGTTTTTAAGTTCCGCTATACCTGCTTCATATAAACATTGAGCAATACCAGGTACGTGTACTTCAATACCTACATAGTTGCGTTCAGGGTTGGCTTTTGCCATAAGCACTAATGAACGACCCATACCAAAACCGATTTCAACAGTTAAAGGACGTTCTGGATGTTCGAAGTGCTGACGTAAGTCACCAACGGGGTATTCCAAAATTAAATCGCGATGTTGTTCTAATGCCGTGCGTTGAGACGTATTAAGTGGTGCTGAACGACGCATAAACGTCACAATTTCACGGTGTTCAGGCAAATTGTCTAAGTCTGCAATTTGCGTTTCTAACTGATCGATCGACATAACCTTGGCAATATTGAAATTCAAATGCGGTATTTTAAGTCTTCAGGTGGTCAAGTCAAATATTTCGGTGTTTTTCTTCATGTAGATGTCATGATCAATATTTAATCTAAGAAGCTAATTAAAACTCACATGAACAATTTTACTCATGAAAACTTTTCAGTTAAGAACACTTTCGGTTTTTTTAAGTGCATTTGGTGCATTTTCATATAGCTCAGTTGCTCAAGCACAGCTTATGTTTAGCCAGTATGTTGATGGCAGCAGTAATAAAAAAGGGTTAGAGATTTATAACCCAGATGGAACTACTGTTAACTTAGCAGACTATGAAATTCAACAGTTTAATAATGGTGGTACTGCAAAAACGGTGACTTTCCGTTTACAGGGTACACTTGCGAGTAAGCAGAAGTTTTTAGTGGGCCGCTCAGAGCTGCAAACTGAACTTGGCAATAAAGTAAATCAAGTAGCTGCCTTGTCTTTTAATGGTGATGATGCAGTTGTACTCGTTTATAAAGGCACACCTGTCGATCGTTTTGGACGTATTGGTGAGCGACCTGAGGCAGGTTGGGGAACGGCTGTTTCAAGTTTGGGAAATAGTTTTAAACGTATTGAAACTGAAAATCCAGCTTTAAGTATTGACCCAACCGCAGCATTTGATTTGGACCACTCATGGACAGCATGGGCAAACCGAAATGATTTTTCAAATCTATCGGGTTCTACTACTCAGCCGCCGGTGCAAACGGTGAGTTGTTCGAGCTCAGATACACCCATTGCCGATTTAGCAACGTCAACACAAAACCAGACTTATACAGTGCGTGGCGTGATTACTGCTGACTACCGTTATGCCAATGGTTTCTCAGGCTTTTATATTCAAACACCTGACACCAAAGCACGTGCGAATGTAAGTAATGCCATTTTTGTTTATATTCCAAATAGCAGCACGGTAAAAGGTGGCCAAGTTGGTGATGAGGTTATTTTAAGAGGTCGTTTAACAAGCTATCAAAACCAGCTACAAATTGATCAATTACAGCAGGATATTCAAAGCTGTAATAGCAATATGGCAAATCAGGTTCAGCCGATTAGCCTTGAACTCCCGTTTGCTAGTTTAACGGGCGGCTCAATTAATTCACCGCAGCGTTATCAAGGTATGTTGGTTAAACTACCTCAGACTTTAACGGTGAGTGAGAACTATAATTATGGTCGCTATGGTGAACTCTCATTAAGCTTAGGTCGCTTATACATTCCAACCAATTTATATCCTGCCTTGTCGCCAGAAGCGAAAGCTTTAGCTCAGAAAAATTTATTATCAAAAATCATTTTTGATGATGGGTATAACAACCAAAACCGTACTCCGTGGTTACCGACAACTTTTAGTGCTGCCAATACATTACGTTCAGGTTATCAGCTTAAAAATGTTGAAGGGATTTTAGAGTATCGTTTTAATGGCTGGCGCGTACAGCCAGTACTTGGACGTACGCAACCAGAAGTAGTTACTCAAACCAATCCACGTCAGGGTGTCATCACAAAAAATGCCAATCATATTCGTGTAGCTTCATTTAACGTTTTGAACTATGACAATGGTGCAACAGGCTTCCCAACAGAACGTGGTGCAAACACACAAGCAGAGTTTGATAAACAGCACCGTAAAATTGTGAGTGCATTAAAAGCGATTGATGCTGATGTGTACGGTTTAATGGAAATAGCCAACAATGGTTATGGTTCAAATAGCGCAATCGCTCATTTAACCAGTGCATTAGGTCCAGACTGGAAATATGTAGTTCCTGAAAATTTAGACCGTTTAGGTGGCGATGTTATTGCTGTTGCGATTGTTTATAACAGTAAGCGTGTGAAGCCTTTAAACAAACCAGTTGTGCTTGATTTGGGCGATAAAAATCGAACGACCTTAGCACAGACTTTCCAAGCAGTTCGTGGCAATAAAACGTTTACCGTTATTCCAAACCATTTGAAGTCAAAAGGCTGTACTGGAGTTGATGTTAACTCTACGGATGCGGACCAAAAAGATGGCCAAGGTTGTTGGAACCCGACTCGTGTAAAAGCAGTTGATCAAATTGTGCAGTGGCTCGCGAAAAACCCGACACAAGTTCCTAAGCAAAATGCTTTACTTGTTGGGGATATGAATAGCTATGCAAAAGAAGAACCTATTTTAGCCTTTGAAAAAGCCAATTATAAAGTCTTACTCAATGACGCTAAGGTTGGGCAAGGCGCTCAGGCATATAGCTATGTGTTTGGCGTGGCAAGTGATGCAAATGGCAATGGTGGAGCGGGTAACTTAGATCATGCAATTGCCGATGCAGATTTATATCCAAAAGTAGTTCGTACGTTTGCTTGGCATATCAATGCTGATGAGCCAACAGTTCTAGACTACAACGAAGAATATAAAACCGATGAGCAAAAGGCGCTGTTTTATGGCGAAGATGCCTATCGTTCTTCGGACCATGACCCTGTCATTGTCGATCTAGATTTAAATGGTAAAGACTCAAGTCATCCTGATAATGGCAACAAAAATCCTATTCTGGATTTCTTAAACCAATTAGTGGAATGGTTTAGCCAACTTTTTAAACGTAATTAACGGTAAAAAATGCGTGATGGGAATGTGTTTTATCATATTTTAAACAATCGTCACGCAAGACAACTTGCAAGGTCCAACTTTTTCAAGAATATTAGATAGTGTAAGTAATTTATAAATTTACGCTTTTTTACAATTAAGGAATTGTACAAACCTTGCAGGTTTTTTAGAAGCAATTTAAAACGTTAATGTAAGATAAGAAGGATCAGATATGAAATTATATTATTCGCCAGGCGCATGTTCTTTAGCTGCACATATTATTTTAAATGAAATTAATGTTGATTTTGATTTAGAACGAGTAAATTTAAAAACACATAAAACAGAAAAAGGTGCAGATTATTACGAAATTAACCCGAAGGGCTATGTACCAGCTTTAGAAATTAACCCAGGTTTGATTTTGACTGAAAACGTGGCGATTTTACCGTTCCTTGCTCAGCATGATCCTAAACAAGATTTGATTCCTCCTTCAGGCTTAGGCCGTGCGAAAGTGTTGGAATGGTTGGGTTATTTGAACTCTGAACTACATGATGCTTATGCGGTATTTTTTGGGGCGCCGTTAACAAATGATGAAAAGACCAAAGCTTATGCTGAAATCGACCGTCTTTTAAAATATATCGATAATTATTTGGCTGAGTCGGATTATGACTATTTAGTAAATGATAATTTTGGTCCAGCTGATGCATATTTATTTGTTTTAACAAATTGGTCAAATTCAATTGAGCATGATTTAACGCCGTATAAACATATTATTGCATTACGTAATAAAGTTGCTGAGCGCCAATCTGTACAAATTGCGATGCGTGATGAAGGTTTAATTTCATAAACGATTTTAAACCTATTAAAAAAGCCCCTAATCAATAGGGGCTTTTTTATGTTGAATATAACTTAGTGTTGAGCTTTTTCTTTTACATCAGCAGCTGCATGTTCAACAGCTTGAGCTGTGTCAGCAGTTGCTTTACGCGCAGTCGCTTCAGTTTGTGCAGCAGCATTTGCAGTTTTATCGGCAGCGTGGTCAGCAGCAGCATCAATTTTAGCTGTAGCATTGTCTGTAGCAGTTGCAATATCGCTCGCAGCTTTGTCACCCGCAGATTTAATATCAGCGGTTGCTTGTTTAGCAGCATTTTCTAAATGTTCACCTGTAGTCGCGCCAGTTTCTGGAGCTTTATCTTTATTACAACCAACAAGGGCAACAGTCGCAGCAAGACCTAAAGCAACAAGTAATTTATTCATTGTGTTTTTCCTTCTAATTCATGGCATCCAAAATTATGGATGTCTAAAATATAAACATAAAGTAACTGATTAATAAAGATCAAAAATTGTTAAAAAGTTGTAACTTCAATATTAAAAAAGCCTAGCATTTTGCAATGCTAGGCTTTCGTTCAAGAAGAAGGAGCTAACCAGTTTTACTGCCCAGAACGAATGATGTAATCAAACGCAGAGAGTGATGCTTTAGCACCTTCACCGGTAGCAATAATGATTTGCTTGTAAGGCACAGTGGTACAGTCACCCGCAGCAAATACACCTTGCACATTGGTTTCGTTGCGGTCATTCACAATGATCTCACCACGATTAGTTAACTCAACTTCACTGTCTTTCAAGAAGTCAGTGTTTGGTAATAAACCAATCTGTACAAAGATCCCTGCAAGCTCTACCACATGCTCTTCATCAGTCGCACGGTCTTTATATTTAAGGCCAGTCACTTGTGAGCCATCGCCTAACACTTCTGTACTTAAGGCATTCATAATCACAGTTGTGTTTGGCAAGCTATGCAATTTGTTTTGCAAAACTTGGTCAGCACGTAGTTTTGTATCGAACTCAACCAAAGTTACATGTTCAACAATTCCTGCAAGGTCAATCGCAGCTTCAACACCCGAGTTACCGCCACCAATCACAGCAACACGTTTACCTTTGAATAATGGGCCATCACAGTGTGGGCAGTACGCAACGCCACGGGTACGATATTCTTGCTCACCCGGTACATTCATTTCTCTCCAACGTGCACCTGTAGAAAGGATCACTGTTTTCGATTCAAGCTTTGCACCGTTTTCAAGTTCAACTGCAACCAAGCCATTTGCAGTCTGGTTCGCGCCTGTGATTTTGCTGACACGTTGCAGGTTCATGATATCAACATCATATTCACGAACGTGTGCTTCCATCTCGGCAGCAAACTTAGGACCTTGAGTCTTTTGCACAGAAGTGAAGTTTTCAATGTCCATGGTATCCATCACCTGACCACCGAAGCGTTCAGCTATGATACCTGTGTTAATACCTTTACGTGCTGCATAGATTGCTGCTGTTGCACCCGCAGGTCCACCACCAATCACCAATACATCAAACGCATCTTTGGCATTGAGTGCTGCTGCATCTTTTTCAGCTGAGTTGGTATCAAGTTTTGCCACGATCTCTTCAAGCGTCATACGACCTTGACCAATGTGTTCGTTGTCTTGGAATACCATTGGTACAGCCATGATTTTGCGTTGTTCAACTTCGTCTTGGAAGAATGCACCATCAATCATGGTTGCTGTAGTGTTCGGGTTATAAATCGCAATCAGGTTCAGCGCCTGTACTACATCCGGACAGTTATGACAGCTTAAAGATACAAACACATCAAAGTTAGCTTTGAGGTTTAAACCTTTAATCTGGTTCAGCAATTCATCAGAAACTTTAGGTGCATAGCCAGACACTTGTAACAGAGCCAAGATCAAAGATGTAAACTCATGACCCATCGGTAAGCCTGCAAAGAACACACGAGGCTGTTCACCTGCTTTAGCCACACCAAAGCTTGGACGACGTGTATTGTTGCCATCAAAACGGGCAGTTACCTTGTCAGAAAGCTCAGCGATTTCTGTCACAAGTTCTTTAATTTGAGCAGCTTTATCTGATTCATCTAAAGCAGCAACTAATTCGATTGGACTTTCTAAACGTTCTAAGTAAGCTTTTAATTGAGTTTTAATGTTTTGATCTAACATCTGTTTTTACTCCAATGCATCCAAATTCTTTCAATAGATGCATAGTACGTTAAAACAATAAATAGGTAAAACAGTATGTTTTTATATATTTGATCGGTTTTTTGAATTATTAAATCTATTCATAAATAAGATCAATAATTTATCTCTAAATGCTCTTTATTACTCTTTTTTATCTTTTAAAGTGAAAGTATTTAAAAATTTATATATGTTATATGGCTGTAAAGATTTTATGTCATAACATTAAAAGGTACTTTCATGTCATTGCAACGCGGCATTTATCAGCATTATAAAGGTAATCTCTATCAAGTTTTTTCTGTGGCAAAACACAGTGAGACTGAAGAAGAGTTAGTCGTTTATCAGTGTCTTTATGGTGACTATTCAACTTGGGTTCGACCACTGAATATGTTTACTGAAACTGTGCAAATGGCTGACGGAAGTATCGTGCCGCGTTTCAAGTTAATTCAAAGCACTTAACTCAAACGACCTTCATATAAAATAACGATTTAAAAGGGTGAATATATGCCAAATACTTTTTTCTTACAAAGAGTTGCCGATTTATATGACACCTTTAAACAGCATGATTCACAGCAATCTGATCGTTTACAACGATACCGTAATATAGAAGTAGAATCTGCAAAATTAATTTCGCAATTTATTCGCATGCAACAAGCCAAGGCTATATTAGAAATTGGTACTTCGACAGGGTATTCAACTTTATGGCTAGCTGAAGCCGCTCAGGCCACTGGTGGGCAGGTGACTACGCTTGAAATTGATGCAAAGCGAAGTGCTGAGGCGAAACGCCATGTTGCTGAATTAGAACTCAGTGAAATTGTTCAATTTTGGGTTGGAGATGCAGCCGATTATTTAAAAGAAGCAAACGAAGTTTATGATTTTATTTTGTTAGATGCTGAACGTGACGTATATGAAAGTTATTGGCCAGATTTAAAACGTTTAATTAAGCCTAAAGGTGGAGTTTTAGTGGTTGATAATGTGATTTCTCATGCAGCAGAAGTAAATTCTTTTTTATCTTTAATTAAAAAGGATGCAGATTTCATGAGCAGTATTGTGCCTGTGGGCGCAGGTTTATGTTTAGTAGTCACAAAATAATTTTACTGAAATCGTTTTATATTCCAGTTGGGCCTGTTTTGAACAGGCCTTTTTTATATTTGTTATGAGGCAATCACCAAAGAGAGTCGTGTAAAGTGCAAATTAAATTCTAAATATTTATGTACAAAAGCGGCTTTATCCGTTGAACGTAATAAATTGTCATAAACAAATTCCGGAACAGGATGATATAGTTCTCCCGAACCATCGCTATAAAATATTTTTAAATGACGCGATGTCGCATTGTATTTCCATGAAGTGACGACCGCTGTATTTACCATAAATGTACCCCTTTATTTCATATCAAACTTACTCAAAAATTAACCAGTTGTTTATTTGACATTACTCAATGTTGAGGTCGCGGGGAAGGGCATAATTGTAAAAGTATCAGTAGAAAATGTGATGTGCTTATTCAAAACAAAAGAACCACCCGATAAAGGGTGGTTCTTTGAGTTTTTAAAATCTAAGAGAGATTAGATTTTACCAACTAGGTCGATAGATGGAGCAAGAGTTGCTTCGCCTTCTTTCCATTTAGCTGGGCAAACTTCACCTGGGTGAGCGTGTACGTATTGAGCAGCTTTTACTTTACGAAGAAGTTCAGATGCGTCACGGCCGATACCACCAGCGTTAAGTTCAACGATTTGGATTTTACCTTCTGGATCGATAACGAAAGTACCACGGTCAGCTAAACCTTCAGATTCAATAAGAACGTCGAAGTTTTTAGAAAGAGTCCAAGTTGGGTCACCAACTAATGGGTATTGGATTTTTTTGATTTCTTCAGAAGTGTCGTGCCAAGCTTTATGAGTGAAGTGTGTATCAGTAGATACAGCGTAAATTTCAACACCAAGTTTTTGGAATTCAGCGTAGTTGTCAGCTAAGTCACCAAGTTCAGTTGGACAAACGAAAGTGAAGTCAGCTGGATAGAAGAATACAACAGACCATTTACCTTTAAGGTTAGTTTCGTTAACTTCAACAAATTGGCCGTTGTGGTAAGCAGTTGCTTGGAAAGGTTTAACTTCAGTATTAATCAAGCTCATCATTGTCTCCATGATTGAGGTTTATATTTAAACTTGTTTACGAGATGTAGAATAAATAAAAATTCTTTATTGGGGAAATAGTATTTTTACATGACTAAAATCGGAAAATTGAATAAGTGATAAATTTACGATTTCTAAGTCCCCAAACACTGTATTCGATTTGACTGCAAAAACATGTAAATCAAATGACAGTTATCGTAAAAGAAACTTGCATAACAACATGAAGTCTAGCGAGTCAAAATTCAAGGGTAAAATTTTAAAAAATTAAAAATATATAAAAAACCAACTGTTTTACCTGAAGAGCATTAAAGCGTAAAATAGCGGATTGTTGAATTTTCAGGAAAATTTATCTGTGCTGAATGGTTTAAATATAGATCAATGGGTGATGGCGAGAGATCGTTACCGTTTAAATCGTTTGCGTAAAGATAAAAAAGCCGATACTTCAGAGATTGAAAAATTATTTGAACAGTCTAATGCAAAAGTTAGACAGCGTTTTGAACGACTACCTAAAATTAAACTGAATCAGGATTTACCTGTTTCGCAATATGCTGACCGTTTAATTGAAGCGATTCAAAAGCATCAAGTTATTATTGTGGCTGGTGAAACAGGTTCGGGTAAAACTACTCAGCTTCCTCAAATTGCAATGCTAGCAGGTCGTGGCTTAACAGGTATGATTGGTCATACCCAGCCACGTCGTTTAGCTGCACGTAGTGTTTCTCAGCGTATTGCAGAAGAAGTTGGCGAAAAGCTTGGCGAATCGATTGGTTTTAAAATCCGTTTTAATGAACAAGGCTCGCAGGACTCTATCGTACGGTTAATGACCGACGGTATTTTGCTTGCCGAGTTAGGCAATGACCGTTTCTTGTCTAAATATGACACGATCATTATTGATGAAGCGCATGAACGCTCACTCAATATCGATTTTATTATGGGTTATTTAAAGCAGTTATTGCCAAAACGCCCAGATCTAAAAGTGATTGTGACTTCGGCAACTTTAGATGTAAATCGTTTTAGTAACTACTTTAATAATGCACCAGTTTTTGAAGTAGAAGGTCGTAGCTATCCAGTTGAAGTACGTTATCGTCCAATTTCAGAGATGAATATTGGCGGCAGTGACGACGATGAGTTTGATGATTTTGAAGAAAATCTACCTCGAGCAGTTGTACAGGCAGTTGAAGAATGTTTTGCTGATGCCGAAGCAAAAGGTCACCCCGAACATGCCGACATTTTAATTTTCTCAAGTACAGAACAAGAAATTCGTGAGTTGCAGGAAACCTTGCAAAAGTATGGGCCGAGACACACCGAAATTTTACCGTTGTATGCACGCTTAGCAGTTTCTGAACAACAAAAGATTTTTAGTCCGGGTGGAAAAGGTCGTCGTATTATTATTGCGACCAACGTGGCCGAAACTGCACTGACGGTTCCAAATATTCGTTATGTAATCGACAGTGGTTTTGCACGTATATCGCGTTATAACTATCGTTCACGCGTACAACGTTTACCCATTGAAGCAATTTCTCAAGCAGCAGCCAATCAGCGTAAAGGGCGTTGTGGTCGTATTGCTCCGGGTGTGTGTATTCGTTTATATAGCGAAGAAGACTTTTTAAGTCGTCCTGAGTTTACCGAGCCTGAAATTAAACGAACCAACTTAGCATCTGTTATTTTGCAAATGCAGAGTTTAGGGTTAGGTGAGTTAGAAAACTTCGATTTCATTGAGCCACCAGATTTCCGCCTTGTAAATGATGGCCGTAAGTTGCTGATCGAGTTAGGTGCGCTTAACGAGAAGAAAAATGAGCTGACCAAAGTTGGGCAAATGATGGCTCGTATGCCAATTGACCCACGGCTCGCGCGTATGATTGTGGGTGGTGCTCATTTTGGTGTGCTTAAAGAAATTTTAGTGGTTGTCAGTGCGCTTGCAGTGCAAGACCCACGTGAGCGCCCTGCCGACAAACAAATGCAGGCTGACCAAAAGCATGCCTTATTTAAAGAAGCAGATTCAGATTTTCTGTTTTATTTAAAACTTTGGGAGACTTTAAATCCTAAAGGTGAAGCAGGCATGTCTGAAAACAAACGTCGTCAATTTGCCAAGCAGCACTTCTTAAGCTGGTTACGTTTACGCGAATGGAAACAGACACATAAACAATTGGTTGAGTTAGCTGAAGGTTTAAAACTGAGTTTTAATGAAAAACCTGCGAACTATGAAAACTTGCACCGTGCATTGCTGACAGGTTTATTGTCTTTTATTGCCAATAAAACTGATGAACGTAATATCTTTATGGCAGTGCGTCAGCAAAAGGCGAAAGTCTTTCCTGCCAGTACTTTGCACAAAACTAATACTGCTTGGGTGATGGCTTTTGAGATGGTGGAAACCTCTCAAGTGTACTTACGTACTTTAGCCAAAATTGATCCTGAATGGATTTTGCTTGCTGCACGTGATTTATTGAAATATCACTATTTTGAGCCGCATTGGTCTAAGAAAGCAGGGATTGTAAATGCGTATGCGCAAATTTCGCTGTTTGGTTTAATTATTGAACCAAAGCGCTTAATTAATTTTGAGAAAGTTGACCAGCCTGCTGCTCATGAAATTTTCTTACGTGATGCATTAACCACAGGTAACCTAGGTACAGTTCCGCCATTTTTAAAACACAATTTGCTTAAACTTGAGGAAGTAGAGCGAGTTGAAGATAAATTGCGTCGCCGTGATTTAGTAGTAGATGAAGAAACAATTTATCAGTTCTATGCCTCTAAAATTCCAGAAGAAATTGCAAGTCGAAGTAGTTTTGAAGACTGGCGTGCAACGGTTGAAGCAAAAAATCCACGTTATTTATTTATTGACGATGATGCGCTTTGGCTCAATGACCGCCCAACCACGCAGCAATTCCCTGATCATTTACATAATGGGCAGCTACGTTTAGCAACGACATATCATTTTGACCCGAGTCATGATGAAGATGGTGCCACTGTTCAAATTCCTGTGCAGGCGCTGCCTCAAGTTGATGAAAATATGTGGTCATGGGGAATTCCGGGTTGGCGCCAAGATTTAATTGAGGCATTACTGAAAGCTTTACCTAAAGACAAGCGTCGTAATGTAGTGCCTATTCCTGATACGGCTCGTAAGCTCATGCAAGGCATTGATGCTGTACATTTGCGTGAACATATTTTTAGTTATTTAGCTTTTGCCTTACGTGGTGAGCAAATTACTGACAAAGATTTTTCGTTTGAACGTATTGATCCATATTTGGTGCCTTTCATTAAGGTGATTGATGAAAAAGGTAAGCTGATTGCGAAAGGTCGTGATTTACCTGAGTTAAAAGCACGTTGCCGAGTGGAAACACATCGTCCAGTGAAACAGCAAAAAGGCGAGTTTAAAGATTTTCCTGAAAACTTTACTTTTGAGGCTTCTCATAAAGTCACGGGCGTTGTAGTTAAACAATTTCAGGCTTTAGTTCCGACCAAGGCTTTTGCTGACCTCGAAGCTAAAGATGAATCAGGCATTGTTATTCAAACGTTTAACGATCAAGCTGAGGCGATTAAACAGCATCGTGAAGGGATTATTCGTCTGGTACATATGCAACTTGGCGATTTGGTTCGCCAGTTGAAAAAGCAGATTTCAAAACCGCTTGCTTTGGCATATTCACCTTTGGGTGATAAAGCTAAGCTTGAGCAGATGTTGGTCTATGCAACGTTGCAAATGGCAATTACAACTTTGCCAATTAATGCAGATGAATTTAACAAACTGCTCGAGCAGGTCAAAAAGCAATTTTTGAGTCATGGTCAACAAGCACTTGAGCAGTTAAGTGATATTTACATTCAGTGGCAGCAAATCCGTCGTCAGCTTTTAGTACTTGATGCAGGAGTGTTTGGACGCAGTATTGATGATATTGAAGATCAGCTAGATTTAATGTCACTTAGCAATTTTGTTTATTGCCAACCCGTCGATCTTTGGCAGGAATATCCGCGATATTTAAAAGCGCTGCTATTGCGTTTAGATCGATTGCCAAATAATCTACAGCGAGATCATGCCGCTATTGATGATGTCGATCCATGGATGGACAAGGTATTTAAATTCAAAAACGATCCAAAAATCAAAGAATTGTATTTGATGTTGGAAGAATTCCGCATTTCTTTATTTTCTCAACCGATGAAAACCAAGATGCCTATTTCGCCAACTCGACTGCAAAAGTTATGGGATCGTTTGGGAATCAGTTAAGATAGATCGGGGTCTGTTTATGCTGTTGTTTAGCCTACAACGCAATTTATAAATGAAAGATTAACAGACCCTATTCATTTTTTTAGGAGTTTTACATGGGCATTCGTATCACAGGTACTGGGTTATTTCACCCAACAGAAATCATTTCTAATGAAGAACTGGCCGACAGTTTAAATGCTTATGTGGAACAATATAACCAAGAGAATGCAGAGAAAATTGCAGCAGGTGAGCTAGAAGAATTACGTGGTTCTAGTGCTGAATTTATTGAAAAAGCGTCTGGTATTAAGCGCCGTTACGTGATTGAGAAATCAGGTATTCTTGATCCAAATCGTTTGCGTCCTCGTTTGTCTGAACGTTCAAATGATGAACTTTCACTTCAAGCAGAGTGGGGCGTCATTGCTGCGAAACAGGCAATGGAAAATGCAGGCGTAACTGCTGAAGATATCGATGTTGTGATTTTGGCATGTTCAAACATGCAGCGTGCTTATCCAGCAGTTGCAATTGAAATCCAGTCAGCACTTGGCATTCAAGGTTATGCCTACGACATGAACGTTGCATGTTCAGCTGCTACTTTTGGTTTGAAACAAGCGGCTGATGCAATTCGTTCGGGTGCTCGTCGTGTTTTATTGGTGAACGTTGAGATTACATCGGGTCACCTAGACTACCGTAACCGTGATTGTCACTTCATTTTTGGTGATGTTGCAACGGCTTCTATTATTGAAGAAACGACTACTAAAACTGGTTTTGAAATTTTAGATATTCATTTATTTACTCAATTTTCAAACAACATTCGCAATAACTTCGGTTTCTTAAACCGTAGCGAAGATGCAGTGGTTGACGACAAGTTATTCCGTCAAGATGGCCGCAAAGTATTTAAAGATGTTTGTCCGTTAGTGGCAAAAATCATTAATGCGCAGTTGGAAAAAATGCAGTTAACTGCAAACGATATTAAGCGTTTCTGGTTACATCAAGCCAATGCCAACATGAATGAACTAATCTTGAAATATGTGGCTGGTAAAGAGGCAGATCTAAGCCGTGCCCCAATTATTCTAGATGAGTTTGCTAATACCTCTTCAGCAGGCGTTATTATTGCTTTACACCGTACAGGCCATGAAGTAGATAATGGCGAGTATGGCGTGATTTCATCTTTCGGCGCTGGTTATTCAGTCGGTTCGATTGTTGTACAAAAGCATGTTGCTTAAGCTACAAGATTAATTAAAAAAACGCTCGTAAGAGCGTTTTTTTATGAGCGAAATAATATAAAAAAGCGGGCCAAAATTAGCCCGCTTAGATTGAATAAAAAGTTATTAAAACTTTTTGGTGTAGTTTACAAACAAGCGGTCTTCACCAAAGTCATTGCCATGTTTAACGTTGTAATCAATACGAATATATTGCAGGGCAACGCCTTTTAAGAAGGGTTGCTGAAACGCATAGTTTAAAATCACATTCGACTCGGTTTCATGGTTTTTCTCACCATTGGCTGTTTTAAAGTCATGTCCGTAAACATATTTCACCATCGCATTTAAGCCCGGTACATAATCTTTAAAGTCATAGCCGTACATCACATGGTAAGACTTTTCGTCTTCTTTAAAGAAACCTGTTGCATTCCAGTTAATGAAATAAGTCTCTGGCAAAAAGCCATCCGGTAAAGGGTAAGCCGACTCACCGATAATTTGTTGATAACCTAAACCAAAGGTATGATTTTTTACTTTGAGTGTTTCTAGCACCCCAATGTTTTGTGCATCAATATCAAAAGTATTGCCGTCATCTTTTGCATTGAAATATTTAAACTTAGACGTAAGAGCAAAGTTAGGTTGTTTCCAATTATGCTCAAGCCCTACATAGTGTTTGTTGTAGAGGTCTTCTAAATTACCAAAGTAGTATTCGCCCTTGAGTGACGGCGTGAATTGATAGCGCAGATCTAAGTAGTTCAGGCCATCAGATTCTTTGGTAATTCCATTTGCCGTAAAGGAAAACTTTTTAAAATCTTCTTCATTTCGTGGCGACACTTTTTCAACGCGACCAATTTCAGCATAAAGCTGATCTGAAAGTTGCGACTTAAGATTGGTTCCCCAATAAGAAGCAAGTAATTGTCGGCTGGCATCGACAGCTGTTACAGGTAAATCTAACCAGAGTTCACCGACACTTAAAAGGGTTTTGTCATATCCCAGTTTTAAAGTTGCACCATATTTTAAAAAGTCCGATGCTTGTGACTGAGTTTCTTTATTAAAAGGCAAAACTGTATCAGCGACGTGTTTGTCTGAACTTAGACGTACAGCGTATTGAACAGAAGCATCAGCCCCAATCGTGATTGGTTTGTCTGCAATTTGCAGTGGGGTGTCATGCATTTTCGATTTATAAAATAAAGATGCTGCCTGAGACCAGCTACCCGTATCTTTGAGGGCATCATTATCAAAATTACGGTTGATATAGGCATTTTTTAGCGTGAATTTCCATTCATCTTCGGGCTGCTGATTTGGATTTGCAGCGAATGAATTGCCACACATCAACACTAAGGTCGCAAAAGTTAAAGCACATGGCTTAAAGCGGTGTAATAATTCCATAATCCATTTCCAAAAAGATGCGCCAGTCCTCGGCGCATGTATTTTTACTGCTGGGTAAGCGTGTTTTGAGGGTTAAAAGTTGATGGCGTTTGTGCGGCAACAGAGGCTTTTAGATTGACCATAAATATTGCAAGTGCAGCAATCACACCTGGAATTGCAATCGCTAAGAAATTCATTTGGTGAGGAAGCTCAAGAGTGAGTAGGGCTCCGGTTAAAACTGGTCCGATAATCGCACCAATACGGCCAATTCCAGATGCCCAGCCCATGCCTGTTGAACGAAGTGCCGTCGGATAGAACTGTGCAACGAAGGTATAGAGTAAGATTTGCGAACCAATTGTGGCAGCACCAGCAATCGCAATCAGACTATATAAAATAAATTGTGGACTATTAATGCCAAGCAGAATTAAAGCTGCTGATCCCACAATAAACATGATCGTAATAACAGGTTTTAAATGGAATCTGTCTGCTAAAGCACCGCCACCAATTGCACCGACCATGCCGCCAATATTGAGTGCAAACAGAAATAACATGCTCGCACCTAAAGAATAGCCCGCTTGCAGCATGAGTTTAGGTAACCAGCTTCCTAAGGCATACACCATGAGTAGGCACATAAAGAAAGCAATCCAGAACATAAATGTGCTGAAGGTACGACCCTGTTGGAAAAGCGCACGGACAGGTGCATCTGTTGTGGTGCTCTCGTTTAATACTAGTTGAGTATTGGCGTTTACCTGAGTTTGAGGCGCAATTTTACTCACAATACCTTTCGCCTGCTCGCTATGGTTTGATTTCACTAAAAAGGCGAGAGATTCTGGCAAAAAATTCCAGATGAGTGGGAGCAGCAACAGGGGAATACCCGCAATTAAAAACATGATTTGCCAGCCCATGTCTTTCACGAGCCATGCACCAAGTAGCGCTGATGTCATGCCGCCAATTGCATAGCCACTAAACATAATTGCGACTAATGTACTGCGGATTTTTTTGGGTGCGTATTCGGTCATAAGTGCGACGACGTTTGGCATAACGCCACCAATCCCAAGGCCTGCAATAAAGCGCAAAATAGCAAACTCAGTTGGTCCTTTGGCAAAGGCACCAATAAAGGTAAATCCGCTGAATAAGGTGACACAAATCAGGATGGTTTTTTTACGTCCCAGTTTGTCTGAAAGTGTGCCGAAAATCATGGCACCAAACATCATCCCGAATAGAGCAGCACTGGCGAGTAAACCAGCTTCTACCGCAGTTAATGACCATTGTTGCATTAACAGAGGAAGAGCAACCCCATAAATAACTAAATCATATCCATCAAAAATAATAATAAGTAAGCACCAGATTAAAACTTTCCAATGAAAAGATGTAAAACTGGCTTTATCAATTAACTCATTAATATTAACTTTGCTCGTGTCCATTTTCTTCACCTCCAATTTGTGAAGCATCGCGTTATTTTTTAATAAACTATTTTGTTATTGGATTAGAGTCAAAAACCTAATTGATATATCTTTATGTCTTTAAGGTATTGTGCTTTTGTTGATTTAATTATTTGAAAAATATGTATTTATTTTTATTTTTTTAGCTGTCTTTGTTGTGTCTTTAAAATGGGGTTAAATATTGTATTATGAGAATTTTAAGGATTTTATAGATGTTTTTTTATAGATTTTATTGATGATAATCACAGCTAAAAATATACCTAAATTTATATTATGAGTTGAAGTAAAAATATAAAAACAAAATACTAAAGTCTATTATTTGATTATTTTAGAAATTGATCTTAAAAATGAAATTTAATCTATATTCAATAAAAAATCGCAAAATCAGAATTAGCAAATTATTTGCATCCTGATTTGGCGATTGAGGCTTTATTTTAGTGGCGGGTGCTTAGATAAAAAACTTAATTTGTGGCTGAAGTTGAACGTGGTGTGAGAATGAAATGGGCGATTACACCAATACAAATACCCCAAAAGACTGAGCTTAATCCAAGAAAATGCATGCCCGATGCTGTGGCTAAAAAGGTAATAAGAGCAGCATCACGTTGACTGTCATTTTTCATGGCAACAGAAATATTGGTGGCAATTGCTCCAAGCAAGGCTAAACCTGCCAGTGCTGCAACCAACTCTTTAGGAAGTAAGCTAAATAGCATGACAATACTGCCAGCAAATAAGCCTCCTAAAATATAAAAAATCCCATTGGCGATTCCTGCGATATAGCGTTTTTCTTTCAGTTCATGTGCATCTTTACCCATACATAAAGCTGCAGTAATTGAGGCAAGCACAATCGTAATACCACCGACACAGGCAACAGCTAAAGAGGCAATACTGGTGACAGTAATAATGGGTTTGGCTGGTGTGTCGTAACCGCTGAGTTTCATAATCGCCATACCTGGTAAAAATTGGCCGGTTAGGCTGACTAAAATGAGAGGAACAGCGAGGTTGAGTGTTGAGTTCCATGTCCATTCTGGGCTAATCCACTGTGGAATAGCTAAACTAAAACTTATATCAACCGGATTCATTTTTCCTAAAATAAGGCTCAATAAAACTCCAGCAGCTAACACCCAGATCATGGTGTAGCGCGGCATTAAACGTTTGGCAATTAAAAAGACAATGAGCATGCTAAAGACAATAAAAGGCATGCTATCAGACGCAGTAAATAGGCCAATACCGAATTGAAAAAGAATACCTGCCATCATGCCCGCAGCGACGTCTTGCGGAATCCACTTTAGTAACTTGTCGAAATAACCAGTAACGCCAATTAAAAAAATAACGATGGCGGAAGTAATATAGGCGGCTACCGCTTCATTCAACGAGATGTTTGGAAATAGGGTAACTAATAGGGCAGTGCCCGGTGCTGACCATGCGGTTATGACAGGAGTTTTATATTTAATCGAAAGATAAATACCTGAAACGGCGGCACCAATTGAGATTCCCCAAATCCATGACACCATCATGTCGGTGGACACATGGGCGCGCTGAGCAGCTTGGAAAAAAATAATCAGTGGGCCTGAGTAAGAAATTAAAACCGCAAGAAAGCCCGCAACTATTGCTGATATGGACCAGTCATTTTTTAATGTCTTGAACAGGGTCGCCATGTGTGATTGCCTCCATGCAAATCATGTTATTTACCCAATCATATAAAAAGATCAGGGTTAACCCTGATCTCCACCTCCGACTGAAATAACCGATCCGGTCATATAGGATGCTTCGTCTGATGCAAGAAATAAAATTGCATTTACTTGTTCTTGAATTGTGCCATAACGGCCCATAAATGTTCGATCTATGGTTTGATCAACCACTTGCTGCATCCAGTCTTTTTCATTTTGACTTAACGGATTAGCATTACGTGGTACTTTGCGAGGTGGGGCTTCGGTTCCACCCGTCGCAACAGCATTGACTCGAATTCCATCTTTAGCATGTTCAAAAGCAAGCGATGCTGTTAGAGCATTTACACCGCCTTTAGATGCTGAGTAGGGAATACGGTTAATACCACGGGTTGCAATTGAAGATACATTTACAATAACCCCCGATTGTTGCTTAATCATGGTAGGTAACACAGCGCGGCAGCACCATAAAGTTGGAAACAATGAGCGATTTACTTCCTTAATGATCTCTTCTTCAGAAAACTCTTCAAAAGGTTTCATCCAGATCGCGCCACCCACATTATTAATCAGGATATCTACCCGACCATAGTGTTCAATGGCTTTTGCAACTACCGCTTGCGCGCCTGCATAGGTTTCAAGGTCAGCATTAATCGTGACAGCATCGCCACCCGCGCTCTGAATTTCTTTGAGAACGTCTTCAATATATTCAGAGCGGTCAGCCATGATGACTTGGCCGCCTTCAGCTGCAACTTGCAGTGCCACGCCACGGCCAATACCTTGGGCACTACCCGTAACAATCACGACTTTATCGGTAAATCTTTGACGGTTTGACATAGATAACTTCTCCACCTTGAATTAGTTTGCAGAGAATTTTTCAAACAAGAAATTAGCAGGTTTGATATTTTCAGTTTCTAACCAGCCACGTACCGCTTCTACCATTGGTACTGGTCCACATAGATAAACATCGACGTCGCCACCGTTTAACCATTCACTTTCAATATGACCAGTGACATAGCCTTTACGCTCATGGTTGCTCTCAGGGCTTGCGACCACAGTTCGATATTCAAACCATGGGAATTTCGCCTGCAACTCATTGAGTTTTTCTAGAGCAACCAAATCAAAGTCATTGGTTACACCAAAGACTAAACGAACTGGCTGTTCTGAACCTTTTTCTTCAAGCACTTGTAGCATTGACATAAATGGGGCAATGCCAGTACCACCTGCGAGCATCAGCACTGGACGCGCTACATTACGTAAATAGAAGCTACCGAATGGGCCGGTAAATGTCATTTTGTCGCCAGCTTGGGCATTTTTACTCAAGAATTCACTCATTTTGCCGTTCGGTACGTTACGTACCACAAAGCCCGTTAAACGATTGCCCGGTTTTGAGCTAAATGAATATGAACGTGTTTCGCCAGTTTCAGGAATTGCAACGTTAACGTATTGGCCTGCAAGAAAATGAATATCCGGTTGACCTTCATCAAGTTGAATATCAAATGTGATGGTTGAGTCTGATAAATTTTCAACGCGAGCTAATGTGCCTTGGAAGCTATGAATTGCAGTTTTACAAACATCTGACGAGGCTTGAATTTGAAATACAGCATCTGAGGTTGGGCGACATTGGCAAGCAAGAATATAACCTTGCTCAGCTTCTTCTGGTGTTAATGCATCTTCAATATAGGTTTCTTCTGGCATGTCATAACTACCGGACTCGCAAAATGCGCGGCAAGTTCCACATGCACCGTCACGGCAATCCAAAGGAATATTAATTTTTTGGCGATAGGCTGCGTCAGATAGGGTTTCGCCTTGAGCTACGTTAATGAAACGTGTAACACCATCTTCAAATTGAAGTGCGATATTGTGGTTTGACATGGCATGTATCCTACAAAATATTTGAAACTTTTACCCTCAGCCAACAGTCCGTTTAACTGAGGGGGTATGTCTTAAAGGTGGTAGATATCAATGACTTGGTTGATGTAGTCATTTTTCAAAACGACATACTTGCTCAAGATCTTTGGTTGATCACCTGAAAAATCGATCACATAACGTGACATACCGAAATAGCTGTAATTTGTCTTGTAACGGAAACTCAAGGTATTCCAGTTAAAGCGAACCGTGACTTTGTCGCCGTCGCGCTCTACGACTTCAACGTTGGCAATATTGTGGCTTGTGCGTGTGTCTGGCATGGTTGCAGATGAACGCTCAGTTTTAATACGGAACACACGATCTTCTAAACCTTGACGGTCTGGGTAATAAATAAGTGAAATTTCAGATTGTGGATTTTCAGTTAATTTATCGTCATCATCCCAAGCTGGCATCCAGAAAGAAGCTTCGGGTGCATAGCATGCAATCCAGTCATCCCATTGTTCATCATCTAAAAAGCGAGCTTCACGATAGAGAAACTGAGCAATATTTTCTAAAGTTGCTTTGTCTTGAGCGCTCATGCTGTTTCTCCCTGATCAGCAATTTCTTTCTCTGATGCAATTGCGTGTTTCATGGTTTCTAACCAATATTGATGTTGGGCAAGGTAAAGACCTTCATCTTCTGTTTTGATACCACTTAACATTGGTTTTAAACCAATTTCGTTTGCTGCATCATCTGGTCCATAAATCCAATGTTTTGAACCACGGCACATGTCATTCCATTCAAGTGCGATACCTGCGTAGCCTGCCTGACAAGCGCGGAATTCTTCTAAATCGTCTGGCGTTGCCATGCCTGAAGCATTAAAGAAATCTTCATATTGACGGATACGACGTGCACGAGCTTCAGGTGCTTCACCTTTAGGTGCGATACAGTAAATGGTGACTTCGGTTCTATTGACAGAAAGTGGGCGAAGTACACGAATTTGTGAACCGAATTGATCCATCAAATAAACGTTTGGATAGAGACACAAGTTGCGTGAACGCTCAATCATCCATTTCGACATTGCTTCACCGTATTTTTCGGTGTATTCGTCTGCTTTCGGGAAGTTTGGACGGTCTTCTGGGTTTGCCCATTGTGTCCAAAGCAACATGTGGCCATTTTCAAAGCCATATGAGCCACCGCCTTGTTTACCCCAAGAACCTGCACTCATCGCACGGATGTTATCGGCAGCTTGAGTTTCTTTACGGTGTTGAGTTGTTGCAGCATAGTTCCAGTGAACAGCAGAAACGTGGTAACCATCGGCACCATTTTCAGCAGTGAGTTTCCAGTTGCCTTCGTAGGTATAAGTAGATGAACCACGTAAAACTTCTAAACCATGTTCAGACTGGTCAACAATCATGTCGATGATTTTGGTGGTTTCACCCAAGAACTCTTCAAGCGAAGGAACATCAGGATTTAAGCTGCCAAACAAAAAGCCTTTATAGTTCTCGAAGCGAGCTACTTTTTTAAGGTCGTGTGAGCCGTCTTGATTAAAACAGTCAGAGTAACCAGCTTCGCTTGGATCTTTAACTTTTAGAAGTTTGCCTGAGTTGTTAAAAGTCCAGCCATGGAAAGGGCAGGTATATGTTGCTTTGTTACCACGCTTGTGACGGCAAAGTTGTGCTCCGCGGTGTGAACACGCATTGATCATGGCATTCAATTCGCCGTTACGGTTGCGGGCAATAATGACTGGCTGACGACCAATGTGAGTGGTGTAGTAGTCATTATTATTTGGAATTTGGCTTTCGTGTGCTAAGTAAACCCAATTACCTTCGAAGATGTATTTCATTTCGAGGTCAAATAGGGCTTCGTCAGTAAATACTGAGCGATGAAGTTTAAATTCACCTGTATCGATGTTATCTACAAGTAATTCATCAATACGGTCAAGATGGCTAGTATTGATTACAGGAATACGTGGCATGTCCGTTCTCCGACTTTCCAAAAGTGTGGAAGTCACCAAGGCCTTAGCTACGATCTACAAGGTCTTGATATCCTAATATTGTCAATGAAGCGCATGAGTGCGCTGGGTGTTTAACCGTGAATTGATGAAGATGAATCACTGGAAGATTGGCAAGAAGGCTTTTCACAAAGCAATTCATCACTTCATCGGTTTGTTGCTTGTATATACCTTAAAAGAATGGTTAAACTGTGTCTAAGACTGAATTTGCATTTTTTTATATCTTAAAGGTATGGATGCCTGATGGAACTAAGACACTTACGGTATTTTGTGGCTGTTGTTGAAGAGCAGAGCTTTACAAAAGCTGCGGAAAAACTATTTATTGCTCAACCACCTTTGAGTCGACAGATTCAAAATTTGGAAAGTGAGCTTGGAATTCAACTGTTTGAGCGTGGAAGCCGTCCTTTACAGACAACCCCAGCCGGACATTTCTTTTATCAGCACGCCCTTAAACTTTTGTCGAATGCTGAAGAAATAAAAAGTATGACCAAACGTATTGGACTGATTGAACGTAGTGTGACGATTGGTTTTGTTGGGTCTTTACTCTATGGCTTACTGCCTCGAATCATTTATTTATTTCGACAACAACAACCTCATTTGAATATTCAATTGATGGAGTTAAGTACGACCGAACAACTACAGGCATTAAAAGAAGGACGTATTGATGTTGGATTTGGACGCTTAAGAATTAGTGATCCTGCGGTGAGAAGAATTCTTTTACGTAAAGAGCGTTTGGTAGTGGCAGCACATACCAGCCATCCAATTGCACAGCGCACGGAAGGGGTATATCTAGCTGACTTGATTGATGAAAAGATGTTTATGTATCCCACTTCGCCGAAACCCAATTTTTCGACCCAGCTTTTGAATATTTTTGCCGAACATAGTTTGGTTCCAAAAAATATGCATGAGATACGAGAGATTCAGTTGGCTTTGGGCTTAGTGGCAGCGGGAGAAGGGATCTGTATTATTCCAGCAAGTGCCGATACCATTCGGTTTCCACACTTAAACTATATTCCGATTTTAGATAACGGCGCAGTCAGTCCGATTTTTATTACTGCTCGTGCAATGGACCGAAGTGAAGACTTACAATCATTGTTCGATTGTATTTATCAGGTTTATGACTTGGAAGGGATACCTTATCAGCGAACTGTCTTTACACTCGATCAGAACCCGATAGATGATTCAAACGGTATCGATTTTTAAATAAAGAGAATGCATAGCCTCAAAGGTTGAAGCTATGCGGTTTTATATCTTATTGCACTTTCGCTGGGAAACCATCTTCTTCAAGTGCTTCGGTAATTTTATCGACGCTTTCACTGCTTTCAACAGTCACAATTTTGCTCGCTAAGTCTACATCTACTTTTGCATTTGGATCGATGTCCTGAATTGTTGCTGTCACACCACGTGCGCAGCCACCACAAGTCATATTTTCAATAAGTAGTTTCATGTTCATACTCCATCAAGAATGAGATGTTTGTTTGGATAACACTGAGTCTAAACCTTGTCATGATTGTAAGGTCAAGACCAAATTTTTAAAAAAATATGCTTGACCTTCCCATGATGGGAATCTGTATGCTCAATACAGAATATTAAATTTTGCAGATTTGCAGAGGTGTTTGATGGACTCAAAAAACACGAAATTGCCAGCATATAGTGAAACACTTCCAATCGAAGGCATGACCTGTGCCTCGTGTGTAGGTCGTGTCGAAAAAGCACTTAAGAAAGTTGAAAATATTGAGATTGCCAATGTTAATTTGGCAACAGAAAAAGCCGTTGTTTATTCAAATCAACCGATTCAGCGCGAAGCACTGGTTAAAGCAGTTGAACGAGCAGGTTATGATGTTCCAAAAGCTGCACCAGTAGAATTGTCTATTGAGGGCATGACCTGTGCATCTTGTGTTGCACGTGTTGAAAAAGCCCTTAAAAAAGTAGATGGCGTTCAAGAAGCTACCGTCAACTTGGCAACAGAGCAGGCTTGGGTGCAGGCAGATTCATCAGTCAATGTCGAAGACTTAATTCGCGCTGTTAAAAAAGCAGGTTACGACGCAAAAGCATCAAAAAAAAATCAAGATGAGCAACTCGACAAAAAAGCGTCAGAGTTAGATCAGCTTAAAAAAGATTTGATCATTTCGGTTGTATTGGCTTTACCTGTGTTTATTTTGGAAATGGGTTCACATCTCATTCCAGCTTTTCACATGTGGGTCATGCACACCATTGGTCAATATAATAGCTGGCTTTTACAGTTTGTTTTAACCACATTAGTACTCGTTTTCCCTGGTCGCCGTTTTTACCAAAAAGGGATTCCAGCCTTATGGCGTTTAGCGCCCGATATGAACTCGCTAGTCGCTGTTGGAACTTTAGCTGCCTACAGTTTCTCAGTCGTGGCAACCTTTATGCCGCAGGTTTTACCACAAGGCACGGTCAATGTTTACTTTGAAGCGGCTGCTGTAATTGTCAGTTTAATTTTACTCGGACGTTATTTTGAAGCCAAAGCCAAAGGACGAACCTCGCAAGCTATTCAACACCTAGTAGGAATGCAGCCAAAAACAGCCCGTATTCAGCGTGACGGTCAAGTTGTGGAAGTTGCAGTTGCCGAAGTGGTCAGTGGAACTATTGTAGAAATTCGTCCGGGTGAACGTGTGCCAGTCGATGGGGAAGTAGTCGAAGGGCACAGCTACATTGATGAATCTATGATTACGGGTGAGCCTGTTCCTGTTGAAAAGAAAATAGGAGAGCAGGTGGTCGGTGGTACGGTCAATCAAAACGGAACACTGAACATTCGGGCAACCGCTGTTGGTTCTTCTTCTGTACTTTCACAAATTATTCGCATGGTTGAACAAGCCCAAGGTTCTAAACTTTCGATTCAGGGTTTGGTCGATAAAGTCACCATGTGGTTTGTACCGGCTGTCATGCTAATTGCTGCAATTACTTTCTTGGTCTGGTTTATTTTTGGGCCAGAACCTGCGCTCACTTTTGGTTTGGTGAATGCTGTTGCGGTACTGATTATTGCGTGTCCATGTGCGATGGGACTCGCAACACCAACTTCTATTATGGTTGGTACTGGACGTGGTGCTGAGTTAGGTGTCTTGTTCCGTAAAGGTGAAGCTTTGCAGCTTTTACAAGAAGCACAGGTAGTTGCCGTTGATAAAACGGGCACACTGACCGAAGGTAAACCGACACTGACTGACTTTAATGTGCAATCTGGCTTTGAACGTAAACAAGTGCTGACTTTAGTGGCTTCGGTCGAAGCTAAGTCTGAACACCCGATTGCTCTCGCGATTGTTCAAGCAGCAGAAAATGAAGGCCTAAACCTATTACCAGTAACAGCATTTAACTCGATTACAGGTTCAGGTATTGAAGCGGAAGTTTCAGGCCAAAAAGTACAAATTGGTGCAGATCGTTATATGCACCAACTTGGTTTAGATACCAGCTCATTCCAAGCGATTGCTGCTCAGTTAGGTGAAGAAGGTAAAACACCGCTTTATGTTGCTATCGATCAGAAACTTGCAGCAATTATTGCCGTGGCAGATCCAATTAAAGAAACAACCTATGCTGCGATTGAGGCCTTGCATCAATTAGGTCTTAAAGTTGCCATGATTACAGGAGATAACCGTCATACGGCGCAAGCGATTGCTAAGAAGTTGAACATTGATGAAGTTGTGGCAGAGGTTTTACCCGACGGCAAAGTGGACACAGTTCGCCAACTGCAAAAACAATATGGTCGTTTGGCTTTTGTTGGTGATGGTATTAACGACGCACCAGCCTTGGCGCAAGCAGATGTTGGCTTAGCCATTGGTACAGGAACAGATGTTGCTATTGAAGCTGCCGATGTGGTGCTGATGTCAGGGAGTTTAAAAGGCGTACCGAACGCAATTGCGTTAAGTAAAGCCACCATGCGAAACATACGTCAAAACCTGTTCTGGGCATTTGTATATAACGTTGCACTTATTCCAATTGCAGCAGGTGCACTATATCCAGCATTTGGTGTGTTACTTTCACCTATGTTTGCAGCAGGCGCGATGGCACTTTCTTCGGTTTTTGTTTTAGGCAATGCATTACGCTTAAAACGTTTTCATGCGCCAGTACAGTAAGGGTGCTGAAAATCAACTTTTGGTTTAAGATCATGACAGCAGGTCTTAAACCAAATTTGATATTTGAGGTGTGAGATGAATATCGGTCAGGCATCCAAACATTCGGGCATTTCAGCGAAAATGATTCGCTACTATGAAGAAATCGGTTTACTTGAAGCAGCTCAGCGTTCTGCTTCTGGCTATCGCATTTATTCAGAAACAGATCTTAAAACTTTAAACTTTTTAAAACATGCCCGAGAGTTAGGTTTTTCATCTGAACAGATGAAAGAGCTTATTTCGCTTTGGAAAAATACCGATCGGCAGAGTGCAGAGGTGAAAGCCTTAACCGTAAAACACATTGCCGAATTAAAACAGAAAATTGCCCATCTACAAGAAATGGTCAATATTTTGCAGGCTTCAGCCGATGATTGCTGCGGTAACCAACAAGCTTCTTGTGCCATCTTAGATCATATTGAAAAAGGTGTGGGTGTAAGCTAAAACTTATTAAAATAAAAAGGAAAAATGATGACTTATACAGCTTCTTGTCTTTGTAATGGCATTCAATTCAACATTAATGCCGAATTAGAGCCCATCATGGTTTGTCATTGTAAACAATGCCAAAAAGCCCAAGGTGCTGCTTTCGCTGCCATTACTCAAGTACAAAAAAGTGATCTAAATATTGTACAGGGTGAAAACCTGTTACAGGCTTATTTTGCATCGCCTAATAAAAAGAGAGTGTTCTGTAAAACCTGTGGTTCACCTGTCTGGAGTGAACGTCTAGATAAACCTGATGTAGTGCGTTTAAGGGTAGGACTCATTAATGAACAAATATCGACATCAGTCATTTCTCATGCTTTTGTGTCTTCAAAAGTGAAGTGGTATCCAATTTGCGATAGTGCTCGCCAATATCAAAATGGGGTAGAAAACCCTTAAATATTAAGGTTGGATTGTATTTTATTCATTTGTAAAAAAACGTGAACAGCACTAGCCATGAATAAATAATGTGCTATAACTGTACTTAAGGTAATCGTAATATCTCCTCGATCCACAGGGAAACTTGGGACAGGGCAAAAGATACGATAAGACCTTACATATAGCTAGCAAAGAGCATGTAAGAAATGGATAGACACAAATCTTAGATTGCTCACCGTTGCAGAAAAGCCCGTGAAACGGGCTTTTTTAATGCCTGTAAAAGCTATTTCTTATTTGTGAAGATCATAGATTTTTAAACTATTTATGAAAAAGTAATGTAAAAATAACAAAATATTTTAAATATACAGACTATTCTGTATTGCAATTTATTTTTATTAAAGGTACATTGAGTCAACGGTTTAAAGTTCAAGCTTAATAATGAACTCATGGTCGTTGTGGGAGATCTAAGAGCCTGCATTTTCCCCAAGATGCGGGTTTTTTTTATGCCTAAAGAAAAGTATTTATTTATCTCATCTAAAATTTTAATTTTCTAATTTTTAAATTTTTAAAACCTACGAGCCGAATAGATCGTAGGTTTTTACGCTAACTAGAAGTTAAGCACGATATGCCTGACAAGCTTGGGCACATGCTAAACATGCTTTTGCACAAATCTGGCAATGCTCATGTTCGTGTTTACTACATTCAGCTGCGCAAAGTTGGCATGCACTGGCACATAATTGCATAGCTTGTTCAGCAAGCTCCGAATGTCTTAACTCTAAAGATGTGCATAGCTGACAGGTTTCTACACACGTTAAACAGTGTTTAATACATTCACGCATCATATGCACATGTTCTTCTTGTAAACATGCTGAGGCACAATGTTTACAAGCAAACATACATTCAATGCATGCTTGAATAGAGGTAGATGCTTGACTAAACAGAGAAGGGGTTGGTTCTTGTGAGCTATTCATTTTAATATTCTCCTTTTGAAAGGCTATTATTAAAAAACCGAATATTTTTATCTTTTTTCATTTTATAAAATCATTTTTCCTATAGGGCACTTTGAAATGAAAGGTCTACAAATGCTCAATAAGTGATTAACTTCGTATAAGAATGTTACATGTACTTTTCTAATTAAAGTTTTGAAAAATGATGAAGTACGAAGAAAAAACTCTTCAAACAAGACATAAAATTTATTTCGATATAATACTTTTGGCTAATTTTTTAATGAATGAAAATTAGGCAAATTATCAGTGTGAACTTTAAGGGCACACGTAATGGAAAACATTGAACAGTACGCTCACGGAGCTGAGCATGAAGTCCACGTACACTGCAAACGATCATTAAGTACATTAATACTGAGCCTGTTTGTGTTAATTGCGACTGGTCGTTAAACGAAAAAGCACCCAAGGGTGCTTTTTCCGTATCTACTGACTTTGCTAGATAATTTTAAGAGCTTATAAAGCCGCGCCGTTTTTTATAGGCCTTACGATCATAAGAGGGTATATTGGACTTTTGAAGGTCAATAGCTAGTTGTTTCTTACGTTGAAATTGCACTTCATTTAAAAGTGCATCATAGATTTTGGGACGGTCAGTTTTAAACTTTTCTACATCCAATGGAAT
The DNA here is from genome assembly GCF_031798975.1 of Acinetobacter sp. V110_1. Lineage (NCBI taxonomy): Bacteria > Pseudomonadati > Pseudomonadota > Gammaproteobacteria > Moraxellales > Moraxellaceae > Acinetobacter > Acinetobacter sp. V110_1. Next base: position 1,043,167 of record NZ_JAVQNN010000030.1, on the reverse strand, counting down.
TTTACTTTCCTCTTTAACAATATACAAAACAGAACCATTGGCATTCGTTTCATATATTGTCCAACCAACCCGTACTGTATAAAGACCGGTTTTCTGATCCTTTCCTAAATAAGATTTAAAACCATCCGGATGTGGGCGAACATAAGCATTCATCATGCATCCTCCATCAACTATTTAATTCGATGAAAGCGGCGATTAATGAATTGATGGGGAACAATACATCTATTCAGTAAAATCACGATTTTCACTTGTATATATATTGATCAATTTAGCAATTTCAAGGCGTATGATATTTCTTTTCGATGGAGGGAAAATAAGAGAAGTTGATTGAAAAGTACTCAAAAATAACGATTTAATTTTAAAAAATAAATCATTATGCAGTTAGAAGTCATTTTTTAAATTAGAGTAGTATTTTTAAAAATGTGTGACGCATTTTGCAAATTAAAAATTAAATAAATTATAATGAACCAAGATTCACTTTTTAATAAGCTACTAATTTTAAAAAATAAAAATTATTTGTAATATTTCTTGTTACAACGATTTTGTCGACAATATAGGACTGTTTTTGACATATTTCGCCTAGCGTAATCAATCGAGTTTTTAGCCTATGGTGTCATTTTTGTTTATTGGGCTTGTGGTCACTATTTTGCTGACTCCAGGACCAACAAATACATTATTAGCCTCGGCTGGCATACAGGCAGGGGTAAAGCATTCACTTAAGTTAATTCCGGCAGAGGTAATAGGTTACCTAATCGCAATTACCTCTTGGGGTGTTTTACTTGAGTCAGTATCTCATTTCATTCCATGGCTTCCAGCCATATTAAAGCTGATCAGTGCGGGTTTCATCCTTTATCTTGCTTTTAAACTCTGGATGACATCCACTGAAGATATTAAATTAGACCGACCACTCATTACGCCAAAAGCTTTATTTCTTGCAACACTTTTAAACCCGAAAGCTTTACTCTTTGCTTCGGCGATTTTTCCACATGCAGCGTGGGAAAATCCGCATTTGTATTTTATTCACATTGTTGTCTTTTTATCTTTAATTACTCCAATTGCTTTTTTATGGATTATGTTTGGAACAGTCCTTATTTCAAATAAAGTAACTTGGTTAAATCAACGCAATTTACAACGTACAGCTGCATTTATTTTAACTTTCTTTGCCATGCCAATCGGCTATTCTGCGATTAGCTCATTTTAAACTTAACCCATTATTTATATTAAAAAATTTATTTTTCAGGAGATTTTTATGAAAAGATTAAAAGTAATTATCAAGGACCAATTTGATAAAGAATTAATTGCTTTGGCAAAAGTTAGACCCATGAATGACCATGTGCTTGAGCTTCATAAAAGTGTAGAACATATTGAAATTGATGATGAGATTATTCTACCCAACATGGATTTACTTTATGAAAATCCAAAAGATGGGAAAATTTATAAACTAGTTGGTCCATTCAGTGAGGAATAACTCTTAAATTAAATTTAACAATAACCATGAGTTGACTTTGTGTTTTTAGGGCCTTAGATGGTGAAAATTAAGCCAAACTAACGTATAGACACAATTAAAATATTGAACATCGAAAGTCGTTATGGGACTATGTTTTTGCAAAAATGTGACCTAATCCTCATTTTTGCATTTCAGGACTAAGTGGTGTTCACTAAGCCCATTTCTTCAATGAGAAGTAGAAATGGGCTTTTTTTATTGCAAATTATTCTTTAAATGTTTCATCTAAAGCTTGTTGAACAGCTTCGATTCGAGATTTACACGCTTTATAAGCACTAATCGATTCTTCAACAATTTTCATTAAATTATCAATATCTGGGCTTTCCTGAGACTCAAGTAATTCAGCATTTCGTTTTAAGATGGCATGACCTTCTTTGAAAGACAGTTCTTTTTCATTCATTAGGAATTACCTCTGTAATATTGGCCTCAATAACACCATCTTGCATTTCAATAGTAACGGCCGAGCTTGAGATTTGATGAACAGAACGAATTGCTTTGCCTTCAGATCTTACAATTGCATAGCCTTTGGCTTGAATCTGTTTCGGGTTTTGCAGAAGAATTTCTCGCATAAGCGCTTCGGTTTGTGTTAAAGAAAATTTAACCTGTTGCTGTGAAACAAATTGAATGCGTTCTTTCATTTGTTCGAGGAACTGGTGAGCAGAATTAAGTTGGCCTTGGGCAGAAGATTTAATATGTTGTAAATATTGATCACTCTTACTTTGATAAGTCGTAATTTGATGTTGAGACAAAAGTTTAATTGTTTGTAGGTTGTCTACAGCTTCTTGTACACGTTCAACAATATGGTTGCGAATACCCGCAATCACTTTACTTGGAGTATCAAACGAACGGTGTGCGATCTCATCAAGGATGGTACGGTCTTTTTCATGTCCGATACCAACCCAAATCGGTACGCTACGTTTACAGAGTAGGGCCGCAAGCTCATAATCATTTAAATAAGCTAAGTCATTTACAGCACCACCACCACGAATAATTACAATCAGATCGGGTGGAAAGTTATAACTATTTGCCCATTGCTTTAACCCTGTTGCCAATGACTCCATAAGGCTAATGGCAGCCGTATTTCCCTGAAAGGTGGCACTTTGATAAACAAAATGGCAAACCCCATTTCGCTCAAGGGCATCTGCATCTTTTTTAAAGTCCCCCAAACCTGCAGCATTTTGAGGAGCAATCACTAAAACATTTTGAATATCAAAAGGAGTAGGGAGAAGTTTATTCTTATGAATTAAACCTTCTTGAGTTAAACGCTCCACAATTTGTTGATAACGTTTTGCAATTTCCCCAAGTGTAAAACTTGAGTCAATCTCTTCTATATTGACTGAAAATCCATATTGCGGATCAAAACGCGCTCTAATTTTAATTAAAACGTTTAAGTCACTTGCTAACTCAATTCCTGTTTCTCGTTCAAACTTAAGAACAATTTTACTCGCTGAAAATTTCCAAATGGTTGCTTTACAACTGGCGATGACTTTATCCGTATCTGCATCTTTCTCTGCAAGCTCTAAATAGTAATGTCCACCTTTAATATTTAAATTACGAATCTCTGCTCTAACCCATACCGGTTCGTCAAATGTCAGGCGTATCACTTCCTGCACAGTGCCGAGATATTCGCTGAGTGAGAACTGGGGATCAGACATATAAACTATAAATAATTGGATGAAACTAGATAGTATAAAAGCTATCCAAGCAAGGCAATTGATGTCTATGAATATCGGGTTCTATTTAAAATAAATACAACAATTTAAAGAACTAAAAGTTAGAAATTGATATGCTAATTTAGACTAAATGGTTAAAATGAAAAATTAATAAAAAGATAATTGTTAATAATTACAACCGATTAAAAAATAAAGTTTGCTTTATAAAATATATAGGCGTATAAAGCTTACTTCCAATTGCGGGGTGGAGCAGTCTGGTAGCTCGTCGGGCTCATAACCCGAAGGTCGTTGGTTCAAATCCGACTCCCGCATCCAAAAATATTATGCTCTGTGATGTACTACTTTTCGTGATACGAACTCATGAAAAGCAATTAGCTTATAAATAACCCTATATCAAGCTAAATATTAAATTCTAGACGAATTGTCCATACCTTAAATCTAGCGTTCTAATTAAATACCGTCAAATCACATGAGCTCAGTAATGAGTGAATACGATTGTGAATATAGTAAATGAGTGGCAAATTGCCACAGCCGTAAATGGCAATGAAATTAATGTGAGGATCATTCCTCATGTGCGTAAGCAAAACTCACTTGATGGCTATCGTTGGGTAGAGGTTGGAAAGAAAATTCAGCTTCAAACTGGTGAAGAAATTGAGTTGAACCAAGATGGTAAAAGCTTCTATGCCGGATTTAATCAACTTTATCGTTTAAATACATATTGTTGATAAAACTATGGTAATAAAGCAAAAAAACCTATCCCTTTTAAAAGAGATAGGTTTTTTTATATCTAATGGAAAAATAAATAATTAAAGTTATAAACAAGTAAACTACATGAAAGCGATGAAATTATTATTTTAACTATATTTAATAACTAAATTAACCGGCCCGCCAGAACTGACGGCCCATCACTTTAAAGTTTTTTCCGTTCTCTTCAGTGACACGGCGATCTCTAAATTTTTCATTTAAGCTATGCAAAATTAAAGAGCCATCTGCTTCTTTAAAAATTTGTTTAATCATTCCCTCGCCAGCGAAATAAACTGCATAGATTTCTCCATCAATCACTTCTGTTTGGGAAATATCAATACCGACCAAATCTCCATCTTTGATGTAATCGGTCATGCTATCGCCCTTAGCTTTAATAATGCGCATGCATTCCTGAGGAACACGCTTTTCTTTAAAGAAAGAAGCAGGGAAAGGAATTTTTCCATTAATTGCATCAAAATGAAATTCGATTGATTCGCCTGTACCACAAGAAAAACTTGCTTCAACGACTTCAATCCACACATATTGATCTACTACATCACTACTGACAACGGTAGGACTAAATACATCACTTTCTCTAAAAGAATCTTCTGTGTTACCAGTAGTGAGCCAATAAGCGTCTACACCTAAAAACTGTGCAATGAGTGGAAGAAAAGCAGATTTTAAGTTCTTTCCCGATTCTAAAGCTTGATAAGCAGGCTGAGACATTTTTACTGCTTCAGCAACTTCTGCCTGAGTTTTCTTAGCTTTAATCCTTGAATCTTTTAAACGGTCTTTAAGAGCCATAATGATCGCACCAGCTAACTTATAACAAATATATAACTTAAGTTATATCTAGTAAAACAACTGTAGTTATTGACTAATAATAACTATAGTTATAATATCAGTTATAAGAACTCATTGATAGAACGAATCAAATATTTTACTTAAGTATATTTTTAATTTTTATCAATGGCTTAGTAAGTAGTGATATTTATTCTGCCTCACTGGACGACAGAATATAAAAAATGGCGATAGTGAATCAGTGGTAGAGATCGGCTATCAAAAACAAAAAATGAAATAAAAAAAGCCCGATTCCGTGGATCAGGCTTAATGTTCGTCGATAAAGGGTATCAAGAACATGAAGAATCTAACAAAGAATTTAATGGCTCACAAAAGTTTCCGATATACGGCAGCGTGTTATCTCAACTTTTTGGTCAAAAAAAGATAAGTCATTGATGTATGCCAGTTTTAAGAGAAAAAAGAACGGCTAAGCTAACTGTGGTTGTGTAGCAGATTTTTATAAAAATATGAGAAATAACAATGGAGTAATCAAGATTATTTTTCAAATTTTAAGTATGAGACAGGATTAAATTATGGAAAATTTTTTAACATTAAATGGACTAGCTTCTGCTTTTAAGCTTTATGGTACGGTCATGATGATTGCTTTAGCTGTGAGCTTAGTCGTAGCAGTGGTTCTAATCATGCGTTTTCCTCGTTCACCTCAAGAATGGGTAGTCGGTTTGATTTGCACTATTGTCTCAAGCTTGACTGGTGGCTCATTCATTATCATGAAATGGGACTTGCATGAATGGGTGACAGATATATGGGGCATGATCACTTTAGGTGGATTCTTCTTTATTTGTGGCTTACCTGGCTGGGCAATTGTGAGATGGATATTTAACTTCATTAATAAACAAGAAGGGAAAACCATTGTTGAAGTAATGAAAGACTTAAAAAAAGCAAAAGATGATATTCAAAGTTAATACCTAACAATGAGTTTTATAAATGAGGACAATCCCATGAATATTGAACAATATTTAGATGCACTTATAAAACGTGAAGGTAGTTATGTAAATGACGTCCTTGACTCTGGCCATGCTACTAAATATGGCATTACGCAAGCAGTTGCACGTAATTATGGATATCAAGGTGAAATGAAGGATTTACCTTTAGAGATCGCAAGAGATATTTATAAGAACCAATATTGGCTTGAGCCGCGATTTGATCAAGTTAATTTGATTAGTCCGATCATTGCTGAAGAGCTACTCGATACAGGAGTAAATTGCGGTATTGGTTTTACAAAACCACTTCTACAGCGTGCTTTGAACTTGTTAAACCGGCAAGGGAAAGAAGGTTGGGCGGATCTTAAATTGGATGGGGAATATGGACCCTCTACATTACAGGCTTTATCAATCTATATAAAGAAGCGCGGTAATGAAGGTGAACGGGTATTAGTACGTCTTCTGAATATTATGCAAGGCCAACGCTATATTGCAATTACCGAGAAAAATCCAAAGTATGAGCAGTTCTTTTATGGATGGCTTGCTAACCGTGTGAACTTATAAAAAGACCAACTTGTTAGAGCTGTTTTTAAGCATATAGGCTACAAAACATTTAACAAGCTGGTCCATTCTGCTTTTTATAGGAGTACAAACTTTTTATTGAGTAATAAGTAAAATAGCGAGAAGAAAGAAAATACAACCACTGACTTTATTCAGTTTTGCAAAATTATTTCCGGCAAGCATTTTCTCTTTAAAAATAGAAGAAAAGTTGGCATAAACTAAATGAATCAAAAATCCAATAAAACAAAAGGTTAAAGATAAAACCAGAAACTGATTTAATATTTCTTTTTTAATATCAATAAACTGTGGAAAAAGGGCAATGAAAAAGACAATTGTTTTTGGATTAAGTAGTGAAGCAAACAATCCTTGATAGAAAAGTTTTGATTTCTTTATACCTTTCTCATCATGTTCAGTTTCGAGTAAATCTTGTGTTGGGGATTTTTTTATGAAATTTTTATAGCCTAAATACATAAGGTAAAAGGCCCCAATAAACTTTAAGACCGTGAAGATCGTAGGATTACTGGTAATGATAAGCCCGACTCCACTTGCAGAAATCACAGCGATAATGAACATACCAATGATTAAACCGCTAATACCGAATAAAGCGGTACGGACACCATAGTTAATTGAATTTGTTACTGTAAATAAAACGCCTGGTCCTGGGCTTGATAATGTAAGAAAAGCAATGGTTATAAAAACTAAGAGACCATTCACGGAGTTACTTCCTGTTTATCATCAACATGTTAAGCTGCACACGTACTTTAAAGTAGAATAGGTGAAGTGTATATAGACAAGTCTGTATATTTTATAAAAAAGTAAAATATTTTAATTATTCCTAAAAGTAAGTGTTTGAGCTTATAGCAAAGCTTAAAAATCTATAGAAGACAAAATTTTATCTTGTAAAAAATAAGATATATTTAATTAATATATTGATGTTAAATCAATAAAATAACTTGTAAATAATTTTTTAAAATCAATGAACAAGATAAGAATGGAGGGTCTTAAATTAAGTAAAAAATCAATTAATCAAGATAGAGATTGCAATTCGTTAAGAAGCGTGTATAGTCGACTTTAACTACAAAAATATTCATGTAACCCTAAATCTCTCTTTTCGCAGTTTTATTTATAATCCTCCGTATATTATTAGATATTTAAGTAGAGTGTATATTTTTTAGTTCAATTGGTTCACCCAATAACAAATGATAATGTTTTTAAAAAATTAGGATTAATTTATGTCTAATACTACTGGTACAGTAAAATGGTTTAATGAAACTAAAGGTTTTGGTTTTATTCAATCTGATGAAGGTAAAGATGTTTTTGCACATTTTTCTGAGATTCAAACACAAGGCTTTAAAGTTCTTTTAGAAGGTCAGCGTGTTCAGTTTACTGTGACACAGGGTAAAAAAGGCCCACAAGCTTCGAACATCACAATTGTGACGAATGCTTAAATAACGTAATTTGATGATTTTATTTGGTTTATTTTTTGGCGATTTGCTCAATTAAATAACATGAAATCATCTACGTAGTTAAAAAACCCACTTTTTCCTTTGTGGGTTTTTTATATAAAATATTAAATAAGTTGATTATTTGTTTTATATAATATAAAAATTAAATTTATGTTTTATAAGTTAACATTATAACTGGTATAAAAATGGATATTTGTATTGGCGGTATTTTAAACGGTAAAGTAAGAAAAAATAATGAAAATTGTTTCTGTGTTGGAAACCCTCATTCAGATGATGTCACTGAGTACCATAAGCAATACTTTCATTTAAATGGAAAGCTTTTGTCATTTTGGGTGTGCAGTGAAATCAATTTTCAAGAAGCATCACGAATAGCCGAGAGTTTCTTAAAAAAAGAGCAAAGATCGTTAAGTGAATGTTAAATAAAAACACTTTAAGCTTGGCAACTATAATGCTTAAATCAGATAAGCTAAAAATAATTTTTAATTACATATTTTTAACAATTTAGATTAATTTGTTATTCATAACGTCATAAGTAATAGGGTAATCTTAGCTCAAAATATGATTTTGTTGTAAAATTAAACTTAACATTCATAAAAATTTATTAAATTTTTATTGTATTAACGGTCCATGACTTAAGTCATAAATAATATTTCTTTTTGTAGTATATCTAAAGGAAGGAAATAATTCTAAATGTTGAATATAGTACAACCTAATATTTGCTTTATTGGCAGCAGTAATTTGTCTTTAGCTTTAATTGGAGGTTTGGTTTTAAAAGGATTCCAAAAAGAAAAAATTAATCTTATAGAGGAAGTAAAGTTTGATAATGAAATTATTCTAAAGCAAAAACAGCATGAGGTAAAAAAGGCTGATATCGTTGTTCTATTACTAGACCCAAAAAACCTAAAAGCTATACTGGCGCCATTAAAAAAATGGCTAGCTGATAAAACAATAGTATCGATGATGGCTGGGGTTAATATTAAACAACTAGTAAGTATTACGGGTTCAAAAAAGATTATAAGAGTCATTTCTAACCCACCAGTATTAACTTATACGGGTACCCATGTGCTGATTGGTTCAGAATATCTAGAGCCTTTAGATAAAGAAGTAGTTGAGACAATTTACTCAGCAACAGGGAAGACCTATTGGGCAAACTCAGAATCGGAAAGTGATGCCATTATTGCTTTATCAGGTTCAGGCCCAGCGTACTTCTTTTATATTCTCGACAGTATGGTCAAAACAGGTGTTTCAATGGGGCTAGATAAGCAGTTCGCTTTAGATCTCGCACTACAAGCAGCCTCAGGTGCCGTAGACATGGTCCGTAAAAGTAACGTTCAGCCAAGTGAACTATGCGGGAAGGTGACACTGGCTAATGGAATTACCGAATCTGCTTTACGAATGTTTGAACTAGGAAACCTTTCCGATGATATCCGGCTGGCTTTGAGAGCAGCTTATCATCGTAGTAAAGAAATAAGTCTCGAGATTAATGCTGAGATTGCTAGGCATAGCTTTAACTGATAACCAAGTACCTTTCAATTTGGAGATAACTTATATTTTGAAAGGTACTTTTTATACTTAATAAGTCATTTAATGCCCTAAGAATGAAGCATATAATTACTTATACTGGTTCATAATCAAAGCTGTTTTTATATGAGTATCTAGTTTAAATTATGGAATTTGCAAGAAATATTCCCAAATAATGTAACCCAAACCAAACCCTAGCATTGAATAGAGTGTGATAATAAATAATACAAAACTAGCTTTATTTTTCTTTCTTAAAAAATTCATGTTAGCTACCTCGTGTCTAGATGTTTACTATCATGAAGAAATACAATGTGTAATCATAGATACAGAATTTTTTCAAAAAAATATAACAGATGAAGAAGTGTTATAAATTACTCTTTAATTAAGTTTTTCTTTAAATTTGTAAATCGAAAGACGTTAGGGATCTTAAGTCTAATTTTCAGTAGAAAAAATATAAAAATGGGTTTCCTATTGATTTATAAAAATATTATATTGAACTAGCTGTTGAAAAACAATCATTTACAATTGAAAGGAAATATTTCTAATTGGTTAGAATTATTAAATAAAATTGCGGATCAGTTAACGGAATTTTAATTTTTTTGTGGTTCATTTTGGTGCCATTTTACATAATACAGATAGTTTTTACATTGAAATCAAATTTGTTTTCACTCCATTACAATTAATTCTTCATAATCAAACTATGAATTTTTTTATTTTCAATTGTTTATAAGAATATTGAGGAGGAAGAAATGCCAAAGTATTTAGCTATAGCAGATAAAGTATACAAGGAAATTAAAAAAGACAATTTATTTACAGAAGACACCATTCAAAATTTAAACTGTTTAATTAGCTTAATTCGTAAAGCAATTAAAGGTACTGAGTTCAAACTGAAGTACAATTTTATAAATTTTGAAGAATACTTAAATCAATTTAATAAAGAAAAGTCAGTTCATATTGATTTAAGTCTGATGCCAAAGTTTCAAAATGAAGGTGAGTTTATTTTATGGCTTGCTGGTTTCATTGAGCGAATGACAATTGGAGGTAAAGAAAAGTTGCCTCCAATTTCAAACTATATTCCGAAAGGCTTTAGAATTGATAAAGCCGAGATTCCTGTTGCTGCTGAACCAGCTAAAGAAGAAAATGCAGAGATGATCATTAATTACTTTAAATCTGAGGACTATATTAAGAACAATAAAATATCCTCATAAAATATAGAAGTATTCATCCACCATACTTCTATATCTCGCTGATAAAATTCAGCTACCGCCTTCTGGGGCGGTTTTTTTGCTTTAGAAATCTTGATTATATAGATTAAAAATGTCAGAAAATATGGAAATGTTCTATAAAGAAATAATAATGATTTAAAAAATAGTAAGTTAAAGATTATATTGTTATTTTTATTAAAATATTTTTCACATAAAAATACGCTTAAATTACGTATAGAAACATTTACTCGTACATAATTTTCAAAAAAATAGGAAGATGACGAGATGAATGAGAATGCTGAACTCATTAAATATTTAGATATTGCTGAAAATGTTTACGCAAATATTTATGAAAAGTACCAGATTACGGATAACCCTGTGACAAATCTCAATAGGGTTATGGCGGAAATTAGAAAAGAAGCTGAGCAAATCAATTTAAAGTTAAAATATAGCAAAATTGATTTCGAAGAATGTTTAAGTAAGCCTCTTTCTGAAAGAGAGATAAAAGTTGACTTAAGTCTGCTTCCACGCTTTGAGTATCGAGATGAATTTATTTTATGGCTAGCTAATTTTATTGGAAATATTAGCGTGCAGAAGAAATTTATAAAACAAAACTATCAGTTTAATTAGCGCTATAAATTTTTAGTTCCCTAAAGCCTTAAATAAGTTTCTATAGATTAGCGATATAAAAAGAACAAAAAAGTGCACCTTTTAGAGGTAACTTTCATGAAGAATATTACGGAAAAATCGCTTTTTGATGTCTTTACACAGCATCAAGCCTATCTTTATCGGGCATCCTCAAGATCGGTAAATGAGCTTTTTAGATTTTTTAACGATGAAACACTCGTTATGCTTGATCTTTTGGCTGATTTAATAAAAGAGCTTAACCAGACTGAAAGGGCAGCTCTTGCGGGTGGCGAATACACAACTCGTCACCTTAAAAATATCCAACTTGTTATTTCTGATTGGTTTAATTCAGTGAGCGATGTTCTACCAGAAATGTTTGCTCATTCGGCAACGAGTTTGGCTGTTTATGAATCAAATTATATGGCTAAGCTATTTGGTAAAGTCATTAAAGATTTAGAAGGAGAGCACCTCTATAAATTGATAAAACGCGTTCCATTAGCTGGTGGTGCCTTAGTTGATGAATCTTTGACTCAAATTAGTGAGAATGCCCGTCAAAGAATTGAATATGTTATTCGAGATGGAATGAATACCGGCATGACACCTCAGCAAATTATTAAGCGTATTACTGGTGCGAAACGTCTTAAGTATGAAGATGGATTGCTCAACAGTACCAAAATTGATATTGAACGTATTGTCAGAACCCTACGGAGCCATATTTCAAATCAGGTTTATTTATATAACTTTAAAAAATTTAATTTTGAATATGTCGGATTTGTGAGTGTGTTAGACGGAAGGACATCTAAAATTTGTGCCGCAATTGATGGTTCAATTTGGAAATTGAATGACCCAGCGAAAAGGGTTCCACCTTTGCATCCCAATTGCCGGAGTATTCTGGTACCAGTAAGTAAGGACGGCAGGCTTATTGGGAACCGATCTTTTATTATGGATGAAAGGAGAGTGCGAGACATTCCTAAAGATGAACGGGCTCAATTAATGGGCCAAATAGATGCAAATATTTCCTTCAAAGAGTTTTTCAAACTGACCGATAATTTTTTCCAAAAAGAATGGTTAGGTCCTAAACGCTATAAATTATATAAAGAAGGACAATTTGATTTTGATAAATTCTTTGATCCAAAGGGGCGGCTTTACACTCTGGATGAGTTGAGGGAACTTGATGAGCGAACGTTTAAAGTACTTGGACTGTAGCTTGGTAGAGACCAAAATTAACCTTTTGCAACTTAATTTTTAAAGGAGAGCTTGTTACCCTTGCGCGTGAAATTAAGGTGAGACTATGAAATTTATATTCCTCTTTATGAGCGCTATTACTCTTCCATGCTATGCAGCATCTGAAACTATGCAAATGCATTATTGTCATCTTGTGGAAAATGCGGCAAAAGGAGTTATGGATGCAAGACAACATGATGTGCCAGTGACTGAACTACAAGAGATTGCTAGCCATCTTGAAGAAGCAGAGGCAAAGCAACTTTATCAACAGCTCATTGATACAGCATATTCTTCAAAGTTGTTTGAAGATCCTTTAACTAAGACAAAAGCTGTTGAAGACTTTCAAACTACATGGCATGAAAAATGTTTAACGAAAAGTTCTATAGGCTGAGCTATACATGTAAATCGAACCTACTCATGGAGTAGGTTTTTTTGTTTAGTTAATACAATAAAAAGAAAAGTACTGCAGGTGAAAACATAGATGGGGCTAGCTGTTATAAAAAATAAATTCCAAGCTTAGCATTGCAAAACGGATTTAACGTTTATGACATCATGATGAAAAGATTCTACATAAAAAATATCTATAACAAATTAAAGACTAATCCTGTCATTTAACAATTAAAGGTATGCATTATAGAGAAGCTTTGTAGCTTATTTTTACTCTTAATTTAAGCTTAAGGCTTGGGCTTTTAGATATCGGCTAATCGTTAAGTATGTTTGGAGAACATACAATGATGAATCATGAAAGTTTATCTAAAAGTCTAAGTAAAGCTCCAGAAGTCACATTACTGTTCTGGATCATTAAAATTGCAGCTACAACCTTAGGGGAGACTGCAGGTGATGCGCTATCTATGTCCCTTAATTTGGGATATGTAATTAGTACAGCTATTTTCGCAGTGATATTTGCAGTTTTTGTTGGTCTGCAAATTAAAGCCAAGCAATATAATTCATTTTTTTATTGGGCGACCATTATTGCCACGACTACTTTGGGAACCACAATTGCCGATTATGTGGATCGGACTTTAGGCGTGGGCTATGCAGGGGGGAGTTTAATATTACTTATTTTATTAGGCCTTTCTCTGTTTATCTGGTATTTAAGCTGCGGCACAATATCGGTAAAAAGTATTCAATCTGCTAAAAGTGAAGTCTTCTATTGGTTAACTATTATGTTCTCTCAAACATTAGGGACAGCATTGGGTGACTGGACTGCGGATACTCAAGGGTTAGGGTATACGAGCGCTGCTTTAATTTTTGGTACTTTATTGCTGGTATTAGCGATCTGCTATTTTTATACCAAAATCTCAAGAACTTTATTATTCTGGTTGGCCTTTGTTCTTACTCGACCACTCGGGGCGGTTTTAGGTGATTTCCTCGATAAACCTATTGCACATGGTGGATTAGAGCTAAGTAGATTTACGGCGTCTTTTGTTTTATTTGCTTTTATTGTGGTTTGTTTAATGGTCTTTAAACCTAAAGCAGCAGAGACAGCGCATTAACTTAACTGTTAAAAATGACCACATTATTCTGTTGGGTGATGTGGTTTTTTTTTATTTGAGCGAAAAAGGTTAAATGAAACCTTGTTAACACTTTATTTTGGACGTAAAAAAGCCCTTGCTCGAAAGCTAAGGGCTTAGTCATTCATTGATCTAGCAATGAACTATATAAGGCTCATCTCATACTAAGCTCAGTATATATGAAATTGGGTCAATAAAGAAGGTGATGTATAGCAGATTATCTTGAAGAACAACAAGCAAAATTACCTAGAACAGCTGCAAGCAAAACAATTTTATCAAAGGATGTTGATTTATTTGTCACATAAGTAAATAGGAAAAGTTATGAAAAGATTAAACCACTTTATTGAAAACTTCTCAGCTATGGTTTTATCTGAGAGTTGGGATTTGTAATAATGTTTAAATTAATCGAAAGCAGAGTTGCTGTCTTAATTGCAATCTCAACTTTTTTTATGATTCTACTCCTAAAGTATCTATCTTTATTGACTTTATTTATTTCAATGGGTGCAAAGATCTGATGTCTTTGTATTTATTTAAACAATAGTAATTGAGATTTTTGCTGTAATTGCTTTCATGACAATTAATGTGTCCAATAAGACAGCGAAGGAAAGAGCAGCTTTAGATATAATTATCGATGATTATCGAGACACAAATTTATTCGAAGCAAAAACAGATATATATGATTATCATTGATAATACTGTCGAGTATAAGCTGCGAAATCTAGATGTTTCTAAGAATGCTTTAGCTGAAAATTTGTCGTTCATATGATTCCGATTTGAAAGAAGACGATAAAAGATTAAAAAAAGAACCTCATGTTGGTTCTTAATAGAGATGAGTTCTATTCCAGTGTCATCAAGACAGGTTTGTTAGATGAGGTTTTATTCAAAAGAGTTCATTATGCGAATATTATAAAATTATGAGATAAGATTTATCCAACAGTTAACCAAATAAGACAAGTAGCGAAAAAAGATACTTTGTTTATGGACTCGGAAATATTGGCTGCGAGATGGAAAGCTAATCCGCTAAAAACAGATGATATTAAGTGACTGCCTTAGAGTGGTTCTTTATTGCACCATTATTAATCACTTGCTAAATTACTTATAAACATAGGGGTATTTTATGGAACAAAAAGTTTTAGGGACTTTATTCGGTATTGAATTACATAATCCAGTAATTAGATCTGAAATTAGATCACTTATTAAAGCAAAAAATGAATATGCGAATAAAAAAGCAACTGAGGAAAATTTAACATTCAAACAGGCACTACTAGATGCTGGAGATGTGATTGATGAATTTCTAGGAGCTCTTAATGAAGAGGACAGCAAAAAGTTTGTTGACTTGTATGCAGAAGAGTTACTTGCTGCCCAAGATGAAAATTTAGATCTCAAGAAAATTGAGAACTCCTCAGAGGCTGAAAGCTATCATTTACAAGCACAATTTATATTTAACGAGCTTTCAGCAAATTTAAAAGTTTATGGTTCGAATTCAGCTTTAACGGGAGCGAATCCAGCTAATGTGGGCCTAGCTTTAGAATATATTGATCGCAGCTTAGAACTTGAACCTGAAAACCCTATATATCTAAATTTAAAAGGGTTACTTATATGGAATGGCTTAGGTGATAAAGGATTAGCAAAGCCATTTATTGAAAAAGCTGCAAAACTTGATCCAAGAAATATTACCATTCAACATAATCTTAAATCTTTGCAAGATCCTAATGGGTGCTTTATTGCTACTGCTGCATTTGGAACTCCATTAGCATATGAAGTAAATGAGTTAAGATATTGGCGTGATACTTCTTTAACTAATCATTTATTAGGCAAGTTAATAATCCAGTTTTATTATAAAGTTAGTCCACCAATTGCGAAACTTATCAAAAAAAGCCAGATTACAAGGTCGTTCATTAGGGTATTATTGAAGCCAGTCATTAGATATGTTTCAAAAGTAAATAAATCTAAGACTATTAATTAAAATTAGAAATATGGATAAATTCATGAAAAAGATAATTGTGTTGAGCTTTGCTATTTCCTTAAATGGCTGTGTTACTTCAGTAACTCAAATGATGAATAATAAATAGAGTAATAGTGTAGATGGCTAAACAAAGAAGGCTTCTTAAAACTCCACCAGAAAAATTGCATGAACTTCTACAGATGCAAAAATTTATTGATGAAGAAATCATAATGGAACTGAGTGCGGATCGGACAACAGCATCCTACAGGACAAGGGTGGTTATGGATGAACTGATGACAACTATCCCAGGATTGGAGTTGAAACTAATATCCAACAGAAGCCCAAATGGATTTGTTTATCATAGTTTTTCTTTAATATTTAACGTTATCAACCATTCAGATGTTTTTGTGCAGCTTGAAATTGAACCAAGCGACAAGTTGAGTCATCGTAACGAGGACGGTTCAGAAATTTATGGTGCTCATTGGTATATAATCGGAGAAACGACCAAAGTTAAGGATGATGAATCTTTTGATTGGTATAATTGGTTTAAAGAATTTAGAATTAAGACCAATTTAACTATCTTTGGTCAGTGTCATCAACCATTTGAAGGAGAGCTTATATGAGTAATGTTGCTAGCATTATCCAGTCATTGGGCTCTGAGTGCTTTGATAAAGACAAAGAGTGGCTGGGCGTAACTACACCACACTTTTTTGCTGATGGTAGACCTTCAACCTATTATATTAAGACCTCAAAAGATCGTGTTTGGATTCGTGATGTTGGTTTAAACATGAGAATGTTTGCAGATAATTTGCCAATGCCAGATAAGGCAAGGGAAATTATTAAACGTCAAATCAATCAAACTTCAGACAGTATTCTATTTAATGGAACTGAATTGCAGATTGAGGCTTCAATCGCGGAACTCAAACCAGCAATAAGTGCTATGCTTGGCCTATTATCTCGAATTACATCATATTGTCCTAGTTCTTCTGAGGAACAATCTTTTGATGAGGTTGTGACTAAGATTAAAGGCTTCTTATTTTTGCAATATGGGAGTAGCTTGGAGCAAAATATTGATGTACTTGGTGCCTCTGGAGCTAAACATCATTTTGCTTTTAAAGCAGGATCAAAATTTATTGATGTGTGTGAGCCAACCTCTGAAAATACAGGGAAGCTACTGAGAAAAGGTTTAGACCTATCCAATTTTGTGGAAAATTTATCATTACAAGTTTTTATGGATGATAGAGAAAAGAGTAAAGTCTTTAAAAGAGAAGCGGAGATATTATCAAATCTATACGCCGTAACGCCGATCAGTAGAGTTTTGAACCTAACCTCCTAACAAACCGAAACATACACTAAAAATACCCTCAAGTATGAGGGTATTTTTATGAAAAAGCTTACTCTTTTAGGAATAATTATTTTAAGTTTAGTGAGGTGCATAACTGCAGAAATTGTACCTATAGGTGCTGATACTTATATGATTTCGCAGACTTCAGCAGGAGTTATATTTAGGAGTATGAGCTCATTAAAAACAGGGGTGATAAATCGAGCTACTGAATATGCTTCTTCTCAAAATAAAATTGCCGTACCCATTGCAGAAATAGTTACATGTTGTTTTCTTCGTTATGCCAAAATAATTTTAAATATTAGTTATTAAGACTCATTCGATAAGAAACAGTTGGGCGTAATTTATTTTAGCTAACCAATAAAAAAACCACCTAATTCTTTCGAATTAAGTGGTTTTTGAATTTTGGAGCGGGAAACGAGACTCGAACTCGCGACCCCAACCTTGGCAAGGTTATGCTCTACCAACTGAGCTATTCCCGCAATGTGAGCACATTATAGAGTGTTTCATTAAAGTGTCAACACTCTTGTGATCTAATTGAACGTTTAATCAGCACGACGCCAAACTGTACCTTGACGAGTGTCTTCAAGAACGACACCTTGGTCGAGCAAAGACTGACGAATAGCATCTGCTTTCGCAAAGTCTTTAGCTTTTTTCGCATCAACACGTTGTTGAATAAAATCTTCAATTTCAGCATCAGACAAAGCAAGCGCTTCTTGTCCAATATCTGATTTTAAGAAATCATCTACATTGTGTTGTACCAAACCTAAAATGTTGGTGAGGTGACGTAATGTCGAATAAAGCACAGTCGCTTGGTCAGCTTGCTCTTCTTTTACAGCACGGTTTAACTCTTTGTTAAGTTCAAACAACACAGCCATTGCTTCGGCAGTGTTGAAATCATCACACATTGCATTGTTAAAACGTTCAATAAAGCTTTGATCAAGCGTTTCAGTTGTCGTTTGACCATACACTTGTTTGTAAGCTTTAAATGAATGATAGAAGCGAGTTAAAGAAGTTTTTGCTTCTTTAAGTGCTACATCAGAGAAGTTCACAGGACTACGATAGTGTGAAGACACAATAAAGTAGCGGATCACTTCAGGGTGGAATTTCTCCATCACGTCACGAATCGTAAAGAAGTTGCCTAAAGACTTAGACATCTTTTCACCATCAACGTTAATAAAGCCAACATGCATCCAATAGTTTACATATTGTTCACCAGTCGAAGCTTCACTTTGCGCAATTTCATTTTCATGGTGTGGGAACATTAAATCTGAACCACCACCATGAATGTCAAAGTGATTGCCTAAGCAGCAAGTCGACATTGCAGAGCATTCAATGTGCCAACCCGGACGACCATTACCCCAAGGAGATGCCCAAGATGGTTCATTTTCTTTGGCATGTTTCCAAAGTACAAAGTCAAAAGGATGTTTCTTTTCAACTTCTACATCAACACGCTCACTTGCGCCTGCTTGCATATCATCAAGCTTACGGCCAGAGAGGCGACCATATTTTTCAAATTTGGTCACTTCAAAATAAACATCGCCGTTTGAAGCAGGGTAAGCAGAACCTTTATTGACCAAATTGCCAATCATATTTTGCATCTGATCAATATATTCAGTCGCTTTCGGTGCTTCATCTGGAGCTAAACAGCCTAGGTTCGCTGCATCTTCATTCATAGCGTCGATGAAACGAGTGGTGAGTTGTTGAATCGTTTCACCATTTTCATTCGCGCGTTTGATGATTTTGTCGTCAATGTCGGTAATGTTGCGAATGTAGCGAACTTTCCAGCCTTGACTACGCAAGAAACGGATAATGTAGTCAAATGCAACCATAACTCGAGCATGCCCGATATGACAGTAGTCGTAAACGGTCATACCGCAGACGTACATATCGATCTGACCTTCTTTGCGAGGTACAAATTCAACTTTTTTTCGTTGCTCAGAGTTATATAAAACAAACGGTTGCATAAGGGTTTTCAAACACTCAACAAAAATAGTGTTACATCATAACTGATGCATCATTTTTAAAAAAGTTTTATGCATTAATTTTATAAGCTTGTGAAATCTTATACATTTAAAAACGTGTAACTGATTGAGTTATGCTAGAATGCCCCCAAATCTTTTGATTAAAATCACCGATCTCAATTGAGAGATCAGATCAATTATTTTGAGTCAAACTCGTATGCCTAATCCTACAGATTTCCAAAGCAGTGCATTAGCTACATTGCGTATTGAGCAACAAGCCATAGATGTATTAGCAACACAAATTGATGACCGTTTTAACCGTGCTTGCGAAGTACTGTTGCAGTGTAAAGGTCGTGTTGTGATTACAGGTATGGGTAAATCTGGGCATATTGGTCGAAAAATGGCGGCGACATTTGCCTCTACAGGGACGCCGTCTTTCTTTATGCATCCTGGTGAAGCAGGCCATGGCGATTTAGGTATGCTGGTTCGTGGCGATGTGCTTATTGCAATTTCCAACTCAGGAAAAAGCGATGAAATCATGATGCTCATGCCACTGATTAAACATCTTGGCGTACCTATGATTACGATTAGCCGTACTGATAAAGGCCCAATGCCACAAAATGCTGATATTGCTTTAACGTTAGGTGAGTCCGACGAAGCTTGTCCTTTAGGTTTGGCACCAACTTCAAGTACGACAGCCACTTTGGTTTTAGGCGATGCTTTAGCGGTAGCTTTACTTGAAGCACGTGGTTTTACTGCTGATGACTTTGCGCGTTCGCATCCGGCAGGTGCATTAGGTAAGCGTTTGCTTTTACATGTAAAACATTTAATGCATACAGGTGAAGAGTTACCAAAAGTTTCACCTGAGACTCCAATGAATCAAGTGCTTTATGAGATTTCAAATAAGCGTTTAGGTTTAACGACAATTGTTGATGAACAAGACCACTTGCTTGGTATTTTCACAGATGGGGACTTACGTCGTCTCATCGATAAACAGCAAGGGTTTGATGTGAATTTACCTGTATCTGAAGTAATGACAAAAAAACCGTCAACTATTTCTCAAGAAGCACGTGCTGTAGAAGCGTTACAACAACTTAACCAGAAAAAAATCAGTCAGTTTGTGGTGGTCGATGACCAAAATAAAGTGATTGGTGTAATTAGTATGCATGATCTTATTCAGGCAGGGGTGAATTAATCCATGGCATCTTATGCATTGTTAGAACAAGCACGTCATTTGCAGGCATTGGTTCTGGATGTTGATGGTATTTTAAGTGATGGCTTTGTGACGTTAACCAACACGGGCGATGAAATTAAATCATTCGATATTCGTGATGGTTTGGGTATGAAACTTGCGCAACAAGCGGGTATGAAAGTCATCATCATAACAGGCCGAAAAAGTAATATCGTCGATAAACGCATGTCTGACTTAGGTGTTGATTTAGTTTTTCAAGGTCGTGAAGATAAAGGCTCAGCACTTCGCGAAGCTTGTGCACAGTTTAATATTTTGCCTTCAGATTGCTTATATATGGGCGATGATTGGCCAGATCTTTCAGCCTTTGCGATTGCCGGAATGAGTGTTACGGTTCCAAATGGACATGAAGAAGTACGCCGCCGTGCACACTTGGTGACCCAAGCCATGGGTGGTCGTGGAGCTGTTCGTGAAGTCTGTGATATGTTGCTGATCGCAAAAGGCATTTACCAAGAACTTCTTGAAAAATATCTTGCAGTACCGCATTAATAACAAGATTACTTAAAAGGTAGGCTATTCCTGCTCATGGATACCAGAGTTTTATATATTGTTGCTGTAGTCGTTGCTGCTGTGAGTGGTGGTTACTACTACTATAGTGGCAAAGCAAAAAAACTGGACATTGGTTCGGCGAAGAATATGACTTATTCAGCGCAGGGCGTCCATTTGACTCAAACTGATGACAAAGGCAATTTGTATATTCGTGCTGAAGTTCGTCAGCTTGAGCAGGATATGCAACAAAAAACGTCAAAGTTGGATCAACTTAATGCCTCTATGTATAAATTAGGTAAAGTTGATGCAACATTCTTTGCTAAACAAGCTTATGGCTATGATGATAATCAAAAGGTTGTTTTATCGGGTGATGTGGTCGCAACCAAGATCGCACCTCAAGGAACAATTGAGTTCCAAACCGATGAATTAACTGGTTATCCAAAGACTCGAGATATTGAAACGAATTATCAAGTGATTGTTCAATCTCCGCAAGGCGAGTTTGTGAGTAAAGGATTAAAAGGCAATTTGAATAACGGTCAGTACGAATTTTTTAATATTCGAGGAAAGTATGCACCAAAGTCTTAATTTAAAACGTTCTTCAGCTTTCCTAAAACAAGCTGCGGTAATTACATTCGTTGCTTTATCATCTGCTTCGACTTTTGCTTTGCCGTCTGACCGTAATCAACAAATTTCATTGGTCGCAGACCGTGCAACTTATAATGACAAAACTGGTTTGACGACTTACACGGGTAATGTTGTGATTGAGCAAGGTACGATGAAGCTTCAAGCTGACTCAATTGTTGCGAATCTAAACTCGAAACGTGAAATTCAAGTGATTACCGCAAAAGGTCGTCCAGCTAAGTTCCAACAGCAAATCAGTGCCAATAAAGGCGTTGCACGTGGTGAAGGACAAACCATTGTTTATAATGCAGACACAGGCATTATTACTTTGTCTGGTGGCGCATATTTATATCAAGATGGTTCAAGTATTCGTGGTAACTCTCTGAAATATAGTATGAATAAAGGCGATGTTGAAGCTCAAGGTTCTACTTCAAACCGCGTACAAATTATTATTCCACCTTCAAGTTCGAAAAGTTTCCCAGGAGCGCGTGACTAATGCAGCAAGCTCTTCAACAACCGCAAACTTTGTGTATTAAACACTTAGCCAAAAACTATAGTAAGCGTTGGGTTGTCAAAGACGTCTCTTTTAGTATGCAAAGTGGACAGATTGTTGGTTTGCTTGGTCCTAACGGTGCGGGAAAAACGACCAGTTTCTATATGGTCGTTGGACTCGTGCGTATGGATAAGGGCGAGATTCATCTTGATGACTTGGATATGTCAGACCTAGCTATGCATGAACGCGCGCGTAAAGGTATTGGTTATTTGCCTCAAGAAGCTTCTATCTTTAGAAAATTGACAATTGCTGAAAATATTATGTCGATCTTAGAGACGCGTAAAGATTTGAATAAGCAGCAACGTCAACAGCGTCTTCATGAGTTGCTCAATGACTTTAAAATTAGCCATATTAAAGACTCATTAGGAATGAGTGTATCGGGTGGTGAACGCCGCCGTGCGGAAATTGCGCGTGCTTTGGCAGCAGACCCTAAATTTATGCTCTTGGATGAACCGTTTGCTGGTGTCGACCCAATTTCAGTGGGTGATATTAAAGATATTATCCAGACTCTAAAAGACCGTGGCATTGGTGTACTCATTACCGATCACAATGTACGTGAAACTTTAGCGATCTGTGAGCGTGCTTATATCGTAAGTGAAGGCTCAGTGATTGCTGAAGGCACACCACAAGAAATTTTAGACAACGAACAAGTACGTAAAGTCTATTTGGGTGATGATTTTACAGTTTAATTAAAGTCATTAATCTAATTGGTTAAAAAGAGGTCAAGGCCTCTTTTTTGTTTTTTGATGTTTTATAAATAAAAACAACTACATATACCACTCATTTAATAAAAAAATAATGTGTGATTTATTCGACCAATTATGCTGTTTTCATTGAAAAACTATGTAGAATGGAGATGCTTTTAAACGATAACAAACAAGATCAACAAGATAAGCATGATTGGATATAACCAAAGAAGAGTAGAAGGGAAATGTAGAAAGCAGGCTTTCCTGAAAGGGCTGATGCTTCTAAGTACGCTACATGTACCTGTTGTGATATATGCTGCTAAACCAAGTGAGCAATACCACACCCTGAAAGAAAACTTGTCACAACTTTTTGTCCCTAAAAGTAGTGATGATTTCAAAGTTGCCAAGATGCACGAGCTGAGTAATTTCAAGCTAGATCGTTCTATTGTGCAGGAATTTCCAACTGTTCAACTTAATGATAAGTCGGCTTCATCTTTTTCCAACTTGCCATCTCGAACGATGACATTGCAAGATGCGGTAAAAATTGCCATTCAACGTAGTCCAGATATTTCACAATCTATTGCAACTTTAGCGGGTCAAAATTCAGGAGTTGACGTTGCTAAAGCCGGTTACTATCCCCAGCTAGCAGGCGGGATTTCAACTGGTGATTTAAGCAGTGGAGAGCGTGGTAGGCAGCTACTTACTTTAAGTGCCACTCAAATGCTTTATGATTTTGGTAAAGTCAAATCAGGTGTTGATGTTGAGCAAGCTAAGGTTCAAGTTGAACAAGCCAATGTTTTGGTCAGTGTTGATACTCTAGCTTTGGATGTTGCACAAACTATTGTCAATATTCAGCGTTATCTTCAGCTTAATAAAATTGCTGAGCAGCAAATTGCCGGTATTCAACGCATTCAAGACATTGCTAATCTACGAGCAAACGCCGGTGTCGCAAGTCAGGCAGACCCAATTCAGGCGCAATCATACTTACAAGCAGCGCAGTCTACCTTGATTGCTCAGCAATCATTGTTACGTCAGTATCAACAGCATTTAAGAACACTACTCGGTGCAGATGTTACTCGTACTGGATGGATTATTTCCGAAGATCTAGTCAAGCAATCTGATCTTTATGGTGAGCCTGAGTTTAATACTATTCCTAAAATGATCGCCGCACAGGCAAGTGTTGAGGTCGCTAAAGCACAAAAAGAACAAACCCGTTTAACACGCTATCCGACCTTAGCCGTGAAAGGCTCAGTCAGTCAGGCGCTTAACGGTAAAAACCCAAATAATGACAAGGATGATGGTTTATATAGTTCGGTTATGCTTGAAGCAACAAGTCAGTTTTACCAAGGTGGTGCAACCGCTTCACAAGTAAAAATGGCAAGTTATGCAGAAGAAGCGGCTAAATCTAAAGTCAATTCTGTTTATTTAGATGTGTTAGATCAAATTAGAACAAGTCGTGAACAAATTGAAAATAAACAACGTCAAATGCAGGTTTTGGCGAGTCGCCAAGCAACGACGGTTCGTACACGTGAACTGTACCAAGAACAATATAAGCTCGGTACTCGCTCACTGGTCGATTTATTAAATGCTGAACAAGCCATTCATAGTGCAAACTCAGAACTCGAATCAGCACGTTATGACATTTATAACAGCATTGTTCAGTACATTGCAGCAACAGGACGTTCCCGCCAAGCCTATGGCTTAAATAATATTTCAATTCAGGGGTTCGAAGTACAACCATGATGACAAAAATAAATTACCAGCCTTGGTTACAGGCGGTCTTAACTATTGCCAAACACTATCGAATAGAACCGTCAGAAGAAAGAATTCGTTTACAACTTGATTGGAACCAAAACCAGAATCTAGATGATGTCTTACAGTTAATGACACGTCAGGTCGGTTTAAATCTTCGTAAGGCTCCATTTTCTTTAGACTTGTTAAACCCATGGCGTTTGCCAGTTATGGTGGAGTTTAATGATGGGCAAGTTGGTGTAATCGATAAAGCAGATACACAAGGCAATGTCAGTATCCAGTTCAGTGGAGATCAGGGCCTTTCTCAAAATTTATCATTAGACGTTTTAAAAACGACGCTGAAAAACGTCTATATTTTGCGTCCAGAAACGTCTATTCCAGATGCGCGTATTGATGAATATATCAAGCCGTACGAAGCAAACTGGTTCTGGTCCATCGTGTTAAGAGACTGGAAGCGTTATATCGATATTATGTTTGCCTCTTTAATTGCCAATATTCTGGCACTGGCAACCATTATTTTTTCGATGCAAGTCTATGACCGTGTTGTGCCATCTCAGTCGATTCCGACTTTATGGGTTCTGGCAGGTGGTGTACTGATCGCGGCTCTTTTTGAGTTTACCTTGCGTGTTTCGAGAGTGTATTTATCCGATATTATTGGTAAACGTGCCGACTTACGTGTCTCAGACCGTGTATTTGGCCATGCTTTACGTATTAAAAATAAAGATCGCTCGAAATCTACAGGCAGTTTTATTTCCCAGATTCGTGAACTCGAAGGTGTTCGTGAACTGGTGACTTCGACCACCATTAGTGCAATTGCAGATTTTCCATTCTTTTTCTTGTTCCTGATTATCTTTGCGATTATTGGTGGGAAAATATTCTGGGTCATGCTGCTTGTTGTACCTCTTATGATTTTGCCGGGTATTCTGGTGCAAAAGAAATTGGCTCAGCTTGCTCAAGAAGGGATGAGAGAATCTTCAATCCGTAATGCAATTCTTGTAGAAGCAGTTCAGGGTATTGAAGACATCAAACTATTACGCGCTGAATCACGTTTCCAAAACCAGTGGAACCACATGAATGAAGTTTCAGCCGACATTGGTATGAAACAGCGTAAAATTGTGGGTACGTTAATGGCTTGGACTCAAATGGTTCAGGGTTTAACTTACGCTATTGTGGTTTTAGTGGGCTGTTTTGCGGTAATGGAAGGGGAAATGACCACGGGTGCACTCGTTGCGTGTTCAATTCTTTCGTCACGTATGTTGGCACCAATTGCCCAAATTACAGGGGTTCTAGGTCGTTTACAGCAAGCAAAAGTTGCGAAACAAAGTCTCGATGAGCTCATGCAACGTCCAATTGATCAAGCTGATCGTGCTCATTTAGTTCATAAAGCTGTTTTAAACGGTAATTACGAATTAAAAAATGTAATGTTCCAATATGGTGATGACGACCCAAAACCAAGTCTTGCAATTCGTCATTTGCAAATTCGTGCTGGTGAAAAAATTGCAGTTTTAGGCCGTAATGGTGCTGGTAAGTCAACCTTGCTTCAGCTTTTATCTGGCATGCAATCTCCAACTCAAGGTGCTGTGCATTTAGATGGTTTAGATCTTTCTTTAATTGACCCATCTGATGTACGCCGTGATATGGGACTACTAAACCAAAATGCCCATTTATTCTACGGAACAATCCGTGAAAACTTGACCTTGGGTGCACCGCTTGCAACCGATGAAGATATTCTTCGTGCTTTGGTCGTGACAGGCGCATTACCTTTTATTCAAGAGAAGAAAGAAGGGCTAGATCACTTAATTTTAGAAGGTGGTGTCGGTTTCTCTGGTGGTCAAAAACAAGCTTTATTACTTGCACGTTTACTAATTCGTCAACCTAATATTCTATTGCTCGATGAACCAACAGCAGCCATTGATGATGTTGCCGAGAAGCAACTGATTGATCATCTAAAAGGCTGGCTGGCGCATCGTACATTGATTGTGGCAACACACCGCCGCGCTGTTTTAGAACTGGTTGATCGTATTATTGTCGTGAATGAGGGCAAGATCGTAATGGATGGACCAAGAGATCAAGTACTTAATCAATCAACAGCCCAACAAAAACAAGTAAGCCAAGGGGGATAATTCATGAGCGAACAACAACAAGAACTCACCCGTTCAATGAATGTATCTTATAGTGAACCACCATTACCGCGTGCCAGTTTAGTGATTTGGATTGTAGGTATTGGGCTCGTTAGTTTGTTTATTTGGGCATGGTTTTTCCAGTTAGAAGAAGTATCTACAGGTACAGGTAAGGTTATTCCATCGTCTAAAGAACAGGTCATCCAGTCTTTAGAGGGTGGTATTTTAACTAAGCTGAATGTACAAGAAGGTGACATTGTTCAAAAAGGCGAAATCCTTGCTCAATTGGACCCAACCCGTTTTGCGTCAAATGTAGGTGAGTCGAGATCTTTATTGATTGCAGCTCAGGCAACCGCCGCGCGTTTACGTGCGGAAGTAAACGGTACACCGTTAGTTTTTCCTGAAATTGTAGCGAAAGATCCAAAGCTTGTGCATGAAGAAACAGCATTGTATGAGTCTCGTAGAGCTGATTTACAGCAAACGCTTTCAGGTTTAAAGCAAGCATTAGAGCTGGTTCAACAAGAACTCGCTATGACTGAACCTTTGGTTGCTAAAGGTGCTGCCAGTGAAGTCGAGGTTTTACGCTTACGCCGTGAAGCGAATGATTTACGCAATAAAATGAACGATGCACGTAACCAATACTACGTTAAAGCTCGTGAAGAGTTATCTAAAGCAAATACTGATAGCCAAACTCAACAACAAGTCGTGATGGGGCGTAATGACAGTTTAGAGCGTGCTGTATTTAGAGCACCTGTGCGTGGCGTTGTAAAAGAAATTACAGTGACAACGCATGGTGGTGTTGTTCCGCAAAATGGTAAGTTAATGACGATTGTTCCAATTGATGAACAGTTGCTCATTGAAGCACGTATTTTGCCACGTGACATTGCGTTCATTCGTCCTGGTCAAGAAGCTTTAGTGAAGATTACAGCTTATGACTATTCAATTTATGGTGGTTTAAAAGGTAAAGTTACTGTTATTTCTCCAGACACGATTCGTGATGAAGTTAAACAAGATCAATTCTACTATCGCGTTTATATCCGAACTGATACAGACAAGCTCTACAATAAACAAGGTAAAGCTTTTGGTATTACACCGGGTATGGTGGCAACGGTAGATATTCGTACTGGTGAGAAAACTGTACTCGATTACTTGCTTAAACCGTTTAATAAAGCGAAAGAAGCATTACGAGAAAGATAACAGAAGAGGCCCCGAAATTCGGGGCTTTTTTTATAGGTTTGCTTCTACTAAATTCACGCTATAATTTGATTTTTATTATGCTTTATTTAATTTATGGCTTTTACGATTGCAGCACAGGTTACATTTGAAGAAGAAATTAAAAAAAGTAGATTTCAGGCGATTGCTGCGCCAGTAGAAAATGAACAGCAAGTGAAAGAATTTTTAGAGCTCAATAAAGATATATCGACCACCCATCAATGTTGGGCGTGGAAAATTGGACATAACGTTCGCTTTAATGATGATGGTGAGCCATCTGGTACAGCAGGACGTCCAATCTTGGCTACGATTGAAGGTAATGACTTAACGAATACCATCGTTATGGTGAACCGCTGGTATGGCGGTATAAAACTGGGAACAGGTGGTTTAGTACGGGCTTATGGCGGTTGTGCTGGGCAATCATTATTATTAGCTGAGCGAATTGAACTCATTGCAAAGAAAACCATTCACTTTTCTTGTCATTTTAATGAATGGGCGATTTTTCAATATGAGCTTACGCAGCAGCAAATAGAATATCAGGAAACTTATACCGCAACAGGTGTAGATATTGAAGCGAGACTGCAAGTCCACCAAATTGAACCCCTTGCTTTGAAACTCCGCGATGTCACTCGTGGCCGTGAAGAATTAAAAGTTGAGGAGGAATTAACTGATGAATGACTCCTTACTCAAATACCGTGAGCAACATAAGCACCGTTTAAATTATATGCCGTGGTTATATTGGACGCTAAAGCCTAAACATCGTGCTTGGGCAGAAGAATGGCAAAAAGAATATCAGGCATATTTAATGGATATGGAAACAGTCGAGATAGGAGAGAACTGTTTTATTTCACCGCTAGCCCATATTTTTGCCGAGCCGGGTCGCAAAATTACGATTGGTGATAATTGTTTTATTGCAGCCGACTGTAGTTTACATGGACCGCTTGAGATCGGTAACGAAGTCGCTATTAACCATCATTGTATTTTAGATGGTGGTCGAGCTGGTATCAAACTACATGATCAAGTGCGTATAGCTGCTTATTGTCATCTCTATGCATTTGATCATGGTATGCAATTAGACCGTCCGCTTTACCAACAGCCTGTTACTTCCAAAGGAATCGAAATTGAAAAAGATGTTTGGCTGGGGGCGCATGTTGGAATTAAAGACGGTATTAAAATTGGTAAACATGCTGTTATTGGGATGAATAGTATGGTCACCAAGGATGTCGAACCCTACCATATTGTGGGGGGAAACCCAGCAAAATTTATCCGTTTAAGAGAATAATACAGTCTTAAGAGTGTAATAAAATGTTTGATCTATAAACAAAAAAGCGGATTTTAATACATAAACCTTAACATACGGATTTTTATCTATGTTAAGTTAAAGCTAAGTTATAGAAAAATCTCCAAGGCAAATAGACCTGAAGAAGAGAGGCAAAAATGAACCGTGTGATTGCGTGTATTGACTCATCACCTTGTATTAATGCTATTGCAGATGCAGCGGCTTGGGTTGCGAAAGCGACTGGACGAGAGCTTGTGTTATTACAAATTCTAGATTATTACCCAGCAAGTTATCACTTAGGTGAAATTAGCGGTGTAATCGGCTTTGAAAGCAATGCAATGTTGCTTAAAGAGTTGGCTGAATTAGAGCAAAAACAAAGTGAACTGGCTTTAGATTACAGCAATAATTTACTCAGACATATCTCTGACTTAATTAAAGAAAAACACGGTATCACCTGCTCAAAAATTCAGGAAAAAGGGGATTTTTTAGAGCAAAGTTTTAATCTCTTACATGAAAACGATATTGTTATCTTGGGCAGGGTGGGTGAAAGAGCTGCCGAAAAACATAAACCTATTGGTAGTAATGTCGAAAACTTTATTCGTGGCGCAAATTGCACAGTTTTGACCATTGGCGAAAACTTCAAAGTACCGACACGTTTTATATTCGCCTATGAATATTCGCCTACGTGTCAAAAAATGATGCGCCGTATTGCACAAAGTGATCTGTTACGGACTTTGCAGTGCCATTTAGTGTATGTGGGCGACCATCCTGAAATATTGAATGAGCCAGAGCATTACCTGAAAGAGGCAGGCCTAGATGTAGTGACTGTTTACCGATATGGTGATGTAGCCCAAAATATTCTTGAATATCAACAAGAGCACGGCATTCAAATTATTGTGCTCGGTGCATTTAGCCATAGCAAAATTCATCAGTTCTTCTTGGGAAGTATTGCAACGACCATCTTCCGGAACGCGACTGTGCCTTTACTTGTGGCTAAATGATGAGATCAGCATATAGTTATCCGCAAATCTTGTGGATAACTATATGGAAAAGCAAGGGTAATAAAAGTAATTGATTGATTATAAATAACAAAATAAAAAAGATGATTTTTTGATCATTATTTCACAATTGCAATCGCGAAGCCGTCATGACCTTTTGAGCCAACCGTTTGTAAAGCTGTGCAAGACAGAATTTGCGGGTGGTTTTCTAGAGCTTTAAAGGTTTCACGGATACCTTCAATACTTGGTTTTTTGTTTTCAGGATTCAAAATATCACCAGCACGAATAACATTGTCTAGCACAATAATCGTGCCTGATTTTGAGAACTTAAGGCTGAGTTCTAGATATTCCGGATAGCCCTGTTTATCGGCATCAATGAAAATAAAATCAAAAGGTTCAATTGACTGTGGGTCAATTGCAGAAAGTATATCTGCAGCGCGGCCTGCTTTTAGCTCAACTTTTACAGGAAGGTTGGCATGGTCAATATTTTTTTGAGCCATTTCTGCGTGAGTATCACGGCCTTCAATGGTAAGTAAATAGCCATCTTCAGGGAGTGCGCGTCCTAACCAAATCGTACTGTAAGCAGCAAAGGTTCCAATTTCTAATACACGCTTGCACTTATTCATCTGAATGAGCATTTGCAAGAACATCCCTTGGTTTGGAGCAACTGCAAGATGATTTGAAAAGCCGTGTTCGTCGGTATTTTTTAATGCAAAGTCGAGTCGAGGATCTTCGGGAATTAAATGTGAGTCGATATATTCGTCAATGTCTGTCCACAACTGCTGCATAGTCAAATTTACCTGTATGTTGATAGGCGTATTTTAAACGTTTATGACTAGAGTGCAAAAATCTTCGGATTAAGAAATTTTGGTTGATTAGGGAAT
The DNA here is from genome assembly GCF_031798975.1 of Acinetobacter sp. V110_1. NCBI lineage: Bacteria > Pseudomonadati > Pseudomonadota > Gammaproteobacteria > Moraxellales > Moraxellaceae > Acinetobacter > Acinetobacter sp. V110_1. The sequence continues at coordinate 1,012,253 of NZ_JAVQNN010000030.1, read as the reverse complement.
GAACAAATTAGCAGTTAATTTAAGAGTGTTTCTTTATGAGAGCATTTAAAAGAGAGGAATAAAAAATCCCCTTATACTTGAATGCATAAAGGGATTTTAATTTTAGAAATTACACATTGAAGTATTGCGGGTTAAGTCAGGTCCCCAAGTACGATAGCCTTGAGTATCAATATGGATTTGTCCTGAACTATATAAACCAATACCTAAGTTTAAACTTTGACCATGTTGGGCCCAGAACTGACACAATTTAAACTTGGTGTTTTCAATAAACGCATAGTCTTGTGGCTGTGGAACTTCTGGTCCAATACGGAAATCGATGGCAGAGTTAAACAAATGTTTAGAAGAACTTGCACCACCAGCACATTGGTTTAAAGGTAAGTCACGATAAACCGAAGTCACTTCAAAGTCGGTTAAAACTTTGGCAGCAATTAAATATTTAAAGACACGTAAGGTTGATAAAGAATTATTCCAAAGTTCGCGGTTTGGTACAGCGTATTCCGAACTGCCACATTTTTGCCAATCACGAGCTGATCTTAATAATTCAAAACTTGGTACGATGCCTGCTACATCATGACGTGCTAGAAATTTTTCATACTCGCGGACGCGTTCATAATGATCGCCAGCATTTAACCAAGAGCGATAGGAAGCAGGCTCAACTTTAGGCGGTATAGGACGTTCGATAATAACGCGTTCTTGAGGAATGAAGATGCGTTTACCACTTGGAGAGGTTTTGCCTGTTGTTGTGTGTTGGGGAGAGCTGGCACAACCCACCATAATCGCAGGGATTATGCATAGGGGCAGCAGACTCTGCAAAAACTTCCGCATAAGAAAAATCAAAAGCTTAATAAATATTGCGCCTATTTTAATGCAAAACAGTGCACAAATTACGAGGAATTTGCAATGAAATGTTTGAATAGGGTATAAAAAAGATCAGCGGTTGCTGATCTTTTTTGAAATTATTTTTCTAGATACTGTAACTTATCTGGTTTGCCGTTCCATTCTTCACGGTCAGCAGGTTGGTCACCAATTTGAGTAATGTTAGGCCATTTTTGAGAAAGTTCAGCATTTAATTCAATAAATACTTCTTGACCTTCCGGTAACTCATCTTCAGAGAAAATTGCATTTGCAGGGCATTCTGGTTCACACAATGCGCAGTCAATACATTCATCCGGATTAATCACTAGGAAATTCGGACCTTCGTAAAAACAGTCTACAGGACAAACTTCTACGCAATCTTGGTATTTACATTTAATACAATTTTCAGTGACAACAAAGGTCATGGCGACAGCTACCTAAAAAATATGGTTTCATTTCGAATAGCTTATTTTAGGCAAAAAAGGGGTAAACAAACAATTGCTTTTATTGATATTGTTTATTTATACATATGAAGATAAGTTAATACTTTGATATTTAAAACAATGTTGTAGGCTTAAGATCAGCCAAATTGTAAAATTAAAATAATAATATGTTTTTAAAAACAACAACTTGAATAAATTTTTTCTGATGACTTTAAATGTCATTTGAATCAAGGTATCTATTTGATTAGATACCTTAAATACAACTTTCACCTTTGAAATTTGTTTTACGGCACATTGATAGCTAAAAAATTGCTAAATAATGAACCTTAAAGCATACAAAGCAAATGAATGTCCTCTGGTTCTAACTCCCATAATTGCCGATCTGGGTGTTTTAATAGTGTCGCACCATGCTTCATATAAAAGTCGACTGTACGTTTACTTGGCGTAGCTGAAATATAAAGTTGAAGAGCGCCTAGTTGCTTGGCCGATTCTTTTGCCGCTTGCATGAGCTTTGCACCAATACCTTGACCTTGTTGATCGGCATCGACATAAAAATATTGCAGTAATTTTGCATCGGGATAATCAGCAATGTGTTGATTCGATACGACACTAATGCCCACGAGCTGTTCAGTCGCATTAAAAGCACCTACAAATGAAGCACCTTGTTCATAGAGTTCTTTTAATTTTGGTGGATCATTTTCTAAATGATATGCATCCCAATGCTTAACATCATAAAAACAATCTGTTAATTCGAGTTGATCTTGTTTTTGTATGTAGAGTTGGGTAATCAGTTCACGTCGGCTAATTTGTTGCCAAATTAAATCGATCTCTGTGTATTGTAGTGGCCTTAAGAAAATAGAAATTTTATTCTCCTTCAAGTAAGAGCAAACATGCCCATAGACATGTTTGCTCAATTAATAATTATGATTTGAGCGCAGCTTTTAGCTCATAAAGTTGTTCAAGTGCTTGGCGAGGCGTCAAGTTATCGACTTCAATTTGCTTAAGTAAGTCTAGGGCAGGAGACGATACTTCGATTTCAATCACTTTCTCTATGACTTGAGTATTTGATTTCGCGTCCGAATCTAAAGTTGCAAACAAGTCATCTTGAACACTAGTTTGTAAGTGTTGCTGTTGTTGCTTCTCTAAAATGCGTAAACGTTTTTGAGCTTCTTTAATGACATTGGCAGGAATACCAGCTAATTTCGCAACTTGTAAACCGTGACTTTGACTTGCAGGTCCTTGTTGAACTTTATGCAATAAAATCAGGTTGCCGTTAAGTTCTTGTGCAGTCACATGATAGTTATCAATTCCTGCTTCACTACCTAACTCAGTCAATTCGAAATAGTGTGTGGCAAATAGACATAGACATTTTACGCGCTTGGTTAAATCAACCACACAAGCCCACGCTAAAGAAAGTCCATCGTAGGTACTGGTACCACGTCCAACTTCATCCATTAACACCAAAGACTGATTGGTTGCATGGTGCAGAATTTGCGAAGTTTCTGTCATCTCAACCATAAATGTCGATTTACCCGTCGACAAATCGTCGGCTGAACCAATACGCGTAAAAATACGGTCAATAGGGCCAAGTTTAGCTGCTCTTGCCGGCACATAACTACCGCAGTAAGCCAGTAAACTGATTAATGCAGTTTGACGCATAAAGGTAGATTTACCGCCCATGTTTGGACCAGTAATAATCGCCATACGGTGCTGCACATCAAGGAACGTATCATTTGGTGTAAATGGTGCTTTACTTAACGCTTCAACTACAGGGTGACGGCCACCTTGAATTTTAATACCTGTTTCTGGGGTAAATTCAGGACGAGCCCAATTGTTTAAACGTGCTTGATGAGCAAAGTTTGCAATTACATCAATGTGTGCAATTGCTGAGCTCATCATTTGTAGGTGAGCAATATTTTCACGAAGGTTTTCAAGTAAAGCTTCAAATAATGCTTTTTCACGCGCTAATGCACGAGATTCACTTGATAAAACTTTATCTTCAAAGCTTTTTAGCTCAGGCGTAATGTAACGCTCTGCATTTTTTAATGTTTGACGGCGAATATAGTCGGCAGGGGCTTGCTCAGCTTGAGCACGTGTAAGCTCAATGTAGTAGCCACTCACACGGTTATAGCCGATTTTTAAGGTATTAATGCCCGTGCGTTCACGCTCTTTTATTTCTAAATCAATGAGGAATTGGCCTGCATGATCACGAATTTGGCGCAATTCATCGAGTTCAGCATCATAACCCTCTGCAATTACATTGCCATCACGAAGTAATACAGGCGGATTTTCGACAATGGCTGCCATTAAATGTTGATGCAACGATTTAAAGTCACCTAATTCCTGATCAAGTTGTCCTAGTAATTTAGACTTTTTCGATTGAATAACAGGCGCTAAAGCATTTCTTAAAAATGGAATTTGCGCGCAAGCATGACGAAGCTGAACTAAATCGCGTGGTCGAGCACTACCCAGCGCAACACGGCTAAGAACACGTTCAATATCACCAATTTCTTTAAGTACTAAACGGACAGGAGTTTCATGGTAGCCTTGAATGAGTTGTTCAATCGCATCTAAACGGGCATCGAGTAATGCCGTATCGCGAACAGGCTGCATAAGTGTGCGGCTGAGTAAACGGCCACCCATTGCAGTTTGGCAGTCGTTCACCAGTTGGAATAATGATGTGCCATGTTCAAACAACGGTTCAATAATTTCTAAATTACGGCGCGTGATTGGGTCGAGCGCAATAAAGTCTGTGCTTTGTTCCAACAAAATTGAACGAATATGCGGTAACGCCGTTTTCTGAGTTTCTTTGGCATAATGAATAAGTGCCGCAGCAGCAGCTTTAGCTAAAGGTAATGGATCGAGTCCGAAACCAGAAAGCGTTGATACAGAGAACTGGTCACATAAGGTTTTTTGTGCATTATTTAAATTGAAGTCTACATTTGGGCGCTTAGTTACAGGGCAATCTAAATGCTTTTTAATTTGTTCGATAATGTTCGGATCAACCAGATCTTCATCAATCAAAATTTCACTTGGCATGAGGCGTGCCAGTTCAATTGGAAGTTGTTCAGGTTTGTAGTCTTGTTGTTGAACTTTAAAAATACCCGCGCTTAAGTCGAGTAAAGCAAAACCGATTTGATTTTGATGAATACATAGCGCAACAAGGTTGGATGACTGATAGCTTGTGAGTAGTGCGTCGTCAGTTAATGTACCAGGTGTAAGAATACGAACAACTTTACGCTCAACAGGACCTTTACCAGTGACTTCACCGACTTGTTCGCAAATGGCTACAGTACGGCCTGCTTTTACCAAACGTGCTAAATAACCTTCGGCTGAATGGTAAGGAACACCAGCCATTGGAATTGGATTACCGTTTGCTTTACCGCGATGGGTTAGGGTAATTCCTAAAAGTTTGGCTGCTAAATGAGCGTCTTCAAAGAAAAGTTCATAAAAGTCGCCCATACGATAAAACAGCAACGCATGTTGATAATCTTTTTTGACCTTGAGATATTGCTGCATCATTGGAGTGTGGTTAGAGAGATCGGCCATGATTTCAGCGCTATTCATGCGTAATAAACCCTTAAAAAATCAATAATATTTTACGTTTGGTCATCTAGCCAATTCTACCAACTTCTGTGTGAATTGGACTTAATCTAAGAAAAAAGTATACCTTTTCGTGTACTTTTTTTATGTCAAAATTGAGTCAACAGTGTGAGAGCCTAACTTAATTTCTCACGGTTGCCATCTTAACAAATTGAGACTGATTGGCAAAAAGGATTCCTAAAATGAGCGAGGAAATAAACAGCAAAAAGAAAATAACCTTATCAGCTTGAACAATAAATAAGATAAAGATTGGCGAGCCTGATAATGGTCATAGTTTACTAGTGTATATAAATTAAATATAAGTCGGGATGCTGTGGCTGCTCAAGTGAAGAGGGTAGGAAGTGATATATTCTAAGATTTTAAATACAAAGTCGCATAAACCGATCACGCTGAAAGACAATATTTCAGCGTGATCGTTTCTTAAAAAAGAATATCCGAGCTAATGCTATTTTTTATAAATAAGGAATATGCAATCGTGTAGTGATTATTTCTTATCCTCTGGTGGAGCATTCACAATCTCCTGAATATGCACAAGTGCATTTCTTACCGCAGCACCGCCCGCATAAAACAACATTTGCAATATGGTTTCGATGATCTGTGTTCTGCTAGCTCCAGCGTTAAGTGCTGCTTGGGTATGGGCTTTCAGTTGTGGTACTGGATGTCCGAGTGTGACACATGAAGCAATTACCACCAACTCACGGGTTATTGGGTCAAGTCCCTCACGACTCATAATGCCGCCCATTGCCCATTCAATAGTAATATCCGTGAAGTCAGGGCAGATATCGGCCATATCCTGACGTAAAGCTTCGCCCGCTCCATTTCCATACAATTGATTAAACAGCATTAGTCCGCGTTGGCGTAGTTCAGGTTGTGTGATCATGTTGCTTCTCTAGTTAGGAGGAAGCACTAATTAAATAACAATGTATAACTTAGAAAAACATGCTAAAACTTGCATTACTATCAAGTGATACTTGTTAATCATGAATAAACTCGAAAGCATGGCGGTTTTCGTTCGCGTGGTAGAGAAAGGTAGTTTTACTACCGTTGCCGAGGAAATGCGCATTAGTAGTACCATGATCGGACTGCACATTAAAGGACTGGAGCAGCATTTAGGTGTGCGTCTTTTGAACCGTACCACCCGAAGGCAAAGTCTGACTGATTTTGGTCAAGATTATTATCAACGTTGTAAGCAAATTCTGGCAGATATTCTTGATGCAGAATCTCTGGCATCACGTCAGCATCAACAACCACAAGGCTTGTTGCGTATTGCTTGTCCAATTTCACTGGGCGTCCATGTGCTAACAGCATTGAATGCCCGCTTTCAGGCAGATTGGCCTGAAGTCACTTTGGATATTCGCCTGAGTGATCGCCCGTTGGATATGGCTGAGGATGGTATTGATGTGATGCTGAAAATCGGTGAGCTAGAGCAGGTTAATTCCATGGTGGCGCGGCGATTGGCCGATTATCGCTCCGTGGTCTGTGCTTCACCCACCTATATACAAGCTTTCGGTGAACCAAAGCATCCTAATCAGTTGATTAATCATCGCTGCCTTGGTTTTGCCCATCCGCTTGCTAGTGATCATTGGCAATTTATTGATGCGGGTAACATGTTAACGGTTTCGGTGAAACTGGTTACGTCGATTAACAATGGTGAAGCACTACGGTATGCTGCTTTACAAGGTTCAGGTATTATCATGCAACCTGAGATACTCTTGGCGGACGATCTACGATCTGGAAAATTAATACGTCTGTTTAGTCATATGGACACACCCGTTAGACCAGTTCATCTGCTTACTTTTGCAGACCGCCAACAACTGCCCAAAATTCGCCATTATGTTGACTATGTGTATAAGAATCTGAGTCAATCTCTGATTGATTATTAAGCTAGTCATTTACTTGAAAATGAATGTGATGAAAATTTTTATAACATACATCTGGAAACGCAACATGATGCTGATCTGGAAAGATTACTAGAAGGTAATGGGATGCGTAAATTAATATTCTTATGTTATATAGTGAGTACTTGTGTGTTTGCAAAACCTCAAGTGCTCAAATTTTCTCAAGAAGATTTAACCGAAGATAGAAAAATAAAATTATGTGAATTATTCCCAGAAGACTGTATTAATAGCAATATTTGGGCATTGAAAAGAATAGAAGGTAATGAATATTATTTTATTTCACAAGAAAAAATATATTTCCTTCAGGAGCAAAATAATAATTTTAGAATCATAAATCATTGGGATTTTTTAAACTACATACCCAAAGAATCTAGACCTAATTGGTTTGGTAATGGAAAAGTATTAGGAGTATCTGTAAATAATGCTCTATACCCGATTGATAAAAATAATTTTGCTATTGGGGTACGTTATGGTTGGGGCGATAATCTACAAATCGAGGGCCTAGTTCAAGAAAATAAAATGGATTTTGTAAAGTTGGAAAAAGATGGAAGATATACATCGCTTATAGATAATGTACCTTATTATTATTTTTTAATGACATGGCATTGTTTAGATGGTGAACTAGACTCAGATCCAAAAGCGAAGTGCATTGAAAATGAGGAATTTAATCTTGATGTCAAATATCTTGAACCCAAAAAATGGGAAATGACAATGAAATTTGAAAGAGATCCTTCACCATTCTCTAAACATAAAGCATTTCAGGTTCATCAGTCTTTCATTGTCAACTTAAATAATTCTAACGAAATAAGGGTTCCTGAGGAGTGGTTAAAGTATTAATAGGGGAAGTGCTGCGCGCCATAAGTTTAGTTTGAGTAGAAGAAAGGGTGACGATTGGCAGTCCTGATAAAACTGACATAGGTAAATATGCCGATTTCAGAATGCATATGAAATGATAGGTTTTATAAGGATACATGCCCCAATTTCTGCTGTATGAAATCTATAAGCGCTCTTGTTTTAGCAGGCAAATAACGACGATCTGAATAAAGTGCAAACAATTGCAGTGGCGCTACTGCTTGTTCAAACTCAATCTCGATCAGGCGACCGTCACTAATATAAGGTTGGCAAGCTTGTTTCGATAAAATTGCAAACCCGATCCCTGCTACAGCAGCTTGGCCTGCCATTTCTCCGCTGTTCACCCGATAGTGTCCTTGAACCTTGATGGTCTCGAACTCACCCTTTTTATTAACAAATTGCCAAGGAGCACCTTTGAGCGCACTGACTGTTGTAATACACGGTAACTCTTCAAATTGTTGAATATGAGTAGGTATCCCATAACGCTGAATGAGAGAAGGGGCTGCCACAATGGTGCAAGGGATAGTCACCAGATGACGAGCGATATAGTCACTGTTATCCATTTGACCACGGCTAATAATAATAGCTAAATCCAGATCATCTCGCAGAGACTCAAAACCTGACAAATTTGTGACACAGCTTATTTCTAAGTCTGGATACTGACAGGCAAATTCTGCAATAACAGAACCTAACAATGCAGGGCCTATTTCAGTGGGAATACAGATTCGTAAAGGACCTTTGAGTTGCATTTGCCGCAATGTTAACTCTGTCTCCGTTTGCTCAAGAGCTTCGAGTAATGGCTTTGCTCTGGTATAGAGTAGCTGCCCCGCCTGAGTGACTTTCATATGTCGAGTGCTGCGCTCAATGAGCTGAAGATCGAGTTTTTCTTCTAACTGAGAAATACAGCGACTCACGTTTGATGTCGGCATTTCAAGGAGTTTCGATGCACCCACAAAACTTTCTCTTTCAACCACAGCAACGAATACTTTCAGGGTATTAAAATCCAGAGCCGGACGCATCAATTGTCCCATATTTGATAATAATAAGTGCTATTTCTACCATATAATAAACACTATTGATAGTAGTTAAACTCGGACATCTTTTATCTATAGGTTACTGCGATGTCCCTAGCCACACAGACGTTTAATCATAAAGCTCTCATGCGGATGGCCACTGTAATTGCTATCGTCCAGTTCGCGAATGCACTGGAATATATGGTGTTTAATCCTATTTTTGTTTTTATGGCAACAGATTTTGCAGTACCAGTATCATTCTCAGGTTATGTTTCAGGGATGTATACGCTTGGCGCCGTCCTTTCGGGAATTATTGCTTTTTACTGGATTGATCATTTCAATAAAAAGCGGTTTTTAATTATAAATATGGCGCTGTTAGGTCTACTAACACTTTTGACTACCTGTACATCTAGTTTTAGTCTTTTACTTGCACTTCGATTTTTTGCCGGGTTGGTTGGTGGTACCACCATGGGAGTGGGTATCAGTATATTAATAAACAACGCACCGCCTAATTTACGGGGAAAAATGTTGGCGACGGTGATCGCGTCATTTTCAATAGTAAGTATTGTCGGAATGCCCACGATATTATTTCTATGCACTCACTATGGTTGGCATGTGGCTTTGTGGCTCATAAGTGCATTATGTGTGTTGGCGTTGCCATTAATTGTATCGTTTATACCCAAAGACCAAGTCTCTTTAGATACGCTTCGTGCGCCGCCTTTAGATGCAGATACTATACTGTTCGCCTCTGGTAATGCGCTCGTACAGTTTAGTCCTATGCTGGTCATACCTATTTTGGCACCCTTAATGATTCAGCAGTTGGGCGCTTCGCAAGACCTACTGCCTTGGCTATTTTTTTGTGGGGGCGTGATGGGTTATTTATCTACAAAAATAACAGGGGCGTTAACCTCCCGTTTTTCTACTTTGGTACTGGCTACAGGTTCAACTATTGTCTTTATACTGAGTTTGCTAATACTAATGCTAGGCTACCAGCATGCAGCATTATTTATTAGTTTATTTCTCAGCGCATCTTATAGTCGTTTGGTGTCATCTTCGGTGGTTACGATTCGGTTTCCTAATGATCGGCAACGAGCTGGATTCTCTTCATTACAAACATCAATCATGTATCTGATGACAACCGTCGCATTTTTCCTATCCGCTTTTCTATTACCAGACCATGACATGGCACCACAAAGTGTAAATAAGTTACTGGCGTTATCGGCAATTTCAGCAGCAGGGTTCCCAATATTGGTTATCATTCTGCAAAAGAAGCTGGCTAAACGTGTGCCCATGAGCTAATTCTAAAGCCACTATTTTTCCGTACATTAAAATAGTGACGATTAAAAAAATTGGCCTCTGGCTCATTACCCATTTTCTTGAAATTACATTTAGGCGTTCTGGTACATGAGCCGTGAAGGTCAAATACTTATTAAAATTTTCCTTGCCTCAATAGAGAGACAATATATTTCCTTCCAAAAAAATATATACTATGGGGGAGTATCATCAAAAGACCATAAATATGGAAATTAACAGTAATTTAGAACGCTACCACTCTCATCAGTTCGATGAAGGAAACCCGCTGGCTCAAAAGAAAATTTTGATTGCAACGATTTTAACTGCCGTGATGATGGTCTTTGAAATTGTGGGTGGCTGGGTCTTTAACTCCATGGCTCTTTTAGCTGATGGCTGGCACATGAGTTCACACATGGTTGCTCTAGGGTTGGCTTATGTGGCTTACAAAATGGCTCGTCGTTATGCCTACGACAAACGCTTTAGTTTCGGAACTTGGAAAATCGAAATTTTGGGTGGGTATAGCAGTGCAATATTATTAATGGTCGTTGCACTTTTGATGGGGTTTCAATCTATCGAACGGTTACTCCATCCTGTTGATATTCATTATAATGAAGCGATTTCTATTGCTGTTGTAGGTTTAGCAGTCAACTTAATCTGTGCGTGGTTATTACATGATAATCATGAACATCACCACCATCATGACCATGACCATGACCATGACCATGAGCATAGTCACCACCATCATCATGATCACCATCACGATTTAAACCATAAAGCTGCGTTTCTACATGTGGTTGCCGATGCCGTAACGTCTGTATTAGCCATAGCCGCACTTATAGCAGGTAAATATTTTGGTTGGAATTTTTTAGATGCTTTATTGGGTATTGTAGGGGCGATACTTGTTGCGCAGTGGTCGTGGGGACTTTTGCGTGACACAGGAAAAACTTTATTAGATGCTGAAATGTCACATCCAGTTGTAGCTGAAATACAAGAAGTGATTGAGCAATTGTCCCAAGTAAAAATTACAGATTTACATGTATGGAAAGTCGGTAAAGGAAAATTTTCATGCATTTTGGCTTTAGAAACAGACCGAACAGATTTAACACCTGATTCAGTTAAAAAAGCTTTGTCTATCCATGAAGAAATTGTACATGCCAGTGTAGAAATACATTTTATCTAGTCAATAAAGAGAGCTTTAAAACAGACTGTGAATTTTTAGAGCTCTTGATCATTTTGTCTGACTATCTCTGTAGAGTTCGGATGAAATCACTGGTAAAATCCTCAGCATTGTCATTGGGGAGTAGCCATTCCTAGTACCCGCTAGGAAGACCACGTCAACAAACTTGAGATGAGTATCTCATGGCGTGTTCAGCCACTGTATATACAGTAAGAGCTAGGCGAGACCTTTGGCCGCAACGTACTTTGCTAGTCGGGCGAGGAGCGTTGTCGCGCCAATGGTTTCTTATTTCGCCCGGCTGGAACTATTCCTATGCTCCTCACGTTCATCTTATTCTTTTTGTCCGCCGCGGCAATTTACCTAGCCTGTGAATATTTCGTCAATGGTATTGAATGGTTTGGTAAACGTCTTAATCTTGGTGCAACCGCAGTAGGTTCAGTACTCGCAGCTTTTGGTACAGCGTTACCTGAAAGTGCGGTGACCTTTATGGCCGTTGTGTTTGGTAATACCCCAGAACAAAAAGACCTTGGTGTTGGAGCTGCAATGGGTGGTCCATTGGTTCTAGCAACCTTGGGTTACGCCGTTGTAGGTCTGGTATTAATTCTTCATCGTAAAAAGTTAGCTCGAACTTCGCATAAAGTACAAGTTGATTACGGTCGCTTAAGCCGAGATCAAGTCTCTTTCCTTGCCATCTTTGTTTTAAAAGTAGCACTTGGTTTAGTCGCGTTTGCCATTAAGCCTTGGTTAGGTATTCTATTTTTAGCGGCCTATGCAGCTTATGTTTGGCGTGAGATTAAGGAAGCAGATACATCTGCCGATGAAGAGGAACTTGAACCTCTCAAGTTTCGTCCAAACGCAGCCGAACCGTCACTGGAGTGGGCTGGCCTACAGGTATTGGTCGCTTTAGTCGTCATTAGTATTGCGTCGCATACTTTTGTGGCTCAGCTTGAAGCAATTGGTACAGCGCTAAGTTGGCCACCACATTTGGTTGCTTTATTACTGAGTCCAGTTGCGACCGAATTACCTGAAATTATGAATGCGCTGATTTGGGTACGCCAAGGTAAAGAGCGTTTGGCTTTAGCGAACATTTCTGGTGCCATGATGATTCAGGCCACCATACCAAGTGCTTTGGGTATATTTTTCACACCGTGGCGCTTTGATACGTTGCTACTAGCATCTGGCATTATTACTGCACTGGCGATTGTGTTTTTATGGAATTTATTCCGCCGTGGTGCGGTCGATGATCGATCATTAGTTGCAGTAAGTGCTTTATATGGCGTTTTCGCAGTTTTGGTTGTGATTTATCTCTAATACACATTCATGCGTTGCAAGGTGACCAGCGCGTTTCAGCTATTTTCATGACTATTGAACGGCTAATCTTATACACTCACGGGTGTATAAGATTACGATACAGAAAATTCTTTAGAATTCGCCTAATTTTTCACTAGTTAGAGGCTGTACCTGAGCCGCAGACGCATGTATCGTTAAGTCTTGATACTTTAAAATTAAAAAGTGTTCGAAACGCAGTATCGTTCAGTTAAACCGCTGAACTGTAGCAACGCTGTTGAAGAACACCAAATCTCAAAATGAATAGTACAAATAAGAAAGGAATAAAATATTACGTTTTATTGGTAAATATTGAGATGGAGTATCAATGACCAAGCTGGGGGTCTTTGAAGAAATATTTTACGGTTGATTTATTTATGATAGCTTCATCTTACTTTAAAAAACGCAAGAAAAATTACCGTAACGTAAAAGACCAGCAGCTTACAATTGCAGCCAAAGCAAATATCTTTATTTGTATTATTTTTTGTTTGTTTTGGACCATTTATTTCGCATTTGCACACATGTGGCTGATTGTTTGTATGGATATTGGTTTCACACTGGTTTCCATGTTTAGCCTTTTTCTCATTTATAAAAACCGCATTTCGGCGGGCATACTTTTATCACAAGCGGTTCTACTGATTTTCCCAGTCGTTTTTTGCCTGTTTTTCGATATTGCTACCCCTCATCGGCCTCAAGTGGCGCATTTATTTTTGCCTGCCGGCGCAATACTGGGGTATTTAAATTACCGCCGTGATCCAAGCTTTTTACAAATCATTTTAATTTTATTATCGATTGGGTGTTTTATATTTTTTAGTGGTACGTCTTTTACGCTTAATAGCGCAGTACCTTTGTCGGAAGATATCCGTAATCATGGTGGGTGGATTGCAACTTGTGTGGCTACTCTCATGATTTGTATATCAATTTATACCATGCAGTTAGAGATACAAATAGAAAATAGCATGGTGCATGACCTACGTTTAGCACTCAGCAAAGAACAATTTGAGCTTTTCTATCAACCGCAAATCAATTCCTCTGAACAATTAATTGGCGCAGAAGCCTTGTTAAGATGGCATCACCCAACTTTAGGGTATATTCCTACGCAAGATTTTATTCCTGCAGCAGAAAGTTTTGGATTAATGCCAGAGATAGGCGAGTGGGTGTTAGTTCAAGCCTGCAAAGTTTTACAAGACTGGAGCAAAAAAGAGGAAACTAAAGATCTTACACTTTCAGTCAATATTAGTGCTGACCATTTCATGCAACCACTTTTTGAGCAAACTATAATCGCTATGGTTGAAAGATATGGCATTACTCCATCTCGACTCATTTTAGAAATTACTGAAAATATAGCCTTAAATAACTGTGCAAGCATGATCGAAAAAATGAATTTCTTGTCTAGACATGGCATTCAGCTTTCACTTGATGACTTTGGTACAGGTTATTCATCTTTAAGCTATTTACAGAAAATGCCCATTAGCCAAATCAAAATTGATCGTAGCTTTGTAGAGGCAGCTTTGGATGATAAACGCAGCAATAAACTGGTCACGGGTATTATTAAAATTGGTCTAGATTTAAACCTTCGCGTGCTGGTAGAAGGTATAGAAACGGCTGAACAATTTAGTGCTTTTAAAAGTAATGGCTGTACCGAGTTTCAGGGCTTTTTATGGGGCTGTCCGATGCCTTTAAATGACTTTATCAAACAGTTGCCGCATTTTAATAAATAAGCAAAATAGCTTTTGATAAGAAACGTAGTTGATAAAAGAGATTTGATTTTATTTGTTGGAAAGATAACGCAATGAAGTTTGATATAGCGCTCTTTCTCTATTGAAATTAAATAAAACTTAAAAATAGCTGTTTAATAGCCATAAAGCAACATAATATCAACAATACTTACTCAATGTTACACAAACCTACAAGTTGAAATATAACTTGAATCATACTTACTTTGAGAGACCACCTAATACCGCTTCAAAGATAAGGGAAAAACCTTAATGCCACAATACTTAGCTATTGCAGAAAGTGTGTATAGGAAAGTTAAAGACGTTGAGCTTTTTTCAGATGACACTATTGAAAATCTTAATAATTTAATGATTTTTATACGCAAAGAGATAACGGGGAGTGTATTCAAATTAAAGTATAACTACATTGATTTTGAAGAAGCTTTAACAAAACCATTAAGTGAATGCAAAGTAAAAATAGATGTTAGCCTTATTCCACACCATAGTATGGAGGACGAATATATTTTATGGCTAGCTGGATTTATTGAAAAAATTACGGAAGGTGGGCCTAGACCACCGCCACCTATTAAGAAATATATTCCTGAATTTATTAGCCTCGAGTCAGAACTAGATTTTTTGAATATTCCAAAGGAAAAAGTTTTAAATGAAGGCGAAGAAATTAAGAACTATTTTAATTCGGAAACATTTATCAAAACTTTGAAAAAGTAATTGTTGAATGCACTCATCAATAAAAGCCGCCTTATAGCGGTTTTTTATTGAGTTAAAGAATAATGAGTGACTTTTAGCTTTTAATGATTTCTAGTGAACAAAATCTTTAAAAATTTTCTTTATTTGTTCTATAGTGATGAAATCTTAAACTTTTGAATAGAACGTTGTTATGGCAAGAGAATATAAATATTACCAAGTAGGATCTACTCACTACAACCTTGAACAAGTTGTTAAATTTACAACCAGTGCCGATTTGAGATCTGTTCTAGTTCGGTTTACAGATGGCTCAGAAGTAGAGTTTACTTTTGAAAGTGAAGATGAGTATTCAGAGTTTCTGCAAGTGATGAGAGGGTTAGCATTTTAATTTTTGTATATAATTTATATAATCATTAAAGTAGTTAAATTTTTATAAGTAATTGTTATTTAAAATATAATAAGGAAATAAATATAAGAGGTAATGTTCAGGAAATCTAAATCTTCTAAAGAAAATAAGTCTAATATTAAGACACACTTTGCAAACGCGTGTAGATTCGGGGTGTGTTAGCATGATTTCCTATACCTCTAGATATTTACAGTATGACGAAATCTGAACCGCAGTATCAATCTGGGCAGTTTCAATTTTCCTTTCTATCATTAAAGTATTGGGGTATCTGGTTTACAGCTTTTACTCTTATGTTTCTTGCGTACTTGCCTTGGGCAATCCAGTGGCGTTTAGCAAAACTTTTTTCAAAAATTGCTTGGACTCTATTAGCTTCAAGAAGAAAAACAACTTTAAGAAATTTAGAAGCTTGTTTTCCTGAAAAAACACCTGAGCAAATTGAAACCAAAGCCAAGTCAGTTTTTACAGATACAATGATTGGTATATTTGAAGCCTTAAATGCTTGGTATTGTCCTGCATGGTTTAAAAAAAGGGTTCATATAAAAGGTTTAGAACATCTGGAACAGAATCGGGATAGGGGTGTTTTGTTGTTAGGCACACATAGCACTTTATTAGATGCTGGAGGCGCTGCTTGTACCTTATTTTTCGATATGGATGTGGTGTATAGACCCCAAAATAATCCTTTTATGGATTTTCTCATTCATCGTAGTCGTGCTCGGGTTTATAAAAACCAAATTGCGAAAGACAATATGCGTAGCTTAATTGCGAAACTGAAAAATGGTCATGCAATCTGGTATAGTCCTGATCAGGACTTTGGTTTAAAGCAAGGTGTCATGGCATCATTCTTTGGAATACAAGCCGCAACAGTAACGGCCCACCGAAGACTCATGGACATTTCAAACGCTGTCGCAATCCCATTATATTTTTATAGAAGTGGGGATATTCGAGACCCTCAATACAATGTACTGATTGAGCCTAAACTTGAAAATTTCCCAAGTGAATGTGAAGTGAATGATGCTGAACGCGTCAATAAAATTATTGAAAACCAAATTCGAATCGCGCCAACACAGTACATGTGGTTTCATAGACGGTTTAAAACTCGTCCTGTCGGTGAGGCAAAGTTCTACTGATAGATTTTGCTTTCATTATTTAAGATTGAGTTGCTTCTTATCTTTGCTTAATAGCTTACACTCTAGTACAGATCATCACTTGTAACTAGCTACCGACTTATGTCTTACTTTAAATTCCAGTACTACAATAAAAAGGAATTTTGTATGAAGTACATTAAGTATATTTTCGCTGCATTGGTCATCGCGCTTTCAGCTCCGACCTTTGCACAAGACCATGGTTATCGCGAATCACATCATGGTTATGGTCATGCTTATCATGGTTCGCACCATGGTTATGGGCATAGTTATCATGGTTCACATCATGGTTATGGTCATGCTTATCGTGGTTCACATCATGGTTATTATGGCCCGCATCATGGCAAAGGCTACTATCATAATAAAGCCCATGGCGATCATGGGTCTGATATGCATAGCCACGGGCGTGGTCATTGGTAATTCAACTCATTACAAAAAATCCCGCAATATTTTGCGGGTTTTTTATGGTTCAATCTGAACAAGTTATAGCATCTAATTTAATTGTTTTTAAATTTTCACTTGAGTTATCTGTCTATGTCCAATGCTTCACCTCTACAACTTAGAAATAACTGATTTTGATGCCAAGCCAACTGTCCTGAAACAATAGTTGTATCAACTTCATAGCGAAAGCTTTTGTTTTGAAATGGAGTCCAGTTACATCGCATATAGTTTTTTTGATCTTTAACAGTAATAGCTTCTTTATTTTCTCTAAGCAGAACCAAATCTGCCCAGTAGCCTTCGCGTATATATCCTCGATCTTTGAGTTTAAATAAATCAGCGACTTGGTGTGATGTTTTCTTCACCATTGTTTCTATATTTATTTTTTTATCTGCTACAAGTTCCATGAGTGCAGGAATAGCATGTTGAACTAAAGGAAGGCCAGATGGTGCTTTTAAATAGGATTGTTGTTTTTCATCCCATGTATGTGGTGCGTGATCTGTACAAATAATATCTAAGCGATTAGTTTGAGCGATGGCAGTGATAAGTGCATCTTTGTCTTGTTGGGTTTTAATGGCTGGATTACATTTAATTAAGTGCCCCAGAACAGCATAGTCTGATTCATCAAAACTAAGGTGATGAATGCATACTTCCGCAGAAATATGCTTTAAATTTAAGGGCAAATCTTTAAACAAACATAACTCTTTGGCTGTACTAATATGTAAAACATGCAGTTGAGTTCCATATTTTTCTGCTAAAGACACTGCTAAACTTGAGCTTTCAAAGCAGGCTTGTTTATCCCGAATTTTAGGGTGCATATGTGCTGGAATGTTTGCGCCATATTTCTCAAAATATAATTTTTCTCTTTCTTTAATGCGCGGTGTATATTCGCAGTGCGTTAAAAGAATGGTCGGGACATTTGCAAATAAACGTTCAAGCACTTGTGGGTCATCTACCAACATATTGCCAGTAGATGCGCCCATAAAAACTTTTACACCGCTGATGAGTTTGGGATTAAGCTGTTCAATAATATCTAGATTTTCAGAACTTACTCCAAAATGGAAGGCATAATTTGCCATGCTATATTGCGCAGCAATTTGCTTTTTTTGCATTAAGGCATCTAAAGATAGGGTTGCGGGATTGGTGTTTGGCATATCCATATAACTGGTAATACCCCCAATGACCGCCGCCATAGATTCTGAAGCAATACTGCCTTTATGTGGTGAACCCGGATCTCTAAAATGGACTTGATCATCGATCATTCCTGGAATTAACCAGTTCCCGTTCGCATGAATGGTTTTAGCATTAACAACATGAGAAATTGATGGAGCAATTTTTTCGATTCGTCCATCTTGAATGAGTACATCTACAAATTGCTGTTTTCCTTCATTTACTAAATTGGCATCACGGATAATAATTTTAGAATAGGGTTTAAAACTCATTGTGTAATGCCTTATAGCCTTTAACTAATTCAATATTTGTAGAGACGACACTCTCTGAAAATTCACTGATAGAAATATCAACCGGAGGGTATTGGTTTAAGTCAGTTTTAGAGTTGATGTAGCTCATTGCTGGGACATAAAAATGGTTAGGTAAATCACGGCCATCGACCACTGCGTTATGACGAATAGCGCTGTAATTACCGACCTTACAGTTAAATATGACGCTGTTAAAACCCACAAAAACATGGTGACCAATTTCACATGGCCCATGAATAATTGAACGATGAGCAATTGATGTATTTTCACCAATCACAACTAATGCACCAGCTTTGGAATGAATCACAACACCATCTTGTATGTTGGAATTTGCTCCAATAATAATTGGCTCCATCTCTCCATTTTCGTCGGTTTCATCGGCACGAATCACCGCATAAGGGCCAATAAATACATTGGCATGAACAATGACTTTGCCGCAAATAATAGCGGTCTGATCGACATAAGCCGATTGGTCAATCACAGGGAGATGACCAGATGGATTTTTACGTAGCATGGGATAACCGTTTAAATATATTTACTTAAATTGAATTAAATGAGTGGTCTAGAGTTACCACTGCCATGTCCCTTGGGCCACAGCATCATGTGCATGTAAGCTTTCTGCATGAGTCACTTTAAACTTGAAACCATGAATATTTTTATGATGTATAAATGAACCATAAAGGCGTCTTAAAGCATCTTCGCAGAACATTAAATTTTGACCGTTGGCAACGGCAAAAGCCTGTTCATCAATACGTTTTACCGCCGTTTGTACAGGAGTCATTAAGGCCAGTTCAGCTCGGTTTATAAACTCGATGAGTGGAATATCTTGAAGGTTTTGATCTAGTTTGAATTGCAGGCGGGCAAAACTTCTTTGGCTATGTGGCGTTGCTGCAATTGCATCTGTGGTATTTAACCAGTTCATAATGTCTTGTGGGTCAAGCCGAATTTCTTGGTTTTGTAAGGCCGACTCAAACCGTTGTTGAATAATATTTCTTGAAAGTGCAGCAGAGCATGGGCAGGTTGAAGAATAGGGGATCTCGACTGTTAATTCTGCCTCAAATTGATGATTAGAAAGTTGGCACGACAAAACAAAAGGATAACTTTTCCATCCTGAAAGCTTGCTGACTAATGCTGGTCGCTCGATATAAAGCTGACTGTGAATTTCAACTTTGGCATGCTGCGATAAATCTTGATGGCTGTCTAAAAAGTCTTCTAAAACTGATTTTAAAGCAGGCATATTTATGTTTTCGAGTGATGTTAACTCTAAAAGTCGTGTGTATAGACGCGACATATGAATGCCTTTTGCTAAAGGATCATCCAGACTGACATAAGCATTTACGTGGCTTGGGCATAGGGTATTTTCAATTCGGACTGGTAATGCAATGTTTTCCATGCCGACCCAATCAAGGCGGTGGCTATAGACATTTGGTAAAGTTGGCTCGGCAGATATATCTGGGAGAACAAGATTCATTTATTAGCGGCTTATACTGTGATATTAATGTTATGTTATAACATAACATTAATGAGTAGCAAGTTTGCTATAGGATTTAATGGAATTAAAGAATATTGAATAAGTATAAATAGATAGGTAAGCTCCTCGACTCTTTTCGTCGCGGTAGGACGGGAGAGGGACACCTTCGGGTGTGCTGGTTGAGTGACTAGTCTGTCAACCCTTTCTCGTTCTACCACCATAACTTTAATGTCTTGGTAAAACTCTCCATAAAATATGCTTAAACCTCCTGATGGTATAATTTATTGATGTATACGAAGAGGGGAGAAAATAGTGTCTTACGCATGTCCATGCTGTGGTTATCTTACATTTGATGAATTACCCTATGGTTCTTTTGACATCTGCGCAGTTTGTTTTTGGGAAGATGATAACGTTCAGAATGAAGATCCTGATTATATGGGAGGAGCAAATGGTATTAGCTTAAATATGGCTAAGCAAAATTTTCAATTATTTGGAGCAATAAAAAAAGAATTGATACGATATACCCGTAAACCACTTGAAGAAGAAATCCCCCGATAAATAAATATAATTGTATAAATGGGATGCAATAAACTTACATATTTACATTCCCTGTTTTGATTCAATTTATTTGACATTTTTAAAGCAAAAATAATAGCCATTTAGCCTTATGTTAGTTTTTTATAAACCCCAAATTAACAATAAATTTTAATTATTTATCCTTACTTTTTAATGATCTATTTTAAAACAAATGTCATTTTGCGTGCTTGACTGCAATAGGGTTGAGCACTATCCTTTGCCTGCTGGCCACATTGCCAGCCGGCTTTGACAGGCTGATTTAGACCACATCAGAATTATTCCTTCTGAGGAATAGTTTCGTGTGTAAGCTCCTCGTCTCCTCCCGTAGCGGTAGGACGGGAGAGGGACACCTTCGGGTGTGCTGGCGTCTAACCAGTCTGTCAACCTTCTCTCGTTCTGCCACCATAATCGTTTGACAGTGATTCGGTAGAACTTCTTTAGACATGAGGAGTCCTCTATGCGTACTAATTCTTCTTTATTGGCCTTTGCCAAATTCTCTCTGCCCATACCACTTAAAAAGTCTATAAAACGGTTTAATCGACTCTAGGTTTTCTACGCCTTAAGACTCGTTACGACTAAAAATCATAGCAACAATAAACCCGAGATAGGCGAGCACACCATTACTGTGCGGCTTCTGCATGCCTGTATTTAGCACTCAATTTAAGAGTGACGGCATTTCTATCTCTTTTATATACAACAAAAAATTATTTTAATCGGTAAAACTATGTCAACTTTAGAACTATCTTCTAAGAAATTACAGGTTATTCAAACCGCAATCCAACTCTTTACCACTCGTGGCTTTCACACCTCAGGCGTAGACCTGATTGCTAAAGAAGCCAACATCACCAAATCCACGTTTTACAAATATTTTGGCTCGAAAGAACGCTTAGTCGAAATGTGCATCGCCTTTCAAAAAAGCTTACTCAGAGAAGAAGTGCTCGCCATTATTTACTCAAGCCGTTACTACACTTCAAAAGACAAACTTAAAGAAATTATTGTTTTACATACCAATTTAAACAGCCTGTATAACCTTTTGCTTAAAGCTATTTTTGAAATAAAACTGCTTCATCCGCAGGCTTACCGTATGGCGATTGAATATCGAAAATGGCTGCGCCATGAAATTTTTGATCTGATTTTTAGCGGAGAAATTAATGAGCCAAAATTTGATGCCAACATGGTAGTAAACCTGATTGATGGTTTGCTGCTACAGGTTTTAAGCTCGAACAGCATTGAGCATAGGGATATAGCCGTAGAGTGCTTTTTTAAGTCGACTTGTTTGAAGTAAAGGGGATTATTTAAATAATAGGATATATGGTTTGCTTGGGGTTTTGTGAGATGAGCAGACCATAGACGCCGTGCGATGAGGTGTGTTATTTTGTTTTGCGCTAATCGTAAATAGATTACGTATATCATAATTAAAATGAAATTAATTTAAAGCGCCTCATGGAGAAAGGAATACCATGAAAGAAGTTGCATTGAGTGATTTGATCAATCAGCAGAAAGTTGGACCTTATCAAAAATTTATTCTGGTTACCTGTTTACTGCTCATGATTATGGATGGTTATGACATCCAGTCCATGGCTTACGCAGCCCCAATGATTATAGAAGACTGGGGCGTTCAAAAAACCATGCTAGGCGTTGTGTTTAGCGCAAGCTTATTTGGCTTATTTGTCGGATCATTTTTATTAAGTTCACTTTCCGATCGGTTTGGTCGCCGTCCGATACTACTGATTTCGACCTTTATGTTTTCGGTATTAATGCTGTTGACACCCCATGTAGGTAATATTGAACAACTGACCGCAATCCGCTTTGTTACAGGAATTTTTTTAGGCGGTATCATGCCAAATGTGATGGCTTATAGCTCCGAAATTGTTCCATACAAATCTCGTATTTTTACCATGATGGTCATTTCTTGTGGCTATACAGTCGGCGCAATGTTGGGAGGCGGTATATCCGCCTTACTCGTTCCTTGGGGCGGTTGGCAGTCGATTTTTTATTTTGGCGGAATTATCCCTCTAATCATTTTCTTTATTACATACTTTAAGATGCCAGAATCTTTATATTTTCTGAGTGAAGATAGCAAAAACACACCTAAAATTTTATTTTGGTTAAAGAAATTTTATCCTGCATTAACATTCAATTCAGAAATAAAAATCATTAATAACACTGAAGTTGAGGTTAAAAAGTCGCCACTAGAATTGTTTAAAAATCAGCGCGCATTTTTTACCTATTCCATCTGGATTATCAGTATTTTAAATATGATCAGTCTCTATTTTCTGGCGAATTGGCTACCTACTTTAGCCAAAGAGTCAGGTCTTTCATTAAATCAGGCATTAATGATTGGTTCCACCTTACAGTTAGGCGGAACGATTGGTAGTGTGGTGATGGGACTTAAAATTGATAAGACAGGATTCTATAAAGTACTCATTCCTGTTTTTATAGTCGCCGTGATGAGTGTTGCTTTAATTGGCTATGCTGTTAGCCATATTGCTTTACTATTTATAATTATTTTTATAGCTGGCTTCGCAATTGTTGGTGGGCAGCCTGCTATTAATGCCTTATCTGCCAGTTATTATCCAGTTTCACTTCGTACTACAGGGGTAGGCTGGAGTATTGGAATTGCTCGTTTAGGGTCGGTTATTGGGCCGCTATTTGGTGGGTATCTCTCTCAATTTTTGGTCATTACCCATTTGTTTGTGATTGCTGCAATACCTTCGCTCTTCGTCATTATCATGCTGATTGTTCAGGCTAAATACCGATCATAACAATGTCTACATACATCATTTATATAGTGTACATATAGACCGTAATTATGATCGGTGAGTAGCTAAAGAGAGTGGGTCACAAGCTAGTTCAAGAGTTATTTAACTCGATACCACGTTTGGTTTCGGCCAATTGCAGAAATACCAATGTAGCCACGCGCGGTAAGTTTTTCACCATCAGGTGATACAGTTACGCTAAAGCGATAGGTCTTGTCTGACTGAGGGTCGAGAATAGATCCTTTGTCATATTTATTTTTACCTATACTTTTTAAATTTTTGACGATGGTTAAACCAATTAAAGATTTGTTTTTATAAGTACCTTCACACATCGTACATTTGTTGGCTTCGCTTGGAACAAGGATTTTTTCAATATTCGCAGAGAGAAGACCGTTTTTGTCTTCGCTAAATCTGACTAGTGCTCTAGGTTGATTGGTTGCATCATCAATGGTTTTCCAAACACTGCCATGTAGTTTGTCCGAAGCAAACGAATGAATCGAATAAAAGCTAAGTAAAAGTAATAATAAATATTTTTTCATATCAATGGATTCTCGATTTAAAAGTGGATGATTTTAGCCGCTAGAATTATTCATTTTAAATTTAACTTCACAGTTTTCTTAGTATTTAATCTATAAGCTAAACAATATGTAAAGTTATATTCTATCGGGCCTTATATTATTTTGATGCCTTTTTTTATGCAATTGCGAGAATGGACAGAATTATTCGGTTTTTAAAGATTTTTATTTCTCCATGCTTTTTACACACTTCTTCAATGCTGTATACACAAAGAAGTGAATAATGAGATTTATAAATTTTTAAGTTTAAAAGCTGTTTATGACACGTCCTCAATTGAACCTCAAAAAGAAAATAGGCTTAGTTTTATTAGGATTTGTTGCTTTGTATTGGATCTCGTTTCCTATTCTTCCTTTTCTAGATATTCCTTATAAAGCAGCCGTGATCACAGGGTTGATGGTACTAGGAGGTTCTATTTTTAATTGCAATTGCTCTATTAGGTAAGGAATATTGGGCTAAGATCAAACAATGGTTTTCTAAAGTATTTAGAAAAATAAAACCCAAAGAAAATTAATTTATAGTGAATGGAAATAAAAAATATTAACTACTTTTTAAACTAAATAAATTACGTTTAATTCATCACAAATTATAAGAATAATATGAAAATCATGTGATTATTATCGATTGACAGTAGGCGATATTAAGTTTTATAACTTAATGACCCTGAAACTGTTTCTTTAGTAAAACAGAAAAATGACAATATAAAGATGAGTAGAAATTAGAACAAAAAAAGATAAGGAGAAGAAATGAAAGTCATTAAATACGCCTTATTTTCCTTTATGGGAGTGTTGATAATAAATAACGCAGAGGCTGGAAATGCATCTACTTCCTTAAAGGTGAGCTTAACCATTGTAGACACTTGTGAAGTTTCAACCCAAGGAAATTTAGACTTTGGTTCAGTTGTACGCGCTCAGCCAGTCGCTGCTGCAAGAACCGATGTATCTGTCCAATGTAGCCAGAATACACCATATCAAGTGGCGGTTACCTCAGACAATAACTTTGAACTTAAGTCAGCCACCAGTCCAGCATCTGTGGCATATGTGCTGTATCAAGATGCTGGTCATACTCAAATTTGGAGCGGGGCAGGAAGTAATATACACTCAGGTGTAGCAACAGGTATGAAAGAAAATATTCCTATACATGGGGTAATTACATCGAGTACTAATGTTCAGGCTACAAAGTATGAAGATTGGGTACGCGTAAATGTTGTTTATTAATTGCAGCTCTACAAAGTGTAATGAGAAACCTTGAGAGCTGGATAAATAGTTTTATTTATTGGTAAGCCATTCAATTGAGGCATCAAATAGCTTTAAGCCATCGTCAGATAGATT
This sequence comes from Acinetobacter sp. V110_1, assembly GCF_031798975.1. Lineage (NCBI taxonomy): Bacteria > Pseudomonadati > Pseudomonadota > Gammaproteobacteria > Moraxellales > Moraxellaceae > Acinetobacter > Acinetobacter sp. V110_1. The sequence continues at coordinate 987,199 of NZ_JAVQNN010000030.1, read as the reverse complement.
GGTAAAGGTGTCATTGTTAAGGAAGAACATAAGACGTTTTGCAGGTGCTAAAGATTCATAGTCCATGGTTGCACCTTTCTCATATCCCCAAATTGCTACTTTTTCAGGTTGGCCATAAATCGTTGCGATAATGGTGGCACCTAAACCCGGCTTACCCCAACTCATAGGCGCTTGAGCTTTATATACATTGCGGGTTCCGGCTGGAAGATGCGCAGACAATGGATGTGGTGCATTGACCAACCACAGATAACGTTCTTTCTCGACTTCGCCAAAATCGTTATTAATGCGTTTACCTGTCATAGCCAAGTCATCAAGATAATCGTTTTCCCACGTCATGAGTGGAAGGGGAAGTTGACGCCAACCAGATTGAAGGTTTTTAGAAGCAACCGTAGATGAAATAATGACTAAGTCTGTGTTCTTTAAACTATTTGGTGAAACAGATTGATCTAATACCTCAACTTGATAGCCCTTGCTTTGCAAGTATTTTTGAATGGCAATATCGGTATTTGCAGAAGCACTTTTAACTTGAGAGATGAGGGCAATTCGTGTTTGAGCATAAATAGAAGATGTCCATACACAGAGTGCACTGACCATCATCATGATAGAAAGAAGCTTTTTCATAATGTTCTCAAAAGAGCAGTACTTTAGACACTGCTCTGATCCCATGTTTTAAAATTTAAAGGTTGCACGTAATACCGCTTGGCGAGAGTCACCTTGAGACACGGCTAAATTATTGACGCTAGCTGTGTAGTAGGTTTTGTCAAAGATATTATTTAAATTAAATTGGAACGTAACCGCTTGTTTAGCAATGGTCGTGTCATAACTGACAAAAGCATTGGCAAGAGTATAGTCTGGCAGGTCAAAGGTATTTTCAGAATCGCCCGCACGTTTACCCACATAATTACCGCTTACGCCAAAACGTAAATTACCGTTGTAAAGTTCACCATAGTTATAGGCCAATGCTAAAGAAGCAGTGTTTTTCGCTACATTATTTAAGCGATTGCCTTCAAGGCCACTTTCATCTTCAGTCACTTTCGCATCTGTATAAGCATAGGTGAGAGTCGCATCAAGCTGGTCGGTTACACGTCCTGTTAGGTCAAGTTCAGCACCTTTAGAACGTACAGCACCTGTCGTATGCAGTTCAACTTCACCAGTTGATGAGTTAGTCACTTTAGCTAAAACGTTACGTTTTTTAATATCGTAGAGTGCAAAGTTTGCTTTAACACGGTCATTTAACTCATATTTCGCGCCAACTTCATAAGACTTGGCTTGTTCAGGTTGAACATCAGAGTTAATGACAGCATCGCCACCCAAAGGTGCAATAGAAGAAGACGGTTTAAGTGACTCGGTATAGCTACCATAGAATGAAAGCTGGTCATTCCATTTATAAACTAAACCTGCATGTGGAAGCCAAGCATCATCATTGGTATTGGTATTTTCTTTAAACGGTCTGCCACGCCCAGCAGTTTGCTGATAGTTCAGGTAACGTCCACCAAGTACAGCAATCCATTTTTCATTTAAGTGAATTGCATCTTGTACATAAAAACCGTAGGTATGCAGTTTATCGGTTTGGTCACTATCTGATGCCACAACATTTTGAGATGGCTCGACAGTTCCAAAACTTGGATTTAAATAATCTAAAGTTGAAGTATTGCCACGAACCATATCTGGACGGAAATACTTACGGTATTCGATGTCTGAACCGAACTGAATATCATGCTTTAAACCAAACAGGTTGGTTGAACCATTAATATATGCTTGAGCATTACTGTCTACGCTTTGGGCATTTAAAGTCGCATCGGTACGGCGTGTCACGGTGTGTTTAGTTGTATCTAACTTGGTTACACGTAACTGGTTAGCATCGTAGGTTTCGTAGTTGTAGGTATAGCCGAAGTGAGCTGACCAGTTATCATTAATTTGGTGATCAACTAAAAGTTGCGCCAAATGATCTTCACCTTTCATTTGGTTAAACGCTTCATCTAGACGTTGGTATTTAGAGATCGGTAGGGCTTTATTGGTTTTCGGGTCAAAAACGGTAGAGCGGTCAAAAGGTACATCAAAGTGACGATATTGATAACTCAGGTTCACTTTAGTTTGACCATTATCCCATGCGACAGACGGAGCAATTAAAGTCTGTTTGAGATTACCAAAATTACGCCAATAGTCAGCGTCGGAATGATCTGCAATAAAGCGATAAGCAAAGTTACTATCGCTAATTGCGCCTGTGGTATCTATGCTTGCACCTAAACCGTTTTTGCCCGCAGCAAAGCTTGAACCGTAAACGGAAAGTTCAGTTTTCTGGGTAGTCTCAGGTTTTTTTGTAATGACATTGACCACACCACCCGGGTCCATAATGCCATAGAGTAATGAAGATGGACCTTTTAAAACTTCGACTTGTTCAACTGCCGCATTCATGGTTCGGCCTTGCACAATTGGCATACCATTTACGGTAATTGAACCGTCACGGTTATCACCAAAGCCGCGTTTCATTACGGTGTCTTGTGTACCGCCTAAAGTATTACCCTGCGTAATGCCGCTGACTTGGGTCAGTGCATTGTCCAAGTTTGCAGGCAAATAATCTTTCATGTATTGCTTAGATACAACGTTTACGGTTTGCGGGCTTTCTAAATTTTTTTGTTTGCCTCTGAGGGTCGACGCCGTTTGTGTTGCGATATAGCTTGAGTCTGTTTCAGCCTGAACCTTAATCGTTTCTAGTTGCGCTGGTTGAATCGCGGTTGCTTCTGCCCAAGACATCATCGGAATGAGGGATAAAAGTAAGGGGCTACTATGTTTTAAAATTTCAACAGTAATTAAATTTTTACGCGGGGAGAAAGCAAACATAAGTATACCTAAGTGATATAAAAATCGTGAAAGGCTAAAAAAGAGCGACTATTCAAGCGAACAAACAGGAGTGCCGACTAGACTTAAAAAAGTGTGTAAAGTATATATAAATGAGACTCATTTGCAATGGTTTGCAGGCAATAAAGCCTCAGGAAAAATTAATAACAATTTAACTTTTTAATAAGATTATCTTTTATGCTCGGCCACTCTTCATCAATAATGCTGAATCTGACTGAATTTCTTTTTCTTCCATCAGGCATGATTCGCTCATTTCTAACCACACCTTCTTTCTGGGCACCGAGTCTTAAAATCGCATTCTGGGATTTTTCATTAAGTACATCTGTTGTGAACTGAACTCTAATGCAATTTAGCTCTTCAAAGGCATATTGAAGCAACAAATATTTTGCTTCTGTATTTGCGTATGTTCGCTGCCACGATTTTGAGTACCAAGTACTTCCAATTTCTAACTTTAAATTTTTTCTATCTATTTTCCAAAATCTGGTAGACCCAATAATTTTTCCTGTAGCAATGTCTTCGACTACAAAAGGAAGAACCGTACCCGCTTGGTAACCTTCTAGTGCATGCTGAATATAGTCATTTACTGTTTCTGCTGAAGGAACTACAGTGAAAGGAAGGTTCCATAGTTCTCCATCTGAAGCAGCGTTAACAAGGTCTTTTGAATCTTCAATAGTTAATATGCGCAGTCGTATACGATGGCTTGAAAGCGTTATGTTTAAAGGCATAACAGAGGTCCTAGCTAAAAGGTACTAAATAAAGAGGTCTATCCCAATCTTATTTAAATCGACTATTAAGATCGCCACTTGAAACCGAAGTATTGAGCGAATGAAAATTGCCTGACTCGGCAATCGCACTTGCTGTTTTAATAAAACCATCCCAAGCTGAACGTGCTAATGCACCACCAAGGCTAATACGTCTTACACCCAAGTCTGCAAGTTCTGCTGCCGTTAAATCACTATCCCAACCAATTAAAACATTTACTGGTTTTGGTGAAACGGCATTCACCACAGCGATGATTTGTTCACGAGTTTTAATACCAGGCGCATACAGGCAGTCAGCACCAGCCTCTGAATATGCTTTCAACCTGTTAATGGTGTCTTCTAAATCGGGTACACCCACAAAGAAGTTTTCAGCACGACCAATAAGCATGACGTTAGTTCCACTTTGGTCGATTGCTAAGCGAGCTGCTCGTATTCTTTCAACTGCGTCAGGAATATCACGAAGCGGCTTTTCACTATTTCCCGTTGAATCTTCAATAGAAATACCCGCTATACCTGTATCAATTGCCATTAGAACATTTTCAATGACGCCTTGAGTGGTATCTGAAAAGCCACTTTCAAAATCAGCATTTATAGGTAGGTTGGTGGACTGAACCATATAACGTAAATGTGCCAAGGTTTCATCTCGGTCGAGTTGACCATCGGCCTTTCCGCAAGACCATGCATAACCTGAGCTTGTTGTTGCCAGTGCTTTATAGCCCAGTTGTTCGAGTATTTTTGCACTGCCTGCATCCCAAGGGTTGGGTAAAATAAAGCATCCGTCTTTATGGAGATCGTGGAAAATTCTTCTTTTCTCATGGACTGAATTTTTCATTATTTCGTACTCTTTTAATGTATTTACTTAAACTTAGCCACTCAATTTTGCCTTTAAACTAAGAGCTTGAAAGACCAACTCAAGTCGAATGACTATAACAACTTTTTAACGTATACAAATACAACCACTTCTTAATTTCAAATAAGAAAATCAAAATAAAGTCATGTCCATTTTGGAGATATTGATTATAGTTTTCTTGAGTTTATATAAATCTGTTTATCGTCATAAAAAATCATAGTGAGGGTTTTATTATTTTTGTAGTTAACAGGGGAGAACGAACCAGAAACTATTTTATGTCTAATAAGGATCCGCTATGAAGAACACTTACTTAGTTACAGGCGCTACGAAAGGTATTGGAAAAGCAATTAGCGACGAACTGTCCTTGCAGGGACATCACGTCATTGGCATTGCCAGAAATATCGACTATATAGACTTTCCCGGACAGCTTTTTAGTTGTGATTTATCCAATATAGAACAGACTGAAGAAACCTTAGCATTGATTGCTAAATCTCATGTCATACATGGAATCGTAAATAACTCAGGAATTAGTTTGCCCCAACCTTTGGGCCAGATTTCCTTCCTTGCCTTAGAGGAAGTTTGGAACTTAAATGTAAGAGCGGCTATACAAGTGACTCAGCATTTTGTTGCGCAACTAAAAGAACAGCGCTTTGGGCGAATTATTAATATTGGCAGCAGGGCAATTTACGGAGCAAAACAACGGACAGCATACTCGGCAGCAAAAAGTGCATTGGTCGGGTGTACTAAAACTTGGGCACTTGAGTTGGCTGAGTTTGGAATAACGGTAAACTGTATCGCGCCGGGGCCAATTGAAACGGAACTTTTTAGAAAAACCCGACCCGTTGGAAGTGAAGCTGAAAAAGCGATATTAGAAAGTATTCCTTTGGGAAGAATAGGTACTCCACAAGATGTTGCACATGCAGTCGCTTTTTTATTGTCAGATCATGCGGGCTTTATTACCGGCCAAGTTCTCAATGTTGATGGTGGTGGAAGCTTATAGATAATTGTAAAAGTGCTTAGGTACTAAAAATTTAAACTTCATCTTGTCTAGTTTTAAGAAAAGATGAAATTGTTCATAGGAAAACCACATCCTATGAAAGGTATGACTTTGTAATTTTAATTCATTCTAAATGGCAGACGTAATCAATCACTTCATCTGTGATAATTTTAAATTTACTATTTTCGGGAACATTAAAAGATTCACCACTTGAATAGACTTTAGTATCCGGATCATCGCCAATTTGAACACTACATTTCCCCGAAATGATCTCAATGCGTTCAGAAACGTGGGTTTTAAAAGTTAACGCTTTTTCTGTTGGAAGAATCACCCCTAAAGTCTTTTTTGTACCATCTTCAAGTTCAATAACATGACTAATAGAGTGTCCTTCGTAATGAACATTCGCTTTTTTTGTTATAGACACAGCATCAAATTGATTTGGCATTTTTTGTCTCTTTTATTGTACCGAATATGTACAAGATAATAATAAAAGCTCATCTAAACTTTCAAGCTTTAAAAATAGATTGTTAGGTGGACAATAGAAATAAATGCGTCTCGAACGCGCGGAGATCATTTAAAATATCGGTAAATATCTTTTTTATTAAAATTAGAATAACAATCTAATATATTGTTCATTGATTTGATTTATTGCAAATACATAGTGCAGAGAAGCTTGAAGGTATGAAGTTAAATTTAGATAAATATGACCGTGTAATATTAGATCTTCTACAGAAGGACTGCACATTGGCAATAGGCGATATTGCGGAAAAGGTAGGATTAAGCAACACGGCTTGTTGGCGCAGAATACATAAAATGGAAGAAGAGGGTATTATTCGTGCAAAAGTCGCTTTGCTAGACCGTAAAAAACTCAACATTAATGTGATTGTGATGGTGTTTATTAAAACTGCTCAACACAATATTGAGTGGATTCAAAAATTTCACTCTCATATCTATAGCATAGATGAAGTTATTGAAGTGTATAGAATGGCAGGTGAAACAGATTATTTACTTAAAGTCGCCGTATCGGATGTTGCTGAATTCGATAAAGTTTATAAAAAATTAATTGAAATTAATGGCTTGGCTGATGTGAGTTCTAGTTTTGCCATGGAGCAAATTAAATATACGACAGAACTTCCTTTAAATTTTTTCTAATAAAAACTGCAAATACTATTAAAAATTAAGGACCAGCAAAAATGCTAGAAGCTAAGCCTTATTTACGTTCGGTACAAATTAAAGCAAATATGCAGGCAGACTGGTCAATTTATCCTTTTACGATACCAGCCGTTAATGATATTGAACAATTAAGTTTCCATCCAGACGTTACTTTTTTTGTTGGTGAAAATGGCTCTGGTAAGTCGACGATTATGGAAGCCATCGCTTTGGCGCTTGGCTTTTCCGAAGAAGGCGGCACTCTAAATGTACGACTTAATTCAGCGAGTAGTTCATCAGGTTTATTTCAGTATTTAAGAATGATTAAAAGCTTTAAAAAGCCTAAAGACTATTATTTTTTAAGAGCCGAAAGTTATTACAATGTCGGCACATATATGAATGAAGTGGGTTATGTAAAAAGTTATGGAGGCAATATCCATGCTTGTTCACATGGAGAAAGCTTTTTAAAACTGCTGACCAATAAATTACAAGGTGAGGGACTTTACTTATTGGATGAACCCGAAGCAGCTCTTTCACCTACCATGCAATTTGTCGCTTTGTCGGCTATTCATGAATTATGCAAAAAACAGTCACAACTCATCATTGCAACACATTCCCCAATTTTACTGGCTTATCCCAACGCTAAAATCTATCACTTTTCTGACACTGGAATCCGTGAAATCCAGTATGAGCAAACGGAACATTTCCGCGTGATGCATGATTTTTTAAATAATTACCAAAAGCGTATCCAGCAAATCATGGATGAAGAATAGTGTGAGAAGTATCTTTTATAACAGCAAGTTCGAACAACACGCAGATCAATGCAAAGGACGCTATAGAATCATATTTTACTCTAAGAAATAATTATCGGATTAAAATTCTAATTTTAAGTAAAAATAAGAAATAAAAATTTAATATCGAGATAAAAAATAGAAAAGATTAAAATTTATATCCATTGAAACCTCACTATCATGAATTGGTAATAACGTTGATATGTTTCTTGGAATATAAAAGTGAATCAATTCAGCACAGATGTCATTAATTTAGGACGAACACCCGAGCGCTTTGATGGTCTAGTCAACACACCTGTTTTTCGTGGTTCTACTATTGTTGTAAATAGCTTTAGAGAGTGGGAAGAATTTAAACGAAATGGTGGGGTATATCGACATTATGGCCGTTTCGGTGCTGCAACAGCCAAATCTTTTGAAAGTGCAATCAATGCACTTGAAGGTGGTGCGGGTAGTATGGTGTTTCCATCTGGGTTATCGGCATGTACACATGCACTTATGGCTTGTGTAGAGGCAAATAGTCATGTCTTGATTGCAGATAATATCTATGGCCCAACACGAAATTTTGCTGACAATATATTAGTTCGAATGGGGGTAAGTGTTGATTATTTTGACTCTACTAACCTTGGGGCATTAACTGAAAAAATTAATCATCGTACTAGTGTGGTGTTTATTGAGTCACCGGGTTCAATGACATTTGAACTGAGTGATGTTGCGGCAATTTCTGCAATTAGCCATCAATACGGCGCAAAAGTATTAGTCGATAACTCTTGGGCAACGCCGTTACTTTTTCAACCATTAAAGCATGGTGCTGATATTTCTATTCAGTCCGTAACTAAATACATTGGCGGCCATTCTGACATATTAATGGGCGTAGCTACTGCAAATGCCGAAACATACGAACAACTTACGAAAACAGGTCATTTGTTTGGTGAGACCACAAGCCCAGACGACATTTATTTGGCTTCACGGGGCTTGCGAAGTTTAGCGGTAAGGTTAAAGCAGCATCAAGATAATGCTTTAACTATTGCTCGATTTCTAGCGACACATCCGGCTATTAAGGAAGTGCTTCATCCTGGCTTAGAAACCAGCCCTTATCATGATTTGTGGTTAAGAGATTTTCATGGTTCATCTGGGGTATTTGCTTTTTATTTAAAAGAATCTGAACCTTCTTATGTGCAAAAATTCTTTGATTCGTTGCAATTATTTCACATTGGTTTGTCTTGGGGTGGGTTTGAAAGTTTGATTTTACCTGTTGGACAAGCTTATCGAACCCATACCAATCTACCTAAAGATGGCTATTTGGTGCGGTTGAATATCGGACTAGAATCGGTGGTCGATTTACAAAAAGATTTGCAACATGCCCTACAGTGCGCAGAACAAATGCGTGTTGAAAGTGTGATATAGCCGGCTTAAAACCTAAAAGCTAACTTTGCACATCAGCCGCTTTATGTGTGACAGGCGTTATTATTTTATTAGATGTTGTATAGCGACCATCTACTACCTGAGATTCTGTTGCTACCTGCATAACAGCTCAACTCACTTCATGAAAGAAAGCCCTGATAAAAGGGCTTTGCTGTGATTTAGTTGAGTTTTAAATATTCATCATTTAATTTATCTAGAAAAATAAACAAGTTTTGGTTCATTTCTTGGTAATCGTGTTTTCTTAATTCTTCACGGGTGTTAACAAATTTATAATCATGAGCTTGATCGAGTTCAGCCGCTGAATGTTGAATGAGTAATTCGATGACTTTAGGTGTTAACTCCATATGACACTGTAAACCATAAACTAATTTCGAATATTCAACGATTTGTCGCGGACATCCTGCACTAAAAGCAATAATTTTTGCATCGCTCGTTAACCCGGGCATATCATTGTGCCAGTGGCCAACTTCTGTCATTTTTCCTAAATGTGAGAATAGAGAATTTTTAAAACCGTACTCTGTCAGCATAATAGGAAACTTACCAATTTCTCTTTCAGGGCTATGTTCAAACTTGGCACCTAAAGCTTCACCGATGAGCTGTGAACCTAAACATATCCCTAAAACAACTTTGTTTGCTTGGATGGCTTTCTTAATGACAGCTTGTTCAGCGAGTGAATTAAAATGAGAACATGCTTCAATGGTCGTATCTGGACTTTGCGGCCCACCCATCACAATAAGAAAATCAATTTCTTCAACCGTAGAAGGTAATTCTTCATTTAAATACACTCTTGAATATGTCATTTTGAAGTTATTATTTTGACCCCAAATTTCATATGCACCAGGTGCTTCAAAATCTTCATGAACAATAAAATGTAAACGCATGATAGTCCTCAAAATTCAAAGGATGTATAGATAGGTTCATTGCTAGATCTAAGCCAAAGATAGGTTACGAAGCCTATGACCTAATGAATACATCCAGTTTTTTAAAATTATATGGTCCAGTGAGAGGGAGATGTTCCCATGCAAAGCCTCTTACAACAGACAGTTTGTTTAATAATGATTTTAACGATGCTGGTTAAAATATAATAATGATTGAATTTTTATTTTAAAATTAATTTGATTTATATTTATTCTAATAGTGTTTTTAATAATATTTATATTCTTATATATTTCTAAGCGTGATATTTTTTGAATAGCATAGGGTAATCATAATATTTAGTAATATTATAGAGTAGGACAGAGACATAGCCTAAGTTATTGTAATTAATAAATACTGTTAAGCCGGATAAAGGTTTTGAATTAATATAAATCTAAGATTTAAGAAGGGGCTATAACAAATAAAATGTTATATGTTTAGATCATAAAGTGTAATTATTTGTACAGATGTAAACAAATGTTTAGTATAGTCGTAATAAATAATTCATATAAAAAGTTTGTATAAGTGATTTTTTGGTGTATAATTAGCTTAACTAGAAAAAAGACTTATTAGTTTAGTAAATCCTCTTTTAGTATCGAAGCTTTATTCATAATCCTCCGTTTTTAAGATCTTAAGCTCAATTCGTTATTTTTTCCAAGTTAAACCTGTCATGTCTCATGACATTAAGTTCTTAAAATTCAATAGGATGTATATCATGTCTAACAACACAGCTACTGGTACAGTTAAGTGGTTCAACGAAACTAAAGGTTTTGGTTTCATTCAACAAGATTCTGGTCCAGACGTTTTTGCTCACTTCAAAGAAATCGCATCTTCTGGCTTCAAAACTTTACATGAAGGTCAACGTGTGACTTTTAATGTTGTGCAAGGTCAAAAAGGCCCTAGCGCTACTAACATTATTCCACAGTAATTATTTCTGTAGAATAAATAAAAAAAGCCCTCTTTAGAGGGCTTTTTTTGGCAATAAGGTTTAGCTTTTCTTTCTCGATTTTAAATTCGATATTGAATAAGTACTTTAATATCCTAGGGAAAATCACCCTTATTAGTATAAAAAGAATGATTTAACCTGATAGAACTAAGCACTGCGCATTAAAGCTGCTACTGCTTTTTCCAGAAATTGTAGGGTAACTGGTTTGAGCCAAGTGCCGTCCGCAAGGCTCGGTTCATTTTGCATTGCCGTACGAATTTTTTCTTGAGTACTTGGGTTATTACCAGCATAGCTTTGTAGCATAGAAAGCCATTGTTGAGCCAAACGCCGTGCACCTTCACTATCTGGTTGGACTTCGACATCAATCAATTTTTCAATATCGACCAACAATTGAGGCCATTTTTTCATCTCACGAATGTAGTTTTCTTTTAGAAAAGCAAATTCATTGTCAGATAAATAGCGGGCAAAAATACTCAGCTTACTTTCAGAAAACGCTTGAAGTAAAAACTCAACAACTTCTGGTGTAACCCCTAATTTTTCCTGAAATTCAGGCTCGGCTGAATTTATGGCATTTAATTTAACAAGCCATTCGGGGTTAGCTCGCGTATTCTGCTCAAGAGTTTTCATCCACTTTCGTGCCAGATATTGAGCGGCTTCACTATTAGATGGTTCGCCAGCATTAAATAGTGCATTTGCTGCCTGAGTTAACTCGTGCCATTCTTGGTGACTTTTACTACCTGCTTGTAAGAAAGTAAGTTTTTCAAGCTCTTCTTTTGTAAAGTATTTCTCAAACATTGCTATAAGCTCCATTGTTTTTAGCCAATCCTCCAAACCAAGTTCTTCACCACTCATAATCTGAGATTTCAATTTACTGAGCTGATTTCGCAATTTCTTTTGCTCGTTCAGTCTCTGATCAATTGCTTGAATCTGCTGATCAATAATGGGTAAAAGCGCAAGATTGGGGTCTTCAAGAACCGTATGGATTTCGGCTAACGACATTCCCATTCCTCGTAATGCTTGAATTTGATGCAAACGAGTAATGTCTTTACGGGTATATAGTCGATAACCAGCATCGGAACGGACCGAAGGCTGAAGTAAACCGATATCGTCGTAGTGATGAAGAGCGCGGACAGTAAGTCCTGTTTGTTTAGCCAATTCACCAACTTTTAACAGCATCTTTTTAGCTCCTTCTTCCTTAGGCGTGTTTTATGCTAGGGGCTTACGTTACGTGAGGGTCAACTACTTTAAATCATAATTTTTCATTATTTTCGCTTTAGTAAATATCCAAATTTATTTTATTCATTATTGGAGTGAACGACGAGAAATTAGAAATGCTTTTTAATATAAATTGACTTTAAGCCAATTCAATAATGAAAGAACAGATATTTAAGTCTTTAAAATTAGCAATATGTCGGAAATTAACAGATGAGTAGCAACCGATATTCACCATCATTTTCAACTGGTGCTCTATGCACACACGGTAAAACCTTTTGAGTGGGATGATCTACCGCCAAACGCCACAAGTGTCCTGTACCCAAATTTATAGGTTGAGCATGGGCTTTAGGCTGGTAATGTAAATCAAAAAAAAACTCTGCTAAAAAGCTTTCAAATTCCGCTTCTGGGCCGTCGTGTAATGCTTTGAGTTTCTCTCTAATTTCTGGAATTAAAACTTTTTGCTCAACCTGATCATTAGGCACAATATCGCTAGCCGCACCGTGATAAGTACATAAAAAAGTATCAGTTTCTATAGGGGAACGATCAACATGAAATGAATAGACATCAGTTGAAATAAAATCTAGCTCTTCATCACGTTCATAATGTTTAAGTAAATTAAGTACAGGTGATGCACCCATATCAGTTAAAAGCTGCATATCTTTTAAAATAATGTCTCGAGCCAAATCACCTTGTTCTGAAAGCTCAAGTGCTAACAGGTCTTCAGTAGAAATTTCAGTAATATTTTCTTTTAACTCAAGTTTAGCCACAATTTCTTTAAAGTCGCCAAGCAAATTTCTGTGCCAACAAATAGCATTCTTATCTCCCTGAAAATGTGTATTTACAAGTTCAGCAAAAGTAGACACCACTTCAACTTGCTTGTGGTCAGAAAATGTATTTGTCATATGAAATTTAAATCGCTCAAAACCCTGCCAATCATACACGTTTAGTGCTTCTAGGGCTGCAATCTTTAGCCGCAATTTTAGCTGTTAAAAATGAATATAATGCAAGAAAAGTACAATAATGATATGAACTTTGGGTTCAGCTTGCCTATTATAAAATGGCTTTAAGTAACCAAGACAAGATGAGAAGTCGACTATTTTTATGGTCGTGTAAGGAAATAAGGACAGTTTTTAAAAGTAATAGGGTCGCGAGGAAACTATGGAAGAAATTAAAACAATCGGTGTGGTTGGTGTTGGTGTCATTGGCGCAAGTTGGACAGCATTATTTTTATATAAAGGCTTTAAGGTAAAGGTATATGACCCATACCCCATAGATGAAGAATTATTTAAAAAGAGAATACAAGCAAATTTAAAAGATTTACAAGATTTAGATTTGCAAACGCAGCCTAGCCATTCTTTACAAGATGTTCTTTCAAATCTAGAGCTTCACAACAACTTAAAAGATGCCGTAGCCGATGTCGATTTTATTCAAGAAAATGCACCGGAGCGTTTAGATGTAAAGCAAAAGTTATATCAAGATATCACATCATATTGTCCTGAAAAGACGCTGATTGCCTCAAGTTCCTCAGGCCTAAAAGTTTCAGACTTTCAAAAAGAGGCAACTCATCCCGAGCGTATACTTTTAGGTCATCCATTTAACCCACCTCATCTGTTACCTTTGGTTGAAATTGTAGGCGGAAATTTAACAGCCCCACAATTTTTAAAGCGCGCTTCCGAGTTTTATCAAGGACTAGGCAAACACCCGATTATTTTAAATAAAGAAGTAAAAGGGCATGTCGCGAACCGCTTGCAAGCGGCCTTATGGCGAGAAGCATTTTCCTTGGTTAAAGAAGGAGTGTGTTCAGCCGAAGATGTTGATATCGCAATTACCAGTGGGCCAGGGCTGAGATGGGCATTATTTGGCCCCTATATAAATATGGAGCTTGCGAACCAGAAAGGCTTTAACGAGGCAATTCATCACCTTGGGCCACCTATGACCGAATGGTGGAATGATATGCAGGCTTTCCAACACTCAGAAGAAACGACAGAGTTGTTAGAAGAACAAACGAAACAGCTTTTAACACATTATAAAGATGTCGATTTATATCAAAAAAGAGATAAAGGGCTAGTCGATATTCTTAAACTAAGACAACACCTAGAGTTAGATTAAACTCATTTTAGAAGTGCCAAACAGGGCTTTACTGCAATGTTTGGCTTTTTTATTGTGGCGTATTTCGGTAGTATTCCTATTCTTCTTTCTGCTCAAAACTTATAAAAAGCTTGCTGTATTCTTAAGCTTTTTATGGTCATAAATTTACTCAGGTATATGAAACGTTACTACAAGCAAACTGGATCGGTGGCTTCACATTGGACGACCGAACAAGACTGTTTTTTAATAGAAAATAATTCTCTTTCTATAGATGAGTTAAAAGAACACTTACCATTTTCTGAAGAAGAAATTAGAGTTCGTAGATCAGTTTTGGGGCTGGTAAGACGAGATCAGCAAATGCGACCGTATTGATTTTACCAAATGGTAAATTTTAATTGAAAATAAATATTTCAAAACATCTTAATAATTTAGAAAAATTGCGGATGAGTTATCAAAACCATACTTTTTTTATGTGATTGTTTAGTGCGGTTTACATAAGGCTTTAACTTCTTACGTTTGACTATAATAATGTTTCACTCCTTTACACTTGTTTCACCATAATCAGAACCATAAAACATTTTAAGATCAAAACTTTATAACAATTGAGATTGAGGAGGGTAAAAAATGCCAAAATATTTAGCCGTGGCTGAAAAGGTTTATAAGAATATTAAAAAAGACGACTTATTCACCAATGACCTTACACAAAATCTGAATTGTTTAATCAGTCAGATACGTAAGGCCATTAAAGGGACTGAGTTTAAACTTAAGTTCAATTACATTGATTTTGATGAACAGCTCACCAAGCCTCTTAGTGAATGTAAAGTCAAAGTCGATTTAAGTGTTATGCCTAAGTTTGAAAATGAAGGAGAGTATTTACTCTGGTTAGCAAGTTTTATCGAGCGGATTACAGAAGGAGGGAAACCCAAATTTCCACCAATTTCACAGCTCATCCCGCATGGATTTAAAATGACGAAAGAATCATTTCCTGTGACAGCCGCTCCTCAAAAAGAAGAGCATGCAGATATGATTATTAATTATTTTAAATCGAAAGATTTTCTGAAAACCGAGAAAACTCCTTCATAAAAGAATATAGAAGTATTCGTCCACCATACTTCTATATACCTGCTGGTTTATACTCAGCGACCGCCTTCTGGGGCGGTTTTTTTTATGGGTTTTACACCATCACTGATCAATGGGAATGCGTATTTCTAGAGTCTATGTTTGTAGTGACAAACGTCAATGTCTGATGATCTAACACTTGATGTGTTGCATCAGCCAAATCAATGGAAACCGTATGCTCACCGGGAGCCAGTCCCTGAAGGACAATTGGCTCTTCAGACGCTTGTACCCAATGCCAAGAATTGTGATCAAGCGAAACATGCAGGTGACCGAGTTTTGGTTTAACCGCGAGCGCCGCATCGCCATAAACAGACAATATTCGAATATTCTGCGCATGCCAGCGGATAATGACGACCCCTTTAATGACCTGATGATCTGTTGGAGAGTCAATAATCAAATGGGGGGCATTATCCTTTTGCTGCACTGGTGATACGTCAACACTGGTCTCGTTCGCATAGGCTTGCGATCCCAAAAGCAATACCCCCAGTATTCCTGTGACCAGTAACTTTGTGTTCATAACGAAGCACTCTGAGATTAATGTAAGCACAGATTACATTGATCTCAAAGTACTGTCAAAGTTAAACTATCGTAAATTTACAAGTGATGAAATTCATGGCAGATACACAACGGGGTTATCACCACGGCGCACTGAAAGCCGCACTTATTGATGCGACGCTAGTTCTTTTAAAAGAGGGTGGGATTGAAGCCGTTTCTGTGCGAGAGGCAGCCAAACGGGCGGGTGTTTCACCAGGTGCACCGTTTCGCCATTTTCCATCGAGAACTGCACTACTGAATGCAGTCGCAGAAGAGGCCATGGTTCGTCTCACTATGCAAATCGATCAGGCACTCACACAAGCAGCGAGTCTCTCACCCTTAGAGCAATACCGTGCATTAGGACAGGCGTTCCTGATTTGGGCCTTTGAAAATCCGCATCACTTTCAAGTGATTTCCACGCGCGCCGTCATCGATTTCGAGGGAAGTGGGCTTCGGGCATCCAACGACAAGATTCGTCGCCAGATGCGACAACTGTTGAATGATGCTGTATCGAGTGGAGAGCTCGTCGGTATTTCGGCTGAAGATGCTTTGTTGTCTACTCGTGCATTGGCTTATGGCCTTGCCCGTATGAATATTGATGGACAGTTACAGAGTTGGGACGTTGAGTCAGGGAACTACCTTGGGCTTGCACAATGTCTGATCAATGAACAAATTGATCGCCTTAAGCGTTGAGATTTCATTCTGATTTCTAAGTCGTGCTCAATGTCTTAAATAGGGTGGGCAATGCCTACTGGTTTATACTCAGCAACCGCCTTCTGGGGCGGTTTCTTATGAGTTTTTACATCATTTACTTCTTTCTAAAAGTAAAACAGGTTTGTCGTAATTACTATTACACCACTCATATTTTTTGATTACAGCTTGAGGAACCTGAGCCATGTCTTTCACGGGAACAAAACCCATCGAACCGTAAAAACTTTCTAGTTCTGCAAAAGGTAGACAGTAAAGCACAGAAAAATCCGAGTTTTTAATTAAGAAATCGACCACTTTACGGGCGATGCCTAACCCTTCATTATCAGGAAAGACGTAAATTCCACCGAGTTCGCCGCTATTCGAATCAATACACACAACTCTACCTTGCCCAACAGTTTTATCACCAATAGAGGCGAGTACAATAAGTTCATCTTCATGTGATGGAACAAAATCAACCTCAGCATAACGTTCGTTTATAGCTTTGAGATCGGCAGAAGTAGCAAATCTTAATGAAATTTCCATAATATTTTCTGTAGTACCATTAAGTTAGATCAGGGGGGAAATTAAGCTTTCCTTTATGAAAATATTTCTTTCCTTTATAGGATAAGCGTGAGGTATAGTCTGTGTCGATCATGAGCGTTACAGTTTCAATTTTTGCACTTATTGCATAGTAGAGATCATATTGCTCTTCTGTTTTTACACTGACTATTTTGCCATTTGATAGAATAGCTTCAGCAGCTTCTAAGTCAGTTTTATATTTATATATATCAATGCTTTCTTGTGCTTCCCACCAGAGAATAATATCTTCAATATTTTCAAAAGGGCTATACCAAAGAACTTCTACCGCACCCTCATCAATCGCTACGGGTATAATTAATGGCATCTTCATCACCAACTACTTATTTAATAATAAATTTCTCAAAAAGACTGTACACAACTATCTATATAAATCCAAATCAACCCATCATAAGGAGTTGCTAAAAGCCTACTACTCATGATGGGCTTATGTGTTTAACGATTCATAGAATCAACAGCTTGAAGTATACCTGTAAATAATATTGCTAGTTTTGATTCAGGCTGTGGCTCATTTCCATTTGCGGTAAATACTGCACAAACTTTATGACCTTTTTGAGTTTTTCCAATCACTGAAAAGTTAATTACGCCGTATTCAGAGCCACCTTTAAAACCAATTTTTTGCCAATTTAAATTTTTAAACAATGGATTTAAAGAACTATTCAGAGCAGGGGCATCTTGAACACTTTCAAGCAGAGGACAAATCTCGTTGGCTGACATGTACCATTCAGCATCTTGCCAAGTCGCCGATTTTCCGATGCTACTCACATTCGGTAGCGGGAGTTTGTCTAGCTCAGAAAGCGCTTCTAGACGAGCTGACTTTGTACCTGTTTTAAACTTATTTTTTAGCTTTTCATTACTTGGATCAATCAGTTGAAATAGTTCTCGTGTCGTCAGCATCGGGATGTTTCTAGGTGATAACGCTTCTATACGAGGTTTCTTTAATACCTCTATCAGGCTATCGGTCGCTGTATTATCGCTAATTTGTATCATTAACTGCGCGAGAAGTTCCAGATTTACAGGTGTGCCATCAGGCAAGTTTTGTAAAACTCCTGTTGGTAATGAGCGATTTTTTTCTTTTAAAGAGACTATAGTTTCTCTTTTTAATTCACCTTTTTTTATCGCATCTTCATACGCTTTTAAAACGAGTAACTTAAAAGTTGAACCCACAGCCATTGGAGTTTTATCATTTTCAACAACCACAGGTTTGTTATCTACAATAACTAAAAGAGAAGTTTTACCGACTGCGTTTTCATGTAGTCCTTTAACCATTTCGTCTAAGCTTACTGTCTTAAAATGAGGCGCGCTAAACCAAAGGGTGCTAATTTGCCCTTGCTCATCTAAGCTAATTGAAACAGGTAATTCTCCTTTCTCGAAATCAATCGTCCCAGAGCCATTTGAGACATTAATACTTTTAAGCGTGCCTAAAGAGGCTTTTAAATCATCAACGATTTTTTGAATTTGTGTTATGGAAACTTGTCCTAAAAATTGAGGACTAAATAAAGCAGGTTCTACGGGTTTATCTGTAAAAATTGATGAAAGCGTAGTCGATAAAGTATCCATTTTTTGTTCTGTCGCTGCATGAGTAGTAGAAATAACAATAGGGGAAACATTCAAAGCCATAACACTTACAGCAAAAAATAAAGCTCTAGTTGTGTACATTTTCTTGGTGATAAAGTTCTTCATTCAATGTCCTCTTATATTCAGACTCATCTACAGTTTTTTATAAATGGTTTTAAAATAAGCATTCATTTTGGCCCATCAAAACTTATATATCTATATAAATTTCTTCGATTTTATAAACCCTCATTTAATAATAAAACTAAATTATTTACCCTTACTTTTTAATGATTTATTTTAAAGCAAATGTCATTTTGTGTGCTTGACTGCACGTAACTTGGATAATATCCTTTCCGAACTGGCCTACATTGCCAGGTGGTTTTGACAGACCACTTAGGACCGCATCAGATTTATTCCTTTCTGAGGGATACTTCTATGTGTACTTCTCGTTCCCTCCCGTAGCGGTAGGACGGGAGAGGGACACACTCGTGTGTGCTGGAGTCCTACCAGTCTGTCAACCCGCTTCCGTTCTGCCACCATAATTTTAATGTCTGGTAGAACTCCCAATAGAAGGAGTTGGCTTTGCACATTCATTATTTCTTGGCTCTCGATGCCAAAAGCTATAACGACACCACTTAAATCATCTTTAAACAGCTTGATGACCTTTAAGGTTCTCAGGCTTTAAGTCATTACGGCTCAAAATTTGTATCAACAATAAAACTTGAGATGTGCCAAGCACAGTCTTTATGGCTTTGCTGTGCCTTTTTTTCTCCCCAAAAGGGCACAGGCTTTTTTCTCTTTTAGAAACAACAAGAATTTATAACGGTAAAAACTATGCCACCTTTAGTATTTTCTACACGTGCTTTAAAAGTTATTAATAAGGCGATTGATTTATTTCACCACCACGGATTTCACCTTGTTGGCGTCGACAGAATTGTGAGAGAGTCTGAAATTACAAAAATGACTTTCTATCATTATTTTCAGTCCAAAGCGCGGTTTATTGAAATTTGCCTACTCGTACAAAAAGAACGGTTACAGGAGAAAGTCATTGCAATGGTCGAGTACGACAACAACCTAAACGTGAAGGATAAACTCAAAATACTTTATGACTTGCATACTGACTTGGAAGGGCCATATTACCTGCTATTTAAAGCCATTTTTGAAACTAAAAATAATTATTCAAATGCTTACCAAGTCGCCATTAAATATAGAACATGGCTGACCAATGAAATCTATAGCCAGCTTAGAGCGCTTAATAGGGAAGCCTCATTTCATGATGCCAAATTATTTTTATATATGATTGAAGGCACCATTATTCAGCTTTTAAGTTCCGATATTTCAAATGTGAAAGAACAATTGTTTGAGCGATTTCTAATGTCATTTATTCGAAATTAGAGTAGTGTTAAGAAATGTTAAAAATTGTTTCTAATTATAATTTAAAATATCTAAACTATTTTAAATTGAATCTTTGCATGGAAAGTAATTTGGAAGTATTTTTCAATAATAGTAGATCTATTTTTGAATTATAAAAATATTATATATAACAGTATGTTACGTTGTTATTGATATTTGAATTGACCAATAAAATGTATAAGCCTGTTTATTACTTATACATTTTTTAAACAATTGATTTATTGGCTTATTTTAAAAAATTAATGCTTTATAAATGAGGCTTAATATAGCAAAATTAACAAATCTTTTAATCATGCTAGGGTTAGATTCTATTCTGTTGAATAGAATAAGTTTTAATATTTAATTTAAATGTAAAATTAATTCTTAATTAAATAGACAGATCTGTACGTGCTTTGTAAAATACCACTAAATATAATTCAGTCCTATAAAGATGTTGAACAGTATTCATCAAGTTTTAGATAGTTTGGGCATTAGCCCACAGAAACGAGCTATTCATATTCAATTTACGTCTCCGATATTGAATGACCAAGTCTTTCTGCAAAGAATTGATGGCGTACATGCACTCAATGATGGCTTAAAAGCAGAACTTTTATGCCTATCAACCAATGCAACGATTCAACTAAAATCTTTTATTGGTATTCAGGCCGCTGTAGATATAGTGACGGAGCGAGGTGAATTAACCCGTGTTACAGGCATTATTACTCATGCTCAGCAAGGCCAGTCAGATGGAAGCCTAACTTTATATAAGCTGACCTTAGAAGATCCAACCGCATTATGGAAATATCGCCGCAATTCGCGCGTATTTATGAATAAAAGCGTGGTTGAAATATGGGAAATATTATTTAAAGAATGGCAAGTTAAAAATCCGCTATTTGCTGCAAGTTTAAGTTTGGATTTAAGCGGTTTAACACAAACTTATGATGTTCGTCCTTTTGTTATGCAACATAACGAAAGTGATTGGGACTTCCTCACACGCTTACTTCGTAGTGAAAATATCAGTTGGCTGATTGATGAAGCTCAGCATATTGTTCCAAGTACCGATACATCTATTCAAGCTCAGAAACTCAGGTTGATTGATGCCAATAGCCAATATCAGCCTTTAGACCGTAAAACGATTCGTTACCATCGTAGTAGTGCGGTGGAACAATACGACAGCATGACT
The DNA here is from genome assembly GCF_031798975.1 of Acinetobacter sp. V110_1. NCBI lineage: Bacteria > Pseudomonadati > Pseudomonadota > Gammaproteobacteria > Moraxellales > Moraxellaceae > Acinetobacter > Acinetobacter sp. V110_1. The sequence continues at coordinate 966,134 of NZ_JAVQNN010000030.1, read as the reverse complement.
CGCTTAACTGCCGAGCGTTCTCTTCAACCCAACGTTATGCATATACAACGTTGGCAAGCAGAAATATTAGAACAAGAAGAAGGGATTGGAAGCGTTCAAAGTAAGCATCAGCATAGCGAACAATATGACAATGCTACACTTGGCTTAGAGCAAGCTTGGAACTATGCGCCTGCATGGATTGGTGACTTAAAGGGTGAAGATGGTGTAACTAAATCTGGAAATCAACAAGTCGAACGCTTAAACCAGAACCTCCACAATTACTACGAGTCACAGGCGAAACGCTTTATTGCACAAACGACGGTCCGCGATGCCTATGTGGGTTACTATTTCGAATTAAATGAACACCCAGAAATAGACCAGCATGAAAGCTCAGATAAAAGCTTTCTGATTGTTTCTAAAAATTTCTTTAATCAGAATAATTTACCTAAAGATTTAAATGAGCAAATTAATGGTCTATTGGCGCAAAGTAACTGGTCAATACAAAACCCCGAGAACAGTGATGAACGCCAAGCGAATCAACTGATTTTACAACGTCGTCATATTCCAACAACACCAGCTTATAACCCACAAATTCATAGACCAGTTACGCACCCACAACGCGCAAAAGTGGTGGGTCCTGAAGGTGAAGAAATCTATGTAGATGAATGGGGGCGTATTAAAGTCCGTTTCCTGTTTACCCGTAGTGATGATCATAGCCATGATGGGGGGGCAGGAACCAATAATAATGACACCGATTCAGCTTGGATTGACGTTCTAACACCGTGGGCTGGAGAAGGCTATGGTGCACGTTTTTTACCGCGTATTGGTGAAATTGTTGTTATTGACTTCTTTAATGGCGATATCGACCGACCATTTGTGATGGGTCGAATTCATGAGGCACAGCGTCATCCAACCAAATTTGATAACAAAGGTAAACTTCCTGACACTAAAAAGCTGAGCGGTATCCGTTCCAAAGAAGTGTCGGGTGGTGGTTTTGGACAACTTAGATTTGATGATACACCGGGCCAAATTAGTACCCAACTCCAAAGTAGTCATGGTGCAAGCCAGTTAAATCTGGGGAAACTCAGCCATCCTAAAGACAAAGCGGAAAGTGAAGACCGCGGAGAAGGCTTTGAACTGCGTACTGACCAATGGGGAGCTTTACGTGCGGGGCAAGGTTTATTGGTAACCACCTATAAACAAGATAATGCCAAAGGCGAACACCTCGATGCCGAAGTTGCGAAAAAGCAACTTGAAGGGAGTCAAACTAACAGTAAAGCACTGAGTGACATCGCTAAAAACCAGAAAACCGATGAAATAGAATCGATTGAACAGTTAAAAGATTTTGCCTCACAAATTCAGCAGCAAATCGCTAAATTTGAAAAAGCTTTACTGCTTTTAAGTTCACCAGATGGCATAGCCTTGAGTACGTCTGAAGATATTCATATCTCGGCTGATGCACAAATCAATCAGATTGCTGGAGACAGCATCAATATAAGTACTCAAAAGAATGTGATTGCCCATGCCCAAAATAGGCTCAGTCTCTTTGCTGTGCAAAGTGGACTAAAAGCAGTCGCTGCACAAGGCAAGGTAGAAATACAAGCCCAGTCAGATGCTTTAGATGTGCTTGCTAATAAAGGTATTACCATTTCTTCGACAGAAGATCGGATTGAAATTAGTAGTCCTAAAGAAATTGTAATTACTGGCGCAAGTTCACAAATTACCTTAAATGGTTCAGGAATCTTTCCAAAAACTGGCGGGAAATTTCAGGTCAATGCTGGACAGCATGTGTTCCAAGGCGGCGCATCGGCAAGTGTTAAATCTAGTTTGCCACCACCACCAAAACGTGGGCAGGGTGTACTTGAGTTGTTCCATGAATATGCACATGGTGAGTTTGTTAAACAAGGCGGTTATACAGTAACTGATTCGTTAGGGAAACAGTTCAAAGGACAACTGGATGATAAAGGCTTTGTTCGTGTTTCGGGGTTAGCTACAGGTTCAGCCAAAGTTATATTTGAAGAAGATAAGCGTAATCCTTGGGATGAAGCGAGTGATTTTAAACGCCCTCCTATGTGGCCAAGTGATAATGATATGAGTGCTCAAACCTTAATGGGTAAAGCAGATAGTGTTTTGAAAGGTGCAGTGACAGAAGCTAAAAAAGCTTTAGGTCAAACATTCACAAATCCAAGTTCAATTATGAGAACAATCGATACTGCAAAGCAATTAAAAGAAAATGGTGCAAGTGCATTGTTGCCAATGGTGCAACAAGGTGTTGAATCACATTTAACGAGTCAATTGACCAATTTTACCTCTAAGGTTTTAAGCCAAAGTTCGACAGGGCAAGGATGGATGCAAGGGAGAACTAACCCCGTTGCTCCAGTTACCAACGGATTAAATGTAAATCCATTAAGGGCTCAAGACTCGAAAAATACAGAGACTGCTCTTAATCCTATGAATTTTAAGTTTAAATAAGAATTGAGAATTTATAAAAATGCCAACAGCACCAAAAACTACTTCTCAAACGAAAGCCAAGCCAAGTGTGAGAACAAATACCGGACAAGTTGCGGTAGTACCTTTAAATAAATTGTATGCTGCTGATGTTAAAGCAGGTATGAATAAAATTGATTCATGGCTAAAAACGAATACCAAAGGTTATGTCGATTTAAATACGATTAAAAGTACTCTTGGCACACTGCCAGTCATTGGAAATGCAATTGCTTTAGTCGATGCAATTTATGATGTTATAGACATTAGTAAAAAGCCTAGCCCAGCTTTTACAGATTGGTTGAATTTGGGACTGGATGTTATTGGTATTATTCCAGCACCGCCAACCATGGCAACAATGCGAATGAGCCTAAGACCTACGTTGAATTTGGTTAGACAAAAGGCGAAAGGCACAATTTCTGATACGATTCTGGTCATTCTGAGCGATCATTTAAATGAAAGAATTGCTGGGGAATTAGATCAATTCGCGAAAAATGCCCAACCCCTTGTCAACCAGATGTTGCAAAATTGTGGAACAAAAATTACAGCTATCAGTAATGATTTTGCTAACGGAATTCAAAAAGTACTTAATGGAAAAGTATATAGCTCTGCTGGTAATTTAAAAAATGCCCAAAAACAATTAAACAAAGTTAACTTAAATAATTTACAACGCAACCCTAAAGCAACGATATCAAATGCTGTTGATGGGCTAGTAAATATTTGGAAAGCAGGCGTAAAAGAACAAATAAATACCGTTGCAAAAGGTGTATCTGCTGTTGTGCCTGCTAGTGCAACACAACCTATCCAGAATGCAATCACTTCCATTCGTGTTTTTGGTAGAAAAGCACCTACATATTTAATGACTTTGGCAGATCCAGCGAAAGCAATGAGTATCGCTTGGCTACTCAATGTGTTGCTTAAAGCTGTACAGAAGTTCAAACTAAAGGGTACAAAGACTGCAAATATTAAACCCACACAAGTTACTGAAAAAAGAAGACAAAAACCAAACGGAGAGCTTGAGAAAGCTAATGTTCAAGCAAAGTCAAAGGGTAATCCCAATGTAACTGAATGTGCAGTAAATTTAAGGGGTGGTAAAAGCAAGCCCAAATCTACCTCTGGTACAAAAAGAAATATTACCTATGCTTTAGGTACAGAGTGTTTAACTCATCAAGATGCTTATGTGTCATCAATTTTAAGCTTTGTATTAACTCGGAAATATGCGTCTAATCTTTATCAATTAGATCATGGTGAGTTTGGTGCAAGATGGATAACACCGTTTACAACCCGTATTGTTCCACAGAGTGAATATATTGAAGAGACAGAGGAACGTGCTGGATATTTAAAACACTTAAGTGGTTTTGAATTTATTGGAGCAGATGCTCGTCCAATTAAGTTACCAAACCTGAAAGTAGGTGAGAGTTTCCATAATAAAACTGAAGATTTTTACTATAGTGTAATTTCTGAAAAAGTTCAGATGATCTCTTATCAAAAAGAAGAGAAACACTTGTTTGAAAAATATCAGGATGGTTATCGACTTTCAGCCATAGAATACAAGAATGGACTTACCTTAGCGGTACGTTATGGCCACCAATTCGAAGGTCGAAGTTTTATTTCAGATATTGTTATTAAAGAAAAACAAAAACAGTTGATTCATGTTGCATTTCAGGTAAATGCTTCTGGAAGAATTGAAGATGTATGGCTGGTTGAAAATGGTCAGCTTGCTCGACCACTGGCTAGTTATAACTACAATGAAAAAGGCGATTTGGTTGAAGCAATTACCGAAAATGGGGCGAGCTATCATTACCAATATGACCATCATCTTTTAACTCGTTATACCGATCTTACAGGTCGGGGCATGAACCTTGAGTATGATGGTATCGAGCCAACGTCTAAGGCTTATCATGAATGGGCGGATGATGGCAGTTCAGATACAACTTTACAATGGGACGAAAATATTCGTCTAACGTATGTGACAGATGCTTATGGAGCCGAGACTTGGTATTACTACGATATTGAAGGTTATACCTATCGTATTATTTATCCTGATGGGCTGGAAGAGTGGTTCTTCCGTGACGACTTTGGTCGTGTAACTAAGCATGTAGACACTGATGCAGCGGTGACTATTTATGATTATGATGAGCACGGCAACATTGTATCTATAACTCAACCAGACGGTTCCCTTCTACATTATGCTTATGATGAAAACCGTCAGCTTATAGGTATGGTGGATGCTGAAGAGGGGCGTTGGTTTAAAGAATATGATGCGGCTGGAAACATTACTAAAGAAACCGACCCACTGAAGCGTGAAACACAATATAGCTATAACGGTTTAGGTTTACTTACTTCAATTAAAGATCCTAAAGGTGGTACTAAAACCTTAAGTTATGATGACCAAGGCAATTTAATTAGTTATATCGATTGTTCTGGTAAAGAAACCAAATGGACTTACGACAAAAAAGGTCGAGTTGTTGCAATAGAAAATGCTTTAAAGCAAAAAGTTGAATACTTTTATAGTGATCTAACAATTGAGCAACGTGAACCAGTTATTAAAGGTTTACCTCTAAATGCTTTTGGTCAACTTGAAAAGATTAAACATGCTGATGGCACAGAAGAACACTTCATTCATGATGCTGAAGGGCGTTTACTGGCACATATAGATCCGAAACAGAATATCACCAGATATGAATATGATGCGGCAGGTTTAATTGCATCACGAACAGATGCGCTCAATCATAAACTTAAATATGAGTGGGATAAGCTTAATCGTCTCAAGCGCCTAATTAATGAAAATGGTGCCAGTTACCAATTCTTCTATGATGTCGCAAGTCGACTCGTTAAAGAAATTGATTTTGATGGTAAAGAAACCATTTATAACTATGACGAAACAGACGGAAACCTTGTTAGTAGTGTTGAAGTCGCTTCTATGCATGGTCAAGATTTACGAGATCGAATTGCACCGAAAGATCGTATTCAAAAGTTTCTTTTCGATAGCATGGGGCGCTTAGAACAGCGTACAGCAGGCTATGGCTATGTTGAACATGATTTAGAGCAACAATTAGTTGAAGAATTTGCTTACGATAGTAATGGCAATCTGATTCAAGCCAAAAATGCTGAAAGCAACCTACAGTGGTATTACGATGCTGTAGGCAATGTAATTCGTGAACATCATCAAGACTATAAAACCAAGAAAACTGGAGTCTGGAAACACAGTTACGATGAAATTAATGATCGAATAAAGACTGTGCGTCCAGATGGACAAAAGATTGACTGGTTAACTTATGGTTCAGGTCATGTTCATAGTCTGATCGTGAATGGTCAAGATGTTGTAAGTTTCGAACGTGATGACTTACACCGTGAAATCGCGCGTCACTATGCCAACGGAATTAGCCAAGAACAACATTACGATACGATGGGACGTTTAACCCAGCAAAATATTGTTAATGGTCATGAGTTTGGGTATCCGTCAAATGAACAAGTTAGCCAGACCCAGAATAATGCAATTCAAGAAACACAGCAGTTGATTCAACGTTTATATCAATACGATAAAACTGGTCAATTAACAGGAATTAATGATACTCGTAGGGGCAATATCAATTATAAATATGACCCAGTTGGGCGTTTGCTTGAGGCTAGCAGTAAGTTAGGTAAAGAAACATTTAGTTTTGACCCTGCGAGTAACATTCTAGATTCATATCATAGTCAGAAAGTTCAAAGCCATTCACAAAAGCTAGATGAAACAGGCTATGGTTATAATCGTTTGGTTAATAACGTAGTTAAAGAATATCTAGATCAACAATACCAATATGATGTTTATGGACAACTGGTTTGCCAGAAATCAACCAAGGGTAATTTATATCTTGAGTGGGATGCGTGTGGACGACTAATTAAAAGTCGTAATGCTGAATATACGGCAGAGTACCGCTATGATGCATTAGGACGCCGTATTCAAAAGCGGAGTAAGCATCACCATACCGGTGGTGAACATAACATCATTTATGGATGGGATGGCAATACACTTGCTTATGAGTCGAATGAGCAAATTACCAAGCATTATATATATGAGAAAGATTCATTTGTACCACTGGCACAGGCGGTTTATGCAGAAGAAATAGAGCTTCATCAAACACCTGACTGGGCAGATAAGCCTTATAGTTTACAACGTGACCCATTATGGAAAGTAACCAAAACTGCAAAAGACTTTAAAGATTTTTGGTTCTATCATTGTGATCATTTGGGTACACCACAAGAAATGACGGATCATACAGGTGCGGTCATTTGGAAAGCTGAATATAAGGCTTGGGGTGAGTGTAAAGCTGAAAAAGCTAAATCTAACTTCTTTGAAGACTCGGAGATTATCAGTAATAATATCCGTTTCCAAGGGCAGTATTTTGATGAGGAGACAGGGCTTCATTACAACCGTTATCGTTATTATTCACCGTATGTAGGGCGTTTTATTTCCAAAGATCCTATTGGGTTATTGGGTGGAGATAATGTATATGCATATGCACCAAATCCAGTAAGTTGGATTGATCCTTTGGGATTAAGTACTACTAATCAAATTAGAAGAGATTCAACTAAAGGTGATAAAGAGTTTTCAACAAATCGAGCTGCAAGAAGAGAAGCCATGCGTCAAGCTGGTATACCAACCTCACAAAGTTATACTAGTTCTTTAAAATTTATGGGAAATGACTCATCTGGTAAACCTATGTATATTGAAAATATAAAAATAAATGGTTCTGGGAAACAATATAATGATAAATTGCAGTTACATCCACAAGGGCATGTTTTTAAAGATAAAAACCCAGTTGAATATGAGAAGCCACATTATCACGTAGTAAAAAATGGCGTAAAACAAGATGGTCATTTAACTTATGATAATGGTAATGCTAGATCTACAAATAAATATGGAGGCGATGACCATAGATGCTAAAGTGTTCTTTTGATGTTATACCAGAATTTCTTAAACTTCCTGATTATTTTAAAAAGGAATCAGTAGTAATTATTCTTGGGGGGAAAAATGAATTTATTGATTTTTTTACGAAAAATATTAATGATTATCTCTTAACTGAAAGTTTTAAAATTAATTATTCAACCCAAATTATTGATTTGGAATCAATGGAAAAAGTGATTAATTTTAAAGGAGCATTTGGGCAAAATAAGATGTTTAAATATAATAAGGTGAAGGTGTATAGTGAAAAATTTTATATAGATAATAATTTATATATTTATGATATAGCTTATTATCATGATTATTTAGAGGAAAATATGAATCTGTTTAAAAGTGGTTTTTCAGGATTTTCTTTTTTCTCAAAAAAAGATAAAGATAGGGAGGAATATATATTTCCAATTGATTTTCAAAATGATTTTTTTGGTAATATTTATATAAATTTTGATAATAAGTTTATAGATGGTTGTTGTGATATAAATGAAGAGGATATAGAAGAAGTATATTTAAATGGGTCTGCTAGAGTTTTGGGGGTAGATTTTTTTGAAAGATATAATAATTTAAAAAAAGACGAAAAGATAATTGTAAAAAATGAAATTGATAAAATAATATTAAAAGAATAGGATTTTATTTAAAATAAGTGCGAGGTATAACTATTCTATCCAAAAGAAAAATAAGTATCAAAGATGATTCTTATTTTTCTTGCTACTTAATTTAAGTGGTAATCTTTTGATAAATTTTTTTAAAGTATGTGATAGTAGAGAAATTAAGAGTTGGATAATTTGATAGACCAATTGTATGATTTGGAACTAGAGCAAGCATATTTTGTATACATAAAATTTTGCTATAAAATAATACCTTTATTAAATAATATTAATTCAGAATATATTATAGAGTCTATTCAAAAAGCTAAGTCATTCTGGTTTGATAGCAAAAGTAATATTGATGAAAAAGAGATAATTAATAGAAGAGTAAAAATATTAAAATATATGGAAGAGAAAGATATTGACTTTAATATTAATAGTGAGCCTGAACTAAAGTTTTCTATTATACCTTTATGGACTAAACCACCTTCTGAAGATATAGGTGATAGCTTAGATTGGGCTTTTACATTACTTAAAGTAATTAATATACCAGATGATATTGTTAAAACTAAACTATATGAAGCTTTAAATGATATACCTTAGGAAATAATGAAATTATTATATAGGGCATTTTATTTCCAAAGACTCGATTGGATTAATTGGGTAGAGATAAGGTATATGCTTATACGCCGAGTCCAGTAGGGTGGATTAATCCACTAGTTAAGCTCTAAAGTAGGACCTAATGCGTATGATGAGGCAGTTAAGAAGGTAAAACAATAAGAGAAGCCAGGGCTGATTACCAACTGCAGCTTGTGCCGTAGTAAATAAACGTACAGGCAATCTACATTATGGCACAAGTGCTATCCAGCCTAAAAACATCCATGCTGATTTAAGTGTCTTCCGTCTATTGAGCAATGGACAGTTAATAATTGTGCAAAAGTTAATGCGGTAAATAAAGCATTAAAAATTTTTCAAATAGAAGAGACTCGGAAATGGCTACTGTTCGTACTAGAAATGGCGAAGCATTTCCTTGTTGTAGGAACTGTCAAGTAACTTTTAAATATGACAAAGTGTTAACAGGAAAGAAATAAATGCAAGAATCCAATTTTGATTTAAATGCTAATATTGAAGAATATTTAATCAATTGTGGTTGGTATACAGGAAGAAAAATAGATAGTGAACACATCATAGAAGCATGGAAAGCGGATAAATATAAAATTTTTAATTCTGCTATAATTTTTTTCCAAAGTTTTAATGGATTAAATATAGCTCATGAGGCATATAGAGGAAAAGAAAAAGATTTTTCGTATTTTAATTCTATTAAAGCAACAAAAGGTATAGATCCTGCCTGGATATTTGAAGAGTATTCATTAAAGGCAGGAAGTGACCTATTACCAATTGGATTGGGCTATAGTGAACATTTAACATATTTTATTGATCCATCATTTAAGTTTTATGGTGGTTATGATGACTATTTTTGCAAAATTGGGGATTCAGTTAATAGCTTTTTTAATAATATTTTTTATGAAAAAAACTTTATTCAATTGTAAGTAATTAAAAAATTAACAGTCAAATACTATAAAAATTTTGACTGTTAATTAATGTATAATTGAAAAATATTTATAAATATTTTAACTAATTTTTTTGGTTTTTATGGGCTTTTATACAATTTATCCATCTGAGTATATTAGTAGAGATTTTTCTTTTGATTTGAAAGGGAAGCAAGAAATTATCATTGATTATTTTAAATTTGACTTAAGTAATCAATTTTTAAAAAATCCTAGAATAAATTTAGATTTTGACAATATTTTTGCAGATCAATTGAATGGAATATTGGAGACGGATTTTTATTATTCATCTTCAGGAATTTTACTTTTTTCAAAAAGATTTTTTAATGAAATGAAGGAAGTTCTTGCAGACGAATGTGATTTCTATCGATGTTATGTAAGAAATCAAGAAGCAGATATTTATGCTATGTATATTAAAAGAAAAAATAATTTATTAGATGAAGGTGACTTTATAAAAAATGATCTAGTAGTAGATGACTTTTTTATTGCTAGAGATACTGATAAACCTTATATCTACGTAGTGAGCAAAAAAATTGTAGATATTGTTAAAAAATTTAAATTCAAAATGAATTTCTTGGAATACTAGAATTAATAATTTTTAATAGTGAGTTAATTATTTAAATTATTAATTCACTATTAGACCTGAAGATTTTTTATTTTTGGCAACATGGGATATTTAGAATAGTTGACAGAGAGTTATATGTGGGCAATACGGTTTAGAATATAAAATACGGCAGAGTACCGCTATGATGCATTAGGACGCCGGATTCAAAAGCGAAGTAAACATCATCATACCGGTGGTGAACATAACATCATTTATGGATGGGATGGCAATACACTTGCTTATGAGTCGAATGAGCAAATTACCAAGCATTATATATATATGAGAAAGATTCATTTGTACCACTGGCACAGGCGGTTTATGCAGAAGAAATAGAGCTTCATCAAACACCTGACTGGGCAGATAAGCCTTATAGTTTACAACGTGACCCATTATGGAAAGTAACCAAAACTGCAAAAGACTTTAAAGATTTTTGGTTCTATCATTGTGATCATTTGGGTACACCACAAGAAATGACGGATCATACAGGTGCGGTCATTTGGAAAGCTGAATATAAGGCTTGGGGTGAGTGTAAAGCTGAAAAAGCTAAATCTAACTTCTTTGAAGATTCTGAGATCATCAGTAATAATATCCGCTTCCAAGGGCAATATTTCGACCAAGAAACAGGGCTTCATTACAACCGTTATCGTTATTACTCGCCTTATGTGGGACGGTTTGTAAGTAAAGATCCAATTGGATTATTGGGTGGACTCAATTTTTATCAATATGCTTATAACCCTTTAAAATGGATTGATCCTCTAGGACTGAAACAAAAAGGTTTAGAGGAAAGAAAAGGTAATAGACGACGTAGGGAAAATTCTAAATCGGGTCTTTATACGAAACATACGCAAGCGAAATGCAAAGATACCGCTATAAAATATTCAAGTCATGGTAAACCTGCTCAATATTGGAGTAGTAGCTTTGGGTGTAGTGCAACAGCACCACAAGTAACAGCTTTCAGGAATAAAATAGAAAAAGAAGGTTTGTCAAAAGGTATAGAATATGAAAATGATGGTAAAGGATCACATTACTATATTTATGATGCTGGAAGAGTAATTGGTTACAATGATGGAAAACCTACACAGTATATGCGTATTGAAGTTTCTTCAAGTACGAATGAGTTCCATGGACATCCAATATCCGAAGCACGTTATAATGGTTATTATCGCAAAAGGATTAATTAAGTATGAGTTATGAGTCTTTTTTAAATGAAAATTTTTTGCTTCCAATAAAAGCAACTAGAAATTGGCTAATTGTAAAAAATTATTTGTATAATGTGGACTTAAAATGGTTGAACTCATTAGATGAAAATGACAAATTTGATGTTGTGGATGCATATTTCTATGCAAATATTTTCTATGCGGCTAATGAAACTGAAATAAAATCAGTAAAATATAAGACAATTTTAGATGTATATATTATTCCTAAAATTGAAAATGATGTATATGTCGGTTTTGAATATGAACTTAGTATAAATCTAGCTAACTCAAGTGAGAAAAATAAAATTTTAGATTTTATTGAGTTTGAGGTGGAAAATATTTTTAATTTATTAGAGCTAATTAATATTTTTTTACCATTTTTATCGCTTAATTTAAATGAAATTATTCAAAATGAAAGCTATCAAATTAGTAATTTTTTAGAAGATTTAGTAAGGAAGAGTAACTTAGGGAAAAAAATATCAAGAGATTGATATTTTGATTACGAAAAACTGATAAATATTGATAGAAAAATATATAGAGCTTGTGTTAATGGTTTAAAAATTTCTATATATTTTTTATTAAAATTTAATTAATTTAGATAGGGTGGTAAATACACATTTATTGTATAAAAAAGATTTGATCGTAGATGGGAAAGGCTGTTGGTGAAAAGTAAGCTCTGGAAAAAATATAAATTTCAAACTGAATCTAATAAATTTTATTCTATTTTATCAGATTCAGATTTTAATAAGGAGGATGGAGTTAAGTTAAATCCTTATATAAATAGTGAAAATTTAATGGATAAAGAGGTTGTAGTAATTCAGGAAATGGATTTAACAGATTTACCGTGTTTTAATATCCGAAATACAGATATTGGTATTTTTTTGGAAATATATAGTTTAAATCAAACAGATGTGCATATTGTTGATAATAACTTTAATATTAAAGATGTGCTTGAATTAGTGAATAAACTGAGCCAATTTAGTTATGTCTCTGCATTGAAATATATTAAATTTAAATATGGATTTAAAGATCAATATATTTTTTTTGAAAATTAATTAATACTTATATTTTAAATTAATCTCTTGAGGCTTAATTTAAATAAAGTTTTATAAAAAATTTAATTTAATAAATGTATATAAAGCCTGATAGTGTTCAGGATTTATATATATTCAATAGCTCAAAGGAAAGTAAATGGATGGGAGCAATATTTATATAAAGTTGGTGCCAATCCAAATGATGTAAATCCTATAGAATAGTTAGTCATCATCAACCTGATAAGCAGCATGTTTGTGCACATTGGCATGTTGGTATACCTAAACGACTTCATAGTTATAATTTTTCTTTGGCTGGTCAGAGCAGCAAGATTAAAGAATCGTTGTCATAAGTCATATTTGGGAATACCAAGCGGGAAATTTAAAGTTAACGGTCCAAAAGGCGATTATGAGTTATGAGTACTAAAGAATGGCGTGAACTTTTTAATAGAAATGAGTATCACGAAATCACGGGATCTTATCTTTTAGTTATTGAGGACGCAAAGAGAAAATTTGAAGAGATTTCCAAGGGGGAATGGGATCTGAAGAAATATATAGTATGGCTACAAATCTCAACTAATCAAAAATATGCATCAATAGGTTTTATTCCAAATATTGAAAACTTCATTGATGTAATACCATTTGAAATTCCTAATCAAGGAATGTATCAAAACGGACGAGGTGTACAATTTTATTATGAAATTGATAATGTAGAGCTTAAAGAAACCATCTTTATGAGATGATTTATACTGTATGTAATTAACATATAAATTCGTGTTATATAAAAGAAAGTCAATCATATGTAAACCATTTTTTGTAATTGGCTTTTGTTTTGTAAATTATTCTTTCTAATAAAGATCAAGAAGTATTGATTGGAGACTCAATACCATCTAAGGCGTATCGAATTATAAACTGAGGTAATTAATTGTGAAGTTTGAAGAGTTTAATCAAATTATAGATAAGCTTTCGGAACAGGAAGAATATGAAAAATTTGATGAAATCTTAGATGATCAAATAGATGAAATAATAAAGTTAGATAGTAAAGAAATTGAAAAATATTTAATGCTTTATGCCTCATTAGCAGGAGAGGCTGAATCTTTAGCTAGATTTGATAAATTATTTAATAAGGCAGTATCTTTAGGAAAAATTAAACAGACTGCTTTAAAAAAATATGAGGAATTATCACCAGCTTATAGATGGTTGTAGTTTGTATAAAATTTCAAAATAGAACTTTATATTTGCTATTAGGTTCTATTTTTAGGTAATTATGAATATTTTTCATATATAAATCAAAAATGAATTTATATTTTTATTGTAATTTTAATATAGTAGGACTAGTGCATAAGTTATGAATTTAATTAAAGATATTGAAGGGTTTTGTAGAAAATATGAGATTGATTTTTCAATAATGTCTTTAGATTTAACCGATGAAATTAATGAGTTTATGACCCCTTTATGGAAGGGAACAACAGGCAAAATGAATTGGGAAATCACAAATACAGACTTTTTAAAATTGAGTTTTCCAAATGAAATTGATAATAGTGTGATAAATGAAATTGTCTCGAATTTAAAATTTAAATTATTAAATGAGGAGAGCGTATATTTATATTTTTCCGGATCTGAACCAGTGATCAAGATAAATATTAACAAATTTTTTCTGAATTTATTTAACTTTATGGATGAATTTTGTTTTCTGGATTTTATTTATTTTTTAAGTATAGATAGTTCCAAAAAAGATATAAAATTAGTGGAGTTGAGAATTTTTGAATATATATGCGGGAATTTATGATTTTATATTAATCTTGATAATTAGGGGGTTACATAAATAATTTTAAATAAATTTTTCTTGGAACACTATAAAATTAATAATCTTATTTCTTATGTATTGAATAGAAAGAGTAAACATCCATACTTACAAAGAGCATGGTAATGTTTTTACGACAACTCAACTATCAATAAAACTGACAGAATCTAACTTTTTATATCAAATAAAAGCAGTTATCTTAATTCTACTTGAGCACAAACTCTTAGAGTGCTCACCTTTTCGTTAAATTTTTTAGGTATTTAAAATGAATAAAATGCATGTAACTTTGGCTGTAGTAGTCGGTTTAATTGTTGGTGGTGTAGTGGGTGCTCTAGGTTATTCGAAAACTGCTGCACGTTATGATGCTATGACCACCGCATGTGTAATGGTGAATCAGGCGGTTGAACACGGAATTTTAAAGCCTGAACAAGTAAAAGAGTTAGGTGAGCTTACAGGTCAAACCCTTAAGAAAGATTATGCTTCTGTAGCATCAAAATTTAAGTTTTCCGAAAAGCAATTAGGCAATGCTTCTGAAGGATCTAATTGTAGCCAGTTTATTGTTGGTGTAAACGCAGCGAAGTAATCACGTTTAAAGCTATAAAAAATAAATTCGCTTCATTTATTCTTAATTTAAAATGCATCGACCACATTTAACGGTGTTTGATGCAATCTATTTACCCTATTTTATATTGGTATGTTTTAGAAGAATGAAAAATATTAACAGCACTTAATCTTAAAACAGCTATCATTTAGGTTGATATTTCATAATCAAAAAATGATATAGAGACTTTAAAATGAAAAAGCTTGCAATGACTTTAGCTGTTTTGGTTCCACTCTCAAGCTATAGCTTAGCCAATGACTCTACGGGTTATGTCGGTACAGGTGGCATTCAGTATTTAAAAAACTCACAAGTTGCTATGCAGAGTGAAGATTTATTTATTAGTAAAAAGATGATTAAAGTCGATTATCTATATAAAAATTTAAGTAATAAGGATGTCACTGAAACCGTTTTATTTCCGCTACCACGTGTAGATAACTTTTTTGAAGCAGATTTTGCAAATACTGAAGCGCTTTTAAAAAGCTTTAAAATTGTAGTGGATGGTCAAAATATAAAACCCGAAATGCATGTCAGAACATTTATTCAAAAAGATGAAAAATCGCCTTTACTGGATGTAACCGATGAGTTTAAGCAATGCGGTTTTACTGAAAAAGACATGCTCAATCCATGGACGCGCAACAATGATAATTATGATGATTATGTAGATAAGCTAAAACAATGTAATAAACCACAAATGCAGAAAATTGTAGCCCAATTTGAAAAAGATGATGTGATTCCATGGTCATCTCAAGTTATTTATAGCTGGAAGCAAACCTTTAAAGCAAATGGCTTAACTAAAATTCACCATGAATATAAGCCGTTAGTGGGCGGTTCTGTTGCGCTATATCCAGACGAAGATAGCAAGCAATTTTGCATGGATAAACAATTTAAGCAGGGTCTTAAAAAAGCACAGGCAGAAAATTCACCGTTTAGTGCGTTAGGTTATATTTTGACGACAGGTGCTAACTGGGCAAAGCCTATTGAAAACTTTAAGTTAACGATTGAACGTGATAAAAGCGAACTGGTTTCATTTTGTTGGGATGGCAAAGTCAACAAAATTAGTCCGACTCAATTTCAAATGACCAAAACCAAGTTTGTACCAAAACAAGACTTAGACGTTATTTTTGTTCATCTGCCATAAGCTCATACAAACTTTAAACTGTATAAAATTGCATCACTTTTGATTGTGTGTCATAACCTAACTATGGCGCACAATAACAAGAGGATGCTGTATGTTGCTCAAGGGAAAAGTAGCAGTAATTTTTGGAGGGAGCGGTGCAATTGGCGCTGCGATTGCGCAGGTTCTTCTTCGTGAAGGAGCACATGTTTATTTATGCGCAAGAGATTTAAATAAACTGCAAAACATTGCGATACAACTGCAAAAATACGAAGGCGCGGTACATATCGTCAGTGTCGATGTGCTAGATAGCCAAGCAACCAGTGAGGCAGTTGCTCAAATTGCTCAAAATACTGGTGGGCTAGATTTGGTCATCAATGCGACCAGTTTTATTCATAATCAAGGCAAAGAAATTTTAGAGTTAAACCTTGATGAGTTCGTTGGGGGAATAAATCCATTTCTAACGGCGCAGTTTAATATCTCTAAAGCTGTGGTTCCTTATATGGGCGGTAAGCGCGGCGGAACCATCATTTCAATTGTGGCGCCTTCAGCTCGGATGGCAATACCGGGACATTTAGGACATATTGTGGGCTGTGCTGGTATTGAGGCATTTATTAAGGCGCTTGCCAGTGAGCTAGGCCCTAAAAATATACGGGTACTCGGTGTACGCTCACATGCAATTATTGATGCTGTTCAAGCGGGTTCTTATACACGTGAATTGTTTGAGTCTAAAGCACAGGCCATGGGACTCAGCATAGGACAATGGCTTGAAGGTGCTGCTCAGAGCACCATGCTAAAGCGGTTACCGACACTTTCACAAGTTGCAGAAACCGCCGCTTTTCTTGCATCAGAGCATGCGAACGCAATGACGGCAACGGTTGTAAATATGACTGCTGGTGCAATAATCGATTAGCGTAGTTTATTTCTAATCCAATAATCTAAACTAAAGTAACGGCCACCTCCAAGTACAAGCAGAGCTAGTAACATCACCATATAGGTCGCGGCAAATTCAATTCCGTTATTTAAAATAACAAACGAGCCGCTCGATGTAAGCCAGTCATAGTTGCCATAGTTCTGTAAGATCTCTCGAGCTTTATCTAACTTTTCAGCGGAAGCCAATACTTGTATGTTCGCGAAGGGAGCATGCGGGTCTGCAATTGCTTGCCATCCATTTGGGAGGTGTACCGTAAATATTGCAACTAACATGGTAATAATAAGAGGAATACTAATTAAACGGGTAAATAAACCTAATGTTAAAAGTATAGCACCTGCCAGTTCAGTTGACGTTGCAAGCACGGCCATTAAATAGGGAAAAGGAAGGCCCAATCCTCCATCTGAACTACCGAACCATTCTACAATATCATTGAAGTGCATCAGTTTATTTGTGCCCGCCATCCAAAATATAGGAACTAGATACAATCGAATAGCCAATGCGGCAATGCCGTCAATATGTTGTAAAGACTTACCGAGGTTTTGATAATATTGAGATAAGCCATAAATAAAGTTCTTCATGATAATTTCACATCCAATGCGATTGAATAATAATTAGTCGGATGGAAACTGTATTTCTTACATAAAAAATTTTTTTATTTACGGTGTAATAAAAAAGGATTTAGTCCGTCTAACTTTATGTACATGTGTACAAACCGAGAAATTAGCATTAAAGGAATACGAAAATGAGCAAACTCAACTCAATGACTTCAGTGGCAGCATTATTAGCACTTTCAGTTGCAGGTGCTACGCAAATGGCTGTAGCAGCAACCAATACAACAACCGAAGTACATGCAACCAAAGCAGCAGATGGTAAATGCGGTGAAGCGAAATGCGGAGCTAACAAAATGAAAAAACATGAAAAATCTGCGGAAGCAAAATGTGGAGCAGCTAAAAAAGCAGCAGATGGTAAATGTGGTGCAACTAAAAAAGCAGCGGACGGTAAGTGCGGTGCAGATAAAAAAGTTGCTGATGGCAAGTGTGGCGCTAAGTAAACCATCTGATCATGGATGATGTCGGCCTTCTATTAAGTGTCGGCATCATTTCCAAAAGGAGAAGTCACCATGATGCAGTTGAATGGTGTAGGGCTTGGTTTAAGACGTGACTTTATAGATGCGTTTCTAACGGCAAAAACATATCCCGACTTTATTGAGGTTGCCCCAGAAAACTGGTTAGGTTTTGGTGGTCGACATGCAAAACTACTTGCACAGTGTGCTGAAAAAGCACCGTTAATTTGTCACGGCTTGTCATTATCTATTGGGGGGCCGCATCCACTTAATCTCGAATTTATAGGTAAAGTAAAAAGCTTTTTAGAACAATACGAAGTGCCTATTTATTCTGAACATTTAAGTTATACAAATGATGGCGGCTATTTATACGATTTGTTGCCCATACCGATGACGGAAGCAGCTGTTAAATATGTGGCTGAACGCATTCTGCGTGTACAGGATATTTTAGGGAAAAGATTAGTCATAGAGAATGTTTCTACTTACGTCATGCCGAATGCCGAAATGAGTGAAGCCGAATTTATTCGTGGAGTGATTCAACATGCTGACTGTGATTTGCTGCTTGATGTAAATAATGTCTATGTCAACAGTACCAATCATGGTGGCGATGCATTCGGATTTATTCAGAACATGCCAAAGGAACGAATTCGTTACTTACATATTGCTGGACATGAAAAAGTTCAGAAGAACTTATTAATCGATACCCATGGGGCGGAAGTTTGTGACCGTGTTTGGGAGTTGTTGAGATATACCTATCAAGTATGTGGAATAAAACCGACATTATTGGAACGCGATTTTAATATTCCATCATGGCAAGAATTAGAAGAGGAACTCGCCAAAATCAAACTCATTCAACAACAGGAGACTGGCTATGAAGGGAAATCAAATATCCTTCCAAACTATGCAGCAACAGTTTTGTGACTGGATTCGTGATCCTGATTTGGAATTACCTCAAGCACTTCCTCCTCAAAGAATGCAAATTTATAGAGATTTACTTTTTAATAATATTTGTTCATTTATTGACTTAGTTTATCCAGTAGCTCGTGCGATGTTACCAGAGTTAAAGTGGCAACAATTGCTGTTAGAGTTTTTTCAAAAAGCTAAAAGCCGCTCACCTTTATACAATGATATCTCTTTAGAGTTTAGAGAGTATTTAACAGAGCAACAGCATCCGATATTACAAGAGTATCCTTGGTTGGCTGAGTTATTACAGTTTGAATGGCTAGAATTATATTTAGACACTGTTGAAATTGAAAAAGTAGTCTTACAGGAAAACTGTGCTTGGCAGTTAACCACTAAAGTATGGGTATTGGTTTATCAATATCCCGTTTATACGTGGACGACTTTAATGACACCAGAACAGGTAGAACTTGCACCCGGTGCAGTAATGGTCTGGCGCGATGAACAAGATAGCGTATGTATTGAACAACTCTCTCCACTGTTTGCGATGCTGATTGAACAGTTAACTCAAAATATAGCGTTAACTGACCATGATATTTTCACCCTTATTCAATCTGTACTCGCTAACTTGTCTGAGTCTGAAATTTATCTGCAAATTCAAGAACTCAAAAACCTCTTATCTCGACTACAATTAATCCAAACTCTCCATGATTTTAAAGAGGCACAAGCATGACTTCAGCCGCGGCATCACGTCATGACGACTTAGGGGATCAACTGCATAACCCAGCCTTTTTACAAGACTTAAGGCAGCAAATGATTAAATTTGCTTTTTTACAGTTATCCTCACTTCCGCAAGCTGAAGATGTAGTGCAAGAGGCTTTAACCAGTGCTTTCCAAAACTTAGATTCATTTAAAGGGCGGGCTGCGTTCAAAACATGGGTATTCGCTATTTTAAAAAATAAAATTATTGATGTGGTTCGGCAAAAGTCACGTTTGGTTGCCATGTCTGAATTATTTAAAGATGAGGAAAGCGAACTCAGTGTTGATGAATTGTTTGATGCTTCAGGACACTGGCATAAATATGAAGCACCTCAAGCATGGCAAAGCCCTGAAGAAATGATGGAGCAGTCAGATTTTTGGATAATTTTTGAAGCCTGTTTAGATCATTTGCCTGCCAAATATGCTCAGGTTTTTATGATGAGAGAAGTGGTAGAGCTGAGTTCTAACGAAATTTGTAGCAAGCTGGAGTTATCTATTTCAAACTTTAATGTGTTGATGTACCGAAGTCGTACCCGATTACGCGAATGCTTAGAAAATAAATGGTTATTGAAGGAGGATTGTTCATGTTGACATGCCGACAAGCCACTCAACTATTGTCTGAGAAACAAGATAGACCGCTTTTTTTACGTGAGCAAAGTAGTTTACAACTACATTTGTTGGCATGCCGATCATGCCGCCGTTATGCAAAACAGATCAAAACAATTAGTCAGCTTTCTAAAGCATTTAAAAATTTGGATGACTAACTTTAGTTAAATATTTATTTATTGCTGGCCTTAACACGCTAAAAGCTTACATACTATAAAAGTAAAGGAATTTTTAAGACAGGATGAAACGTGAATTTAAAGAATCTTGAAGCATTTTATTGGGTTGTGACGTTAAATAGCTTCAATAAGGCGGCAACTAAATTACAAACGACGCAGCCTGCGGTATCTCAAAAAATCACATCTCTTGAAAATGAATTAGGTTTTAAGGTTTTAGACCGAAGCTTACGGCAGTTTAAACTGACCCATAAAGGCATGACTTTATTTAAATATGCCGAAAAGTTTATGCGCCTAGAAACCGATCTGGTCGCAGAACTGACCGAAAACCAGCACCTGACGGGAACCATCCGTTTAGGCGTTTCCGAAACGATCGTGTATACATGGTTGGTCGAATATATTGAAAAAGTTCAACAAGAGTTCCCAAAAATTTCAGTCGAAATTGTGGTTGACCTGACACCTAACTTACAAGAAGGCGTTCGTACAGGTGACTTGGACATGGCGTTTTTACTTGGGCCAACGTTGGCTTTTGAGTGTATTGAACAGTCGCTATGTAACTTTGAGCTGAGCTTCTTGGCAGCACCTTCATTTAAAGGTGGAATTGGGCAAATGTCTTTTAAAGCCTTAATGTCGCATACCATTTTAACCTATCCAAAAATTACCTATCCCTATAAAGAATTAAAGGCCAAAATGAAAGAAAAGGGCATTGATGAGCCACTTTCAATTACCAGTTATTCTTTAGCGACATTGTTGCGTCTTGCCGAGCAAGGTTTAGGTATTGCGGTCGTACCGACCTTAACGGCGTTAAAGGAAATTACCGACGGACGACTGGAAATATTAAATACGCCTATTCGCTTAAAGACCTTTCATTTCACCTCTATTTATATTCATGGCAATGACGTTGCCTTGAAAGAAAAATTAACCGAGGTCGCTGTTAAAGTCTCAGCGAGTGCCATGAAAAGGCTGAATGAGCAAATTAAAAAATAAGCAGAATCGGTGATCTTTTCATCTCCTTTTTCTTCTCTAAATTATCGCTGCTTGTATGCAAAGTCATAAAAGCAGCTTATGTGCTTCGATAAGTAAAATTTATCCTGACTTTTAATAAAATTAAAAAATAATAAAAATCAAAAACTTAAAAATTTAAATTTATGTAAAAAGTCTTATTGTTCGTAGGGATTAGCTATGTTTTTATTTTAGATACAAGATTTGGTCACCGATTAAGTTGATTGGGGAATAGGGAATCTTTGTCATTTAAAAGGATTAAAGAATATCATTTGGGACGAAAAATGGTGTTCTTGGTTCAACTTGAAAATAGCGTTGTTAAGCTCAAATGGATGAGGAACGCATTAATATGTCTTTACTGAAATCTTCTTTTTTATCAGATCGCCAATGGGCCATTGTAGCCTCAATCTTTATGATGGCGACCTCTGCAATGGGGCCAGGATTTTTAACCCAAACTGCTGTATTTACAGTGAAGTTAGGCGCTGCATTTGGCTTTGCAATTTTAGTTTCCATTCTGATTGATTATGTAGTTCAACAAAATATTTGGCGTGTAGTAACACTCACTCAAATGCGTGCATCAGATATTGCCAATAAAGCATTACCGGGTAGTGGTTATTTACTGGCGTTTCTGGTGATCTTGGGCGGTTTTTTCTTTAGTGTCGGTAATATCGCAGGTGCAGCTTTAGGTTTAAATGCACTTTTTGGCCTAGACACAAAGTGGGGCGGTATTTTAAGTGGTGCATTAGCAATTTTGATTTTTGCATCAAGAAAAGCAACGCTTGCCATGGATAAAAGCATGATCGTGTTGGGATTGCTTAAAATTCTCCTGATTATTATTGTTGCCGTCATTGTAATGCCTCCAGTTGGGCAAGCTGTACATCAAACTTTTGCGCCAGATCATATCGACTTTGCCATTATTACCACTATTGTTGGCGGTACGGTTGGTGGCTATATCTGCTATGCAGGCGCACATCGTTTACTCGATAAAGGCGCGGTTGGCCCTGAAAATATTGATGAAGTTGCAAAAGCTGCGACCAAAGGCATTGTTGTCGTTGGTATCATGCGCTACGTATTGTTTTTAGCATTCTTAGGTGTTGTGGTGAGCGGTGCAACCATTGATTTAGCCAGCCACGATGCCAATCCAGCAGCACAAGCATTCCAATATGCAGCAGGTACATTTGGTTTTAAATTATTTGGTTTAATTTTCTGGGCAGCAGGTATTAGTAGCACCATCGGCGCAGCATATACTTCGGTTTCATTCTTTACTGCCTTTAAAAAGAATTTAACCCCAAAACAAACCAACTATACGACCATTACCTTTATCGCATTAGCTTTATTGCTCTATGTGTTATTGGGTGCAACTCCAGCAGGTCTACTCATTTTTGTCGGTGGTTTTAACGGTTTGGTGTTGCCAATTGGTCTTACAATTTTTGTGTACGTTGCTGCATGCCGTAAAGATTTGATGGGTAATTACAACTATCCAAAATGGTTACTTATTTTGGGTGGGTTAACATGTCTGTTGACGTGGTGGATGGGTTATATGTCATTTACGACAGTGTTTAACTATTTGACCAAACTTTAAGCCAGACGACATGAATTGATAAAGGAATAATGCCATGTTTGTAGATTTAAATAGTGATTTGGGTGAAAGTTTTGGCTCATGGAAAATGGGTAATGATGATCAGATTTTACCTGTCGTGACCAGTGCCAATATTGCTTGTGGCTTTCATGCTGGCGACCCACTCGGCATTTTAAAAACGGTTCGTAAAGCCGTTGAGCTTGGTGTGACCATTGGCGCTCACATGTCTTACCCAGACCTTGTAGGTTTTGGCCGCCGTAATATGGATTTGTCACGTGATGAACTGATTGCCGATGTGCTTTACCAAATTTCTGCACTCGATGGTTTGGCGAAAGTGGCAGGCTCAAAAGTGCAATACGTTAAACCGCATGGCGCGCTTTATAACACCATTGCACATGACCAAGCTCAGGCAGCAGCTGTGATTGATGCCATTAAAATGTATAACCCTGAACTGGTTCTAGTGGCTTTAGCTGGGTCGAACTTAGTCGAGCAGGCACGAGCTGCGGGTTTAAAAGTTGTGTCTGAAGCATTTGCAGACCGCGCTTATAACAGCGATGGTTCACTGGTGTCTCGCCGTCTAGAAGGTGCGGTTTTACATGACTCGGCATTTGTAGCGAGCCGTGTGGTGTCTATGCTTAAAAATGGTGGGGTCGAGTCAATTGATGGCGTATTTACTCCAATTCAAGCCGACACCATTTGCTTACATGGCGACACCGACGGTGCGCTTGAGATGTCGGCAGCCATTAAAGCCGAGCTTGTAAAAAACAATATTGAAATCCGCCCGTTTGTAAACAAAGCATAAGGATGAGCACCATGTATAAGGATATTAAAGTCGACCCAGCTCAGCTTGAAGCCGCTTTAGATGCACGTTTAAAAATCCGTGCAGGTTTCGATAAACCAACAGCGGGCATGGCTGCGGGCATGACGCAGGTCAACATGATTTCGGTGCCAAAAGAATGGGCATATGACTTTTTGCTTTATGCACACCGTAACCCGCAAAGCTGCCCAGTGCTTGATGTGCTCGAAGAAGGCATTTATGCAACTAAGCTTGCGGCAGACTCAGATATCCGCACCGATTTTCCACGTTATCGCATTTGGAAAGATGGCGAAATGGTCGATGAAGTGACCGATGCAAGTGAGATTTATAACGCGCATCCTGATTTAGTGACTTTCTTAATTGGCTGTAGTTTTTCGTTTGAAACGGCTTTGCAAGAAGCGGGCATCGAAGTTCGCCATATTCATGACGATACCAATGTGCCGATGTATTTAAGCAACATACAGTGTGAACCAGCAGGGCGTATTTCAGGAAATATGGTGGTTTCTATGCGACCGATTCCATCGCATCAAATTAGTGAAGCGGTACAAATTACCGCACGCATGCCAAGCGTGCATGGCGCACCTGTACATATTGGTCACCCTGAAAGTTTGGGCATTAAGGATGTAAATAAACCTGACTTTGGTGATGCTTCTCGTATTGAGGCGGGTGAAATTCCAGTGTTTTGGGCATGTGGGGTAACACCGCAAGCAGCAGTGATGAACTCGAAAATTCCCTTTGCGATTAGTCATGCACCGGGTCATATGTTTATTACCGACATTCCTGACCGCGCTTGGATTGGCTAATTGGACTAAAGAAGAATAAGGATAAGCAAATGCGTTTTTTATCGGTAAACGCCGATTGTTTTCTGATTGAGCTTGCGAGCCTAGAGGAAACTTTGGCGTTGTACAATAAATTGCAAAATACGCAATTGAATGGAATTAAAGACTTAGTCCCTGCTGCAAAAACAATTTTGGTTTTCTTTAATGAGATCGAAACCACCTTTAAAACGCTGGTTGCCTCAATTCAGAGCCTTAAAATTGATTCTGGATTTGAGCGCAGTAGCCAAGAAGTGATTGTTCCGATTCGTTACGATGGCGAAGACCTTGCTCAGGTTGCCGAGTTACAAGGGCTGACTGTAGCTGATGTGATTAGAAAACATCACCAAAGTGTGTGGAACGTGGCTTTTATTGGTTTTGCGCCGGGCTTTGCTTATATGAGTAGTCCCGATAAACCTTTTACCGATATTCCACGTTTAACGGTTCCTCGTAAAAAAATACCGTCAGGCTCTTTGGGTTTGGCTGGAAAATACTCCGGTATTTACCCAAAAGACAGTCCGGGTGGTTGGCAGCTGATTGGAACCACATCGGAAAAAATGTGGGATTTAGAGCGTAAAAATCCAGCACTACTTTTACCAGGCATGACTGTACATTTTGAAGATGTCACGCATAATCCAACCACTGTAGCTGTACCACAGCAAATCACTCGTAAGGTTGAGCCGAAACAATCTCTGCCACTATTTACGATCACTGCCCCAAGTTTACAAATGCTCATTCAAGATGAAGGGCGTTTAAACCAGACCAATATTGGTGTTGGGGTTGCAGGTGCAATGGATTTGTCTGCTATGCATAGTGCTAACCGTGTTGTGGGTAATCCAACCGATACGCCTGTCATTGAAGTTTTAAATGGCGGCCTAAAAGCCAAAATGCAGCATGCTGGCGTTATTGCGGTGGCTGGGGCTATTTCAAACATTCGTGTGAAATTTGCTGACGGTCAAACCGCAGACTTTGCAAGCTATCAACTGATTGATTTGGATGAGGGCGATGAGTTTCAAATTCAGCCACCAACAGCAGGCTTAAGAAACTATCTGGCAGTTCGTGGTGGTATAGATGTTGAGTCAGTACTCAATAGTGCTTCGTTTGACAGCTTGGCAGTATTAGGTCCAGAACCCTTAAAGCTTGGAGATACCATTTACCAAGGACACGTTCAAGCAACCAATATTAGCGTAAATGAAGTGGGCAAAAGTGTCTTGCCGCAAGCTGGCGAAGTGGTTGAGCTAGATATTGTGATGGGCCCACGTACCGATTGGTTCGAACAAGACAGTATTGAACTGCTCTGTCAGCAAGAATGGCTGGTAACCAATGAGAGCAACCGCGTCGGGCTAAGACTTTCAGGTGAGCAGCCTTTAACGCGCAAAATTACCTACGAGTTGGAAAGTGAAGGCACGTGCACTGGTGCTTTGCAGATTCCACCGAGCGGGCAGCCTGTTTTGTTTATGAATGATCATCCATTAACGGGCGGATATCCGGTCATTGGCTCTGTTGCTAAACACCATTGGGACTTGGTGGCACAGATTCCGGCAGGTTGCCGCATCAAATTTAAAAAAATTGCCGAATTTATAGATTTTGAGAATGAAAGATGAATACAGAAAAATTATTGATTGCTAACCGTGGTGAAATTGCCGTTCGTATTATCCATGCTTGCCGCGATATGGGCATTTCATCGGTCGCGTTATATGCAGATGACGATATTGGCAGCATTCATGTCGAACTTGCAGATGAAGCATGGGGCTTGGCTGGTGCAACTGCCAGTGAAACCTATTTAAATATCCCTGCCATTATTGAAATTGCAAAAAAATCGAAAGCGACCATGGTGCATCCGGGTTATGGCTTTTTATCTGAACGTGCTGAGTTTGCCCAAGCCGTGATTGATGCAGGTTTAAAATGGGTCGGGCCATCACCAAGTGCCATTGAAAAATTAGGCGATAAAATCGAAGCACGTAAAATTGCTGCTTCAGTCGGTGCGCCGTTGGTTCAGGGTACGCAAGATCCACTCAATAATGCAGATGAAGCTTTAGAGTTTGCCAAACAATATGGTTTACCAATTGCCATTAAAGCCGCATTTGGTGGCGGTGGCCGTGGCTTAAAAGTCGCGTGGAAACTCGAAGAAGTTCAAGAGCTTTATGAGTCGGCAGTACGTGAAGCAAAAGCGGCCTTTGGCCGTGGTGAATGTTTTGTCGAGCAATATCTTGATAAACCGCGCCATGTAGAAGCGCAAGTGATAGCAGACCAACATGGAAACATTGTGGTACTGGGTACACGTGATTGCTCGTTGCAACGCCGTAACCAAAAGTTAGTTGAAGAAGCACCAGCGCCATTTATTAGCGATGAGATTTACCAGCAAATTTTAACTTCGGCAAAAAATATTTGTCAGGCTGCAAACTATGTAGGTGCGGGAACCGTTGAGTACTTACTGAGTCGTGACGGTAAACTTTCATTCTTAGAAGTAAATACTCGTTTGCAAGTTGAGCACCCTGTGACTGAAGAAACCTCAAAAGTCGATTTAGTGGTTGAGCAAATTCGCGTAGCACAGGGCCATGAGCTTTCTATTAAAGAAACACCAAAAGCGCAGGGTCATGCCATTGAGTTTCGTATTAATGCCGAAGACCCAGCACGTGGGTTTATTCCAGCCTTTGGCGTGTTGAGTTTATTCGAAGCGCCATTTGGTAACGGTGTACGAGTCGATACAGGAGTTCGCACTGGGTCATTAGTGTCTAGCCACTTCGACTCACTCATGGCAAAGCTGATTGTGACTGGTCCAACCCGTGAAGTTGCAATTGCTCGCGCCAAACGTGCATTAAAGCAATTTAAAATTGAAGGCGTAGCATCGGTTTTAGACTTCCACCGTGCGGTACTTAATGAACCTGACTTTACAAATGAATTTAATGTACACACGCGTTGGATTGAAAATGACTTTAAACAAGAGTTAAAGCCGACTAAACGTGGTATTCCAAACCATCAACAACCAATGCTACTCAGCTACATTGAAATTGATGGCAAGTTACACCGTTTAGGTTTACCAGCAGGAATGTTTGCACAAGGTCCAGCTACCGCAGTTCAGGCACAGACAGCCGAGCCAGAAGTGAGTGCCGAGCATTTACTTGCGCCTATTAATGGAGTGATTAGCGCTTGGAAAGTCGAGAATGGTGAGCAAGTCACAGAAGGTCAAGTGGTTGCCATTATGGAAGCCATGAAAATGGAAGTGCAGGTACTTGCACACCGTAGTGGTGTTATTCAGATTGGTGCAGAGAAGGGTGCAACCTGCCATGCAGAAACTGTGATTGCGAGTATTAATTAATATTTAAGTAGGTCATTTGGCTTGATGATGCTTTTAGTTTGATCAGGTCAAATCGAATGTTTATTAATTAACTCAATCAGGCATTTTTCAGGTTTTCATTAACCATTTACAACTTGAAAGCCTGTACGTGTTATGAGATATTTGTCACAGATTGGTGGTATAAATATTGATCACTGTATTTAAAGCTCGCTTATGCGAGCTTTAATTTTTAGCCCAGTTTAAGCATTTCTCACTTAATGAGCTGGCGGCATAAAAATAATTTGAGAATTTGGCACTCACTCAAAGGCGAATTGAAGAAAGCGAATGAAAATTCTACCTTCATCTGAATATGATCAAATTCTAAAATACAGTGTTTATTGGCTCGTCATCTCGATTGTGATTGGAGTCGTAGCGGGGGTGGCATCGACCTTAATTTTTGTTGCTTTTGATATTTCAAACAAAGTCAGAAGTCTGCATCACTGGCTCATCTACTTTTTGCCTTTCGTGGGTTTTGGTATTGGTTATCTCATTAAAAAATATGGTTCACCCATTGAACGGGGGACTCATTTACTCCTAGATGAAATCCACCAACCCAAGTCGTTTATTCCAAAACGAATGAGTCCTATCATTTTTATCACCTCAATTTTGACGCAGTTGTTTGGTGGTTCAGCGGGGCGTGAGGCACCAGCCGTACAGCTTTCGGGTGCTTTAATTGACCACCTAAGCCATATATTAAAAATCTCGGAAGATAACCGAAAAATTTGCTTAATCGCCAGTATTGGTGCTGGCTTTGCAGGAGTGTTTGGCTTGCCTTTGGCGGGTGCAATTTATGGTTTAGAAATTACGGCTTTAGGTAATTTAAGATACTCAGCCATTTTCCCATGTTTTGTGTCGGCACTTATTGCTTCGACCATCCCTGAACTATTCGATATTGTTCATCCGCACATCTACTATGTGATTAGTGAGTTTCCAGCTATTCATTTTGGCGTGCTCATGAGCTTGATTGCGGCAGGGTTAGTCTTTGGTTTAGCTGCGCGTTTCTTTATTGCCGCTATTCATTTGGCAAGTGATCTTTTTTATAAATACATTCGCTATTTGCCATTAAGAACCATGGTCGGCGGTATTATCATTATGCTACTTACGTTGTTCACTGCGCATCAGCAGTACAACGGTTTAGGTACAGATAAAATCATTGCATCTTTTTATGTACCGATTGAGTTTTACGACTTTTTTAACAAGACTGTTTTTACCGCTATTACTTTAGGTTCTGGTTTTAAAGGTGGCGAAATTACGCCGTTATTTTATGTGGGTGCAACATTAGGGAATGCTTTAGGGGCGGTTTTAAACCTACCACTTTCATTGCTTGCAGGCTTAGGGTTAGTCAGTTTGTTTTCTGGGGCAAGTAAGGCACCATTAACGTCTATTATTTTAGCGATTGAGCTATTTGGAATGAATGTTGCCACTTACGCCATTATTACTTGTTTATTGGCAGCGCTATTTTCTGGAAATTGTGGGTTGTATCGCCGTAAAAAGTTGATGGATTAGAAAGGGTTTTAAATAGGCCTTATTATTACTTGAAAGAAACAGAAAGAATGTTGTGGGTAAGAGTGGGGATAAAGTTCTTGCTATGTATGAACAAAAAATTCGTCAAGTAATAAAATAAATACACTAGGAACTATTAAAGTGAAAGATTCGTCTCTTGGTAATAAAGTAATATTGGTTATTTTTCTTATATTTTTCTTGTATTTAAGCTATGTCGCATTTGGGTTTTTTTCTAAAAAAGAAGAAAATAAAATTAAGGTGAATATGAGCAACTCAGATATCCATTTTTTATTAAATAAAGATGGAATAATGGTTCATGGGTATGAAGTAAGAAGTTTGATTGATAAAAAAGAAAATAGTTTAGAATATAAGAAAATTTTGCAAAAAAATGTTGAAAAAAGAGTAGCCGAGATTGTTATTGGTAATTATAAAAGCAACGGAATTGAAGAAAAGAAACCTTACTATATTTCTATTTCAAGAGAGGGACTTTTTAATGAACCTGGGGTGGTAATGCAAACATTAAATTTTTGTATTAAAGATCACAATATATTTTCTTCTGAAGGTGACGAAGAAAGCTTTGTACGTGAATGCATTAATTAGTATTACAGTTTTATATTCGTGCTCAATAAAAAGTGGTTAAGAAAAGCAGCAGAAAATGGCAATAAAGATGCCTTATCACTATTTGAAGAATAGCTATTTTTCTATGATATGGACTTGCTGTTTTGAGGCTTCAATTAAGTGAGGAGAATTCTCTAAAGTCCATGTTTCATCGCACCAATCGCAAGCATCGTAGAAAGATTCGAGCCAAGTAGGGTAATAAATTATGTTGTCTGGAAGATTTCTTGTTGCGCCCATAAAACCTGTTTCTAAATTATTGAAAATAGTACATAGCTGAACTGGGCTTAGATTTTTTTCTTGATAATTATTTAAAATATCTAAAAAAAATCTAGCTGCTAACATTTCTGCTTCAATACAATTATATGAAAAAATAGGGTCTGTTAAGTTTATGATTCGTAGTAATAAAGAATTATAGTCATTAAATGGTAGTAGTAATTCGGTAAAAAAATCTATATGAACATCTTCGTTTTCTTCAATATATTTATTAATCTTTTCTGTTCTTTCTTGAGCTGAATATTCTCCATAGTAAAACTCGATATATAAAGTCTTTAATGTCATTAGTTAAATCTAATTATTTTGTAATGAAAATATATCATACTAAAAATATTAGAAATTTCATAATGAACTAAACCAATTAAATAACTTTTATTTATTCCAACCGTTCTACTTTAATACGATTTTCAGTTCCTACGCTTGACGATAAGAAAAGTGAATAATATCCTTTCTTTCTAGTAGGACGGAAAGAGGACATCTTAGGATGTGCTGGTCTCTTTGGCACCAGTCTGCTAACTCTTTTCGTTCTGCTACCATAATTATTCTGCAGAGATTGGTAGGATTATATTTATTCCTGAGTCTGTATTTAATTTTATAACTAGACAAACAGATCCTACATATCAATATTCAATTAGGTTTTTAAATCTTCAAAACTTGAAAATAATTTAAAACCCAACCGCTCTACTTTAATACAAATGTCATTTCCTACGCTTGACGATAACAAAAGCGAATACTATCCTTTGCGGGCTGGCCTACATTGCCAGTCGGTTTTAGCAGACCGTTTTCATCTAGATCATCAAAGAAGTAATTTTTTGGTGATGAACTCGTTCGTCTCCCTTCGTAGCGGTAGGACGGAGGAGGGACGCCTTCGGGCGTGCCAGTTCCTAGATGACTGGTCTGCTAACCCTTCTTCGTTCTGCCACCATAATCATTTAGCAGTGATCTGGTAGAACTTCTATTTCATCTAGGAGTCCGCTATGCGTACTAATTCTTCTCAATTTTTGGCCTTTGCCAAACGCTCTCTATTTATACCATCTCAACATCCTATAAATCGGTTTAATCGACTCTAGGTTTTCTGCACCTTAAGAATCGTTACAACTCAAAAATCATAGCAACAATAAACCTGAGATAGTCGAGCACACCTTTATTGTGCCGCTTCTGCATGCCAGTTTTTAGCGCTCAATTTAAGAGTGACGGCATTTCTATCTCTTTTACATACAACAAAAAATTATTTTAAACGGTACAAATATGTCACCTTTAGTACTTTCTACACGTGCTTTAAAAGTTGTGAATAAAGCAATTGATTTATTTCGCCATCACGGATTTCATCTCGTGGGCGTCGATAGAATTATCAAAGAGTCTGAAATTACAAAAATGACTTTTTATCATTACTTTCAGTCCAAAGCGCGTTTTATCGAAATATGCCTACTCGTGCAAAAAGAACGGCTACAAGACAAAGTCATTGCAATAGTGGAATATGACCAAGACTCAAGCGTGAGAGACAAACTCAACAAATTGTATTATTTACACACTGACTTAGAAGGGCCGTATTACCTGTTATTTAAAGCCCTTTTTGAAACTAAAAATACCTATTCCAACGCCTACCAAACTGCCATTCGATATAGAACTTGGTTGACCAATGAAATCTATAGCCAGCTTAGATTCATAAAATCGGATGTTTCATTTCATGATGCCAAACTACTTTTACATATAATTGAAGGAACCATTATTCAAAGGCTCAGTAATACCGATGTAGATGAAAGAGACAAGCAATTCGAATATTTTATAGCAATACTTTCGTAGAAATATTTAAAAAAATAAAAGCCCGTAATAGGGCTTTTATTTGATAGGGCGAGTTAAAACTTAAGTTTTTTAAGACCACGGCTCACGCCATTTTCTAAGGCCGCTTTAATAATCGGGCCAATAAAAGGAACGCGACCTTTAAAGCTAATGGTGTAATTCAAACGAGTTCGGTTATTTCCCAAGTCAGTAAATTGCATCACACCGCGATGCGCCTTAATTGGGCTAATGCCGCTTGTGATCGCGTACTCGATCAGTTCATTTTCTTTATAGACTAAATTTGTTTCAACAAATGAAGGTGTAAACGGAATAGACATCTTGCGGGCAGAGCCAACACCGTTACGTGCATCCTTGCCATTACTAATGCGAGTGACTTTAGCAGGAGCAAAAAGTTTGCTTAGGTTTTCATGTTCACTCAAGGCTGCAAAGACCTTGTCTATAGGTGCATCAAATTCTTGTACGATGTTGATTTTTTGAGTTTTTAACATCTTGTTCCCTCTAAAGTAAATTTGACATGAGTAATTGTCAGAATTTGGATATTAGCACGCTTTTTACTAGGGTGGAATTCTAGTTCGTCGGCGTGATTTCATCTCTATATTGCATGTTTCATAGGCAAAGCGAAGCCTTTATTTATTTGCATTTGAGTAATATGCCTTACGTGAAAAATAACAATCGTTGCAAACGGTAAAGAAAGCCTCCTCATAATCAAATGACATGAAAGGAAATAGAGGAATAACAATATGCGTGCTCTTACTTACCACGGTGCCGAAGACGTTCGAGTTGAAACGGTTGCAGACCCTATTATTCAAGAACCGGATGACATTATTTTACGTGTAACCGCCACAGCGATATGTGGCTCTGACTTGCATTTATATCGAGGCAAAATCCCAAAGACTGAACATGGCGATATTTTTGGGCATGAGTTTATGGGCGTGGTTGAAGAAGTAGGCCCCGCAGTCACTCACGTGAAAAAAGGTGACCGTGTCATTGTTCCCTTTGTGATTGCCTGTGGTGAATGTTTCTTTTGCCAACTTGACCTGACCGCTGCTTGTGAAACCACCAATACAGGGCGTGGTGCAATTATTAATAAAAAGCAAATTCCACCTGGTGCAGCTTTATTTGGTTATAGCCATTTATATGGCGGAGTACCGGGCGGCCAAGCAGAATATGTTCGTGTCCCAAAAGCCAACAAAGGACCTTTTAAAGTGCCTGGTTCATTGTCAGATGAAAAAGTACTTTTCTTGACCGATATTTTGCCTACCGCTTGGCAGGCGGTGACCAATGCCCAAGTGAAACGTGGCTCAACCGTTGCAATTTATG
Source organism: Acinetobacter sp. V110_1 (assembly GCF_031798975.1). Classification (NCBI taxonomy): domain Bacteria; kingdom Pseudomonadati; phylum Pseudomonadota; class Gammaproteobacteria; order Moraxellales; family Moraxellaceae; genus Acinetobacter; species Acinetobacter sp. V110_1. Next base: position 932,725 of record NZ_JAVQNN010000030.1, on the reverse strand, counting down.
GTGCAGGGCCAGTTGGGCTATTAAGTGCCGCTTCTGCCAAGATGCTTGGTGCTGAAAAGATATTTATGGTCGATCACAATGACTATCGATTGAACTATGCAGCGGCAACATACGGTGCCATTCCAGTTAATTTTGATGAAGTCGATGCGGCCGAATTTATTATTCAACATACCGACAATTACCGTGGTGTCGATGCGGTGATTGATGCAATTGGTTTCGAGGCAAAAGGCAGTGTGATTGAAACAGTCCTGACCAATTTAAAACTAGAGGGTTCAAGTGGTGCAGCACGGCGTCAATGTATTGCCGCGGTTCGCCGTGGTGGAGTGGTCAGCGTACCGGGTGTATATGCAGGCCCAATTCATGGTTTCTTATTTGGCGATGCCTTTGATAAAGGGCTGACTTTTAAAATGGGCCAAACCCATGTGCATCAATATTTACCGCAACTCTTGGAATTGATTGAGCGTGGTGATTTATCACCTGAAACGATTATTACCCATCGAATGAAATTAGAAGATGCCGCAGAGGGATATCGCATTTTTAATGAAAGAGAAGAGGATTGCCGTAAGGTGATTCTACTTCCTTAACACGCTCAATCTTATAATTCATTATTAGGCCTCTTAGTGAAAGGGGCTTTTTTATTTTGAAGTGCACAATTTTGAATGCAGTTTTTTATTTTTGAACTTAAATCGCACCTAAACGGCTCAAGTTTAGTATTACTTTTAATAAAAACCGTAATACTAAGCTGGCATGTCCTTTGCATAGTCATAACCAATCAAAAGTGATCTAGGGTTCCGATACTTCATGTATGTCTGGACCGAGAGTTCACGGTTCCTAGCGAACTACACGGAGGGATAAAAGCCCGGGAGGAAGTCTAAAACTATCCGACAGGAGTAGCTATGAACACTGCAAGTTATCATAACAATCAGGCGATTTGGACCGAACTTTTACCCGGCGGACATCACTGGTCGGGGCGTATTCAAAAAGGAACTATTCTTAGATTTACATCGCTAGGCGCTCAGGCAAATGTTTCTTTGTTTTGTGTAAATGCTGCCGATGTGCTTGAACGTTTTAACATGCCCGACAGTTTAAAAGGGCAACACACTGCCTATTTAAAAGCTTCCAATGTGTTGTATTCAGACCTTGGCCGAGTCATGGCTTCCATTGTTCATGATGATCATGGTTGGAATGATGCACTTTGTGGCCCAAGTCGACCTGAGCAAATTGAAAAGCAATTCGGTCCTCGTACATTTCAAGATGCCCGCAATGATATGTACCAAAACGGTTTAGACAGCTTACTCATTGAAATGTGTAAATACGGGCTTGCCAGCCAAGACCTGAGTGCCACGATTAACCTATTTTCTAAAGTTGTACCAGATGAAAACGGGGCTTTGTCTTATGTCAGTTCTGACAACACCAATCAAACTATTGAACTGCGCTTTGAAATGGACTGCTTGGTATTTTTATCTGCCGCGCCTCATGGCTTAGACACCAGCCCAAGCTATCAACCTGCTGATATTCAACTCAGTTTATTTAAAGCCAATTCACTAACAGACAGCGATATTTGTCGTGATGCATGTTCGCAAAATCAGCGTGCGTTTCAAAACACAGCCCGCTACTACGCGCTTAGCAATATTTAAATCAGGAGAAGCATCATGACAGTTTTACAATCATTTGAAAAAGCAGTTTTAAATGAAGTTTGTCCTGCTGGCGAAGCGTGGATGTGCGAGGTTAAAAAGGGTCAATATTTTCGTATTATTGACCTTGAGGGAAACCAAGCGGTCGATACTTTGTTTATGAGTGCCGAAAACCCGACTGAGCGCTATAGCGCAATGGACACTCTGGCTATCAACCAACAAATCTATTTAGAAAAAGGTACTAAGCTCTATAGTAACTTTGGCCGACCAATTGCCGTTATTCATGATGATAACTGCGGTCGCCATGACACCATTGGCGGGGCTTGTTCATGTGAGAGTAATACGGTTCGCTATGCACATGAAACGTACCCTATGCATAGTTGCCGTAACAACTTTATGTATGCCTTGGCAAAACACCCGATTGCAAAAAAGCATGGGCTAAATGTTCGTCATATTGGCCCAAACATTAACTTTTTTATGAATGTGCCAGTAACACCAGATGGACAGCTTAAATTTGATGATGGAATTTCAGGTCCGGGAAAATATGTAGAAGTTCGGGCGGAAATGGATTTGATTGTTTTAATTTCCAATTGTCCTCAGCTCAATAACCCATGTAATGCCTACAACCCAACCAAAATTCAACTGGTTGTCCGTGAAGCGGAAGGGGTGTAAGCATGTTTAAAAAAGTTCTGATTGCTAACCGCGGTGCAATTGCCTGTCGCGTCATTCGCACCCTTAAAAAACTCGGGATCGCTTCGGTGGCTGTTTACTCCGAAGCCGACCGTGATTCTTTACACGTGACTTTGGCCGATGAAGCTTTCCTAATTGGTCCTGCACCTGCGCATCAAAGCTATTTAAATATTGAAAAAATCCTTGAGGTAGCAAAACAGTCGGGAGCTGAAGCCATTCACCCTGGTTATGGGTTTTTGTCTGAAAATGCCGAGTTTTGTGATTTGTGCGAAAGCCAAGGTATCGCTTTTATTGGGCCAACTTCAAGCCAAATGCTCGATTTTGGTTTAAAACATACCGCGCGTGAGCTGGCTATTAAAAGCAATGTGCCTTTACTTCCGGGTAGCTCATTACTTGCCGATGAAGCCGAGGCCTTGTTTGAGGCAGCTCGTATTGGTTATCCAGTCATGCTGAAAAGTACCGCGGGCGGTGGTGGTATTGGCATGCGTCTGGTCTGGAACGAAACCGAGTTAAAAGATGCTTATCAAACCGTGTCTTATTTGGCGCAGGTCAATTTTAAAGATGCAGGGTTGTATTTAGAAAAATTTGTACAACACGCACGCCACATCGAAGTACAAATTTTTGGTGATGGGAAAGGGCAAGTTTTAGCGTTGGGTGAGCGTGATTGTTCGGTGCAACGCCGTAATCAGAAAGTGATTGAAGAAACACCCGCACCACACCTAAATGAACAGCAACGCGATTACCTTCAAAAAGTTGCGATTCAACTGATGCAGTCGGTGAATTACCGCTCAGCAGGCACGGTTGAGTTTGTTATGGACACCGAAACCCAAGAATTTTATTTCTTAGAGGTCAACACGCGTTTGCAAGTCGAGCACGGCGTGACCGAGCAAGTATTTGGTGTCGACTTAGTCGAATGGATGGTTACCTTAGCAAGTGGTGACTGGTCAGCACCGACTGAAAAGTTAGAGCCAACTGGACATTCCATTCAGGTTCGTCTTTATGCCGAAGACCCAATTAAACAGTTCCAACCAAGTGCGGGCTTACTCACGCATGTTAAATTTGACCCGCAAGCCCGAGTCGAAACATGGGTAGAAACAGGTTCAACGGTGTCGTCTTTTTATGACCCAATGATTGCCAAAATCATTGTGACTGCTGCAACACGGGACCAAGCCATACAGGCAATGAGTGCTAGTCTTGCCAACACGCAAGTCGCAGGCATTGAAACCAATCTGGAATATTTGCAAAACATTATTGCTTGCAATGTGTTTGCTTTAGGTACTCAAACCACTCGATTTTTAAATACGTTTGAATGGAAAACTCAAAAAATTGAGGTGTTGCAGTCTGGTATTCAAACTGCCATTCAAGACGTAACAGGTCGACTAGGTTATTGGGATGTTGGTGTACCGCCATCAGGTGCGATCGATCCACTCAGTTTAACTGTGGCAAACCAGCTTCTAGCCAATGAGCCAAATACGGCAGGGCTTGAATGTACCTTGCAAGGGCCAACTTTAAAGTTTCACTGCGACAGCCAAATTGTCATTACAGGCGGTGATATGCCTTCAAAACTTGATGGCGAACTTGTGCCGATGTGGCAAACCATCAATGTAAAAAAAGGCCAAGTTTTAAAATGTGGGCTTATCCGTTCAGGTTGCCGTAGCTATATAGGTGTGAAAGGTGGTTTCGATGTTCCTGAGTATTTAGGATCACAGGCAACTTTTACTTTGGGGCAGTTTGGTGGGCACGCAGGCCGTAATTTATTAATTGGCGATATGCTGCCAATTATTGAACATTCCGCTCAATCGACTACAACTTTAGCTCAAGCGCAAATTCCTAGCTTTACCCAAAACTGGGAAATTGCAGTCATGTATGGCCCACATGGCGCACCAGATTTTTTCACCAAACAAGATATTGATACGTTCTTTGCCAATGAGTTCGAAATTCACTACAACTCAAGCCGGACAGGCATTCGTTTAATAGGGCCAAAACCTGAGTGGGCACGTGAAGATGGTGGCGAGGCAGGCTTACATCCTTCCAATATTCACGACAATGCTTATGCCATTGGCGCAATTGATTTTACGGGCGACATGCCAATTATTTTGGGGCCGGATGGTCCGAGCTTAGGTGGCTTTGTTTGCCCTGCGGTAGTCATTCATTCCGAGCTTTGGAAAATCGGGCAGCTTAAAGCAGGTGATAAGGTCAAATTTGTACCTGTGAGTTATGCGCAAGCAAAAGAACTCGATCAAAAATATCATCAAAGTTTAACCGCGACTGATACAACTCAGATCAATTTTAACCCAGCTATTCAAGCAGAACCCGATACTTTAAAAGATGCCGTTTTAGCTACTTTAGACGGTAAAGCTGACTTACCAAGCGTGACCTATCGACCAGCAGGAAATAGCTATTTGTTGGTGGAATATGGTGAGTTAGTACTTGATCTAAATTTACGCTTCCGTATTCATGCACTCATGCAATGGGTCAAAGATCAAAACATTCAGGGCATTATCGACTTAACACCGGGCATCCGTTCACTACAAATTCATTTTGATTCAATCCAGCTCGATCAATTGGAGCTTCTACAGAAACTTCAGCAAGCAGAAGCCGAGTTACCCGATATTCAAAATATGCAGGTGCCTTCACGCACTGTCTATTTGCCTTTGGCTTGGGAAGATTCACAAACTCAGCTTGCTACCGAACGCTACACGCAAATTGTTCGTCCAGATGCGCCGTGGTGCCCAGATAACGTTGAGTTTATACGCCGTATTAATGGCTTAGCTTCAAAGCAAGCAGTTAAAGATGTGGTCTATAGTGCGAACTATTTGGTGATGGGTTTAGGCGATGTGTATTTAGGTGCACCCGTTGCCACACCACTGGACCCACGCCAACGTTTAGTCACCACAAAATATAACCCTGCACGAACTTGGACACCTGAAAATGCGGTCGGCATTGGCGGGGCGTATATGTGTGTGTACGGCATGGAAGGGCCGGGTGGCTATCAGTTTGTTGGCCGTACCACTCAAATGTGGAGTCGTTACCGTAAAAATGCCAACTTCGAAGAAGGCAAACCGTGGTTATTACGTTTTTTTGACCAAGTGAAGTTTTATGAAGTTTCTGAGGCTGAACTTTTACAAATGCGTGAAGACTTTAAGGCGGGCCGACTACAACTTCGCATCGAAGATGGCGTACTCAACCTAAAAGAATACAACGAATTTTTAAAAACACATCAAGACAGCATTCAAGCCTTTAAAGACATGCAACAAGCCAATTTCGAGGCTGAACGTCGCCGTTGGCATGAAGCGGGCTTGCAAGAATATATCTCTGAAAGTCTAGATGCTGTTGATGAAGGTGAAACCGTGGTTATTCCTGAAGGGGGCTGTGCAGTCGAATCGCACATGCCGGGTTCAATCTGGAAAATCGAATGTGCATCAGGAGATATTGTTGAAGAAGGTGCAACTCTTGCAGTGATTGAGGCAATGAAAATTGAAATTCCAATTATTGCGCCTGAACGCATGAAAGTAGAAACCATTACCATTGAAAAAGGGCAAACCGTAAAAACAGGACAAGTGCTATTTACTTTGGCACCAGTAGCTTAAACCAAAAGAGAGCATCGATATTGATGCTCTCTTTTTATCTTATGCTTCGGTCAAATGTTTTAATACTTCATGACCATGTTCAACCGCTTTTAACTTAATTTCAGACTCTGAATGACCTGATAACGGAGAAACTTCATAAAGCAAGAATGTGCTGCTTAATTGCATTTGCGTATATTGAATTGAATATTGAACCGCTTTCAAAAAGCTATCAATTAAGTTTTCTCGGTCGTTTACCATATCGGCTTCTTTTTGCCCGACCGTCATACTAATAATGACTTTTTTATCTTTCAATTTGTCGCCTTGAGAGCCATAAGCAAACTGATAAGTAAAAACTTCATCAAACCATAACTTTAAAATTGCCGGCATATTAAACCAGAACATTGGATATTGCAGGATGATGGTGTCATGGCGTAATAACGCTTCTTGTTCAGCACTCACGTCAATTTTATAGTCCGGATAAAGCTGGAAAATATCTCGTACTTCAAGGTCCGGATAGGTTTTTATAAGTTCATTCACTATCGTTTTATTTGCAATTGATTGAGCGTAGTAGGGATGGGCCAAAATAAGTAAAGCCATAATAATGCCTTGTAGCTATAAAAATCATAGTCACTATAATTTTTATAGTATGGGTGTACAATAACTATCAAAGTTGATAGGTGGCGTTAAAAATGGCAAATACTGAAAATAAATGTGAAATCAGCATGAATGGAAAAACGTATCCATGTCATATCAGTATGGCTATGGATTTGGTGGGTGGAAAATGGAAAGGCGTTATTTTGTATTATCTAAAAGATGGGCCAAAACGTTTTAATGAAATCAATCAATTAATGCCAACCATCACAGAAATGACCTTAAGCCTTCAACTTAAACAATTAGAGCAAAGTGGCTTAATTTCTCGAACCGTTTATGGTGAAAAAGCACCGATTAAAGTGGTCTATGAAATGACTGAATTAGGCCAGTCTTTTAAACCTGTTCTAGAGTCTTTATCGCTATGGGCGCATACGATGATTAATCAGGCATAAGACTAAAAAACATTAAATTATTGAATAGATTAGACTATGAGCGTGTGAATGAGGCATTTATTTCTTTTATTTTCACACAATTTAAAAAAGAGTTATTAAAAATGAATGGTAATGAATCTACTTTAATTAAACAAGATTTTCCTGTTTCTTGGATGTATAAGTCAGGCAATGTTGAGTATTTATCTATTCCATATATGCATGGTGACATTTGTATCTTTGGACTGCCTTTAAGTGAGGTTGATAATGAATTCACGGTAACAGACTTTCCCAAAAAAACTAGAACAATTTATTCACTTTGTTCTACTAAATTTTATCCTTATCTTAACCGTATGATTGAATTAGAGTTAAATGAAAAATTAGAATTTATGTTGATAGGTTTACAGCATGAATATATTGATTTTAATAAGAGTTTTTTTGATGACTTTACTGAAATTAGCAAAGCTTTAAGTAAAAAATACTTTCCTAAATTAAAAGTGTTCAAATATGGATTTGATGAACTCTATGTTAATGAGTGCAGAATATATCCTAATTTAGGTGACATCACAGAAATTATAGAGAAAATGCCCGCTTTAGAGATATTAGAGATTAATGGAGCATTTGAATTAACAAAGCCTTTAAATTTCAAATATTTAAAATCATTGTCTATAGAAGTGGATTTAGGTATTGAAGACTGCAACGATGTTATGGCAATTAGCCAAACGACCCTTGATTTTATAATGAGTTCAAAAATTAGTGAACTAGAAAATTTTGAACTCATTATTAATAATAATGACTTGAAATATAATCTAAATTTAGAACTTTTTAAAAGTTTAGACTTAGATAAATTAAACAAAGTTTCTATATCTGGAAGCTTTCAAAAAGATTTAGAAGTTGAAATCTATAATTTATTGAGTAGCAAAGTTAAAAATATACGGATTAACAAATGATTTCTCTAATTTTGTTGCTGTTTAATTTGCGTTAAAAGCTAATGATAATATTTAAAGCCCCATCCCTGTGCATGGGGCTTTTTCTTGCCCAAAAATCACTCACAAATCTCTGTCAAGCCCATCAAAACTCCGCTTAAAAATTGGCACATTTTCTGCATCTCATATCAGTAATACAAAAACTGAATTTGGTAATACCAAGCTAGAGGTGCGATATGAACGATGTAAAACCTGTGGTTCAACCAAAGCCAACTTTAAAAGCCTTTTTAGTCGAATTGCTCAGCGTACGTGCAGGCGTATATATCAAGCAAAACAATCAGCCGCCTAAAACAAAAGGATAAGACTGTGGCAAAACAAAAGTTGGCTCGAATCAGTATTACCGTACCTGAAACGACACTTAACGCACTCGACCAAAAAATTGTCGAGCAGAACTATGAAAGTCGCTCGCAAGCTATTGTCGACATGATTAATAAACACTTAATTGCAGAGCAAGCACAGGCCAATGAAGTCATGGTGGGCACATTAACGCTACTTTACGACGCGAGCCAAATGACCTTACGTAATCAATTGGTCGATTTACAACAACAGTTTTTAGCACAGGTGATTAGTTCACTTCATATTCAGCTCGACCAACAAAAGATATTGCAAGTCATGTTAATGCAGGGCGCGAGTTCTGAGCTTAGACAAATTAGCCAGCAATTTATTGTGCTGAAAGGGGTAATCAAAGGACATCTAGAACTGATGGATGCCGTCATGCCGCCTATACAGCAAAATGACTAAATGAGGAGTAGCGTGTTGAAAAATTTATGGACCATCCAAGACTGGAAAACAGCATATCAAAATGGGCAAATCCATCTTAAAGATTTGATTGGCTATGTTGCAGAAATTAAAAATGATGATCATGCATGGATTGAAATTGCTTCGAATAACCAGGTTCAGGCACAAATTGATGTTTTAAACGACCAGAATATTGCTGACTTACCTCTGTACGGTGTGCCATTTGCAGTTAAAGACAACATTGATGTTGCTGGCTTTCACACCACTGCTGCCTGTAAAGAAGTTGAATATTTAGCGACTCAAGATGCTACTGTAGTTGCCAAACTAAAAAAAGCAGGGGCGATTGTGGTTGGTAAAACTAATCTAGATCAGTTTGCAACGGGGTTGGTTGGCATTCGTTCTCCCTATGGCGCAGTAAAAAATAGTTTTAACCCTGAATATATCAGCGGTGGTTCAAGTTCTGGTTCGTCAGTGGTGGTTGCCAACGGCATTGTGCCTTTTAGCTTGGGAACAGATACGGCAGGGTCAGGGCGTGTTCCTGCGGGCCATAACAATATTGTGGGCCTAAAACCAACAAAGGGCTGGTTTTCTACCACAGGTTTAATTCCAGCATGTCGGACCATTGATGTCATTTCTATTTTTGCGCTACATATTGATGATGCGTGGACCATTGCCAATTTAATGCAGGGTTACGATGAAACAGATGAATATTCACGAGCACATCCAGCCAATGTACCGACTCAATTTTCTAAACGGAAAATAGCTATTCCAGCTCAGCTTGAGTTTTATGGCGATCTGGAATCTGAAAAAGCCTTTTTAGTTGCAATTGAGCGCATAAAAAAACTGGGCTATGAAGTTGAGAGTATTGATTTCAGCGCCTTTAATGAGCTTGCTGCTGCACTGTATAACGATGCTTGGGTAGCGGAAAGAACAGTCGCCGTTGAACGCATGACAACACGTGAAAAGGCTCATCCAGTCATTACTCAAATTATTGCGCAGGCAGATAAATTCAAGGCAACAGATGCACTTCAAGCCGAATATAACCGTGCCGCTTTGGCTCGAAAAATTAATTTGGCGTTACAGCCATTTGATGCATTGATGGTTCCGACAGCGCCAACCATTTACACCATTGCCGAAGTTGAAGCCGACCCATTGACTAAAAATGTGCACATGGGGGCTTATACCAACTTTGTCAATTTTGCCGATCTTTCAGCTTTAGCTTTACCTAATGTACTTCGTGAAGACGACCTACCAAGTGGCGTAACCTTTATTGCACCAGCTTGGCACGATCAGGCACTCGCTAATTTTGCGCAGCTTTGGCAAGCCGAAACATCACTGAGTTTAGGTAAATCAGCTCAACATTATCAAAAAAGTATAAACATCCACTCGAATCATTCAGTGCAGCTTGCTGTAGTGGGAGCACACTTAACAGGCATGCCACTTAATTTTCAGCTCACTAGCCGTAATGCCACTTTGCTCAAGAAAACCAAGACAGCAGACACTTATAAACTCTTTACCTTGAAAAATACCACGCCACCAAAGCCGGGGCTGCAATGTGATGTAGCAGGGACATCAATTGAAGTCGAAGTGTGGGATGTTCCTTTAGCAAATTTTGGAGCCATTGTGGCTGAAGTACCTGCACCTCTTGGCATTGGGAACCTGAAATTAAAAGATAGCACATGGGTCAAAGGCTTTATTTGTGAAGCGTATGCCATTCAAGATGCAACCGATATTAGCCATTTTGGAGGCTGGCGAGCTTATATACAGTCACTCAATCAAACCGCTCAAAGTGTTGTTAGTAAAAATGTTGGGGAAGTTTCTATATGATTAAAAAAGCGTTGTTATCCGTATCTATTTTATCGGCAGTTGTATTGGGTGGGTGTGACAATACCGCTAAAGTGCCCGAAGCCAAACAAGACGCTCAGGCATCCACAAATACAAAACCAATTACCATTGGATATAGTGATTGGCCGGGCTGGGTGGCTTGGCAAGTGGCTATTGAAAAAGACTGGTTAAAAGAAGCAGGCTTAAATGTAGAGTTTAAATGGTTTGATTATTCGGCTTCGCTTTCAGCCTTTTCCGCAAATCAGCTCGATGCTGTGTTGGTCACCAATGGCGATAACTTGGTAACTGCTTCTGGCGGTACGCAAGGCATGATGATCATGGCAACAGATTATTCTGCGGGCAATGATGTCATTATTGCAAAAGAGGGCATTAACACCATTCAAGACTTAAAAGGAAAATCGATCGGCGTCGAAAAAGGTTTGGTTGATCATCTTTTACTAGCGACAGCTTTAATCGACCATAACATTAAAGCTGATGACGTGAAGTTGGTAAATTCAGCGACGAACCAATTACCTCAAGTGTTTAATAGCCCCGATATTTCTGCAATCGCTGTTTGGCAACCTGTTGCAGGCCAGGCATTAAAAGCAGTGGCAGGCTCTAAAATTATCTATACCTCTAAAGACAAGCCGGGTTTAATTTATGACACCTTGACCGTCAACACGAGCCATTTAACGGCTCATCAAGAGGAATGGAAAAAAATTATTCAAGTGTGGGATAAAACAGTTAAATATATTAATGACCCTGCAACCCATGCCGATGCAGTCAAAATTATGGCAAATCGTTCAGGAGTTGACCCAAAACAATATGAGTTGATGGTTAGCGGTACGCATTTATTAGATATCAATGCCAATAAAAAAGTATTTGCTAAATCTCAAGGCTTTGACTCGATTTATGGTTCGACCTATCACGTCAATAAATTTAACGTCGAAAATGGTATTTATAAAACCGAACAAAATGTAGATGGGCTGATTTATCCGACACTCATAGAACAGCTCAAATAAGCCCAGTAAATTAAAAAGCCCAAGTTTAACTTGGGCTTTTTCATGTGTTTCTTATTTTTCTGTACTGACCTGAGTCATACGTGGAATTTTTGGTAAGTCTTGTAAAGCAGGGTCAAGCTCATCTTCTTCAGCATGAACTAGATAATCAACCCATGAACGGAGTTGTTTAAATTCAGGTGTGGTCATTAAGTCGAGTGAGCGTGGACGCGGCAAATTAACTTCAATAATTTCCTTAATTTCACCTGGGTTGGCTTTGAGTGCCACAATTCGGTCTGCCAGTAAAATGGCCTCATCCATGTCATGGGTCACAAAAATAATGGTGATATCAATGTTTTGCCATAAGTCCATTAAGTGCTTTTGCATTTTTTGACGGGTGTGCGGGTCGAGTGCACCAAAAGGTTCATCCATGAGTAAAATTTTAGGTTGATTAACCAAAGCTCTAGCAATCGCAACACGCTGTTTCATGCCACCAGAAAGTTGGTGTGGATACTGATTTTCATATTTTTCTAAACCAATAATATTGATCCATTCACGTGCTTGAGCTTCTGCTGTCATTTGACTAGCGCCGCGCATTTGCGGACCAAACATCACGTTTTCTTTTACAGTTTTCCACGGGAAAAGGGTATAGCCCTGAAACACCATACCGCGTTCAGGACATGGACCCGTAATGCATTCGCCGTCTATTAAAACTTCTCCACTATGGTATGGGTCTAAACCTGCGATAACACGGCTTAGTGTCGATTTACCGCAGCCAGAAGGGCCAATCACACAAATAAACTCTCTTTTATGAATTTTTAAATCGAGCTTATTTAAAACAGTGCGTTCGTTGTGACCATGCTTAAAGACTTGGCTCAGTTGTTTGGCTTCTAAAATCACAGGACGTTCATAAATTTTTTGAAAGTATTCATGTGCGTTAAATGTTGAATCGTTCATTATTTTGCTCCTACTTTCCAAGTGAACATCCGCTCACCTAACTTCATTAATAACCAGTCACAGACCAGACCAATCACCCCAATAATCAAAATTGCCGCATAAACATTGTCAAAGTTCTGATAGCGAGCCTGTTGGGTAATAAACCACGTAATACCCGAGGTCGTACCAATCAACTCTGAAACAATTAAGTAGGTCCAAGCCCAGCCCAATAGCACACGTAAGTCGCGATAAATATCAGGTAAGGCAGCAGGAATCACCACGTGAAATAAACTTTTGAGCTTATTGGTGCCAAGCGTATAGCCAGCTTCAATTAAGCTTCGATCTACCATTCGTGTGGTATTGGCAATAATGAGAATTTGCTGAAAAAGTGTACCAATCACAATAATCGCAATTTTAGGCGCGTCATTAATCCCTAAAATTGCTACTGCAAGCGCCCCAAAGGCAGGTGCGGGTAAGTAACGGAAAAACTCGACAAAAGGTTCCGTCAATAAGGATATACGCTTAGAAAAACCACACAAAATACCCAGTGGAATCCCAATCAATGAAGAGATAAAAAAAGCTGAAAAAACCAGTTTAATACTGTGCCATAAACTTTGATGAAACCACGGTGAATCAGGTTGTTCAGGTGGCGTGGTAAATGCGGTGACCAAAGCTTTAGCGACCTCATGGGGAGCTGGTAAATAAATCGGATTGACCAAAATACCTTGTGGTGGTGCAGAATTTCGATTGACTGCATTTTGTGCTTCGAGATAGAACACATTTTTATCAACGCGACTTCCTACTTGTAGGTAAGGAACACTTCCCGAACTCGTGATTTGTACTTGAGGATGCCAAACAAAAGGTAAATAACTGATTGCACACCAAAGACATATTGGAATCACGAAAGAACAAATACTGAGAATCAGCTTGTTCTTTCGAGTAAATTCCTTTGCAACATAATCCATATCGAGAGCTCCCCATTTTGATTAGTATTACGATTTTCATAAAACGTAATATTGTTAAGCAAAATAGGTGCCATCTTTAAGGAGCTCTAGATGAGTTAAGAAGACGAGGGAACTAAAGTTTCATGTAAATAAACCCAATGACATTTTTCGCCTTCTACTTTAATGCAGGCTGTCGAAGTGCGTAATGTTTCGGTTTCATCAGTTTGTTGATGTTCCTGATATTGCACCCAACAATAATTTTCAAATTCGTATAAAGCTGTACTCTTAAGAATGTCGATTTTTAAAGAAGGTTTCTTCCCAATATTTTGGTTAAATAAACTATGCACTTCGGCGAAACCAATGCTGTGACCTTGAACTGTTACCATCTTAAAATTCTGATCAAAGCTATCTAAAAGTGGGCTCAGTCTTTGCTCTGCATTTTTTCCTGTAAATACATTTTCTATTAAAACATGTAGGTCAATGACACTTTGAATGGCTTGATCCATTTGTTTAGACATGGGTTTTTTCCTTTAAAACGGGAATGAGTGAAAGTAAGCAGAGTAAAGCTGCAATTAAAAAAGTATGTTGATAGCGGAGTAGATCGCTTGAGCCAGACATCAAGTTATATATCGAAATGAGAACAACAGTACCGACACTAAATGAAACTTGTCGATTAATATTCCAGAGCGCAACATATTTGTTGTATAGACCAACAAAAATAAGTAGATTTTTTAATATTAAATCCAAGATTAATGTGCAAATTAAAATATTAGAGGCATTAGCGTAAGTTAAAACGTAGCCATATTGCTCATCAGCTCAAAAGTATTGTGATTAAATAATATTAAGTATATCTATGCCTACACAAATGGACAGTACACTTAGAATACTGGTGGCAGTATTAATATCAGTAAATAAAAGAGTAAGGCATATGAGCCAGAAGGCTACGAATCATAATTTCTGAGAAAATAAAACATAGATCGAATAAAATTCTCTTAGCTTGAGCCATTACATTCATCAAAATAATAATTTGTAATTTTTATAAAAAAACCATGTTTCAAGCAAAAAACTATAGAAAAATATGGTCGCGTACGGAGAGTATGTTTTTTAGTGCTAGGGAAGAATTAAATTAATTTTAAAAAAATATGACAGGTAGACAGATTAGTCTTGACAAATTTATTAGCTTTAGGTAAGGGCTGAATTTTTGTTAACTAAGCTTGAGTTGTTACTAACCAAATAGAATTAACTTTAATGTCATCTAAGATTAATTATTCTTAAGAAATTGTTTCATAAGATATAAAAAGCTATATTTAAAATAAATTTTTTTGAAATTTTAATTTCTATAAAATTTCATATGTATCAATAACTTATTTTTATTTACAAAAAATAACATTATTATTTTTTTGTTAGAAAAACTTTATTAAGCTATATTTTATAAGCATCTAAACTATTTACTTTTAGTTTAGTTTGATATGAATTTTATATAAAATATGTTTAATTATATGATAAACTGCGTTCAAATTTTTTGAATATAAGGTTTAAGCCTGATTTTTTGATATTTATAAAATGTTAATTTTTCAGTAAAACCTTGATTAAATAAGAAGATAGAGGAATGAAAGTTGTGTTAAAGCAAAGTGTTTTGATACTTTTTTTAATTGGTAACTATGTTGGTTTATCTTGTGCACAAGCTGCAGAATTAGAACCTATAAAACTAAAGAAAAGCTGTATTAAGAAAAACCCTATAATTGAAGGTCAAACTGATCCAGAGTTGTTAAGTCTTTTTAAACAAGTATGCGATACAGATAATTCTACTCAAAAGAATGATTTATTAGCTAAAGCAGCGATGCGGTTTTATCAGACTAACCAGCCAGTTAAAGCGTTAAATTTAGCTAGTCAATTACAGAGTCAAAACGTTCGTGGTTCGTTATTAACAGATGTATTGTTTTTATCTGGCGTAAGCATTGCAAATAATTCTTTGCAACAAATGCGTGGTCAGGAAATGCGATATTTAACGAATGACGTAACATATCCTCCTGCAAAGCAATTAATTGAAAATATTCATACAGCAATGCCTGCACCTGATCCATCGAATTTCAAAGCGAGCTCTGAAGGTGGTTCGGCTGATAATGAAAAACGAAGTTATAGAAAACAAAATGTAGTACGTAATCGAGTTTCTACTCCTCGAACGACAACTAAACATACAGTAACTCCAGTAAAAACACCTGCGGTTAAACCAAAAACAGCGCCTGTTGCGAGTGTTAGTAAATCAAAAAGTTCGCCTTTTGACCCTTTAACTAAATAATCTGGGATAGAACCTTATGGCTAAAAGAGAAAGCGTACAAAAGAAGCTTCAACGAATTCGACCTCCTCGTGTTCAGCTTACTTACGATGTTGAAATTGGTGATGCAAAAGAAGCAAAAGAACTCCCGTTTGTTGTTGGTGTGATGGGTGACTTTTCTGCAGCATCTGAGCTTGAACGTACAAAGTTAAAAGATAAAAAATTTATTAATGTAGATTTAGATAATATCGATGAAGTAATGGAGTCGTTGTCTCCAAGAGCTGCTTTTCAGGTAGATAATACGCTAACTGAAGAGGGTGGACGAATGGCCGTTGATTTAACATTTAAGTCAATGGAAGATTTTCGTCCAGAAAATGTTGTTCAGCAAGTTGATCCATTAAAGAAACTCGTTGAAGCGCGTGAACGTTTAACTGATTTAAGAAACAAAATTTCTAACAGTGAACGTTTAGAAGATTTGCTTGATGAAGTTCTTAAAAATACTGATCAGATCCGTAAATTAAGTGCGGAGGCTGACCATGAATAATACTCAATCAGCAGCGATGCCACTTGCTGAAAATGAAGAAGTTAATCTTTTAGATTCGATTGTTGAGCAAAGTCGTATTGCACGAAATGACGAAGAACATTCACGTGCTAAAAGTTTAATTGGTGAACTTGCTAAAGAAGTAATGGCTGGAACCATTACTGTTTCTGAAAATATGACTTTATCAATTGATAAGCGTATTGCAGAAATTGATGCGCTAATTTCAAGCCAGTTAAGCCAGATTATGCACAATGAGCAATTTCAAAAAATTGAATCAACGTGGCGTGGTCTTTATTACTTCTGTCAAGAAACACCTTCAAATCCGCTCATTAAAATTCGTATGTTAAATACGACAAAGAAAGAGTTGGTAAAAGATTTTCAGGGTGCTACAGACTTCGATCAAAGCACTTTATTTAAGAAAATTTATGAAGAAGAGTACGGCTCTTTTGGTGGTGCACCATACTCAGCATTAATTGGTGATTTTGAGTTTGACCGTACACCATCTGACATGTATTTGCTTGAACAAATTTCTCATGTTGCAGCAGCAGCGCATGCGCCATTTGTTTCAGCAGCTAGCCCAAGCATTTTAGGCCTTGAGTCATTTACAGATATTGATCGTCCTAGAGATGTTTCAAAAATCTTTGAAACGGCTGAATATGTACAATGGCGTTCATTCCGTGATAGTGAAGATTCACGTTATGTTGCATTGACGTTGCCGCATGTTTTAGGTCGTCTTCCATATCATCCAAAAGAAGGTACTGCGACAGAAGGCTTTAATTTTATTGAAGATGTTTCTGGTGAAAACCACAATGAATATTTGTGGATGAACGCAGCTTATGCTTTTGGTACTCGTTTAACAAATGCATTTGATATGCATGGTTGGTGTGCCGCTATTCGTGGTGTTGAAGGTGGTGGTTTGGTCGAAGGTTTGCCAGTCCATACATTTAAAACACAAGATGGTGAAGTCGTATTTAAGTGTCCAACTGAAATCGCAATTACAGATCGTCGTGAAAAAGAGCTAAGCGATCTAGGCTTTATTCCGTTAGTACATTGTAAAAATACAGATTACGCAGCTTTCTTTGGTGCGCAATCAACTCAAAAACCTAAAAAATATGACAACGATACTGCCAATGCAAACTCGGCTTTATCAAGTCAAATTCAGTACATCATGGCTGTTTCACGTATTGCACATTACTTAAAAGCAATGATGCGAGATAAAGTGGGTAGTTTTGCTTCTGCTGGTAATGTAGAAGCATTTTTAAACGAGTGGTTGTCACAGTATGTATTACTTGATGACGGTGCTTCTCAAGAAGCAAAAGCTCAATACCCATTGCGTGAAGCGTCTGTAAAAGTTGTAGAAGATCCTGCTCAACCAGGTCACTACAAATCTGTGGTTTTCTTGCGACCACATTTCCAGCTGGATGAGTTGTCGGTTTCTTTACGACTTGTCACTGAGTTACCTCAGTCCTCAAATTAATCAAGGTCAGCTAAAGAATAACTTTAAATTAAAAATAGGAAAGTTCTAAATGAAAGATATATACGTTGAGTTTCGCGGTAAATATAAAGTTGATGGAGAATCTCGTGATTCTGAGCACAAAGGTTGGTTAGAAGTTAACTCTTGGTCTCATAACATTCGTCAACCTAAATCTGCTACTTCAAGTAGCGTAGGTGGCCACACTGCTGAACGTGTTGAACATTCTGACATGGTTTTCGTGAAAGACTTAGATGCTACTAGCCCGAAACTATGGGAAGCATGTTCAGCTGGTTATACATTTGATGAAGTACAAATCGACTTTTATCGTGCAAATGGCGATAAACGTATCAAGTACTTACAAATCAAATTGAAGCACGTTCTAGTTTCTAGCGTGACTCCAACCGTTAACGAAGAAGGCGTTCCTACAGAAGCATTTGGCTTGAAATATGCTGCTGTTGAGTGGACTTATAACCAACAAGATATTAACGGTACTGCTAAAGGTGCTGTTACTAAGAAATGGTCACTTTCTAATAATACAGCTTCTTACGCAGCTTAATTATTTAAGTGAATATTTGGTGGAGGCTGACATAAAGTTAGCCTCTGCTGTCTCTAAATATGCTTTGTTGTGAACTCGAATGAACTTAGATCGGCTTTATCCATACGGATTTCGTTCAACTTTATTTGATCGCTTAATTCCAGAAAGTGAAGATTATGCAAAAGGTCTTTCTATTCAGCAATTAAGAGAATCTGTAGCAAACGATTTAGAAGACTTGCTCAATAGTCGGGTAGCAAAGTTAGATCATGTAGTTGATGACTATCCACTTGTAAAGAAATCGATACTTCAGTTTGGGATTATTGATTTTGTAGGGCTCTCTACAGCCAATCCTCTGGATCGAGATAAAATCTGTCAATCCATTGAGCAATCAATAGCAGCTCATGAACCTCGGCTAAGACAAATACGGGTAGAGATGTTGTTAGATGGACATAATATGGGCGCATTATGTTTAAGTATTCAGGCTTATCTAAATATTCACCCTCTATATGAACCTGTTGTATTTGATGCATTGTTAAAACCAACAACGCAGCAGTATGTAATTTCAGCGAGAACTTAAGCGTAGTGGGTGTGTTGTGATAGAAGAGCTTTTACCGTTTTATGAAAAACAATTACAAGAATTTGGTCAGCAATCTCGAGAATTTGCCCAAAAATATCCAAAAATTGCTCAGCGCTTATCTTTAAATCAAGAGCAAATTGATGACCCGCATATTGAACGTCTGATTCAGGCTTTTTCGCTGATTGCCGCTCGAATCGATAAAAAACTTACAGACAGTTATGATGTTTTTACTCGTTCTTTATTTGAGGTGATGTTTCCTCAATACTTGCGTCATTTTCCTGCTTGTTCAGTTGTTAGCTTTGAAGATATTAATAAAATTAAACAGCTTACAGAACCTCATCTTGTACCTGATCATACGGTTTTAAAATCTCGTAGTTTCAAAGGGGTACAGTGTGAGTTTAATACAACTCAAGATGTTAAATTGCTACCTATTCATTTAAGTGGTTTAGATTTTAAAACTACACCTAGTGCACATATGCACTTAAACCAAAATGCAACGTTGAGCCTTAAATTTGAAATTTTTAATAGTGCTCATGCATGCTTAATTCATGAGAAGCTTCCTATTTATTTAGATGCTATCTCTAATTTTCCTTTACAAGTACTTGATAGTATTTTCAAAAAAGGGACCAGTTTTGCGGTTAAACATGGTCAAACGATTGTAGAGTTGGGTAAGAATCCATTCGAATTAATAGGTTTTTCTGAACAAGAAAGTTTATTACCTCTCGATCAACATACGCATCATGCTTATCGTTTGTTGATGGAATATTTTTGTTTCCCAGAAAAGTTTAGCTATCTTAAACTTGATTTAGATTTCTTAAAGGCTGTACCTCAGCAAGTATCCGAATTTGAGCTTTTAATTCATTTTAAATTAAATTTGAATGATCAAGCCGTTGTTAGAAACTATTCTGAGCTAAATATTGCAAACTTTAAATTGTTTACTACCCCAGTAATCAACTTATTTGAAAAATATGCGGAACCTCAAAAAATAGTACATAAGCAACTCGAATATCCACTCGTTACAGATGCTCATCATCCTGAATTTTATCAAGTATATTCAATACTTGAGATGAATATGGTGCGTGAAAAAACAAATCAGGAAGAAAGCTATGTTCCTGTTTTACCTTTTTTTGCGATGAGCCATTATCATAATGATACAGCTCGTTTTTTTTACTCAGTGAATTATCAAAAGTTACAGTCTAATTTTGTTGAAATGGGCTATTCCATTATTTCTAAAAATCTAAATCCATTTTCAACACGTTCAGATTTTATTAGCACCAAACTATTATGTTCAAACCGTGACTTGCCTCATGAAGCGCTGGGTCAGTCTAATAACGTATTAAATTTAAACGATAGTAGCTTGGCGAGACGTGCCATTGTCTTAAAGCGGCCAACAAAGCCTTATAAGTTTGAACAAGGCCAAAGTGAGCAATGGCGTGTGATTTCGCATCTTTCATTAAATAGCTTAGCGCTTATGAAAGGGGATGCTGTTTCTCATGTTAAAGAGCTGTTGGCTTTATATAACTTACCGCAGTCAAAAGAAAATTATTTAATTATTGAATCAATTAAAAAATTAGAATTTTCACTTACCCATAAACTTGTAGATGGCAAACCATTTCCAATGTTTGTGAGAGGGGTAAAAGCTGAATTACAAATTGATTCATCAGTGTTTAGAGGGCATAGCTTATATATTTTTAGTCAACTATTAAGTCGTGTTTTTAATTTAAAGGTTCAAATTAATAGTTTTGTTGATTTGGTGGTTAAGGATTATTCATCTCAGCAGGAGTTATACCAATGCAGTCAGAACGTTGGTGGCAAGACTCTTCTATAACGGCTGAGTTATTTCAACGCCCTAAATCTTTTGAATTTATTCAAGCAACACGGTTATTGCGTCATAGCCCAGCTAATGATGCTTCTTCGTTGTGGACTGATCATTTTAAGTTTGAGACCTCATTTAATTTAAACTTTCCAGCCACTGAAATTGAAAGTTTAGAATTAGTAGATGAGCGTGTTCATTTAACAAACTTGATCGTTGGCCTTACCGGTATACAAGGTGCATTACCTTATACCTATACAAATAAAATTAAGCAGGCTCCACGGCAGCAACGAGCCGAAACTAAAGAGTTTTTGAGTTTATTTAATCATAAGTTAACGAGTCAGTATGTAGAGTCAAGTATTACTTATCACTTGCCTGTGCGATATGAAATAGAAAATAAAAATGATTATTTGGATATTCTGCATGCTTTAAATGGTTATGTCCGATCACAACATCAACAACAAGATTTAGATGAATATTTTGCCGAATTTTCAGGCTTAATGCAGGGGCAAAATAATACCGTTCATGCTTTGAAAACAATGTTGAGTTGTATATTTAAGCATGAAATTACAATTAAAGAGTTCATACAAGAATCATTTAAGTTGGCAAGTGATCAGTTAACAACTTTGGGCGGAAGCCAGCCTAGCTTACTTGGTATAAATACGTTTTGTGGAGAAACGATTCAACAAATTGATGGAAAAATTGAGATTCAGATTGGTCCGCTTAAGCGCCAGCAATATTTAAAGTTTTTACCTCATCAAGAGCTTAGTTTAAAGCTCAAAAAAATCGTAGAAACATGGTGCAGTCCGACTCTATCAATCGATTTAAGATTGATACTGGATGAGTCGGAAATACAACCTGTTCGCCTAACTCAAAGCCAAGAAAGTGGCTTAGGGCAAGGTGCTTTTTTAATATCTCGCAAGCCTAGCACACATAGCTATGAAACATGTTATAGCCTTATTGGAGAGCAAATATGATTAAAAAAATATTACTCTCATTCATCGCTATTTTTACAATTGTTAGTGGATTGATTATTTTCTACTGGCGTGATGTTCAATATAACCCTGATAAAGGGGATTTTTTCCTTTATTTTCTTTTGTTACCGGCAATCATTACACTGGCGATTTTATCGCCTTGGCTGATTTATAGCGCTTATAAAAGTTATAAAGAAAAGAAAGAGAAAGCTGCAAATCAAAGTCAAGATGATGATAGTCAAAAACAACAGACTACACCTGATCAGCCTTTAGAACAGCTAGATTTTCATATTTACTCTGCTTTCGCTATACATGCGTTAGGTGAGAATGAAACGATTATTGAAGAAATACAAGATTTCAAAAGCCCAGAACTTGATGATGAGTTGTTAAATTCTTATGGATTGCCTCTTTTATCTTATCGAATTAAAGATTTAGCTGAGTCGAGTGAAGAGGATTTTCAATACGCAGCTTCACCAAGACAAGTTCGTATTATGTCTTTAATAAGACAGCAATTAGAACAAAACATAGAGAATTTGTATCACTTGGCTGAACATTTAAAGCGTTCAATTTTATTTTATGAATCTCATCAGATCCGTGAATATCACATGCATCCTGCATGGGTTGACCCAAATTCTGAATATGAAGATACAGAAACACCTGTAGTTGAAGTACATCGTTTAAATCGACTGAATTTACACATTCTTCTTCCAGAGGATTTATTGCATATATGGAATGATGAGCAAAGTAATGATTTGATTTTAGAATTCTTTACTGAAGTTGGCATTATTTCCCAAAAAGTTCATATCGAATATCACTTTTTGGGAGAGCGTGTAGCTTATCAAGAATTTATTCATTTATTAAAACGTATTCAAAAGAAAGAGCATGAAGTTTTTCTCGTGCTTGCTGTTGATTCAGAAATAGATCAAGACCTGATTGATGAAAAGTCTTGGATGGTTAAGGACTATATTCCGGCGGAGTTCGCGGCAAGCTGCCTTATTGCAGATCCCTCTTTAAAAATTGAAGAACTTGAACCAGCTAAAAATTTAAAAATTGTGATTGGTCAAGAAAAAACAGCAAAAGTTCTTAATACGCTGAACTTAAATGAATTACCGCAGTACGCAGGGGAAGAGCCATATGTACTTATTCTTTCAGACCAGACAGATATAAAAGCAGCGAAGCATTTGCAGCAGCAATTTACACAAACTTCTGTTGAACCACATCACTTTATTTATGTGAAATCTTCATTGGGGCATACCCAGCATTTAGTTGATATTTATGGCTTTATGCTCAGTATGCATTTTCCTGAACATATCGTTCCTTTTGTCTTTGGAGAAAATACGGTGTCAGCACATACCTTTGTGCAGAGTGTCACTGAAAATTCAGAAGATGATGCGATGGTGTTGAATAGCTAATTTAAACTTTGAACTTAGAACGAGAATAGAATGCATACAATTTTAGGCTACTTGTGGCAGTACATCACGAATCCTAAAGCAATTATCGCCTTGTCATTGTTCGTGGCATTGATGTCTTCCTATACTTCAATTCCTCGCCATATATTTTGGGCTTTAGCATCTGCATATGCTTTAGGGCTCATCGTTTATGGAATTTATTGGCTAATTCAGCGCAAGAAGCATGCGGTTCAAGGTGAAGAGCTTGCTGAAGCGATTGAAAAAGATACTCAAGCAGAGTACGGCAAAAATAAAGATAAAGAAGAGCTGCAACTTATCAGCCAACAAATGAAAGAATCTATTCAATTGATTCGTAAGTCAAAATTAGGCGATAAGAAGGGTAATGCAGCACTATATGAATTGCCGTGGTATATGGTTATTGGTAACCCAGCCGCTGGTAAAAGTTCTGCGATCTATAATTCTGGTTTAAAGTTCCCTTTTGAAGAAACCCATCAAAAAATGGTTTCGGCTGGTTTAAGTGGTACCCGTAATTGTGACTGGTTCTTTTCTACAGAGGGTATTTTATTAGATACGGCTGGTCGTTATTCGGTATATAGCGAAGATCATTCAGAGTGGTTAGGTTTTTTAAATATATTAAAGAAAAACCGTTCTAAAGCTCCGGTAAATGGGTTAATTCTTATTGTAAGTATTGCTGAGCTGGTGAGCCAAAGCCCTGAACATTCATTGAAGCTCGCTAAAAATTTACGTGCTCGTATTCAAGATTTAACTGAACGTTTAGAAGTTGTAGTACCTGTTTATTTAGTCTTTTCAAAAATGGATTTGATTGCGGGTTTTACCGAGTTTTTCGAATTCTATGAAGTACAAGAATATAATCAGGCATGGGGTGCAACATTACCATATGAGCAAAACTCTTCTCATAATGCGGTAGATCTTTTTGAGAAACATTACACTATTCTTTATGACGGCTTAAAAGGGGTAAGTTCGACTCACCTTAGTCGTCGACATTCTCAAAATATCTCACCGAGTGTGATGACTTTTCCATTAGAATTTAAAACATTAAAACCTGCACTCAAAAGTTTTATTGCTACACTATTTGAAGACAATCCTTACCAGTTCCAGCCAGTTTTCCGTGGTTTCTATTTCACAAGTGCCTTGCAAGAAGGTGTAATAGAAAGTCCAATGACTGAGCAAATTGCACAAGAATTTCAGCTTTCTCAAATTGCACAAAATGAAGTAAGAGATCAATTAAAAACAACACCTAACCATGGTTATTTCTTAAAAGGCCTATTTTCAGAAGTCATTTTAAAAGATAAAGATTTAGTTAAACAGCATGTTAATACAAGCAGAAAACGTCAACGCTACATTGCATTTATCGGTGCTTTAGCGGGTGTTTCAATTATTCTGGGTGTATGGGTTTGGTCGTATCGCAATAACCAACAGCTTATTTCTGAAGTTCAAGCTGATTTAAATAAAGTTGTTCAGTTAGAGAAGGGTTCAAGCCAACAATTATCAACTCAATTGGAAGCCCTACTGATTTTACAAAGACGTCTACAGCAATTAGACGAGTTTGATGAAAATAGACCTCTAAAATTTAGTTTTGGTTTATATCAAGGCAATGAGTTACGTGAAAAATTAAAAGCTGAATATTTAAAAGGCGTTAAACAAATTGTTTTAACACCTACTCAGCAAAATATTGCTCAGTATTTGCAACGTGTAAAAAATAACGAAGCGACTTTAAAAGCAAATCATACCAACGTTGAGATTAAGCAAACTGCTCAAACTCAGCAATATTTAGAGCCGTCAGATACCAATCCACAAGATGCTTATAATGCATTAAAAGCATATTTAATGATGAGTAATCCACAGTATATGGATGCAAGTCACTTAAGCGATCAGGTAACGCGTTTCTGGCGTTCATGGCTGGATGCTAATAAAGGGCAAATGCCACGTGCAGATATGATTCAGGAAGCTGAACAGATTTTGTCGTATGCAATGACATTAGCAAATGACAAGCAGTTCCCAATTTTGGATGCTGACTCTCAATTAGTTGATCAGACACGTCAAGTCTTGCTCTCTGTGATTAGAGGTATGCCAGCACGTGACCGTGTTTATAACGAAATTAAAATGCGTGCTGCTGTTCGCTTCCCAGCTTTGACAGTAAGTCAAATTGTTGGTGAGGCAAATAAAAATGTTGTATTGGGCAGCTATGCATTACCAGGTGTATTTACTCAAAAAGCTTGGAATGACTATGTAGAAAAAGCCATTGAGGAAGCAGCAGATAAGCCTACAGATAGTAAAGACTGGGTGCTTAATAGCCGTCAATCTGATGACTTAACTTTCTCGGGTAGTCCAGAGCAAATTAGAAAGCAGCTTACTGCATTGTATAAACAAGAATATATTGCAGAGTGGAGAAAATTCTTAAGTGGTATTCACTATGCAAAAGCAACTCAGTTTGCTCAGCAAGTTAAAAATATTGATGTATTAGGTGAGCCACAAAATTCACCAATTCGTACTCTTATTGAACGTGTAGCTATTGAAACAAATTGGGACAATCCAGTTGTTCAAGCGGAGTTAGCTGCTCCTCAAAAAGGATTTGTTGCTTGGTTTAAACGTAAAGTCTTAAACCGTGATGATAAACAATTAGCAAATCAAGCAGCTACTAATGCTCAAGGTGCTATTTCTCAAGAATATCAAATGTTCTATCAGTTGGTTCGTAAGCGTGATGATCAACAAGGTAAATCTTTACTTGATGAATATATGACGAATCTTGCTTTGGTACGTAGTAAGTTTAATGAACTTAAAAATGCGGGTGAGGTTGGACCAAGTGCAATGACATTGGTTAAGCAAACCCTAAATGAGCAGACATCGGTATTTAATCAGACTCAAAAAATTGTAGATGAAAAAATGGCGGTTGGTTTCAGTGAAATTGATCAGCAACTTTTACAAAAATTAGTGGTGAGTCCTCTTACACAAGCCTTTGAAAGTTTAATTACGCCTACCCAAGATGAAATTAATAAACTTTGGGTTATGCAAGCGTACCAGCCATTTACTACAAATCTTGCTAAGAAATATCCATTTAACTCATCCGCTTCTTTACAAGCAACAAGTAGTGAAATTGGTCAAATTCTTGGTGAAAACGGTAGCATTTCCCGTTTTGTTAAAGAGAGCTTAGACCCATTTGTTATTCGTCGCGGCTATACCTTAACTTCAAAAACATGGAAAGATTTGGGTATTAGTTTAAACCCGCAATTTGTGATGAATTTCCAGCGCTATGTTGCACCTACAAATGGGATGGCAACTGGGGAATTAAATAGTCAGGCACCAGCGGCTCCGGCAACGAATCAGTCTAACTTCCAGTTCTACCCAATTCAAAACCCGCAGTTGCTTTCATATACCGTTGATATTGATGGTCAGCGTATGACTTATGAAAATGGTGTACAGCAATGGGTTAACTTTATTTGGCCAAATCAAGGCAGTATTCCTGGTGCGCGTATTACAGCTGTAGATTTACAAGGTCAAACGCATACGATTTTTGATGAACCAGGTGAATATGGTATTAACCGCTTAATTGATAGTGCACAGCGTAAAGAGCAGAACGGCGGTTTCGAAATGCTTTGGCGCAGTAAGACGGATCCATCATTGTTTGTGAAAATGAACTTCCGTCTTATTAGTAGTAACTCAGGCAGTATTGGTTCAAGTCGCGGTTACTCTGGTATGCAATTGGTTGACAAAGTTACTGCTGATAAAGCTGCCCGTGTTGTATCGGCGCAGCAAGCACCAGCTCAGGCAGCTGCTCCTGCGAAACCTGCCAATCCAGTTGCTGCATTAACACAACCTGCTGCAACTCAACCTGCTGCGGGAGTTAAGCCATGACAGGGAAAATAACCTCAACATTAAAGGAGGAGGTCTAATGCATACATTAAAAACAACTCCTCTGTATTATGGGAAAAGTCCGGCACGCGGTGATTTCTTAAAAACAAAGGGTCAATATGCCTTAATACAGGTGCTTGACCAGTGGATTACAGAAGCGCTGGAATATGCAATGCAATCGACTACGTTCAAAGAGGCATATGGTACGTTGCCTCCATTGGACTTCTTTATTGCAAATCCACAAGAGAATATGTTTTTAGCTGCAAATTTACTGGCGAGCGAAGACAGTTCAGGTCGAGCTTTTCCAATGGTACTCAGTCATTTACTTGAGATTGATTTACCATACGAAAATTTATTATATGCACCTTATAGTTATAAGCATGTTTTAGTCGATTTATTTCAAAATAATCGTGCTTTAAGAGGTATTAAAGATTCTGATTTATTATTTGGTAAGCTCAATCATTTACCAAATCAAATTCAAGTTTTATCTGAACGTGAATGTGTCGGTTTTTATGAAAACCATACAATGCATTCGTTTGCTCAGTTAATGAAGCTGAGTATTTATGAATTAGCTCAAAGTATGATTGGGCTAGGATTATTACTGCAGCCAATTTTACAAAATGGAACCAGTCGCTTAAATAAAGTGCTGATTTTGCCGATTAATAATCCTGCTTATTGTTATGAAATAGCAGCATTCTGGGTCAGTATCATTTGTCGTTTTTTAAAACAACATAATACTGAAGTCTTGATTGGATTGTTACATCGAGAGCAGCCAGTATTATTCTTTGGTTTTCAGGGTGCGGATATTTTAGCTCTTAGCGATATTTTTACTCAGAATATGGATAGTAAACATTGGGTTTCTTTAATAGAAGCTCAATGGATTGATACTTATTTGGAACAAAATGCTGGTTTAGCTACGCTAGAACAATCTTTATGCCAACGCCAATTAAGTTTAAATCAAGGTTTAAAACTATTTAGACAGACTTTTTTGGGTGAATAACAATGAATCAAAAATATCAAATTAAACTTTCACAATTAATAAAAGGCTGTTTTATTTATGCGATTGCAAATTATGCTTTAGCACAGCCAATTGTTGTTGAAGGTGTCGTGCCAAATGAAGCGAGTAAACAGGCTATTTTAATGAAAATGCAGTCTGTTTATGGTGCAGACCAAGTGGTAGATAAAATACAAGTTCGACCAGTAGCAGCTCCAAATGGCTGGAGTGACTCTGTAACAAGAGTGATTACACCAGATCTTAAAAAAGTTTCTCAGGGTAAATTAAGCGTAAACGGCACGCGATTTGAACTGACTGGAAAAATGCTAAATCCTACAGAAATACAACCAACTATTCAGATATTTCAAGGTTTAGTACAGCCACCATATCAATTATTTTCACAGCTTTCTGTAAATCAGGCAGAGCAGAAAGTCATTGATGATGCTTTAAAAAATCGAATTATTGAATTTGAATCTGGTAGTGCCGTGCTCACAGATGCTGGCCAAAAAATTCTTGATGAAATGGCAGTTGCTTTAAATAAAGTTGGCGGTAAAAAAGTCAAAATTGTAGGACATACCGATAGTTCTGGAGATGCGACTAAAAACTTAAAACTCAGTCAAGACCGTGCATTAGCAGTTAAAAATTATTTGGTGAGTAAAAACATTCCTGCTGATCATTTATCTGCAGAAGGATTAGGTTCGACTAAACCTGTAGCGGATAATACCTCTCCAGAAGGAAGAAAGAAAAACCGTCGAATTGAGTTCACCGTTTTATAAACATAAGGAGAAGAATATGGCTAGCCCTTATATTACGATTGGTTGCCCAACGACAGGTGGAGGGCAAGTCATTTCTGGTAATAGTGCATTTTTAATAGATGGAATTGCAATTGCGTGCGTAGGTGATAAAGCAACTTGTCCGGCGCATAAAACGGTTTCTACGATTGTTTCTGGAGATCCAAATATGCAGGTCATGGGAAAATCAGCAGCAAGAGTAAATGATTCATTATCTTGTGGTTGTAAATTATTACCGAAACAAAGTTTGGTTAATCAAGGATAGCAGAGGATATATCTTTTCACTTAAACTATTAACTTGAAAAGATATATGTACTAATTAAATGTTCTTAATGATATTAGATTTTTTATATAGATATAAGAAATCGAACAAATCATATTAATGATTATGATGCTAGGTTATTTGTCGGATAAAGCTAAATTTTGGTAATATACGGGCATTATGATTTTAAGTATTAAATTATTTAAAAATATTGAGAGTAATGATGAGTAGTTTAAAAATTTTAATTACAAAACTTTCTACAGTTGCGCGCACTGCTTTAGAAAAATCAGCTAATGCTTGTGTTCTTCAGCAAAACTACGAAATTGAAATTGAACATTTATTTTTAGAGCTACTTAATCAGCCTTTAGAAAATGATTTAAAAATTTTATTAAAAAAATATAAAATCTCAGCTGACGCTTTGGCAGATGATTTAAAAGAGACAATCTCTCAATTACCAAAAGGGAATACACGTACTCCAATTTTTGCCAAATCAATTGTGCGTTTATTTGAGCAAGCTTGGTTACTGGCTTCAGCAGAACAAAATCCTGTCATTCGTAGTGGTCACTTATTGGTTGCATTATTAACTGCACCAGATTTATATCAAATCGCAACAAGAGCTTCGAGTTTATTTGATCTTTTACCTATAGATTCAATGAAACATAAGTTTCTTGAGATTTGTGAAAAGAGCGTAGAACAACAAGAAGAAACTAAAACCTCTTCACAAGAAGAAGATGAGCTAGAACAAGTCGCTACTCCAACTGTAAAAACTCAAAAAACACCAGCTTTAGATCAATATACGATTAATTTAACTGAAAAAGCGAAGAATGGTGGAATTGATCCTGTTATTGGGCGCGAATTTGAAATTCGTTTAATGCTCGATATTTTAATGCGTAGACGTCAAAACAACCCGATATTAACTGGCGAACCAGGTGTAGGTAAAACAGCTGTAGTTGAAGGGCTAGCTTTAAAAATTGCTCAAGGTTTAGTGCCTGAAGCTTTAAAAAATGTACATTTGCATGTTTTAGATATGGGCCTTTTACAAGCAGGTGCAAGTGTTAAAGGTGAGTTTGAAAACCGTTTAAAACAAGTGATTCAAGAAGTTCAGGCTTCGGCTCATCCTATTATTTTATTTATTGATGAAGCACACACACTTATTGGTGCAGGTGGCCAAGCAGGGCAAAATGATGCTGCTAACCTTTTAAAACCTGCTCTTGCACGTGGTGAGCTACGAACGATTGCTGCAACAACATGGGCTGAATATAAACAGTATTTTGAAAAAGATGCTGCCTTAAGCCGCCGTTTTCAGGTCGTAAAGGTTGAAGAGCCGACCGAAGAAGTTGCTGTTGATATGCTGCGTGCAATGATTCCAGTGATGCAAAAGCACTTTAATTTACAAATTGACGATGAAGCAATTATCACAGCTGTACATGCTTCTCATCGCTATATCAGTGGTCGTCAACTCCCAGATAAAGCAGTGAGTGTTCTAGACACTGCGGCAGCACGTGTAGCGTTGACCCAAAATGCACAGCCAGTCAAACTTGATCAATTGAAGGCGCAAGAACATAACTTAAAGCTTGAGCAACAGATTTTGGAAAATGAACATCGTCAGATTCCAATACATCATGAACGATTAGAGAAACTGAAAAATCATTTAGAGTCTTTGCAAAATGAGATTCAAGAGACTCAGGAACAATGGCAAAAAGAATTAGAGCTAGTTCGTAAAATCCAGGAATTAGAAGCGCAGAGTCATTCTAATGAGTCTGAAGCCTATGATCAGATTAATTTAATGCGCAAAGACCTTGCTGATCTTCAAGGCCAACAGCCATTAGTTTTTGAGCGTGTAAATTCTCAAATTATTAATGAAATTATTTCTGATTGGACCGGTATTCCTGTTGGGAAAATGGTAAATGATGAAATTAAGCAAATCTTAACGCTTGAAGATAAATTGGGCGAGCGTGTAATGGGCCAAGATTATGCACTTACACAATTGGTTCAGGGCATTAAAACATCAAAAGCTAAATTAGAAGATCCAAATAAACCTCAAGGTGTATTCCTTTTAGTTGGACCTAGCGGGGTGGGTAAAACTGAAACTGCAATCACCTTAGCAAATGAGCTGTATGGCGGTGAGCAGCATTTAATCACGATTAATATGTCTGAATATCAAGAAGCACATACGGTATCTTCACTTAAAGGTGCACCTCCAGGATATGTGGGCTATGGTCAAGGCGGTGTGTTAACCGAAGCAGTGCGCCGTAATCCTTATAGTGTTGTACTACTCGACGAAATTGAAAAAGCACATAGTGATGTACAAGAGCTGTTCTACCAAGTATTTGATAAAGGTACTTTAGAAGATGGTGAAGGTCGCGTTATTGATTTTAAAAACACGACAATTTTATTAACTTCAAATGCAGGTTCTAGTGCAATTATGCAGGCGTGTTTAAATCAGCCTGTTGAAGAGTGGCCTACAGCAGAAGAATTAATCGAACATTTAAAACCAAGTTTATATAAACAATTTAAACCAGCCTTTTTAGGGCGTATGAGAGTTGTGCCATATTTCCCGTTGCATGACGATTTATTGGTTCGAATTATTAAACATAAATTGGGCAAAATTACCGCTCGAATTGAAAAACAATATGGAACAGAAGTCCAATATTCAGATGACTTGGTCGAGTTGCTACTCAGCCGTTGTACTGAAGTGGATA
Source organism: Acinetobacter sp. V110_1 (assembly GCF_031798975.1). Classification (NCBI taxonomy): domain Bacteria; kingdom Pseudomonadati; phylum Pseudomonadota; class Gammaproteobacteria; order Moraxellales; family Moraxellaceae; genus Acinetobacter; species Acinetobacter sp. V110_1. The sequence goes on along the minus strand of NZ_JAVQNN010000030.1, from coordinate 901,170 downwards.
GTGGCGCCCGTAATGTCGATAACATCTTAAATTCGACAGTTTTACCTGCTTTGGCAACTGAGATTTTAGTGGCGTTAGCAGATCAAAAATTGCCGAAAGTGATCATGATTGATGCGAAAGATGATGAAATCCAATATTTATTAGATCCAGTTGCAAAGCCTGCTAAAAAACGGACTAGTAAAAAGTTGAAATCAGAAGTTTAAAATTAATAGAGCCAAAATTAGATGAGTATTGATATTTCTGAACTACTTAAACCCATTAATGACAGCTTACTTTGTGGAGAGGATTATTCATTTTCTAATGAATTTCACGAAATAAAGAAAGCGAGAACAGAGGATGATCTACTATTAGATCAGGGGGATTGGGTTGCTGAGCGGAAACAGGCAGATTGGGATTTTGTTGCAAAGAGTGTAAGCACTTTACTCACAGAAAAAACCAAAGATATCCGTCTATTAACATGGTTAATAGAAGCCTGGACTCATCTAAATGGTTTTGAAGGTATGGTAAAGGGTTTAACGTTAACCCATACCATGTTGAACCAATACTGGCAGGATATTCATCCGATTATTGAAGATGATGATTTGGACCAACGCATTGGTTTATTACAAGGTTTAATTAATCAGTTGCCTGGCTTGTTGAAGAAAGTGTCTTTAACTAGCGCAGTGCCTTATTACAATTTGCTTGATTACGATAATTTTCTATATCATGAGAATATTCGTCGTAAGCAAACTGAAGATTACGATAGCCAGTCGGGCCCATCTGAATTAGAACAATTTGATCAAGCAATTTTTAATACATCTAAAACCTTTCAATATTCAAATTATCAAGAATTTACTTCAGTTTTAACTGAGTGGAATGTCTTAAAGCAGACGCTTGATCACTTAATGGGATTAGATTCACCAAGTTTTGCTGCAATTGATTCTGCATTTGAAACAATTCACAGCACTTTACGCAAGATTTATAAAGCAGAGGCTTTTGGTACTGGGCTTGCCCAAACCCAAGAACAGGCTGCTGTGATCATAACTCCATCTATGGAAAATCAAGTGCCTGTACAACAAATCGTATCAGAACAGCCTATGTTTCAGCCTCAAGCACAAACTCACTTGGCCAACCGTGAGCAAGCAATGAAAGTGCTACAAGAAATAGCCGATTATTTTCAGGCCAATGAGCCACATAGCCCTGTGAGTTATATGCTTCAAAAGACCATTAAATGGAGTCAAATGCCATTACATGAATGGTTGGCACAAGTCATTAAAGATGAAAATCCATTACAAATGGTTCAGGAAATGTTAGGTGTACAGCCTAAAAATGAATACGAATAAAGATTGGTAAAGACATATGTTTAAAGCTGAAAAAGTCCTGTGGGGCGAAGGTTTATTTTTAAGACCTCAACATTTCCAAATTCAAGATACTTATCATGAACAACGCTTAAATCACACCGTTCGTGCTGTTGTGCCATTTTCATATGGTGTTCAAAAACTCAGTTTTGATGAAGCACAGCTTAGTACACATATTCTTGCACTTGAGTCGGTAGAAATGATTTGGCAGGACGGTGAAATATACCAAGCACCGGCTTATGACTTATTACCTGAACCAATTTTGCTTGATGAGCTTAATTTGCGTGGTGAGATGGTCATTTATTTGGCATTACCACTACTCCAAGCCAATAAACAGAATTTAATCGATCAAAACCAGTCACAGAAGGGACGTTACCAATCGCATCTTGTGGAGACTCACGATCTTTTCACAAATGCAACAGAAGCAGATATCAGCTTGTTACGCCGTCGAGCTGTGTTTAAATTATTAGATGCAAACAGCAATCCTGATCATAATTTGGATGGTTTCCTCTATTTGCCAATAGGTAAAATTAAACGTCAGAGTTCAGGTGCTTTTGAAATTGATCGCAAATTTATTCCACCTATTTTGCATGTCGATGCATCTGAAACATTGGTTTCGAATTTAAAAAGAACATTGAATGTTATTAAGGCAAAAATTAAAACTATTCAAACCAACAACCGTGAAAATGAACAGAAATTAATTGAATTCCGTTCAGGTGATATTGTTTCGTTTTGGTTGGTCAATGCTTTAAATACTGCCCATGCTGGTTTGAACCATTTCTTACAATATCCGCAAATTCATCCAGAACGATTGTTTTTTGAATTATTGCGTTTAGCAGGCTCATTATTAACATTTTCGACAGCTTATGAAGTCGATCAGTTACCTGCATATAAACATCACAATTTGCAAGAAAGCTTTACTCAGCTCGACACCATTTTGCGTGATTTATTAGATACCATTATTTCTAGTCGTTATATCAGTATTGCACTTAAAGAAATTCGACCTTCATATTGGGTGGGAAGTCTTGAGACAGATAAGATTACTCGTGACACTAGACTTTATATAGCTGTATCAAGTAGTGCAATGCAGACTCACGAGTTGATTCAGATTGTACCTCTACGATTTAAAATCGGTAGTACGCTGGATGTTGAGCAGCGTGTTGTTGCAGCATTGCCGGCCATTCCATTACACCACTTAATTCAAGTTCCAACGGCTATTCCGGTACGTTCTGGCGTGAGTTATTTCGAAATCGAACCACATCATGAACTCTATCAGCGCATGTTGGATTCGGAGACGATTTGTATTTACGTCCCAGCTGGCTTCCAAGATATCAGTATTGAGCTGATTGCGGTCATGAACGCTTAAAGATAAAGGAGAGAAAAATGTCACAATCTACAGGTGCTCCTTCTTTATTTGATGACGGGCAAATCGGGACTGGAGGAAACAATAATAGTCAGTCCCAAGCAAAACTTCAGGCGATTAATCTGATCGATTTATTGCACGATGGTTTTTATTTAATCTTTTTGATTCGAAATCAGTATGTACCAGCTGACCCACAGCGGTTTCGTGAAAAAATTTTAGATTTGCTTAATCGGTTTGAGCAACAGGCTAAAAAGTTGCAGTTTTCAGCAGATGATATTCATGATGCTAAATATGCATTTTGTGCGCTGCTTGATGAAACAATCGTGACCCAACAAGACCCGAGCTATTTTAATTTGCAAAATGCTTGGTTGATTAGTCCTTTGCAATTGAGCTTATTTGGTTCTCAATTGGCGGGTTATCAGTTCTTTGAAATATTAGAACAATTGAGAAGCCGCGGAAAAGACCGTTTAGCGGCTCTTGAAGTATTTCATTACTGCCTATTATTAGGTTTTCAAGGTAAATATCGAATTGAGTCTATTGAAAGCCTGAATCATTTGGTTGCGCGAGTAGGTGACGAAATTGATTATTTAAAAGGTAAAAAAGTTGCTTTTTCGCCGTTCTCGGCAATTCCCGATCAGATACGAAATATTATTCATCGCGAATTACCTTTTTTCTGGATTTTGATTTTCTTGTTGATTTTTGCATTGCTTACCTTCGCGGGTCTAAGATTTATGCTCAATAATCAAAATGATAAAGCATTATCTACTTATCAAAATGTGATTTCTGCCCCACAAGAGCAGGCACATATTACAATTTATTTACCTTGATGATGGAACGAAATGGCTCAGGAAAAACCAACTTCTATTCGAGTTTTGCAATCGAATAAAAAAAAGTCGAGATCACCAGTAATCTATATCATCATTGGTATTATTGCCGGGGTGTTTGTAAGCATCTCACTGTTCCTGTTCTTGTCTCAACCGTATTCGTCAGATCCTACAACTGTTGAGAATAAGTCAAATCAAGATCAGGAACATGATCAAGTATTGATGACGAACTCCTCTGCACATGGGCAAGTTGCAGCTGATCAGCAAGAGCAAGCAGATCCAATGAGCCATGATGGTTTTGAGCAGCCTAAAGAAAATGAACTGAGTGGTATTTTTAAACCTGCTCCTCATAAAAATGCAGCTCCAGCAACTCAGCAACGTGTTTCACCTTTTGATGCACAGCTAACAGGCGAACGGGTAGCACCTAAGCAACAAGTTGTGGTTAAACCCGCTCACCCCATACAGCCAGCTCAGCAAAAACCTATCGCTCAACCTAAGGTAGTTCAAGCTAAACCTGCGGAAGCTAAGAAAGCTCCAGCTGAGCCAGAAGCTGAGGCGGAAACACCAAAAGCATCGGTTGATATCAAAGTGACTCGCAGTCCGTTTGCGGTGAATTAGTAAATTCATGATGATTTTTCTAATTTTCTTTTGTTTTGCCTGCCTTGCGATAGGGCTGGCTTTTTTAATGTCTTACGAACTCAGAAGTAAGGGTAGAACATTTTTTCTATCGTTATTACCTCATGGACGTCGGCAACTGAATCAGGTCAGGCAATTTGCCCAAACTATGAATCAGGCAGCCGCACCTGAGAAATTACAATCTCATTGGCATTTGCAACAATGGTGGATTGTAATTGCAGGATTTTTCTTATTTGCCAGTATTTTAGTTTTTGCCTTTACTCGTCCGATTAGCTCAACTCGGATTGAAGCCGAATATTTGAAAAAAACTGACCCGCAAATTTATGCGTTATTAAATGGAGAAATCTTATCACCACCGCCTGAAGTTGATGAAGGTCTGATTGAAGCGGCAATTGTTGAAGCGACGCAATTAGAGCAGCAGTATGCTTCTCAAGACAGTGGTGCGATTAATTCTTCACCTATTGATAAAGCAAGTTTCGATGGTCGTTCAATTTTAGATACCAATATGGTCAATCGTAAGTGGGACAAAATGAATCCACGCTATAAGCAGCGTTTGCTTATGGTCTTTAAAATTATGAAAGAGCAATATGGTTATGAGCTTGTTTTGCTTGAAGGCTATCGCAGTCCAGGGCGCCAAAATATGTTGGCAGGTAACCCCAATACAACCAAGGCAAAAGGGTATCAAAGTTACCATCAATTTGGTTTAGCGGCAGATGTAGCATTTAAACGAAATGGTAAAGTTGTTATTTCTGAACGTGATCCATGGGCTATGCAGGGTTATCGACTGTATGGACAAGTTGCAGAGTCAGTTGGACTGACGTGGGGTGGTCGCTGGAAATCTATACAAGACTATGGTCATACGGAGTATAGAATGCCAGGTTTGAAGAAAACTCAGGAAATGGCGGAAAAATTAATTGCTGAAAGCTTAAATGAAATAAGTTAAAAGCTTAAGAGAGCGATCGAAAACGATCATGCAATACAGTAGTCATCTTATCAGCAAGCTGGGAAATCAACCCAGCTTTTTCCCATGTGTAAATTGAAACTACCATAGGTGAAGCTTCGCCTAACGACCTATATTTACGTACACGACGTCCTTTAGTGGTACTTACAGGAAGTAATGATATTCCCAAACCTGTTTCAACACTCACTAAAACACTTTCTAAACTACTGCCTGTAAAAGCAATATACCAACGTTTCCGTTCACGTTCTAAGGTCTCAAACATTTCATCTCGATAAAGTCCTCCTTGGGGGAAAGTCACTAAACGAATTGGATCGGACATGGGTGTAGTTGTATTTTCACTTTCAAACCACGCCATTTCTTCTGGAAAAGATGCATAACAATCAGCACTAGCAGCTGGTTCTTTTACAATAATAATATCCAGCTCACCATTTCGATAACGCTCTGTTAGGTTACGGCTTAGGCCAGAAGTAACATCTAAGCGAATAGACCGATGGGCTTGTGCGAACATGCCGAAAATTTCAGCCATAGCGGTACTCATCATATCTTCTGGTAAGCCAATCCGAATAGGAATACTACCTGCTGGATCTTTTAAAACAGCTTCTGCTTCTTGTTGAAGTGTCAAAATCCTTTGAGCATAACCAATTAAATATTCACCTGAGGCAGTCAATTGTAAAGGTCGTGATGTTCGATCAATAAGTGAATGACCAACAGATTCTTCAAGACGTGCCAACTGCTGACTAATCGTTGATTGTGTCAGATGTAACTTATCAGCAGCGGCGGTAAAACTGCCACTTTCAAAAATAGTCACAAATGCACGAAGAAGACGAGGGTCAAACATAAGAATTATCACCAACTAGGCAAAGAACGGAATGCTTAAGTATTTATAATCTTAATACAATCGATTAAATAATTTAATTTCCAAATACTTTTAAGTGCACTTATTCTAGTTCCAAATTGTTCTGCTCTTAAAGTTTACTTAGATTTTTCATACCTAAGTTTCTTATATGAATCAATCTGATCGTTGCTACAGCATGCATGTTCAAGCGAATACTGTGAAATTGAAAAGTTACTTCTTTTAGCAGGTGCAAAGTAGTTGAGGATAAACGGATGAAAGAAAATCAAATGTTTTTACGCCAAGCCATTGAACTTGCCTATAACAATATTGAAAAGGGTGGCAGGCCATTTGGCGCAGTGATTGTAAAAGATGGCCAAGTGATTGCTTCGGGTGTAAATCAAATTTTGACAACCGATGATCCAACGGCTCATGCTGAATTACTTGCAATTCGTGCAGCTAGTCAAGTTTTAGGATCTGCAAACTTAGAAGGCTGCTCTGTGTATGCAAGTGGACATCCATGCCCAATGTGTATGGCTGCAATGCGTTTAGCAGGTATCAAAGCAGTTCACTATGCGTATTCTAATGAAGACGGAACACCCTTTGGTTTATCTACAGCTGAAATATATGCTGATCTTGCAAAACCATTTGCTGAGCAGACTATGAAAATTGAATATGTACCCGTTCGGTTTGAAGACCGTACCGATCTTTATGTACTTTGGCAAAATTATCAAACCAATAAGTCAGGCTCAGAGTAATGAAGCAATCTGGAGCTTTCTTGGCCCGTCCCATGCTCATCGTAACAGTCGCTTTGGTTGGACTTAATTTAAGACCTTTTATGACGAGTATTGGTCCATTAGTCTCCAGTATTCGGGCAGGAACTGGGTTAAGTCTACAAGGAATAGCTTTACTCACTTTATTACCCATGATGTTGATGGGAGTTATAGCCCTTGTCGGGCCAATCGTGCAGAGCGTGGTTGGGGAACGTAGCGTTGTTTTGGGCTCCTTACTGACTATTTGTATTGGATGTGTACTTAGATTTTTATTTCCTACAGCTGAAGGTTTAATTATCAGTGCAGTCGTAATTGGTTTAGGCGTCGCGCTGATACAAGCAGCTTTTCCTGGCATTATCAAAAGAGAGTTCAGCCAACATATTGGACCGATGATGGGCCTTTATTCAGCCATGCTTATGGGCGGTGGTGCACTAGGCGCATGGTTAGCACCTGTAGTCTCCAATATAACGGGTTTATGGTCTGTTGGGCTGGCTTTCTTTGCTATACCAGCTGTATTGGCATTAATCTCAACATTTATTTTTTTACCCTCTATCGTAAGTTCGAATACACCTCCAGCACCTGTAAAGATGTTGCTTAAGAAACCAAGAACATGGTTATTAATGCTGTGTTTTGGGCTCGTTAATGGTGGTTATTCTTCGGTTGTTGCTTGGTTAGCATCTTCATTTCAAGATCATGGTTGGAGTAGTGGACAAAGTGGAAAATTGCTCGCTTTACTTGCTTTAAGCCAAGCAGCATCGGCATTAGTTTTGCCGATTTTAGCTAGAGACTATAAAGATCGCCGTCCATGGCTATGGTTTACTCTATTCATGCAATTTACTGGGTTTTCTGGACTTGCATTTGTACCTGAACTTGCTTCTATTTTATGGGCAATTTGTTTAGGCGTTGGCTTGGGAGGCTGTTTTGCTCTAACACTTATTGTTGCACTCGACCATTTTGAAGAGCCTAACAATGCAGGAGCTTTATCTGCACTTATGCAAGGTGGTGGTTTTTTACTTGCGGCAATACCACCTTGGTTCGTAGCGGCATTACATGATTTTACAGGTGCTTATAAAGCGGGATGGATTTTTCATTTATGTTGTGTGATGCTCGTGATGACTTTAGTGGTAAGGCTGGCACCTAAAAGTTATCGCAAAATTCACCTATAAAATATGATGTGATTAGAGAATACCATCCATCTAAAGAAATACGATTTGCATGCAAAGAACATTAAAGAATAGTGATAGGATGATACTTAAATTTTTAGATTTTAAATGAATACAACAATATTTGATTTTTATGACGTCTTCTTTGAAAAAAATTGCCTTACTTAAACAAGGCTTAGGAAAAAATAGTCCATTTGCGACAGGAGTAGATGGGACTTTACAGGCGATTGAACATTTAGGATATGTGCAGATTGATACCATCTCTGTCGTTGAACGTGCTCATCACCATATATTGTGGAGCCGAGTGCCTGAGTACGATTTAAGTCATTTAAATAGTTTGGTTCGTGAACGTCAGATTTTTGAATATTGGTACCATGCGGCGTCTTATCTTCCTATGAAAGATTATCGCTATGCTTTACCTGCCATGATGTCGGTTAAGAATGGGGAAAGCCGATATTTTAATAGAGGTGATCAACACCTGATGAATGAAATATTGGCGCGTGTTCGTGCCGAAGGTAAAATTCGACTACGTGATATCGATAAGAAAAATAAAAAAAGTTTAGGGAATTGGTGGAATACAGGTCCGGGTCGCCGTGCTTTTCAGCAGTTATATATGCAGGGTGATCTGATGATTTGTGAGCGTAACGGCATGGAAAAAGTCTATGATTTGACTGAGCGTTGCTTGCCTGAAAATATTGATTTAAGAATGCCTTCGCTTTACGAATATGCGCAGTATTTATTTAATAATACGCTTCGAGCACATGGGGCATTTACATGGAAACAATTAGTTCATTTAAAGAAAAGTGATTTAAAAGAGGCTATGCGTGTTGTATTAAAAGAGCAGGTTGATGCTGGTGTTGTATCAGCGGTTAAACTTGCTGACGGTCAAACCCTATATGTAGATGCAGCTGCAATAGAACAAAAAGTGGAGACTGATTTTGGTTTAAAAATACTTTCACCTTTTGATAACTCGCTTATTCATCGTGACCGCTTAACTTCTTTATTTGAGTTTGATTATCGAATCGAATGTTATGTACCAGCAGCCAAACGGGTATTTGGATATTTTTGTTTACCTATTCTTTACCAAGATGAGTTGGTCGGGCGAATTGACTGTAAAGCACATCGGAGTGTGAAAGAGTTAGAGGTAATGAGCTTACATTTAGAAAAAACAGTAAAAGATAAAGAGCATTTCTTTTTCGAGTTAGATCAAGAACTCAAACGTTTTGCAGCATTTAACCAATGTTTAACTGTGAATAACAAGGTAAGTCAGCTTATTCGCAGCAAGAAGTAAATAAACACTATTTGGGATTAAAAAATAAAACACCAAAAGAATTATAGCTTTTGGTGTTTTTACTTTTTTAGGTTAAAGACATACGGTATTCAATAACACCTGGTTTTTGTGCAATCCAGTTATAGAGTTTTTGAGCTGTATGATTGGTTTCTTGTGTATGCCAGTATAAACGGTTGCAGTTTTGTTCAATGGCTTGCTTCTGAACATATTCGATAAGTTGCTTACCGATATGTTGCCCACGAGCTTCAGGTGAAACATAAAGGTCTTCTAAATAGCAGTAATTATTCTCTGCCCATGTTGAACGATGAATAACATAATGCACAATTCCTAAAACATGTTCGCCCTGTTTGGCAACGGCACAATACACAGGTTCTTTTTCATTAAAAAAACGATCCCAAGTTATTTTTGTAACCTGAAGAGGCAAACTAACTTGGTAAAAATTTTGATAGGCTAGCCAATATTTTTCCCACTGTGAATAGTCTTGTTGCTGAACAGGGACAATTTGAATATCTTGATTTTGCATAAAAAACACACTCTATTTTTAAAGTAATGAAAAATTGACAACTGAAGTGTAGTTTTGAAAGTGGTATTTTTATAAGGTACACTTTTGATATTTTTTACAGTACCAGTTTTGTTATGGCTGCTTCAATTTCTGCGTCTTTTCCGCATTTAATTTTGCCAAAGGGTCAGATTAAAGATGGCCTATATTCAGCTCTACGTGATGCTATTTTAGATGGAAGGCTCACTGCCGGAACAAAATTACCCTCAAGCCGTGCTTTAGCAGACATGATGTCGATTTCACGAAATTCTGTATTAGCTGCACTTGAACGTTTACTTGATGAAGGATACTTATTTACTAAACCGAGTTCAGGGACTTACGTTGCCGAGGTTGTACCAGATCAACTCATACATATCCAAGAAACTTCAAAAAAAACGACAACAAGTAAGCCTCATACCTTAAATATTAATCCGAATATAGAAGCATTATTGGCTTCATGGCGAGAGCAGTCATCGTCAAGTCAAAAGAAAAAAATGTTCCATGTGGGAGTAGGCTGTGTTGATTTGTTTCCGCATCAGCTTTGGGGGAAGCTATTAACTCAAGCTTGGCGACAATCTTATTATCAATTGGGTCAATTTCATGACCCTCGTGGTTATTTACCACTGCGTCAGGCAATTTGCGAATATGTGCGCTCAACCCGTGGGCTGAATTGTAATGAACAGCAAATTATAATTGTAAATGGAACGCAGCAGGCCATTCATTTGACTGCCTATGCCTTACTTCAAACAAATGATGAGGTGTGCCTAGATGAGCCGGGTTATGATGCAGCCTTTAATATTTTTCGAAGTTTTGGGGCTAAGGTCAATTTAATCGAGAGTGATGAAGAGGGGATGCAAGTCTCTGACATTACCAATCATTATTTAAAAAGTAAGCTTGTTTATACTGCACCTTCGCATCAGTTTCCTTTGGGAGGAACTTTGAGTTTGGCTCGCCGTTTTGCTTTATTAAATTGGGCGAACAAAGCAGAAAAATGGATTTTTGAAGATGATTATAATAGTGAATTTCGCTATGGCACTCACCCCATCCAAGCCCTACAAGGCTTAGATCAGCAGCAACGTGTTATTTACTCTGGTACTTTTACCAAGATGATGTTTCCTGAATTCCGCTTAGGGTTCATGGTGGTACCTGAAGCATTAATCGAAACCTTTAGTGCTGCTAAATACTATACAGACGTGCGAAGTTCATACTTAGAACAGGTTTCTTTAGCTCTATTTATACAACAAGGTCACTATGCTAGGCATGTGCGTAAAGTTCGAAAAGCATGCTATGAGCGTCAGCGGGTATTAATTAAAGCGATTAATGAGTACCTTTCAAACATACTTGATGTTCAGCCCACAGACTCAGGCATTCATCTTATATGCTGGTTAAAAGGCGCATGGACTGAGCAAGAGTTTATTGCTCATTGTTCGGCTTTGGATTTAGCGATTCAGCCTTTGGCTCGATATTGTCAACTTGCGCCGAAAAAAGCTGCTGTTTTGTTAGGCTATGCTGCCCATCAACCTGAAGAAATTATAGAAAATATTAAGAAACTTGCTTTTAGCCTCAAAAAATAAATAGTTAAACTTTTCAATCTTATATATGAAATATAGGCTAATTTTATTTTTAATTCGCAGGGTAAAATATTTAGTTGAATTTAATAGTTTTATGAAAATTAATTAAAGTTAAAAAATATTTTAAATTTAAAAATTTATTAATATTATTTTAAGCTAGCTTAATTATTCTAAAAACATCAAAGCTCGTCTAAGTACACCTTTTAGCCACATTCTCCAGATGTGGCTCTTTTTATTTAAGGTTAAAAAATTTAGAAAACGAAATAAATATAATTAAATATTTATTTTTAAATCGCTATAGAGATTTTTTTAATCTTCTTCCATGGCATTACTATAAAATTTAACACCAAGTTTAATGCGATCTCGGCCATTACTCATGCGCCAGCGATTTGTATCACGTAAAGAATATACACAACCACAATATTCTTGCTGATAAAATTCTTCACGTTTACTAATTTCGATCATACGGCTAGAGCCACCATTTTTACGCCAGTTATAGTCCCAGTACTGGATTTCAGGATAGTGTGCAGCCGCACGAATCCCGCAATCGTTGATTTGAGCCATATTTTTCCATCGTGAAATTCCTAAAGAACTACTGATTAAACTAAACCCATGTTCATAAGCATATAAAGCAGTACGTTCAAAACGCATATCAAAACACATGGTACAGCGAATACCGCGTTCCGGTTCATTTTCCATACCTTTCGCACGGGCAAACCAATTGTCTGTGTCGTAATCTGCATCAATAAATGGAATATTATGTTTTTCAGCAAAGCGGATATTTTCCTCTTTGCGAATGAGGTATTCTTTCACTGGATGGATATTGGGATTATAAAAGAATATAGAAAAGTTGATATTGGACTCAATTAATGCCTCCATTACTTCTCCAGAACAGGGAGCGCAACATGAATGGAGTAATAATTTATTATGTCCTAATGGCAGTTCAAGTTTTTGTCTTTGAGTAGTCATCATTGAAAATTAAGATATATTTTTATATATTTTAAGTTGTTTAAATCAATATTGGAATGAATTTTTTTCAATTTAAGATGAAAATATTTAATTATTAATTTTATTATATTAACTCAGACATAAATTAATCTATATTTTTATTTTATGAAATAATAAACACATTATATTTATGCAATATTATAAAAGCTAATTTGATGTGTCAAAAAGCTCAATTAGATAGAAAAGGGTGATGGTTTTATAGTTTTGTAACTATTTGTCTTTTATATATTTATTTTTTATATTTTGAACTAAGATTAGTGTGATAGATGTCACAAATAAGTATTATTTTTTAAATTTAAATATTTTTTTAGATTTATATTTTTATTAAATTTATACTAAAACAGTTATTCTACTTTTTTAATTTGAGTATGTGATATTTTAAGATATGGACGATTGGCAATGTAAGTATTGTAATGGTTACATTATGGTTAATCATTCAAAGATAGAGGTAGGGGAAAAAGTTTACTTTTTGGTATATAAATTCGACGCAAAAAATGAAAGAAAAAAACTATATAAAAAAGGAACAGTGATCGCACGCTGCGATAATATTTTACATATCGAATCGAGAAAAAAGACATATAAAATAGAAGAGGCTAAAGTCTATCCACTCGGTGCACCCATGCCGTTTGTTTACAATATGTTTTGGATTTGTGGCTGTGAAACTAGACCATAGTATTTTGTTTATGAAATCTGAAATGCAGTATTAATTTAAATAGTTTGATTATTTTTTATACATTTTATGAGATCATATTTTTAATTCTTCTCATTGTTTAAAATTTCTATAAATAGTCTGAGCTGTTGAATTGTTAAATTTAGCTCTTCATTTGACAAAGTTTCAGCATCCTTTTATAAAACCTCAACTAAAGTTATGGTTAATAGAAATGACTGAAATGAATCAAAGCCGTTTGTTGACTGTAGGTGAAGTTGCAAAACGTAGTGGTGTTGCAGTTTCAACGCTTCATTTTTATGAATCTAAAGGTTTGATTAAAAGTATAAGAACCAATGGTAACCAACGTCGTTTTACTTTAGTTGTGCTGCGTTATATTGCGATCATTAAAATTGCACAAAAGGTTGGTATTCCATTAGAGGAAATTAAACAAGCTTTAAGCAAGTACCCAATGGGATCTAAATTAACTGCGCAGCAATGGAAAGAGCTATCTCTGGACTGGCGGAAAAATTTGGATGATCGTATTCAAAAGCTTACGCGGCTGCGAGATGAGATGGATTGGTGTATTGGCTGTGGATGCTTGTCATTAGAACAATGTCCTTTAAGAAACCCAGATGATGTATTGGGACAAGAAGGCGTTGGAGCACGTATTTTAGAAAGATCGTAGCTCATACATCTGTTGCTTGATCTTGTTCATCATAATTTACCGCTTGGAATAATTCATTATTTTGTAAGTTACTCTCTATGAAGGTTTTTTATTGTAAACAACGCATATAAAACATGAGTTTTTTTGATATCTTTAGCTTTTTTAGTAAGAAGTAAAATTTATGAAAAAAACTATCTTTCTTGGATTAGCGCTTGTTTCGTTAACGGCTTGCTCAGCAGTACAACATAAAGACTCAACTCCACCAAGAATTGGTTCACCAAATCCAGCAAGCAAATATTGTGTTGAGCAAGGTGGAAAATTAGAAATTAGAAATGAAGCAAATGGTCAGGTTGGGTATTGTCATTTGCCAAATGGTCAAGTGGTCGAAGAGTGGAAATTATTCCGTGATAACCAAGCTAACTGTGTAGCTGAAGAAGCTCAAAAATTAGTGGGTCAGTCTGGCTTAACTGATGACCAAATCAAACAAAAAACCAAGTCAGAAATTGTACGTAGAGTCGCTCCAGGTCAGCCAATGACAATGGATTATCGTACAAACCGTGTCACTGTTACCATTGATCCAGCAACTAAAAAAATTACCAACGCGAACTGCGGTTAATTTTTTTAATTAAAAATTGATTTAAGACCGAACAAGAAAGCCTGTCAAAAGATGGGCTTTTATTATTTTATTTCACCTACTCAAAAAAAAGCCCCTAGCGGACTAGAGGCAGAAAAACTTCAGATGCAAGAACAGGTGAATTATGCATCTGAGTTAAGTAGGTTGTATCAAACCATGTAAAGCACTTTACCAGTAAAAATGAGTAAAAATAGGGGCGTGCGACTAATGGCTAATATATGCTGTTTGTTATTTATACAAATTTATGCATTAAATTAATTTAAGAATCATTTTAAACATCTACTAAAAAATAGAAGTCTTAAAATTTATGACTATGGACTCATGAGCTTAGGGCCATTGTGCAACCGTTGTCTTTTTGTGCGACTACCCAAGAGTTATTCGTGATTTGTGCTTAGCTTAATGATAATTTTAGAGCTATCCGAAAGGACACAATAATGACGAACATACGAATAATAATGAATCTAAGGTAGGACCCAGTGTTTATTAGTGTATTTGATCTTTTTAAAATTGGCATCGGTCCATCTAGCTCCCATACAGTTGGACCCATGCGAGCGGCATACAGTTTTGTGGATGATTTATTGAAGCAAAACGATTTACAAGCAACGGTTAAAGTTCAGGTGAATTTATATGGTTCGCTGTCGGCAACGGGTGTCGGTCATGCGACAGATAAGGCGGTTCTGTTAGGCTTAATGGGCTTTGACCCTGAACATATCGATACTCAATTGAGCACAAGCTTGATTGAAGATGTTCTTGAAAATAAAGCCATCCAACTTAATCAGCAAAAGACGATTTCTTTTGACTATAAGCATGATGTGCTTTTTTTAGATGAATCTTTGTCTTATCACCCAAATGCAATGGAACTGATTGCCTATAACGAGGCTCAAGAAATTTTATATGCAGAAACTTACTATTCGGTTGGTGGTGGCTTTATTGTCAGCCAAATGCAATTAACACAAACCCAGTCTGAGCCTAACGACGTTAAGGTTCCATATCCGTTTCACAGTGCGGCTGAACTTTTAAGCTTATGTAAAACTCATCATTTATCGGTGAGTGAGTTAATGCTTGAAAATGAAAAAAGCTGGCGTAGTGAAACTGAGGTTCGTAGCAAGATTATGGAAATCTGGAAAGTGATGCAGCAGTGCATTCACAACGGATTAATTAATGAAGGCATATTACCGGGCGGATTAAACGTAAAACGTCGGGCTAAAAAAATTCATGATAAGTTATTAAATAAGAAAAACTCAAACCTGATTGTGACGACCTTTCATGCTATGGAATGGGTCAATTTATTTGCCTTAGCGGTAAATGAAGAAAATGCTGCTGGAGGTCGAGTGGTGACGGCACCTACAAATGGGGCCGCAGGAATTATTCCAGCAGTTTTATATTACTACGTGACTTTCTCTAAAGACTTTTCCGAAGATAAAGTGGTTCGTTTCTTTTTAAGTGCGGCAGCCGTCGGCATTTTATGTAAACTCAATGCTTCTATTTCTGGTGCAGAGGTTGGGTGTCAGGGCGAAGTCGGTTCGGCATGTGCAATGGCTTCGGCGGGTTTAGCCGAAATTTTAGGAGCATCGCCTGAACAGGTGGAACATGCGGCTGAAATTGGGCTTGAACATAATTTGGGTTTAACGTGTGACCCGATTGGTGGTTTGGTTCAGGTGCCTTGCATTGAGCGAAATGCAATTGCAGCCGTAAAAGCCATTAACGCAGCCCAAATGGCACTTCATGATGATGATGAACACTTTGTCACGCTAGATAAAGTGATTCAGACCATGAAAGAAACTGGCAAAGATATGTCTGAGAAATATAAAGAGACTTCAAAAGGTGGTCTCGCTGTTAACGCCATTGAGTGCTAAAAAAATGAGATGGGGACGAGGTGACCCCATCTCATTTTAAACATTAAGCCTCGCGAGCAACTAAAGTTAAAATGTCGTAAGTTGCGACAAGTTCACCGCGTTGGTTTTTGACTTTAATATCCCATACCACAACGCCATGCGCAGGTTGAGATGGGTCTTTTTGTGGCTTAGGTGTTTTTTGCTTACAGGTCAATTCAACCTGAATCGAGTCACCAATTTTAACCGGTTCAACAAAGCGTAAGTTGTCCATACCATAATTGGCAATCACAGGACCTTGTGCTGCATCTACAAATAGACCTGCAGCAGCAGACACAATGAAGTAACCATGCGCAACGCGTTCACCAAAGAAAGACTCGGCCGCGGCGATTTTGTCGGTATGTGCATAGAAGTAGTCACCGCTTAAACACGCGAAATTGACAATATCTGCTTCGGTGACTGTACGGCGCGCTGTTAATAAACGTTCACCAATCACTAACTCATCAAAAGACTTTTTAAATGGATGTACACGGTCTTCGTTAACTTTCGAGCCGGCAGTCCACGAGTGGGTAATTTGCGTCAAGCTATTTGGAGAACCCTGAATTGCAGTGCGCTGCATGTAGTGTTTAACTGCACGAATACCACCTAACTCTTCACCGCCACCTGCACGACCAGGACCGCCGTGTACTAAATGTGGAAGTGGAGAACCATGTCCTGTACTTTCTTTTGCTGACTCTGTATCGAGTACATGCACACGTCCATGCCAAGGCGCAATTTTTTGAATAATCTGCTCAATATTCTCATCGTTATTTTTAACGACAGAAGCCACTAAGCTACCTTCACCACGTGAAACAAGGTCAGCTAGTTCTTCAATGTTTTGATATGGCATGAGTGTACATACCGGACCGAAAGCTTCTGTGGTATGAACATTCTTCGCTTGTAAAGGCTGTTCGCACAGCAATAAAGTTGGAGCGAAAAAAGCACCTTTTTCAGGATGGTCTACATTAAATGTAAAGCTATCGTTGCCACCAAAAACAATTTTCGCGTCTTTGCTGAGTTCAGCAACTTTTTCTGCAACGTCATGTTTTTGTTTAATGCTGGCTAAAGCACCCATGGTAGTTTCTTCTTTTTGAGGGTCGCCCACCACAACTTTAGCAAGTTTGGCAGTTAGCTTCTCTTGCACAGTCGCTAACAAATTTTCAGGAACAAATGCACGACGAATAGCAGTACATTTTTGACCTGCTTTGGTGGTCATTTCACGGAAGACTTCACGCACAAATAAATCGACAGTTTCTTCATTTGCTTCAGGGCTTAAAATTGCACTGTTTACCGAGTCGGCTTCCATGCTAAATGGAATCGAATATTTATTGAGGTGAGGGTGGTTACGCAGTTTTTGACCTGTGTAAGCAGAACCTGTAAACGTAACACAGTCTTGTGGACCTAAGTGGTCGAACAAATCATAAGTCTGACCACAAATGAGTTGTAGCGAACCTTTTGGTAATACATGTGCTTCTTCAATCGCTTTTACAACAGCTTGAGTTAATTGAGAGCCATCGGTTGCAGGTTTTACAATACATGGCACACCTGCAAGTAGCGTCGGTGCAATTTTTTCAAGCATTCCCCAAATTGGGAAGTTAAAAGCGTTAATGTGAACGGCAACACCCGCTTTAGGGCTTAAAATGTGTTTAGCGCCGAAAGTTCCATTTTTAGAGAGTTGAATCCAGCTGTCTTCAGTAATAATTTTTTCATCATTGAGTTCACGGCGAACCAGACTTGAATAAGCAAATAATGTCTGGATGCCACCTTCAATATCAATCCATGCATCTTTACGAGTTGCACCTGTTGCATAAGCAAGTTTGTAGAACTCTTCTTTACGCTCAAGTAAATGTTGAGCAATTTGTTTTAATGCATTCGCACGTTGGTGAAACGTCCAGTTAGCCAGTTCTGAACCATTTTGTTTGGCATATTGAACAACACGTTTCATATCAATGCCATGACTACTTACGGCATAAATCGATTCACCTGTAATGGCATGATAAACAGGACGTAGTTCTTCACTCGTCGAATGCCATGTTCCATAGACAGAAGAAGCAAGATGAGGCAGTTGATGCTCAGACTGCTGAAAATCTGTGTCAGTTGAGGTTCCTTCTAGGTGTGCTTGTTCAAGCATGACCAAACTCCTTTTTTTATGTGATACGTCAATTATAAAAATTGCAAAAATATGATTCATAATTTCAGATTAATTTGTCTAAAAGTCAACTTTATTTTGATTTGTAAAAGTAAAAAGGTTTTTTGTTTTTAATTAAATTTAATTTATTTCAAATATTTATTGTATTTTTGTGGGTCTAATTTAATTTGATACTAAAAAAGTGATTGACTTTGTTTTTGGTGTATCGAAAAATAGATTCAAGGGTGATACCTACAGGGAATGAAAGAATGGAAAACAATTACCAGAAATTTGAACAAAATATTGCCAATGAAATTACGATCGAGGCTAAGGATCAAATGCCCGATGCCTATCGCAAAACATTGATTCGTCAAATCGGGCAACATGGCCATTCTGAAATTGTAGGTATGTTGCCTGAAGGGAACTGGATTACTCGTGCTCCAACTTTAAAACGTAAAGCAGTTTTATTGGCGAAAGTACAAGATGAAGCAGGTCATGGTTTGTATTTGTACAGTGCGGCAGAAACTTTAGGTGCTGACCGTGATGACATGATGGAAAAATTAATTGATGGGAAAATGAAATACTCATCAATCTTTAACTATCCAACTTTGACTTGGGCAGATGTTGCTGCAATTGGTTGGCTTGTCGATGGGGCAGCCATTGTGAACCAAGTTGCGCTTTGCCGTACGTCTTACGGGCCATATGCACGTGCAATGGTACGTATTTGTAAAGAAGAAAGTTTCCACCAACGCCAAGGTTTTGAAGCGATGATGGCTTTGGCAGGCGGTACACCAGAACAAAAACAGA
Source organism: Acinetobacter sp. V110_1 (assembly GCF_031798975.1). Lineage (NCBI taxonomy): Bacteria > Pseudomonadati > Pseudomonadota > Gammaproteobacteria > Moraxellales > Moraxellaceae > Acinetobacter > Acinetobacter sp. V110_1. The sequence continues at coordinate 882,120 of NZ_JAVQNN010000030.1, read as the reverse complement.
TGGCACAAGATGCGGTAAATCGCTACTGGTGGCCAGCACTTATGATGTTTGGTCCAAGTGATGAGCATTCTCCAAACAGCGCGCAAAGCATGGCGTGGAAAATCAAACGCTTTAGTAACGATGAATTACGTCAAAAGTTTGTTGATAACACTGTGCCGCAAATTTTACAGCTAGGTTTGGAAGTTCCAGACCCAGATTTAAAACTGAATGAAGAAACAGGCCACTACGAGTTTGGCGAGATAGACTGGCACGAATTTAATGAAGTGATTGCCGGACGTGGACCATGTAATCACGAGCGTATCGAAGCGCGCCGTAAGGCATGGGAAAGCGGCAAATGGGTTCGTGATGCAGCAGTAGTCTACGCGAAAAAACAGCAGCTTGAAGCGAACAAAGTGGCTTAACAAGATTTATGGAAAAATTTGAGGAAATCAAAATGGAAGATAAAAACAACTGGTCGCTCTACGAAGTATTTGTACGTAGTAAACAAGGCTTAAGCCACCGTCACGTAGGCAGCTTAAGAGCACCTGATGATGAAATCGCACTACAACATGCTCGTGATGTTTATACGCGCCGTAATGAAGGAATTAGCATTTGGGTAGTTCGTTCAGAACTGATTAAGTCATCACAGCCAGATGAAAAAGCTGAATTTTTCGATCCTTCTTTAGACAAGGTTTATCGTCATCCGACTTTTTACCATATCCCAGATGGCATTGAGCACATGTAAGGGGAATGGAAATGAATCATTCAGTTTTATCTAAATTCTTATTACATATTGGCGACAGTCAATTGGTTTTATCTCAGCGTTTGGCTGAATGGTGTGGGCATGCACCTGAGCTTGAAGTTGATATTGCTTTAGCAAATATCGGTTTGGACTTATTAGGTCAGGCAAGAAACTTTCTGACGTTAGCAGGTCAATATGATGAAGCTAAGCGTGATGAAGATCAGCTTGCGTATTTCCGTACAGAACGTGAATTTTTAAACCTATTGTTGTGTGAACAACCGAATGGCGATTTTGCACAAACGATTGTACGCCAATGGTTGATGGATCATTACCATCTTCATTTATTTACGGCTTTAACCCAGAGCTCACTTCCTGAATTAAGCGCGCTTGCCGTGAAATCTTTAAAAGAAGTGAAGTACCACATCCGCTTTTCGACAAGCTGGATGGAACGTTTAAGTTTAAGCACAGATGAAGCGCATCAACGTGTGCAAGACGGTTTAAATAATTTATGGCGTTTTACTGCTGAATTATTTGAACTTAATGCAGATGAACAAGCATTAGTTGCAGAAGGGGTGATTCCAGATTTTTCAAATGAAAAAGAACAATGGAACCAAACCATTGCAGATGAGCTTAAGCGTTTTGAATTAAATGTTGCTGTGAACGGTGCTTATCGCCGCGGTGCAAAACAAGGATTGCATACCGAGCATTTAGGTTATTTGTTGGCTGAAATGCAATGTATTCAAAGAACTTATCCGGGCATGACCTGGTAAGACAAGGAGGTGAGCCATGCAAATGATTCGTCATTGCATCGACCAATGTTGGGATGTTCTACAAACGGTAAGTGACCCTGAAATTCCGGTTTTATCTGTTGTGGATTTGGGCATGATTCGCGGTGTAGAAATTAACGATCAACAAGAAATTATTGTTCGTCTAACTCCGACATATAGCGGTTGTCCAGCAACGGATATGTTGAAAGCACAAATTGCTGAAGCCTTTACCGCAGAAGCTTTGACACCAGTCAAAGTAATAGTCGATTTGTCAGAAGCATGGACCACGGACTGGATGTCTGAAGCGGGTAAAAAGAAACTGCAAGTTTATGGCATTGCACCACCAGAAGGGTTGGCGCATCAGTGTGGGACTCATGTTCACTTAAATGATGGTGTCGAGTGTCCACGTTGTAAAAGCCGACACACCCGACTGTTAACCGAGTTTAGTTCTACCGCCTGTAAAGCACTTTATAAATGTCAGGACTGTCTTGAGCCTTTTGATTACTTCAAATGTATTTAAGTCTTTAGATAAGGAAATCAGCCATGAGCCAATTTGTACCATTAAAAGTAAAAAGTATTACGCCTCAAACCGATCAGGCAATTTGTATTGCATTTGACGTTGTACCTGAACAACAAGAACAATTTCAATTTCAACCGGGGCAACATTTAACCATTCGCCATTTAACCGAAGCGGGTGAAATCCGCCGTTGTTATTCAATTTGTAGCTATGCGGGCAAAGAAGACATCAGTATTGCGGTTAAAAAAATTGATCAGGGTCAATTTTCAAACTGGGCAAATGACCATTTAAAAGTGGGTGATGTGCTTGAAGTGATGCCACCACAAGGTGTGTTTTTTCAAAAAGCAGCCAAGATGGGCGGACAAAACTATTTAGGTGTTGCTGCAGGCAGTGGTATTACCCCAATTTTATCGATTGTTAAACAAGTTTTATTTGAACAACCAGAAGCGAAATTTACCTTGCTCTATGGCAATCGCTCATGGAAACAAACCATGTTTGCTGAGCAAATTATGGATTTGAAAGATCAGTTTAAAGAACGCTTTCAGCTCATCAATATTTTTTCTCGTGAGTTCAATGACAGTGAGCTGATGAATGGTCGTATTGATGAAGAAAAGCTAAAACAACTTTTTGATTTTGATGTGCTTGAAACGAGTTTTGACCATGTGTTTGCCTGTGGTCCAGATGAAATGATGAATGCCGTAGAGAGCACTTTGCCAAGCTATGGTATTGCAAAAGAAAAAATCCACACCGAACGTTTCCATACGGGGCAGGCTCGTAAACGTAGCGCTGAAGCTGATGCAAACCGTAAAGAAGAAAAAGTAAACATCATTTTAGATGGTCGTGAGCTGATTGTTTCTGTGGCTCAGGACGATGAAAGTATTCTTGATGCGGCTTTACGTGCGGGTGCTGACTTACCATATGCCTGTAAAGGTGGGGTATGTGCGACTTGTCGTTGTAAAGTTGTTTCTGGTGAAGTTGATATGTTCCTTAACTATAGCCTTGAAAAAGATGAAGTCGAAAAGGGCTATGTACTTAGCTGTCAAACCTTACCAAAAGGCCCAAATGTACGTTTGAGTTTTGATGAGTAGAGGCTGTCATGCAAGAGTTAATCAAAGCCAGTACAGCAACTGACGGTGTTTTGTTATTAACCCTAAACCGTCCAGAAAAAAGAAATGCTTTAAACAATGCAACATTGCAGTGTTTATGCGAGTTGCTCGAACAAGCTGAACATAATGCTCAAGTCAAAGCAGTGGTTTTAACGGGTAACGTTCAGTGTTTTGCGGCTGGAGCAGATCTTAGCGAGCTGGCTGCAATGGATGCCGTGTCTTTGCAACTCGATATTCGCCCGAAGCTTTGGCAAAAAATTGATGCATTTAGTAAGCCACTGATTAGTGCAGTCAATGGCTATGCCTTAGGCGCTGGGTTTGAGTTGGTTTTGCATTCGGACATGGTGATTTGCGGTGAAAATGCCCGTTTTGCATTACCTGAAATTGGCCTTGGGATGTTGCCGGGTGCAGGTGGAACACAGCGTTTAGCGCGCTTGGTAGGGCAACAACTTACCATGCGCTGGGCCATGACAGGTGAAATGATTTCGGCAAAACAGGCAGAGCAACATGGCATTTGCAGTCAAGTGGTGCCGACCGAATTAACCGTCGAATATGCGGTTCAACTTGCAGCCAAAATTGCCAAACAAGCGCCTTTAGCGATTCGTGTGATTAAACAATCAATTAAAAGTATTCATGAAACGACTTTAAGTCAGGGACTCAAGTTTGAACGTCAAAACTTTGTCTGGCTGGCGGCTACAAAAGATCGAAACGAAGGGATTAATGCTTTCTTTGAGAAAAGAAAGCCAGTGTTTAGAGGTGAGTGATGGACTATCAAAATATTATTGCTGAAGAAAAAAATGGTGTTGGCTACCTGACATTTAACCGCCCAAAAGCACTGAATAGCTTTAACGTTGATATGCATCGCGAAGTGGCTGAGGTTTTAAACCAGTGGACCAAAAATCCGGATGTTCGCTGTGTGGTGATTAGTGGCGAAGGCCGTGGCTTCTGTGCTGGGCAAGATTTAGGTGACCGTGTAGTTGACCCAAATGCTGAAGCTCCAGATTTAGGATATTCCATTGAAACTTACTATAACCCGCTCATTAAGACGATTGTAAATATGCCGAAGCCTGTGATTTGCGCCGTAAATGGTGTGGCAGCAGGTGCAGGGGCAAATATTGCACTAGCGTGTGACTTGGTGATTGCAGCTAAATCGGCAAACTTTGTACAAGCATTTTGTCGCTTAGGTTTAGTTCCTGACTCTGCGGGTACATGGTTTTTACCACGTGCCGTAGGCCATGCGCGTGCGATGGGCTTAACTTTGTTAGGTGACAAGCTCCCAGCAGAAACCGCAAAAGAATGGGGCATGATTTGGGATGTGGTTGAAGATGCCGAGCTTAAAGCAAAGGTGACTGAACTCGCGGAACGTTTAGCGAAACAGCCTACTTTTGGTCTATCTCTTATTAAAAAAGCAATTCATCAGTCAAGCAACAACACCTTTGATGAGCAAGTGCTATTAGAGCGTGACTTACAACGTATTGCTGGACGTTCAGAAGATTATCGTGAAGGTGTACAAGCCTTTATGAATAAACGTGAACCAAATTTTAAAGGGCGCTAAGCATGACAGAATTAGACTTATCTCGTGCCCGAATTGCCGTTATTGGTTCTGGCACCATGGGCATCGGTATTGCCCAGTTAGCCATCGTCAATGGGCACTCGACCATTTTATATGATCTGGATGCTCAAAAAGCGCAACAAGCCGCTCACGGCTTAGAGCAGACTTTTAAAAAGCTAGTTGAAAAGAGCAAGCTCACACAGCAGCAAGCTGATGAAGCCTTAGCGCGTTTAACTGTGGTGAATCAAATTGAAGCGCTGCGTGATGCTGACTTGGTTATTGAAGCAGTCGTTGAGAAAAAAGAAGTTAAACAGTCTTTATTTAAGCAACTCGCTGAAATTTGTAGTGAGCAAACCATTTTTGCAAGTAATACATCTTCAATTTCAGTGACTGCAATTTCGGCTGGCATTGCTCACCCTGAGCGTGTGGTGGGTTTACACTTTTTTAACCCTGCGCCAGTCATGAAACTGGTTGAAATTGTGCAAGGCTTAAAAACACTAAACAGTTTATGTTTGGCTTTAAAAAACTTGATGTTGAGCTGGAAAAAAATTCCGGTACTCACCAAGTCGACTCCCGGTTTTATCGTTAACCGAATTGCACGTCCGTTTTATGCAGAAGGCTTTAGAGCACTGCAAGAACAAGTTACCAGCTACGACCAGCTAGACTATGCCTTAAAGCAGTGCGGCGGTTTTACGATGGGGCCGTGTGAACTTACCGACCTTATTGGGCAAGATGTTAACTTTTCGGTGACCCAAAGCGTTTACCAAGAGTTTTTTTACGAACCACGCTATCGTCCGAGCCTAATTCAAAAAGAATTGGTCGATGCAGGAGCTTGGGGCCGTAAGTCAAAACAGGGCTTTTATCGCTATAACGAAAAAAATCAGTACGAGACATTTCAGCCTAAAGCTGTGGCTGCACAGCCAGTTGATGCCCATATTCAGCTAAAAGGGACTTGGTCTCAGCTACCTGCGTTTTTAACGCGTTTAGGTTTAAAAAGCGGATCTGCGAGTGATGACAATATCCTTCAAATAGATGATATCGACTTACGTTTAAGCCAAGGTGAGTCAGCCAATATTCATTACTTAAGCCGTAAAGTAGTTTTAATGGATTGGCACCATAATTTTGAGCAGGCAGAGGCTTTAGTACTCAGTCATAACGAGCTTTGTGAAGCAAATGATCTGACTAAAGTTGAGGCTTACTTTGCACAGTTTGGTATTTGTGTGATGTGGATTAAAGACCATCCGGCACTGTTAACCTTACGCACCATCGCTTTACTCATTAATGAAGCCTGTGAAGCAAGTTTACATGGTGTTGCGAGTCTGGAAGATATTGATAATGCCATGAAATATGGAGTGAATTATCCTAAGGGTCCTTACCAGTGGTTGACACAAATGGGTGGTGCTTATGTGCTCCAAACCTTAAATAACTTATATGCACTGTATGGAGAGGAAAAATATCGCGCGAGTATCTACCTCAAGCAATATGTAGCGAAAACCCAAAACATTGCTACTCAATATTCACGTGATATGACCGAATTTGCATAATCAGGAGTCAACATGGAAGACGTTTTAATTTGCGATTTTATTCGTACCCCAATTGGACGATATGCAGGTGCCTTAAGTGCTGTGCGTGCAGATGATTTAGCTGCATTGCCCATCAAATATTTAAAAGATAAACACCCGAACTTGCCGTGGAATACCGTAGACGAAGTGTTTTTAGGATGTGCTAACCAAGCAGGTGAAGACAACCGTAACGTTGCACGTATGGCAACACTTTTGGCAGGCTTACCTGATACAGTACCTGCTATGACGGTCAATCGCCTGTGTGCTTCTGGCTTAGATGCGGTAGGTCTTGCGGCACGCTCAATTAAAGCAGGCGAAGCACAATTTGTGTTGGCAGGTGGTGTTGAGTCGATGAGCCGTGCACCATTTGTACAAGCTAAACCGACCGAAGCTTTTAGCCGTACCCCTGAAATTTATGACACCACCATTGGCTGGCGCTTTGTAAATAAGCAGCTTAAAGCACAATACGGCACCGACAGCATGCCAGAAACTGCCGAAAATGTAGCTGAAAAATATCAAATTAGTCGTGAAGATCAAGATGCATTTGCATTGCGTAGCCAACAAAAAACGGCTGTGGCACAACAAAACGGTTTCTTTAACGATGAGATTTTGCCAGTTGAGATTACAGACCGTAAGAAAAACGTGAACGTAGTTAATCGAGACGAACATCCGCGTGAAACGACACTTGAAGCACTCGCAAAACTAAAAGCGCCGTTTAAAAAAGAAGGTGGTTCAGTGACTGCCGGAAATGCCTCTGGTGTAAATGATGGTGCCGCGTGTGTGTTAATTACCAACCGTGAATTTGCAAATACACATGGTTTAAAACCTTTAGCACGTGTAATTGGCATTGCAAGTGCAGGTGTTGAACCCAAATATATGGGTATAGGTCCTGTTCCGGCTGTGCAGAAAATTTTAAAGCAAACAGGTTTAACGCTAGATCAGATGGATGTGATTGAGCTGAATGAAGCATTCGCAGCCCAATCTTTGGCTTGTATGCGTGAACTTGGTCTAAAAGATGACGATGAACGCGTGAACCCAAATGGCGGTGCGATTGCGTTAGGCCATCCGCTAGGTATGAGTGGTACACGCTTGGTGATTACGGCAACACGTGAGCTTAAAAAACGAGGTGGACGCTATGCACTTTGCACAATGTGTGTGGGTGTTGGACAAGGCGTTGCACTGATTTTGGAAAATTTAAATTAATTTAGACGGTTTTAAAAATTACATAATGAGGAGATAGGCGATGGACAGCCTTACAACGGATAATGTTGAACAATTAACACTTGCAGAGCTTAGAGAGCTGCAAACTAAACGGTTAAAACAAACCCTGACTTTTGTATATGAAAATAGTCCGGTCTATAAGAAAAAGTTCGATGAGGCAGGTGTACATCCTGATGACTTCGTGACTTTAGGCGATTTGGCAAAGTTTCCATTTACCACTAAACAGGATTTAAGAGACAACTATCCGTTTGGGATGTTTGCCGTGCCGCAAGAGCAAATTGTGCGTTTACATGCATCATCAGGCACAACGGGTAAACCGACAGTGGTGGGTTATACCCAAAAGGATATTAATACTTGGTCGGACATTGTTGCGCGTTGTTTACGCATGGCAGGTTTAACCGCGAAAGATATGGTTCAGGTGGCTTATGGCTATGGACTATTTACAGGTGGACTAGGTGCACATTATGGTGCCGAGCGCTTAGGTGCAACAGTTATTCCAATGTCTGGCGGCCAAACTGAAAAGCAAGTTCAGCTTATTCAAGACTTTAAACCGACTGCAATTATGGTTACGCCATCGTATTGCGTGAGTATTATTGAAAAGCTCGAGCAGCAATTTGGTACTGCGCGTAATACGTCTTTAAAAGTCGGTATTTTTGGTGCTGAGCCGTGGACCAACGAACTGCGCCGTGAAATTGAAGAACGCCTCAATATTAAAGCACTCGATATTTATGGTTTGTCTGAGGTGATGGGACCGGGTGTTGCCATGCAATGTCTAGGTGAGGGCGAGGGATTAACCATTTGGGAAGATCATTTCTACCCAGAAATTATTAACCCTGAAACAGGTGAAGTTTGTAAAGATGGCGAACTTGGCGAGCTCGTCTTTACGACTATTACCAAAGAAGGCTTACCGATTATTCGTTACCGTACTCGTGATTTAACCCGTTTACTCGCTGGAGAAAATCTGGCAATGCGTAAAATGGATAAAATTGTGGGCCGTAGCGACGACATGCTCATTATTCGCGGCGTGAATGTTTTCCCGACTCAGATTGAAGAGCAAATTTTGCAAGTTCCACATTTAGTTCCAAATTATGAAATTTTGGTGACTAAAAAAGGACATATGGATACTTTGCATATTCGTACAGAGATGTGTCATAACTGTAATATACAGGCCAATCAACTTGCTCAGGAGTTGATGAAACGTATTAAAACCATGATTGGGATTAGCGTTACTGTAGAAGTTGTTACAGAAGCGACCTTACCTCGTTCGGAAGGTAAGGCAAAGCGGGTAATCGATATGCGTCAGATTGCTTAACATCAAGATCATTCAGGGTATAGAATCTATACCCTGAAACTAAACGCCAAGACATGAGTATGAGTGCAAAAATACAGCAAATAATTGATTCTGTTGTAAAGAATGAGACCTTAAGTGGAACTTCGCTTATTTCGACAATTTTTGGAGATTCAGTACTTCATCGGGGTGGAAACATTAGTCTTGCAAGCCTGATTCAGTTATTAGAGCTGTTTGGTTTTAATGACCGTGCTGTAAGAACCTCTGTTTTTCGTTTAGTTAAAAATGATTGGTTATGTTCGGACAAAATCGGCAGAACCAGTTTTTATCGAATTACCGATTCAAGCCGTTCGACTTATTTGCAAGCCGAGCAACGTATTTATAACGACCAGATGAAAGAGTGGGATCATTATTGGGATCTTATTCTGATGTCTAGCCTCGACACTGAAAATAAAGCGTTATTAAAGAAAGAACTCGAATGGTTAGGATTTGCCAATATTTCAACAAACTTAATGGCTTATCCGGGCTGTAACCGTATTGAACTGCAACGCTTGTTGGTTGACTTAAATATGAGTGAGCAAGTGGTGGTGTTTAAAGCCGAAACCTTGCAGCTCTTTAATAATTCGGTCGATACCATTGGACGTATGCTCAGAACCAACTGGCCAATCGATGAATTACGCCAAAGATATCTACAGTTTCTCGATATTTTTAGAGAAATTGGCGTGTTGCTGATGCAGGAAAACGAACAACTCGAACCTGTTCAGGCCTTTCAAATTCGAACTTTGCTGATTCATTATTATCGACGGATTTTATTGAAAGACCCTGCATTACCGCTTGAGTTGTTGCCAACTGACTGGCCTGCGATTAGTGCACGAACTTTATCAATGAATATTTATAAAAAAGTATTTGAACCTGCGGATGAATACTTCTTGTCTGTTGCCGCAACAGCAGAAGGACCAATGCCAAATGCCACAGCACATTATTGGCGCCGTTTCGGAGGTTTGGTGGCAACAAATGAGAGGTTAAATCATGCCTTGTTATAGTATTGACGGTGTTATTCCAGTCGTTAGCCCAGAGGCTTTTGTACACCCAACGGCTGTTTTAATTGGTGATGTGATTATTGAAGCGGGCGTATATGTAGGGCCATTTGCTTCATTGCGTGCCGATTTTGGACGTATCCATATTAAGCAAAATGCCAATATACAAGATAGCTGCACCGTACATGGTTTTCCGCAAAGCGTGACTTTAGTTGAGGAAATGGGGCACATTGGGCATGGCACAACTTTGCATGGCTGCCGCATTGGCAAAAATGTTTTGGTCGGCATGAACAGCGTGATTTTGGACTATGCCGAAATTGGTGAAAATACCATTATTGGCGCAAATAGTTTGGTCAAAACTAAAGATGTTATTCCGGCAAATGTGTTGGCAATCGGCAGTCCTGCTAAGGTTGCACGTGATTTATCAGAACAAGAAAAAAAGTGGAAAACCAGAGGCACGCAAGAATACATTGAGCTTGCACAGCGCTGCTTAAACTCAATGCAAGAAGTTCAGCCTTTAAGCTCAGAGTTGGATGACCGCCTGACTTACAAGGACTTTGGTTCTTCAAACTATCAGATTAAACAAGATAGTGTTTAACGGCTTATAAAGTCGATTTCAATACATATAGATTTATAAAACTTAGGGAATACTCGCACGAGTAGGGAGACGTTTGTGCAAAATATGGAAAATACTACGGTTGATCAATTCGCAGAGCTATTAGGTGTACAAGTGCTGCATCGCAGTTTTGACGAAGCGCATTGTCAGCTTAATGTGAAAGATGAGCACATGAATGCGTTGGGCGGCGTACATGGCGGAGTCATATTTTCTTTAGCCGATATTGCTTTTGCGATGGCTTGTAATGCAGGGGATGCACCTTATACTGGCCTACAGGCGGATATTCGCTATATGAGTGGGGCGAAAGATAGGGTGTTATTTGCAACGGCAACCAAGGTTGGAAGTAGTAAAAAATTCGCGCATTATGAAGTGGTGATAACAGATGGTTTGAATAATAGAGTCGCTTTATTTACATCTACGTGTTACAGGCTTGCGCCGTGATAGGCGGTTATGAGGTTGTTATATCTAAAGTAGAACTTAACTAAATTGATAAATGTATTATAAGATATAAAAAAGACGTTGCTTAAATTTTATAAATACAGATAATGGCTGACATTATCTGTATTTTTCTATGAAAAATTTCCATTCATATTAATGGGTTTACTAAATGAAGAATGATATAAAAACTTTTACTGATAAAACAAATGCTGATAATAAAGAGATCGGCTTTCAGTATCAGTATTACTATTTTTTATATAAGTTACTTAATCTGAAGAAAGGACAATCTGTGGGCCTTGAAGTCAGGGATGATGTTCATACAACACTTAAAAATAATCAACAAATACTTATTCAACTTAAACATACAGTCAGAAAAAATGCTTCTGATAACGCTGTTTCCTTAGCGGAATTGGATGTTGATTTATGGAAGACTTTATATAATTGGGCAAATATAATTGTAGATAAAACAGCTGGTCGAGCAGAAAAGAGTCAACAGATAGATTTTATATCTAGAACTGAATTTCATTTAGTAACTAATAAAACTGAAAGTAAAAAAAATTATTTTTTGGAAATTATAGAAAAATATAAGAAGAAAGAAAGTACTTTTCATGAGCTTAGAGCTCATATTGTTGTTTTATATGAAAAAACAGATAATGATAACATTAAAAAGTATATAAATTTTTTACTTGAATTAGATGAAGAAGTACAAGCTAATTTTTTGGAAAAAATTTATTTAGAGCTTGATCAAGATGATTTAGATATATTAATAAAAGAATCAATAAGAGATAAGATGATTGATGAAAGTCGGATTCAGGAAGTCTATGAGCGATTAGACTCAAATATAAGATTTGATAATTTTATAAATATTAAAAATGGGGGTAAAGTAGAAATTAATTTTGATGATTTTTATAAACGTTATAGAAATATTTTTAGCACAGCTCGAACACCTTTACAGTTAAGTAAGTCTTTTCAACCAGTGTTACCTGATGATCTTTTTTCACAGAACTTTATTAAGCAATTAATAAATATACAAGCTATGAAAGTAAATGACATGGAAAAAGCTATAAAATATACTAGTCAAAGATTAAAAATAATCAGGTTTTTAGATGAATGGTTGCAAAATGGAGAAATTATTTATGATGAAATTAATGATTTTCATAGTGATGTGACGAATAAATGGGAAAATGAGTTTGAACATTGGTGTGAAAGTTGCCATGACATGGATATTGTAAAAAATGCAAGAGAATTATTGCGAAATCTTCGTATTATAGAGTTTACGATAGCAAACAATAAACTTAATACAGAGCTAAGTAACGGTGAGCTTTATCATTTATCCAATGAAAACTTAATAGGTTGGCATAGAGATTGGAACAAATAGTGAAAACATCCGAAGATAATAATTATCGAATTTTTTGGGACGGTTATAATAATATTGGTATAGGGGCGGTAGCTTTAGCTACGGTTATGAACGAAGTAAAAAGTTTGTCTATTTCCAAATCATTATTAATTTTACCATTAGTAATACATCAACCGACATTGCAATTACTATCTCATAAACGAACAACTTTTAAAGGATCAGCTTCCTTTGTTTCAACATATCCACGATTATTAACAAATTTTAATAGACGTTATTTTAGCACTCTACCACTTACGTTGAACTCTATTCAAATTTTAATAAATTTAAATTACTTAGAATTCAATGAAAATATTGAGCTAAGAAATATTCTGGATATCGATAAAGAATTCGGTGAGAGGGCAATTAAGATCTCAAAAGCAGCTAATAAAATTTCAGAGCTGCTACAAGAATCTGAAGAAGAACTTTATTTAAACTTTAGAGTAAAATTATGAATTTTGGATTAGATGCGATTGTTCTATGGTCAAGAAAAAATGAACTTCGAAAATTAGATTTTAAGAGAAATAAAATTAATGTGATAACTGGGGGAAGTCAAACTGGCAAATCAACTTTATTAAAGATTTTTGATTATTGTTTTTTAGCTAGTGAACATAATATTCCTCATGATATTATTAATGATAACGTGAGCTGGTATGGTATTAAGTTTTATATTAATAATAAAAATTATTTTCTAGCTCGTAAAAGTCCATCTGAAAGAGGTGTTTCGGATGAATATTATTTTTCATCTTTAGGTGTTATTCCAGAAATTATTAAAACAAATATAAAAGAAGATGTGTTAAAAGGAATAATTGCTTCTGAGTTTGGATTAGATGAGAGGGTAAAATTACCTTTTGGAGGAAGTTCTTTAAGAGCTGGTAGTAAAGTATCTTTTAGATATTTTTTCCTTTTTAATATGATTTCAGATGATATTATTATAAATAGTAAAAATTTTTTTGATAAACAAGAAATCCCAAGATACCGTGAAGCATTACCAAGAGTTTTTGATTTAGCTTTAGGTATTGATGATTTAAATAATATTTTGGCCCAAGAGAAAAAAGATTCTTTACTTAAAGATATTCTTAAATGGGAAAAAAGAGAAAAACTTTTAAATGAGGGTAAAAATTCTTTCGATTTTGAAGTTAGAAATATAGCTTCAAAAGCTGTTGCTTATGGCCTTATTTCCCAAGTTGATACTAATATATTACCGATCGATTTATATAGTTTATTAGAGAATACTAAAACTATTCCTGATTATGATTTTTCAACAAAAAGACGTGAAGAAATCAATTCAAGATTATTTATTATCAATAAGCAGTTAAAAGAATGTTCTCAATTTAATGATGATTATTCAAATTATAAGAAAATTTTAAAAAACTCTAGAGATAGTTTAAAGCCGATTGAAGCTTTAGTAAAAAGATCAAATGAAGTGGTTAAATCTGAAGTTTTTGATGAATTAATTAGTGCTCTAAAATTAGATCTTTCGAATATTAAAAAAGAAATTCAAGCTAAACAGCCCGTAGAAAGTCAGATAAATTCTGAGATAATCCGACTTAAAGTTGAGAAAGAAAAGTTAATGTATGAGCTCCAAGTACTACCTGAGGCTCCTCAATCATTTTTGGAGTTGCAAAATAAATGGGAATTTATTGGTGAGGCAAAAGGCAAACTTAGTATTTATACGCAGCTAGAAAGTAATAAGTTATCTAATAATTTGCCTGAGATCAACGATATTGAAAATGAATATAATTCAATTAATGTTAAAAATGTTGAAGATGAAAGAGTAGCTACCATTGGTTTGATTGATGAGGTTGCTACTGAATTAATGCAACAGGTAAATGGTGCACTAGATAATTATGCAAATTGGTATGCAAGTTTTAATTATAAAGATAAGAAGATTCAACTAAGAAAGCCGAAGTCTACCCTAATTGAAAATATTGGTAGTAGTTCAAATCATATGTTTTTACATTTAATTCATTTTTTATCTTTGCATGAAGTAGCAATTAATAAAGGATCTAAATTTGTACCTTCTTTTTTAATAATAGATCAACCAAGTAGACCTTATTGGGGTGATGATGGTGCATCAAAAGATGTAAAGTATAGTGATCAAGAGAAAATAAAAATTGCTTTTCAGCTGTTAAATAATTTTATTGATACTGTGAATATTAATTATAAGCATGAATTTCAAATATTAATGTTTGAACATGTACCATCTATTATGTTTAAAGGTTTGAATAATATTCATTTGTTGGATCCTTTTAGGGGCGGTAATGCTTTAATTCCAGAAAATTGGTATAAGGAATAAAATATTTGCTGATATAACCATATACCTATAATGATTTTTTATAAGTATATGGTTGTTTTTTTATAGGATTTATTAATAATAAATTTGTATTATTGAAAAAAGATTAGAGAAGCACCAAAATTTAAAACGAATAAAGTGTTAACGAATCTCTAATTTCCCAATTATATTGCAAAGTTAGCACCAAATTAAATATTACCCCTCTATAACCCCCACTTAACAATAACCCACCCATTATTTAGCCTTACTTTTCTAATGATTTAATTTAAAACAAATGGCATTTTGTGTGCTTGACTGCAAAAGGGTTGGGCACTATTCTTTGCCTGCTGGTCACATTACCAGCCGGTCGTCGCGGACCGAGTACAACAGCATCAGAATTATTCCTTTCTGAGGGATAATTTTGTGTGAGCATCTCCTCGTCTCCTCCCGTAGCGGTAGGATGACCTGACCCCATAAAGTTGGACAGTTAGTTAAGCAGTTTTTATAAACAGGTTTCTATATTGTACAGGGGATAAACCTTGTAGCTTCACCTTGATTCTCTCATGATTATAATAATGAATGTATTCTCGTATAGTTTTCTCTAATTCATCAATTGATTGAAATTTTTCACCATGAAAGCACTCCGATTTTAATATTCCAAAGAAGCTTTCTATTACAGCATTATCTAAGCAATTTCCTTTACGAGACATACTTTGGATTAAACCATGTTGCTTTAATTGCTGTTGGTAATGAGCCATTTGATATTGCCATCCTTGATCTGAATGGAGAATTGGTTTCTCATGTCGTTGAAGTTTAGCTAAAGCATGAATGAGCATATCTTTCACTAACTCATAATTGAGTTTACGTTGGATTCGGAAGGTAATAATTTCCCCATTAAATAAATCTATAATTGGCGATAGATAAAGTTTTTCACCATTTACATTAAATTCCGTTACATCAGTTGCCCATTTCTGGTTGGGATGGTTCGCTTTAAATTGCCGTTGCATAATGTTATCGGCCACCGTTCCGACACAACCACTTTTATATGAGCGATATTTTAGTGCTCTGATACGTGATTTAAGTCCCATGGTTTTCATAAGGCGATATACACATTTATGGTTGATTATTATTCCTATACTTTTCAGAGCAAGAGTAATTCTACGATAGCCATAGCATCCCTTATGCTTGTGATATATAGACTTGATCTGCTGTTTTAACTCAGTATATTTATCATTAGAGCGTACAGCTTTCATGTGATAGAAATAAGTACTACGAGCAATCTTGGCAATACTGAGTAAGAGCTTTAATGGATAAATTTGCCTTAATTCTGAAATAACTTGAACACTGTCTGCAGTAGAAATTGAATTTAAGTATGTTGCTTCAGTTTTAAGGCTTTTAGCTTTTTTAAAAAGGCAACCTCTGCTCGTAAAGCAGTCACTTCATCAATGAGCTCCTGCTGAGATTTATCTTTGTCATCTTTTACAGGCTTGGTTATTTTAGTTTTATCTTGTTTAAGCATATTGGTATAAATCCTCGTGGTATTAAACCCAGCAATCCCTTCTTTATGATACTGAGCTAGCCATCTTCTTAAAATTGACGTCCCGCTCAGATTTAACCGTCTTCTAACTTCTCTTACCGGTATCTTATCAAGAAGCATTTGTACAGCCTTGATTTTAAATTCGGAAGAGTAGTAGGTTTTTTTAGTTTTAACATTCAGGCCATCTTCACCTTGTGCCTTATAGTTTTCAATCCATAAGCGGATGGTTTGGATATCTACATTAAATTCTTGTGAAAGGATTTTATATCCTTTACTTCCATCTAAATAAGCTTGAATGACTTTTAATTTTAACTCTTTTGAATGCTTCGGAATTGGCATAGGGCACACCTCATAAGTTTAAAAAGTCTAACTTATGGGGTGCAGTTCAGGACGGGAGAGGGACACCTTCGGGTGTGCTGGTTGTTGTACCAGTCCGCGAACCTTCTTCCGTTCTGCCACCATAATTTCTATTCATGTCGGCAGAACTCCCAATAATAAGGAGTTGGCTTTGCACATCCATTATTTCTTGGCTCTCAATGCCAAAAGCTATAACGACACAGCTTAAAAATTAAAGCAGCTTGATGACCTTTAGGGTTTTCAGGCTTTAAAACATTTTTACTTAAAACTTAGCAACAACAAAACTCGAGATGTGCCAAGCACAGTCTTTACGGCTTTGCTGTGCCTTTTTTCTCCCAAAAGGGGCACAGGCTTTTTATCTCATTTAGAAACAACAAGAATTTATAACGGAAAAATTATGCGAAATTTAGAAATCTCTTCCAAAAAACTACAGGTTGTTCAAACCGCAATTCAACTCTTTACTACTCGTGGCTTTCACACTGTAGGTGTAGACCTGATTGCTAAAGAATCCCAAATCACTAAATCTACGTTTTATAAATATTTTGGTTCAAAAGAACGCTTAGTTGAAATGTGCATCGCCTTTCAAAAAAGCCTGCTCAGAGAGAAAGTGCTCGCTATTATTTACTCAAGCTGTTATTACGCGTCAAAAGATAAACTCAAAGAAATTATTGTTTTACATACCAATTTAAACAGTCTCTATAACCTTTTACTGAAAGCCATTTTTGAAATAAAACTGCTTCATCCTCAGGCTTACAACATGGCGGTTGAATACCGAAAGTGGCTGCGCCATGAAATTTTTGATTTGATTTTTAGCGGAGAAATCCGTGAGCCACAATTCGATGCCAACATGGTGGTAAACCTGATAGATGGTTTACTACTACAGGTTTTAGGCTCGCAAGGTTTGGAGGAAAGAGATGTAGTGTTGGATTATTTTTTAAATTCTTTTGTTAGAAACTTTAGCCCACGATTACAGGAAGCATAAGCCCTAATGATAAATAGCGATTAGATGAGTTTTGAGCATTGCAATAACAGAGCAATAAGTTGACTTCAAATTGTGGCTTAAGTGGTCTGAGGTCAAGTTTTTTTAAAGATACTTAAGCAATATGGTTTGCGTAACTTCAATCAAATACTGAAATATGTCGAATTAGCGTATGAGTTGCCTACATCAGTCATCGTGTCACGCAAAAGTATGCTGAATATAAATAGAGGAGTCATTCATGGGTACGCGTTCAACCATTATGGATACCAATAGCTTTCGTCCAGAACATGCTGCTGAGCTGGACCATGCTACCCGCAAACTGACCGATAAAAGAAATAAAATTTTAGGTGAATCCTATCGCTTGTTTTATCGCAATCCCGTGCATCTGGTAAAAGGACAGGGACAATATTTATGGGATGCAGCAGGTCATCAATATCTAGATGTTTACAACAATGTTGCCAGCATTGGTCATTGTCATCCTGCGGTGATTGAAGCTGTAAATGAGCAAATGAAAATGCTTAATACCCATACCCGTTATTTACATGAAAATATTTTGGATTATACCGAAGAACTTTTACAAACCACTCCCGATGAAATTGACCGTGCCATGTACATGTGTACGGGTTCAGAAGCGAATGATTTAGCGATTCGTATTGCCCGTGAATATAGCGGCGGTACAGGAATTATTGTGTCTCAAGAGTCGTATCATGGAACCAGTAGCTTAACCTCAGGATGCTCTCCAGCACTTGGAACTGAGCAGCCTTTAGATGCTACAACTCGTTTAGTTCCAGCACCCGATTATTATCGAATTCAAACTGATGATTTAGGTACTTGGTTCGCGCAGCAGATTCAACAACAAATTGATGATATGAACGCAAAAGGCATTAAGTTTGCAGGTTTTTTGGCGGACTCAATATTTTCTTCTGACGGTGTAATGCCTAATCCTGTTGGATTCTTACAAAAAGCGGTTGATGTTGTGCATGCCAATGGCGGTATCTTTATTGCTGATGAAGTACAACCGGGTTTTGCGCGCACTGGCGATTCTTTCTGGGGCTTTGGTCGCCACAATGTTGTGCCTGATATCATTACCACAGGTAAACCAATGGGTAACGGAGTTCCAGTGTCAGGGCTTTTAGCCAAGAGTGAAGTCCTCGCTGCTTTTAGCGATAAAATTCCATATTTTAATACCTTTGGCGGTAATCCTGTTTCTATGGCAGCGGCACAGGCTGTACTTAAAGTTATTCAGGAAGAAGAATTGCAAACCCATAGTAAATATGTGGGAGGGCTACTTCTCAAAGAACTCACTAAACTTATGGACAAACATGAGATGGTGGGCGATGTCCGTGGCGCTGGTCTGTTTATAGGGTTTGAACTGGTTAAAGATAGAGCGACAAAAGAGCCGAATAAAGCATTGGCTTTGAACCTTATTGAAGAGCTTAGAAATACTCATCGAGTTTTAACCTCAGTTGCAGGTCCTTATGGCAACGTATTGAAATTGCGCCCACCTTTGGCTTTCCAAATAAAAGATATCGATTGGTTAGTCGGTGCTTTGGATCAAGCATTAACAAAATTAAAGTAAGTCACTTTAAATATAAAAAATACCCTTCAAGTTGGATGTTAAATCTAATTTGAAGGGTATTTTGTTGTTCAATTATCTTATGTGTCTTTAGACGTTATCTCGAATTGCTTAAATAATAAAAAGGCCTTCATTTAAAGGCCTATATTTGCAATGTTTTAGTGTCTTAATTGACGTGGTGTAACACCAAACCAGCGTTTAAATGCACGTGATAAAGCACTTACTTCTGAGTAACCTAACAGGAATGCCATTTCTGAAATTGGAATATTTTTTTGTTTAATATAATGTTCGGCCAATTCACAACGAACCTGATCGACTAAATGGGTAAAGGTGAGTCCTTCATTTTTTAAACGGCGGGTAAGGGTGCAACTCGTTAAACCAATATCATGAGCGATTTTTTCAAGGTTTGGTTCACCTTCACTGAGTTCAAGTTGGATGTGGGAACGTACCTGATCTGCAAGACTTTGACTTGGTGAAGAGCGATTGAGTAACAGCAGCGTATCTAAAATTACCGTTAATAAAATAGAATCACGTCCCGGCATAGTATGCTGGACGTCTTTTTTTGAAATGATGATGGAATTAAAAGGTTGATCAAAATAAACAGGCGCGTTAAATAATTTGCTGTGTTCTTGCCAGAATTCAGGTCGAGTATGCTCAAAGTGAATGGCACGTGGTGAATAATGAGGACCCATCACTTCACGGATCACGTTCATAAACATGCCCATGGTCAGTTCTGCATCTTGGCGGCGCGTTAAAATCGCGCCGTGTTGAACCTGATAATCTATGCGCCAGCTATCTCCTAAATCTACCATTCGATTGAGCGTATCTTTCTGATGCAAATAAAAATTATTGGTCATGTTCATGAGTGCAGATTCTAATGTGTTTGAACAAAGACCAATGTACCCAATGAGCCCTAATGATTTCGGTTGAAACTGTTGACCATAGTGCAGACCAAAATTATCACAACCAGAAACCAGTGCTGCCTGTTCTAGCACCTTGCAATAATTAGGCAGTTGTAAGCTCAACGTTGGGCTAATTAAAAGTTCAGGATTAATACCACTAATACCTAAAACGCGATCAACATCTGCACCTTTTTGGCGAATAAACTCGCTTAATCCAGAGGCAGCTGCAGACAATACACCTTGATTACACATATTTGAATCGACAAGATGAGCTGGGTTGAGATGTAACATGTCAAGTCTCATGATATTTATTCCTAACTATTCTTATATTAAGCAAAAGCCATACCAGTTTTTGCTTACGTCCTTGATTTTGTGTTGTTAAAAGTTTTTATAAAATAATGACTTATGTGTTGCTGTTTTAAGTTTCAGGCTTGATTCTTTAAGAAGAGATCAAGAGTTGTATTTAACGTTGGGTAGCGAACTAAAAGAAGGCAGAAAATGCATTAGAGATAGGCAAACAGGGCAGAACTAAAACAAGAAATTAAGCGACTTCTCATGCATACAACATGTATTGTAGGCATGAGAAAATAAGTGAAATACTAATTTTTTGTAGTTTTTGCCGTTTGTGCGCCATAACTTAAACTGGCCATTGAGGGTCTAAATTGACCTGTATTGGCATCGCGGCCCTGTAGTAAGAACTTAGTATTGGCTTGACCGTAGCTCTGCACAGCCTGCTGAGAAAATTTCCCAATATCTGAACTCGGACTGCGCAATCGGTTAATAATCAGTACCTTCTGAGTCGCCGCAAAATCTTGCATCATATTTTGATCGCCTTCACTGTCACCCGCGATAAAAATTGGCCCGTAACCATATTTAGAGACTAAAAAACGCTGGATGGTTGCGGTTTTGCCTTTACCTTGAGTTTGCGCATAGCCATGACGAAACTCAGGTAAAATTCGATTTTGTGCATCTCGTTCTAGCTCCATGGCGTAGGCATTTTTTTCATTAATGTTATAGCCGATCTCTGGATTAGAAATAATTTCCTTAATCACATCAATAAAAGATGCCGAGCATACATAGACATCAACTCCATTATCCTGAAAGGCCTTAAATAGATTTTGCATTTCACGGTATGGCCTTAAACCATTTTCCCAAGTGGTTTTCACAACGCCTGCTTGGCCCGAAAGTGCTACGGGAGAAGTCCATGTTACAGGTCCAATCGGTTGCTGCATTTGCCAAGCCACCGTTGCTTTCACCAAATTACGGACTTGTTGTTCGGTAAGCCCGGTAAATAAATAAGTGACCCACGGATATGCGACTTCATGATCAAACGTGTCTCCAATTGCCGCATATAGATATCTCATTTTAGTAATGAAATCGAGATAATGTGGATCTTGTTTAATTTGATCCAGACTCTGTTTACCTTTTAGACCGCTATAGTGGTGATAAAGCCATGTGTAGCTGGCAATAATATCTGGGGCAATTTTATCAATATTGACGGCTTGGCCTTGCTGGTTATTGTAGGCCGCTTCAAAGTTTTGCGAGCTAATTCCTTTACGAATAATCTGATTAAGCTGTTCTGGCGTGACATTAAACGCTAAATGTTCAAGCTGATAAATTAAAGTTGCTTCTTCGATGTCTAAAAATACCGAGGTATTGTCAAAGTCAGTGACAATATATGGGCGTTTGTCAGGATTGTAGTTTGGGCTATCTTTTCCATAGCTAGCAATCAATTGATTAAGTTGGTCAAAGTTAAAAGCGTCCCATTGACCTTTTTGGATATATTCCTTTTTGGGAATAGCGACTGCGGGAGATGTGCTTTGTATAGGGTTATAGTTACATGCGCTTAGAGCAATCATACTTGCCAGACTACTGGTGAGTAATAGTGCTTTGGCAACTTTGCTCAGTTGATGGGTAGCTTGCATAAACCCTTCCTTTAAATTCTATAAAATTTAAAAACTAAAAATTGAAAATGAAGAAAAGCGATCTAAATCACTTTTCAAATTCCTACAGGCATTTGTCCGTTTAGATATTTTTTACAGAGACGCACAGTTTCATTGGACCACTGGTCTCCAAGACTTTGAGCCATTTCTGTTTGTGCATGAGAACCATTCCAAGCCATCATTTGAATGCGGCGTTGCATGATAAAAGTCGGGATCATTTCATATTCTTCAGACTGAATATGACCTACGCGCTCGTAGCCTTTTAACCAGTAATCAACCCAATGCGGCGCATTTGCATAATGTTCATTGAAGCTAATTGCAGCGGCGAGGTCATGCATAAACCAGCTCATGCCGCAGTCATCAAAATCGATCACGCCGATACGTTCTTGTTGTAGTAATAAATTGGTTAAACGCAAATCGGCATGAATCAGGCCATAACGTTCTTGGGTTTTGCCAAAGAAATTTAAATCTTTCGCAATTTGTGCAATGGCTTCTTCAATTACGCCGTGATCTTGTGGTCTTAAGTGAGGTGCATTTTTCCAGTTTCCCCAGTGTCCATCTGCACCGACCATGGTTTCATGGTTCCACACAATACGTTGAAAGTTTTCAGGCGCTTGCCATGTCTTACTATGTACGTGCAACTTTGCGGTAATTTGTCCTAATTGTTCAAATGCAGTGGGGTCAACTTCAACCGTCGGCATATCGCCCTCAACCCAGTTAAAAAGAACTGCATAACGACAAATATCATTTGATAGTTTCAAGGTAATGACGCGTTCACCCGATTGATCTGCAATCGCAACAGGAACTTGAATACCACTCGCATTTAATGCATCTAACCATTCAAGCTCACTTTGTATATCCAGTTTGCTGTGATAGTTGGGACGATGGATTCGAAGTGCATATCGGGCAGAACCAGTCGAAACCTGAAACGTTGCATTTTCAGACTGACACAGTAGTTTGACCTGTCCTTGATAGTCTGATGGATACTGCTTAATTGCTTGTTCTGCCAGTATTTGTAATTGAACTTGGCTTAAAAATTCATTTTGTTCTACAGACATAACCCAACTCCTCAATTTAATTTTTAAACACGTTTTGTGTTGAGATGCCGTCGATCTTATAAAAGAAAAAATGAATCAACTTGACTTCAAGTGGTCGGGGAGATGTTTTGCTGTCAAGTTTTATGAATATCTTTTGCGCAACTATTGGTGGTGTAAATTTGGTCGATAAGGCAATACGACAATGAAAGAATCTGAATTAAGCGTAGATGTGAGTGCTCTACAACAGGACGCAGAGTATTTTGCAAAACGTCAGTTAAAAAAGGGGGCAGTAGGTTGGTTACTTTTAGTGGGGCTAGGTGTCTCTTACGTCATTTCGGGTGACTTTGCAGGTTGGAATTTTGGGCTGGCACAAGGCGGCTGGGGAGGGCTCTTTATTGCAACAGTCATCGTCGCGTTTATGTATCTCTGCATGAGCTTTGTAATGTCTGAGATGTCGACGATGTTGCCCACCGCTGGCGGAGGCTATAGTTTTGCCCGTGTTGCATTTGGTCCTTTTGGAGGATACCTCACAGGGACTGCGATTTTAATTGAATATGCAATTGCACCTGCTGCCATTGCCGTATTTATTGGGTCATATTGCCAATCACTCTTTGGAATTGGCGGCTGGGCTGTTTATTTAATTTGCTATTTAGTTTTTATGGGCATTCATCTGAAAGGTGCAGGTGAAGCGCTGAAAATCATGTTTGGAATTACCGCCGTTGCTTGTATTGCACTGGTCGTATTTATTGTCGCGATGCTTCCCCATTTTGACAGTGCACGTTTGTTTGATATTCCAGTCAGTTCTCATGCAGGTGCAAGTAGCTTTTTGCCGTTTGGCTATATGGGAATATGGGCCGCAGTACCTTATGCCATCTGGTTTTTCCTTGCAGTTGAAGGGGTGCCACTGGCAGCCGAAGAAGCAAAAGATCCAGTACGTTCGTTGCCACGTGGCTTGATTGGTTCAATGTTGATATTGGCATCGTTTGCACTTTTAATTTTATTTTTGGGAGCAGGCGCTGCGGGTTCAAATGCTTTAAAAAATTCAGGGGCACCTTTAGTTGATGCACTCATTGCGGTATATGGTCAGCACACATGGTTGGCAAGTTTTGTTAACTTTGTGGGTCTTGCTGGACTTGTCGCCAGTTTCTTCTCAATTATTTATGCCTATTCACGCCAGATTTTTGCATTGTCACGTGCGGGATATTTACCAAAAAACTTATCGCTTACCAATGAAAATAAAGCGCCATATTGGGCCATTATCATTCCGGGCATTATCGGCTTCTTACTTTCTTTAACAGGTGAGGGTGACTTACTCATTTTAATGGCTGTATTCGGTGCAACAATCTCTTATGTGTTAATGATGCTCTCACATATCAAGTTGCGTTTATCTCGTCCTGAATTACCACGTCCGTATAAAACGCCTGGAGGAATATGGACGTCTTGTATCGCTTTGATTCTTGCTGCTGTTGCTGTAGTTGCAGGTTTAATGGTGAATCCAAAAGTTTGGTTATTGGCCGCGCTGATTTATGTCGGATTTATACTCTATTACTTGTTATATAGCCGTCACCATTTGGTGAAAGGCACGCCTGAGCAAGAGTTCGCCATGATTGATGACTAATTTTAAGTGGGTTAAAAATAAAGAGGCTTCGGCCTCTTTTAAATTTTTATAAGTTATATCTGACTCATGGAATCAATTATTTTCGCCAGTAAGATCACATCTTCGGACTTTCGCTGTCAATGTGGAGGCTTTTATATTTTTCGTTGCCATGCTTTATTTATATGCATTCAAATGTTAATAAACTTAATACTAACCTCACGGTAGGTAACTTATATGGCTCACAAATAAATATTATATTAAGGCTTATCACTATTAGATCTAGAAATTTCGGGATTTTATTTACTTAGCTAATCTTGAACATAATTCCATCAATATAAGTAATACTCTTTTTTATAGGATCAAACTTTTTTATAAATGCAGCTATATAATTTACACAGGATGAAGAATGAATAATTTGAATTTTAAAACTCTAAAGAAGTACTGGCTGCGATTCGTGGGTATTGCTGTAATCGCAGGTTTTTTAGTATTGGCATTTGCTTGGACTGCTGGTCTATTTGGACATCGAACAACATCCAAAACTTTTTTGGGTGACACAATAAACAACTTTGATCCCGGATATCGACGTGCACACGGTAAAGGGATTTGCTTTGATGGCACTTACCATAGTAATGGTGCAGCAGCAGCACTCTCGAAAGCCACTGTATTTGCCAAGTCTGATATACCGGCAATTGGCCGATTTTCTATTGGAAGTGGTAATCCGCATGCGGCAGATAATTCTACCGCAACAGTGAGTATGGCTTTATTACTTTCTCCAGCCGATCATTCGCAGTGGCGCATGAAATTAAACAACTTTCCCTATTTCCCGACTCGAAATGCTGAAGGTTTTTTGGCGCAGCAAAAAGCATTTAAACCCGTTCCATCTACTGGTAAACCTGACCCAGCCCTTGTTGAGGCGTTTTTAAAAGAATATCCCGAAGCGCGTAAGTCTATAGAGCAAAAGGCCAAGATGCCATTAACCGGTAGTTTTAGCGGCGCAGAATTTTATGTCGTAAATGCCTTTATATTGCGAGCCGCCAATGGACAAGAACAGCCAGTCCGTTGGTCTATGCGTCCTCATTCAAAATTTATTAGTCTGACCAAAGAACAACGTGATCAAGCTGACCATGATTTCTTATTTAAAGACATCAAAAAACGTTTGGCTGAAGGGCCGCTCTATTGGGACTTGGTTTTGCAACTTGCCGAGCCAGGAGACCCAGTGAATGACCCATCTCAGCCTTGGCCAAAAGACCGTAAAGAAGTTATAACCGGAACATTAGAAGTCAAAAATGTGACTGATCAGGTAAATGGCGCATGTCGTGATATTAACTTTGACCCAACTTTGGTACCACCCGGAATTGAGTTATCAGATGATCCAGTACTCGCTGCACGAGCGGCGATCTATTCAAAGTCTTACAATGCTCGATTACGTGAAATTGGATTTGGCAAAGCAACCGATGCCGTGGGCAAATAGGAGAGCTGAACAATGCAAAATAAATCTAGCGATAATGCTCCACGTCATTTTAATTTGACTGCTCGAATACTGCATTGGCTTATGGCGGCAGCAATTTTGGCCATGCTATTTATTGGGGTAGGAATGACCACCTCAATTACATGGCGTCCGTGGTTAATCGATATTCACCGTCCTTTAGGAATCGCAATCTTACTATTGGTGATCATCAGATTAATAAATCGACTTTATTACCCAATTCCACCTTTGCCGCCGACTGTACCGCGCTGGCAGGCGTTTCTTGCTCATGCATCACATTGGCTACTTTATATTTTGATGTTTAGTTTGCCATTGCTCGGATGGGCAACGCTATCGGCAGGTAATTGGCCTGTCACTTTATTTCCGGGTTGGGACCTTCCGCCTATAGCACCCACTAACTCTACACTTTATGCTTGGTTCCGTACATTACATGGAATTTTGGCTTGGCTATTATTTGCTGTCGTTATTGGTCATCTATCTGCTGCGTTATTACATGCATGGATTTATCGCGATGGCGTATTTTCGAGTATGGCTTTGGGGTCTTCTTCTAAAAAAGAGGACACTTACTAGTTTGCTTGAAGTTTTTTGATTGAACGATGAGTTAATACTGAGGTTTTTATAGGGTTTATTTAAAATATATAAATAAACTCGCCGATATAACAACTTAAAATAGAATTGATTTCTCAAGTTGAGAAATCAATTCAGCTATTTAGATACCTTCAAAAAAATTCATCATGACATCACAGCAGTCTTAGCGTTTACTTTTACCAATCCGACAGATCGTGAGGAGAGGGCTGGGAAGATGATAGAGGGCTTAAGGGTTGATCTTGCCACGTCGTGCATCCACGACATAATTGCCATCCACACAATTAATTGATATCAGATTACCACTCTCATCTACATAGTCAGCATTCAAAACCGAACTACATGGATGTTGTTGTAGTCTCAGCGCACTAGCCACAGCCTCTAATATTTCGGTCTGAGTTGCAGCACGCTCGGTTGGCATCTTTGGCATTTCAGCTATTTGATTGGCATTAAAATAAACATTTTGCGTAAAACCGAGTAATTGACCAAGTAAGGCTTGAGACAATTCTTGTTGGGGCTGCGCATTAACATTGCTAATCAGCATTGCTGAAACAAACCCAAATAGGCAAATGCGTGATTTCATTTACCTTTAACCTCACCTGTTAGAGGC
This sequence comes from Acinetobacter sp. V110_1, assembly GCF_031798975.1. Classification (NCBI taxonomy): domain Bacteria; kingdom Pseudomonadati; phylum Pseudomonadota; class Gammaproteobacteria; order Moraxellales; family Moraxellaceae; genus Acinetobacter; species Acinetobacter sp. V110_1. The sequence continues at coordinate 855,018 of NZ_JAVQNN010000030.1, read as the reverse complement.
AACACTTGATAGCTTTCCCCGCCAGCACACTTCACTGATATTTTTGAACCATTGGCATCTAGTGCACGAGCGTCAACCACACTATTGCAGTTTTTACCACGAACTCGAACACCAGCCGCAACACCATTATAAAGTTCAGCTTTCGTCAACGGATGTCCTTTAGGAAATTGAGGCATATCCGCTGCTTTTTTTATACCTGCAAATGCGTTATATACAAAAGCTCTCAAACCCAAGTGAGTTGCATCCATAGGGGCTTCCTCGGCGTGAGCAGCAGAGACCAATAAAAAACCTGTAAGCAATGCGATAACGTTATATTTCATATAAGTAATTCTTGTAAAGTGAATCGAGCGAATACTCACATAAACGCTTTTTATAGTCAAGAAAGTTGAACTTTACTTTATTGATTTTCTTCTAATAAAATAATAACTTAACAGTTATCTTAAGTGCGCTGCATAGTGAAGAGGTACGGTTGAAAATTTGATTGAGAAGACGAGGCTTATTAAAGCTTAATTCCTCATGTTAAGGCCTCTTTTATTTTAAGCTTGTTTGTTCAGTTCAGACGGTAAATGCTGTGTTAAATAATCAATTGCAAGACGGATTTTTAGTGGCATAAACGGTAACGCAGGCCATACCAAATGAATCGGAAAAGCAATGCTCGACATGTTTTCTAACACTTGTACAAGCTTTCCTTCACGTAATTCATTCTGAATGAGCCAATCGGGCAACCACGCGATACCCACATCAGTAAGCGCGGCATCTTTAATGGCTTGCAAGTCATTTAAAAGAAGCTTTGCTTTAGGTTTAAAAAATACAGGCTCGCTATTTTCCTGTTGAAGTTGCCATTTTTTTATTTGACCAAAATGCGGATCGGCAATCGTGGCGTGATGGTCTAAGTCCTCAATATGTTCTAGGGGACCTGCTTCATTTAAATAGTCAGGTGAGGCACAAAGTAGCATTCGATGCTCACCAATCGGTTTGGCAACGAGCTGAGTTGTATCAGGCAATGTTCCGATTCTTATACATAAATCAAAACCTTCTTCGACCAAGTCTACAGTTCGGTCATTAAATGAAATTTCTAGCTGTAAGTCCGTATGCTGCTGAGCAAATTTAACCATGAGCGGGGCAGCAAAGACTTGTCCGAATAGCACTGGCACAGACATTCGCAAACGGCCTGTTGCGTTAATTTTCCCTTGGTCTAACAAAGCTGCCGCATTTTGTATTTCACTCAATGCTCGGCGGCTATGTTCATAAAACAAAGCACCTTCATCAGTCATGTTAAGCGAACGTGTTGTTCTTTTAAATAGAGCCACACCAAGCTGATCTTCAAGACGGGCAATATTTTTACTTATGGCTGAGCGAGTTAAATGCAATTGTTCGGCAGCTTTTACAAAACTTCCAGCTTCAACCACAGTCACAAATATAGAAATTGCACTTAGCTCATGTTGCATGATTGTTGCCTAAAAGGAACCAATAATAAGAAATAATATCACCACTGTTGAATTTATTGTGGAGTTAATATGGCTCCATTGAAAACGTGGAGATGGTCATGGCTAAAATATTGGTATTAAAATCCAGCATTATGGGTAAGGGTTCACAAACCAATCGCCTTATTGATGTAATGCTTGAACACCGTAAAGACCAAGGTTTACAAGATGACATCACCATACGCAATTTAGCTGAAATGAACCTGCCTGTATTAGATTTGGAAATTTTTCAGGCGCTGCGTGGGGCTGAAAATGTAAATCAAGACATTCAACGAATTGTTGCTTTGTCTGATGAATTAATTGCTGAATTAAAAAGTGCCGATTTACTAATTATTGGCGCACCCATGTACAACTTAAATGTACCGACTCAACTCAAAAACTGGTTTGATTTAGTGGCACGCGCAAGACAAACATTCCGCTATACCGAAACTTATCCTCAAGGTTTGGTTGAAGGGGTAAAAGCGGTAGTGGTAAGTAGTCGGGGTGGTATTCATGTTGGCCAAGAAACTGAGGCAGTAACACCTTATCTCAAAGCAGTGTTAGGGCTAATGGGCATTCATGAGGTTGAATTTATCTATGCAGAAGGTCTAGATATGCAAGCTTATCGCAGCAATGCAATAGGCCTCGCAAACCAGCGAGTTAAAGAATTCGCTATTTAAAATTATGAGTTGAAACTCTTGTATTCCTATATGGATAACAAGAGTTTCTAAGTTTATTTAAATCACATTTCTAAGTTCATTTGCCGTGTTGCGTAGCAATGGCAAAATTTGCTGAACCAAATAATCTTCTTGTACGCGGTTGGTTTGAGACATGCAGTTAAGTGCTGCTATGGCTTGACCTTGTGCATTAAATACAGGCACCGCAATCGCAATCACACCAAGCTCATGTTCTTCTTTGGAAAGACAATAATCCGATAACGAAATACCCTTAAGCACTTCAAAAAACTTTGACTCATCTACAATGGTAAAAGGGGTTAAGCGTTTTAAACCATAAGTTTTGACCCACGTATGTTGTGCTTCTTCGGGTAGTGCTGCCAGCAATACTTTACCTGTGGAAGTGGCATGGGCAGGGAGACGGTTTCCTAAATGCATACCATAAGGGCTAACACGCAAATTATCTTGTTGTGGTAAATAACTACGGGCAATCGGCACCACTTCGTTATCGTCCAGAACCACAATTGAAAAAGTCAGTGACGTTTGCGCGCACAAAAGATTTAAAAATGACTGAGCAACTTTAGGCAGGTGGGCAGAGCTTAAATAAGAACTCGAAAAACGCAGCACGCGATGAGTGAGCCAAAAGTAATGTTCATCGGTTTCTAAATAGCCTAAATATTTTAGAGTTTTCAAATACCGCCTTGCCGCGGTACGACTAATGCCAGTTCGTTCGGCTACTTGAGTGACATTGAGCCGCTGCCGATCTGTTCCAAAAGCTTCCAGTAAAGCCAAGCCTTTTGCTAACCCTGCAATGTAGTCATCTTGACGAATTTTTTCATGCGAGTTTGGGTGCTCTAGAAAAGCATCGAGAGAAGGCATCCTTTCATTCCTGTTATTTTGATTGTTTCTGTCCGCTATTCGGACAAACTAAATGATAAACGGTTATTTTCGTCTTGGATACATAGTGAACAAAACTTAAAGCCAGTAATTTAAAAGTCAGGATGAAACAAGGATGAAGTTATGGATATTTTAAAGACACAGGTTGCAATTATTGGTTCTGGACCAGCAGGGTTATTGCTTGGGCAACTTCTATATAAAGCTGGCATCGATCATATTATTGTTGAGCAACGTAGTGCTGAATATGTGGCTTCACGGATTCGTGCAGGAATTTTAGAGCAAGTTTCGGTCGACTTACTTAAACAAGCAGGTGTTGACCAAAACTTAAAAGAAAAAGGATTACCGCATTCGGGCATCGAAATCTTGACCAATGGCGAGTTACATCGCCTTGATTTAGCCGCACTCACGGGTGGCAAACAAGTGACCGTATATGGTCAGACCGAAGTCACCAAAGATTTAATGACTGCGCGTGAAGCAGAGCAGCTCACTTCATTTTATGAAGCTCAAAATGTACAAGTAAAAGATTTCTACACTGCACCAAAAGTTGAGTTTGAGTACCAAGGTAAAGCCTTTCAAATTCAGTGTGACTTTATAGCAGGGTGTGATGGTTACCACGGTGTCTGCCGTGCCAGCGTACCAGAAGACAAAATTAAAACCTTTGAAAAAGTTTATCCGTTTGGCTGGTTAGGGGTGTTGGCAGATGTCCCACCTGTAGCCGATGAACTCATTTACGTACAATCAGAACGTGGATTTGCTTTATGTAGTATGCGTTCAGAGACACGTAGCCGTTATTATTTACAAGTCCCTTTAACAGATCACGTCGAAGATTGGTCAGATGAAAAGTTCTGGGATGAGTTAAAAAACCGCCTAGACCCTGAAAGCCGTGAAAAGTTAGTGACGGGACCTTCTATTGAAAAAAGTATCGCGCCGTTACGTAGCTTTGTGACTGAACCAATGCGTTTCGGAAAACTATTTTTAGCAGGCGATGCTGCGCATATTGTTCCACCGACTGGAGCAAAAGGTTTAAATCTTGCTGCTTCTGATATTGCTTATTTATCAAGCGCACTTATTGAATATTACGCCGAAGGTTCCGAACAAGGGATAAATGAATACTCTGAAAAATGCCTACAACGTGTATGGAAAGCAGAGCGTTTTTCTTGGTGGATGACTCACTTATTGCATCGTTTTGAAACTGAAAGTGAGTTTGATCATAAGATTAAACAAGCCGAGTTAAGTTATGTACTGGGTTCAATTGCGGGTAAAACCACATTAGCCGAAAACTATGTCGGTTTGCCTTATGAAATTAAGCAAATTGATAGTTTTAAGCATGCAAGCTAAAGACTAAATAAAAGGGGCATGAAAATGCTCTTTTTTTATATAAGAATTTAAGTAGGATGTAATAGATTAAGAGATATGGTCATACTAAAAGTAGCCCCGATACTTTTTGAAATATAGGGCTACTTATCAATTCACCTAAAGTTTACTCAGCGGTTGCTGCAACTTGATGATTACTGATTTGCGTTGATTGCTGAGATTGAATAGGTTTAATCACTTGTGGGTTAGAGTTACTCCACGGGATGTAGGCCTCTGTCAAAATATGGCCTGTAAGACTCGTTAAATCACTAGATTGAACCTCAGCATTGCCTTGACGACCATATAATACAACTTCATCACCCGCTTTGGCTTCTGGAATATCTGTTACATCAACCATAACAGTATTCATTGATACTCGACCAACCACTGGCGCTTTTTGTCCATTTACTAAAACAAAAGCTTTATTACTAAAACTACGACGATAACCATCCGAATAACCTACAGGCAAGTTTGCAAGTTTGGAGTCACGTGTCAACGTATAAGTTTGGTCATAACCTACAGTTGAACCTTTAAGGTAATTATTAACTGCAGCAATTTGTGTTTTAAATGCCATCATGCGTTTAAATTCAGGGTGATTAGGAAAATCTCCATAAATAATTGCGCCTGCACGGACCATATCTAAATGAGATTCAGGAACATTTACGGTAGCAAATGAATTTGCCGTATGTAATGTTAATTCTTTACGATTCAGTTTGGCTTTTTTAATCAACCATGCTGTTTGTTCATTAAATTGAGCTAGGCGCTCACGAACATATTTTTCATCTTCTACAGCATAATGGGTCATAATGCCGTCAATTTTAAGATTTGGAAGCTTAGTGATTGCAACAGCTTGTTCTTTACCTTGAGCTGTAGACATTTCAAGACCATTACGATCCATACCACCCGAATTTAAAGCCAAGCTATAATGAACAGTTGTATTGTTCGCTTCTGCCCATTTAGAGATACGGGCAGCCTGATCATAATTACCCAAAAGCTCTTCGATATTTAACGCATGTGCATTGATGATTTCACTATCTGTGGCTGTACGTAAACGTGTAATTTTGCCTTTATAGCCATGCTTACGCACCATCGCCGCTTCTGCATTACTGGTGATGCCAATACATGATACGTTTAACTTCATAACACTCGGCATAAGTAAGTCAATACTATGCCCATATGCATTTGCTTTCATGACTACACAAAGCTGTGTTTTGCCATTAAGTAATTGATTTGTCCTTTTAATATTATCTTCAAAAGCTTGAGTGTCAACTTCAATCCATGCATTAGCTGTAGGTGCAGGGCTGACTTCATTTGTGATATGAGACGTGAGTAAAGGTGCAGCATGGGCAAATTGTATGGAACCGAATAATACCAATGCACAGCTATAAGCGAGATGCGAAAAATTTGTTTTAAGTTTCATGAGTTTTTTAATCTTTCCTGGCTGAATATGATTTAACGCTGGGTGGATTTTTATGGTTAAGTACAGAGATATAATTAATTTAAAATGTCACACGATTTGGTCGTAATAATACTTTCTCCTTAAAATATTATAGTCAGTGTTAAGTAAAATTTAATTTTGCTTAAACTGTATTCATAAAATACAAATGTGATTTTAAATAATCTTAATTAAATCTAAATATACATTTGTGAAAAAACAAGAAGAAAAATCATTATATTTTTTTGAATGTTATTTTTTTAATCTAATTATTGGTGATATTTTTAATAACAATTTTTAAAATATAACATTTGGTAAATAATTAACTTAATTATTACAAGAGGTTTTTTATTTTTATTATTTATTAATTATGATTTTTTTATCATTCGGTAAAATATAAAAAATATATGGAGATAAACATCCGAAACTTTGTTTTATGGCATATTAAATATTAAAATTGTGATACTTATCATATGTTTATACTTTTTTATTAAAATTATTTAGAAATTTTTGGTTATACCGTGACAAATTTTTAAGCATCAAATGTCATATTTAATAGTTTTTAATTAATTAATTTAAATTTTATAAATGAAATATTAATTAGATTGAATAAATAGTTGAGTGGTATTTAACCTTGGAGGTGTAGCTATGGTTTTGTGTAATAAATCGACGAATTGGCCTTATCTTGTTTTTTTTAATTAAATTTGTTGTTTGAAATTTTGATTAAATTAAAATTTTATGTTTATTTTTAAATCAGGAAATTTTCTTAATATTTTAGTTTTTATTAAATGGGTGATTTTGTATTGAGAGTTTTTAAATATAAGATGTTGAGTTATTTTTTAAATTACTCAAGAAGTTTTGGGGTTTTATTGACGATACTATTCTAATTCTACAAGGTAGTAATATAGGAGGACGGATATTGAGTGTTAGGGCAAATCCTCAATTCCTGTGTAAGAGTCAGTACAAAATATGAATTTTTATATTAAATAAGTGTCTCAATAAATATGATGTAATGATTAAGCTATGCCGTTTATCTTTGATAAACAGATGAGTCAAGGAAAGTTTTCCAAAGCCAGAGTACGCGTGCACACACGATTTTTTATGGAAAAGCTGAATTGAAGAAAAGGGGGGGATAGGAAGCGTTTTGCTTAAAAGATCAGCATTAATAAAAGCTTTTGTCACATTTTTTCAGTATATTGCTATTAATTTCTTTATTTATAAATTCTAAGTTTGTATGGAACAGGACCAAGCTCGCATACCTAAATATATTCCTATTCGCGATGCGATTGCCCATGATATTGAATCTGGTGTATTAGAAGCCCACGCAAAACTCCCATCAGAAAGAGTGCTTTCTGAACAATTCCAAACCACTCGAGTGGCTGCACGAGAAGCTTTGTTGGCTTTGGAAACTGATGGCCTGATTTATCGCTTAGACCGCCGTGGTTGGTATGTTCGCTCTCCTCGTATTATTTATCACCCGCAATCGACAAAAAACTTTAACCAGTTTGTGATTGAACAAGGCTATGAACCTTCGACAGAAGTGATTTCAAGTGAACTAACGACGGCTACTTCTTGGGATGCCAAGCATTTAAAAGTTGAAAAAGGGCATCCGATTTATTCGGTTTGGCGACGTCGTTGCATCAATGGTCGACCTGTGTTGGTTGAACATTTACGTGTGAATGCCGAGCTTTTTCCCGAGTTTTTAACTCATGATCTCAAGCAATCCATTACTTTACTGATGGCAAATCAATATAACTGCCATATCACCAGAGCCGATATTAACCTGTATCCAACAGCTTTATCGGAACAACAGGCTAAAGTACTGCATGTCAATGTGGGCGCGCTCGGTTTATATATTTGCCGGAGCAACAGAAATGAAGAAGGCGTGATTACAGATGTTGACCAAGAATATTGGCTACATGATGTTTTAGATTTACATTTCGAAGCGCGAGCATAAAAATGAAATCTGGTTTAAACCAGATTAATTAAACTGTCATATAAAGCTGTTGAAATACCATCATCAAATAATTGCATTCGATGGTTTGTAGATGAAACAGTATGTTCAACAGACAATTAAACTCGGTACTGCATCAGTTTTAGGTGTAGTGGTCGCTATTCAAATGGGATGTTCATCAGCAACATCAAAACAATCAGAAGAAATTACAGTCTATACGGCAGTGGAAGCCGACCAACTTAAGCAATACCAAGAAGAATTACACAAAGCCTATCCTGAACTCAAAGTAAAATGGGTACGTGATTCAACAGGTGTAATCACCGCTAAACTTTTGGCAGAGCAGAAAAACCCACAAGCGGATGTGGTTTTTGGTGTGGCTTTAACCAGTTTGTTGGTGATGGAAAAGAAGGACATGCTTGAGCCTTTTAAACCTGAAGGTATTCAAAATTTAAAACCAGAATTTGTAAGTCAAAAACCTGTACCGACTTGGACAGGTATGGATGCATGGGAATCTGCAATTTGTGTCAATAAAGTCGAATTAGAAAAGCGTAAATTACCGATTCCAAAAACTTGGAAAGATTTAACCAATCCAATTTATAAAAACTTGATTGTCATGCCAAACCCAGCCTCAAGTGGCACAGGCTATTTAGATGTCACGGCTTGGATGCAAATTTGGGGTGAAAAGCAGGCTTGGGATTATATGCAGGCTTTAAATAAAAACATTTCGCAGTATCCTCACTCTGGTTCAAAACCTTGCAAGATGGCAGCACAAGGCGAAATTCCAATTGGAGTTTCTTTCGGTTATCCAGCATTTAAATTAAAAGCAGAGGGTGCGCCTTTAGAAGTGGTTTATCCAACTGAAGGTTTAGGTTGGGAAATGGAAGCATCAGCAATTGTGAAAGGAACCAAGAAATTAAGCAGCGCACAGAAATTTATAAATTGGTCGGTGAGCAAAGCGGCAAATGAAGCTTATGCACATAATTTTTCAATGGTGGCCTATAAAGGCATCGAAAATACCACCATGAGTTTCCCGAAAAATCTTCCCCAAATGCTCGTAAAAAATGATTTTTATTGGGCGGCCGAGCAGCGTGAACGTATTTTGGCTGAATGGTCAAAGCGTTTTGAAAAGTGATCTTTTGGATAAGGGCCTCATTATGCAAATTCCTTCGTCATTGCAATCATCGCTGCTAGGTCAAAACCAGAAGGGTGAGTTAGCAGGGCATTTACTGTCGTCATTAACGACCTATAAATATCCTGAACATGGTCCGTCGGTTTTAGAAGTGGTGGATATACAAAAAAAGTTCCAACACTTTCATGCCCTAACGCATATTAATTTAGACCTGAAAGCTGGCGAGTTCGTGAGCTTTTTGGGACCTTCTGGATGCGGTAAAACCACTTTACTACGCATCATTGCGGGTCTAGAAAAACCTGATTATGGAAAGGTTATAAAAAAGGGCACGGATATTACGTTACTCAGTGCTGAAAAACGTCACTGTGGCATTGTGTTTCAGAACTATGCGTTATTTCCAAACTTAAATGTAGAAGAAAATATTGCTTTCGGCTTAGACAAAAAAAAGTGGGATAAGGCACAACGTAGCCAACGGGTTCAACAGTTATTAGAACTAATTGAGTTACCTGATATTGCAAAAAAATACCCAAATCAATTGTCGGGCGGGCAGCAGCAACGTGTTGCGCTTACTCGGGCAATTGCACCGAATCCAGATATTTTACTGCTAGATGAACCGCTTTCTGCACTTGATGCTCAGGTACGTCTAAACCTAAGGCAGAAGATCCGTTCGATTCAAACGCAGCTTAATTTACCAACCATTATGGTCACACACGATCAAGAAGAAGCTTTAAGCATTTCTGACCGTGTTGTGGTGATGAATCATGGCGTTATTGAACAAATTGATACGCCGCACAATATTTACTACAAGCCACAAACCCAATTCGTTGCAAAGTTTATTGGCACCATGAACTTTTTGATAGCCACTTGTTCAGGCGCCAATCAGCTCGAAGTTTTAGGTTTTATTCCTTTAAATTTGGAGCAACAAAAACTTAAAGCAGGGCAAAGCTATAGCATTGGTTTTAGACCCGAAGCTGTCGAGTTAGTTGATGATTTTGGTAGTGATAAAGAATCGTTGTATTTGCCAGTTAAAGTATTAAGCACCGAATTTTTAGGCGCTAAACGTCGTTTGTTTTGCACTATTCATATTGATGGAATTGAGCAGGCAAAACATCTTTTGCAAATTGAAATTGAAAATACCAAGTTCAAATCTTTGCAAGAACTGATGTTTATAAAAGTGCCTAATCAGCTCATTCATGTCTTTGAGGAACAAGGGTACGCACTATGTTAAATGAAGCTGCATCAGCGGTTTTAAAAACACAGCCGCGTCGAAAAACTGAATATTCATTAAGATCAAATATTGCTTTAGCAAGCGTTGCAATTGCTTTGACTTTAGTGATTATTGCTCCATTAATCATGCTGTTTGAAACTGCATTTTTTGATGAAAATCAAAATTTTGTTGGTCTTGAAAATTTTTATCATTATTTTGGTAGTCCCGCTTTACTCAGCTCTGTATTTAACTCAGTGTGGGTTGCTTGTACTTCTACTATCATTACAGTATTTCTTGCCAGTATTTATGCTTTTGCACTTACCACCGTCAATATGAAAGGCAAAGGCTTCTTTAAAGTGGTCGCTTTTTTACCCATTTTAGCGCCGTCACTTTTGCCTTCTTTGGCATTGGTTTATTTGTTTGGTAAGCAAGGCGTATTAAAGCCTTTACTGGGCGATATACAAATTTATGGCCCAACCGGTATTTTGATCAGTTATTGCTTTTGGCTATTTCCAGCAATTTTGATGTTGATGATGGTGTCTTTTCGCAGTGTCGATCAGCGTTTAATTGAAGCCTCTTTGTCGCTCGGCAAAAATATTTGGAAGACGCATTACCACGTCACATTACCTGCAATTCGGTATGGACTCATCAGCGCAAGCCTAGTGGCTTTTATTTATGTATTAACCGATTTCGGAATTCCAAAAGTCATTGGCGGTTCATTTAACATGATGGCGCTTGATGTCTATAAACAGATTATTGGGCAGCAAAACATGAGTATGGGTGCGGTAATTTCCATCTTGTTATTGCTACCAGCAGTTTTTGTGTTCATTTTTGATCGTATACAAAGCAAACGCCATACACGTTTTCAAGCTTTTCAGGCTAAACCTTATGTCTCTGCACCGAATAAAAAACTTGAAGTCGTTCTGAACCTATTTTGTGGTTTGGTTTCAGGTTCGATTTTACTGATTATTTTTACGGCTGTGCTGGCTTCATTCATTCAGTCTTGGCCTTATGATTTGTCTTTGACCTTAGCACATTACAGTTTTGAATATGTCGATGGCGGTGGTTGGGCAGCGTACTTTAACTCGGTTCGCATGGCACTCTTTAGTACGGTTTTTGGAACGGCACTGATTTTTATGGTGGCACTGTTAACTGAACGTTTTAAAGCACATCCATTCATTAAAAACTATGTACAAGCTTTGGTTTTATTGCCACTCGCTGTGCCGGGATTGGTCTTGGGTATTGCTTATATTTTGTTTTTTAACCAGCAAAGCAACCCGTTAAATGTACTGTATGGGACCATGACCATTTTGGTGATTTCAACCATTGTGCATTATTACACCGTGCCACATCTTACTTTAACCAATGCCATTAAACAGATTCCGCTACAACTCGATCAGGCAGCACAAACTCTAGGAACATCAAAATGGAAAACCTTTTGGAAAGTATATTTGCCCATGTGTTTTCCAGCGCTGTGCGATGTATCGGTCTATATTTTTGTGAATGCCATGACCACTGTGTCGGCTGCGATTTTCCTCTATTCAACAGACACCAGTTTAGCTGCGGTGGCAGTTTTAAATATGGATGATGCAGGCGATACGGTTGCTGCTGTTGCCATGAGCATTCTCATTTTAACCACCTCATGTGTTGTAAAACTCATTCACTGGTTATTTACCCGAAAAATTATGGCAAGAAGTCAGCAATGGCGTGAAAGTGCTCACTAAGTTTTAGCTAAACACAATTTTTATTTAACCGACTGAAATGAAAATGCTTTGTTCAACAAGGCAAGGGTTTATTCATCCTAAATTTCGCAAATTGGAAGTCTTATGAATCACGCACAGTTTGATTTAATTGTTGTAGGAGCCGGTATTTTAGGTTTGTCCGCGGCCATACAAGCGCAAGAACAAGGCTTAAAAGTTTGTATCTTCGAGAAAAATGCCAAACCTGTGGGCGCAACTCGTCGTAATTTCGGCATGGTTGGAACATCAACCTTAACCCATCCAGAGCAGCAGTGGCGAAAGTACGCACTTGAAACGCGTTCTTTTTATCAGCGTATTCAGGCTGAAACCGATATTTCATTTGCTCAAAGACAAGGTGTCTATCTCGCCAATACGGCACTTGAATGGCAGGTTTTAAATGAGTTTGCCGAGCGTGCAAATAACTACCAAATTCCTGTGCATTTACGAAGTCATTATGAGCTGGTCACCCAATTTTCTTATTTAAACCCCGAGCAGCAGTTTCAAGGCGGCTTGGTTTTTGAAGAAGATTATTCGGTCGAACCGCATGTGATTGGGCAGCGACTGTTGGCATATGCCGAAAGAAAAGGTGTAGAGATTTATACCAATGCCTGTGTCGTGCAAACCCAATATCAACATGAAATTTGTCAGGTTCGCTTGGCAAGTGGCGAGGTATATCGGGCAAATAAAGTTTTGATCTGCCACGGTGAAATCATCGATGTTTTATATCCAGATCTATTACAAAGCTTGAATCTGAAACGTTGTGGCTTACAAATGGCGCTGACTCAACGGTTTTACCAAAAATTAAATGCTTCTCTTTATTCAGGCTTATCTATCTCTCGTTATCCAGCTTTTGAAATTTGTCCGAGTCATGCTGAGCTGGTTAGAGCATCACAGCAAGGGCTGATCAAAGAATTCGGCATTCATATTCTGATTAAACAAAACGAATTTGGCGAACTGATTGTAGGCGATAGCCACGAATATCATTCGATTAATGAAGCACCTCAGTTTGAGCAACGCGAAGAGATTAATGAGTTTATTCAAGCTTACTGCCACGAAAAATTAGGCCTGACTTTACCTCCAATTCAAAAACGTTGGAATGGTTATTACCTGACCCATGAACATGATTTGGCATGCGTCACTGAAGCTGAAAAAAACATTTTTCTGGTGAGTGCAATTGCTGGTAAAGGCATGACCACAGGAGCCGGATTTATGAAAGAAGTTTTAACACAAAATATTTATTAACTTGTAATCTGGTTTAAACCAGATTGATGTATATTGAAATGAACGCGAAAGAAATGAGTAACATTATGAACATGCAACCCCAACTCGATATGGATTTAGAGAACAAGTATTTGCTTCTCACACCAGGCCCATTATCAACTTCGGCAACAGTACGCCGTGCTATGCAAAAAGACTGGTGTACTTGGGACCAAGAATACAACTCGCTGGTACAAGATATCCGCTCTCGTCTAGTCAACTTGGCAACCAGCCAACCTGAAAAATATACGGCTGTGTTAATGCAAGGCAGTGGTAGTTTTGCTGTGGAGTCTGTCCTTGGGTCAGCTATTCCGCATGATGGCAAAATCTTGATCATTAATAACGGCGCATACGGTGCACGTATGGTGCAAATGGCGCGTTGCTTAAATATTGAAGTGATCGAGCTGAACTATTTAGAAACCCAAACACCAGATTTACAAGAAATTGAACGTGTTTTAAAAGACAAAACTATTAGCCATGTTGCTTGTGTGCACTGTGAAACCACCACAGGTATTTTAAATCCGATTCAAGAGATTGGCCGTTTAGTTAAAGCAGCAGGAAAAATCTGGATTGTGGATGCCATGAGTTCATTTGGCGGTGTGCCAATGGATATGGCTGAGCTTGAAATTGATTTCCTGATTTCAAGTGCAAATAAATGCATTCAAGGTGTTCCGGGCTTCGGTTTCATTTTGGCGAAACGTGATTGCCTAGAAGCGTGTAAAGGTTTGGCACGTTCGGTTAGTCTCAACTTGTATGACCAGTGGAACACGATGGAGCAGCATAACGGTAAATGGCGTTTTACCTCGCCAACCCATGTGGTACGTGCATTTTATCAAGCATTGCTTGAGCTTGAAGCAGAGGGCGGAGTTGCTGCACGTTATCAACGTTATTTACAAAACCAACAAACCTTATCGCAAGGTATGCAACAACTGGGCTTTGAGTTGGTACTTGGTGAAGAGTGCCCACAATCACCCATCATTACCACTTTTCTTTACCCGACAGCCGAAACATTTAGCTTCCAGTCATTTTATGAAACCCTGGAAAAATCAGGCTACGTAATTTATCCGGGCAAAGTCACAGATCTTAACTGCTTCCGTATTGGCAATATTGGCGAAGTTTATATACATGATATTGAAGGGCTTCTTGCTGCGATTGAGAGTTACTACAAAAGCCATCTAAATCAAGCGGTAACAGCATAACTTTTATTAAAATATTTGAATTAAAGGAAATACACCATGACGACCAACAATACACAAATTCAGGCTGTTGTTTTTGACTGGGCAGGGACAACTGTAGATTTTGGCTCACGTGCACCAATTTTAGCTTTTATGGCGTTATTCAAAGATAATAAAGTTGAAATTACGGTTGAAGAAGCGCGTGCCCCAATGGGTTTAGAAAAACGTGATCATATTGCTGCTGTTTTAAAAATGCCGCGTGTAGCAGCGGCATGGCAGGAAGTATATGGGAAGCCTGCAACTGAAGCCGATATTGACCGTTTATATAAAGACTTTATTCCTTATCAATTAGATTCGATTCCGACATGCTCGGCTTTAATACCGGGTGCATTGGCGACTTTTGAAAATATTAAAAATCGCGGTGCAAAAATTGGTAGTAACACGGGATATGCATCTATGATGATTGGTCGTTTGGTTAAAGATGCTGCCGATCAGGGCTATCGACCAGACTGTATCGTTACGGCAAGTGATGTGAAATATGGCCGTCCATATCCTGAAATGTTGTGGAAGAATTTAATTCAACTCGACGTATCCGACATTAAAACTGTTGTAAAAGTAGACGATACCGTGGTGGGCATTGATGAAGGTTTAAATGCCGGATGCTGGACAGTAGGACTTGCGATTAGTGGTAATGAAGTCGGTTTAAGCTATGAAGAGTGGAGTGCGCTATCGGCAGATGAACAAATTATTCTAAAAGATAAGGCATACCAAAAAATGAATGCGTCGGGCGCTCACTATGTGATTGATAGTGTCGCTGACTTGCCAAATGTATTAGATGATATTGAACGCCGTTTGGGACAGGGTGAACGACCTTAAACAAAGTTTAGGTCTATATCTTTTTAAGCTTAGCTCCCTTGGGAGCTATGCTTACCTAAAAAATTAAAATGAAGAGTAGATAAACTCTACATATATGGAAATAAGGATTAACTTTAATGAGTAGATTCCTTATTTCTTGCTAACGATCCAAAACATGTGTTTAGTTCGTTAGAAACATCAACCATATAGGCCTATGACCTATGTGATAGATCTTTTTATGACTTTTGAGGGTCATATAATTTTTCTTTAATAAATAGAGCTGGTATCACGCCACAAATCAGGTAGGCAGCACCCATGACGATAAAACCTAACCCAATAGACCCGCCAGAGGCTAAGAATCCAATCGTTGCAGGTGCTAATGCAGCGCCTAAACGTCCGACGTTATAAGCACCACCAATGGCTGTACCGCGAATGGCAGTCGCAAAACTTTCAGTCATATAGGTTGCATTTACGCCATACGGGATGCCGTAGAGGAAACCAAAAGTGATCAGTAAATATAGAATATTGCTTGGTGAGTTATAAAAGACGATTAGCGGTAGGAAAATAGCAGTGCCAATAGCACCAAAGGCATAAGTAAAACGACGCCCTAATTTATCTGCCATCATGCCCGCAAGAACTTTACCTAAAATCATGGCGGTATATGTACCTACCATATAGGCAGTCATTTCTTTGAACTTCATACCGAGTTCACTTTCAAGGTATGACGGCATCCAGTTATTTACGCCATAGTAGCCAAACTGTAAAAAGCCTGCTGTTAAAGCCCATAAGATAAACATATTGCGGTTTCGTTTATCTTGGAAAATAAGCTTAAATGCCGAAGTTTTCGATGCGTTTTGAGCCAAAACAGGTTGTTGAAGTCGAGACTTTTGCCATGCTTCTGGTTCGGGTACTAAAATATGCATGAGAATAGCAATAATGACGGGAATAATCGCAACATAAAACAGCATGCGCCAGCCATGATCAGGAATAATCCAGCCTGCAAGTAAGGTCGCAACAATATAGCCAACGGTCCAGCCAGCTTGTAAGGTTCCAAGTACTGTGGTGCGGAAACGTGTTGGTACATATTCGGCCATGAGGGTATTACAGGCAATATAAAGAGAACCCAAACCCAGTGATGCAAAAAATCTTAAAATACCAAATTGAAGAAAGCTCTGAGTAAAACCTAAGCCACAGGTGAGGAGTGAGAAAATTAAAATAGAAATAACCACAATGCGCACGCGACCAAATTTATCGCACGCCCATCCCCCAAAAATTCCACCAACAGCCATACCTGCCAATGTAAAACTGCCGAGCATACCTGCTTGTACTGAACTTAATCCAAAATCTGCCTTAATACTATTTAAGCTATAAGACAGCAGCATCAAATCTGCTCCATCTACCAATAGTGCTAGAAATGCAAAAATAAATGCTATTTTCCACGTATGAGGTTGTATACGAGAAAAACCTTCTTTGTAATTTGTAGCCATAATCCATTACCTACATTTGATTGAAAGTACTTCAAGTCGTTTTGAAGTGCTTAAAATTTGATTAAGACGCAGCGCGAATCATGTTTCGGGCAATAATCATTTGTTGAATTTGGGTCGTGCCTTCATAAAGGCGGAACAAACGGACATCTCGATAAAAACGTTCAATCGCATATTCACTGATATAGCCCGCACCGCCATGAATCTGTACGCAGCGATCAGCAACGCGGCCACACATTTCGGTTGCAAACATTTTTGCGCATGAGGATTCAGTGCTAACGTTTTGTCCTGCATCACGTAGGCGTGCAGCGTCTAAGACCATACATTTAGCGGCATAAATCTCAGCTTTTGAGTCGGCAAGCATGGCTTGAATGAGTTGGAATTCAGCAATTGGTTGTCCAAATTGCTTGCGTTCGATGGCGTAATTTATAGAATCATCTAGCATTCGTGTGGCTGCACCGACGCTCAAGGCAGCTATATGCAAACGGCCTTTATCGAGTACTTTCATGGCCGTTTTAAAACCAACACCTTCAACACCACCAATGAGCGCTGAGGCTGGAATGCGACAATTTTCAAAAATAACGTCACAGGTATGTGCGCCTTTTTGTCCCATTTTTTTATCGCGCTTGCCAAGAAAAATACCGGGAGTTTGGCTATCGACGATAAAAGCAGAAATGCCGCCAGCACCTTTAATGTCAAAGTTTGTACGAGCCATGACTGTGAATACGCCAGCGTGAGGAGCATTGGTAATAAAGCGTTTGGTACCATTTAAAATATAAAAGTCACCGTCTTTTACTGCGCTGGTTTTTAAAGAGGCAGCGTCAGAACCTGCATCTGGTTCGGTTAAGCAAAAAGAACTGATCACTTCACCACGTGCTAAACGTGGCAAGAAAAATGATTTTTGTACTTCGGTCCCATCAATAATCAGGCCACTTGAACCAATGCCATTATTGGTTCCAATGAGAGAGCGAAAAGCAGGAGAGGTGCGACCCAATTCGAAAGCCACATAGACCTCTTCTTCCATTGTTAGTCCAAGACCTTCGTACTCTTCAGGAATGGTTAAACCAAATAAGCCGAGAGCTTTCATTTGCTCAACAATATCTTGAGGAATTTCATCCGTTTCAGCGACTTCATTCTCATGAGGAATTAATACACCTTCAACAAATTGTCGAATCATATCAACAAGTTGATCTAAGGTTTCCTGATCTCGAATCATAGTCTCGTCCTTTTACTACATGCAAAAAACATCAATGTGATGTTCGTAAAATCACCAATATTTGAAGCGATAGTAATCAAAGGATGAATGCAAAACAATACATTTTGAAAATTAATTTCGCAATGCGGTACTTTGTTGTTGGTTTATGTTTGGCTAATTTATTGATTTATTTAAGCTATATTTTCTTATAAAAAATCATTATTTTTAGTGGAAAATTAAAGTTTGATTTTTAAAAAGAGCTGTGTATATTAAAAATATATATCGCTATGCGAAATTTTAAATGGATAAGTTTTCCTATAGGAAATAAGTCACAAAATATAGTGGGATGAAGATGGGTGCTTTAAATGGAATTCGGGTACTTGACTTAAGTCGGGTATTGGCTGGGCCTTGGTGTGGGCAGATTCTTGCCGATTTAGGCGCAGAAGTAATCAAGATTGAACGACCGAAAGTCGGTGATGACACCCGTTCTTGGGGGCCACCTTGGATGAAAGATGACTCAGGCCAAGACACTCAAGAAGCTGCTTATTATCAGTCCACCAACCGCAATAAATTATCTGTTGCTATCGACATTGCGAGTTCTGATGGCCAAGAATTGATTAAAGCCCTCATTCAAGACACCGATGTCGTGATCGAAAACTACAAAGCGGGGTCTTTGAAAAAATACGGTTTGGACTATGAGTCTTTATCTGCCATTAACCCTAAACTGGTGTATTGCTCAATTACAGGTTTTGGTCAAAATGGCCCAAGAGCAGAAGAGCCTGGTTATGACTTTATTATTCAGGGCATGGGCGGGCTTATGTCAGTCACGGGTGAGCGTGATGATTTGCCGGGTGGAGGCCCTCAAAAAGTAGGGGTCGCATTTTCTGATTTAGCTACAGGACTTTATTCTACGATTGCCATACAGGCTGCTTTACTCAACCGCCATGTGACAGGTTTAGGTCAATACATTGATATGGCTTTGCTTGATGTTCAAATTGCCACAATGGCAAATCAGGGAATGAATTATCTTTCATCGGGTAATATCCCTAAACGCTATGGCAACGCACATGCCAATATTGTGCCTTACCAAGTGTTCAAAGCTTCTGACCGTGATTTTATTATTGCATGTGGAAATGACACTCAGTTTATTCAACTCTGTCGAAGTATAGGTTTACCCGATTTACCAAATGATGCGCGTTTTGCCCGAAATGCGGACCGAATCAAGCATCGTGATGAAATTATCGGAATTTTACAAACACACTTTTTAACTAAAACGGCTGATGAATGGGTAGATGCAATCTATGCGGCTAAAGTTCCGGTAGGTGTGATTAATAACTTGGAACAAGCTTTTCAAGAGCCGCAAGTCATTGCCCGAGAAATGTTAGTCGAGATGAACCATCCTCAACGTGAAAAATTGAAGGTAATTGGGTCACCAATCAAACTTTCTAGAACGCCAGTTGAATACAAAACAGCTCCTCCGTTGTTGGGTGAACATACGCAGGCGGTTTTAGGTCGAGTGGTTTCTTCGGAAAAACTAGCTGAGCTTAAAGAAAAGGGTGTAATTGGATAAGTGGCTTAAAAGCGGAAGGTTAAAATTATATTTAAAATCAGAAAATAAAATATTTAATCTTTCGCTTTAATGAGTTAAATGAAGTTATCTTTTAGATGCAGACTCGGATGTTTGCTCTTTTGCTATTTATAGAAAAAATAGATTATAATTTTCGCAGTGCGAAACAAAATATGGATTGGTATGACAATGAACGATGCAGTTGATGCAGAACCGACAGAAAAATTATTAGCGCCATTAAGGCATGAATTATTACATCCGATTGAAGACATGCAGGATGAAAATGATCGCCAATTTATTACTGCATTAGCACGTGGTTTAGAGCTATTACGTTGTTTTACGCCGAAGCATCAGCATTTGGGCAACCAAGAGCTTGCTCAGATGACAGGTTTGCCAAAACCAACCATTACTCGCCTTACACATACCTTGTCGCGTTTGGGCTATATCAAACAAGTACCTAACTCAAGCAAATTCCAGCTTTCAGTGGGTGTTCTTGCATTTGGTTATTCCATGCTGTCTAACGTGTCGATTCGCTCTATTGCTCATCCATATATGAAAAATTTGGCAGACTATGCGGGCGCTGCTGTTGCAATGGCAACACGTGATCGACTGAATATGATTTATCTTGATGTGGTACAGGGTAAAGGCAATATGACTATGCGCCGTCAAGTTGGAACCTATTTACCGATTCATTTAAGTTCGATGGGACGTGCGTGTTTAGCCGCGATGCCTGAAGATGAACGAGAGTTTTTACTTGATGCCATTCGTAGCAAGCACAAAGAAGACTGGATCAAAATTAATCGTGATCTAGACAAAGCCTTTAAAGACTACCAAGATTTTGGATACTGTTTTTCAATCGGTGAATGGCATAAAGATGTAAATTCAGTTGCAGTACCACTCATCCATGAACAACATGGTTTACTGGTATTTAACTGTGGCGGTCCAAGTTTTATTATGAACCGTGAAAAACTCGAAGAAGATATTGCACCGCGTCTTTTACACATGGTGAATAATATTCGTACCGAGATTAGCTAAACTTATCTGATTCACTTAAAAAAGCCAGCTTTGATTTTCAATGCTGGCTTTTTAGTGGGTGTATCTAGACTGTTTGGCTGTGAAAGTTCGGTTTTCTTTTTTCTTTGAAAGCACTTAATGCTTCTTTAAACTCGGAACCCTGTAAACAGTGTGAGAAAATAGTCGACTCATGGTCAATACGATTGAGTAGATCATCAATAGGCATATCTCTTAGCAATTTTTTACTCAGTTGTAAGGCTTGACTTGGTTTATGAGCAAGTTTAATTGCCACATCTTCAACTACTTGATCTAGCTCAGTTGCTTCAAATATTTCATTCACCAAGCCATAATTTTTTGCTTGCTCTGCCGAAAATTTTTCACCTAATAAAATAATTTCCGAAGCTCGAGCAAAGCCCAATAATCTTGGCAAGATGTAACTTGAACCCGCTTCAGGTACAAGTCCCAAATTCACAAAAGGAAACTGAAAAATAGAGTTTTGGCTTGCATACACAAGGTCACAATGTAGAAGCATAGTGCTGCCAATGCCAATTGCCACACCATTTACTTTAGCAATAATCGGTTTTGGAAACGTTGCTAAGCTTTTTAAGAAAACAATCGAAGCGGGTGGTTCTGAACTGGTGGTATCGCGTTTTTCAAATGCATTGACATCATTACCACTCGTAAATGCGGAGTCTTCACCAGTAAGCACAACCACATGAATGTCTTGATTAGTTGCAGCCTCATCTAATGACTGACTTAGCGCCGCATACATTTCATAATTAATCGCATTCTTTTTAGTTGGATTACTCATGGTGAGCATTAGTATATTTCTATCAAAATATTCATGAATTGTGCCTGTTTTAAGCTCGTTTTGAGTTTTGTTGTCCTGCTGCATGATTCATTCCTTTAAATAACTTCTGTCTAAAAATTAAACTCATTAAAATAATGCTATCGAAAAACAATTCCGTTATCAATTATTTTGTTTTATATTGTGGTATATAATTTTGTATTGTGAAATTTTTAACTTAAATTACTTTAAATGCTGATAGGATTTATGAGTAAATAAGCATCTAGCTCTGCTAAGGAAATGAGAAGCTAGCTATAGAACAGTGAGTGGAAAGAATATGAAGACCAAAATTACAGAACTATTTGAAATCGAGCATCCAATTATTCAAGGTGGTATGCATTATGTTGGTTTTGCAGAGCTTGCTGCTGCGGTTTCTAACGCGGGTGGGTTAGGTATTATTACTGGACTGACTCAGCGAACACCTGAAAATCTGGCAAAAGAAATTGCACGTTGCCGTGAAATGACTGATAAGCCTTTTGGGGTGAATTTAACCTTTTTACCTACGGTAAATACCCCTGATTATCCGGGTTTTGTAGAGGCTATTATTAAAGGCGGAGTCAAGGTTGTGGAAACAGCGGGGCGTAATCCTGAACAGGTGATGCCATATTTAAAGGCTGCTGGTATTAAAGTAATTCATAAGTGTACTTCGGCTCGACATAGCTTAAAAGCGCAACAAATTGGATGTGATGCGGTTTCTGTAGATGGTTTTGAGTGTGGTGGGCACCCAGGTGAAGATGACGTGCCAAATATGATTTTATTGCCTTTAGCAGCCGATGCATTAGAAATTCCGTTTGTTGCTTCAGGTGGAATGGCAGACGGACGCTCACTCGCTGCTGCATTAGCGATGGGAGCCGATGGAATTAACATGGGAACGCGTTTTATTGCGACTCAGGAAGCTCCCGTACATGCAAATGTGAAACAGGCGATTTTGAATGCAACCGAACGAGACACGCGTTTAATTATGCGTGCTTTGCGAAATACAGAACGTGTCATGAATAATGCTGCTGTAGAAAAAATCGTGGCAAAAGAAAAAGCACTTGGCGATAACATTAAATTTGAAGATATTATTGAAGAAGTCGCAGGGGTTTATCCAAAAGTCATGATTGATGGGGACGTTAATGCTGGCGCATGGTCATGTGGTTTAGTGGCAAGTTTGATTCATGATATTCCGACATGCGATGAACTGGTTAGCCGAATTGTTCAAGATGCAGAAGACATTATTCGTGGTCGATTATTAGGGCTTTTATAGGACTTAATCTAGCTCCTCTAATTAACTATTAGCATACTTTATATAAGATCAGCACAAGTTTTAATTGTGCTGATCTTTTGCATCACTCACACAATAATAAAGACATAAAGCAGCAAAAATTAAGCCTAAAATGCAGACACCTGCCCATCCGAAGTGTTTCCAAGCATAACTTCCTGCTGTTGTACCTAAGGCGCCGCCAGCAAAGTAACCTGTCATATAAATGGCATTAAACCGCGAACGTAATTCTTGATTAAGTTTAAATACAATACTTTGGTTGGTGACATGTACCGCAGAAAGAGAAGCGTAGAGAATAAGTAAGGCAATAATGTAAAAGGCGAAATGGTAGGGTAAAAGTGAAAAAAGAATCCAACTTACAATAAGCCCAATGCCGCAATAAATTGAAATTTTATGGATATAGCCTTGGTCAATAAATTTGCCTGAGAAATTAGCAACAAAAGTTCCTAACACGCCAACAAAACCGAAAAGGCCAATGGTAAAGTCGCTAAAAAAATAGGGCGCTGGAGCCAGAAGCAACGACATGGTGGTAAAAGTTAAACTCACACAAGCAAATGTGAAACCACCAATATAAGTTCTGGTTCTTAACCGACGATTTTGAATAAAAATCTGTGGAAGGGAGCGAATGGTTTTCGCATAGTTTTCAGATTTAGTCGGTGGAAATAACCCGATATTACGATGCAAAATAAAGGCAATCACAAGTAACAGAAATCCACTAACCAGATAAATAATATTCCATGCAAAAAGTGTAGACATCAGTCCAGAAAGGGAACGGGCGAGTAAAACTCCCATCATTAGCCCACTCAGTAAAAAGCCTACGACACGGCCACTTTGTTGAATTGGAACCAGACTTGCAGCAAGTGGTAACAACAGTTGGGCTGCACTAGAAAATAGACCAGTAATGATAGTGCCAAGCAGTAAAAGATAAATATTGTGCGAAAAACCGCTAATAATTAATCCGCTTGAAGCCAATAACATAAAGATAAATAGCAGCTTACGCTTTTCTATTATGTCTCCCAGCGGCATTAAAAAGAGTAAGCCACAGGCATAGGTGATTTGGGCTAGAGTGGGCACCCATGCTGTAGTCGTTTCAGTTAAATTTAGGTTTACACTAATTGAATGAATAAGTGGCTGACTAAAATAATTTCCACCTGTACAAATGCCTGCGGCAATCGCCATTAAAATAATGGTTGGGGTATAGAGTGCGTTTTTCATCATGCCTATCGTCATAATGAAAGTGGACCTTTAATCAACACAACCATTACTGCTTGAAGTAAGAGGGTTAGTGCGTTTCATTCAAGGCATCTTGAATGTTATGCACCATGTGGATTAAACGTGGTCCAATTTCACCTTCAAGTTTTTCCGGATTTAAATGAAAACTTGGCGCACCACAGTTAAAAACATAAAGACCGTGTTTAGAACTAACCAAAGGTACAGCCACCGAGTTCACTTCTTTATGCCACTCACCTAACGACAAACAATATCCATAATCTTGATAATCACGGAAAGCTCGTTCTAATGAGCGTTTTATGGCTGGCCAGTTTTCTGGATTTTTTTGTTTCAACGCATCAAGTAGAAAATTGCGCTCACGTTCAGGGGTCGCAGCCAAGCATGCTCGTCCCATAGAACTGCTATGCAGTGGTAAAGTAGAACCAATTGGACGGCGCATATTCAATGCAGTTTCAATTTGCACAACATCGATATACACCATATTTAAGCGGTCACGCGTTGCCATCGCCACAGGCGCTTGAACATACTGGCTCATCTCTTCCATATATTGATGAGCAATATTACGAATCGAGATGTTAGATAATGCTGCATATCCTAAAGATAAGACACCAATATCTAGTGTGTATTTGGTCGAGTTAGGCAATTGTTTTAAATAACCTAATGAAACAAGGGTATTGGTAATACGTGCAATGGTCGGTTTAGGTAAACCTGTCATTTTTGCTAATTCTTGGTTGCCAAGCACCTGATTATTTGCAGAAAAGCATCTTAAAAGTTCTAAACCGCGTGCTAAAGAAGCAATAAATTGCGGGTTGTTTTCCCGATGTATATGCGAAATAGGATCTAAACGTATCTCATCAAAATTTATTGGTTTTTCAGTTTCCGTGTTTTGAGACATTCGATCCTCAAATATAATTAAAGCAATAGTTTTGCCATTATATTTCGCTATGCAAAATAAATCCATTCATCACTGCGCTGTTGTGATGAATGGATATCTGGTTCAATGGTTATGAAACGTTTTCAATCACCATTGCAAGACCTTGACCTACACCAATACATAGGCTCACCACGGCATATTTCTTCTTACGGCGAATTAACTCGCGCGCTACTGTTAACGCAAGACGAGCGCCTGAAGCACCAAGTGGATGACCAACCGCAATCGCACCACCGTTCGGGTTCACACGCGGGTCATTAAAATCAACATTTAAACCTTTTAAACAAGATAAAACTTGTGAAGCAAAGGCTTCATTAATTTCAATAATATCCATGTCATCTAAAGTAAGGCCAGCACGCGCAACAGCTTTTTTAATGGCTTCGATCGGGCCTGCACCCATAATGCGTGGCTCAATACCAGCTGCCGCAGCGGACAAGATTTTTGCCATTGGTTTTAGGCCATATTTTTGACCTGCTGCTTCTGAACCAATCAAAAGTACTGCTGCACCATCATTAATACCTGAAGCATTACCAGCAGTGACCACACCACCTTCAAAGAGCGGTTTTAATTTTGTGAGTGCTTCAACAGTTGAGCTTGGGCGAGGGTGTTCATCTTCAGAAACGAGTTTAGGTGGCAATTTTTTGCCTTGGAAAACCTCAATTGGGATAATTTCATCGGCAAAGAAACCTTCTTCTTTGGCTTTTTGATATTTGGCTTGTGATTGGGCTGCGAATAAGTCTGCTTGCTTACGACTAATACCAAAATCGGCTGCGACGTTATCACCTGTTTCAGGCATTGAATGACCGCCGTACTGAGCGATAATTTTTTTATTTGGAAAACGAGAACCAATCGTGGTGTCATAAATTTTTGCATCACGGCTATAAGCACTTTCGGCTTTACCCATCACGAAGGGAGCACGTGACATACTTTCTACACCACCTGCAATATACAGTTCACCTTCACCACAAGTAATAGCACGTGCCGAGTCAATCACCGCACCTAAACCACTAGCACATAGGCGGTTTACCGTCTGGCCCGGTACAGTAACAGGTAAACCTGCAAGTAATAATGCATTTCGTGCCACATTACGGCTATCTTCACCCGCTTGGTTAGTGTCGCCTAAAATCACATCTTCAATATCAGCGCCTGGTACACCAGTTTTTTCTAGTAGTTTTTGAATGACAGTTGCGGCCAAATCATCAGGACGAATTGAGGCAAGTTCACCTGCATGACGGCCAAATGGACTACGTAAACCATCATAAATATATGCATTTAACATTGAGAAATTCCTTTTCAAGACTCATGAGTAAAAGTAAGAGGTAAGTGGAGTGCGACTCGACGCTGTAACCATGGACTAGGGCGGTAACGTGGGTCATGCGTAAGTGCTGTTATACGGTTTAGAATGAGTAAGATTTTTTGGCTGCCGACTTGATCGCCCCATTCAATTGGGCCAAATGGATAACCTAAGCCAAGGCGCACTGCGGCATTAATGTCATCTACCGTGGCAACATTTTGCTGCGCAATATCACAGCCTAGATTAATCACCATCGCTAAAACACGCTGAGCAACAAAGCCAATGCTTTCATTAATCATGCTGACCAGATTTCCATCTAGATTGAAAATAGAGTGAGCGGCTTGTCGGTATTCAGGTTTGGTAACAAGTGAAGGCATCAAGGTGCGGTGCTTTGCAATGCCATAAAGCATGTCTATAGCAACGGCTTGTTCTGGGTTAATCCCTAGTCGGGTCGCCGTTTGGGTTGTGTCTTCACCGTAACAAGCAAGTAAACATAAGCTATCTGTGTGTGGTTCAGAATTGGTGTCTAGGGCAATATTTTGCTGAGTTAAGTAATCTTCGAGCTGTTTTTTATCGTCTAAGAAATCGGCAGCGATCCAAACTTTTGGATATTGTGCTAAACGCTCTACCAATTTGGCTGGTTGTTCACCTGTTTTTGAACCAGTTTCATAGTTATAAAAACCTTGATTAACCTTACGTCCAAGTTGCTTGGCATCAAGCATTTGCTTGGTCAGCGGGCTTGGTTTGTAGCGGGCTTCTTCATAGTATTGGTGATAAATCGACTCCATAACTGGATGCGAGACATCAAGGCCAGTTAAATCCATTAATTCAAATGGCCCCATTCTAAAACCAACGCCGTCACGTAAAATTCGGTCAATTTCACTAATATCACAGACATTCTCGTTTAAAATTTTGAGCGCTTCAGTTCCATAAGCCCGACCCGCATGATTAATAATAAATCCAGGGGTGTCTTTTGCCACAACAGGGCGATGACCAAATGCGCGAGACAGATCATTTAAAGCATCAATAATAAGTGGGTCAGTTTTTAAACCACGGATCACCTCGACCACTTTCATGAGTGGAACTGGATTAAAAAAGTGATAACCCACAACACGTTCAGGTTTTTTACAGTCTGCCGCAATCGCTGTAATAGAAAGAGAAGAAGTATTTGAGGCTAAAATGGCATTTTCTGAAACGACCTCTTCAAGCTGCTGCATTAAGCTTTGTTTAATATCGAGGCGTTCAACAATTGCTTCTACAATTAAGTCGCAATTTTTTAAATCTTCAATTTGATGAGCAACAATTAAATGGTTATTTGCCGCTGCTGCTTGCTCAGATGTAATCTTATTTTTGTCGACTAACTTTTGAAATGTGGCAGCCAGTTTTTCTTTGGCCTGTTCTGCTGCACCTGCTTTGGCATCATATAAATAAGTGGTATGACCTGACTGTGCAGCAATTTGAGCAATGCCACTGCCCATAATACCGACACCAATCACAGCCATGCTTTTAATATCATAAGTCATGTCGATCATCCTGATGATTAATCTATATTTGAAATTAAACGGAAAAATAGGGTTTGGTGATTTAGCTTAAGCATTGTTTATCACCATCAATCGGTAAGATTTGACCTGAAATAGAGCGACCACTATCTGACGCTATAAATAGGCATAAATCTGCAATATGCTTTGGATTGACAAAATATTTGAGCGACTGATTTTTCAGGGCATTTTGAGTCACTTCTTCCAGTGATGTATGGGCTACATCGGCACGGGCCTGTAATACGCGTTGAACCCGATCACCATCTACCGCACCTGGAAGAATAGCGTTAACACGAATATTGTCTGCACCGAGTTCCATAGAAAGCGTTTTGGTAAAACCGATCAGTCCCCATTTTGAAGTGGAGTAGGCTAATCGGTATGGATAGCCTAAGCGTCCGGCAATAGATGACATATTAATAATCACGCCTGCCTGTGCTTGCTTTAAAAAGGGGATGGTTAACTGGGTAATTAAAAAAGTGCTATTCAGGTTTAAATTAATAACTGTATTCCAGTCTTCAAAACTTAGCTCATCTGCGGCAATCGTTGGGCCTGAAATGCCTGTGTTATTGACTAAAATATCAATACCGCCAAGTTTCGAAATTGCTTGGCTAAACATGAGTTTAATTTGTTCATGGTCAGCCAAATCACAGGCATGTATATGCAGCTTTGGATAATCTTGTTGAAATTGTTCTAGGCTTTTAGCATTAATATCGCAAACAAAAACTTCATCATGATTGTTTAAAAATGCTTCAGCAATGCATCGTCCAATCCCTGAACCACCTGCACTAATCAATACTTTTCTGGTCATATTCATTCCTTTGTTATTATGGTTTTGAGTTATTTACCTTGATAAGACGGTTTACGTTTTTCAATAAAAGCTTGAACGCCTTCATTTTTATCTTCGGTAGAAAACAGTAACTGGAATGCTTTTCGTTCTAGAGTTAAACCTGCATTTAATGGAACATCTTCGCTCATCAACGCAACTTCTTTAATTTGTTGCAGGGCAATAGGAGGCATTTTTGCAAGGCTTTGCGCCATTTGAATCGCAGTTGGAATAGTTTGGTCATCTTCTGTGACTTGTGAAACAAGACCGATGGTATAAGCTTCTTCGGCTTTCACCATGGCACCCGTCATAATCATGCGCATGGCATGAAATTTACCCACAGCACGGAATAAGCGTTGTGTACCGCCAGCACCCGGCATTAAACCGACTTTAATTTCCGGTTGACCAAAGGTTGCGCCTTTACCTGCAATAATAATGTCAGCATGCATTGCAAGTTCACAGCCACCACCCAATGCATAACCATTTACTGCAGCAATCACAGGTTTAGGGCACTGAGCAATCGCGTTCCAATAACGTTCGGTATGACGCAATAACATTTCTGTGGAAGTTGCAGTTGCCATTTCTTTTAGATCAGCCCCTGCGGCAAAGACTTCTTCACCACCTGTGAGCACAACCGCATTGATCTCATCGTTAAAACTTAATTCGGTAAAAGCTTGCGCTAGTTGTTTGCGAACCTCTGTATTCAATGCATTTTTTGCTTCAGGTCGGTTAATTTTAACAACTGCTATTTTTTGAATAGAAAAGTCGACTTCTACGAAATTATTCCCTATTGATACACTCATTTTTGAATTCCTTGTTTCGCACATCAAAACTATATTCCTTTTATGATGCTTATTTTGGAATTTATTTCAAGTCTTATTTCTTTTAACAGCGTAGTTGTTATCTTTTAAAATATCTAAGTTATTGATATTGCGTAATGGTCTAATTTTAAATTTCGTTAAACGAAATTAATTTTCAAAAAAGCTTGAAATTTGTATTTTTGTTCTCGTACTATGAAACACATCCGCAGTAAACAAGATTTAAAACATGGTATCCAGCCTAGCTGGAGATGGCTGATGGGTACGATGGAAATACATAAAAAGGGAGATCACAGATGATCCGTGATGAAGGGATGTTGGAGCAGTTACTTTCAACAATTCGAGATTTTGTAAAAAATGAATTGATCCCTCGTGAAAACGAAGTGGTGGAGAAAGACAAAATTCCAGATGACATTGTGCAGCAGATGCGTGAGCTGGGTTTATTCGGCCTCACAATTCCCGAAGAATATGGTGGCCTAGGCATCACCATGGAAGAAGAAGTCAGAGTTGCATTTGAACTTGGACAAACTTCACCAGCTTTTCGTTCTTTAATTGGGACTAATAACGGTATTGGCTCAAGTGCAATTTTGATTGATGGCACAGAAGAGCAAAAGCAAAAATATTTACCGCGTTATGCAAGTGGCGAAATTATTGGATCATTCTGTTTAACCGAGCCTGAATCTGGCTCTGACGCTGCCTCTTTAAAAACCAGCGCAGTTAAAGACGGCGACTTTTATGTATTAAACGGCACCAAACGTTTTATTACCAATGCGCCCCATGCTGCAACTTTCACCGTAATGGCTCGAACCAATCCTGAAATTAAAGGCTCTGGTGGCATTTCAGCTTTTTTAGTCGAAGCGAATACACCTGGCATTACGTTGGGCAAAATTGACCAAAAAATGGGGCAAAAAGGCTCGCACACTTGTGATGTGATTTTTGAAAATTGCCGTGTGCCTGCTTCTGCATTGATTGGTGGCGTAGAAGGTGTTGGTTTTAAAACGGCCATGAAAGTGCTTGATAAAGGGCGTTTACACATTGGTGCCTATAGCGTGGGTGTTGCCGAACGCATGTTAAACGACGCATTACACTATGCGATTGAGCGTAAGCAGTTCGGTCAGCCTATTGCAAACTTCCAGTTGATTCAAGCCATGCTTGCTGACTCAAAAGCCGAGATTTATGCAGCTAAATGTATGGTCCTAGATGCAGCTCGCCGCCGTGACAATGGCGAAAACATTAGTACAGAAGCATCTTGCGCAAAAATGTTTGCGACTGAAATGTGCGGACGTGTTGCTGACCGCTGTGTACAGATTCACGGTGGTGCGGGCTATATCAGTGAATATGCCATCGAGCGTTTTTATCGCGATGTGCGTTTGTTCCGTTTATATGAAGGAACCACGCAAGTTCAACAAATTATTATTGCCAAAAACATGATTAGGGAAGCTACAGCCTAATAAAAAACAAATGCCATGAGGCATTGGATGCCTCATGTTCCTTCTGAGGATATGGACATGACAACAGAAACAGTTACCCAAAATATGGCTAGCAGTGAAGCTATCCAGACACCAAAAAAGATTTGGATTACCGCATTTATATTCGCTTTTTTAACATTGTTGTGTGATGGGGCAGACTTAGGTTTTTTGGCATTGAGCCTGACCAGTCTTAAAACAGAATTTCATTTAACCGGTGTACAAGCCGGAACGTTAGGCAGTTTAACGCTTTTTGGATCGGCAGTGGGTGGTCTGATTGGTGGCTGGGCGTGTGACCGTTTTGGGCGAGTTCGCATTATTGTGTTCTTTATTGCTTATTCTTCAGTTTTAACCAGTGCGCTGGGTTTTACTGATTCTTATATGCAATTTGCAGTTTTAAGAACATTTGGAGCGATGGGTTTAGGCGCACTTTATATTGCCTGTAATATCTTAATGTCTGAAATGGTGCCAACCAAACATCGCTCGACTGTTTTAGCTACTCTCATGACGGGGTACACCTTAGGTTCTTTACTCGCGACCTTATTAGCTGGACATATTATTCCTGAACATGGCTGGCGTTTCCTTTACTGGATTGCAATTGCGCCTGTGGTGTTGTCAGTTTTGATGCACTTTTGCGTACCTGAACCTGAGTCTTGGAAAAAAGCGCGTCAATTAAAAGCGCTAGAAGTCGCTCAAAGTAACCAACCTAAAAAACGCCAAAATCCATATCTTGAGATTTTAAGAGATAAGAAACATGGCACCATGTTTGTGCTTTGGATTATTAGTACTGGTGCATTGCAGTTTGGTTATTACGGCGTAAGTAACTGGTTACCGGCTTATTTAGAGTCTGATCTAGGCATCAAGTTTAAAGAAATGGCCATGTATATGGTCGGTACTTTCCTGATTATGATGTTTGCCAAAGTGATTGCAGGGATCGTTGCCGACAAATTAGGGCGCCGCGCTGTATTCGCTTTCGGAACCATTGGCACAGCTTTATTTATTCCGGTCATTGTCTATTTAAATACGCCTACGAATATTTTGTGGATGATGCTGTTCTTCGGTTTCCTTTACGGTATTCCATACGCAATTAATGCCACCTATATGACAGAAAGTTTCCCGACTTCTATTCGAGGCTCGGCAGTGGGTGGTGCTTATAACATTGGCAAAGTGCTTTCAATTTTCTCTCCATTAACAATTGGTTATCTATCGCAAAACGGTTCTATTGGTTTAGGACTCTTGGTGATGGCTGCAGCTTATTTTATCTGCGGGGTAATTCCATTGTTATTTATTAAAGACCGACTATTTAACCCGCAAAAGGCAGAGTGACAGATCAATCTGTCACCTTAAATTAAGGATGAAAAGGGACAAGTGAGATGATAAATAAAATCACCAGTGACATTGAACCGATTTTAAAAGCTATTCCTGATGGAGCAACCATCATGACAGGCGGGTTTGGTGTGACGGGGCAACCTGCTGAGTTAATTGAAGCCTTAATCGATTTGGGAAAAAAAGAACTCACCATTGTAAACAATAATGCAGCTTCGGGTGACCGTGGTTTAACAAATCTGATTATTGCGGGTTGCGTTAAAAAAATGATTTGTTCATTTCCGAAATCTGCTGGATCAACTGTTTTTCAAGACTTATATCGAGCTGGAAAAATCGAGTTGGAACTGGTTCCGCAAGGTAATTTGGCATGTCGTATTCAGGCAGCAGGTGCGGGTCTCGGTGCTATTTTTACTCCGACTGGTTATGGCACTAAAATTGCCGAAGGCAAAGAAACCCGCACCATTAACGGTAAAAATTATGTACTTGAATATCCACTTGAAGCTGATTTTGCATTGATCTATGCCCATGAAGCCGACCGCTGGGGCAATTTAACTTACCGTAAAGCAGCCCGCAACTTTGGCCCAATCATGGCAAAAGCCGCTAAGACTACGATTGTTCAAGTGAATGACACCGTAGAGTTAGGAACGCTTGACCCAGAGTGCATTATTACACCGGGAATTTTTGTTCAGCACGTTGTAAAAGTAGGAGATATCTAATGTCAGTTCAAAAGCGTTCTCGTGAAGATATTGCCAAGCTCATTGCCAATGACATTCCTGAAGGTTCTTATGTCAATTTAGGGATTGGCTTACCGACCAACGTTGCTAAATTTTTGCCCAAAGACAAAGAAATCTTTTTACATTCAGAAAATGGTGTCTTGGCTTTTGGGCCACCGCCACAACCTGGTGAGGAAGATCAAGATTTGGTTAATGCCGGAAAAGAACTTGTGACTTTGTTAGACGGTGGTTGTTTTATGCATCATGGTGACTCGTTTGACATTATGCGTGGCGGCCATCTGGACATTTGCGTAATTGGTGCATTCCAAGTTGCTATAAATGGAGATTTGGCAAACTGGCATACTGGTAAAGCAGATGATGTACCAGCAGTCGGCGGTGCTATGGATTTGGCGGTCGGCGCAAAAACGATTTATGTCTATATGGAACATGTCACTAAAAAAGGTGAGTCCAAAATTGTAAAAGAACTGAGCTATCCAATGACGGGTGAGCAATGTGTAAACCGTATTTATACCGATTTATGCATTATTGAACTCAAAGACCAAAAAGCTTATGTCACAGAAATGGTGGAAGGTCTTAGTTTTGATGAATTACAAGCGGTCACTGACTGTGAACTAATCGATGCACGTGTAGCCTAAATTACACACGGAAAAAATGCTTCTTTAAGGATTAAAAGATGAAAAAATTAATTTTAGCTGCAGCTTGCGCTGCGGCTTCAGGGACTATTTTTGCAAATTCTTCAGATACGACAGAACAAAGAATTAATTTGCTAGAAACCGAGCTGCAAAAATTAAAAGCAGAACTTGCTGCTCAGAAACAAACTCAAAATAATTTACAGGTCAAACAGGTAAAAATTGAAGAGAACATTGAAAAAACTAAAGCAACGGTAACAGAAAAGCCTGTTGCTCCTTCATGGGTCACTTGGACAGATAATGTGAAGGTTTACGGTATTGCCCGTGTTGATGCAGCGGTTGATTTTAAATCATCACCTGACTCGGGCGGTAGAACAACCAGCAGTCTGTACCGAACACCTTTTGAAAGTGAAAAGCGTTCAAATCATGCGCGCTCTGATGCCATGATTAATGCCAGTCGACTCGGTGTTTATTTTAATAGCCCAAATAAAGCTGTGACGGGAAATATTGAAGCCGATTTCTTTGATAGCTCTAACATGGGAACGGGAGATGGTAAATTCCGTATCCGTCATGCATTTTTTACCTATAAAGATTGGACCTTTGGTCAAACATGGTCACTCATGTCTAACATGGAAACTCGTACAGAAGCTGTCGATTACACGCAATTTGTGGGAACCTCTTATACGCGTACTCCTCAAATTCGCTATGACTGGAAAATTGATGCCAATAATGATTTAAAAGTAGCCTTGGAATATACAGGTTCGAGAGTCTCGGCATTTCCAACTTTAACGGGGCGCTATAGCTTTAAACAAGGCCCTTTAACGGCACTTGTTCAAGGCTTTATTAATGAAAAGTCTACAGATGTCGCAACTGCCACGGTGAAGAAAGTAAGCTGGGGCGCTGGAGGCGGCTTAAAATATCAACTCACACCACAACAATCGGTACAAGCAAATTATCAATATATTGTTGGTGATCAAAAATTTATGCCGTACACCACCCAAAGTGGTTTGGCAAATTCAACAAATTTAAATGCCGCGGGTGATTTCTCTTTAAACGAAGAAAAAACAGATTTGGTTATGAATAAGTTGAATAGCATCAATATTGGTTATTCATATAAATTCAATGAGCAATGGCGTGCAAACTTATCGGCTTCAATGTTTGATTATGATGACGACACTGCTTATGCCAAACTCAACCCAGATGCCAACAAACGCTTAACGGACTACGCAGCTAACGTCTTTTATTCACCGATTGAGCAAATGGATATTGGGATGGAATATCACCAAGGCAAACGAGAAGTGTTTGACGGCAGAACCGCTGATGTATCACGTGTAAATTTTGTATCGATGTATAAATTTTAAAATAGGGCGTAATTAAAAATGGAAAAAATAGTTGAGCCCAATGCAGAAAATATACTGTCAAAAAGCTTTATTTTTATCATGGCAATGACATGTGGAATTTGTGCGGGTTCAAACTATTATAACCAGCCCTTAATCTATTCGATTGCTGAAGCATTAAAAGTTAATGCTGATCAAGTTGCTTTAACTATTGTGATTAGCCAACTGTCATATGCAGTTGGCCTTTTTATATTAGTTCCTTTAGGCGACTTCTTTGAAAAACGTAGTTATATTTGCTTGCTCATGTGTTGTACCGGCCTTGCTCAAGTAGGATTATCCTTAAGTCAAACCTTGCCAGCTTTATATGGCTTTACCTTTTTAGCCACATTCTTTTCGATTGCAACTCAAGTTTTAGTTCCTTTCGCCGCAGGTCTAGCTAGCCCGAAAAAAAGCCCTCAAGTTGTAGGCACTCTCATGAGTGGTTTGTTTTTGGGAATATTATTGGCGCGTTCTATTGCAGGATTACTTTCTACAGTTTGGTCTTGGCATGCGGTTTATTTAATTAGTGGAATTGTCATTTTGGTGTTTGCTTGGGTAATGTGGGTGAAGTTGCCAGTTGCGCGTAAGTCTCACCAACTCAATATTCTACAGATTTATGGTTCATTATTTTCATTAGCTGTTCACCAGCCGCATTTATTACGACGTGGTTTGGCAGGGGGAATTGGCTTTGGAATTTTGGCTCTTATTTTTACCACCATGACTTTTATTTTGGCGAATGAGCCTTATCACTTTAACGATTTCCAGATTGGTTTATTTGGGATTGTTGGACTGGCAGGTGTGTTTGCGACCCCTTGGGCTGGTAAGAAAATTGCGGCAGGGCTTGAGAATGAAATTGCAGTGATTTGCATGGGCCTATTAATAAGTGCATGGATACCGCTATTTTTTGCGCAGCAGTCTCTGGTTGCCTACGCTGTAGGGGTTGTTATGGCGTATTTTGGTTTATCGGCATTTCATGTACTCAACCAAAATCTGGTCTACCGAATTTCGGCCGAGGCTCGTTCTCGTATTAATTCAATTTATATGACCTTATATTTTGGAGGAGCCGCCTTGGGTTCTTTTATTGCGGTGTATGCATGGAAACACTGGGGATGGGAAGCATGTGCTGCTTTAGGTTTAGCGATGGCAATATTAAGTTTTATGATTGATCGCTTAGATTTTTATGAAATGGGCAAGATTGCAAAACAAGAAAAAGCTCCCTAAACAGGAGCTTAGATATTTTATTATTTGCGAATAATCATTAAGGTTGCCGAAGCAAAAGCATACACCTTGCCGTTTTCATCTACGATTTTACCTTGGCTACTAATAATATTACGGCCCGCATTAATCAACTCGGCTATCGCATAGTAAGACGTATCAACCTGCATAGGACGAATCATTTTTACATTTAAATCAATAGTTCCATAACCCACACCATGTTCAAGTAGGGTATGAGCTGCGCTGCCTGTTGCTGTATCTAAAGCTGTGGCGCAAAAGCCGCCGTGTACACCGCCTTGTATATTTCTATGTTCTTTTCGAGGGGTAACTTTATAAGTTGCTTTACCTTCGGAAACTTCAACGAGCTCCATCGGTATGGTGTGAGCCATAGGTGATGGTAAAACTTCACCATTTTTTAAAGCGGTTAAAAACTCAAGACCTGTGTATTTCGGGCTTTCCATAAATCGTCCTTGGATGATTAAGCAGTCTATTAACCATACTATAAATTGAATTTTTACGGAATAAAATTTTGCAATACAAAATATAAATTTATTCTATTTAAAGTGAAACTAATAACTTTTTATCTTATATATGTATTTAAAACATATATTTATATTTTATCCCTATGGTTAAGTTATGATAATTTTATTAAATTAGTGAAAATATATTTTGCTATAAGAAATTTTTTGATATTTTGATGAGATTGAAACAATAAAAGTCCATTTTAAGGAAAAACGATATCTGCCCATAACACAGGCAGAGAGGTGAAAGGAAAAAACTATGCCTTTATACAAAGCTCCATTACGCGATATGCAATTTGTACTGCATGAAATGCTTCAAACAGAACAGAACTATCAAGGTTTAAGCAAATATCAGGAAAGCGTAAATCGAGAATTAATTGATCAATACTTAGAGGCAGCAGCAGATTTTTGTGAAAATGAATTGGCGCCCATAAATCAAAATGGCGATCAGGAAGGATGCCATTTAAATCAAGGTGTGGTGACAACCCCTAAAGGTTTTAAAGAAGCCTACCAAAAATATGCCGAGCTTGGGTTTACTTCATTAACCGCCGATCCGGAATATGGTGGGCAAGGCTTACCAACATTGCTGCGGATTGCGATTTCTGAAATGTTATGTGGTTCCAATTGGGCGTGGGCAATGTATCCGGGGTTGTCTCATGGTGCAATGAGAACAATTGAGCACCATGGGACCGAGCAACAAAAACAGAAGTTTTTGACTAAACTCATTAGCGGTGTTTGGACTGGAACCATGTGTTTAACCGAATCACATGCAGGCTCAGACCTTGGGTTAATTAGAACAAAAGCAGAGCCAAATCCGGATGGTAGTTACTCGATTACAGGCGAAAAGATTTTTATTTCAGCAGGTGAACATGATCTTTCTGAAAATATTATTCATATTGTTTTAGCCCGTTTGCCTCAGGCACCAGCAGGGACCAAAGGTATTTCTTTATTTATTGTGTCTAAATTTAATGTGAGTGATGACGGTCAGGTGATGGACCGTAATAAAGTCGTTTGTAGTGCGATTGAACATAAAATGGGGATTCATGGCAATGCCACATGTGTACTGAATTTTGATGGCGCGAAAGGTTATTTGATTGGTCCGGAAAATCGCGGGCTCAATTGTATGTTTACCTTTATGAATACCGCACGTATTGGAACAGCCGTACAAGGGCTCGCTGCTTCTGAAATTTCATTTCAAGGCGCATTAAGTTATGCCAAAGAGCGTCTCGCTATGCGATCGTTATCAGGTCCTCAATATCCTGAGAAAAATGCCGACCCAATTATTGTGCATCCCGCTGTACGTTCAATGTTAATGACACAAAAATCTTTTTCTGAAGGTGGCCGTGCACTGGCTTATTTTTTAGCTCAGCATGTCGATATTGTCGAAAGTTCAAATGATCAGGAACAGCAAAAACACTCTGATGAATTACTGGCTTTTTTAACGCCAATTGCTAAAGCTTTTTTAACCGAATCAGGCAATGAATCTGCAAAGCATGGTGTTCAAGTATTTGGCGGTCATGGCTTTATTGTTGAGCATGGTATGGAGCAAATTGTACGTGATGCGCGTATCTCAACATTGTATGAGGGAACGACCGAAATCCAGTCTTTAGATCTACTTGCACGTAAAGTTCTAAAGTCAGAAGGCAAACTTCTAAAGAATATGACCGATCTAATTGATGAATTTATTGGTCAACATCAATCAAATGAAGCCTTGAAATCTTATCTAGAAAAATTAGCTGAGCTTAAGCAACAATGGTTGTCACTAACCAAAACTATTGCAGAGAAAGCTAAGCACAACCTAGAAGAAATAGGTGCAGCTTCAGTAGATTATCTTTATTTTTCTAGTTACGTCGTGTTCGCTTATTTGTGGGCTCGAATGGCACAAGTTGCCCATGAAAAATTAGAGGCAGGTACACAAGAGGAAGCTTTTTATAAAGCAAAGTTAACAACAGCTAAGTTTTTCTACCAAAAACTTTTGCATCGTACACAGAGCCATGCTGCTTCTATTGAGTCTGGCGCTGAATCGATCATGGAACTCGATCAAGATGCTTTTGCATTTTAATGAATCGTAATATCTAGAATCACTGGGTGAAATTGACATGCGAAATTTTACCTAGTGATTAAATTTGTAATTTTAGACTCATGAGTTTTTGGTAGGAAAAACCAGTTGAGCCAAAGAAATAGAGGGTTAACATAAGCATTAAAATGTGAATTTTCATCAAATATTGATGTTGGATAAGGACTACGGAAAGAAAATCATGAATGCTTATTATCAATTACTGAATAGAACAATTGGTCCTCAAGGTGAAGTTATTGCTCATTATTGCTCAACTGTCCATGCACAAGGGGCTTGGAACCCTCATGAACAGCACATGGCACCTGCAAGTGGCGTAATCGCAGCAGAGTTAGAGCAATTTTCACCACGACAAGATATGCGAATTGGTCGAATTAGTTTTGATATTTTTGGATTGATTGCATTTGGTGAATTTACGATTAAGACACATGTGATTCGTGCCGGTAAAACCATTGAATTGATTGAAGCAGAACTACAAGCACAAGGTAAAACCTGCATTGTGGCTAGAGCGTGGCGAATGTGCACTCAAGACAGTTCCGATATTGCTGGACTTGAAGATCAACCAGTTCATCATCCAGATACCTTTACAGAATGGACCGGTATGAAAAGATGGCCGGGTGGTTTTATTCAGACACTCGTGACTAAAACGGATGATCAGCATCGCGCAGGTAAAGGCATTGTTTGGCTCAATAACGATAACGAAATGGTTGAAGGGCAGCCGACGACAGATTTTGCCCATTTGATTGGCATGATCGATACCGCAAACGGGATTGTGCCAAGACAAGAAGGCGAATTTACGTGGGGCTTCCCAAATCTTGATTTGCAAGTTCACATGCACCGTTATCCGCAAGGTAAATGGTTAGGTCTGGAAACCGTTCAGCAATATGGCTCAGATGGTATTGGTTTAACCAGTGCGGTTTTACATGACGTGTATGGTCCATTTGGACGAAGTGAGCAGATTTTGACGTTACGTAAAATGGCTAAATAAATTTTAAGCCAATAAAAAAGTCATCCCTAAGGATGACTTTTTTATTTTCAGATTTAAATTCTAAGCAATTTCTTAGCTACGAAGTTTAATGAGTGTTGGTGTAAGTTCATCCCAACGCTGTTTTGCAGCATCCATTGCTTTCATTTTGATATGGCCATAACCGCGAACTTCTGCTGGTAATTTTGCAATTTGTTCAGCAACTGCCAAGTTATGATTGTCTGGTGCTTCAACAAGTGCTTCAACAAATGCGATGTAACGATCACGCCATGCTTGTTCGTGTTGACGTTCTTCTTGACGTGCAAATGGGTCAAGGAAAGTTTCACGAAGCCATTGTAAGCGAGCAAGCATCATCATTGGGAAGCGCATCCAGTAACCAAACGCACGTTTACGGACATTTTTCAGACCACCAAGTAACGCTGGCGGAGCAAGATGATAGGTTAAACGTAAGCCTTTACCGAATTGGGTTTCAATTGATTCTTTGAAGCTTTTACCTGTTAGTAGACGTGCAACTTCATATTCATCTTTATACGCCATAACTCTATAAAGCTGAGTTGCAATGGTACCTGTTAATTCTTCAGGTAACTTTTTAGCTGCCAATTCTACAAGAGTGCGGTATTTAGCTGCATAAGCTTCATTCCAGTAGTCTGTTAGACGAGCAGAACGGTCTTCAACAAGTTCAGCCAAAGTTTGTGGTGTTTTAGTTTTTGGCATTGCCGCAAGTAAACGAGAAGCTAAAGTCGGGTCACTTGCAAGATGACAACCCACGCGGAAAGCTTCGATGTTCTTTTCAACAGCAGTACCATTTAAGCGAATTGCTTTTTCAATGCTTTCACGCAGTAATGGAATGCGACCAGATTGCCATGCCATACCGAGTAATAACTGGTTGGTATAAATTGAATCACCTAACAGTTGTGTTGCAATGCGAGCCGCTGGCAGAGAAACCAGTTGACCTTGATGAACACGACCACGGAGGCGATCAATTAAATCGCTAATAGGCGCATACCAGTCACGAGATTTAATAAACTCAGAAGTAGGGGTACTGTCTTCATTCACAATAACCAAAGCATCATCTTTTAAGCGAGAGAGAGCAGCGCTACCACCAGCCACTACAGCATCTGCACCAATGAGTAATTCACATTGACCTGCCGGAATTTTGGTAGAAGAAATTTGCTCATCAGTTGCTGCAAGTTGAACGTATGAATAAACCGTACCACCTTTTTGAGCAAGACCAGCCATGTCCATAACACGTGTTGCTTTACCTTCGAGGTGAGCTGCCATACCAAGAAGTGCACCAATAGTCACAACACCTGTACCGCCAATACCACCAACCATAATACGACTTGGAACATCGTATAACTGAGGAATAACTGGTGATGTTGGCCAGCCTGCACTAATACCTTCAAATTTAGCAGGACGTTTCATATCACGTGTATGAACAGTCACAAAACTAGGGCAGAACCCTTCTGCACAAGTGAAGTCTTTATTACAGCTACTTTGGTTAATTTGACGTTTAGTCCCTAAAGCAGTCTCTACTGGCTCAATCGATAAGCAGTTTGATTTTTTCGAACAGTCGCCACAGCCCTCGCAAATATCACTGTTAATGTATAAACGCTCAGCAGGGTCAGGGTAGGCATCACGTTTACGGCGACGGCGTTTTTCGCTGGCACAGGTTTGTACATAAATTAAAGCGGTGACACCTGTAACTTCACGGAGCTCGCGTTGAACTGTATCGAGTTCATTACGGTGGCGAATTTCGACACCCGGTGCAATGCCGTCTTCTTCGTTTAGTAGTTTAACTTCATCAGTCACGATGACTTGTTTTTTTATACCTTCAGCAGCAAGCTGACGAGTTAACTGCGCAACGCTCAAATGACCATCTACATGCTGACCACCTGTCATAGCGACCGCATCATTGTAGAGGATTTTGTAGGTAATATTGATTTTTGCAGCGATAGACTGACGAATTGCTAAGTAACCAGAGTGGAAGTAAGTTCCGTCACCAAGGTTCGCAAAAATATGTTTTTCATTGGTAAATGGTGATGCACCCACCCAACTTACACCTTCACCGCCCATTTGCGAGAATGTTTCGGTACCACGGTCAAGTGAAACTGCAATATAGTGACAACCAATACCACCAAGTGCACGGCTACCTTCAGGAACTACGGTTGATGAGTTATGTGGGCAACCACTACAGAAATATGGTTTACGTTCAGCAAGATCAATAACACGTTTTGATTCTTGCTCTGCTTTTAGCAGTAAGTCGATTCTACTTTGGATTTGTACTTTTAGGCTTTCTGGAATATCGAGTTTTAAGAAGCGAGCAGCCAGCATTTTTGCAATAGGTTCAGGCTGGTACTCATAGTGACCAATGAGCGGTGCTTCTTCAATAGAGGTACTCCATTCACCTTTGCCATCAGTTGCTTTACCAATCACATGTGGGCGTTTGCCATCAGGCAGTGAGTACAGCTCATCTTTAATTTGTGTTTCAATAATTGGACGTTTTTCTTCAATAACGATCAGTTCTTGTAAACCTTCGGCAAACTCACGAACACCTTGTGGTTCTAAAGGC
The DNA here is from genome assembly GCF_031798975.1 of Acinetobacter sp. V110_1. Lineage (NCBI taxonomy): Bacteria > Pseudomonadati > Pseudomonadota > Gammaproteobacteria > Moraxellales > Moraxellaceae > Acinetobacter > Acinetobacter sp. V110_1. Next base: position 812,977 of record NZ_JAVQNN010000030.1, on the reverse strand, counting down.
CAAATCAGACCAACTTGATAAACACGTAGCCCAAGTTGTTGGGCAGTTTCGTCTTCAATCCCTAAAATGCGTAAGGCTTCAATCGTATCTAAATAACCTTTACCACTTGCGGCAATACCAATACGGGCATTTTCACAAGGCCATGTAACGGTGTTGATTTTATTCGCGCGGGCATAAGCCAAAACAGCAGGTAAGCGATATTTATAAAGGCGTTCTTCTTGCTGAATGCCATGATCTGGCCAACGAATATTGACGCCACCCTCTGGGAAATTGACATCTTCTGGTATAACCGGAGTAACACGGTCTAGGTCAACATGTACAGAAGCAGAAGTTTCTACAATTTCACTAACCAGCTTCATTGAAGACCAAAGGCCAGAAAAACGTGAAACTGCAATGGCGTGAACACCAAAGTCTAAAATTTGTTGAACGGATGTTGGGTAGAAAATTGGAATACCGCAACCAATCATGACATGTTCAGACTGGTGAGGGATTGTAGAAGATTTACATGAGTGGTCATCACCAAATAAAGCAACGACACCACCACGTTCAGAGGTACCAGCTAAGTTAGCATGGCGGAGTACATCGCCTGAACGGTCAACACCCGGGCCTTTACCATACCACCATGAAGACACTCCATCATATTTGCCTTGGCCTGAAAGGTTAACTTGTTGCGTACCCCAAATTGCGGTAGCAGCCAAGTCTTCGTTTACACCAGGTTGAAATACAACATTATGGGATTTAAGTAATCCTTGAACTTGCCAAAGGAAACTATCATAGTTACCAACAGGAGAACCGCGATAACCAGAAATAAAACCAGCAGTATGATAACCATTGATCGCGTCACGGCGAGTTTGGGCAAGAGGCAACCGAACAAGTGCCTGAATGCCAGTCATATATGCTGTACCGTTATCACTTACATATTTATCTTCAAGTGACACATCCTTTGTTGCAATAATATTTGGAGTGACTTTTGTAGCTATATTCATTTATATCTCCTTAGAATTTTTAGTAGCTCGGACTACTTTCTTTTTTCAACATCCAGTTGAATATTTGGAGCAAGTGACATACGAAATAAAAAAAGATCGGTTCCTCTTCTTAAAAAGAATTAGTGCCAATGTATGTACATTTAGTCATTGTGGTTGAACTAAACTGGTGCAACAATCCGTAATTTAGGAAAACATATTTACGTTATGCGCAAAAATCTCGATGGTGGACTATTGCATGCAATGCATGCATTCCTGAAAGTGATTGATAGCGGGAGTTTCACAGCAGCAGCTGAGCAGATGGATCTGACCACAGCACAGGTTTCACGTCTTATCAGCGAGCTAGAAACACGCTTAGGTACAAAACTCATACAACGCTCAACGCGCCAGCAGGCACTGACCGATATTGGTGCGACTTATGCAGAGCGCTGTCGCCAAGTCATTTCAATGGTGGATGAAGCAGAATCAGAAGTAACAGGAACGGCATCTAAACCCAAAGGGCGTTTACGCGTATTAAGTATGGGAAGCTTTGGGCATCATTATGTTTTTCCAGTAATGGCCGAGTTTTGTAAGCATTACCCTGAACTAACCGTGGAATATACGACTTCACAGTACGTTCCAGACCTATTGGCAAAAGGGGTGGATGTCAGTCTTTATCTGACTGAATCATTAACAGATTCTCGGTTTGTTGCACGCAGAATTGGGACCATTTTTTCTGTTTTATGTGCATCACCTGCATATCTAGAAAAACATGGTGTGCCGAAGTCCCCAGAAGACTTAAAAAACCATGCTTGTTTACGCTTAGTAAACCCATCTATTACACCAGATTGGCACTTGTTAAATGCAAAGGGTGAGTCTTACCAAATTGATACTGGCGGGCAACTCATTGCAGATAACCCTGAGTTATTGTTGGATGTGGTGCAACAAGATATGGGCGTGGCGTTATTGCCGATGTTTTCGGCTTTAGATGCAGTTCAGAATGGAAGATTATGTCATATCTTGCCAGAGTGGCGTTCGCCTGATATAGGAGTTTATACCTTATTGCCTTCACGCCATTTTATTGATGCTAAAACGCGTGCATGGTTAGATTGGGTGGAAGAATATATTTCCCCAAGAATTGAAATGGATGCATCTTATTTTTATAAATAATGAGATAAATTTTTTAAGGACTAAGATAGAAAAGGATGAACAATAATACGGATTTAGAATAAAAATAGGGTAGAAAATGCTTCTGTTGAGAGAGGCATTTAATACACAGATAAATGATAAATTTTAAAAAAATTGTATGAGAGATTCAGTCCCAATTCCTGAACGAAATGAGATAAAGATGAGATAGGATGATCTGGTACTTCGCCTAATATTAAGCTTTATACCAGATGCTGTGCTATTTTAATTTATGACTACGCGCACTTAGTTTGCCAATAAGCATTTGCATAATTCGACAAGCTTTTTCGGTTTAATACATTGCTAATATTTTGGCTGGCTTGCATCAGTTTTTCTAAGTTGATGCCAGTTTCAAACCCCATGTGCGACAGCAAATAAAACAGATCTTCGGTCGATATATTACCCGAAGCTCCTTTGGCATAAGGGCAACCGCCGAGTCCTGCAAGAGACGAGTCAAAAACACGAATGCCTTGCTGTAAAGACTGATAAATATTGGCAATCGCCATGCCGTAAGTATTGTGGAAATGTCCTGCCAAAACCTTGCTGTCGAGTTCCGTAAGGCAGGCTTGCCAAACCTTTTGAACGCGATCTGGTGTTGCGGTGCCAATGGTTTCACCTAAAGATACTTCATAGCAGCCCATGTCATAGAGTCGTTTAACAACTTTTACCACTTGTTCAGGGGCAATTGCGCCTTCATAAGGACAATCGACTATACAAGAGACATAACCGCGCACACGAATGTTATGGGCTTTTGCTGCACTCATGACATCGCTAAATTTCTCAAAGCTCTCGTCGATTGAGCAGTTAATATTTTTACGAGTAAAACTCTCAGAAGCTGCGGTAAACACTGCAACCTCTTTGCATCCTACTGCTTGAGCTGTGTCAAAACCTTTGATATTGGGCGTGAGCAGACTAAACTGCACATCGCTTGTTTGGGGGAGTTGCTTAAATAGCTCGTCACTTTGAGCCATTTGAGGTACCCATTTTGCTGAAACACATGAACCGACTTCAATCGATTTCAGACCTGCATTAATCAGGTCATTAATAAAGTTTAAGCGTTGTTCGACCGTTAAAGCCTGTTTTTCGTTTTGGAGGCCGTCTCTGGGACCGACCTCCACGATTTTGACAAACTCACTCATGCAACTTCCTCCTGAGCAGGCTGAAATTCCACAAGTTCATCGCCAGCTTTGACCTGATCACCGACTTGGAAATAGGCGTCTACAATCAAGCCGTCTTTAGGAGCACGGATTGTATATTCCATTTTCATTGCTTCAAGCGTCATTAAAATATCGTCTTTCTTCACGCTATGATTTGCACTTACTAGCACTTGCGTGACCACACCCGGCATTGGTGCTTTTAGGTGGCCTTCATCGGCTTGGCTATCTGCTTGATTAAAATCTTGGCGAATATAAGCAAACTTAGAGCTTTGTCCATTTTGGAATAAGGTAATGCCTTGCTGACTTTGGTTAAAAGACAGCTTTTGCTGAGTCCCATCAATTTGAACAGAGGCAGTATGTGCATCAATCAATTGACCTGAAATCGGGTAGCTTTGACCATTATATTCCGCGGTGAAGCCACCTTCATTTGAGGCAAATTTGATTTGGATATTTTGGTTTAAATAATTCAGTTTAATACTGTGCTGATAGGCAATATTTAAACGCCAAAGTGGTTGAGCCTGCCAAAGCTGTTTTTGGCTTGAACTGTTGTTATTAAGTTTACTTAGAAATTCAATAAATGCTGCTGCAACTACAAGTTCAGGTTTGATATCTTCAGGGCTAAACAAGAAGTTTTGTTCACGTTGAATCAGGTTAGTATCAAGCTTGGCTTGTTTAAACGATTCGCTACGAACAATTTTTTCAAGAAAAGCAATGTTGTTGCCTAAACCATCGACATGGAATTGGCTTAAGGCATGCTGCATTTGAATGAGCGCAGCTTCACGGTTTTTACCCCATACGATCAGTTTGGCAATCATTGGGTCGTAATACGTCGTGATTTCATCACCTTCAACAATACCGCTGTCTACACGCACATATTGGTTTTGAGTTGGATAGTGCAAATAGTCAATTTTACCGATTGCAGGTAAAAAGCCTTTTTCTGGTTCTTCGGCGTAAATACGTGCTTCAAGCGCATGGCCGTGAATTTGCAATTCGTTTTGTAGTTTAGGTAAAGGTTCACCATAAGCCACACGAAGTTGCCACTCGACCAAGTCTTCACCTGTAATCATTTCAGTAACGGGGTGCTCGACTTGTAAGCGTGTATTCATTTCCATGAAATACGCTGTACCGTCTTGTTCTACAATAAACTCAACCGTACCGGCACCGACATAGTCTACAGCGCGTGCAGCATCGATTGCAGCTTGGCGCATTGCATCGAGCTTTTCGCTTGGCATTTGTGGAGCAGGGGCTTCTTCTAGCACTTTTTGGTGACGGCGTTGTACGGAACAATCACGTTCAAACAAATGTACATAGTTGCCATGTGTATCGCCAAAAACTTGGACTTCAATATGGCGAGGTTGAATTACATAACGCTCAATCAAGACATCATCATTACCAAAGCTCGATTTAGCTTCACGTTTACACGAAGCTAAGGCATGCAAAAAGTCTTCACTGCGTTCCACCAGACTCATGCCTTTACCACCGCCGCCCGCACTGGCTTTAATCAAAACAGGATAGCCAATTCGGTCTGCCTGTTGTTTTAAAAAGTCGGCATCTTGGTTGGTTCCATGATAACCCGGTGTTAAAGGAACACCTGCTTTTTCCATTAAAGCTTTAGAGGTCGCTTTTAAGCCCATCGCTAAAATGGCATCCACTGGCGGGCCAATAAAGCAGATGTTGTGTTGTTGGCAAGCGAGTGCAAACTGGTCATTTTCAGAAAGGAAGCCATAGCCTGGGTGAACCGCTTGGCTACCTGTATCAATGGCAGCTTGAATAATTCGATCAACCTGTAAATAACTTTGCGTTGCAGGGGACTGACCAATATAAACCGCTTCATCTGCAAGTTTGACATGTTGTGCATTTGCGTCTGCATCTGAGTAAACGGCAACCGTTGCAATACCTAACTTTTTAGCTGTACGAATCACACGGCAGGCAATCTCGCCACGGTTCGCAATTAAAATCTTTTCAAACATGATGATCGTCCTTAATTGTTGTTATCCGAGTTAGAAACCCAAGCAGGCTGCTGTTTATTTAAAAAGGCACTCAGACCTTCTTTTGCCTCACTACCTTGACGAACTTGAGCAATATGATGTGCTGTCTGTTGCAGCAAGTCATTACTCATGGTCTGGTTGCTCACCATTTGAATGAGTTGTTTTGAGGCCGCTTGAGCATGCGGGCCACCGAGTAATAGAGCATCAACAATTTCTTGAACTTTTTTATCTAAGTCTTCAGCATCTGCAACTTCATGTGCCAAGCCAATCTGTTTGGCATCACGTGCTGAAATTCGCTCGGCAGTTAAGAAGTAACGAGAGGCTTGTCTTGCGCCAATTGCACGAATTACATAGGGACTAATGGTAGATGGAGCAAGCCCTAAACGAACCTCCGATGTTGCAAACTTGGCATCCGTGCTGGCAATGCAAATATCGCATGCCGACGCCAAACCCATACCGCCACCAAAGGCAATGCCATGTACACGAGCAATAGTCGGTTGTTTAAGTGTTGCAAGTGCATCCAACATTTGCGCAAGTTTTAATGCATCTGCTTCATTTTCTGCTGAAGATGCCTGACCTGCCTGTTTCATCCAGTTGAGGTCGGCACCTGCCGAAAAGCTTTTGCCGCGACCTGCTAGAACCACTACACGAACATCATCACGTGTATTGATTTGCTTAAAGCAAGCATGCAGCTCTTCAATAACTGTCGTATTAAAAGCATTGTGTAGTTCAGGGCGGTTCAGCCAAACATAGGCAACCTGACCTTGTTGTTCGAGTTGTAAAAATTGATAGCTCATATACACCTCTTACATGCGGAACACGCCAAATTTGGTTGGCTGGATTGGAGCATTCATAGCAGCTGCAAGACTTAAACCGAGTACTTGGCGAGTTTGAGCTGGGTCGATTACACCGTCATCCCAAAGACGAGCAGAAGCATAGTACGGATGGCCTTGACGTTCATATTGTTCACGAATCGGTTGTTTAAATTCATCTTCTTGTTGAGCTGACCACTCGGCACCTTTTTGCTCAATTTGATCACGTTTTAAAGTCGAGAGTACACTTGCGGCTTGTTCGCCGCCCATCACTGAAATACGAGAGTTTGGCCAAGTCCATAAAAAGCGTGGTGAGTAAGCACGTCCACACATACCGTAGTTACCTGCACCAAAAGAACCACCAATAATCAAAGTGAGTTTTGGTACATTTGCGGTGGCAACTGCCATAACCAATTTGGCGCCGTTTTTAGCAATTCCTTCATTTTCATACTGGCGGCCAACCATAAAGCCCGTAATGTTTTGTAGGAATAACAATGGAATATTGCGCTGTGTGCATAGCTCAATAAAATGCGCGCCTTTTTGTGCGGACTCGGAAAATAAAATTCCGTTATTGGCAATAATGCCAACTGGCATACCATAGAGTGAAGCAAAACCAGTAATAAGTGTTGAGCCAAAGCGTGCTTTAAACTCATCAAAACGAGAGCCATCTACAATACGGGCAATCACTTCACGTACATCAAAAGGCTTACGCGCATCACTTGGCACCACGCCATAGAGTTCCGATGCATCAAATAGAGGCTCATCGACTTGTTTATTTAAGTCATTTGGCTTTTTATTAAGGTTAGCGACAATGTTTCGTGCAATCGCAATTGCATGTTCATCATTTTCAGCTAAATGGTCAGCTACACCCGAAAGACGTGTGTGGACATCACCACCGCCTAAGTCTTCACTACTCACCACTTCGCCAGTTGCAGCTTTTACTAGAGGAGGGCCGCCTAAGAAAATCGTACCTTGATTACGTACAATAATCGTTTCATCAGACATGGCCGGAACATAAGCACCACCTGCGGTGCAGCTCCCCATCACTACAGCAATTTGAGCAATACCTAGGCTCGACATACGTGCTTGATTATAGAAAATACGCCCGAAGTGATCACGGTCTGGGAAAACTTCATCTTGCATTGGTAAATAAGCACCGCCTGAATCTACCAAATAAATACAAGGCAGGTGATTTTGTTCAGCAATTTCTTGTGCGCGTAAATGCTTTTTAACTGTAAGGGGATAATACGTTCCGCCTTTAACTGTTGCATCGTTGGCAACGATCATGCAAGTGATGCCGTTGACTTGACCAATACCAGCGATCACACCTGCGGCAGGAACATCATCTTCATAAACGTTGTACGCTGCCAATTGACCGATTTCTAAAAATGCCGTACCGACATCAATGAGTTGATCAATACGTTCACGGGGTAAAAGTTTACCTCGAGCCAAATGTTTTTGACGGGCATTTTCACCACCGCCTAAAGCAATACGCTGGGCAACTTGTTTGAGATCTGTGACCAATGTTTGCATGGCTTGCTGGTTTGTTTTGAAGTCTTCGCTTCGAACATTAATCTTGCTTTGTAATTGGTTCATAAGATGCGTCCTTATTTATAATTATTATTTGGTTTCATTAAAAAGTTCGCGGCCAATCAGCATGCGGCGAATTTCAGAAGTTCCTGCACCAATTTCATAAAGTTTTGCATCGCGCCATAAACGGCCAGCAGGGAATTCATTGATATAACCATTACCGCCTAAAGTTTGAATTGCTTCACCAGCCATCCATGTTGCTTTTTCAGCAGCATATAAAATGGCACTTGCGGCATCTTTGCGTAAACTGCGGTCATGGTCAGCTTTGTCACAGGCAGCACCAACAGCATAAACGAGCGCTTTACATGCCAACCAAGTTGAATACATATCTGCAAGTTTGCCTTGCATAAGTTGGAATTCACCTAAAGCCTGACCAAACTGTTCGCGTTGATGTAAATAAGGAATTACCACATCCAGACAGGCATCCATAATGCCTAAAGGGCCAGCACTTAAAACTGCACGTTCATAGTCCAAACCACTCATCAGTACTTTTGTACCGTTACCCACGCCGCCGAGTACGTTTTCAGCAGGTACTTCTACATTGTCAAAGAACAGAGGGTAAGTGTTAGAGCCACGCATACCGAGTTTGTCTAAATGGTTACCGTGACTAAAGCCTTTCATGTCTTTTTCAATTAAGAAAGCGGTCATGCCTTTCGCACCAGCTTGCGGATCAGTTTTAGCGTAAACTACGAGTACATCTGCATCACCGCCGTTAGTGATCCACATTTTTGAACCATTTAAAACGTAGTGATCACCTTTTTGTTCAGCACGTAATTTCATGCTGACCACATCAGAACCTGCATTGGGTTCAGACATCGCAAGGGCACCCACATATTCACCAGAAATCAATTTTGGTAAATACTTTTGTTTTTGCTGTTCGTTACCGTTACGGTTAATTTGGTTTACACATAAATTAGAATGAGCTCCATAAGAAAGACCAATGGCTGCCGAAGCACGAGAAATTTCTTGCATAGCAATAATATGAGCTAAATAACCCATATTGGCACCGCCATATTCTTCAGAAACTGTCATGCCTAAAAGGCCCATATCTCCGAATTTTTTCCAGAGATGTGCAGGGAATTTGTTGTCTTGATCAACTTGTTGGGCCATTGGTGCAATTTCCTTTGCACAAAATGCGGCTACCGAATCTTGAAGCGCAATTAAAGTTTCATCTAGACCGAAATTCAAGCTGCGTAGGTTCATGATATTTTCATCCTATTGGTTATATTTGTTGTCCATAAAATATTTTGTGGGTATTTGATAATTACCATACAATGATTTTTTGAAAAAGTGAATACAGATTCATAAAATGATTTACAATTCATTTTATTTGTTAGAGAATAAATTATGAGCTATAAACGATCATCTTTAATGCAGGAGCGGATGGAGCAAAATCGTAAATCGATTTTGAATTCAGCCAGAAAAATAATTTCAGAAGGAGGATTTAAGGACGCACAAATACAAACAATTGCAGAGCAAGCGGGTGTATCTAGTGGACTGGTTTATCGCTACTTCGATAATAAAAGCCAAGTGCTAATAGAGGTTTTGTCTGATGCCATTAATACAGAGCTATTGGTCATCGATTCGATTACCGAAAGTGACTTATCGGCAAAGCAGAAATTACACAAGGCGGTGGCTACCTTTGTAAAACGGGCACTGAATAGTCCTCAGCTTGCGTATTCACTCATGTTTGAACCCGTCGATTCAACGGTTGAACATGAGCGTTTTCGTGTGAAGCAATTGATTAAACAAAGTATTAAAAAAATACTTGCGGATGGAAATGCAAGTGGTGAGTTTGTCTTGGATGATTTAAACACAGCAGCACTTTGTGTAGTCGGTGCTATGACTTATGTGGTGGTTGAACCCCTAGACCCAGCTCAAAATACAAAGTTTGATCACGCACACAAAGACTATTTTTCAAAACAAATTGCTGACTTTTGTGTGGACGCTGTGCAGAAGAAATAGGGTATATAAAGAGTAAAACAACACAAAATAAGTCGTTTGGAAAAGTAGTTGCAGTAACAACAATTAGATCAGGTAAGAAGAGAATTAGAAGAATCAAGGAGAATGATTCAATGCAACAAGAACGGTTAAGCTACGCCTCGGGACCAAGCACACAGCCCTTATTGGGTATGACGATTGGTGAACAATTTGATCAGGCTTGTCGGCAATATGCTGAAAAGGAAGCAATCGTTAGTTTTCATCAAAACAGACGATTAACCTATAAAGCTTTACAGGATGAAGTAAATGCTTTTGCTTGTAGCCTTTTAAAATTGGGATTAAAAAAAGGAGATCGATTAGCCATCTGGTCGCCTAACTGTGTGGAATGGACAGTTACCCAATTTGCAGCTTTTAAAGCAGGGATTATTTTAGTCAACCTGAATACAGCTTATAAGAGCCATGAACTTGAATATGTGTTGAATAAAGTCTCATGCAAAGGATTGATTATTGCTTCTCAATTCAAAACCACTGATTACCAAGAATTACTGACAAAAATTGCTCCTGAGTTAACCAACAGTCCAGATAAAGTGCTCAGTTCAGCACGACTACCACATTTAAAATTTGTCATTAAAATTGATGACCAACAACATACGGGTATTTATCGCTTTAGTGATTTAGTCACTAAACCAACATCAGAACAGCTAGAACAATTAAAACAGTTAGCCAAGCAACTCCAGTTTGATGAAACCATTAATATTCAATTTACCTCAGGTACAACAGGTAACCCTAAAGGGACCATGTTGACCCACCATAATATTTTAAATAATGGTTATTTTGTTGGTGAAGGGATACGTTTAACCCCGCAAGATAAAGTCTGTATTTCTGTGCCGTTGTTTCATTGTTTTGGTATGGTGATGGGGAATCTAGCATGCGTTACACATGGCGCAACCATGGTCTATCCATCGGCGGTATTTAATCCTTTAGAAACTTTAAAAGCGATTCATCAAGAACGTTGTACGGCAGCTTATGGCGTGCCAACCATGTTTATTGCCACCTTAGAACATGAACAGTTTAATGATTTTGATCTGTCGAGCTTAAGAACAGGAATCATGGCAGGCAGTCCTTGTCCACGTGAAATTATGCAGCGTGTCATAGATCGAATGCATATGTCGGAAATTACCATTTGTTATGGTATGACTGAAACTTCACCAGTCAGTGTACAAAGTTCGGTAAATGATTCGATTGATAAACGAGTGAGTACCGTTGGGCATGTTCATCCGCATGTGGAAATTAAAATTGTCGATTTAGAAGGGCAGATTGTTCCGCAAGGGACTTTAGGCGAGTTATGTGTTCGTGGTTATTCAGTGATGGCTGGTTATTGGGGCGAAGAAGAAAAGACCCGTGAAGTGATAGATGCGGCTGGGTGGATGCATACGGGTGATATTGCCGAAATGGATCAAGACGGTTTTATTAAAATTAAAGGCCGTATTAAAGATGTGGTGATTCGTGGTGGGGAAAATCTGTTTCCAAAAGAGATTGAAGACTTTTTATATACCCATCCAGATGTAAGCGATGTGCAAGTCATTGGTTTACCAGATGCCAGATATGGTGAAGAACTCTGTGCTTGTATTATTCTGCATGAACATCATCAAATTGATGAAGACAGCATTCGCCAATTCTGCAAAGAACATATTTCCCATAATAAAGTGCCGCGTTATGTCCGATTCTTTAATGAGTTTCCAATGACTGCTTCAGGCAAAGCGCAAAAGTTTAAATTGCAGGAAATTATGCGAGCTGAACTTAATTTAACGGGAAATGTCTTTGATTAAAGAAGTCAAAATTCCAGACAAAGTGCAGCAAACTATAAATTAAAAGACAGTTTATAAAGGGATAAAACAAAATGGCAAAAGACTTTAATAGCCCAAAAGTAGTCGAAGGATATGACGAACATATTCGTAAATTAATTCCAGGTTATGAAGTCATCCATCTACAGGTGGATGCCATTTTGCAATCGGTGTTGAAACCTAATGCTCATATCTTAATTGTGGGCTGTGGTACGGGTTATGAACTCGAATATTTACTTAAACGTCATCCAAACTGGAAATTTACAGCAGTTGACCCATCTTTAACCATGCTGCAAAAAGCACAGGAACAGGTTGAACTTTTAGATAAATCTTCACAAGTGACTTTTATTCATGGTGATACTTCAGCACTGCCTTTGGAACCATGTTTCGATGCTGCATTGTCTATTCTTGTGGCTCATTTCGTTGCCGATGATATAAAGCCTGCATTCTTTAAAGATATTTATGATCGCTTAAAAGAAAAGGCGCCTTTACTTACTTATGACCTCATGACCTGTATAAACCCAATGCAACTTCAGGCATTGCGTTATTTGTGCTTGGCACAAGGTCTAACAGAAGAGCAGTGTCAAAAAATGTTAGAGCGTATGGCGGAGGACTTTTTTAGTTTAACGACTGAAGGATATATAAAACTTTTGGAAAAGACGGGCTTTGAAAGTGTACAGCCTTATACGCAAATTTTGACTTATCAGGGGTTTATTGCAAAAAAATAATACTATTGGGGAATATAAATAAGGTCTTAAAACCGAATATTCTCAATGTGGATGAGAATATAAAAAATGAAAAATTAAAAAGTCGCTTTTGCTGCTTTAGGGAGGATGGGACTAAAAATATGAGGGAACGTCTTTCTTGTGAAAGAAAGGCAAATTTTCAAGGATCTATTTTAGATAGGTACATAACAAAAAGGATGTCGAGATCTTTAAGTCTGTTTAAAGGTCTAAAGGAAAATTTCATGATGAAAGTTTTAAATACAATGGTTCAAAAAAGCCTATTGGCGGTTTCTGTGTCCTTACTTATGTCTTCTGCTTTTGCGGGTCAAGTAAACTCTGAGATAGAGCAACTTCGCCAAGAAGTAAACGAATTACGGGCAATGCTACAGGCAGATATACAAACTCAGAAATCTTTAACTCAAGAAAAAGTAGAACGAGTCACTCCTGTCGTTACCCAAACTCCGCAATCTATACAACAAGTACTAACTAAATCTGGTACAGAATTTAACTTATATGGATATATACGGGCAGATGCTTCTTATCAAATTAAGGGTGCATCTACCATGTATAACAATATTAGTGGGGTTCCACTTGAACATACGCCAGAAGAATCTGCCCAGAAGGACCAATTGCACAGTACGGTCTATGTGACCCGTTTCGGATTGAATTTTAAAACACCGACAACTGCTGGTGATGTAGGTGGAAAACTGGAAATGGACTTCTTTGGAGCAGCCACTCGTGATCAGTTTCGGATACGCCATGCTTATTTAACCTTTGATAAATGGTTGATTGGTCAAACATGGTCGACATTTATTGCACCTGAATATTACCCAGAAACAATCGATGCAGGAACATTTGTAGGTAGTGCCTTGCTTAGATCGCCAATGGTTCGCTATAGCGATAATTTAACGGCAAATACAAGTTTTGCAGTATCAGTTGAAGACCCGAAATATACTGCGGCAACAGATCCAGATAACAAAATGCGTTTACCTGCTTTAGTGGGGCGCTTAAATCATAAATTTGCCAATGGTTCGATGCTTTCAGGCCGTAGTTTTGTTGCAGAAAAAAGAACCAATAATGACAGTGAGTGGGCTTGGGGCGTAGGTTTCGGCGGTAAATACCAAATGACACCAGATACTTTGCTCAAGGCTGATTATTACCATGTTAAAGGCGATGGGCGTTTCTTATTGTGGAGCAATAGTGGCTATGCAATAGACGATCAAAACAATATGCATAGCAATGAATTTGACACGGTTTCTTTGGGTATCACTCATCAATTTACACCGCAAATTCGCTCGACTTTAGCTTATGGCTATATGAAGGCCAAAGATGATAACCGTTTTGCCGAATTACAGCACAATAGCACGACTCAAAACAAACAGCTTTGGCAGGGCTGGGTAAATACGATGTATAACCCATACAAACCAATTACCTTAGGTGTTGAGTATGTATATGGTGAGCGAGAAACTTTCGATGGTCGTAACGGGATTGATAACCGCTTTAACATGATAGCGAGTTACGATTTCTAAATAGTTATTCCCATCAGGTGAATAGGTTCACCTGATGGAGCAATTATTAATTTTTAATAATCTGGTCTAACTGTACCAATTCTGCCATATGCTGATTGCCACGGTCATTGGGGTGTAAATGATCTCCAGAATCATAAATTGGATTTAATCGATTGGGATGTTTTGGATCTTTTAAGCCTTCATCAAGATCAAGCACACCATCAAAGGTATGGCTAGTTCTCATCCAGTGGTTAATGCGCTGACGTAATTGATCTTTGTTGGGTTGATAATAATTATCTAAAGGGGTATTAGGTAAAGCACCAGAGAACGGAAGTAAGGTTGCACCAATCACCTGAATATTATGTTTATGGGCCTCACTTACAACACGTCGATAACCTTGAGTGAGTGCCTCAAAAGAAGGTATTTGCTGTTTAGGTGCAAAAGCTGTACCGGGCCATGAAATGTCATTGATACCAATCAAAACAATTAAAGTTTTAACACCTGAATATTGAAATACTTCACTGTTTAAACGTTTCAAAACGCTATCGCCCATACCATCGGTGAGTAATCGATTACCTGAAATTCCGCTATTAATCACTGCTACTTGGTGTGCTGATAAACGCTTAGCTAAAAAGTCGGTCCATCTGCTATTAGCATCTAAAGTCGCGGTTGCGCCATCGGTAATCGAGTCTCCAATGACTGCAACTACATGTGCTTTCTGTTTGGGTTTTACCTCGATTGCTGACAATAATAGTCGCGCCGTTGTGGTTTTGGCATCGGTTGGCGTATTTAAAGTTGTTGTCTGGTTGCCAGTAATTAGCCAACTGGTTTGTTTAGCATCCCAATGGAAAGTTTTAAAAGTTGTTGGTTTTTGAATAAAGCTATTTATAACCAATTGAGTATGGTCGGGAACAGCTAACTTGATTGGGTCACTCACCAGTTGTTTGCCCGGTAAAATTTTTGCTTTAAGTTGACCAGAAAAATAAACGGGATATGTGCTCTTAGATTTTAGAGTTGCTGCGTTCGCTAAACCAATTGTTGTTTGCTCAATATAAAGCGGTTGCTCGCCATATTGATTGGTAAAAACAAGCCGAACAGCTTCACCACCTAAACTAATTTGGCTTACCTGCCTAATTGTTTGGTTGGATATTTGCTCTGGAATATCGGTCGGGAAAACGAAGTCTTTATTCCAGACTTTTTGAGGACTCGCAGACCAAGTGGTAATCCACTGGTGCTTTGGTACTTCAGCTTGTGTAACGCTCGTAAATAAAGCCAAAGAAAATACGGTGGCTTGATAAAGTTTCATCTCGTGAACTCTTTAAAACGAATTAAAGTTATCTTGAAATAAATTGCTGGCTTGTTATAGCGGGCTAAGCGGAATAAGATTTGTGAATACAATTCATAAATAAATTTTGTTATGTCTTATTTTGATATTAATCGATCTGGTGAGTTGGCAATTTTTATTCGAGTGGTCGAGCTTGGAAGTTTCTCTGCCGTTGCACGAGCATGTGATATGACGCCGTCTGCGGTGAGTAAGTTAATTTCTCGGTTGGAAAAAAGACTTGGTGTCAGACTACTGAACCGTTCGACACGCCAGTTTCAGCTGACGAGTGAAGGATGCCAGTTTTATGAGCAAGGTCTTCAAATACTCAATAACTTAGATGAACTAGAACAATCCGTTACCGCAAATCATATACCACAAGGGCGAATCAGAATTCATACCAGTCTTTCATATTGGACGCATTTTTTATTGCCTTGTATTTCTCGGTTTAACGAGTGCTATCCACAAATTGAGTTAGAGGCTCATTTGAGTGACGAAGTGATTAATTTGGTTGAGCAAAGAATTGATGTTGCAATTCGGACAGGACCATTAAAAAGTTCCAATTTGGTGGCTCGCTCACTCGGAAGCACGCAGAAACATTACGTCTGTTCACCTGCATATATTGAAAAGTATGGTTGTCCCCAACATCCAGATGAACTGCATGAACATCAGCTTTTAGATGTAAGTTATCAGCGCCAGAACAAAACTTGGCTATTTAAAAAAGCAGATCAGGAAATTAACCTAGCACCCTCTAAGGTGTTAAAAGTAAACAACGGTGAAGCTATTTTACAATTGGCCCTTGCAGATGTAGGTATTGCTCAGCTTAATGAATTTCAAATTCAAAATGCATTACAGCAAAAACAACTCGTTAAAATTCTTGAAGACTGGAATATCAAAGCTTTTGAAGAATTTCATGCTGTTTGGATTGGTCATGATAAATATGTTCCTAAACGTGTACGTGTATTTTTAGATTTTCTGGTAGAACATGCCCTTATAAGGTAGATAGCTATTTTCTAGCACTAAATTGGCACTGTCGCATTGTTGTATTCATGGTGTCTACAAAGTTCATTTTGGCATCAATATTCTGTAAACTCACTTTTGGTAAGCTTTCAACAAATTGTGGTGAATAGTGTTGTTCTAAAGAGTTATAAATACAATTACATTGTGAAAGTTCATGTCCTGCCCAAACACAATGTGCATTAAATTCTTTTTTGCTCAATGGTCTGCATCCTATTAAATTTAAAACACTTATCGCAAGCAGGCTCACCAGAACAAAACGACGGAGAAAAAACATTATTGTTACTCTGCATAGGTTGTTGTTATCGTTAAGTGATGTTGATAGAAGTTCTAATCTTTATGATGTGGTTTTTGAATACATAAAACTTTTGATCCCAACTTATATAGATGGGTAGGCAAAAGGATTAAGTAAACAACTTTTGAACTCTATATAAGGTTTTTATTTTAGAGGGGTGAGTAGAGCGATCTCTAAAAAATGCCTGAATAAATAAAAGATGTCTAATGTAAGTAAGATCAATAAGAGAATGTAAAAAATATAGAATAATAGTCATGAGTGACTCCTTGATTAAAAGAAGTTACGCCCACTCATTGCTAATCATTATGGTGGTGAAACGAAAGGGGGTTAGCAGACTGATACCTAAGAAACCAGCACACCCGAAGGTGTCCCACTCTCGTTCCTCCATCAAAGGCACGAGGGGCTTCACACCAAAAAACATGTTTTTAGTGCACTTAGGTAGACGGTCTGCTAAAACCGACTGACAAAATTTGTCAGCGCGAGCATCATAAGCTGAGCATTAGAGTGGGTCAATTGCAAAAATAAAAGATTGATTTATATAACTTGATATAAATATTTACCTGTTTTTATTTAGAAAATAGAAAAATTAAAAAATATTATATGACTATAACTAATTTTTATTTTACTGATGATGTCGTTTTTTAATCATATATATCAAATATTTATTAATTGTTTATTTATATAGTATATCAACGCCGTTAATTAGATGTGTTGTTTGGCTAAACTATTTAATAATTCGATTTTTATAATTTGGGCTATGGAGTATATCCACTGCTTGCCAAAAAATAACCAGAATTTCAATTGCAAGAAATATAATTTTATTAATCATATTTTAGGGTTTTTACATAAGCTTGCATAATCTACAAAAGTTAAGAGAACCACTGCGGTAGGCCAACATAAGATAATGTTATTCATAAACCTACATTTTAATATTTATAAAGGTGATCTAAATGGTAAGAATCTTTTGTGCAGTGAGTATGGTGCTTGCAATTGCTATGGGTATGAGCGCTTGCCAAGACCGCAATTCAAGAAATGATGGAATGCATGAAGCAAGTGATCCAGCAGCACCTCATGATATGAATAGAAACTCACAATAATTAGTTTTTCTTAAAAAAGCCTGCTTATTAAGTGGGCTTTTTTTATAGGTATTTTATCTAGGAAAGAAAGCATATTAAAAATTAAATACAAGAAAATATAATATTAATCAATTAATTATGTGGGGTTGGTGGTCTGGGGTGCTAGTGTTTCTGAATTGTTGTAAAATGAATATATCTTTTCAAAAAGTTAATAAAACAAACACAATAGCTTACTTATATTCATCCAAAATTCATTTTAGTAATAATGAACTATAAAGGTAAGGATATGCCCCAATATTTAAAAATAGCTGAGAAAATATATCAAAATGTCAAAGAAAAGAAAGGGTTTACGGATGAGCCGATGGAAGATCTTAACAACTTGATGATCGAACTCAGACATGAAATAAAAGGGACACAGCTAAAGCTTTTATATAATTATATTGATTTCGCTGAGTTGCTAATTAAGCCTTTGCAAGAGTCAAAAATTAAATTGGATTTAAGTCTTATTCCTAAAAGTAAAAATACACAGGAGTTTGTACTCTGGCTTGCTGGTTTTATTGAGCGGATTACTACGGGTGGACAAGAGAAATTACCTCCAATTCGGGCCAAAATTACATTACCAGCTTATGCATATGAGGAAACTTATCCTTCACAGAAAAAGCCAGTAAATAATTGTGAAGAAATAATTGAATATTTTAAGAAAATCAAAATTGATTTTTAGCGAAAACCTGACTTGATTATCTAAGTCAGGTTTTTATTTTGATAAGCCATTAATTATAGATATTTAAGATGACATGTATGTTTGTACATTTTACAGAAGGAACTTGCATTAGCGATTCGGAAATTTATGGTGTAAAAGCAAAAGTGAGCAAAACAAAACAATAAAAAAGCCTATTTCCCAGGGCCAATAGGAAATAAGCTTATAGCTTTGGACCGTTTGAGGATGTTAAATATCATCCCATGCATCTTTAATGGCTTGTTTCGCATGTTCCCATTTTAAGCGAGACTCAGCTTTGAGTTCTTCCCATTTCTGCTGCAAACTACTTTCCATGTCTTCAAACTGAGTTCCTTCCTTAGATTCAGAACGAGCCCGATGACCAAGTTCATAAGCTGTAGAAAAGTCACGATCATAATCTAGATCTGGTGTTGTTAATTGCGCTTCTTGGTAATAAGGTCGGGTAAGATAGCTTTCACGCCAACGAGAGTCAGAATAGTTATGATCGCCAGCTACTAGTTGAGCATGATCTGTATTTTGATCTGTCATCAGAATTCCCTCATATTTTATTGAATTTTATGCTTATATTAAATTTAGGAAGGTGAGTTCACCTTCCTAAATGATTGACCGCATCAAAGAACAACTACAAACGATTAACGTTGTTGGTTGTTATTTGAATTTTGTTGGCCAGAATCTTTTTGGTTAGACCCTTGTTGTTGGCCGCGGTTATCATTTTGCTGTTGCTGCTGATTATTGCGTTGTTGATCGTTTTGCTGTTGGTTACCGTGTTGTTGTTGATTACGGTTGTCATTTTGCTGTTGTTGCTGTTGCTGATTATTGCGTTGATTTGCTTGATTATTAGTAGTGCTCATTTTTTAATACCTCATATCAATTATGACAATGTGTTTTATCTGAGAGCTTCAGACAGGGTTATTAAAACATGTAGCTTTAAAATGTGTAGGGTAGGGGTGTTACCCCATATTTAAATGTAAATTTAAAAACTATTAATTTTAAATAACTTGCTGATTTTTAGTGAATGTGATTTTTTGTCATAAACATTATTAATATGAATTGTTAAAAAATTACATTTCAGCACATAATATTTAAGAAAGATAATAAATATTTCCAAATGTATATTTGTTAACTTTTTATATAATTTAAGAGGCTTTTTCATCTAATATAATAAGTTTTATATTTTGAGTAATATAGTGCGTCAAATTTCTAAGTTTTAAAAAGGCTGGTCCTTTTAAAACACGTCTAAAATTATAAAAATTATTTTTATAATATATTGAATAAAAGAACGTTCCTACAGGTTTTTCCTCTGTTTCAGAACCCCCTTTTTTTAAGAGACCTGTGCAGGCAACATACAGGTCAGCATGCAAAAGTTCCTTTCCTTTATTAATCATTTCAACAGTCACTTGCATTGATTCGGCAGTATATTTTTCAATAAGTTGCTCTGAAATATGCAGGGTGTTTTCCTTTACTCGAAGATCATAACTTACCAGACTACCTATAAGGATATCTCCTGAATAAGGACTCAAAGAAAAACGATAAGCAAGATAGCCAGCAGAAGCGCTTTCAAAAAAAGCAATTTTGATTTTCTTATCTGCTAATAATTTACAACATGAATTAAACATTCTAATTCTCCCTTTAATTATTTTTTAAATATTATAGAACTATTTGAAATTTTGATTCGTTATTTTTTAACGTTTTACTTTTGATGGTTAAATTAATGTAAATTTAGATTAATTTTTGCAAATTTTATATAAAAACAGTGGCTTAAATAATTCTAAAAGTTTAAATGTAATTTTGCGTTAATTTGTATATCTTTGAATTTTTTTGATTTATGGGGTTTGTCTTAATTTTTAATAACGCAAAATAACAAACTTAAAACTTGATTATAGTTCGGGTGACGTATGGTAATTGATATCTCACAAACGGAGAATGAAAATGCCTGTTGTAGTGAAAAAAAGATTATTAGACTTATTACAAGATAATCAACAAAATTATTATGAATTATTCGTTTTTTTCCTTGATCCTGATGTTTCGAGTTTTGAGAAAGAGAAAAAGGCAAGAGATTTTCTGATTAAAGAGATTGAAAAATTAGAGATGAAGGAAATAGATTTTCCTTCAGATATCAATTCGATTAAAACATGGTGTGAGAACGATAATAAAAAAAATTGTCAGGAATTTCAGGCATATTTAAACCGTAGACAAGCTGGTCAAGATAGAGAGTATTTTCAGAGTGTTGCTCAGGCGTTTGAATTTCTCATAAAAGTATCGCCGACTAAAAAGGTCGATGGTGCATGGTTATATAGCTCAGTGCATTATTGGAATGATCCAGTCTTTCATGAGCTCATTATTACTTATTTGGAAGAACTTGGTTTAGGTGAACCGAAAGCGAACCATGTCTGTATTTATGATGACCTTTTACGTAGTCTCGGACTCGACAGTTTCGATTTGCTTTTAGAAGACGAATACTATCATCAAGCAGTCGTTCAGCTAGCACTAGGGTATGCACCGCCTGAGTTTATTCCAGAGATGGTCGGTTTTAATTTAGGATATGAACAGCTTCCACTGCATCTTTTAATTTCAAATTATGAGCTTGCTGAATTAGGCATTGATTCTAAATATTTTAATCTACATATCACCATTGATAACATTGACAATGGCCATGCCCATAAAGCTATTAAAGTTATTGAAGATATTTACAACAAATACAGAGACAAAGAGCTTTTCTTTATCAAGTTAAAACAAGGTTTTGCTTTGAATAACCGTGGTGAATCTTCCTCAAATATTATCAAGAATTTAAGTCTTGAAGACTTTGTTCATAAAATTTTGAAAAGAAAAGCACTTGTCGGGCAGTTAATCCATAACGAAACCAGACAGTTTGGCTGCAAAACCATTAACCAGTGGCTATCAAACCCTGATGATATTTCAGGTTTGATCACTCATTTAACTGAACAGAAATGGATTAAGTTTAATACCGACCCTGAACAGAGCGTGTTCTGGCGGATGATTAATGAAGAAAATGGAAAAATGTTTGGGGTGTTTAACCCTGTAGAGCGCCAAATTATTCATGACTGGATTGCTGGTAGTGATCATTCTTCTAACTTCTTGGCATACAGCAGAGAACTAAAAAATAGCCAGCGTATTCAGGACTATTTATTTAGCTATATCTCTGATGGTGAGCTTGATGCACTGCAAGAGCGCGTGCTGCAATCAAGCGATCTTGCAATAAAAATATGCAAACTTAACCCATTTCTAGCCCCCGATTCTCATCATAAAAGTATTGGTCTTTGGAGTACTCGTAAATACGTAGAACTTCTTTTTCCTTATTTAGGTACGTTTAAAAACTAGTTTGATAAACGTTTTCAACTTCAACCCCAAGTTTAACTTTCAAAACATAGGTAATGGACATGAACGACAAAACTAAATTAACTAATAAAACAAGTGAAATGGCTGGCGCCGATGCAGCAAATAAAGCCAATACTACCCAGAAAACTGAACAGTTAGACACCGTAAGAGATGATGCAACCAATGAGGCATTAACCACCAATCAGGGAGTTAAAATAGCGGATAACCAAAATAGCTTAAGAGCGGGTATTCGTGGCTCAACTTTATTGGAAGATTTCATTTTAAGAGAAAAAATCACCCACTTTGACCATGAGCGTATACCTGAGCGTATTGTGCATGCACGTGGTGTAGGGGCACATGGTTATTTTCAGGCATATGAAGGAAATGAACGTTTAACCAAAGCTGGTTTTTTAACAGACCCAACTATTCAGACGCCTATTTTTGTACGTTTTTCAACAGTGCAAGGACCACGTGGTTCAGCCGACACTGTCCGTGATATTCGTGGTTTTGCAATTAAGTTTTATACCCAAGAAGGTAACTTTGACTTAGTGGGAAATAACGCACCTGTCTTTTTTGTGCAAGACGGGATTAAGTTTCCGGACTTTGTGCATGCAGTAAAACCTGAACCCGATACAGAAATCCCGACGGGTGCAACTGCGCATGACACTTTCTGGGATTTTGTGTCTTTAGTTCCTGAGTCTGCACATGCAGTAATTTGGGCAATGTCAGATCGTGCGATTCCACGTAACTTACGTTCAATCCAAGGTTTTGGTGTTCATACGTTCCGTTTAATTAATGCTGAAGGTAAATCACATTTTGTGAAATTTCACTGGACACCAAAACAAGGTTTGAGTGCGCTGGTATGGGATGAAGCTCAAAAACTTGCAGGTAAAGACCCTGATTTCCACCGTCGTGATCTTTATGAAGCAATTGAGCAAGGTTTTTATCCAGAATGGGAACTCGGCGTGCAGATTGTTGAAGAAGAAGATGAAATGAACTTTGACTTCGATTTATTGGACCCAACCAAAATTATTCCTGAAGAATTAGTTCCTGTTACGCCAATTGGCCGATTTGTTTTAAATAGAAATGTCGATAACTTCTTTGCTGAAACAGAGCAGGTGGCTTTCTGTCCAGGTCATGTAGTACCTGGTATCGATTTTACAGATGACCCACTTTTACAAGCACGTTTATTTTCATACACAGATACCCAATTAAGCCGTTTAGGTGGACCAAACTTCCACCAAATTCCGATTAACAAACCAGTGTGTCCATTCCATAACAATCAACGTGATGGCATTCATCAACATACTATTCATAAAGGCCAAGCCTCATATCAACCAAACTCAATTGATGGAAATTGGCCAGTCGAAACTCCACCAGCAGCTTCAAATGGTGGTTTTGAAAGTTATCCTGAAAAAATCAGCGGACATAAACTTCGTCAAAGAAGTGAATCTTTTTCAGATCATTTTTCTCAGCCGCGTCTTTACTACAAGAGCCTTGCACCTCATGAGCAAAAACATGTGATCGATGCATATACCTTTGAACTCAGTAAAGTAAAAAGAAAATATATTCGTGAGCGTCAGGTCCAACAAATTTTGGCAAATATCGATCTCGATTTGGCACGTCAAGTCGGTGCGAACCTAGGTATTGAAGTGCCAGATTTAACCTTAGATTATAAGAAAATAGCAATTGAAAAATCCTCCAAGTTATCTCTTTTAGCTTTCCCACCTGAGGATATTCAAGGTAGAAAAGTTGCTGTAGTTATTCATAATCTTGTGAAGTCAGATACACTTGAAGCTATTAAAAATTGGGCGATTAAAGAAGGTGTGGTTGTTCATTTACTAGCGCCGAGCTTGGCTCCAGTAAAAGACCATAAAGACAGTATTATTGTAGCTGATGGTATGCAAATGGCTGAACCTTCAATTGCTTATGATGCTGTAATTGTTCCAGATGGCGATAATTTAAATGCAGTGATGCAAGATGGGGTAGCGCGCCATTATGTACTAGAAGCTTATAAGCATTTAAAACCAATTGCATTTTTAGGCAATAAATCTGATTTGCTTGAGCCACTCGGTTTGGTTGCAGATGAAGGAACTTTAATAGAAGATGAATTCCAGCATATTGCGGAAAAATTTAAAAATCTGATAAAAGCTCATCGTGTTTGGTCACGAGAACAAATAGCCGCACACGTACCGGCTTAAATAAAGAAGCCCTGAAAGTTAATTTTTTAACTAAATGAAATTGCGGCCTTAACTACGACAATAATGTGGTAATCAAAAACGCGATGCCTCTGGACGCTTTACGTCTTAAGCAGATAGTTTTTGAGAATAGAGGAGGCATTATGCCTCCTCTATTTTTATAATTTTTATAAACTTATGAGTGAGTAAGAGGGTGTAGGCCTTTTACAATATCTGTAAATTCTGAGCCATTTAACCAAAAAGATTTCTTTAAAAATAGTGTCGTCATAATACTTTCGGCTGCTTCACTTTCCGGATTTTCACAGAAAATTCCATAGCTTTCACCTAATACCGCATCATTTTCAATAAGACGGATAAAGTAAGCATGTTGCTCATTTGCATAACCTAAAACTGCATCACGTTGATTTTTCATTTCGCATGTCTCCATACCAAAAACTGAATCTAACTCATATTTAAGTGTCCAGAATTTCATTTGATAAAAATCAAAACAGTCAGTAATAAGGACTATTTCACAATAGGTTTTGATTTTCTTCAAATTGCCATTTTCGTTTTAGCATCCCTGTTAAAAGCAAAATGGATTAAAATCTGATCATGAGATTTATTGTTATGCAAAAAATATATTTCGTCAACTTGAAAGTGTAACTTTTTCAAGTTACATTGTTTGTGTAGGATTTGAACGGTGAGATGGAGGCGGTATGCCAAAGAAAAAAGAATTCGAGCATGGCGGTGCACGGGAAAATGCTGGTCGTAAAGCACAGTTTAATGAACCCACCAAAGTGATTCGTGTTCCTGAATCTCAAGTCAACTTTATCAAAAATTGGTTACTGAATAATGTCAAAACCGATAACCAGACAGATTTTAGTTCAAAACTAAAAATACAACAGGTTCATCCAAACAACGATAAAATTTATCAGATTCCTTTGGCAACAGAACGTGTTGCGGCAGGTTTTCCTTCACCTGCACAAGATGATATTGAGCAAGCACTCGATTTAAATGAATATTTAATTAGAAATGAAAATGCCACGTTTATTGTCAAAGCCAATTCTTTATCCATGCTAGACGCTGGAATTGATATTAATGATCCGCTTATTGTGGACCGTAGTATTCCTGCTAAATCGGGTGATATTGTGATTGCACTCATCGACAATGATTTCACTGTGAAGCGCTTAATGATTGATAGTCAATTTAAGCCGCCTAAAGTTTGGTTAAAAGCAGAAAATCCTGATTATCAGAATATTTATATTGAAGAGGGGCAAGAACTGGTTATTTGGGGAGTGGTGACTTATAACCTCAAACGAATGAGATAAATTTTCTTATATTTATTATTTAAGTTACTGACCCGAAAAGTGAGTCAGTAACTTTTGTTGAATGATTTTTAAATTTGTCCAATCAATAAGCACGTTGCAATAACGACCATCAAACCACCTGAAAAACGGCCAACTAATTGAGCTGCTTGAGGTCTGGTTTTCAAAATAGCTTCTGAACCATAACCCACCATTAGGTAAATAATTGCGCAGCTAATCATGTGAACAATACCAAAGGCAAGAATTTGTGTTGTCACTGACCATGAAGCAGTAGTGTCAATAAATTGAGGAAGCAGCGCTAAAAAGAGTAAGAAAACCTTCGGGTTTAATCCACTCACATAAACGCCTTTGGTTGCCCAGCTCAACCATGACTGAGCCTTTTCAGAACCAGACTCGTTCGGAGTTGGAGGGGTAAGTAATAAGTTTGTTCCCATCCATAACAAATAAGCAGAACCTGCAATGGTTAGGATCATGAGTGCAGTTGGATTATTTGCAACAAGCAGCCCAACACCAGCTGCTACCAATAAAATCGTAATAAAGTGCCCAAATAGCATACCTGCAACAGCGGGTACGACGACTTTGCCTTTAATCCCTGCCGAAATGGCATAGGCCCAGTCTGCCCCTGGCGTAATAATAAAAAGAATGGAGACACTCCAAAATGCAATAAAAATGTTAAAAGCCATATGCTTATCTCGGCAAACTATTTTCCAAAGGTTTCGCTCGTGGTTTAGAAAAAATCCCTATTTATTCGAGCTTGTTGAAAATAATATGCTCATGTATTTAGAATGTGCTTTTAAATGTTTGCTCATATCACACTCATTTGGGGTAAATTTTTCTAAATGGATCGCACAGATAAAAAGATTCTTGCTGAATTGCAATTAAATGGCCGATTATCTATCACCGAATTGGCAGAAAAAGTCGGTTTGAGCATTTCACCTTGTCACAGACGAGTGAAGGCTTTAGAAGAGTCGGGAGCTATTAAAGGCTATCGGGCAGAACTCGACCCGAATTTAGTCGGTTTTGAATTTTCAGCGATTGTTTTTATTACGCTTAAAGAAGGTGATAAACAGGCCGTCGAGAAGTTTGAAAATGCCGTGATAGACATCCCGCAAATTATTCAGGCTCAGCGTTTGTTTGGTGAGCCAGATTATTTACTCCATGTGGTCGCTAAAGATTTGCCAGCTTTTCAGCGTTTGTACGATGAAAAATTATCTGCTATTCCAAGTGTGCAACGACTCATCTCAACCATTGTGATGAAAGATGTAGTACCTGAACGTTTATTTCCGATTGGCTAAGAATCATTAGATATAAAAAAAGAAGCTTTAAAGCTTCTTTTTTAGTTTTAAGAATATTTAAGCATCGAGTGTTTTACACAAAGAACAGATCGTGCCGTTATGTTTATGAGAGAACATAATATCTGGACGCTCATAACCTTGCTCACATACGCGGCAGTGATAGACGGTAGCAACAGGAGTCCCTTCAGCATCGTAACGTGGTTCTTTAATACCGTCATCATGTGACTTGATGTAGTATTTTCCTTTGGTTAATAAACCCATGATTGGTGTTAATACAAAGGCAAGCACAAGTGCGATAAGCGGTGAGTAAGGCGCCAAGAAACTACCAAGTAAGCCGAAGAATGCTGCAATTGATAAGCCTGCTGATACAAGGAATGCAACCATACCGACAGGGTTTACGTTGTAGAGCATGTCACGGCGATATTCAGGTTCTTTCGGTGAAAGTTTTAAAACATATTTGTTGATTGAAATGTCTGTTGCAACCACTACCACCCAAGCAATTGCAAAGTTTGAATAGAACCCTAAGATTTTACCCAGTACCGCAAACATGTTGCCTTCCATTAAAGCAAGCGCAATTGCCAAGTTCACCATCACAAAGACAATACGACCCGGATAATGTTTGCTAATACGTGTATAGGCACTTGTCCATGCAAGGGAACCAGAGTAAGCATTGGTCACATTAATTTTAATTTGAGAAATAACCACCAAAATTACTGCAAGTGTTAAAGCTGCCCAGCCCGGAAGCATGTCATGAAACGCTGCATTAAACTGTTGAACAGGTTCAGTGCTGTTTACGCCCGGTATTTTAGTAAGTAAATAGAACCCTAAAAATGCCCCAATAATTTGTTTGATTGCCCCTAAAATTACCCAACCTGGACCCGCTGAAATAACGGCTGCCCACCATGCTTTGCTATTTTCTTTTGTTTTAGCAGGCATGAAGCGTAGATAGTCAATTTGCTCACCAATTTGCATGATTAGCGATAAACAAATACCAGCACCTAACATGATTGCTGCCATGTCTACGGTTGCAAAACCTTCTTTACCTGTAAAAGTAGCAAATTGGCTGACTAAGGTAGGTTCTTGATAAATCAGGTAGGCTACAGGACCAATCATCAGAATTAACCAAAGTGGGGTAGTCCAAACTTGTAATTTACTCAAGGCTTTCATACCGTAAATGACGAGTGGTATAACCATAACGGTTGAGATGAGGTAACCAGCCCAAAGCGGAATGCCTAAACCAAGCAATAACCCTTGCGCCATGATTGAGCCTTCAAGGGCAAAGAAAATAAATGTGAAACTGGCGAAAATGATACTGGTCAGGACTGAACCGATATAACCAAAACCTGCGCCGCGGGTAATCAAGTCAAGGTCGATGTTATAGCGCGCTGCGTAGTAGGCTAAAGGAATGCCAGTTAAGAAGATAATAATCGCTGCAAATAAAATGGAGAAAACAGCATTGGTTGTTCCGTAAGACATACCAATACTGGCACCAATAGAAAAGTCAGCAAGATAGGCAATACCACCAAGTGCAGTAATAGCGACAACTTTGGGACTCCAACGCCGAAAACTGTGTGGAGCATAACGTAAAGTATAATCTTCTAAGGTTTCATTCACTGCTTTTTGTGAATCTGTACCTTGTACAGTGTCCAGATTTGGATGTTCAGATACACTCATAACATCAATCTCCCAATCATTTTCGGTCAATCAACACAAATATTGATCATTGTTTTTTGATGGTTTTGAGTGTGTGATTTTTGGGAAAAATTGAAAATACGTTATTTTGCGTATATGTGCGTATTTAAGAAAATCGCCATGATAAATGACTTTTGGCATAAGGATTGCTGGGTTTAATACAGCCCTATCCAAAACATGAGTGTTATGCCAGATTCTTCACGCCCCCAACAAGCGCCACAACGTGTGATCAAAACACGCCGTGAATATAATATTTGGGTGGCAGATGAAAGTATCGAAGATTATGCGCTCCGCTATGCACCTACCTCAGTACGTAAATGGTCGCCTTGGACTGTTACCAACACCGCAATTTCAACCGTTAGCTTTTTGGCTATGGAAGCTATTGGGGCAACCATGCTTTGGCAGTATGGCTTTAGCAATGCAGTCTGGGCAGCAATTGTCGTATGTACCATCATATTTTTAACCAGTTGGCCGATCAGTTACTACGCTGCAAAATATAATGTAGACGTCGATTTGCTTACTCGTGGTGCAGGTTTTGGCTACATTGGCTCGACCATTACCTCTCTAATTTATGCCAGCTTTACCTTTATTTTGCTTGCATTTGAAGCCGCCATTATGGCAATGGCACTTGAGCTTGCTTTAGGTATCCCGCAAGTTATCGGTTACTTAATTTCTGCCTTAGTAATTTTGCCTTTAGTGGTCAAAGGCATTGGTTTTATTAACAAAGTTCAGGCAGTCACTCAGCCAATCTGGCTCTTATTGCTGTTATTACCGTGGTTTTTTGTACTTTGGAAACAGCCACAAATTTTAAGTAGTAGCCTGCATTTTGTTGGTGCGGTTTCAAACTCGACTGATTTTAATCTGTATTACTTTGGTGCGGCGTGCACTCTTATTTTTTCATTTGTGATCCAAATTGGTGAGCAAGCCGACTATTTACGTTTTTTACCCCAACAAGAAAAAAACAGAACCGCATGGCGTTTTGCCGTTTTTTTAGGTGGCCCATCCTGGATTATTTTTGGTTTTCTAAAAGTTCTAATGGGCATGCTGCTGATGGTGCTGGCTTTTCAGTTGTTTATTCCTGTCTCTGAACTAGACAATCCGACTTATCTGTATTGGGTTGCCTATCAACAGTTTATTCCAAACCCTCAGCTAGCGTTAATTCTCACATTAGCACTGGTTTGCTTAGCGCAAATTAAAATTAACATGACTAATGCCTACGCTGGCTCATTGGCATGGTCAAACTTTTTTGCGCGCTTAACTCATAGCCATCCTGGGCGAATTGTCTGGCTTCTTTTTAACGTGTTTATTGCTATTGTTTTGATGGAAATGGGCATTAGTCATGCAGTTGAGCGCATTTTGGGACTATATAGCAATATTGCTTTGGCATGGATTGGCGCCGTTGTTGCCGATTTAATTATCTGTAAGCCTTTAGGTCTAAGCCCGAAAGGAATTGAATTTCGCCGTGCTTACTTATATGACATTAACCCCGTAGGCGTGGGCGCTTTACTGATTGCTTCAGTGTTATCGATGCTGAGCTATTTGGGCTTTTTCGGATTGATGGCGAAAGGTTTGGCGAGTTTTATTGCTCTGGGGAGTGCTGTGTTATGCGTTCCTGTTATTGCTTACCTAACCAAAGGCAAATATTACATTGCACGCCAACCTGAAAAAATTCAGGCAACTTCGGTTGCTAACTGTGTGGTATGTGAACGGGACTATGAACTTGCAGATATGGCAGGCTGCCCAGCCTATAACGGTACGATTTGCTCTCTATGCTGTTCACTTGAAGCACGCTGTCATGATTTATGTAAAGCTGATGCACGCTGGTCAGTACAGCTTAAAAAAGCCATTTGGCACTATTTACCAGAACGTTGGGCGAGCCGTTTAAATAGCAGGGTCAGTTTGTATTTACTACTGACTCTGGGGTTGTCTATTGTTTTGGCAGTGAGTTTAAGTCTGGTTTATATCCAAGAAAAAACCTATTTAGAAACCATTGATGCAGCAGCCGTTCCGCAGTTATTCACGCTGTTTGTAAAAATTTACACCATCTTATTTTTATTGATGAGTGTTGCAGCATGGTGGTTAGTACTAAACGATGAAAGCCGACGTAATGCCGAAATCGAAACGCATCAGCAAACAGCATTATTGATTGATGAAATTGCTGCCCATGAAGTCACTTCAAAAGACCTACAAGATGCCAGAATAGCAGCAGAGCGAGCAAATGATGCAAAAAGCCGTTATGTCATTGGCATTAGCCATGAACTAAGAACACCTCTAAATAGTATTTTGGGATATAGCCAATTGCTTCAAAAACAAGAGCAGCTCTCAGAACAAGGCAAAATGGCGCTCGGGGTGATTAGTCGTAGTGGGCAGCATTTGACTTCACTCATTGATGGTTTACTAGATTTAGCAAGAATTGAAACGGGCAAAATTTCTTTAAATGTAGTGGATGTGCATTTTCCAAATTTTATAGAACAAATTATTCAAATGTTTCAGCCACAGTTTGAACAGAAGAATTTACAGTTTGTTTATGAAATTGGAGAGAACCTACCGCACTATGTTCGTACCGATAAAAAACGCTTGGAGCAAGTACTCATCAATTTACTGGGCAATGCTTTAAAATTTACGACGAGCGGCACAATTACTTTGAAAGTTGAGTATCGTTTTCAAACAGCTTATTTTGAAATTAGAGATACGGGCTGTGGTATTGCCGAGGCAGATTTAGAGCGAATCTTTAACCCGTTTGAACGGGGCAGTAATGTAGTACAGGGCGGATTTACTGGAACAGGGCTTGGGCTTCCAATTGTAAAATTATTGGTCGATTTACTCGGTGGACAGCTATCTGTGAGTAGTCAGCTCAATCAGGGTTCACAATTTAAGATTAAGTTTTATTTACCTTCAAAAGAAGTAGTTCATCCAATTTCTAATGTTTACTCCAACCAGATCACAGGCTATCAAGGCGAACGAAAACGAATTTTGGTTGTCGATAATGAAGCGGTGGACCGAGGCTTAGTTGCTAATTTTCTCAAACCTTTGGGATTTATGATTGAAGAAGCAGAGTCGGGCATTGACTGTTTAAGACGTGTACCTATTTTTCAGCCTAATCTGATTTTGATGGATTTAAATATGCCTTTGATGGGTGGATGGGAAACAGCGCGATTATTACGTCAGAATAATATTACCAATGTGCCGATCTTAATTATTTCAGCCAATGCAGGCGAGCGTGAAGTCAATCCACAAGATGCAGTCTTAAGTGAAGACTTTATGCTAAAACCAATCGATCTTAATTTGTTGCTGAGTAAAATTGGAGACAAGTTAGGTTTAGTTTGGATTGATTCCAAATCAGATGCAAACCTTGAAAATAATGAAGTTCAAGCATTGGATGTAAAAGTGTTTAAGCAAGAGCAAAGCGCTGTTCATACGCCAATCCAACGATCGGAAAATAATGATCTGCTTGATTTAACACAAAGCTTGCAGCAATTAAATGATTTAATTGGACAAGGCTACATTCGTGGAATTCAACAGACTTTAACGCAATGTCGTCAAAATTTTCCAGAGCATAACGAGTTATGGGAACAGCTTGAACAAGCGATTCAAAAGTTTGATTTAAAACACGCGCAACGATTAATTCAGGATAAACAATGAGTACGCAACATGTTTCTTTTCAGCAAGCTTCGCCAAACGAGCAGGCTGTTATTCTGATTGTGGATGATGTGCCGGAAAATTTAGGCTTGCTACATGAAAGTCTAGATCAGGCAGGTTACCGCGTGCTTGTCACAACCGATGGGTTAAGTGCAATTGAAATTGCACACCGATGCTTACCAGATATGATTTTGCTTGATGGCAATATGCCACATATGGATGGTTTTGAAAGTTGCATTCAGCTTAAAGCGAGTCCAATTACGCAGTTTATTCCCGTTATTTTTATGACAGGTTTATCTGAGACAGAGCATATTGTGCGTGGTTTTCAGGTCGGTGGGGTGGACTATGTAACCAAACCACTAAATATTGAAGAAGTATTAGCAAGGGTAAAAACACATTTAGCACATGCCAAACTACTGCAACAACAGAAACAGGTGATTGATGCAACGGAAACAGCCATTCTCGCACTAGATGTTCACGGTAAAATTGTTTGGAAAACTCAAAAAGCCAGTGATTTACTGAATCAATATTTACCTGAATTAGACGGTTTTGAAGCAGGCTTAAAAGCCTGGTTTTCAGACTTAGAAAATGAAAAAGACTCCAAAAAATTAACCAGCTGTTCTTATTCAACACCATCTCAGCAATTACAGCTTTTATTGCTTACGCCGTGGCAATCTGAAACAAGCGTAGCAAAAAATTATCTTATCCAGATCAAGACATCTACGCCAGCTTTGGAAATGGCTGATATTTTAAAATATTGCCCGCAGTTGACTCAACGTGAGGCAGAAGTCATGCACTGGTTGTTATTGGGGAAAACCAATAAGGATATTGCAGAAATTTTGGAGCTGAGCCCACGAACGGTGAACAAGCATTTAGAGCATGTTTTTGAAAAACTTTGTGTTGAAAACCGAACTGCTGCTGTTGCACACATTAATAGCTTGGTACAAGAGTTTCATTAAGTAAATTGAAGATTGTATTTAAAAAGCATACAGACTCGCTGCTAAAAACAGGCTATTTTTTTACACTTAGATTTGTTCTTATAGATAAAGATATATAAAGTCATTTTTAAATAAATTTGGCCATAATACGAGGAATTCATTGTGAATATTCAACAAAAAGATGATACAAAACACGGCAGCTTTAGCTTACTTGATGGTGAAACCGTTGCAGGCGAAATGACTTATACATGGGCAGGCGAAAGCATGCTAATTATTGATGCCACAGATGTGAATGAAAATTATCGCGGACAAGGTGTAGGTCGCCAACTACTTGATGCTTTGGTGGCTTTTGTTCGTGAAAAAGACGTAAAAGTAATTCCGCTTTGCCCATATGCTAAATCGGTTTTTGATAAAGATCCAAGCATTGGCGATGTACTTAGAAAGTAAGCAATAGATTGAAAATCATTTAATAGGAATCGGGCCTTGGTGTCCGATTTTTTATTGGCTTTATTATTCATCTTTGTTTATGTGAATAGGTTTTAAGCAGTTGTATTCAACTGATTTCAAGGTTTTCGATTGCCAGATCGAATTTATCAAACTTATAGAAAAGCTTATCTAATAAAAATAGTTTTAGACCAATTGGGAAAAAAATAAACTCGTTGCACAAATATTTAATAGCTGATGAAAGCTAAATATTTATAACGTTTTAATATTATTTTTGGAATTTTCCTTGAACTGGCAGTATATCCATAGTGTGTTGCCGCAATTTTTCTCTGCAACTTTGACCACGCTGAAAATTTCAATTATCAGCATTATTTTGGCAATTATTGTAGGGCTAATTTGCAGTATTTTAATCACATATCGCGTGCGGGTGCTAAATAGAATTGCCCAGTTCTATATTGAGTTATCTCGAAATACCCCTTTATTAATTCAACTGTTCTTTTTGTATTACGGTTTGCCAAAGCTGGGTATCAAAATTGATGGTTTTGCCTGTGGTGTGATCGGACTAACCTTTTTAGGCGGAAGCTATATGGCCGAAGCTTTCCGAGCAGGTTTACAGTCTGTGGCAAAAGGGCAAATTGACTCAGCAAAAAGTATTGGTTTGCAACCCATTCAGATTTTTAGACATGTCATTTTTCCTCAAGCACTGGCTATTTCAATTCCGGCAATAGGGGCAAATTGCCTATTTCTAATTAAAGAAAGTTCTGTGGTGAGTGCCATTGCTGTCGTTGAACTGCTTTTTGTGACCAAAGACTTAATTGGCATGGACTATAAAACTACGGAAGCTCTGTTTTTACTCATCATGGCTTATCTGATTATTTTATTGCCCGTGTCTATTTTAACCAGTTATCTGGAGCACAGAAGTCGGAAGGTGAGCCATGGAACTTGATTATCTATTTCAAGCGAGTCACCTCGAACGTTTAATGTGGGGACTTTGGGCAACTGCAAAAATTGCTTTTATTTCGGTGTTTTTCTCTGCAATTTTCGGCACAGTTTTCGGCGTCATTATGACTTCTAAAAACATAGTCGTTAAAGCATTGTGCCGTCTGTATTTAGAAGCCATTCGAATCATTCCAATTTTAGTTTTGCTGTTTGTGTTTTATTTCGGCTTTGCGACATGGTTTAACTGGCAGTTTTCCGCAATGTGGGTATGCGTTGTTGTATTTGTTTTGTGGGGTACGGCTGAAATGGGCGATTTGGTTCGTGCAGCCATTACTTCAATTGACCAGCATCAACGCGATTCGGCTTATGCGCTTGGACTTACCCATGTTCAAGCTTTGGTCTATGTCATTTTTCCGCAAAGTCTAAAACGAGTAACACCAGGCGCGATTAATTTATTTACGAGAATGGTGAAAACCAGCTCTTTGGCAGTCCTGATTGGTGTGGTTGAGGTCATTAAAGTTGGCCAGCAAATTATTGAAAATTCGCTGTTGACTGTGCCAAGCGCTTCTCTTTGGATTTATGGCTTTATTTTTATTTTGTATTTTCTGATTTGCTACCCCTTATCGCGTTTGGCGGCACATTTAGAAAAGGTCTGGGAGTAATTATGCCTTTGTTATCGATACAACAATTACAGAAATCATTTGCACAAAGTCATATTTTACAGGGCATTAATCTAGATGTAGAACAAGGAGAGGTGGTTGTTATTTTAGGTCCATCGGGCTGCGGTAAAAGTACCTTACTACGCTGTATTAATGGCTTAGAACCGATTCAGGGTGGTGAGATTCGTTTAACTGGTTCAGGCGTGCTCGGTAAAGATGTGGACTGGACTAATGCTCGTCAAAAAATTGGCATGGTTTTTCAAAATTATGAGCTATTTGGGCATATGAACGTTATTGACAATATTTTGCTTGGACCACTCAAAGTACAAAAACGCCACCGTGATGAAGCTGAACAAGTCGCAGATGAATTGCTAAAGCGAGTCGGGCTATATGAGCGAAAACTTGATTATCCACGACAACTTTCTGGTGGACAAAAACAGCGTATAGCCATTGTCCGTTCACTGGTCATGCAACCTCAAGTGATTTTACTTGATGAAATTACCGCTGCGCTTGACCCAGAAATGGTGAGGGAAGTGCTCGATGTAGTACTCAAGTTAGCGAATGAAGGAATGACCATGTTGATTGTGACACATGAGATGTCCTTTGCCCGTAAGGTTGCCGACCGCATTATTTTTATGGATAAGGGCAAGATTATTGAACAGGCTTCACCAGAAGAATTTTTTGAACAGCCGAAGACAGAACGAGCGAAAGCCTTTTTAAATATTTTGTCGTACTAAATTTTTATTATTTGAATCATGAGGAAGTGAATGTTTAAACGTAATTCAATAAAAATATTAAGCAGTCTTGCCGTTGCTGGGGTGTTGTTAACTGCATGTAGTAAAACGCCATCAACTGAACAGGCAAGTAATGCTCAAGAAGACCATTCTTTAGAGCAAGTCAAAAAAAATGGGGTTCTACGCGTTGCCGTTTTTGCCGATGATCCGCCGTTTGGTTATGTAGACAGTGCGGGGAATAATCAGGGCTTTGATGTGGCTTTAGCAAAACGGGTGACTAAAGATTTGCTCGGTGATGAAAAGAAAGTTGAGTTTATTGTGACTGAAGCTTCAAATCGGGTGGAGTTTTTAAAATCAAATCGTGCCGATGTTGTATTCGCGACATTTACGGTAACGCCAGAACGTAAGGAAGTTGTAGATTTTGCTGAACCTTATTTAAAAGGTGCTTTTGGTATTGTTTCGCCTAAAGCCAAACCGATTACTGACATTGCCCAATTAGAAGGTAAGACCTTAATTGTAAATAAAGGCACAAGTTCAGATACCTACTTTACCAAGCATTATCCGAAAGTGAATTTACTCAAGTTTGAAAGAAACTCAGATGCCTTCAAAGCCTTAACTGACGGTCGTGGTGACGCGATTTCACAAGATAGTACATATGCTTTGGCATGGGCCGCGAAGAACCCAAGTTATGTGGCGGGTATTCAGTCTATTGGTGATCAAGAGTTTATTGCACCAGCAGTTAAAAAGGGCAATACCCAATTATTGAATTGGCTCAATACTGAAATTAAGCAGCTAAGAACAAGTGGTGAAATTAATAAAATTTATGATGAAACCTTGAAGCCAATTTACGGTGACTCGGTCAATCCGAATGTGTTTTTAGATGTGGGCCAATAATTTTCGATATCGCTGAGGCAGTGTCTAGCAGTAGGCGCTGCGATTTTAAATAAGACTTTTACAAGAACGATAGGGTGAAATAATGACAACATTAACATTTCAAAACGTGAAGCATATTTTAGCTGCGTCTTTACTGAGTTTAGGTTTAGTTGCATGTGACAAAGGAACTCAGTCTACTGAAAAAACGGCAGATACCACACAAACTACGTCAAGTATTGAACAGATCAAAAAGAATGGGGTGGTACGAATTGGCGTATTTAGTGATAAACCGCCGTTTGGATATTTAGATGCTCAAGGTAAAAACCAAGGCTTTGATGTAGAAATTGCTAAGCATGTTGCGAAAGATCTGCTGGGCGATGAAAACAAAGTTGAGTTTGTTTTAACTGAAGCGGCTAACCGTGTCGAATATTTAAAAGCCAATAAAGTAGATATTATTTTTGCCAACTTTACTGTTACACCAGAACGTAAAGAAGTGGTCGATTTTGCTAAACCTTATTTAAAAGTGGCACTAGGTGTGGTTTCTCCAAAAAGTCATCCGATTACCGATGTTGCTCAACTTAAAGATAAAACTTTGTTGGTAAACAAAGGTACAACGGCTGATTCATTCTTCACCAAGACTCATCCTGAAATTAAACTACAAAAGTATGAGCAAAACACTGAAACTTTTGATGCTTTAAAAGATGGTCGTGGTGCTGCGCTTGCACATGATAACTTGCTGGTTTTAGCTTGGGCTAAAGAAAATCCAAATTACACTGTTGGCATTACCAATTTAGGTGAGCAGGACTTAATTGCACCAGCAGTGAAAAAGGGTGATAAAGAATTATTGGACTGGTTGAACCAAGATTTAGAGAAACTGGCGAAAGAAGGCGTGATTCATCAGGCTTATGAAAAAACGTTAAAACCAGTCTATGGCGATACGATTAATCCAAAAGATCTATTGGTTGAGTAATCGTGCTAATAACCTCTAAAGATTAGAACTCTAGATAGTATTTACTCGAGCTAAGATTCATCTACAGCCTGCCCATAATTTATAAAGATAATGTTTTTGTAATATTTTTTTATAGATGGAAACAGTGGTCAGGTTCTGTAGATGAGAAAGTTTTTTGGTTACTTTTTTCAAAAAAAGTAACAGTATTAGCTGCTTGCTTTAGAGGTAAAAGGTAGGATTCCATCGTGCTAATTCCTTGACTATATATTACTTTAACTTAAATAAAGTTGGCTCTGCTGCTAATTTATCAGCCAAATATTGAATTAACACACTCAATTTAGGTGGGACATGCCGTGTCGGTGGGTATAGTAACCACAGCCCGCCACTATAATAAGTTTTAAAATACCAGTCGGGTAAAACCTGAACTAAGGTACCTTGTTGTAGAGCATGGCGTGCAACGAAGTAAGGTAAGCTCGCAATACCTAAATGCTGTAATGCGGCACTCAAACGCACACCTGTATGGTTTGCTGCATAACGCCCACGCACAGCCACACTGATCGATTTGTTTCCTTGCTGAAATTTCCATTTTGAGTCACTGGCTTGTTCGCCCAAGTAAATACATTCATGCTGCTTTAAATCATGAGGGTGGTTCGGAGTGCCATGCTTTGCCAAATATTCAGGCGTAGCACAAACCAAGTGATCAATATCAATGAGTTTTCGACCCATAAGGCCACCTGGTGGTTGCTCTGTAATTCGAAGTGCTAAATCGACTCCATCATCAATTAGATCTACATAACGATCTTCTAAAAGCATTTGTATATCAATTTTCGGGTAGCGTTCTAAAAACTCGGGTAAATGCGGATGAATCATAAAATGCCCCACAGCTTTCGGAACACTCATACGAATAATACCTTCTGGCTCGACATGAAATTGGCCCGAACTTTCCATGACTGCTTGTGCCGCATTCACCATATCTAAGCAACGTTGATAAACCTGTTGTCCGCTTTCACTTAAACGAAGTTTCCGTGTGGTCCGATAGAGTAAGCGGGTGCCTAAAGCACGTTCTAAACGGGCAATCGCACGACTAACAGCAGAAGGTGTTGTACCAAGCTGGCGGGCCGTTTCAGAAAAACTTTCCGACTCGACAACCTTAACGAAAGTCGCCATTTCATTTAACAGAACCAGACTTTGATTTGTGCTCATGAGGCAAAAGTTATTTGGATTTTGATTGGATTATCGCGTTTAAAAAATCGCAATACAATCTTTTAGGTGATTTTCAGGAAACTAAATTGTTATGTGGCAGTTGTATGGACATGAGTTTTTAACGCTAGCTCTTATTCACTTTATGGCGGTGATTTTACCGGGACCAGATTTTGTGATTACGGTAAGACAAAGTGTTCGTTATGGCTATTTGATTGGTTGTCTAACCGCAATTGGTATTGGTGTCGGGATTTCAGTCCATGTGTTTTATACACTTGTTGGTATTGGCTTTTTAATTCAGCAAAGTGAATGGCTGATGTCACTTATCAGAACAGCGGGGGCAGCTTACTTAGTGTATTTAGGGTGGCAGTGTTTACGTAGCCAGCCGAATACCAATATTGAGATTAATGGCCAAGCAGACAGTGATACACCGAGTTTATTTAAAGCTTTTACAATGGGTTTTCTTACCAATGCGTTAAACCCCAAAGCCACTATCTTTTTTCTGGCAATTTTTACGACGATTGTAAGTACGACCACTCCGATGAAAGTTCAGGTTTTTTATGGGATTTGGATGTGTATGGTCAATGCCATTTGGTTTATGGTGGTGAGTGTACTGTTTGCTCAGCCTATTGTACGTAAAAGATTTTTAGAGTTTGGGGTTTATTTTGAGCGGGTAATGGGAGTTTTATTAATTGGGATTGCATTGAGATTGATTTGGGGATTATTTGTTTAATTGCCGTGAGTATTTAATGGGGGTGCAGAAGTACGATTTTAGATTGTATATAGTTTTTACGGCGTTCGTACCAGTATTTGCTCGTGCTAAATTTCATCCACAGCCTGCCCATAATTTATAAAGATAATGTATTTGCAATATTTTTTGAAAAATGAAAACAGAGAACAGGTTCTGTGGATGAGAAAGTTTTTGGTTACTTTTTTAAAAAAGTAATGGAATTAGCTACTTTCTTTGGAGTAAAACGGTAAGACTCCGCCGTGATAACCACTAATAATTTTTAGCTCAACCTAAAGTCATCTGCGAACTATTGCATAGCACGACAGAGTATTATCGCTTAAAGTTTTAATTTCTTCAGTCGCCTTCGGCTGGACTTACTTTGGTTTCGCTCTGAGAAGCGTCTAAAGCTTCGTAAGAGCAAAAGCATTGTCATCTGCAAAACCTGTCGACTTATTTCATTTAACTAGTATTTCTCAGAAACAGAATCTTTTTGATGCTACGCAGGTTGCAGACGACTTTTGCTCGAGTAAATGTAGTGCTAGGACTATTTCACTTTTAATAGTTTCCTCATAGAAAAATTGAATTTTAATAATCGCAAATTAATTATAAAAAAAAGACCACTCAAAAGCAGTCTTTTCTAGTCTAGAAATAGATTTAATTACTACGCCTATTACGCGTCAGTTGATGTAACACCGACACCAATAAATCAATTTCTTCAGTCGTATTATAAAAAGCCAAAGACGGACGCACGGTTTGTTCTACACCAAAACGACGTAAAATTGGCTGTGCACAGTGATGGCCAGAACGTACGGCAATACCATGTTGATTTAAAGCTTTACCGACTTGTTCAGTTGAATAGCCTTGTAAGGTAAAGGACATAACACTGGCTTTGTGATGTGCCGTTCCGATCAAACGTAAACCTGACACACTACTCAGCGCATTTTGACCATATTCGAGTAGATCATGTTCATAGCGAGCAATGTTATGAATACCTAGACTTTCGACATATTCAAGCGCAGCGCCTAAACCAACTGCATCGGCAATGTTTCCAGTTCCAGCTTCAAACTTGTTTGGTGCAGGTTGGTAAACTACTTGTTCGAAGGTAACATCCTGAATCATGTTACCGCCGCCTTCCCAAACAGGCATGCTTTCTAGCAACTCTGGTTTTGCATAGACCGCGCCAATGCCCGTTGGACCAAACACTTTATGTCCAGAAAACACAAAAAAGTCTGCATCAAGGGCTTGTACATCGGTAGGGATGTGCGAAACAGATTGAGCACCATCAACTAAAACACGTACACCTTTGGCATGGGCAATTTTAATGACTTCAGCAACAGGTGTGACTGTACCCAAAGCATTCGAAACTTGAGTAATCGACAGCAGTTTAGTGCGTTCATTAATCAGTCTTGGCAACTCTTCTAAAATAATCTGGCCCGTGTCATCCACAGGAATGACTCTTAATTTTGCTCCAGTTTTTTTAGTGAGTTGATACCAAGGCACAATATTGGCATGGTGTTCTAAGTGAGAAACGATAATTTCATCACCTTCACCAATATTTTGCTCACCCCATGTTTTTGCAATCAGGTTAATGCCTTCGGTTGTTCCTCGAACAAAGATAATTTCTTTAGAAGAGGGTGCACCAATAAAACGGGCAACTACATTTCTTGCATGCTCATAGGCGTCGGTTGCACGAGCCGCTAACTCATGTGCAGCACGGTGAATATTTGAGTTTTCATGCTGATAAAAATAAGCAATTCGATCAATCACGTGCTGCGGTTTTTGTGTAGTGGCAGCATTATCCAACCAAACTAGAGGGCGGCCATTGACGCGTTCCTGTAAAATTGGGAAGTCGCGACGTATAGCATGTACATCGAGTGGTTGAGCACTACTTGCTACAAAAGAGGGTTGCGATGGTTGATAGTGACTATAACTTTGTCCACTTTGAGGCAAGTCTAAAAAATAAAATGCAGAGCTTGCCGAACTTTGGGGAGGCGTGTTCGTTGCAAAACGATCTTCCGTCAGCAATGATTTCAGCTGGTCACCATGTGGCAATTGAAAAGACTGTGCAACCGAATAATTATCTTCAACACCTTTAACAGATGGCTCTGCTGCATTTGGAGCAGAAAAATCATTTAAAAAATAATAAGGTGATTCACCTGCACCAGTAGGTAAGTTTGGTTCAATGCGTGGCACATTGGGTTCACTATGAGCACTTTGTGGCAAATGTGGTTCAAATGGTGGGCGTGGCAAATTAGCTCCACCAACCACAGGCGCAGACGCTACAATTCGACGTTCAGGGTAGTCTGGCAAATTTGGAATATGCTCAGGATATTCCGGATTAAGACTTTTCTGGAACGCGATATTGGGCGCACGACCACTGAGTGCAGAAAATGGTTCACCCGGTTGCGGTGGGTGAGGTGGTGCTCCGACAGGTAAGTCCAAGTTAAGGCCCGATGGAGAAGCTGAACTGCTTGAGCTTGGTAATGCTGAAAAAAACTCATTAGCAAGTCGAGCAATGGTGGACTCATCAGGGAAGTTGGCTGGTGGGTTAACACCAGTCACTTCAGGCCCCGTTGGACTACCTTGCAGATTACTTGTAGTTAACTGGGTAGTCATGATATTTGTCCACCTCCACATCATCTAATACTGCCAACGCATCATCAGTGAGTACTGCAAGTGAGCAATATAATGAGATTAGATACGACGCAATCGCGTTACGGTTGATGCCCATAAAGCGTACTGAAAGCCCTGGTGACTGTTCACCAGCAAGGCCTGGTTGGAATAAACCAACAATCCCTTGACGTTTTTCACCTACACGAAGCAGCAAGATTTTAGTTTTGCCATCTTCTACAGGAATTTTATTTGATGGAATAAGTGGAATACCGCGCCATGTAATGAATTGCGAACCAAATAAGCTAACCGTTGGAGGCGGTACACCACGGCGTGTACATTCACGTCCAAATGCTGCAATCGCATCAGGGTGTGCTAGGAAAAATCCTGGTTCTTTCCAGACTTTACGTAACAAATCATCAAGATCATCTGGAGTAGGTGGGCCATTTAAAGTTGAAATACGTTGGTCATCTGTCACACTTGCCAGTAAACCATATTCAGGGTTATTGATAAGCTCACTTTCTTGACGTTCTTTAATGGTTTCAATCGTTAAGCGGAGCTGTTCTTTAATTTGGTCGTGTGGGCTGCTGTAAAGGTCAGCAACACGTGTATGCACATCTAAAACAGTAGATACACCATTTAAAAAGTATTCACGTGGCTCTGGGTCATAATCAACAAAAGTTTGAGGTAAAGTTGCTTCATCACGTTGGGTGCAAGCGACTTGAATATCATCGGTATTATTTACACGGTTTAAGCGATAAATACCTGCTTCAACAGGAATCCATTGAAGTAAGTGAGTCAGCCATCGGGGAGTAATCGTGGAAAGTTGGGGAGCTGTCTTGGTCGCATTGGCTAGTTGACGCGCTGCGTGATCCCCAAGTGCAAGTTGGGCTTTGTCTGTATTTTTCGCCATGAATCATTTTTCCTTATTACATTGGCTTTTTGAAAATAAAAATTCTAGGATGCATATAAACTAGAATTAGTTCTGGTTTTAAAATTAAAGTCGCGTTATAAATTTTTTAAATACTGAGCTTATTAATGAGTTATCTATTTTTTAAATAAAAATATATTTAAACTAGAAATAAGCATTTAATTAATACATAAGTTTTTTGTTTATTCATCTCCTTATCTATTTATTTCACATCTATAGTTTTTAACTGGCAATATGATTTTTTTGATAAGACTCATTCGGTGACTGTAAAATCTGGCTACCTGCGGCCACACTATGTGTTAGCCAAACATTTCCCCCAATAATGGACCCTCGACCAATAGTAATACGGCCTAAGATAGTGGCACCTGCATAGATCACTACGTCATCTTCAACAATTGGATGGCGTGTATAGTCTTTTTTCAAACCACCATCATCATTGGTTTCAAATCGTTTCGCTCCAAGGGTTACTGCCTGATAAATACGGACACGTTCCCCAATAACGCTAGTTTCACCAATCACCACACCTGTACCATGATCGATGAAGAATCCTTTACCGATTTTTGCACCCGGATGAATATCAATACCCGTCGCAGAATGCGCTAACTCGGAAATAATGCGAGACAATAAAGGCACTTGGGCATAGAGTTGATGCGCTATTCGATGATGAATAATCGCAAATATGCCCGGATAGCAAAGTAATACTTCATCCACACTATGTGCCGCCGGATCGCCTTCATAAGCAGCACGCACATCGCCGTCTAAAAGACGTCGTATAGAGGGCAAAGTGTTGGCAAAATCCTGCACAATATTTTGAGCGAGTTCGTCTGGTTGTTGGACCGTGTTCGAATGACTCAAATGACGTTTTGCTTCATAATTTAAAGCCAGTTGTACTTGAGCATGTAAGGCTGTGAGTACCCGATTTAAAGTATAGGCAATATAGGAGTCTTCAGTTTCTTGACGTAAGTCGGCAGGGCCTAAACGCATTGGAAATAAAATCCCACATAGGTCATCTAAAATGGCCTTTAAAGCTTCTTTAGATGGAAGTTCGCGGCCCCCAAATTCTTTTGTTCTGTGCTGTTGCTGACGCCAGTCATGCCTTGCTTGTTGTAAACCTTGTACAACCGCATTAATGTTCCATTGAGTCACAAGCTTTCCTTGATTCACTGAAAATTGATTAAAGTATTAGTCTTGTTGCCAAGGAAGTTGATGGATGCGCCAGCCATTTTTCTGATTACGCTGTTGCTGATCATTTAGATCGCCTTCGAAGCCTTCAAGAACGTTATAAATGTGCTCAAAACCAGCATTAAATGCGGCCTCGGCAGCTTGTGCTGAGCGGTTGCCACTACGACATAACAAAAGAATGGTTTTGTCTTTACCAACTTTTGATTCGAGTTCTTTTAAAAAGCGTGGATTACGGTTAAAAGATGTGCCTGTTGCCCAAGCGACATGAACACTTTCAGGGACATAACCCACAAATTTACGTTCTTCATTGGTACGCACATCAACTAAAACAGCTTCGCCTTGTTGTACGAGCTGCCATGCATCAGTAGGTGATAAACTGCCACTAAAATTAAGTTCATGGTCCTGTGCGTATTGCTGTGCTTTACTCAGAATAGTGTCTTTTGACAAAGATGTATTAGAACTCGAAGAGATAAAACCAGATGGGTTTTCTGTATTTAATTTGGCATTCATTTAAATAATTCCTTATCTTCGATTCAGATTGTTATTGTTCAATTTACGCGTTTTTAAATATAAGCAAAAATAAGTAATATCTATTTATATATATT
Source organism: Acinetobacter sp. V110_1 (assembly GCF_031798975.1). NCBI lineage: Bacteria > Pseudomonadati > Pseudomonadota > Gammaproteobacteria > Moraxellales > Moraxellaceae > Acinetobacter > Acinetobacter sp. V110_1. The sequence goes on along the minus strand of NZ_JAVQNN010000030.1, from coordinate 768,562 downwards.
TTTTTAATAAATAAGCAAGCTAAATATTTTATATAAAACCGTATTAATTAATATTATAAAGTTCTTCTAATAATATGTTTAATGGATTTTAACATTTGGTAAAAACCATATGGATTAAAATAATCCATATGGTTTTAAACATTAAGAAAATCCACCATTTACTCGAATGACTTGTGAATTTACCCAACGTCCATCTGGGCCAGCTAGCATGGCAACTACACTGGCAATTTCTTCAGGTGTTCCGATTCTTTCCAATGGGGCAAGTTTTGCAATAGCTGCTACTTGCTCTTCAGTTTTTCCATTGTAAAAAAGGTCAGTACCTGTCGGGCCGGGCGCAACGGCATTCACAGTAATATTTCGGCCGCGTAACTCATTTGCTAACACATGGACCAAACCTTCTACACCTGCTTTTGACGCAATATAGGGACCATATGCCGGAAAAGATTTAGCAATTACACTGGTTGAAAGCGTAATAATTCGGCCACCATCTGGAACTGTTTCGGCCGCATGCGCCAATATTAAAAAAGCACCACGTAAATTGGTATGAATTACTTTATCGAAATCTGGCAGACTTTCAGGTGTAATTTTTGCCATAGGCATAATACCTGCGCTATGAACCACAACATCTAATTGACCGTTAATGGCTTTAGCTTCTTGAAACAAACGACTCACTTCATGTTCATTTGAGACGTCCGCTTGAATATCAGAGGCTTGACCACCTTGCTCAATAATATGATCTACAGTGGCTTGGGCATGCACCTTATTGCCCGCATAGTTAACAATCACATAAAAGCCATCTTGAGCTAAACGTTCTGCAATAGCACGACCAATACCGCGTGAAGCACCAGTAACAAGAGCTGTTTTTCTTGAAATATTCATTTTTAGATTGCCTGTTTGAATAGCTATGGCTTATTTTAATAATATCGGAATATGGGATAAATCTTCATAATTGGATAAGATAATTCCATATTTATTAATAATAGATAGGGTTAAAAGAGAGCACTATGGATAAATTTGATACCTTGCAACTTTTTACCCGCATCGTAGAGCTGGGTAGTTTTAGTCAGGCAGCCGATCAGCTAAATATCCCACGCGCTACAGCAAGTAATGCCATTAAAGAGTTAGAGAATAATTTACAGTGCCGTTTGCTAGAACGGACGACTCGGCATGTAAGACCATCACTAGATGGACAAGCATTTTATGAGCGTTGTACACAAATATTATCGGAACTCGATGATGCCGAATCATCTTTACGCAATGTAATTGCACAGCCCCGAGGTTTACTACGTGTCGATTTATCAGGCGCACATGCGACTAAAATTGTTTTACCCAATATCGATCAATTTCACGAGTTATATCCCGATATTGAACTTGTAATTAGTACAGGAGATCGCTTGGTTGATCTGATTAGGGAAGGGATAGACTGTGTGGTGAGAGCAGGACGTTTGGATGATTCCACTTTAATTGCTAGACATTTGGTGGATATGCCACAAGTGATTTGTGCGAGTCCTGACTATCTAAATAAACATGGAACACCACAGCAACCAGAGGATTTGTTATCACATTATGGTGTCAATTTCTTCTCGACATCAGGCGGGCGAAATTATCCATTTGAATTAATGGTGAATGGTAAAAAACAATATTATTTTTTGAAAAGTTGGATCGCGGTAAATGACGCTGAAAACTATGTATTATCTGCCTTACAAGGGGCTGGCTTAATTCAAGTACCGCGCTACCATGTGGCAAATGAATTAAAAAATGGGCGATTAGTTGAGGTTTTATCTGAGTGGGAAACCCCGAAGATGTCAGTTTCTGCTTTATATCCGCAGCATCGGCAGCTCTCGCCACGCGTACGAGTTTTTGTTGCTTGGCTGAGTGAGTTATATACGGACTATTTTGTCAACTTTGAATACCCGCAAAAATGAAATATCTTGCGGGTAAGTCAAAAACTGAATGATATTTTAAGACTGATTCTGCAATTTATCTTGAGTCTTGGTCTCAAAATCACTTGCATCATGGCGTTCATGCAACTGCGTAGCTAAATCACCAAAGGTACGGTTGACCATACGGCCACGTTGAACTGCAGGGCGCGCTAAAATCGCATTTGCCCAACGTTGAACATTTTTATATTGATCGACACCTAAAAACTCCGCGCCGTTATATACCCAGTTTTTAACAAGACCGCCATACCAAGGGAATGCTGCAATATCAGCGATGCTATATTCAGAACCAGCCAAATATTCATGCTTTGCTAGATGCTTATCTAACACATCAAGCAATCGTTTTGTTTCCAAGGCAAAGCGGTTAACCGCATATTCAATTTTAATGGGTGCATAAGCATAAAAATGCCCGAAACCGCCACCTAGGTAAGGTGCGCTGCCCATTTGCCAGAATAACCAATTAAGGCATTCAGTACGTGCAGCAATATCAGTTGGAATAAAAGCTTTAAACTTTTCAGCCAAGTAAAGCAAAATTGAGCCAGATTCAAACACTCTTAATGGTGGGTTTTGGCTATGGTCAACCAATGCTGGAATTTTAGAGTTTGGATTAATTTCTACAAAGCCACTGCCAAATTGCTGACCTTCACCGATTTTAATCAGCCATGCATCATATTCAGCATCTTGGTGTCCTAGAGCTAAAAGCTCTTCTAATAAAATAGTGACTTTTTGACCATTAGGCGTTGCTAAAGAATAGAGCTGGAGCGGATGTTTTCCTACTGGAAGTGTATGCTCGTAACGCGCACCTGAGGTAGGTTGGTTTAAATCGGTTTTTTCTCCAGTCCATTGCCAAACTTGTGGAGGAATATAGTTTGAATCGCTCATTTTTTTATCTCATGTTTGGTGTAAATATAAGGATTTATTTATGTCGCAAGGCAAGCCATTTTTGTACGGTCGGACGTTGCCATTGCTGTAATGCATAGTTTTTTAAACGTTCTGGTACAGCATCACCATTTTGAATAAGGCGTTGCAACATCAGGGCAAGTTCAGCATCCACAATGCTCCATGAACCAAAAAGAAATTCGGCATCAGACGCAAGAAGTTTTTCTGCAACAAAGAAAAGTTTCTCCGCAGCTTTTTTGCCTTCTTCTGAAAGTGGAGTGGACTTGGGCTGAATAAAAATAACATCGGTTGGTCGTTCAGTTCTTAGTGAAACTAAGTCTGATCGGAGCCATGCCTGAATTTGTCTTGCTCTTGCGCATGCTTGAATATCTTTTGGGTAAATAGATGTGTTTGGATAAAGCTCTTCAAGATATTCCAAAATGGCAGATGATTCTGATAAGGCAAAATCATTGTGCTCAAGTACAGGCACTTTGGCAGTTAGTGACTTTGCTACATAAGATTTTTCAAACTGGCCTTGCTGGCCTAAGTTGATGGTCGCTATTTCAAATGGAATCTGTTTTTCATGTAGCCCTACAAAAACTGTAAACGCGTAGGGGCTTAGAAATTGTGAATCTGTGTACAGCTTAAAATGTTCATTATTCATTGTTATTGTCCATGTCATAAAACAATCGGATCTAGTCTAAGTGAGCTGATCCAAGATTGGGTAGCTTTTTTGTGGAAAAGCTTTATCGGTTTTTGAATTAAGCCATTTCTGTGTTCAACGTCAGGGCTTAATGTGCTGAAAATGTTGACGAACAATGTTCAGCCACGCCTGTACTGCTGGTGAGACAGGAAGATTCTTTTTCCAAGCCATCACTAAATGCCACTGAATATTTGGTTTCTCGAGTGGCACTGCTGCAAATAAAGTCGGGTCAAGCATGTCGGTATAATACTGTGGGAGAAGCGCAATCCCCATACGTTGTAGCACCATATCTGCCAAGAGGTGCCATTGGCTGGTACGGCAAGCAATGGTTGGGTAAAAACCATGTTGCTTACAGGCATCGAGAATAATACTGTTTAAAGAGAAATTTTCAGGAAACATTAAAAATGATTGGTGTTGTAGCTCTTCTAGATTTATTTTTTTGCGTGTTGCCCAAGTCGCATCCCGACGTAAAAGAACCATTAAAGGGTAGTTACATAGCTCAATGCTATTGAAAATTTGCGTATCAAAGGGCTGCAATAAAACGCCAACGTCTAACTCGTTATTGAGTAAGGCTTGTTCAATACCACGTGAACCCACTTCCATAAAAGCCAATTCAATATCTGGTAATTGTTGATGATAATCAAATAGGACAGTGGTTAGAAGCTGCGAACCTAAAGGCGGAACGCCAAGTTTTAAAGTTCCTGTTTTTAATTGTTGGTAGTTTTCAATTTCAAGAAAGATGTTCTGTTCTGCCTGAAGAAGCTCGATCGCATGTTGATAAATGCGTTCTCCAATTTCAGTTAGTTCAATTTGTCTTTTTCGTCCATGATCAGGTTTAACCAAAAGCTGTACCTGAAGCTGCTCTTCAAGCTGCTGTAATATTTTACTAATAGTTGGTTGAGTCAGATACAACTCTTCAGCAGTACGGGTAAAACTTTTAGTTTTTACCAGTGTAACGAAGCACTGTAATGATTTTAGTGAAAGCATAATAAAGAATAGACTATTCCATTTTAGAATAATATTAACATGAATAATTCATATTTAGCAGCTTTAACCAAGATAGCATAATGGTGTAGTTAACCATTTAATTTCGCAAAATGAGTACTGAATCTGCTTCTGGAACACCCACACAACCTTCATTTTTAGTTTTAGTTAAACAAATTTTGATTTTGGCTGGTTTTTGGTGGGTCGGATATCTCTTACATCAAAAACTCGGTGTGCCTGTATCGGCAGGCATTTTAGGTATGTTTTTATTGCTTTTATGCCTGTTCTTTAAAATTATCAAAATGGATCAGGTGGCAATGGGAGCAACCGTTGTTTTAGGTGAACTGTTGCTGTTTTTCGTGCCCGTTGTTGTCGCTGTAGTGCAGTATAAAACTTTGTTTATGACCGAAGGCTGGCAAATTGTCTTGAGCATTGCGGTTGGGACCATTTCGGTCATGCTCAGTACCTGCCTGACGATTCACTTTTACAATCGTTTGAAAGTTTATTTACAGGCTCGAAAACGTCTTCAACATAAGCATATCTAAGAGAAAATGACATGAATATTTGGTCAATTCTTTGTCTGATCTGGACTTTGGCAGCCTATGTTGTGGCAAAGCGGATCTATCAAAAAAAACCAAAACTTTGGTTATCACCCGCGATTAGCGTGCCTGTACTCACCATTATTTTGATGACGATTTTTGGAATTTCCTATCAAACTTATGCAGAAGATACGCAGTGGATTGTTAATTTATTAGGGCCTGCAACGGTTGCGTTTGCTGTACCGATTTATCGTTATCGGGAAACGATTCGTAAAAACCTTGGGGTCCTTTCGATTGCGATTATTGTGGGGATGAGTGTAGGTGTGATGTCTGCCTATGAAATGGCCCAGTGGTTTCACTTTAGCCCTGAAGTCACCAACAGTTTGATGGCCCGTTCTATTTCAACACCATTTGCCATGATTTTAGCGGAAGATATTCACGGTTCGGCAACATTAGTTTCACTATTTACGGTCATTACTGGTTTGGTCGGTATGATTTGCGGTGATGCAATTTTAGCGATTACTAAAATCCGTTCTAATGTGGCAAATGGGGCAGCCTTCGGCAATGCAGCGCATGGTTTTGGTACAGTTAGAGCACAGCAGCGCAATAGTGAAGAAGGTGTAATTGCCAGTTTGACCATGGTTATTGCTGGTATTTTAATGGTACTGATTGGGCCATTTGCCATTCATTTATGGTTGCTGTTGTAGGCCTTGTCTAAGTCGGCTTGTCATGTTGTTGAATAATCTTTGATAGTTTTTTGATGGCTTGTCTCATCAGTTCGGGTTCAAAATCGCCTAAGCCAACAATTAACCCCGGACGTTGTTGTTCTTTTGAAAATGTCGGTGAAATTGCTTTAATGGCAATGCCTGCATCGACTGCCGAGCTTGCAACTTCAATGTCATTAATATGGTGAGCAAGCCATAACACCATATGCATGCCTTGATCGCCTGGCTGTAACCAAGCTAGTTCTTGAGGTATGTATTTTTCAATCAAGCCAATAATGTATTCACGGACTTCCGCATAGACATTCCGAGTCCGTCGGATATGCCGCTCTAAATAGCCTTCTTGAATAAAAGCAGCCAAAACATGCTGGTCGGCAGCCGGTGGGTGTCGATCAATTAAGACTCTGAGCCCACAAAAAGGAGCTACCAGTTCTTTAGGCAACACGGCATAGCCAAGTCTAAGAGACGGAAATAGGACTTTACTGAAAGTCCCAAGATAAATCACTTGGTCAGGTGCCATACCTTGTAAAGATGGAAAGGGTTGACCGTTATAACGGAGTTCACTGTCATAGTCATCTTCAATGATCCATGCATTTTGCTGTTTTGCCCAAGCCAATAAAGCTGTGCGTCTTGCTAGACTCATCGGCATACCCAGTGGATATTGGTGAGATGGTGTCACAAAAGCAGCGCGCGCATGTTTAGAAAGCTTAATTCCGGTTTCAACCTGAATTCCTTCTTCATCGACAGGAACACGCACCATCCGAATGTTTTGTACAGCATGTTCAAAAATGGCTGTTGTACCGCGATAAGCTGGATCTTCAATCCAAACTTCATCTTTTGCTTCAAATAAAATCTGGCTGCAAATATAAAGTGATTGCTGAATGCCGGGTGTAATCACGATTTGTTCAGGTTCACAGTGGACAGAGCGTGATCGACGTACATAGTCGGCTATAGCAACTCTTAGTGATAGCACGCCTTGAGGCTCGCCATAACCCGAAGGAGCACCTGCACCTCGAGATCTAAATTTATTACCAAACTTACGCCAGATGTCGCTCGGTTTGGTGCGGGCAATGGGAACAGATACTGCAAAAGGGGCATGAGGAAGCGGCTTAAACTCTTTAAGCACTTGAGCATAGGAGAGTGCCGACTTCGTCAAAGGGATTGAGTTAGGTGTGGTCTCTTTTTGAGAATGTTGCGGTGTAGTTTTTTTAGCTAAAGCATGAGACACATAGGTGCCCGTTCGTGCTTGAGAGTCAAACACACCTTCAGCTAAAAGCTGATCGTAAGCTTCGATAATCGTTCCGCGAGCGACTCCGAGTGTTTGAGCCAGTTCTCGTGAAGAAGGCAACGGATCGCCAGGCTGTAAATCACCACTTTGTACAGCTTCACGCAAAGCTTGGGTTAGTTGAGCACTTATCTTTCCTTGGCTTTTATTAATCTTTGCAATCGACGGAAGTTCAACAACTTTTGCCATTCTTGCCATAATTCTGGTCTACTTAAAAAAATACAAAGTGGTTCTTTTTAATAAACCACAGAAACCAGAAAATTTACAACACAAAATATAAATAACCCTGATATTTACAGTGAGGTTTTAGCCATGTATATCCCAGATGATTATGCAGAAAACCGTTTGGATGTATTGCATTCTCTTATTACTGAACATCCGTTTGGTGTGCTTTTTACGCATGGAAGTAATGGCTTAGATGCAAATCATCTTCCATTCGAATTACAGGCAAGCGAAGGGGAATTGGGTGTACTACATGCGCATGTGTCTAGAGTTAATCCTGTCTGGCAGGACATTAAAAATGGAGATGAGGTGTTGGTCGTGTTTCAAGCGGGTGATGCTTATATTTCACCAAACTGGTACCCATCCAAACATGAACAGCACAGACAAGTACCGACATGGAACTATAGGGTTGTGCATGCTTATGGCAAAGTAACCATGCGAGATGATGAACGTTACGTCCGTGGTGTTATGGCTCGTTTAACCCGTACCCACGAAGCATCTCAACCTGAACCATGGAAAATGTCCGATGCACCAAGGGACTATATTGAACCGATGTTAAAAGCCATTGTAGGTATTGAGATTGAAATTACCAAGCTGCGAGGCAAATCAAAACTTGGGCAAAACAAAGAACGTCGAGACATTTTGGGCGCGGCAGATGGCCTATCGAAATCTGGTCATCAAACCATAGCAGACGCTATGTATAGTGTGGCTGAGTTAAATAAATAATTTTGAAAATATACAACTTTAATATCAATTGAGGAGACAAAGATGTCTTTTACTACACCTGTTGAGTTGGTAGGTGAACACGTTATTTTAAAGTCCTTAGACTTAACTCAAGCTGAATCACTGGCAGAGGCTGTTTGTGATGGGGAGCTCTATAATCTTTGGTATACCCGTGTGCCAAGACCTGAACAGATGACTGCTGAAATTGAACGACGTCTCGGTTTACAAAATTCTGGTTCTATGTTGCCATTTTATATTGAAGACCGAAAAACAGGTCGGGCGTTAGGTATGACAACTTTAATGCATATTGAAGAAGCACATCGCCGTGTAGAAATTGGTTCGACGTGGTACAGAAAATCTGCACAGCGTTCACCTGTAAATACTGAGTGTAAAAAGCTATTGCTGGCCCACGCATTTGAGACTTTAAACTGTATTGCGGTTGAGTTACGCACATCTTCTTTAAATGTTCAAAGCCAAGCCGCGATTGTACGCTTGGGTGCAAAGTTGGACGGTGTACTCAGAAGCCATCAAATTGTGAAAGATGATATTTTGCGGGACACCCATGTTTATAGCATTTTAAAACATGAGTGGCCTGCGGTACGCCAAAATCTGGAATGGATGTTGAACAAACCGCGTTAGGAATTAATGCATAAGCCTATATTCTTGCGGAGTATTACCCGTCCAGTTTTTAAATGCTCGGTTGAATGAGTTGTGCTCTTGAAAGCCCAATAGAAATGAAATTTCACCCGTGCTCATTGATGATTTTTCTAAATAATGTTGGGCAAGAGATTGACGTGTCGCATCCAAAAGCGTTTTAAAATTAGTTTTTTCTTCTAAAAGTAGCCGTTGTAGCGTACGTTTGCTCATCGCGAGTCGTTGAGCAACATCTTCTATTGTACATAGTCCAGCAGGTAGGTTTTCTAAAAGAATTGCTTTAACTTTTTCACTAACTGTTGCATCTTCATCAAGCTGTATAAGACTACGTTGCAAGTTTGGCTCGAAAAAAGACCACATGGTTGGGTTGGCTGTTAAAAAAGGACGTTCAGCATCTTGGCGTGAAAAGACAATCGAAATGTATTCACTTTTTTGTGGAAGTACGCCAAAAAATGTTTTGTACACTGCCAGATTATTAGGTAAATCCGGCAGTGTAACTTTCAAAGGTATAACCTGATGCCTTGTACATATTCTTGCTAATTGAGCAAAAAAGACCAGTTCTGACATGGCAAGACTTTGCGGCGTTGGCGTAGATACATTATAAAATTTGAGTTCTAGCGTTGTTGTGTCGTTATCAATTGCTACTTGTAACTGCATTGGCCCAACGAGTCTTTTAAATTCAGATAGACGCTGTATCGCAATATTAAAGTTTGGACTACAAATACAGGCAAAAATCGCTGGATCAAACAGTTCAACTGTAATCATTTGACCAATTTTTAAAGGTAAGTCATTTATTCCAGCAAGTTGTTCAATTGCGTGCCAAAAATTGAAATATTGAACGGGCGTGAGGATTGCATCTTTACGGTTGAACAAATCAAGCGGTAGAGATGCCAAACGTAATGCATCTTCAAGATTTATGCCTAGGTCGTTCAGTAATAACTTCCAGTTGGTATTTAGGGCAAAATTTGAAGCATATTTCATTTGAGCATCTCAACATTAAACTTGTGTTGGTCACTTAATTTATTTAATAACTGACATCACCATACGATCAAACACACGGTCGCCAAACCATTTACGTACAAATATCATCAGTTTGGCATATTTGCCACCCACATAACGTGTTTTAGGTGAGGATGCATGAACAGCTTTCATCAGCATATCAACGACAACTTGCACGTCTGAAAGTGCGCCTTTTTCGACAGAGGTATGTGTTGCATTAGCAACTGCCGTCGCCATGTGGCTGTAGGCACTTTGCCCTGAACGTTCCAGCATAGGTTGGACCATTACATCTGCAAATTCAGTTGCGATAGCACCGGGTTCAATGACAACAACATCAATATTAAATGATTTTAACTCTAAACGTAGACAGTCAGACCAGCCTTCAACTGCATGTTTACTTGCATGATACCAACTACCAAGTGGGGTATAAATTTTCCCACCCATTGATGAAATATTGATAATTCGACCCTGCATTTTTTTACGCATACTAGGCAAAACCTTTTGGGTTAAATAGGCCATACCAAACAGATTCACTTCAAATTGATAGCGTGCATCGGCAAGGGTAGTATCCTCCATAGCACCATACATGCCAAAGCCCGCACAGTTAATTAAAATATCAACACCATGGGTTTCTTTTTCAATAGTCTTCATAACTTGGTCGATATCATCCTGATTGGTAATATCCATTTTTAATGTATGAGCACCAAGGGCTTTTAGTTCTTGCATAGCATCAACGCGACGAGCAACGGCATAAACAGTTGCACCTTCTTTGAGTAATGCTTTGGTAAATGCTTTTCCCATACCAGATGATGCGCCTGTGATGAGAACGATTTTTTCTTTAACTGTGTTCATATTCTGTCTCTCAACTAAAGTTTTAAGGAACTTGCTTTTCGATAGAGACATCATAGGAATTTGAACGATATTTATCCAAATCGAATGGCGACAATGTGTAATCAAAGTGCGCCAAATTGTAGTAAAGATCATTTATTAGAAATAGAAAGATAAACTCAACATAAAGCGAAAACTTATTTTTTTGCTTAATCATGATGAACAAATGGTAATTAATAACCAGGGGATTAAAGCCATATTCATTGCTTTCCAGCCAAATAAATCGAGTAAAGCACCTGCGCTAAAAGAACAAATTAAGCCGACAACAAAAACAGTCATGTCGTTAATGGCTTGAGCCTTGATTTTAAGAGGCTGGACCTTCTTATAAACTTGCTTCAACTCTTTGTTGAATGGTTTTGATAACCAGATCTAATGCGCTTTGAATTTTAGTGTTCCATTCAAAAGAACAGTTAATTCTCAAATAATGCTGCTGGGCGGGTAAAACACTAAACAAAGGGCTTGGCGCAACACCAATGTCTTGCTGAATCAACTCTTCATAAACTTGCATACTGTCTAGCGTACTAGGAAGTTTGACCCATAGAAAATAGCCACTTGGGTAATAATACACTTCGCAAGAGTTAGGTAAATGTTGTTTCAAATAATGGTAAAACTGCTTTTTATAACGTTCAAGCGAAAGTCTAAGTGTACGTAAGTGCTTTTCATAATGATGATGTGACAAAAACTCGACTAATGCATTTTGAATGAGTGCATTTACTGAAATGGTACTCATGAGTTGCAAGTGTTGAATATGATCTGAAAATCTACCCGCATAAACCCAACCAACCCGAAAACCTGCACCTAATGTTTTAGAAAAAGACGAGCAGTGAAGCACCAGATTTTGTTGGTCAAAATACTTCATTGAAAGTGGTTTTTGACCGCCATAAAAAAGCTCTTCATAGACATCATCTTCAATTAAATAAATTTGATACTCATGAAGTAGTTTGGCAATTTTATATTTAATGTCATCACTGACGGTAAAACCAATCGGGTTATGGGCATTCAGCATGAGCCAACACACTTTGATAGGATAGGTTTGAATAACCTGTTCAAAAGCTTCTAGGTCAAAACCATATTGAGGATGTTCAGGAATGGTAATGACTTTAAGCCCTAAACGCTCGGCAGCTTGCCAAGCGCCGTAAAACACGGTTTGTTGCAATAGAATATAGTCGCCTGGTTTGGCTACTGTTTGTAATGAAAGATTAAGTGCATCTAAACCTCCTGATGTAATGACAATATCATCTGGGTCTGTCTGTATGCCTTGCATACAGTAGCGCTGAGCAATCAGTTTCCTTAACGCTAAATTGCCGGGAGGTAGACTTGCTGTTTGATCATAGCTTTGTCTTTGACGCGCAAGTTGCCCCATAATTTGAATGAGTTTGGGGGCAGCTAAAAGCTGACTGTCCGGAAAAGCTGAACCAAAAGGTACAACAGATTCATGTTGAATCGATTTAAGATATTTAAAAACTAATGAGTTAATTTCGATTTTAGAATTTAATGAAACAACTGAATATTGCTCGAGTGGCTTTAGTGCAATTTGCTCGGCAACAAAGTATCCAGACTTTTCTTTTGAATAGATCAGACCTTGTGATTCAAGCTCCTGATAAGCATTCATTACGGTCATTAAACTAAAGCCAGAGCGTTGTACCTGATCTCTTAACGAAGGTAGTTTTTCATGCGCACTTAAAGTGCCGCTCTCAATGAGTTGGCGAATGCTATGAGCGAGTTGTTCTGATTTATACATGTATGGGCTGCACGAAATAAAAAAAAGATGCACTGAATCAATAATAAATACCGTTTGCAGAATCTACAAACGGCATTTGTCTATAAGGATGGAATTACTTTAAGTAAGGGGCTGCATAAATCAATATCACTTTAAACAATCCCGCAATCACAGCTAAGGCTAAAAAACCACCAAGCCATAGCAGAATAAACCATTGGGTTTGATTGAGTTTAACGGATGACTTTTTCATAAAACCCTCCATACTTAATGATAGCCTTCATCACCTACACGGACTTTGTCTCTAAATACCCAGTAAGACACAATGGTGTAAGCAATAATGATTGGAATCAAAATAAGTGCACCGACCAAAGCAAACATTTGGCTTGAATGTGGTGCTGCAGCCTGCCAGATGGTGACTGATGGCGGAATAATATAAGGCCATAAACTAATCACGAAACCAGTAAATGCAAGGAAAACGAGGGCCAATGTATATGCAAATGGTTTGAGGTCATGATCTTGCTTTTTACACGCTGATAAAATCAGGCCAACAAACAGTAAGACCAAAATAGGCACCGGGCTAAAATAGAACAGATTTGGTAAAGAGAACCATCGATCTGCAATTTCAGGATGCGTTAAAGGCGTATATAAACTTACGGCACCAAAAATAATGAGCAGTGCAATAATTAGCTTAGGCATAAGTTCATACATACGTTGCTGCAAACCTTTTTCGGTTTTTAAAATGAGCCATCCACAGCCTAAAGTGGCATACATGGCAACTACACCAATACCAGTGAAGATCGTAAATGGAGACAACCAATCCAGAGACCCGCCAGCAAAAATACCATTTTCAGTTTTAATCCCTTGGATATAGGCACCCAGAATAATCCCTTGTAGGAAACTGGTTAAAACTGAACCCCAAATAAAAGCCAAGTCCCAAAGATGTTTGGTTCGATGAGCTTTAAAGCGGAATTCAAAAGCAACCCCACGGAAAATCAGTGCAATCACCATGAAAATAATAGGCAGGTAGAGCGCTGATAAAACTGTTGAATAGACCAGTGGGAAGGCAGCATATAGACCAGCACCACCGAGTACCATCCATGTTTCGTTACCATCCCAGACAGGGGCAACGGTATTCATCATGACATCACGTTCTTGGCTGTTCTTAATGAAGGGGAACATAATCCCGATTCCTAAGTCGAAGCCATCCATGACCACATAAATCATGACACCTAAACCGATAATACCGACCCATATTAAAGAAAGATCAATCATGACGGTTCTCCCCAGAGTTTTGTTTGCTGTCAATATTTTCATCGACTGCACTAAGTGGACGCATTGGTGTTTTAAAATGTCCTACGCCACCAGTTTCAACATTTGGTGAATCAATGAATGATGGACCTTTATTAATCAGTTTTAAGGTGTAGTAGATACCGCTACCAAAAACGATGGTATAGACCACCACAAAAATAAACAGGCTCAGTCCGACCTGATCTGCGGAAACCGTATGTGAAAGTCCATCTTTAGTTCGCATAATGCCGTATACGACCCACGGCTGACGACCAACCTCAGTAGTTACCCAACCTGCAAGCATTGCGACATAACCAGATGGTCCCATCACCAAGGCAAATTTATGGAACCATGAAGTTTCATAGAGTTTTCCACGCTTACGTAACCAAAGTGCAATGAGTGACAAAGTGACCATGAGTACTCCAAGACCCACCATCACACGGAAGCTCCAGAAAACAATCGTTGAATTTGGACGATCTTCAGGTGCGAAATCTTTTAAGCCTGTCACTTGGCCATCTAAGCTATGCGTTAAAATTAAGCTACCCAAATAAGGAACACCCACTTCGAAGTGGTTACGTTCTTCTTTCATATCTGGAATTGCAAATAACAGTAATGGCATCGGCTCATTGTGGTTGGTTTCCCAGTGACCTTCCATTGCGGCAAGTTTGGCGGGTTGATGTTCACGAGTGTTTAAACCATGGTTATCACCAATCACCACTTGTAAACATGAAGTTACAAGTACCATCCATAAACCCATCGAGAATGATTTTTTTACCAGTTCATCGCGACGGCCTTTTACCAAATGCCAAGCAGATGTTCCCACCACCAATAAAGATGAAACTAAGAAGGCAGCAGCACCCATATGGGCTAAGCGATAAGGGAAGGATGGGTTAAAGACAATAGCTAACCAGTCTTTTGGCACAATAATGCCATTTTCGATAGCAAAGCCTTGAGGGGTCTGCATCCAGCTATTGGAAGATAAAATCCAGAACATGGAAATACATGTTCCGATGGCAACCATAAGTGTTGCGAAGAAATGGGCTCGAGGACCAACACGACCCCAACCAAATAACATAATGCCTAAGAAACCTGCTTCTAAGAAGAAGGCACTCAAGACTTCATAGGTAAGTAAAGGACCAGTAATACTTCCGGCTACACGTGAAAATTCACTCCAGTTGGTACCAAACTGGTAGCTCATTACGACACCGGAAACAACTCCCATACCAAACGCAACGGCAAAGATCTTAATCCAGTATTTAAATAGATCTTTATAAATTGGGTTTTGGGTTCTTAACCATTTCCATTCTAAAACTGCTAAAAAACAGGCAAGACCGATGGAAGTGGCCGGAAAAATAATATGGAAGGATACTGTGAAAGCAAATTGTATTCGCGCTAATTCTAGAGCGGTTAGACCGAGGCTCATAAACTTTCCCCCTGTGAACTAGCTGATGATGATTAAATGAGTTAAATACTTATTTTCAGGCAAAAAAGTACTCTGGCGATTAAACTTACTTCTGTGATAAATGTTCTTAGCAAGTAAAATGCCAACAGGGTAAAGCAACATAATTGCTTGATATTTCAATAGAATAGAGCGATTGATTGTTTTCAATCTGTTAACAAAGTTTATGCTTGATGTTGCATTTGTAAAAATGCATGTTGCATTGAAACATTGATGAAATATCTGGCGATATGCAATAGATCGTCTCATGAAAACTACCTACCTTAAGAAGTTTTCTTAATCATGCACTCGCTCTATTTGTATATGTAGATACAGAAATTTTTTATAAAACTATAACAGTTCAGTATGGTTTCGAAGGCGTGCTATAGTTTTTTTTCAATCATCTGTAGCTATATATTCATTCCTCCAAAGTTCACAATAAAAATGAACAGGATTTACCGCCAACCTAAACCAACCTTCAAGACTCAATGTGAACGCTGTTTTAGATTTTTTTAAGCACATGATTATGTTCTTCTTTTCTATTTCCATTGTTGTTTTGTGTAGGGTCCGGTTGCTGCGTGTTTCTTAAAGACCTAAGTGTAAGTGTAGCGCTTCTAAAATAGCTTGGATGTTAAAAAATGTTTATTACTTCTCAACTAAATGTTCTACATAAAATTATTAAAAATCAGTCTATTTCTACATTGGTAGTAGATCAGTTAGAACAGACTTATGTGAACCTTGAAGCAACATTACTTAGAGCGAAAGTACTCAGAGACTTTTCTAAAACTCAAACGGTTTATTTAATTCAGTCTCATATTGAGCCACAGCAAAGCAGTTTGGCTTATCTATTCTCGCCATTTATTTTTGCTAACTTAAACAAAGCAGCTATTTATACAACGCCTGCAACTGCGCCTGTGCTTTCTATTCTTAATAAATATTACCAAGCTGAGAAAAAAGTACTCTTTAAAGTAGATGACGTTTTAGAAAGTCTAAAAATTTATATAGATTTGGAGCTTGCAGAGCTTAATGAGGTTGAGTTTATTTATTTAAAATTAATCAAAGCATTGTGTCGAAGTGATATCTCTACAGTTTTTTTGATCACCCATTTAGAGCTTGATTTAGAAGCTTTAAAACAACTTGAACAGTTCTTAAAAATAAAAATTCATTGGGTCAAAGTCGTAAAAGATGAGGGTCTAAAAGGTGTAGATCAGTTGGATATACGAAAATTATTATTTAAAAATAAAGATGAAGCATATGTACAGTTATGTGCTCATTTTGCGCAAATGAATGCAGCACTGGTCGGGTTATGCGATACCTTTACTGCTAGTCAAATGACGCACTTAATTGATGACATGTTTTATTCAGAGCATATCTTCGAAAAACTTTCTGTCTATTCAGAATATATGCAAACCTTATTGCAAAGTCAGCATAGTCTTCACAAAAAACAGATTGCTTAGTACTGTCATGCTTTTGATTAGTGTTATATCAAGATTGAATACTGTTATAAAAAAATAATCGTTTTCATGTGAAATAAATATTTTATGGTAAAAGCAAAGCAATATTGGTTTTACTTACATGACAAATTTAAATTTTGAGCATCATTTCGGTTCACTAACGCATGCAGCACTTAGTCAGGCCTCAATTATTTCTCGTGTGTGGGGTGAAGGGCCAACTGAGCGTTATGATGAATTGGCAAAAAATTTCAGACCGACTTTTGCCCGTATTAAAGAAGGGGCTTTAATTCGTGAGCAACAGCATATTTTGCCCTATGAACAACTTCAGTGGCTTAAAGATATTGGTTTTACACGGCTAAGACTTCCCAAAGCTCATGGTGGCTTTGATGCAACCATTCCTGAATTATTTGCCTTACTCATTGAACTTGCAGAAGCGGACTCAAACTTACCGCAAGCTTTGCGAGTGCATTTTGGTTTCACTGAAGATGTCTTAGTAAGTAAAGACAAAGCGTTTCAACAGCGTTGGCTTAGCCGAATTGCAAATGGGGAAACAGTAGGCAGTGCATGGTCTGAAGGCGGGAAAGAGTCAATCGATCAGTTCGAAACTCATTTGTATCGAGACAGTGACGGAAAAATTCGCGTTAAGGGTAAAAAATATTACACCACTGGTAGTCTATATGCAGACTGGGTAGATGTGGGAGTAACAGATTTAAAGGGTGAGTCTGGCTCAGTCGTTGTGCGCCGTGAAGATGAAGGTGTCGAAATTGTTGATGACTGGAATGGCTTTGGTCAGCAACTCACCGCAAGCGGTACAGCATATTTCCATGATGTATTGGTGGATGAAGCTGAAATTTTACCTGACGATGACCGCTTTAAATATTCAGCGGCTTACTATCAACTGGTCCAACTGGCAATCATTACAGGTCTAGGACGTGCTGCAACCTATGATGTTTCTCAAGCTGTGGCAAAACGTACCCGAAACTACACGCATGCAAATGCCCAATTTGTAAAACAAGACCCGCAAATTTTACAAGTCGTAGGACAAATCCGTGGTGCGGCTTACAGTGCAGGGGCAATTGTTGAAAAAGTCGCACAAAGCTTACAACGTGCTTATTTGGCTGCATTTCAAAATAATGAGCAGCTCGAAGAAGAGCAAAATGCACTTGCCGAGCTTGAAAGTGCGCAGTCTCAATCGGTCATTACCGATCTAATTTTAAATGCTTCTACGATTTTATTTGACGCTTTAGGTGCTTCCGCAACAGACAAAGATTTAGGCCTAGATCGATACTGGCGTAATGTACGAACTTTATCATCACATAACCCGAGAGTATTTAAAAATCGAATTATTGGTGATTTTAGTGTAAACGGCACATTACCTCCTTATCAATGGCGAATAGGGAACGTTGCTAAATAATAAATTATAGTTTTAGATATTAAGCCGCTATTTTGGTGGCTTAATATTATTTTTTCTTAAGATAAATTATAAAAATCTATTAGAATAAAATCATATTTTGTTTGGGGTATATATTATAAAGAAAACCTTAAAATTGCTTTAGTATAAAAATTAAATAAAATGCTGGCTGATATTTTATGACTAAGAGAGTTAGTTTTAATGCTTTTGAAATGAATTGTATTGCCCACCAATCTCCAGGATTATGGCGACATCCTCAAGATCGATCTGTTGAATATAAAGATTTAGAATATTGGACAGATTTAGCACAAATTCTTGAGCGTGGTTTTTTTGACGGTATTTTTATTGCAGATGTACTTGGCATTTACGACGTTTATCATCAAAGTGCTGAACACGCCTTAACCGGTGCAGTACAAGTTCCAGTCAATGATCCACTACAGATTGTGCCAGCGATGGCCGCAGTCACAAAGCACTTGGGTTTTGGTGTCACAACTTCGATTTCCTTTGAACATCCTTATCCTTTTGCTAGACGTATCAGCACGCTAGATCATTTAACCAAAGGGCGAGTTGGTTGGAATATCGTGACTTCTTATTTGGAAAGTGGTTCGAAAAACTTGGGCCTAAAAACTCAGGTTAATCATGACAATCGTTATGATATTGCTGATGAGTACTTAGAAGTCCTTTACAAACTTTGGGAAGGTTCTTGGGAAGAAGGTTCGGTACTTCGTGACCGTGAAAGCGGTATTTTTGCTGACCATAAAAAAGTGCATCCAATTCAGCACGAGGGTAAATACTTTACTGTACCGGGTATCCATATTTGTGAGCCATCACCGCAGCGAACACCAGTACTTTACCAAGCAGGCGCATCTTCACGTGGCCAGAAGTTTGCTAGTCAAAATGCCGAGTGTGTATTTATTGCAGCGCCGTCTAAAATTGCCACTAAAAAAGTGGTACAGGGTATTCGCCAAAAATTGGCTCAGGAAGGCCGCGACCCGTACTCAGTTAAAATTTATGCGCTTTTGTCGATTGTCACTGATGAAACAGATGCAAAAGCACAGGCTAAGTTTAAAGAATATCAAAGCTATGGAAGCTACGATGGCGCTTTAACATTGCTGTCTGGTTGGTCTGGTGTGGACTTTTCACAATACCAGCCAACGGACAAAGTTGAATATATTCAAACGAATGCCATTCAATCTTTATTAGATTCTTATGTAAATGCAGACCCAGAACGTGTTTGGACCATTGAAGAAATTGCAAACTGGAACAGTTTAGGTGGTAATGGACCTGTGTTAGTGGGTTCAGCAGAAACTGTTTCAGATGCTCTACAACAATGGGTTGAAGATACCGATGTCGATGGCTTTAACTTAGCCTATATTTTGGCTCATCAAACCTTTGCGGATGTGGTCGAATTTATTGTGCCAGAGTTGCAAAAACGTGGGGTATATCAAACCTCATATGCACAAGGAACATTAAGAGAAAAATTATTTGGTGCTGGGCCATATTTGCCTGAAAATCACCGTGGTGCAAAATATCGTAATCTAAAAGAGTTAAAACTTGCTGAGGCGAGTTAATATTTTGGAAAGCCTTTAAATAAATAGCTGGTTAAATACCAGCTTTTATTTTGTCTTTTGATATCGGTTTTACTGCTGAGTTAATAATGAAAAGATAATTCTATAATTTAGATTAAAACATCAGATTAATTTGTTTTTATATGATGTGAATAATCATTATTTTGTTCCTGTTATTAAAATTCAGGAATTATTAAGTGAGCACACAAGAACTCGATCATAACCATCGTTATGAAATTAAATCTCCCGATGATGTTTCACAATTAATTTCCAAATTTGCAGGGAAGGGTAAATCGAATAAAGTTATTTGGTTGGCACTGATTGGGGTGTTTATTGATGCCTACGATTTAACAACGCTGTCTTTCGGTATTGAACAAGTTATCTCAGAGTTTTCTTTAAGCCCTGTCATGACCGGTGTGGTAGCTTCAGCAATTGTCTGCGGAACTATTGTTGGTAACCTGATTGGTGGTTGGCTGACAGATAAAATTGGCCGTTATAGGGTCTTCATGGCAGACATGGTGCTCTTTGTCATTGCTGCAATTGTTGCAGGCTTTGCACCGAATGTATGGGTTTTGATTTTAGCCAGATTTATTATGGGAATTAGTGTTGGTATTGATTTGCCGGTGGCAATGTCATACTTATCTGAGTTTTCCAAATTTAACGGTAGTAGCAACAAGGCAGCGCGTTTAGCTGCATGGTGCCCAATGTGGTATGCCGCTTCTTCGGTCTGTTTTGGTCTAGTTCTGGCGCTTTATTTTCTTTTACCACCTGAACATAGCAACTGGTTATGGCGAGCATCTTTAATTTTTGGAGCAGTGCCAGCGTTACTCATTATTTTTATTCGCGGTAAATATTTAACTGAATCACCAATCTGGCTTGCCAACCAAGGTGATTTAAAAGGGGCAGCTAAAGTTCTACAAGAGTCTTATGCAATTAATGCAGTTGCCACAGTCGAAAAAGTAGAAAGAACGGCTGAAAAGAAAAAGCGTGAGGGTTTTGCGGTTTTATTTAATAAAACCTATTTGCCAAGAACTATTGTGGCAATTGTGATTCATATTTCGGTGGCATTTCAGTACACCACCATTGCATTCTTTTTACCTTCGATTTTGACACGGTTCTTTCATACAGATGTTTTGACGACCATTACTACAACGCTCGGGCTCAATTTACTGTTTGCATTTACGGGTGGGCTATTAGGTGTATTTGTCGCCAGCAGATTTAAATCTCGTCACGTGCTACTCACAGGTTTTTTACTTCAGTTTATTGCCCTCATTGCATTGGCATTAATTGGTGAACCGGGTAATAGCTTTTTACTCTACACCGCTATTGGAATGCTCGGTTTATGGCTTTTTGCTGAAGGTTTTGGGCCAGGTGCGCAAATGATGGTTTATCCAACCATGGCTTATCCTGCTTCAATTCGTGGCGTTGGTGTTGGCTTTAACCGTGCGGTAACTGGTGTTGCTCAGGCAATTGCTTTGTTTGTGTTGCCAATTTGGATGGCGGGTTATAAAACGGATGTTTATCTGATTATTTCTATCTTTGCGTTTATTCCTTTAATTGTAATTGGACTACTGATTAAGTTTGAGCCTACTGCACAAGATGTCGATGTGATTGATGAAAACAGTCCAGAACTTCCACTTAATAATTCACCTGTAATTGATTAGCTAAATCTAAATCTTTAGATAAAAACAAAGGCCAACATGTGTTGGCCTTTATTTTTGAAGTTAGAAGTAATAAGCAAAAATCACAAACGCTTTTTTATTCCATTTATCATTGGTTCCACCAGCCGCAAGGCCTTCACTATCTCCTAAGTATGGGTCATGTTTGCCAACTAGCAACTCGGCTTGTACTGTTAATTTTTGATAGTTAAACGCAATGCCGGGTATAAAGCGGGTTGAGTCTTTAAAGCCATCTTGTTCTTTTCGATAAGAACTATAGTTTAGATAAGGGCGAACTGAGGTAATCGGGCCAAACTGCTGAGGAAATAAATAGCTCAGTTCGGCTGAATAAATCTGACCTTTGGTTGCCGAGTTAAATGAATAATCGAAACCACCCAAAGTTAGATGATCTTTATATTGGGTGTCGGCATTATCAATGTCTTGATAACCAGCCAAAAGCTGTAAATTCCATTGGTTATAATTGGTATTGCTAAAAACTGAATAGACTTGGCGGTCGCCATCTTGTCCTGAACGTTTGTTTTCAATGGTGGAATACCATGCAGAGGCACCAAGTTGGGTAGAGAAATTTTCTTGGCCTAGAACATTTTTAAAGGTGTGGGCACCGCGAACAACAATCGAGTTCTTTTCTTTGGTATTGGTGCCTTGCGGTACTGAGTCATCAGCATTGACAGGGTTGATACTAAATCGACTTGAGTCTTTGCTTTTACCTCTATAGGTGCCACCATCGGTCGGGTAAAAGGCGAGTTGTGCTTCATTGATTCCATCATTGAAGTCATATTTCACCCCTAGGTTGTGTACATCTTCCCAACCTGCACTATTGGCAATGCCTAAATAATAAGTATTTCCCCAAAAGCGACCCAAGCCAAAAGGAACTGGGTTTAAGCCCGCAGTAATTTTACTGTTGTCATTAATTTTATAACCCAACCACGCATCGGTAAGCCAATTGGCATCGCCTAAACGCCCGTAATATTCATAAACCCGATAATCTAGACGGCCTATCCATTTCGGGGAGTTGTAATCTAGCCATAGTACCGCGTCATTAAACGAAAATTTACTGGTAGTGGGATCAGAGTCAAAGTCATAAACATATTTAGCTCGAACAGTACCACTCACTTTAAGTTGACCTTCTTCAGCATTACCAAAGGTAAAGGCTGCATGACTTGAAAGGCTAAATGTAATTAAAGACGCTGTAATTAATGTTTTTTTCAAAAATTGAGAATGTTTAAACAAAAGAATTTTTCTCCTCTTAAAAATAAAAATTAAATTTGCGTCATGTATAAACCAGAAAAAGATTTGTCCAAATCTTAATATTTGCAGAAGTTTTAAGATAAAAAGATAATAAAATCTTAACTTTATATAAAAGAATGAAAATTAATTAGATGCAAAACTCTGGATGCGATAAGCAAAAAATAAAAATGACGAAATGAGTAGGATAAAATAATTAGAGTAGGCATGTTAGGTTTTCCTCATCATGTGTTTTTTGAATATCCTTTTTAATTATTGATATATAAGTATTTTAATTTTATGGCTAATCTGTAAGTTTGGTTGATATTTGCTTTTTACCAAAAGATAAAAACTTATATGAAAAAGTTATTTATCAAAAATAGATAAGCAACTCATATTTTTTTATTTTTCATTATAAAGCCAGCTGCATACCATGAGCTTATATTATTGAAAGATCATGAAATTATGAGCACAAAGACCAAACCGTTGATTATCACGGCAATTGTGGTTGTAGCAATTGTTGCATTTATCGTATGGCAAAATAAGAAAGACAATAATACAAGTGCTTCAGTTCGCGACAGCAAACCTGTCGTAATTGCCTACCAAACAGGGGTGGACCCAAGCAAAGTTGCGCAGGCCAATGGGGAATATGAAAAACATAGCCAACGTAACATTCAATGGAAAAAATTTGATGCGGGTTCAGATGTTGTAAACGCACTTGCTTCAGGCGATGTTGTACTTGGCAATATTGGTTCAAGTCCACTTGCTGCTGCGGCAAGCCGTGATTTACCGATTGAAGTATTCTTAATTACATCAAAACTTGGTGGGTCTGAAGCACTCGTAGTAAGTAATAAATCAGGCATTAAAACTCCTCAAGATTTAATTGGCAAAACCATTGCTGTACCGTTTGTTTCAACCACGCATTACAGTCTTTTGTCTGCACTTAAACATTGGAACATTCCAGAAGATAAAGTAAAAATTATTAACTTGCGTCCACCTGAAATTTCAGCGGCTTGGGAACGTGGTGATATTGACGCTGCCTATGTTTGGGAACCTGCTTTAAGTAAAGCCAAAGCATCTGGTACGGTTTTAACCGACTCAAAACAAGTGGGTGAGTGGGGTGCTCCAACTTATGACTTATGGGTTGTGCGTAAAGACTTTGCAGAGAAAAATCCTGATTTCTTAAAAGCTTTTGTTAAAACTACGCTTGAGCAGCTTGAAAAATACAATCAAGACCCAGCCGCTTACGTTAAAGATGCCGATAACGTGCAAAAAATTGCGCAGCTCACAGGTTCTGATCCAAAAGATATCCCACTTTTATTAAGTGGAAATATTTACCTAGACCATGCTCAGCAAAAACAAACTTTAGATGGTGAATTTGCGCAAAATATTTTTGATACAGCGAAGTTTTTAAAAGGTCAGGGCAAGGTCGATCAACTTAAAGCCGATTATAAAGGCAACGTGAATTCTTCATTTTTGCAGCCTTAAGGAGTTGTCATGAGTGTACTAGAAGCCAAACATATTCATCTGACTTTTCCTAAACAGCAAAAGCCAGTTTTACAAGACATTAACCTAACCATTGAAGAAGGTTCTTTAACCGTGATTTTGGGCGAGTCAGGTTGTGGCAAAACAACTTTGCTTAATATCTTGGCAGGGTTTCAAAAGCCGAGTTCAGGTGATGTGCTTGTAAATCATGAAGTAGTAAATGGACCAGATGTAACCCGCGCTGTCGTGTTTCAGGATCATGCACTCCTTCCTTGGTTGAATGTTGCAGATAATGTTGGCTTCGCTTTGCAGTTAAAAGGTTTAAAACGCGTAGATATCGAAGCACAAGTGAACGCAATTTTAAAAATTGTAGGTTTAAGTCACGTTGAAAAAGCCAATATTTGGGAACTTTCCGGTGGTATGAAACAACGAGTTGGTATTGCCAGAGCTTTGATTAGTCACGCGCCGTTTATTTTATTAGATGAACCTTTTGCCGCATTAGATGCTTTTACACGTGAAAACATGCAGCAGTTAGTGCTCGATTTATGGATTCAACAAAATAAAAGCTTTTTTTTAATTACTCATGACATTGAAGAAGCATTATTGCTCAGCAATCAGTTAGTTCTGATGACAGCGCATCCAGGCAAAATTGTAGAAACTCTACATCTCGATTTTGCTAATCGATATCGTCAGGGCGAGTCTATTCGCTCAATTAAATCGGACCCACAATTTATTCAGCTCAGAGAGCAGCTGTTTGAAAGTTTAAGGGCACAAAAACAAAGCGGTAAGGAGGCGTTAACCACATGAGTACTAAAGATAACGTCTATGAATATGACAAAGCAGGGCTAAAACTTAAGCCAGATGTGCAAACAGAAAATGCTTCATTTCTATCGTCATTTTTTGAGAAGCATCGCACTTTGGCAGTTAGCATAATTAGTGTGGGAAGTGTGGTCGCACTCTGGTTTCTCATTACTGCTTTGCATATCGTACCTGAACTGTTTTTACCGAGCCCACAGGCAGTCTGGCAAAAATTTATATCGGTCAGCCAAGAAGGCTTTATGAAGGCTACTTTGTGGCAACACTTGGCCGCTAGTATCTCTCGTGTGTTTTTGGCTTTGATTGCTGCCGTGGTGATTGGTGTTCCGCTGGGTTTGTGGATGGGGCTGAACAAATGGGTTCGTGCTGTTCTAGATCCTTTGGTTGAATTATTACGTCCAATTCCGCCGTTAGCGTATTTGCCGTTACTTGTTATTTGGTTCGGTATTGGTGAAACCACAAAAGTACTTTTGATTTTCTTCTCGATTTTGGCGCCTGTCATTATTAGTAGCGCGCATGGTGTGTTAAGCCATCAGCTTAATCGTGAGCGTGCAGCATTGTCGCTAGGGGCAAGTCAGACTCAAGTATTTTGGCATGTCATTTTACCAACAGCTTTACCTCATATTATTACCGGTATTCGTATTGGTCTTGGGGTGGGCTGGTCAACATTAGTTGCAGCAGAGTTGGTTGCAGCGGACCGCGGTATTGGTTTTATGGTGCAATCGGCAGCACAGTTCTTAATTACCGATACGGTGATTTTAGGCATTATTGTGATTGCGATTGTCGCAGTTAGTTTTGAGCTGTTTTTACGTTGGTTACAAAAACAGTTTTCTCCTTGGTATGGTCAGCAGTTGTAGTAAAGAAGATGAATACAGTAGTAGCAAACTTAAATATTGAAGTGATCAAGCCTACCATCGGCGCAATTATTCACGATATTGATTTGAATGCGTTGAATGAACAGACAACGCAACAAATCCAGCAGGCTTTGCTTGATCATCAGGTCATTTTTTTTCGAAAGCAACAATTAGCACCGCAAGCACAAGCAGACTTGGCACGCAGTTTTGGTAGCTTACATGTGCACCCGATTTATCCTTCAATTGAAGATGTACCTGAAGTGATGGTGCTCGACAGTTGGAAACAAGACTTGCGTGACAATGAACTTTGGCACACAGATGTGACTTTTAGTAAAAATCCACCTTTAGGTTGTGTGTTGCAAGCTATTAAAATTCCACCTGTAGGCGGTGATACGTTGTGGTCGAGTAATACAGCAGCTTTTAAAGGGCTTCCGCTTGAGTTACAGCAAAAACTACGAGGCTTAACAGCAACCCACGATATCCGTAAGTCTTTTCCGCTTGAACGTTTTGCCCATAACGAAGAAGAGCGTGAAAAGCTGTTGCAAACCTTTAAGCGTAATCCTCCAGTGGTTCATCCAGTGGTGCGTACCCATCCTGTCACAGGCGAGCCTTTGTTGTTTGTAAGTGAGGGCTTTACCACACAAATTAATGAGTTACCTGAACAAGAAAGTGAGCAGTTGCTTAATTTCTTGTTTGAGCATGCGACCCAAGAGCAGTTTCATTTACGCTGGAAATGGCAAGACGGTGACGTCGCGATTTGGGATAACCGTTGCACACAACATAAAGCATTATTTGATTATGGCGATGCCCATCGCATCATGCACCGTGCAACTATTAATGGCGATGTGCCATTTTATAAAGAAGAACAACAGCCAGAGTTAGCAGAGGCTTAATTCCTTTAATTATTCTTTGTTTCAATTCCAACGTAGCATTTTGAGTTGGAATTGAAACAGTAAGTTATCTCTATTGTGTTCCAAAACCCGACAATATACCTGTGTAGTTCTTTACAGGAGGTGAGGCCCAATCACCGACTTTGCTGGTTTTTAAATTTAATTGAACTAGCATTTCAGCTTGTTTAACGGCTGCAGCAACGCCGTCAATAACGATTACGCCTAACTCGTTTTGTAGCTTTAGACACAAATCACTCATACCTGCACATCCTAAAACAATCGCATCGCTTTTATCTTCAGCGAGTGCTTTTTTGCATTCATCTCGTATGGTTCGATAAGCATCTGAGTCAGGAAGCTCCAACTCTTCAACTGCAATGTCACAAGCTCGAACATTTTTGCAAAATGGTGTAGCCCCATAGCGATGAGCCAGATGCCAGCTCATATTCACTGTGCGTTGTAAAGTTGTCACCACACTAAAACCGGTACTGACATAACTTGCAGTTCTCATAGCTGCTTCGGCAATCCCAATCACAGGCGCTGAAGTCATTTCACGGGCAGCATAAAGCGCAGGGTCACCAAAACAGGCAATAATATAGGCATCTACATTTAGCTGTTCACCTTGGCGTATTTCTTCTAACACACCTACTGCACTTAGAGCTTCATCATAATAACTTTCAATTGTTGCAGGGCCCATTTGAGGACTCACTGCAAGAATTTGAGTACCAGAACCTGCGACTATCTTTGCTGATGCAGCAATTTTGTCTGTCATGCTTTGAGTAGTATTGGGATTAATAATTTTAATTTTCATTGTACTTTTACCTTAGTCATTGCTGATTTAGCATGGGCAAGCGGTTGGTTAAGAAATCGGTAAATGACAAAACCGAATCCCATACCGATAAACCATGTGAAATTAGCCAGCCCAGACAGTTGTGGTAAAAGTACGCAGAGAATAGGAATTAATGAAGCTGGAATTAAGGCATAAAAGGCAGAGTGGTTATAACCATTTTTGTACCAATACAAGCCTTTAGTATCTAAGGTATATAAATCATCTACCACGATTTTTTGTTTTTTAACGAGGTAAAAATCGGCGAGCAATACACCAAAAAGTGGGCCGATAAATGCGCCTAAAATATCAATGGTGTAATGGATCACTTGAGGGTTATTAAACAAATTCCATGGTGTAATGAAAATCGAACCAACTGCTGCAATCATTCCACCCATGCGCCAGCTAATTTTGCTCGGTGAAACGTTGGAAAAATCAAAGGCAGGTGAAACAAAGTTAGCGACAATATTAATCCCAATCGTGGCAATCATTAAGGTCAAACTACCTAAAATAACCACAAAAGTATTATCAAGTTTTCCAACCATCTCGACAGGGTCGGTAATGAGCTTACCGTAGACTGGAAGCGTTGCTGCAATACAAACTACAGTAAGTAAAGAAAAGCCTAAGAAATTAATCGGTAGTCCAAGAAAGTTCCCCATTTTAATCGCGTTAAAGCTTTTGCCATAACGAGAGAAGTCACCAAAGTTCAGCATTGGTCCAGAAAAATATGAAACAACGAGAGCAATAGCACCAATCATGACGGGTACAACCGCAAAACCGTCGTATTGAACACCGCTCAAGTTTAAATCAATATTTTGCCATCCAGCTTTCCAGATGAGCCATACTGCCATCGCAAACATCACGATGTAGACAGCTGGACCTGCCCAGTCAATGAATTTACGAATGCTGTCCATGCCAGACCAAAAAACAATCGCTTGAAGTAGCCAAAGCAGCATGAAGCCAACCCATCCTAAATAGGAAAGTCCAAGAAAGCCATAAGTTGAAATATCGGCATAGACCGACCATTCTGGAAAGAACTTTAATATGACCAATAAGAAAGCACTTGATGCCAAATAGGTCTGAATGCCATACCATGCAACAGCAATAAGCCCACGGATAACAGCAGGAATATTTGCACCAAGCACACCGAAGGTTGCGCGGCAAATAACAGGATAGGGCGTACCAGTTTGTTGGCTAGACTTGGCAATCAGGTTTGTAAAAAACTGAACTATGGCAATGCCGATGAGTAAAGATAAAAGTACCTGCCAGCTATTGAGCCCAAGTGCAAAAAGGCTTCCAGCCATGACATAACCGCCGACACTATGAACATCAGACATCCAGAAAGCAAAAATATTATAAGCGCCCCATGTTTGCTTTTTTAAAGGAGCTAAGTCTTGATTTGTCAGTTTTGCATCATAAGAAGGTTTAATTATTACTTCGGTATTATTCATCTTGAACACTCACTTCCCTTATGTTGGGCTGGCACGTTCTTCAGCAGCTTGAAATTCTGGCTAAAAGAATGAAATTAAAATTGTGCACAATGTGATATTTATATTGTGCACAATTTTAATTGAGCAAAAGTTATGCCAAATTTAAGAAGTAGCGCTTATGAGTTATTTAAACTGGTATGAATTTTGGATATGAAGAGACAAATTTATAAAATGAGAAGTGCTTAATTTTTTATAAAAAGTAAGTAAAGTTAGGTGTATAAGTGGATATTTAGAAGTCTAATATTGAATTGTTTAGCTCAACATTAGTGTTTTGGAAATGAGAGCAATATTCCAAAACGCTTAAGTTAAACTTACACTACAGTTATTAGATAAAGTTTTAGAAAGAGGAGGCGTTAATAAAAATGGAGAAATCAATGCCATCAAATGCACCAAAAAAAGCCGTAGAAATGAGCAATGATGAAATTGATGACCATATATATAACGCTATTGTAGATGCTATTTTAAATCGACAACTCGTTCCTGGCGCACGTTTAGTTGAAGCACCTTTGTGTGAGGCATTTGGTGTAACGAGGGGAGTGTTAAGACGTGTTTTCGTGAAACTTGCCCATGATAAGGTTATCGAAATTCAGCCCAATCGTGGGGCACTCATCGCAAAGCATAGCGTTCATGAGACAAAAGAGGTCTTTGAAGCACGCAGCATGCTTGAAATCGCCACTGTAAAAAAGCTCGCTCAAAAGTCACATAACCTAGATTTTAGTGAGCTTCGAGGCTTAGTAGATCAAGAGTCTCATGAGCGTTTAGCTGGCAATTGGGCCGAGTGGATTAAGCTATCGGGGCAATTTCATTTAAAGCTGATTGAAGCAAATCAAAATACGATTATGACCAGTTATTTGCAGACGCTTATTGCAAGGACTTCGTTATTAATTGGCTTATATGAAATTCCCAAACATAATAATTGTTCGGCAGATGAACATCGTGCAATTTTAAATGCCATTGAGCAAGGCGATGAAAAACGAGCCACTCAATTGATGGAAGAGCATTTAGAACACTACGCGACGACATTTGTTGAACAAGACGGCACAGCAACAGCAGAGCAAAATTTATTAAATTTATTTAAAAATAAGAAAATTGAAACCATTTAAACTAACTAAAAAATAATAGGCCATTTCCTATGGAAAAGGCCCAGATTAGTTATTTTATAGGAATGATTTGATGAGTTAAAAAATCAATAAATAGTTTTACTTTCTTCGACAAAATCTTACGGTTTGGCCATGTCACATATAAATGAAGTGGCTGACTGGTGTAGTCCTCCAAACATTTTTGTAATTTACCTTCTTTGTAGTAAGGTTCCGCAATAAACTCTGGAAGAAAGACGATACCGTGATTTTTCAAGCACATATCTAATAATAATTCACCATTATTACAGGTCATGACTGGGAAGCAATTAAAGGACACTTCTTTTTGATCTTTTTGGAAAATCAATTTCTTATGTCGACTATCCTGATAATAAATCAGAAACTTATGTTCTTTAAGTTCTTCTAATGAGTCTGGTAATCCATGCTGATTGAAATACTCAGGTGTCGCATATAGATAGCGCTGATAGGTATTTAATATTTTACTATTTGCTAAGTTTGGAGGAGAGCCATCTACGCGAATGGTTAAATCAAATTTATTATTATTCATGTCTAGTAGTTGATCAGTCATGAATAGATCAATTTTAATACTGGGATATTTCTCAATAAAGTCTGAAATGATATTTTGAAGAAAAATATTGCTAAAAGACATTGGCGTATTGAGCTTGAGTTCGCCTTCTGGGTACTGCTGATTATAGCTAATTTCGTAGGCAGCCCATTCAAACTCACTTAAAATGACTTTGCTATGCTGATAAAACTTTTCTCCACAAGAGGTGAGGTTCATCTGTCTTGTGGTTCGGGTTAACAGTGTAGTTTTTAGGTCATTTTCGAGGTAGCAAACACGTTTGGCCACTAAATCACGTGAGATGTCGAGTGCTCTGGCTGCGCTACTAAAATTCCCATGTTCTACGACACTTACAAAAGTGGAAATACAGTCTAATCGATCCATGGATAAGCAAAAGTTAAAAAAATATATATCAATGATTAAACTATAAAAATTAAAAAGCAATCATTGATTTTATTGTATTCGTACAGCATACAGATTCGTGCTGATTTGCTGTCTATGCTTTTACATTTTTATCTGTTTTGATAATGACCAGTAAGCAATTTTAATGCATTACTCATAAGGAATAATGGAGTTTACCCATGAATAAGTCACTTTTAGAACAACTTTCACCAACAAATTGTCAGGTTATTTTTATTGATCATCAGCCACAAATGGCTTTTGGGGTACAGTCAATAGACCGCCAAGTATTAAAGAATAATACGGTAGGATTAGCAAAAGCAGCTAAAACATTCAATATTCCTGTCACCATTACCACGGTTGAAACTGAAAGCTTTTCTGGTCATACCTATCCAGAACTTTTAGATGTATTTCCAGATGCTCCATTACTAGAACGTACTTCAATGAATTCATGGGATGACCAAAAAGTACGCGATTCGCTTGCAAAAAATAATCGTAAAAAAGTGATTGTTTCAGGCTTATGGACAGAAGTGTGCAATAACACCTTTGCTTTTGGCGCCATGCTTGAAGGCGATTATGAAATTTATATGGTTGCAGATGCTTCTGGTGGTACATCAAAAGAAGCACATGACTATGCCATGCAACGTATGATTCAAGCAGGTGTTGTTCCGGTAACTTGGCAACAAGTATTACTTGAATGGCAACGTGATTGGGCACACCGTGATACGTATGATGCAGTTATGGCAATTGTACGCGAGCATTCTGGTGCTTACGGTATGGGTGTGGACTATGCCTATACGATGGTACATAAGGCGCCTGAACGTACAACATCAAAACACGAAGTACTTGCACCAGTTCCTGCAAAATAAGAAATAGTTGAGTTAAGGGTATTTCGATATTTAAGTTGATTTATTCGATTTTTGACTATATTTGATAAGTGGAAAAGCCATCTGCAACTGTTCGAGGCAGGACAAAATCTGAAAAGATTGTAATTGAACGAGTTTTGCAGATGGCAATGGTTTTGGTTACTTTTCCCGAAAGAAAAGTAACAGAATTAACTCCTCTTATTGGATGTAAAACGGTCAGACTCCGTCGTGTAAAATCAAAAAGAATAATGAAATATATATGTTGCTATACCTTTATTTTTTAGAACGATAATTCACAAGAATGGAGTTCAGAATGACCGAAATAAACCTCATACTCATAAACGGTAAAATCACAACACTAGATCCTCAGAACCCCGAAGTACAAGCAATTGCGATTGCAGACGGTAAAGTCGTACGCACAGGCACAAATGATGAGGTTATGAAGCTCGCAACATCTATAAGCAAAGTCGTAGACTTAAATGGTCGTCGCGTTATACCAGGTCTAAATGACAGTCATCTGCATATTATTCGTGGTGGCTTAAATTACAATATGGAACTGCGCTGGGAAGGTGTGCCATCCGTTGCTGATGCATTACGTTTACTTAAGGAGCAAGCAGATAATACGCCAACTCCACAATGGGTTCGTGTCGTAGGCGGATGGACTGAGTTCCAGTTTGCCGAAAAGCGTTTACCGACTTTAGAAGAAATTAATAAAGCTGCGCCAGATACTCCTGTATTCGTTTTACATTTATATGCCAGTGCTTTGTTGAATCGAGCTGCGCTTGAGGTATTAGGCTTTAACAAAGACACGCCAGACCCACCGGGTGGCAAGATCGTACGAGATGAAAAGGGTGAGCCAACAGGTTTATTGCTGGCAACTCCATCCGCTATGATTTTGTATTCGACCTTAGGTAAAGCACCGAAATTGCCAGTTGAAGACCAAGTCAATTCAACTCGTCATTTCATGCGTGAGTTGAACCGATTAGGTATTACTTCAGCAATTGATGCGGGTGGTGGCGGTCAAAACTATCCTGAAGATTATGATGTAATTAAGCAATTGCACGATCAAAATCAAATGACGGTTCGAATTGCTTATAACCTATTTGCTCAGAAGGCAGGCCAAGAGCTTGATGATTATCGCCGTTGGACCGAAATGACATTTCCAGGTGATGGTGATGAGCTATTTAGAATGAATGGAGCAGGTGAGAACCTGACTTGGTCGGCAGGTGACTTCGAAGATTTCTATGAGCCACGTCCGGATTTACCGGAAAAAATGGAAGGTGAACTCGAAGCCATTGTAGAGCACTTGGCTGAAAAGAAATGGCCATTCCGTATTCATGCAACCTATGATGAAAGTATTAATCGTTTGCTCAATGTCTTTGAGAAAGTAAATTCAAAACAGCCGTTTGCAACTCGATTTATTATTGACCATGCCGAAACTGTATCTGAACGTAATATCGAACGTATTGGTGCGTTGGGTGGTGGTATTGCCATTCAACACCGTATGGCATATCAAGGTGAGATTTTCGTAAAACGCTATGGTGCCGAAGCTGCTCAGGCAACGCCACCAGTTAAGAAAATGTTAGAACTTGGTGTTCCTGTGGGGGCTGGGACAGATGCGACTCGTGTTGCCTCTTATAACCCTTGGGTGTGTTTGTATTGGCTAAGTACGGGTAAAACAGTCGGTGGTTTACCACTCTATGATGAAAAAAATCTATTAGACCGTCAGACAGCACTTAAACTCTGGACTAAAGGTTCGGCTTGGTTCTCAGGTGAAAAAGATGTCAAAGGTTCACTCACAGCAGGGGAACTTGCTGACTTGGTCGTATTGTCCGATGACTACTTCAAAGTGGAAGCAGAAGATATCCAGTGGATTGAGTCTGTACTCACTGTTTTAGGCGGAAAAGTGGTATATGCAGGGGCTGAGTTTAAGCAAGACGATCCGCCATTACCGCCAGCATCTCCAACATGGTCGCCAGTAAAACGCTTTGGTGGTCAGTGGCGTTTATCCGAAAATCGTAATGCACCTTCGAATCAATCATTACAGTCACAAAGTGCATTGTGTGAATGTACTAGCAGTTGTGGCATGCATGGACATAGCCACTCATGGATGCTTGATGTTCCTGTAAATGATAAGGACAAAAAATCTTTCTGGGGTGCACTCGGGTGTTCTTGTTTTGCATTTTAAATAAAACAGTTTGGGAACCTGCCTCGTTAAATGGCTTGCTTCTCTAAGGTATGTACGATGAAAATGTACTTGTTATCTTTGGCTGTAGGGTTGCTCGTTGGTGTCTTATATTACGTTTTAAATGTTAAGTCACCAGCTCCACCTCTTGTTGCATTAGTCGGTTTATTAGGCATGGTAATTGGAGAGCAACTGCTTCCTTTTATCAAATCCTATTTTTAATCCGTTTCATTCAAAAAAAGCTAAATGGTTCCATGCCATTTAGCTTTTTATATTAATAAGTATCTTCAATTACTTTATACGACTGCCTTGTTCATCAATAATCACTTCACCATCTTCTTTTGCAAAATAGCCTAAGTTTTTTGAATCTAAAATGTCGAGCACCACTTCAGAAGGGCGGCAAAGTCGTGTGCCTTTTGGTGTTACCACGAATGGGCGATTAATTAAAATTGGGTACTGCACCATAAAAGCAATTAACTGCTCATCGGTCCAATGAGCTTGTTCCAACTCTAAATCTTTATATGGATCAACATTTTTACGGATTGCTTCACGTACAGTTAAGTTTGAATCCTTAATGAGTTGGATTAGCTCATCTTTACTTGGTGGTGTTTTTAAATATTCAATAATACTGGGTTCAATCCCAGCATGACGAATAAGCGCCAATGTATTGCGTGAGGTTCCACAAGCAGGGTTATGATAGATTTTTACTTGCTCAGTCATGGCGTAAATTCAGCGTTGAATTAAGATATTGCTTTTATATATGGATATCCGTATATTTGCAATAACAAATATATTCTGTTGAAGATATGATCAACCAAGTCGATTTCTTTAAATGTCTATCTGACCAAACTCGGTTAAATATTCTTAAATTAGTTCTAAACAAACAAAATATTTGTGTTTGTGAGCTAACAGAACAGCTTGAGTTGAGCCAACCGAAAATCTCCAGACACTTGGCATTATTAAGAACTCATGGCGTATTACTGGATGAAAGAAAAGGCCAGTGGGTCTATTACAGCTTAAATCCTGATTTACCTGTCTGGGCTTTAGATATTTTAAAGGTGATCGGAAATGATGAGACTAAGACAAGAGTCAAACAACAAGATCAACCTTTCACTACTACAACGTGCTGTGATTAATCTTCCTAGTTTTTTGTCTTAAAAATTTGTTTTTTTAGTATCAGTACTTAGTCAGTTGTATGCATTGAACAACATTAATCAATTCTTTCATCGAGTAGAGCATGACCAAACAAGGGCTTTCCTTTTTAGATCGAAACCTGACGCTGTGGATTTTTATTGCGATGGCTTTAGGCTTAGCGATTGGAGTTTTCTTTCCTCAAGCATCTGTGTCTTTAAACGAATTAAGTGTAGATAACGTTAATATTCCAATTGCGATTGGTTTAATTTTGATGATGTATCCACCTTTAGCAAAGGTTGATTACGCTGCGTTACCAGAAGTATTTAAAGATAAGAAAACCTTAACTTTATCATTGGTACAGAACTGGATTATTGCTCCAGTATTAATGTTTATCCTTGCGATTATTTTCTTACATAGCTATCCAGAGTATATGACTGGCCTCATTTTAATTGGCTTGGCACGTTGTATTGCAATGGTATTGGTCTGGAATGGTTTGGCTTGTGGCGATAACCAATATGTTGCAGCGTTGGTTGCATTTAACAGTATTTTCCAGATCTTATTCTTTAGTACTTATGCATGGCTTTTCTTAACTTTCTTACCGCCTTATTTTGGTGTGGCAGGGCAAGTCATTGATGTGAATTTTTGGACCATCACACATGCGGTTTTGGTGTACTTAGGTATTCCATTCTTAATGGGGTTCTTGACGCGTTTGGTTTTAGTTAAATCAAAAGGGTTAGATTGGTATCAAACTAAATTTTTACCAAAAATCAGCCCGATTAGTTTAATTGCTTTACTTTTTACCATTGTGGCGATGTTTAGTCTAAAAGGTGGTGATGTAGTGAGCTTACCTTTAGATGTATTACGTATTGCGATTCCACTTACGATTTACTTTGTGGTGATGTTCTTTATTAGCTTCTTTATGAGTAAACGTATGGGGAATAATTACCCGCGTACAGCGGCAATTTCATTTACCGCGGCAGGTAATAACTTTGAGTTGGCTTTAGCTGTTGCGATTGCAACTTTTGGTTTAGCGTCACCTGTGGCATTTACTACAGTAATAGGACCATTGGTTGAAGTACCTGTGCTGATTTCATTGGTTTCAGTTTCGCTTTGGTTAAAGAAAAAGTATTACGCTTAAGAGATATAACAAAATTTATTTGATCAAAGTTTTATTAAAGTGCCTTTAGACAGGCACTTTTTTATTGTCTCGTTATTCACATTCAAGTCATCGTTGGCAAAAGTTTTTGCAATAGTTCAATAAAGTTTGAAACTTTCGCTGAATTTTCATTTTCACGTGTAATCAAGTAAATAGGCGCATTCATTTTTATAGAGTCATCAAACTCGCGATATACAATTTCATGTTCCCAAAAGTTATGCATTGAGGCTGGCACAATCGTTATACCAATTCCAGCAGCGACTAAATTTAATGTTGCAGTAGGGCGAGGTGCTTCCTGAATAATGCGTGGACTAAAGCCTGCTTGATAACAGCTATATAAAATATTGTCATATAAACCTTGTCCTGAAGAACGACGGTATAAAACAAAATTTTCATCTGATAAGTCATTTGAGCTAATTTTTTCTTTTTGTGTAAGTGGGTGGCCCATAGGCAATGCCACCATCATTGGCTCATCTAATATATGAAGATGTTTTAACCCGATATCACGGCTGATCGGCGCTCTCAAAAAAGCAATATCAAGTTTCTCGGAGATTAATCGATCTAATTGTTTTTGGCTGCCTGCTTCTTCAAGTTTGGTTTGTACGTTTGGATATATTTCTCGATATGAGCGCAATACTAGTGAAATAAGCGGATGCAAACCTGCTGAACTTGTAAAACCAATATTGAGTTGCCCAGTTTTACCTTGGCTAACATCTTGGACTAATTTGGGGATATGTCTGGCATGTTCTAATAAAAGTTGTGCTTCTTTAAATAAAGCTAAACCCGCTTCTGTTGGTTCAATTCCTCGAGGCTGGCGAATAAGTAATTGTGTACCGAGTTCTTCTTCGAGTTTTTTAAGTAAACGCGTTAAAGGTGGCTGTTGAATAAACAATCGGTTTGCGGCATGTGTAATATTCCTTTCTTCAATTACCACAACAAAGGCATGGAGCTTATGTAAATCGAGCATAGGAATACCTTTATGGTATGGTTAATGAAAATAAAAGCATTTGTAGATATATCACAAAAGTATCATTCTATCTTGGTCAGATAAAGTGAAAAGTAACGAAAATGAACCATGTTGAGATTGCCGTGCAGAAGGAGAGTGTCCCGACCTGCACAGAGTTATTTTTAGGTTTTTTAACATTAGGTTTAATTGGATTCGGTGGCGTGCTGCCTTTAGCCCGTAAAGTTATTGTAGAGCAGAGACAATGGTTAAGCCCTGAAAAATTCACTGAGTTGCTTGGTCTGTGTCAATTTTTACCGGGCGGCAATATTATTAATTTATCGGTTGCGATTGGCATGGAGTTTCGCGGTGTCCGTGGAGCAGTGACCTCCCTCATTGGTCTGATCCTTGCACCTACAATAATTGTTGTACTTTTACATTATGTCTATGAGCAGTTCCAAGACAACCTTATGGTTAAGCATCTTTTTGAAGGGTTAGGAGCAGCAGCAGCAGGGCTTCTGGTGGCAACTGGCTTAAAAATGTTGAAACCATTATTACGTAACCCAATAGCGATGTGTGTTGTCGTGGCAGCAATTGTTAGCATTGCTTTTCTAAAAATCTCTTTGCTTTTAACCATGCTGATTTTGTTGGCACTTTATTCAACTATTATTTGGAGACGTGTGTAATGGGCGCAGTTCTACTTACTTTAGCCATCATTTTTACTCAATTGTCTCTTATTGCATTTGGTGGCGGCAATACAATTTTGCCTGAAATGCAACGCCAAGTGGTTGATATTCACCATTGGATGACGGCACAAGAATTTAGTGCATTATTTGCCATGGCTCAAGCAGCTCCCGGTCCAAACATGATGATTGTACCGTTGGTAGGATGGCATGTAGCAGGGTTGTCAGGTCTACTGGTAACGTCTACTGCTAAATTTTTACCTTCATCAATTATTACTGTGTTTGTAATGAGAGGTTGGTCAAAATTTAAAGATAAGAAATGGCGCCGTGTTTTACAGCTTGCTTTACAGCCTGTCACTGTGGGAACAGTGCTTGCCAGTGCGTGGATTATTTCTGAGGCAGCAGCAATAAATACTTTACTTGTAATTATGGTCGTCATTGCAACTTTATTATCTTTAATTAAAAAAGTTCATCCCTTGCATGTATTGATTGCTGGAGCGGTATTTGGCGTGGTCTTACTTTAGTTTAACCAGTTTGCCGACCTGCGCTGGATGAGTTCAGGTTGGCTTTTTTTGATGAAGAAAATAACAATTAAATCTAAAAAACCGATTAAATCTATAAAAACATACTGTTTTACCTATTTATTGTTTTAACGTACTATGCATCTATTGAAAGAATTTGGATGCATTGGAGCAAAAACAGATGTTAGATCAAAACATTAAAACTCAATTAAAAGCTTATTTAGAACGTTTAGAAAGTCCAATCGAATTAGTTGCTGCTTTAGATGAATCAGATAAAGCTGCTCAAATTAAAGAGTTAGTGACAGAAATCGCTGAGCTTTCTGACAAGGTGACTGCCCGTTTTGATGGTAACAATACACGTCGTCCAAGCTTTGGTGTGGCTAAGGCAGGTGAACAGCCTCGTGTGTTCTTTGCAGGCTTACCGATGGGTCATGAGTTTACGTCTTTGATCTTGGCTCTGTTACAGGTGTCTGGTTATGCACCGAAGGTTTCTGATGAAGTGCTTAACCAGATTAAAGGCCTAAACCTCAAAGCCAACTTTGATGTGTTTGTATCTTTAAGCTGCCATAACTGTCCTGATGTGGTACAGGCGCTCAACCTGATCGCGATTTATAACCCGAACACCACAGCAACCATGATTGATGGTTCATTCTTCCAAGACGAAGTGGAACAACGCAAAATCATGGCTGTACCAATGGTATTCCAAGACAACGAACACATTGGTCAAGGTCGTATGACCCTTGAAGAGATTGTGGCAAAACTTGACACCAACTCAGCTGAAAAAGATGCAGCCGCACTCAATGCCAAAGATGCTTTTGATGTATTGGTGATTGGTGGTGGACCTGCGGGTGCAACAGCTGCAATCTATGCGGCACGTAAAGGTATTAACACAGGTATCGTGGCTGAACGCTTTGGTGGTCAGGTGATGGATACCATGGACATTGAAAACTTCACTTCTGTGCAAAAGACTCAAGGTCCTAAGTTTGCTGCTGAGATGGAAGCACATGTCCGTGAATATGATGTCGATATCATGAACCTGCAACGTGTTAGCAAGATCACAGGTGCCAACCAAACTGAAAATGGTCTGGTTGCGGTAGAACTTGAAAACGGTGCAAAACTTGAATCGAAAACTGTGATCCTTTCTACAGGTGCACGTTGGAGAGAAATGAATGTACCGGGTGAAGCTGAATACCGCACCCGTGGTGTTGCCTACTGCCCACACTGTGATGGTCCATTGTTCAAAGGCAAACGTGTTGCCGTGATTGGTGGTGGTAACTCAGGTGTTGAAGCTGCAATTGACCTTGCAGGGATTGTTGAGCATGTGACTTTGGTTGAGTTCGATACAAAACTTCGTGCTGACCAAGTGTTGCAAAACAAATTACATAGCTTGCCAAACACCACTGTAATTATGAATGCGTTAAGTACAGAAGTGTTAGGTGATGGCTCACAAGTGACTGGTCTTAAATATAAAGACCGTGCCACTGATGAAGAGCATGTGGTAGAGCTTGCAGGGATCTTTGTACAGATTGGTTTACTACCAAACACTGACTTCTTAAAAGACAGTGAAGTTGAGTTAACCAACCGTGGAGAGATCATTGTCAATGACCGCAACGAAACCAATGTTCAAGGTGTATTTGCTGCGGGTGACTGTACCACTGTGCCTTACAAGCAAATCATTATTGCTACCGGTGAAGGTGCTAAAGCATCACTCTCTGCGTTTGATTACATCATTCGTTCTGGGCAGTAAAATCTAGTCTAAAACAAAAGAGCCAAAGGATCACCTTTGGCTCTTTTTTATTTTTATGGTTTATATAAACCGTGTTCGACTAAATGCTCTCGTAAAATACGACGCAATTCTAATACCGCTTGGGGTGTGAGCTGGATTGAATG
The DNA here is from genome assembly GCF_031798975.1 of Acinetobacter sp. V110_1. Taxonomy (NCBI): domain Bacteria; kingdom Pseudomonadati; phylum Pseudomonadota; class Gammaproteobacteria; order Moraxellales; family Moraxellaceae; genus Acinetobacter; species Acinetobacter sp. V110_1. The sequence goes on along the minus strand of NZ_JAVQNN010000030.1, from coordinate 728,449 downwards.
ACCACCCGGAAGAACTTTCTCAGATTTTGCGCCTTCTAAGTGAGCGCTCTTATAAGGAACAATACCATCGGTAATTACATTTGGATCATCGCTCTTGGTAATGTTACCCATAATTGAGTGGAAGACTAATCCTTGGTGTGGGTTAATATTTTCCGTAAGCTCCATAAATTTAGATTGATGACTCAAATCACTTGGACCATTTTGAATCAAACCATTATCAATGTTATTCAAGAAATCTTTAACATCTAAATTTTCAGTGGTGAGTGAAGTGGCAACAGCCGATAAAAATGCACCCGGTAAACGAATAATTTTACGTGCTGCTAACGTAAACCAACGATCTGCATAATCTGTACCTCTGTGAGGCGATGCCAAGAAAATTGCACGATCAAAGTTAGCAATTGAATGCATTTGCAATCGCTCGGTAACCATAGGGTGTTTCTTGAAACGGTTCTGTTGACGTACAGTCATCAGTTTTAAGGCAGGTTTGGTAATATCACCATCACTGACCAGTAAACGGCTAATAATACCGCCCATACTATGACCTACAAGAACAGCATCATGTGCAGCAGGGTCACTTGGGTTTAGCGAACCAAACGCTTGTTTAAGCAGTGCATAAATTTGGAAGCGACTTTCCAAAATTGGCATGTTGGTCGAGTAGAAAACTTGCCAAACCTGATAGTTATCTCTTAAAACAGTATCGCCCATAACATCGTTGGTGAGAGCAATCCATGCCTCGGGGCTACTTGCCAAACCATGTACCAACACAATAATTTTTTTGTTTGGATTATAAGGTTCAAGCATATAGAGGTGCGGCATAGTTAAATGCTGATCACGATCAATCAGACTTAAATAAGCCGCTACGCCTAAGTTATTTTCAGCTAGCCATAAACCATAAGGTGCAGAGAAGTTCGCAGCTAGGGGGTATTGCTTACCTGCGACATTAATATTATCGGTACGATAAGGGTCATAAACTCGAATTACAAATTCTGGGTTATTTAGAATGTCTTGAACAGTTTTAGCATTTTTAGGCTCAGCCACAATCGTTGCTGCTAAATAACGGGCATGGTGAATATTAGGATTCACACCATTTTTATAACTGTAATTGAGTGGATCTAAAATATATTCATTAATGTCTTCTTTTCCTGAACTCGGAAAAACAGCCACAAATTCAGAACCGAAACCATCACGACGGTTGATTGTTCTTAAACCAGAGAAATTTAAGTTATAGCTCGAAATTAATTTCTCTAACTTTTGGCCAGTTAATTGTCTATGAAACTCAAAGTCTATTGAATAAACACTCTTACCAATATGGATTTGTGGTTCTACCACATTTTTTTTCGGGTATCTTAAATCATAAACACTCACCATTTTGGCAATGGCTTGATTATAAAAGTCGCGTATTTGAACTTGTCTGTTATCAAAAATACGGTCAGTCGGCTGACGTTTTGTTGAGAACAAATAGGCATAACTATAACGGATACTCTTGTCGAGTAAGTTCAATTGCTGGTCTAAGCAATCGTCATATTTATTCTGAATCGCTTTTTGTTCATCAGCCGCTTTGTGTTTAGTGAATCGACTAATTTTACACTCGGAAGAATCTGATAAAGCCATCGCTTTTGCCAGATACATTTCGCTTGCAGCAGATAAAAGCTGTTCGTCTAAAATTTGGGGAAGATTTTTAAGCTGATTAACACAGGTGTCAGGGGAGTCTGTACAGGTTTTGGCCTCTTGTCCTGACATAGACAAAACGTTAAGACTTGCTTCACTCAGTTTATCTTGGGTAAGAATACTATTACGTTCATTTGCAATAGTAACGTTGAGAGCTTGTTGCTTAACATTGACCACCTGACATCCGCTCAGAATTGAACCGAGGAGTATGACCGTGAAGAGCGCTGAGTTTCTTTTTCTAACAAACATTATGGTCAAATATGTGGATCAGTAATATGCTGATCATACAAATTTTAAAGTATTTTTCAATTGATCAAATATAAAAAAAGGGCTGTCAAATCAGCCCTTTTTAATAAGCTTATACTCTTACTTTTTTGCAGGTGCAGTTGGGGTAGCTGGTGCCATAGCAGGGTTTGTTAATACTTGCCATACATTCCAACGACCTTGTTTTTCAATTTCTTGAATTAAACGATCTGCAACTTCAGCTTCGTCAGGGTATTTAACCTTGTAATTTTTCAAAGTCTGAATCGCATTTTTCTTTTGTTCCATTGCAATATAGTTATTTGCAGCGGCTAAATATGCTTCTTGAACATTGCCTTTAATGGCTTTGTCTAAGTATGGAATAGCTTCACGTTGACCACCACCTTCAGACAAACCAAAACCAAACCAGAAATTCGCTTCGGCATCGTCTGGGTTAATTTTTAAAAGTCTTTGAGCATATTCTAAAGATCTAGTTGTATGCGCAGTACCTAAATCAAGGTTACGGGCAAGTACGCTTGCTTTAAAAGCACGAATAAGAATATCAAATGACGCATTTGGATTAGCAGCTAATGTATCTAAGCGCTGAGTGACTTCTTTAAGTTTGCTTTCAAAACCTTTACGTTCTTGACGGTCAGTAAAGCGAGGCGGGTAGTGACGAGCTTTACCTTCAACAAGTTGTAAGAAGTCATCAATTTCAGTCACATCAATTTCATTATCGCCCGCTAAAACTGCGTATTTCATTGAACGTTGTGAATTATTGATAGTAGGTACAATTAATTTATTTGTATCTAATGTAAGTGATTTAGTTGGATCGTCCTGACGAGTTACCACCATTTTAGTTACAGGCTGTGCTGCAGCTTCTTTTAAAGCGACTTCAAACGCAGGTGGAGCATCATAATTAAATGGATTTAACGCATAAAATGGAGGAGTAAGCTCTGGTTCCTTGAAAACAAAAGGTTCAATTTTTTGTTCTTTTACAGGTGCCATTGTACACGCTGTTAAACTAGAAGTTGCAAGGATTAAATACGCCAATGGCTTAAAATTCATAGGATCTTCCGTTCATTTTAGTAAAGTCAGATTTGGTACAGCTAAGTCTAGGAAAAGCTAAACCCACTTGCAAGGGTAAGCGTGTTACATTATGAATCAAGAATATTACGTTTTTGATGTCTTGTTTTGTGCACCGCATTCACGACGAACTTCTTCAAGAATTTTTAGCTCTTCATCACTAAAAGGCTGTTCATCTTGGCTTTCTTTTTTGAAAGTTGGGTCAAGTTCAGATAAGCGTTGGCACAAACTATTCATACGTGTTTCATTATGTTGAATACGGTCAAGTAAAACTCGCATTCCTTCTAAAATTGGGTCAGATTGATCAGCAGTAGTCGCATACGGAGCAAAACCAATACTCTGTGCATAATCACGGCGACGTTCTTCATCTTTATCTTTAGTTTTGTCAGCATCTTTATAAATATAGCGAGCAGGGTTTCCAACTGCTGTTACACCAGCAGGGACCGCTTTTGTCACCACAGCATTTGAACCAACTTTAGCACCTTTACCTACTGTAAATGGGCCTAAGATTTTTGCACCAGCCCCTACAACCACGCCATCTTCTAGCGTTGGATGGCGTTTGCCAGTTTTCCATGTGGTACCACCTAAGGTAACACCATGATAAAGCGTTACATCGTCACCAATTTCAGCAGTTTCACCAATCACAACGCCCATACCATGGTCGATAAAGAAGCGTTTACCAATTTTGGCACCAGGATGGATTTCAATACCTGTTGCAAAACGGCTAAATGATGAAACAAAGCGGGCAGTCCCTTTGCAGTCTTTTTTCCAAAGCTCATGTGCAAGTCTGTGCAAGAGCAAGGCGTGAATACCAGGATAAGTGGTGAGTACTTCAAATGTATTTCGTGCAGCAGGATCTCGCGCGAATACAGCCTGTATATCTTCTTTAAGCTGTTTAAGCATTGGATTGATCCTCCTTATCCGATGATGCTTTTTTCCATTTGCCGCTAGTCAGAGCTTGAACTCGACTAAAAATACCGCGAAGTAAATGATATTCCATACGATCTAATTGTATACGACCAAATAAACGACGCAAGCGTAAAGGTAATAAACGAGGATTTTCTGGATCTAAAAATTCAATTTCGGTAAGCATTTTTTCCAAATGAGGGTAAAACTCTTCCATTTGTTGCTGAGTGACTAAAGGCTCATCCCATTGCATGCTTTGGCCTTGGGCAAGTGGCATTTGTCCATCATCAGAAACAGACTCTTTTTGCTCTAATACCGACATGCGAAGTTCGTAACATACGACTTGAATCGCTTGAGCAACGTTAAGTACACCATAGTCCGAGTTTACAGGAATAGTAAGGTGATAGTTTGCTAAAGCTAATTCTTCGTTGGTTAAGCCGCGGTCTTCACGTCCGAAAACGATCGCAATCTGTTGACCTTGTGAAGCTGCCTTAATTGCTTCTTTGGAAGCAGGGCGTACATCAAGCAAAGGCCATGGAATAGTACGACTACGCGCACTTGTTCCAAAAACTAAATGGCAATCTTTAATCGCGTCTTCGAGTGTTTCAACAATTTCAACTTGTTCTAATAAATCTTGTGCACCAGCAGCAAGCGCCTGAATATCTGGATGTGGATAGGTCTTTGGTGAAACCAGAACCAACTTACTCAAGCCCATCGTTTTCATTGCGCGTAAAGCACTGCCAATATTAGCAGGCAAAGTGGTATTGACCATCACAATACGCACTTGTGCTAATTGTTTTGACACGGCGGTGTCGTCAAACAAACTCATAAGATTTCCAGAAATTACGAATATTGAGAAACTTCGCTTTGGTATGAATCCAATGCATCATCAATAGTCATGTCCACAGGAGGTGAGGCAACAGGTTGTGGACGAACAGGTTCTGCTGCTTTAGCTGCCTTAGATTTTACCTGATATTCAATATGAATATTATCTTTACCAAAGTAATCTCTCAGTTTGGTAAGAAGTTCATCTAAAGGAGCGACTTTCCATTGCGGGCCAAGCTGAAGTTCAGCTTGAGCATATGGTTGGTCAATCTGTAGTTGTATTGCAATATGCTGATGCATATCGACATTACAATAAGGCAATAATATATTTTGTAGATCTTTGGCCAAACTTGGTTGCATTAAATCATTGGTTAATTTGATTTGAATACTATTGGCACGTTTTTGTCTGATTTCATTTAAGTTAAATGCTTTGTTTAATCGCCCCATTGGACGATCAAAGCCTTCACGCTCATAAATTTCGCCTTCAAAGACCACTACACGTTCAACTTGAATGATATCTTTAAAGCGTTGGAAACGCTCATGGTTACAGCTTACTTCAATACGTGCTGTTCCATCGTCGAGTACGATAACAACACGGTTTGGGAAGTTGGCTACATCAAGAACAAGACCTGCATAAACAGTCGTTACGCCACGACGAGTTGCTGTAATTTCATTAAGTTTTGCAGGAATAAAGGCTTTGAGTTCTTGACGGTAAACATCAATAGGGTGACCTGTTAAATACAAACCCAGTGTGTCTTTTTCACCCTTAAGACGAACTTCATCGCTCCATGGCTTAACTGGCTTGGCAGGTTTACGTTGAACTTCTTCAACTTCACCAAATAAGTCCATAATGCCGCTTTCACGGTTACTACGTGCTTGTTCAGCAGCTTGTACGGCTTCAGGCAATTGAGCCATTAAACTAGAACGTTCAATACCTAAACAATCTAGCGCACCAGCACGGATAAGTGCCTCTAAAGTTCGTTTATTGATTTTTTTCAAATCAATACGGTGGCAGAAGTCGAATAGGTCGGTATAAGGACCTTGTTGACGACGTGAGTCAATAACAGACTGCATTGCCTGTTCACCAACACCTTTAATTGCACCTAAACCATAAACAATAGTTTTATCATCACTGGCATGGAAATGATAAGTCGACATGTTAACCGATGGAGGTAAGACCTCGAGTCCATTATTTCGACAGTCATCAATCAAAAATACGACACTGTCAGTGTTCTGCATTTCCGATGACATTACTGCTGCCATAAATTCGGCAGGATAGTGGGCTTTTAACCATGCTGTATGGTATGCAACAAGAGCATAAGCAGCTGCGTGCGATTTGTTAAAACCATAGCCTGCGAACTTTTCCATATAGTCGAAGATATGGTTAGCTGTGCTTTCATCAATACCTTTTTGTCCAGCACCCTCAAGGAAGATTTGGCGCTGTTTCACCATTTCTTCAGGTTTCTTTTTACCCATCGCACGGCGGAGCAAGTCAGCGCCACCGAGCGTATAACCCGCACAAATCTGTGCAGTTTGCATTACTTGTTCTTGGTAAACCATAATCCCGTAGGTTGGCTCTAATACGCCTTCAAGCAAAGGATGAAGATATTCAAAATCTCCACCATGCATACGGTGAATAAAGTCAGGAATCAGGTCCATCGGGCCCGGACGATACAAAGACACGAACGCAATAATTTCTTCGAATTTACTTGGACGTGCTTCTTTCAGCATTCGTTTCATACCGACGGATTCAAACTGGAATACCGCGGTTGTATTTGCATCGGCAAAGACAGAATAAGCTTTAGGATCGTCAAGAGGGACGTGAGAAATGTTTAATGGGTCATTGCCACGATTTTTATTAATATTTTGAATAGCATCTTCAATAACCGTTAAGTTACGTAAGCCCAAAAAGTCGAATTTTACGAGACCTGCAGCTTCTACGTCATCTTTATCGTATTGAGCTACACGGTTAGTACCGTCGGCGTCACAAAGTACCGCAGAGAAATCGGTAATTTTACCGGGTGCAATAACAACACCACCGGCATGTTTACCAGTATTTCGGGTAATACCTTCTAACTTTAATGCCATTTCCCAAATTTCACTGGCATCATCATTATCGGGGTTTGAAGGATTGGTGACGATATCTTTAAGCTGAGGTTCCATCTCAATCGCAGTTGCCAAATCTACACCGAGTGGTTTAGTTGGAACCATTTTTGAAATACGGTCAGCTAGACCATACGACTTACCTAAAACACGGGCAACGTCACGAATTGCTCCTTTTGCAGCCATTGTACCGAACGTGGCAATCTGCGAAACCGCTTCACGGCCATAAGTACGTGATACATAGTCAATAACACGGTCACGACCTGCGATACAGAAGTCGACGTCAAAGTCGGGCATCGATACACGTTCTGGGTTTAAGAAACGTTCAAAGAGTAGATCGTAACGAAGAGGGTCAAGGTCGGTAATTTTTAAGCTATATGCAACCAATGAACCAGCACCAGAACCACGGCCCGGGCCTACAGGGACACCATTATTTTTTGCCCATTGAATGAAGTCCATGACGATAAGAAAGTAGCCGGGGAATCCCATTTTAAGAATGATTCCGACTTCATAATCAATTCGCTCATCATAAGGCTTACGGATTTCTGGCCAGTCTTCACCACGTTTTTCAACTGGGTAAAGATAGTTTAAACGCTCTTCCAAACCTTCTTTTGATAAGTGCTCAAAATAGCTGTCGATGGTAAAACCATCAGGAATTGGGTACTCAGGTAAGAAGTAAGTGCCGAGTTTTAAGCTGACATTACAGCGTTTAGCAATATGGTAGGTGTTTTCAATAGCACTTGGGATATCTGAAAATAGCTCGATCATTTCATCTGAGGTTTTGAAATGCTGTTCCGGGCTATATAAACGTGGACGTCGGTCATCTGCTAAAACATAACCATCTGCAATACATACACGTGCTTCGTGTGCTTCGAAGTCTTCTTTTTCAACAAAGTGCACATCGTTATGTGCAACTACACCAATTTTGTATTTAGCTGCAAGTTTGGCAGCTTCTTGAATAAAGTCTTCTTCGCCCGGACGATCAGTACGTGTTAAAGCAAGATAAACACGATCGCCAAATTTCTCGATCCACTCTTCAAGTAACGGTTCAGCTTTTTGTGGGTTAGATGAGCAAAGCATTTGTCCAACATCGCTGTGCTGACCCAGTAAAACAATAATATCTTGGTGTTGTTCTAGAACCCATTCTTTTTGTACGCAAGGGATACTGAGTTGCTGACCTTCAATGAAGCCACGTGAAACAATTTCAGTCATACCTTTCCATCCAACCTCACTCATTGCAAGTAACGTTGCACGATGCTGGGCATCGTTAAGACGGATGGTGCTACCTAAAATAGGTTTAATACCCTTTTTTAGACAAGAGTTATAAAACTTTACAGCAGCATGCAGGTTGGATAAGTCGGTAAGTGCCAGCGCAGGCATTTCATCCTTTACAGCAGCCTTGACCAAGTCGGGTATGCGAACAATCGACTCTGTAATCGAAAATTCTGTGTAAATACCGAGATGAACAAACTGCATAAACCAATCCTTAATGCGACCGAAGCATAGTTTAACACGCAAAGTTCAAACGAAATGCTTAATATTTTGGCAACTGTTATGGATTTTAGTATTTAAACAGAATGTTGAGAACACGAAAGTGGAGGATTGACCAAAGATGGAGTGTATTTTCAAGGAGAGAATTAAGGAGAAAAGAACCAGCCCAAATCAGTTTGGGCTGGTTGAAAAACTTAGTACTGCCAGAACATACGTTGAATTTCTTTAGCATCATTAGTCTTAGTAAGAGCTAAAGCTGCAAGAAGACGTGCTTTTTGTGGGTTTAAGTCATGAGCAGCTACCCAACCATATTTATCATCAGGTTGTTCAGCATTACGTAATACGAAACCTTGTGGTACACGTGATGAACGGATAATTTGAATACCGTCTTTATCATGAAGTTTTTGTAAAGTTGGAACGATATAGTTCGCAACAGAACCGTTACCTGTACCCGCATGGATAATCGCTTTAGCGCCAGCTTTTGCATATGCTTCATAAGCATCAGGAAGCATAGAGTCTGAACCGTAAACGATTTGTACGAGTGGAAGTGCATCACCTTTAATATTTTCAATATTAAATTCTGAAGCATTTGCAAAACGTTTAACAGACTGTCTGAACCAGTATGGTTTACCTTCAACTAATGTACCTAAAGCACCCCATTGGCTAACAAAAGCATTTGTATGAATGTTAATGCCTTTAGTTACATCACGTGCAGCAAAAATAGAGTCGTTCATGAGAACCATAACGCCTTTATTTTTTGCTTCATCAGAAGCTGCTAAAGCAACTGCGCTATAAAGGTTAAGTGGTCCATCTGCTGAAAGTGCAGTTGAAGGACGCATTGAACCAACAACAACAATTGGTTTGTCAGTATGAACAACAAGATTTAAGAAAAATGCTGTTTCTTCTAAAGTATCTGTACCATGAGTAATTACGACACCATTCACAGATGGCTTCTTAACAAGGTCGTTTACTTGACGAGCAATTTGTAATAATTCCTTGTCAGTAATACTTTCAGAAGCAACCTGTAATGCTTGAATGCCGCTTACATTTGCCAAATCTTTGATTTGTGGCACTGCATTGATTAAAGCATCAACTGGAACTTTTGCTGCTGTGTAAGTTGCACTATTTGCTGAGCTTGCACCAGCACCAGCGATTGTACCGCCAGTAGCAACGACAACAACATTGTTTTTTGCGTAAAGTGGGAGAGAGCAGGCCAATAAGCCCATAGCTAAACCGAAAGATTTAACAGTTTTAGTCAACATCGAAAATATCCTTATGAAGTGACGAAGTAGAAGTTTGCTGAATACGCCTGCTTGTCCTAAGCAAAATACATACCATGTAAAACATATTCGCAACTTGTTTGAATAAGAAGCATCCCTGAATATCATTTTGTTTCGACAACAATCATTTAGTCATTGCTCTTATTCAGCGCTAATAAATATCATGAAAAAAATAAAAAATCTATTAAGTTTTTCTAATTTATCTCTCTTTTTTTACTTTTTTATATAAAGATTACAAATGACTTTTTTATTATTATAAAAATAGAAAATAACAGGTGGTTTTGAAGTTTTATTTACCATGTGATAATTTTATATTGTTGATTTTTAATGTTATAGTTAAAATTGTAAATAATATTAAAATTCATATAGTTAAACTCAATAATAATTTCAGCTATTTAATATAAGTAATAAGCAATAAATTGAATTAAAAAGTAAGCAATTGATCTATATTTTTAAAAATATAAATTTTGATTGTTTGGTTTTTATTCTTTTTTTAAGGTTTGGATTTGAGAAATTTAATAGGAGTTAAAATCTATTTTTGAGACTATTATTTAATATAAAAATGTCCGTAAATTTTGATTGTTTAATTTTAGAATAAAAAAAAGAGCAATTTTATTGGTCATATAAAATTGCTCTTTAGTTGGGAGAGTGGGAGAAAAGAGAAACTTAAGCGATCGTTTGTTCTTGTGTTGTTTTAATTAATACAGGTTCTGGTGACTCTTCAATATCAGCAACTTTGTCACCTTCAAGTTTTGCGACGACTGCGGTAGCAATACTATTGCCAACCACATTTGTAGCGGTGCGGCCCATATCTAGGAATTGGTCAATTCCGAGCAATAACAAAATGCCAGCTTCAGGTAAATGGAACATCGTCAGGGTTGCTGAAATCACCACAATAGAAGCTCTCGAAACACCTGCAATACCTTTACTTGTCACCATAAGCGTTAATAAAATTAAGATTTGTTGGGTGAAGCTCAAATCAATATGGTAAGCCTGAGCAATAAAGAGTACTGCAAATGTGGTGTACATCATTGAACCATCTAGGTTAAATGAATAACCTAAAGGTAAAACGAAACTGGTCACTTTTTTAGGCACACCGAACTTATTTAGGGCATCCATAACTTTAGGATAAGCCGATTCGCTCGAAGCTGTAGCAAAAGCAAGTGTTACAGGTTCACGAATTAACTTACCTAAACGGAAGATATCTTTTTTAAGTACGATTGCACCAACAGAGAACAAAATGATCCAAAGTAATAAAAGGCCGAAGTAGAACTCTGCAATTAAAATACCGTAGTCAACAATTAAGCCTAGGCCTTGTACAGTAATTGCAGATGCAATCGCGGCAAACACTGCTACAGGTGCAAATTTCATGACGTAATCAGTAATACGGAACATGATTTTACTGAGTTCATCCGTTAGACGAATAATAACGGAGTCTTTTTCTTTACCCTGATTGACATAAGCAAGTGCTGAACCAAAGAAAATAGCAAATACAAGTACTTGTAAAATATCATTATTCGCCATGGCTTCTGCAATACTGCGCGGGAATACATGGCTTAAGAATGACTGTAGTGTAAAGCCAGTAGTCGCTGGGAGAGTGGCGCTACTGAGTTCTTGAGCTGTTGGTAATACTAAATTTAATGCTGCGCCAGGCTGGAAAAAGTTGACTAAGCCCATACCGATTGCAAGCGATACAAACGACGCAGTAATAAACCAAGTCATTGACTTAAGCGTGATACTACCAATAGAAGTTGATTTACCCATAGATACAATGCCAGACACAATTGTGGCAAATACCAATGGTGCAATAATCATTTTGATGAGACGTAAAAAGATATCTGTGACGATATTAAAATAAGAAGCGATTTGCTTCAGTTGCTCACCTTCGTTAAAGAAGTGGTGACAGATCCAACCCGTCAATACTCCTAATAAAATAGCAACCACAATATACTTGAGCAATTTCTTTTGCTTCATATGAACCTCTATCCTTTGGGTTCAATCATCTTTTAGATGGGCTAGAGATGATTGAAAAGCTTTCCTTGTAAGTTCAGTTCGATCCTTTAACTGATTTCATCTTCCTAAATCTGCATCAGTGTTAACCGAATCGAATATGATGATGTTGTTATGGAAAGGGATTGTTGCTCTATTTTGAAGTAGTGTGAAATGCAAAAAAATATCAACTCATGCATTTTTTGCATAACAGCTAAAATGGAAAATGAGGAAAATTATAATAATTTAATCGAATGGTAAAAAACATGAGTTTATTTTTAATTGGGAACTAATATAAATTAAATTTATTAAAAATTAATGAAAATCAAAATATTGTGTCAGTTTTTAATGATATTTAAATTGGGTCTTATGTATTTTTAAATATATGCATGGATCATATAAAAATCAAAAAGGCATCTAATTTAAGATGCCTTTTTGATTATGCATTTTTTTAACGGCGATTGGCTAAGAAACGACCTAAACGACCAATTGCTTCACGTAATTCATTTTCTGCTGGTAAGAAAACAACACGGAAATGGTCTGGAGTTGGCCAGTTAAAGCCTGTTCCTTGCACTAAAAGTACTTTTTCGGCACGAAGTAAATCTAACATTAACTTTTCATCGTCTTCGATTGGGTAAATATTAGGATCAAGTCGTGGGAAGCAATACATTGCACCTTCTGGTTTAACACAGCTTACACCTGGGATTTCATTTAACATTTCCCAAGCGATATTACGCTGTTCATATAGGCGACCACCCGGGCGGATTAAGTCATTAATAGACTGATAACCACCAAGCGCAGTTTGGATTGCATATTGAGCTTGTACGTTTGCGCATAGACGCATAGACGCCAACATATCTAAGCCTTCAATATAATCTTCTGCACGGCTTTTATCACCTGTAATTGCCATCCATCCTGAACGGAAACCCGCAATACGATAAGCTTTTGATAAACCATTGAATGAAATACATAGCTGATCGCCAGCTAAAGAGGCAACTGAAACGTGCTCAATTCCGTCATAAACAATTTTGTCGTAAATTTCGTCAGCAAATAGAATGAGATCGTATTTCTTGGCAAGAGCCACAATTTGTTCAAGCACGTGACGTGGATATACTGAACCAGTTGGATTATTTGGGTTAATAATCACAATACCACGTGTATTTGAAGTAATTTTACTTTCAATGTCAGCAATATCTGGATACCAGCTATTTTCTTCATCGCATTTATAGTGAATGGCAGTACCACCCGAAAGATTAACGGCTGCTGTCCAAAGCGGATAATCTGGCATTGGAATTAGCATTTCATCGCCATCATCAAGTAAGCCTTGCATCGCCATGACAATCAGTTCAGATACGCCGTTACCAATATACACGTCATTTACGTGCATATTTAGGATACCTTTTTGTTGGTAGTACTGACAGATCGCTTTACGTGCTGGAAAGATACCTTTCGAATCAACATAGCCAATTGCATTTGGTAGGTTTAAAGCAACGTCATTAATAATTTCTTGTGGTGCTTCAAAACCAAATGGAGCAGGGTTGCCGATATTTAGCTTAATGATTTTATGTCCTTGCTCTTCCATTTCATTGGCGGCTCGTAATACAGGTCCGCGAATGTCATAGCAAACATGCTCAAGCTTCGATGATTTTTTAATTTCCCGAGAAGTTGGCATGGATTGGAGAGTAGCAGTATTTTTAGACATAGCTGGATTCACTTTTGCATATCGGTATAAATAACTTTTAAATGTTTTAACTGTTACCAAATTTAGATCATGTTGATCTTTTAGTAGTTCAACAATTCTTTCGTGGGTAAAACCCGATTGCTGATACTGTTTGATAACTGGTAATAGTTGCTGGAAAAGCACACTTTTTTTCTGAGACATGTTTTGTCCTATACAACCGTGCCAAACAAGAATAGCACCATCTTTGCTTCCTTGGAAGGAAATAAAACATAATTTTGCTTACTTTTGTTTTTGTAGTTTGCTTACTTTTTGCTTACTGTTACTTAGATGATTAAATTCCAACAAATTTTACGTTCAGAGACTAGTGTTTTTTTGACGAATGGCGTAAATATAAAACACGATTATCAATTTATGTTTACATCAGAATAAAAGGTGCATGTCATGGGAAAAGTTAATAAAACAGACCGGGAATGGCAAAGAGAGTTATCACCAGAAGAATATCGGATAACACGACAAAAGGGCACTGAACCAGCTTTTACGGGGCAATACTGGAACACTAAGCAACATGGTACCTATGTTTGTCGTTGCTGTGGCGCTGAATTGTTCTCGTCAGATGCAAAATATGATAGTGGTTGCGGTTGGCCAAGTTTCTTTCGTCCAGTAAATGGAACGGTCATTGAAGAACATGAAGATTTAACGCATGGTATGGTCAGAACAGAAATTGTTTGTCATGATTGCGAAGCTCATCTTGGGCATGTTTTTGAAGATGGACCACAGCCGACAGGTTTGCGCTATTGTGTGAACTCGGCATCATTACAACTTAAAACACAAGAAAAAAATGACGAGGAAACTTATCCATGAGTAACATTTATCAGTTTGAAGCTGAATTGTTAGAAGGTGATATTAAGCAATTTTCTGATTACAAAGGTAAAGTTTTATTAATTGTAAATACCGCCAGTAAATGTGGTTTTACTCCACAGTTTGCTGGCCTCGAAAAACTTTATGAAAAATATAAAGATCAAGGTTTAGAAGTTTTAGGTTTTCCCTGCAACCAGTTTGGTGGGCAAGATCCAGGAAATAATAAAGAGATTGGGGCTTTCTGCCAGCGAAACTATGGGGTTAAGTTCCCTATGTTTGCGAAAGTCGATGTAAAAGGGCCTGAAGCGCATGTAATTTTTAGATATTTAACACGTGAAGCTAAAGGGATTTTAGGCAGTAGTACGATTAAATGGAACTTTACCAAGTTTCTGGTCGGTAAAGATGGTTCAGTTTTGAATCGTTATGCACCTACGACTAAACCTGAAGCTTTAGAAGCTGATATTGAAAAAGCATTAGCAGGCTAATTAATTTAATGAATGCTATTCCTCAAACTTTCGAGTTTTGGCAAGATCGGCGAATGCCTTATGTTGAAACTCGAAAGTCGTGTCGTAGCCGGACATGTTATAAGTCTCATAGCCATCCAACATTTTCAATTGGTGCAGTAGACGAGGGGAATAGCATTTTTCAAAGTTCTTTTGGCACTGCTCAAGAGATTTCGGCGGGTACTTTAGTTATTGTACCTGCCCATATTGAACATTCTTGTAACCCTAAGCCAAATGAGGCTTGGAGTTATCAAATGCTGCATCTGGATATAATGTGGTTAAGTCAGTTGTATTCTGAATTTCAACAGCAAGGTTTTGATTTACATCTACCTCAACATAAGCCTCTCATTATAAGGGATGAAACTTTCTATAAAGCTTTTACTGAAATGAATGATGCGCTTTTTGATGAACAAAAGCTAATTCTTGAAAAGGAACAATCACTTCTTGATTGTCTTATCGGCTTGTTGTTGCCGCATTTTATTTTAGAAGAAATACAAAAACCGCAGTACCTATATAAAGATTTTCTAGATTTAGTTGAGGTCGTTACTTCTTCTGAGAGTTTTATTTCTCTTGAAGAACTTGCACAGCAGGTTGGCCTGAGTCGTTATGCAATCATTCGGCTATTTAAAGCAAATGTCGGTCTAACTCCGCATGCATTTCAAATTAATTTAAAGATTAACCAAGCTCGGGAACTCCTTAAACAGGGGATTTCACTTGTAGAGCTGGCTGTTAATTTAGGCTTTAGTGATCAAAGTCATTTTCATAAAGCATTTAAAGCCCATACAGGAGTTACTCCTCGACAGTTTCAACTTGCAGTCGCGCAATAATTTACAAGAAATAATAAGTTCCTATTTTTAAGATTTTCCATACTGTTTTATAGATGAAGCTGTTATGGACGTTTTTTTAGTTATTGCATTTACTCATTTTTTAGCACTGTTATCACCGGGACCAGATTTCTTTCTTATTCTCACGAGCCTTTTGCAAAAAGGACGCCATTATACTTATGGGGTTATTTTAGGAATCACTTTAGGGAATGCATTAATTTTAGCCGCGTGTTTGTTTGGTTTTATGTTGCTTGGAGATTTGAGTAGTGGCCTCCTTACACTTTTTAAATGGCTTGGTGCGGCTTATCTGGCATATTTGAGTTTTCTTTGCTTTAACGCTGCTAGAGCAAGTGACTTATCATTCTCGACTGAAGAAAACAATTTAATTGATCAAGCCAATATTAAGCAGAACAAAATTAAAAGTTTAATGTTAGGTGTGCAGTCTAGTCTTCTAAATCCAAAAAATATTATGTTTTATAGTAGTTTGATGCTGCTTATTCAATATAAGTTCAGTTTAATTCAAAAACTGCTCATGAGTACATGGATGGTTGGTGTTGTTCTTGCTTGGAATATTTTGCTGGTTGGATTACTTGCTCAGGGGCGGGTTTTAGACAAAATTAAGCGTTCTGCGACAGGTTTGTACTATTGTTCTAGTATTGCTTTTATTATTTTTGCTGTGCTTTTAATTACATATAAATAGTGTATAGCCCAGTTGTATAGTCTTAATCGTTAAAAGACTATACAACTGGTAAGAGGAGACTTAAAGAATCGTTTTTAAGCGTTTAACTACTTCTTCACATTGTGCTAAATCTGCCACTAAAGCCATGCGTACATGGTTAGCTCCTGGGTTGCCTTGCTCAGTATCACGAGATAAATAGCGACCCGGTAAAACTTTAATGTGTGCTTTTTCCATCAGCATTTTGGCAAAAGTTTCATCATTATCTACTTTTAACCAGTAGTAAAAACCAGCATCCGGTTTTTGTAATGGCAACAAATGGCCTAGCTCAGATTGGAATAAGTCAAATTTTGCACGATACTGCTTACGGTTTTCTTCAACATGGTCTTCATCATTCCATGCTGCAATTGAAGCAAGCTGGTGTTGTACTGGCATTGCCGCACCGTGATAGGTACGATATTGCAAATATGGTTTTAATAAATCAGCATCACCAGCTACAAAACCTGAGCGTAGACCCGGTAAGTTAGAACGCTTTGAAAGTGAGTGGAATACGATACAGTTTTTGTAGTCATCTCGTCCAAGTTCAGCACAAACTTCTAATAAACCTGTAGGCGCTTGGTCAAACCAAAGTTCTGAGTAGCATTCATCAGAAGCAATCACAAAATTATATTGATCTGATAAAGCAATCAGCTTTTTAAATTGCTCTTTAGAAAGCACCGTACCTGTTGGATTACCCGGAGTACATACAAAAAGAAGGGCTGTCTTTTCCCACACTTCGGCTGGCACAGCATCAAAATCGCCTAAGTAACCGTTTTCTTCTGTGCAATTAATGAAATATGGCTTTGCACCTGCAAGTAACGCTGCACCTTCATAAATTTGATAAAACGGGTTAGGCATTACCACATATGGTGCATCTTCACGATTAATTAAAGCTTGAACAAAAGAGAAAATCCCTTCACGTGTACCAGACACAGGCAAGATGTGGTTTTCAGCACTAATACTATTCAGTTTAAAGCGCTTAGTTAGCCAATCTGCAATGCTTTGGCGAAGCTCTGGTAAGCCTTTACTGTTTGGATAAGTGGATAGATGGTTAAAGTTATCAATAATAGCCTGTTTAACAAACTCTGGTGCTGGGTGCTTCGGTTCACCAATTGATAGAGGAATCAAGGGAAGGTTAGCTGGGGTAATATCCTTAAAAAGTTGGTTTAACTTTTCAAATGGATACGGATGTAATAACGACAAGCTAGAGTTCATTAAACAGTTACCAAGTAGTTGAGTTTCAGTGCTGACAAATTTGATTAGATGCTTCATCTAATGCAGCTTTCAGTTTTTCCGAGAAGAGTTTAACCTCTTCGTGATTCAGCGGTTTTCCATCTTTTTTGGTGACAAAGAAAATATCTTCTGCACGCTCACCTAAAGTTGCAATTCGAGCTGAATGGATGTCTAAACCTTGCATCATAAATAAACCACCTACACGTGCAAGTAGACCAGGATGGTCAAGTGTTGAAATTTCGACCATGTTTTGCTGTAAAGCTTCATTCAATGTAACGTCGACTGTATTTTCAATATCGAAGTGACGTAATTGACGTGGAATACGGCGTTGCATGAGTCCCGGGTATTGGTCTGGTTGGCTAAGTGCTTTCACTAATGCATTTTTAACCGTTTCTTCGCGTTCTGGGTCGGTAAGTAATGTACCGAAACGATCGAGTACAACATAGGTATCTAAACTAAATGCCGTACTTGCCGTGATAATTTTTGCGTCCTGAACGTCTAGGTTCATTCGGTCTAAAACGGCAACAGTTGTGGCAAACAGGTTAGGTTGATCGCGTGTATAAATAAAGATTTGCACGGCATCTTGAGCTGCTTTACGGTGAGCACGCAAGAGGACTAATGGCTCTGGGTTATCACCGTGTTTTAAAATCGCTTGAGTATGCCAAGCAATTTCATCGGCCGATTCTTTAATGAAGTATTCATCACCAAGTTCTTGCCATACTTTTTCGACATCAGCCAATGCAAAGTTATTTACTAGTAATTCACTTGCTGCAAATTTGGTGTCTTCAATCAGCATTTGATAGTCAACAGGACGACCTAAACCAGTACGGATTACATCACGGGCATGCGTATAAAGCTGACGCATAAGTGATGCACGCCATGTGTTCCAAAGTTTTGGATTTGTCGCATTAATATCGGCAACCGTTAAGGTGTATAGATAATCGAGATGCTCCATGTCGCCAAGTTTTTCAGCGAAATCTTTCACGACATCTGGATCAGAAATATCTTTTTTCTGTGCAGTGAGTGACATGAGCAAATGGTTCTGAATCAGCCATGCAATTAACTTGCATTCACGCTCTGTAAAGCCATGTGCACGCCCAAACTCAATTGCATCTTCGGCACCGAGTTCGCTATGGTCACCACCACGACCTTTTGCGATGTCATGGAATAAAGCAGCAATAAACACAATATCTTGACGGGCAAGACGTTGGAAAACCGAACTTACAACAGGGAATTCTTTGGCAAATTCAGGTTCTCTAAAACGGTTTAAATTGCGCAGCAATAATAAAGTATGAGCATCGACTGTATAGATATGGAACAGGTCATATTGCATAAGACCCATAATTTGACCAAAAGCAGGAATGTAATTTCCTAAAACACCATAACGTTTCATCGCAACCAAGGTATCGTATAGACGATACGGTGAGCGAATAATCGACATAAACAATGCTTGGTTTTCTGGGTTATTACGGTAACTTTGATTAATTCTTTTCGCTGCAAGAATCAGTAAGCGCAAAGTACGAGCACGAATACCTTCGATATCTGGTCTATTCGCTAAAATATAGAACAACTCTAAAATCGCACTTGGATGTTCTGCAAATATTTTATGATGCTGTACGGCAAGTTTATTATCGACAATTTTAAAGTGATCGTTAACAACTTCAATTTTGCGTTCGTAGTTGGGTAGTCGAGGGGTAATCACCGATTCGCTAAAATACGCCAGCAACATTTCATTCAGTGTTGAAACCTGCTGTGCAGTACGGTAGTAGCGTTTCATGAACTGCTCAACGCCGTAATTTACAGGTTGACCTTCTTGACGAACATAGCCAAATTTTGCGGCGATTTCTCTTTGATGGTCAAAAAGTAAACGGTTTTCGTCACGTTTCGCTAAACGGTGTAAGTGGTGACGAATTTCCCAAAGAAAACTTTCTGCTTCTTCTAAAACGCCCAACTCAAATTCTGAGATAAAGCCTAAATGTACTAAGTCATAAATACGGTTTACACGGAAGTGGCGTTTGGCAATCCAACCAATCTGATTAATATCGCGAATACCGCCAGGCGCATTTTTAATGTCAGGTTCTAAATTGCTTTCAGTATTGTTGTGTTGGTGGTAACGCTTAGCTTGTTCTGCCATTTTTGCGTCATAAAAGGTTTTATCTGTCCACGTTTGTGAAACAATGCGGCGAGGCCATCTCGCAAGTTGAGTATTACCTGTAATTAAACGAGCTTCAATGAGTGTAGTTGCAACGGTTAAATCGGTAGCAGCCTGCTCAACACAACTTTGAATGGTACGAACGCTAATGCCGGGTTTAAAGTTTCCAACGTCCCATAATGAAGAAATAAAGGTAGAGATACGTTTTTCATTTTCTTCACTGATTTCATGTTCTGACAAAATCATGATATCGACGTCAGAGTAGGGCAGCATTTCACGGCGCCCATAACCACCTACAGCAAAAAGACCCAATTCAGTCTGATCGAGTTCAGCATGTTTCCATAAAAAGATCAGTGCCTCATCAACTAGATCTGAACGGGCTTTAATAATTTCACGAATAGATTGCCCATTTTCATATGAATCTTGCAACTGCTTTTCTACATCCGTTCGCCACTGATTAATGGCTTTAATATCATGATGACTTGAGACATAGTTCAACAATGGCGATGTATTGATCATGAAAATGGGTCTACCAATAAGTAAAAATTAAGAGTTTGTTTGAACGCTTACTTGATCAGCGGTTTCTTTCGCTAAAGTACGAGCAAGATCTGTATTTTCAGCACGAGCAGTTGCGACACCCATACGACGTCGTTTGAAGCCTTCCGGTTTACCAAACAAACGTAAGTCGGTATCTGGATGAGCTAAAGCTACATTCAGATTGCTATAACTTAAATTGTTTGCATCTACACCCGCATAAATTACGGCACTTGCGGCCACACTGTGGCGTGCTGTATTTACAGGTAAACCTAAAATGGCACGTGCATGCAGTTCAAATTCACTTTGATACTGAGACGCTAAAGTTACAAGTCCTGTGTCGTGTGGACGAGGGGAAACTTCACTGAACCAAACTTTATCGCCCTTAATAAACAGTTCTACACCAAAAATACCACAGCCACCAAGTGCTGTTGTCACTTTATTTGCAATACGTTTTGCTTCTTCAAGTGCGGCAGGTGTCATTGGTTGAGGTTGCCAGCTTTCTACATAATCACCTGCATCTTGGCGGTGGCCAATTGGGTCACAGTAGTGAGTTTCAATTTCACCGGTTTCAGGGTTTTTAGCACGAACGGTAAGTAAGGTAATTTCAAAATCAAAATCAATTTGAGATTCAATAATGACAGTGCCTTGGTTAACACGACCACCTTGCATCGCATATTCCCAAGCCGCATCGACTTCATCGAAACTTTTTACACGAGACTGACCTTTACCTGAAGATGACATGACTGGTTTTACAAAGTTCGGATAACCAATATCATCACACGCAGCGCGGAAACTTTCTAAAGAGTCAGCAAAACGATAAGCGGAAGTAGGTAAACCAAGCTCTTCAGCCGCAAGGCGACGAATACCTTCACGGTTCATGGTGAGGTTTACAGCTTTAGCAGAAGGAATGACAGTTGCTGTTTGGTTAGCTTCAATCTCAAGCAAAACTTCTGTCGCAATTGCTTCAATTTCTGGAACAATTAAATTCGGTTTAACTTTTTCAATGAGCTGTTTTAATTGAGCAGGATCAGCCATGTTTAACACATAAGAAAAGTGTGCAACTTGCATGGCAGGTGCGTGATCATAACGGTCGGCTGCATGTACTTCGACACCAAGGCGTTGTAAAGAAATTACAACTTCTTTGCCAAGCTCTCCTGAACCTAACAATAAAACTTTAAATGCAGAAGATTGAAGTGGGGTACCGAGTGTCACGCTCATGCGAATCATCCTGACAAAATTATTTTTTTAAGCATAGCAGAACTTATGGTGGAGTTAAGCCTTATAACGCATAAAAAGATGAATTTTGTCAGACAATGCGTAAGTCGTTTTTAAACGTTAACTTGATAATTTAAACGTAATTCATCTGCGTTTTGACCACGGATGCCCCAATTTTCTTTAGGGGTTTCAAAAATAGTGATTTCAATGTCTTGTGGGGCAATTCGGCAATACTGTTCAATATTACGAAATAAAGTTTGAATTAGTCTTTTCTTGGCTTCGTTACTTCGGCCAGTAAACATTGAAAGTTCAATAATAACGTAGTGCTGGCTTCGATCTGATGGATAGATAAAGTTTTCCGGTTTAAGGCTAATAAACCTTTGAAATTTTTTCTCGATGGGATATTTCAACTCTTCAATCAGCGCTTGATGAACTGCATGAGAAAGCATTTCTCGATATTGCATGATGGTTTGTTCATTTGCATAAATTTTAACTTGTGACATTTTTATCTCTAATCGCTAGATGGATTTATCTTTTAATAAATTTCAAAAATGAATTTTTATGCTAGAAGTTATTATTCTTAATCACTTCTAGCATTTATATATTATATAAGGTTGATAAGTTTATCTATTTATAAAGGTAAATAAGTGTAGATCAAGCCATAAACGAGCGCAGCAATTAACGTTGCTGGAACAATTTTCTTAAATTTAAAATAAAGACCTGCTAAAACCAGAAAGCCGATGAGCATAGCTAAACTTTTATCTGGATTTTTAAGAAGTGGTGGAAGAGTTGCTACCACAAGCATGGCGCTAATTGCAGATATACCAATACTTCCTAAAGCAATTTTTATCCAGACAGAACCACGTTTTTGATGAGTGCCTTGTAGTTTTTGTATAACGAAAAATGGTCCGAAGCGTGAAGCAAAATTGGCAATACCAACAATAATACCGACCAAAATAATTTCTAAGTTCATATTAGGCTTCAACCTCATCAAGCTGTTTCAGCACATAATGTTTAAATAGACCCGCTAAAATGCCTGAAAAAATACCAATAAAAATAGCAGCAGATAAGTTAATCCAATAACAGGCTAAGGTTGAAACCACTAAAGATACAGCGACAACCAAAGTATGTTTACGTTCAAAAGCCGCGAGTAAAAAACTTAAAAATAAAGCTGGTAGTAAAAAGTCTAGAGCTGCTTGTAAAAATTTTGGAAGATGAGCGACTTGATCTGCAAATAAGCCACCTAACAACGAACCACTTGCCCAAGACATCCAGCTGAACAGACTTAAACCTAACATCCAAGATTCAGACCATTGCTGCTTGCGCTGTGAAAGCTGAATCATTCCACTCGCAAAAACTTCATCTGTAAGACCCCAAGCCCAAACAGCCGTCTTTTTTAAGTTCAGTTTATTTGGAATTAGGTTATAGAGCGCTGGACCATAAAGGACATGGCGAATATCAAGTGCAATAACCGTTAGGGCAGTTAACCAGATAGATGAACCACTTGCTAAAAGAGCCACCACTAGAAATTGGCTAGCACCGGCATACATCGAACAAGAAAGAAAAAATGCTTCCCACGGGCTAAAACCAAATTGAGATGCAGAAACACCAAAAGCAAAAGAAACAGGTAAATAAGTGAGTACGATGGCTTGACTATCTTTGGCACCCTGCCAAAAAGTTGCTTTTTGAGCAGCCATCTGTTGTTGATTTGACACAAAACACCTTGGCAGTAAACCAATTATAAAAACTTGAAAGATTGAGTATTGTAGCCGAATTTAATAGCATAGTGCCGAAATGTTTAATTCGGCAGTTTGATATGTTCAAATCAAAGACTCGTTTAGTTTATATCGCCATCCTGAGTGCGAGCGTATTTATATTGCAAGGCTGTGATAATGGGAATCAGAGCACGGATAAAAAAGTTGAAATTAAACCAGCGCCGAAATTAACCAATGATGCAACGGTCTATGCAAATAAGGCATGGACATTAATTAACACGGTTGATCCTTTAGTCTATGGAAAACAGCTTAGTCAGATAAATGATAAGGTTCGTAAACCGCTACGTCAGCTCAGTACGGATTGGCGTATTAATGTAAAAATGACAGATTCGGTAACTGAAGGAAAATATGCACTTTGCCGCAAAGCCTTAACAAGTCTAGATGTATGGGCAAGAGAAACTGTGGAACATTCAAATTCTGTTGCTCAAAAACAGGCTGATTACGAGCGCGATAAACAGCAGTGTAAGGATGCAATTGCAAATCCAAATTTAGGAAATACATCTCCGAAATAAAATCACTGCATATAAAAAAGCGAGATTTTGAATCTCGCTTTTTTTAACTCATAAATTAATCAATATTAATTATGGTTTTGTTGCAGTTTTAGCAGTGTTCGCAGTTTTTACAGCATCTTGTTTCATTTGGTGAGTAGCTTGATTTGCTTCTTGTTTAGCATGAGTTGCGCTAGTCATTGCAGCATGTTTCTGCTCATTCATATCTTTTTTAACATCTTGTTTTGTTTTTTCAGCTTCTTTTTTTGCTTTTTGAGCAGTAGGTTTGCCGCTTACAGCAACACATTTACCGCCTTTATGATGTGGTCCAGTTCCTCCTTGGAGTTGAGTTCCTTTTGGACATGCAAATGCCGAAACACTTAACATTGCCAATACGCCAGCTGTAAGAATTGTTGATAATTTTTTCATGTTAATCAGCGCCTTGTTGAGTTTTTGAGTATTATTGCTCAGTCTGAGTGTAAAATGAAAATTTCTGTTTTGGAATACTTATTTTGTGAAATAGAGTTTGAACAATGTTTTATTTTGCAGTGTTATCTGATTTTTTAATTTAATTTTAAGTTTTTATTATATAGCGCCTTTAAGTATTAGATTTTGCAATTAAACTTAATTTTTCGATATCTAAAATTTCAATTTTTCTAAAGGCAATTTTAATAATATTTTGTTTTTCTAACAAGTTTAATTCGTGATTAATGGTCTGTCTTGAAGTAGTTAGCATATTAGCTAATTGCTCTTGAGAAATGTGAATTTGCTTTTCTTGGATAAAAATGTGATTGCCATAACCCTCTAAAATAAACAGCAGACGTTGAGCAAGTCTTTGAGAAATACTGCGTGTTTGGATAGCGATCTGTTCTAAAAAAACATATCTGAGCTTTTGACTAGTTAAGCGCGCGAAGTAGTACCAATAATACGGATTGTCCTTGAGTAGCTCATTTAATGGTTTTGCAGGAATATGTAGAACGATACTTTTTTTCAAAGCAATCGCATCGTGCGAACGCGGTTCATGGTCAATCAGCGATATTTCACCAAACCACATAATTGGCTCAGCAATTGCAGAAAGGGCTTCATTCCCGTTTACATCGACATACCCCAAGCTAATTGAGCCTTCGAGCACAGTATAAATACCATCAAACTCATCTTGAGCACGAAACACATAATTGTTTTTTTCAAAGGTTCTTTGCTTACCATGCTCTAGAATAAAGTTTTGGAATGCTTCTGGAAGCAAACTAAACCATGTATTTTCTCTTAATCGATTAATATAAATAAGATCCAAGATCAGCCCATCCATGAAAAAATCATTACTTTGTCAAATAGCTGACAACTTTAAGTTTTCCTTATTTGTACAGTATGACTATAGATAGATGAATAGGGAACAACTCATGTCAAATCTGGAGCAACAGCTTAGCAAATATGCGGCTTACCACTTAAATCATAAGAATATTTTGACGCATTTTGTTGGTATTCCACTTATTGTATTTTCAATTTTATGTTTAACAGTGAGAGCTGGAGTTGATATTGGCAGTTTTAAACTGACTTTAGCTATGGTGTTGATTGCAGTTAGTACGATCTATTACTTCATTTTAGATAAAGTATTTGGTTTACTCATGCTGATTATTTTAGTTGCTGTGTATCCATTGGCAAGCCAAATTGCCGAGCTTTCTTTAGGACAATGGTTAGCGGCAAGTATTGGTTTCTTTGTAGTGGGTTGGGTCTTTCAGTTTGTTGGACATTATTTTGAAAAGAAAAAACCTGCTTTTGTTGATGATGTAATAGGACTTGCGATAGGGCCATTATTTGTATTGGCAGAATTTATATTTATGCTGGGTTTTAGAAAGCCTTTGCATGCGCGTATTTTACAAGAGGCGCGTAGTAAACGAGAGGCGATGGATTTAAGTCATTAACAATAAAAAAAGCCCCAACACATTGGGGCTTTTTCTTTCTTAAGCTTTAACTTATACGTTAAAACGAAAGTGCATTACATCGCCGTCTTGAACAACGTAAGTTTTACCTTCTAAACGCCATTTACCAGCTTCTTTAGCGCCGTTTTCACCGTTGTATTGTACGAAGTCATCATATGCAACAACTTCAGCACGGATAAAGCCTTTTTCGAAGTCAGTATGAATTACACCAGCCGCTTGAGGAGCAGTTGCACCAACTTTTACTGTCCAAGCACGTACTTCTTGTACACCGGCAGTGAAATAAGTTTGTAAACCTAAAAGCGCATAACCTGCACGAATAACCACATTTAAGCCAGGTTCTTCCATACCCATTGCTTCTAAGAATTCAGCACGATCTTCATCTTCTAATAATGAAATTTCAGCTTCGATCTGGTTGCAAAGAGGAACAACAATTGCGTTTTCTTCAGCCGCAAGTTTTTTAACTGCGTCTAAGTGGGGGTTGTTTTCAAAACCATCTTCAGCAACGTTTGCAATATACATGGTTGGTTTTAAAGTCATTAAACCAAAACCACGAACTAATTTACGCTCGTCATCAGACAAATCAGCCGCGCGAGCTGGTTTACCTTCGTCAAGTAAAGGTTGGATTTTCTCTAAAACTGCTTTAGTTGCAACAGCTTCTTTGTCACCGCCTTTAGCAACTTTAGTTAAACGTAAAATTGCTTTAGCAACAGTTTCAAGATCAGCAAGCGCAAGTTCAGTATTGATGGTTGCGATGTCATCTAATGGATCAATTTTACCATTTACGTGAATTACGTTTTCGTCTTCGAAACAACGTACAACATGAGCAATCGCATCAGTTTCACGGATGTTAGCAAGGAACTGGTTACCCAAGCCTTCACCTTTTGATGCACCAGCAACAAGACCTGCAATGTCCACAAATTCCATTGTAGTTGGCAAAATACGCTGTGGTTTAACAATCGCAGCAAGTTTGTCTAAACGAGGATCTGGTACAGGAACAATACCTGTGTTTGGTTCAATGGTACAGAAAGGGAAGTTTTCCGCTGCAATCGCTGCTTTCGTTAATGCATTGAAAAGGGTAGATTTCCCTACGTTTGGCAGACCAACAATACCGCAATTAAAACCCATGAAAACCACTCACAAATGTGTAAATTAAAAATTGTCGCTGATTTTACATGAAAGCCATGACAAAGTCATGGCTAGAGCGGGGTTGTATTGCTTTTAAACTTTACGTTTATCAAGTTGCTGGGCTAATGCATCACCAGTCGCTTGTACTAACATGACTAAAACAATCAACACTAAAATTACAGCTAACATAATTTGCATATCAAAACGTTGATAACCATATCGATAAGCAATGTCTCCTAAGCCACCTGCACCAATGGCCCCTGCAATTGCTGATGAGTTAATCATAGTCACAATAGTCACGGTAAAGCCTGCCACAATACCCGGTAAAGCCTCGGGTAAAAGTACATGCCAAATAATTTGTTTACGGTTACAACCCATGGCTTGTGCTGCTTCAATTAAGCCTTGATCGACTTCACGTAAGCTGACTTCTGCAATACGCGCAAAGAAAGGAATTGCAGCAATAGTCAGCGGAACAACGGCTGCCCAGACCCCATAACTTGTCCCGACAATCCAGCGAGTTAATGGAATCAGAGCGACCATTAAAATTAGAAAGGGTACAGAACGAGTAATGTTGATGACCCAACCCAAAGCTTGATTAATCTTTTGTGACGGATGAATGCCGTGCTCAGAAGTGCTGACTAAAACAACAGCAATCGGTAAGCCAATTAAAAAAGCAATAAATGCAGATGCACCTACCATGAGTAAGGTATCTACAGTTCCAGTAATTAATAAATCAATGAGCTGGTCGTGCATAGCCAAGTACCTCAAATTGTGCAATTGCAGTTGATGCATCTTGTCGTATAGATGAAATATCAATTTCTACGTTAGGAATACCGACTAAAAGTGAACCAATAATGTGCCCTTGAATGGTATCGACCTGACTTTGATATAAATTGACGGGTGCTTTAAATCTAGCAAGTATCTCTTGTATATCGGGTACTTGATGTGCTTCAGCTTCATATTTCAGTTTTACAATAATATGAGTTGAATCTTCATCGGGTAGAGGACTGATTTCAAAAGGCAGAGTGATCTGCTCAAGGTTTAACAATTCTTGAGTAATTTGTTGCTCTGGTCGTGAAAATACAGACCAGACTTGCCCAACCTCTACAATTTCACCTTGGTCAATCACCACAACTTGATCACAAATTTCTCGAATGACCTGCATTTCGTGTGTGATGAGTACAATCGTTAGACCAAGTTCCTGATTAATCTTTTTAAGTAAAGCCAAAATAGTAGCGGTACTTTCTGGGTCAAGTGCTGAGGTGGCTTCATCACACAGTAAAATTTCAGGATGATGGACAAGTGCACGTGCGATACCGACACGTTGCTTTTGTCCGCCCGAAAGTTGTGATGGATAATGACCAGACTTATCTGCAAGACCTACGAGTGCCAGAACTTCATTTACACGCTCATCGATATCTGCTTTGTTGTAATTGGAAACTTTTAAGGGCAATGCCACATTTTCCCAGACCGTTTTTGCAGACATCAAATTGAAATGTTGAAAAATCATTCCAATTCGTTGGCGAGTTTGAATAAGCTTGGCATGACTCAATTCAGCAATGTTTTGTTGATGAATATGAATACTGCCTGTATTTACTTGTTCTAAGCCATTTAAAGTGCGGAGTAGGGAAGATTTTCCCGCACCACTTTTTCCAATAATGCCTAAAATCTTACCTTGAGGAATATCAAGGTTAATCTCTTTTAAAGCATGCAGTTTTTGACCCTGCGATTGGTAAAACTTATTTAAACCACGAATTTTGATATGGGGTAGAGAAAAATCAACTTGTGATCCAAAACTCACCATCGTCATTCTCCTTATTTCCAGCCTTGAAACCACATACCTTGGCCAAAGTCTTTATCCAGAATATCTTGTGCTTGTTTTGAGTTCTGGAATGCTTTAACAAAGGTTGCAAGTTTTTGGTTTTTATCTTGATAATCGCGACGGGTCACAAACAAAATTGCATATTTTTTATCGATTGGATCTAAAAATAATACGCTATGTGGGTCGGTTACCTTTGCCATTTTTAAGTAGTGAGGGAAGCCGAAAATTAAATCGACATCGTTATATGCATGTGCTGTCTGTGGTCCTTCAACTTCAACGAAGCTCAGCTGTTTCGGATTA
This sequence comes from Acinetobacter sp. V110_1, assembly GCF_031798975.1. Lineage (NCBI taxonomy): Bacteria > Pseudomonadati > Pseudomonadota > Gammaproteobacteria > Moraxellales > Moraxellaceae > Acinetobacter > Acinetobacter sp. V110_1. The sequence continues at coordinate 699,696 of NZ_JAVQNN010000030.1, read as the reverse complement.
GCAATAATGTCTTGAGTAGTTGAAAGTTCATTATTAATATCTTTAAGCTGAATTAAGCCAGCACGATGCAATAAAATTAAAGCACGGGCTAAATTGACCGGATCGTTTGGAATAGCAACACGTGCATTTGAAGGTAAGTCTTTAAGTGATTTATATTTTTTTGAATATAAACCCACATGACTTCCTGAACCCACACCAAATGCGTGTAAGTCATAGCCAGTTTCTTTAACAGCATTACGTAGAAATACGCTTTGCTGGAAAAAGTTTGCATCAATATCACCGTTTTGTACGGCAACATTTGGTGCTCGCCAGTCAGAAAATTCAACGAGTTTGACATGAACGCCTTGCTTTTCTACTTCATTGGCAACGCTTTGTAATAATTCAGCATACGGTGGGCTAATGCCAATCGTTAAAACATCATCGGCTTGTTTATTTTTAATATAGCGGTAACCGACAAGGCCCAGAACTACGATAACAATCGTAATTCCGAGTAACCAAGGCTTATGCTGTTTGAACTGAATCGCCATAATCTTTCCGTTATTACTTCCAGCCAGGGAACCAAAGTTTTGGCCCAATTTCAGCATCTAACACAGCTTTAACTTTTGGTGAGTTTTGATAGATCTCAACAAATTTCTTTAATTTGTCGCCCTTATCTTGATAGTCGTCACGTACTACAAACAAAATGGCATAACGTTTATTGGTATTGTCATCCAGTAAAAGCGCACTATTAGGGTCAGCTGTTTTTGCTAAGCGTAAGTAGTGTGGGTAGCCAAAAGCCAAGTCAACATCATCAATTGCACGAGCAGTTTGTGGTCCTTCAACCTCGATGAATTGCAAGTTTTTAGGGTTTGAAACAACATCTTTAAGTGCAGATAAATGATTGTTTGAATCTTTAAGCGTAATTAATTTAGCTTGCTGTAAAAGTAGTAGAGCACGACCTTGATTCACTGGATCATTTGGGATGACTACGCGTGCGTTTTGTGGCAATTCATCTAAGCTTTTATACTTTTTTGAGTAAAGTCCCACATGTGATGCAGCACCTACTGCAAATGCCTTTAACTTAAAGCCAGTTTCTTTAATTGCATTGTCTAAGAAAGGTTGATGCTGGAAAAAGTTCGCATCAATATCCCCATGATTTAAGGTAATGTTTGGTGTGTTCCAGTCAGAAAACTCAACCAGTTTTACATTTAAACCTTGTTTCTTTGCTTCATCGGCAGCAGCTTGTAAAGGTTTTGCAAATGGTGGACTAATACCAATCACAAGTTCATTTGAGCCACTTTGACGATGTTTATTCCATAAGAATAAAGCAATAAAAAGCACTACAACGACTAAGCCTACGCCTAGCCATTTTTTTGAGGCTGTTTGAGCCATGTCTATCTCCAAATTTAAGCGATTATTTCTTCAATTTTTGTTAGGTTTTTGCTGTTGTTATAGGGACTACATCGGAACGCTTGAACAGGGTGCTGTTCTGGTAATTGATCACCCCGATTAAAAATTTTGTTCCGTAATGAACCCGTTTTATATGCAGTTTTATAGCGACCACGTTGTTGTAGCTCAGGAATGACCAAGCGAATAAAGTCGTGGTGAGACTCAGGTGCAACTGTACGTGTCAAATTAAAGCCATCAATATCGGTCTCATCTAAAAGATGAATTAAGTATTCAGCAACTTCTTCGCCACTACCCACGATGAGGGGATAACGACCACCTAAAACATGCTGAGCTTTTAAGTCATTTTTCGTGATTTGTTGCTCTTTAAATTTTTCGGTAATCGAAACAATACTGTTACTTTTTTGGTAAGGAATCGCTTCATCGTCGGCAAATTTACTTAAGTCAATGCCTGTTGAACTCGCATAATGTGCGAGGCCTGCTTCAGGACTTGCATATTGACGATATTCATTAAGTTTTTGTACGGCCAGATCATGTGTTTCGGCAACAACAACGGTTATACCGACAAAGACTTTAATGTCATCCGCTGAACGGCCTTGTTGTTCTGCAAGATCACGAATCTTTTTCACTTGTTCGCGTATTTTTTCGGGTTTGTCACCGCCAATAAATACACACTCAGCATGACGAGTCGCAAACTGCATGCCTTTTGGTGAAGCACCTGCTTGAAATAGTGTTGGGGTGCGTTGCACAGAAGGAGATACCTGAAATACCCCTTCACTTTGGTAATATTTTCCGTGATGGTGAATGGTGTGAACTTTAGATGGATCTGTAAAAACACGCTGTACTTTATCTTTTTTAACTGCGTCGTTTTCCCATGAACCTTCCCAATATTTATAGCAGAGCTCTAAAAACTCTTCGGCTTGTTCATAGCGAGCATCGTGGTCTTTTAAACCTTTTTGACCAACTAAGCGTTCGGCACTGTCTAGATAACCTGTCACAATATTCCAGCCAATACGACCTTGAGTTAAATGGTCGAGACTCGCAAAGCGGCGGGCAAATTGATAAGGATGCTCATAGCTCAAATTTACAGTGACTCCAAAACTTAAGTTTTGAGTGACTGCTGCCATAGCTGAAATAAGTGTAGATGGATCATGGCTCGGAAGCTGAATGGACTCTTTTAAAGTTAAATCAATACCATTTTGATAGACGTCATAGACACCTGTAATGTCCGCAATAAACAAACCATCAAATAAACCACTTTCTAAGATTTTGGCTTGTTCTGTCCAATAGCTCAGTTCATTAAAGCGGTGTGATTCATCACGTGGATGTGTCCATAAGCCATGATTGATATGACCAACACAGTTCATGTCAAAGGCGTTTAATAAAATTTCTTTTGCTTTGAAATCTGCCATTACAATGTCCCCCGACGAGGTGGTAGAACACCGTTAAGAACATAGTTCCCAATAAAGTAATATTTCCATCGTGCGGCATCATGTAACGTATGTACACGCGCATTGCGCCAGAAACGGTCTAGACCATCTTGTGACTGACTACCACGGCTTCCTGCAAGTTCAATCAGCTTAGACGATGCTTTGAGTGCGATATCAGTACTATGAGCACGCACTTTGGCCACATCAATTGAAGCTTTTGCAATGCTTTCAGGTGTGGTTTCAATTTTTGCGGCATCAATTGATTGAGCTGCTTGTTTTAATAACACTTCACTTGCCCGTACATCTACAGCAATGCGTCCTAATTCATAAATTGTTAAAGGATCTTGGTTTGCTGTTTCTACATTTGAATCAATCCATGGGCGGGCCTGATGCACTCTTTGCAAGCTTTCTTCAAAGGCTGCACGTGCAATGCCTACTTCAATTGATGCATGCATAATTTGGGCAAAAGGGCCCACTAAGGTTGGTTGTAAAAATGCAGTATCAAAAGGAATAACATCATCTGCATCTACAAAAACCTGATCAAATTTAACTGTACCGCTACCTGTGGTTTTCTGCCCAAAGCCAGACCAGTCATCAACAAGTTTTAATCCTTGTGAACCACTTTTTACAAAGGCTAAATATTCTCGGCCTGCATCATCTAAAACTAAGGTTGGAATACGGTGAGCAAATAAACTTCCTGTGCAGTAAAACTTTTCACCTTGAATGAGATATCCATTTTCGTGAGGGCGAATATTGGTTTGTTTATGAGTTGAAGTTTTGGTTTTAAACTCAGCAAGTGCATTACCAAAGCGAGTGCCATTTAAAACTTCGCCGTATAAACGTTGTTTTTGAGCTTCTGTGCCCGTATTGCGCAATACTTCTAAAGCATAGAAATGATTTTGTGGAATTTGTCCGATTGAACCATCTGCACCGCTTAAAAGTGCAATCACTTTAGCAACAGTATGACTTGAAACTTCAGCACCGCCATATTGCTTTGGCACTGTAATTGCCCAAAGACCAGATTGGCTCAAAGCATCAATTTCGGTATACGGTAAAATTCGTTTAGCGTCTCGCTCAACTGCGGTTTTTTTAAATTGCTCAGCAAATTGTTTGGCAATTTCTAATGCTTCAGCATCATTTTGAATAATGTGCGCTTGGCCAGATGCCGATGTTTGTTTAGTTTGAACCGATTGATATGAAGTCATGACAATTGCTCCTTAAATCCAGGCATGACGGGCAGGGAAATGACCATTAAGGTAATAATTGCCAATGGCATGTAATTTCCAGCGAACAGGGTCGTGTAAGGTATGTACACGGGCATTTCGCCAATGTTGATCTAAATTATGTTGGCTTAAGCTTGAACGACTACCACCTAGCTCTAGTAGTTTTTCAGAGATTTGTAGGGCAGCATCATTGGCATAGACTTTTGCTTCAGCAACCAAAATTGAAGCTTTAGCTACTTGTTCATCAGTCACAGTTTCAAGTTGGTCAAGTTCATCTAAATATTCAGCAGCGTCATCAAGCAGTAAAATTGCAGCATCGAGCAAAATATTTAACTTACCTACCTCTTGCAGGGTGTAATGTTCAAAGCTGGCTTTTTCAACGTTTGCATCAATAATTGGACGTGCTTTATGAATAGTCGATAAAGTATCTTCAAAAGCAGCTTCTGCAATACCGACATCAATCGCTACTTGTAATAGCTGTGAATAAGCACCGCGATAAGTAGGAACCTGTGTTAATAAACGTTCATCAAAAATAAGCTCAGGATTAACTTCAACATGATTTAATTTAACTGTGCCGCTCGCTGTCGTACGTTGCCCAAAACCATTCCAGTCATTAATGACTTCAATACCTTGAGCCTCCCGGTTAACAATGACTAAAACAACATGACCTTCGGGATGAACCGCTTTAATTGCGAGCCAATGCGCAAAACTTGTTCCAGTCGAATAAAATTTTTCACCGTTTAAAATGTATTTACCGTTTTCAATGGTAAGCGTTGTTTTTAGTGTTTTTGAGTCATGTGTATTACGCTCTGGACCGCCGTTAGCAAGACGTTTGCCTGCTAATATTTCTGAAAAGATAAATTGTTTTTGTTGTTCTGTACCCAAGATTTCGATGAGGTTTAACAGGCTAATCTGATTTTGTGGAATTTGACCAACATTGGCATCGCCTTTACTTAAAATACGGAAAACTTGAGCCAAAGTTTTATTGGAAACAAATGCACCGCCGTATTTTTTTGTGATGCGAATTCCGCCTAAACCTTTTTGGCTAAAGCTTTCGATTTGCTCATGCGGCAATAAGCGTTGTTGATCACGTGTATTACGACCCTCTAAAGCAAAATCAGCCACTTGATAAGCGGCATTAATCGCTTGTTGATCATTTTGAATGACTTGGACGTATCCCGTCGTTTTAGATAGAGAATTAGACATAATGACACCTTGTATTGCTGTCATTACCTTACAAAAGAAATATTTTTCCACTAAACGAGGACTTATGCTCAGCTTATGAATAAAAATGCAAAGCACTTTTTTTGATTTTTAATAGATAAATATAGATATGGAAATGTATTAAAAATCAAATAATTATGCTTTTTGTTTGCAAAATGAATTACTAAAGTAGTTTTAATATGAAAAAGAGCTATAAGTACGGTAAAAAAAGATATAAAAAATATAGACCTAACTGTCAGTGAAAAATGAGCACAATATCCATTGTTTTCATTAAAAATAGCTTCTAAAGTATCTATTTACCGAAGACGATTTTTGTACGAATAGTCAAATAAAAATAAACGTGGAGATTTTATGCGGGTTTTGTATCAGTTTCCTTTATCTCATTATTGTGAAAAAGCTCGCTGGTTGTTAGACCATAAAGAACTTGATTACGTTGCACATAATTTGATTCCTGGCTTTCATCGTGCTTTTGCACAACTCAAAACAGGGCAAAATTTATTGCCAATTTTGAAAGATGACCATCGCTGGATTGCTGAATCAACTAAAATTGCGCTTTATCTGGATGATACCTATCCAGAACATGCACTTTTACGCCGAGATGAGCAACTTAGACAGCAAACACTTAAGATTGATAGTTTGGCAGATGAACTGGGTGTACATGTACGTCGTTGGGCACTTGCCCATACTTTAGCCCACGGCGACCATGCTCTAGAGATTATGATGGGTGAACAGGGTTACTTGCGCCAGTTTGAAAAAATATCAAAACCTTTCCTCAAGACTTTAGTAAAGAAGAACTATAAGCTTGAAGGGGAAGTGGTGAGCCAGTCAAAAAAACGTATGGATGAACTCATCAGTGAGTTGAATCAGTACCTCATTGAAAACCAAGCACGTTATATGGTTGGCGAACGCTTGAGTCTCGCTGATATTTCGGTTTGTTCTATGCTTGCACCTTTATTAGAAATAAAAGGTACACCATGGGAACCCGAAGAGGATGAAGAGGTGTCGCCAGAGTGGAGAAATTATCAAAAAAGTTTACTTGATTTGCCGCTTGGACAATATGTTTTAAGAATTTATCAAACTGAAAGAAATGCGCGAGTTGATTGGCGAGGCATTTAATCTATAGGTTTTATAAAAAGGCTCGAAATAAATCGGGCCTTTTTTCTCATATTCCCAAAAACATTTTAATTGTAAAAATATTACTATCAATTTTATAAATGGATTTTATTAAAACATTTATAAATATTATTTTGATGCTTTATCTTCTTTTTTAGAAAAATAATCTGCTTCGGTCTAACTGTTTAATAAGTTTAATTTTTCTTTTTATCAAAATAGTAATCTTTTTCTAAAAACAGTTTTTAGAAAAATTTAAGCCACTTTATTGTGCATGTGTTTACATTGTAATCAATAATTGCCACATTTAAGTGTAAATAGATGAGCTTAATAATAGACAGAAGATTAAAACTTAGATTAAAGTAGAAACATGTGAGCAGTTTTAAAGGTATTAATTCTGCGAAACAGATGAATAATAAGTGAAGCAAATGGATGGAGTCCTGCTTGGAAAAGTTGGCTCGATAATTGCAATTTAATAATAAATCGCTCTATTTCTCTATAAGAATGATTCTTTAGACAAATAGAGAGAATGATCATCAAGGAGTTCTTATGAAACGTTCTGCAACCTCTCTCATTGTTTCAACAGTTATGCTTTGTACGGTTGGTGCTACTTCTCAAATTCAGGCAGCAGATACATTAGCTAAAATTAAAAGTACTGGAAAAATCGTTATTGGTCACCGAGAATCATCCGACCCAATTTCATACGTTGTTGGAGGTAAACCAGTAGGTTATGCAGTCGACATTTGTAACCAGTTCGCAAATGATATTAAAAAAGAATTGAAAATGCCTGGTTTAAAAGTTGAATACAAGGCAGTAACTTCATCAACACGTATTCCTGAGCTTTTAGCCGGCAATATTGATATGGAATGTGGTACCACTACAAACTCTAAACAGCGTCAGCAGCAAGTTGGTTTTTCAACGAACTACTATGCAACAGAAGTGCGTATGGCTGTTAAAGCAAACTCTGGTATTAAGAGTCTAGCTGATTTAAATGGTAAAGCAGTTGTAACGACTCAAGGTACAACATCAGACAAGTACATTAAAATGAATGAAAAAGGTCAGTCACTTAATGTACAAAACATTTATGGTAAAGATCATTCTGACTCATTTGCCATGATGGCATCTGGCCGTGCTGCAGCATTTGTAATGGATGACAATATCTTAGCTGGTCTAATTGCCAAGTCATCTACACCAAAAGCATTCGCAATTGTAGGGCCAGTACTTTCATCAGAACCTTATGGCATCATGATTGCAAAAGATGATCCAAAATTTAAAGCAATTGCTGACCGTACCGTAAATAATTTATGGAAAACTGGTCAAATGGACGCTTTATATAAGAAATGGTTCTTATCACCAATCCCACCAAAAAATACTAATTTGAACATGCAACCAAGTTCATCTTACAAAAAACTTAAAGCTCACCCAACAGATGCAGGAATCTAACCAGATCCTTTTGTCCTAAATTTACTTGTGCAAGTGTAAAACTTCATTTGCACAAGTGGTCTATTTTCTAAGATATTCATTTAAGGGGCAAACATGTCAGTCGGCTCGCTAAACTGGACTATATTCTGTGCGGAGTCTAATGAATATGGTGTCGATAAAGCCGCATGGGCAGAATCAGTTTGTAAAGTCATTGGTAGCTCTAGCTACAATGCCTATTCTGAGGCGCCCACATGGTTACAAATGTTAGGTTCTGGTGTCTTTACTATGGTATGGACTGCCGTTGTAGCCTTTCTTATCGCATTTTTATTAGGTTCTCTCCTCGGGGTAATTCGTACTTTACCCAATAAACCGCTTGCTTTTATCGGCAACTGTTATGTCGAAATATTCCGTAATATTCCTTTAATTGTACAGTTATTCTTCTGGGCTTTTGTATTCCCAGAGTTCTTACCAGATAGTTTAAGTGCCGGAAGTGGGGACGTCGTAGCAGGTGGTTGGTGGAAAAATATTTTAAATCATCATCCTGCTGTTATTGGTGTTTTTGCTTTGGGTTTATATACCGCAGCACGTGTTTCTGAGCATGTAAGAGCGGGGATTAACACGGTTTCTCGTGGACAAAAATTTGCAGCTTCTGCAATGGGTTTCACAACAGCGCAAAGTTATCGTTATGTGATTTTACCAGTTGCATACCGTACGGTATGGCCAACCATTACTTCAGAAGCAATGAACGTCTTCAAGAACTCGGCAGTTCTATATGCACTAAGCGTTTTGAACTTCTTTGCTTATACTAAAACCATGCGAGAAGAAACTTCTCAGGACATTATTATTCTTATTCTGTCTACACCGGTTTATTTAATCATTACCTACACAATTAAATTTGTGATGGCATGGATTGAAAAACGCATGGCTGTACCAGGTTTAGGTTCGGGAGGAAAATAAATATGGATTTTTCTCTATTACATAACCCTGATGTTATTGCTGCATTAAAAGAAGGTTTTATCTTCACGCTTACAGTAACGGTGCTTGCGATGATGGGGGGGATCCTGATTGGAACTCCATTAGCAATGATGCGTTTATCTAACAGCACCATTGCAAGTAACTTTGCGAAATTTTATGTCGATCTGTTTCGTGGTATCCCATTAATTCAGGTCATCTTTATTTTCTATTTTTTGTTGCCGAAAATATTTGAGTTTCAATCTGATACTTATTGGGGGCCATTATTTTCGAGTGTAGTGACTTTTGCTATTTTTGAAGCTGCATTTTTCTCGGAAATTGTACGTTCCGGTATTCAGTCTATTTCAAAAGGTCAAGTCAATGCAGGCTACGCTTTAGGGTTTACCTATGGGCAATCCATGCGTTATGTGGTGTTACCGCAGGCCTTCCGTAATATGCTCCCAGTATTACTCACTCAAACTATTATTCTCTTTCAAGACGTGTCATTAGTTTATGTGATTAGTGCACCAGACTTCTTAGGTCGTGCAGATACATTGGCTAATACCTATGGTCCTGAAACGAAAGCAACATTCTATTTAATCGTCGCTGTGGTGTATTTCTGTAGCTCGTTTGTGCTATCGCAATTAGTCAAACGTTTACAGAAAAAAATTGCCATCATTCGCTAATTGGAGATTTTAAATGCCAATGATAGACATCCAACATATCTCTAAATGGTATGGTGATTTTCAGGTTTTAACAGATTGCACGACGAGTATTGAAAAAGGTGATGTCGTTGTTGTTTGTGGGCCATCTGGTTCAGGAAAATCAACACTCATTAAAACAGTAAATGCGTTAGAACCATTTCAACAAGGCGATATTATTGTTGATGGAGTTTCTCTGAAAGATCCCAAAACGGATCTTGCTAAATTCCGTTCACGTGTAGGAATGGTATTCCAGCATTTTGAACTTTTCCCACACATGACTGTTTTGGAAAATCTAACCATTGCTCAAGTTAAAGTGTTAAAGCGTTCAGTTGCTGAAGCGCGTGAAAAGGGGCTTAAGTATTTAGAACGCGTTGGGTTACTTGCTCATAAAGATAAATTCCCAGGTCAACTCTCTGGTGGGCAGCAGCAACGCGTTGCAATTGCTCGCGGATTATCGATGGACCCAGTCTGTATGTTGTTTGATGAACCTACTTCGGCACTCGACCCTGAAATGGTAGGTGAAGTTCTTGAAGTTATGGTGCAACTTGCTCATGAAGGTATGACCATGATGTGTGTGACCCATGAAATGGGCTTTGCTAAACGCGTATCTAACCGCTTAATTTTCATGGATGAAGGGAAAATTCTTGAAGATTGTCCAACCAATGAATTTTTTGATAATTTAGAGGCTCGTCATGAGCGCGCTAAACTTTTCTTACAGAAAATTCAAGCCATGCACTAATACCATTAATAAAAAAAGAGCCTTTTGAAAGGCTCTTTTTTTACATCCAGATTTTAGAAACTATATTTTGCTAATAAATTTATGCGGGAGTAATCACCTTTATCATCTGCAAATGTTTTGCGCTGGCCATAAGTATATTCTGCACCTAAGTCAATGTTCTTAACAGGGTTCCAAATTAGGTTAACCAGTGCATTATAAATTTCTTTGTTATAGCTGGTGTTGGTTAAATTGCTATTTGCATAGATGCTATCATCTTTATATTGAATACCGCCTATTGCAAAGGTAGAGCGGAGGATAGGGCTCCATTTACGTTGATAGCCGATAACTGCACTATCAAATTCAGCTAAATTAATATCCTGAGTTGTTGTGTCATAGGCATAAGCTGAGTTGCTATAAAGTAAATAGCGGCCATCTCCTTTAACATGATAGTAATTAGCAACCAAGCTATCTTGAGGCGTTAAATCATATTTACCACCTATACCGACACCCCAACCAAATTTTTCTTCAGAAGTGCTATCTTTGGGAGCTACACGGTTTTCATGAGCAAGACCATGTAATTGTAATAGGCCTTTATTATCTGTAGTTTTAAAATCATATCGTGCTGTTAAAGCAGGAAAGCGGCTTCCACCAGCAGCGTTACCAGCTTTTTCAACATCGCCGCCTTCTAAAGCAACTAATATTTTTTGTTGTGCATCAATCGGCTGAGTATAACGGACTTGTACAGTACGTGTTGTTCCTGTACCAATAGCACCATTAAAATCTACTGTTTCTGGTGATGTATCTGTATTTACAAAAGGTGAGGTCGTTTGACCAGCTAACCATTTTCCTAAAGACATATAAGCATGGCGAACACGGAAGGTACCATTACCATTATCGCCATTTCCACCCATGAAATCGGCTTCAATTTTTCCAGTTAAATCTCCGTACTGAGTAGGTCGAGTGATGTCTAGACCAATTCTTGAAGTTGCAGCAGATACATTTAGTGAGTCTTGTTTCGGATCATCTTTATTTAATGGATAGTTAGCGCCATTTGAAATGCTGCTATTTGAACCTTTAAAGTCATAGGTTGCATCTGCGCGGACACTACCATAAAGCTTAACTTGGGTTTGTCCATCCGTCATTGCCATCCAACCTGGTTTTGATACAGGAGGAGTAGCTGGTGCTACGGGAGTTGTTGCTGGAGCACTAACCGATAAAACTGTTTTTTGTTGATCAGATAGTTTCTGGACGAGTTGTTTCAACTCCTTTACTTCATCACGTAAAGCATTAACTTCTGCATCAGTAGCCGCGTGAGCAGGCATAACTACACCTGTTAGGCTGACAGTACTCATCGCAAGAACTAAAGTTTTGATTTTTTTCACAAGCATTCCCCACATCGGATAAAGTTTTCCCATATGTGCATAACAAAAACAGTGCCAACTTTTTAAAATTATATAAAGTTATTGATTTTATTAAAGAAACTGTAGGGTTTCTAAGATGCGATGGTCTTTCTTTGAGGCGGTAAGGAAAATGTTGAAGAGATATAAGGCGATAAACGATTGCAAATGCGCTATAAACGTCATACCACTGCACAGTTAACAGGCACAGTGTTGACTCAAGATATTGAAGTAAAGCTTAATTCTTTTTTTAATTGAGTTTGATTTTTAAAGTAGACTTAGCTTTAGGATATACTGTTAACCTAAAAGAGAGCTGATTGGAGAAAAGAATGGAGTTAGACCGTTTTGATAAACAAATTCTGGAAATTTTGTCTCATGAAGACCTGAATTTGAATGAGCTCTCAGAACGGATTAATCTTTCAGTTAGCTCTGTTCATCGCCGCATTAAGCATTTGATTGAAGCTAATGTCATGGGGCAGCTTAAAAGAGAAATTAACTTTAGCAAATTGGGTTTTACCTTGCATATTTTGCTACAAGTCTCTTTAAGTAAACATGATAGTGAGACCTTCGATAAATTTCTTTCTGAAATTGAAGCGATTCCTGAAGTTACAAATGCATTTTTAGTGACGGGTCAAAGTGCTGATTTTATTCTTGAATTAGTGGCACGTAATATGGATGACTACAGCGAAATTTTATTAAGACGTATTGGTAAAATTGACAATGTGGTTGCTCTACATTCGAGTTTTGTCATTAAAGAGTACAATGTGTTTAACTGTTATAACTTATTAAATAAACTATAAAAAAACGCACCAATCGGTGCGTTTTTTAATTTCAATGTTTGGTTTAAGCATCTAATTGAGCTAAAACTTCATCTGAGAATTCAACATTTGTATAAACGTTTTGTACATCATCAAGATCTTCAAACATATCGATCATTTTAAGAATTTGTTTTGCTTGGTCAATATCTGTAATTTCAGCTTTTGTTGATGGGCTCATTACAACTTCTGCGTTATCAGATTTTAAACCTGCAGCAGCAAGAGCATCTTGAACTTCACCAAAAGTTTCTGGTGAGGTGATAACTAAAATTTCATCTTCTGAAACTTCAATATCTTCTGCACCTGCTTCCAAAGCAACTTCCATGATTTTGTCTTCTAAAGACACATCTTCAAAAGTAATTTCGCCACGTTTAGTAAATAGGTAAGATACAGAACCCGCAGTTCCTAAGTTACCATTGGTTTTACTAAAGCAGTGACGTACATCTGGAACTGTACGGTTAAGGTTATCTGTCATTGTTTCAATAAGGACAGCAACACCACCAACACCATAACCTTCGTAAGTTACTTCTTTTAAATCGTCATTGTCTTCACCACCAACACCGCGTTGGATTGCACGGTTAATGGTGTCACGTGTCATGTTGACAGAAAGTGCTTTTTCGACAACAGCACGAAGGCGAGGGTTGCTAGCAGCATCTCCACCACCAAGTCTGGCAGCAGTCACAATTTCACGAATATATTTAGTAAAAACTTTACCGCGACTTGCATCTTGTTTAGCTTTACGATGCTTAATATTGGCCCATTTAGAATGACCCGCCATGGAAGTGAACTCCAAAAATTAAAAAATGCAAAAGTGACAGAATATTATCATAGGCATGGTTTTCTTGAAAACTGTTGTCCTATGTTTTGTTAACCAATTAAGTAAGCTTAGAAGTCCTAAATTTAAATAAAAAATAGTCCCTAAAGTTGTTACAGAACAAATTAGTTAATCTTCACATCAATATCATATTGCGCGTAAAGTTCTTTAATTGTTTCAAGATCTTTTTGCAAATCGGAAGGGTAAATCTTACCTAAAATACCACCTTTCTTTGTTCTTGCATTTGCATACATAAGTACAATTGGAACATTCGCAGCTTTTGCAATATGCCAGAAACCTGTACGAATAGGCTTACGCTCAGATCCATCTTTTGCACGAGTTGCTTCGGGGGCAATCACTAAATTAAAAGTATCATTATTTTGAAATTTCTCGACCATTTGAGACACAATATCTTTGCTTGCTTTACGGTCTACCGGAATACCACCTAGTTTTTCAAGTATGGGCTTCATTGGCCCTTTAAAAAGCTCTTTTTTAATTAGCGTATGAATTTTTAAATCTAATATTTGAAACATAGCGATTGATAAGATCGCATCTAGGTTAGAAGTATGCTCAAACCCAATAATAACTTGTTTTTTCTCAAGAATTGTAGGATCTACATCATAGGTCCAACCAACTGCTTTGAAGATAGAATTGCCTAAAAACTTTTTCATAGAGACGTGGGAGACAATAAGGTTGCGGAATTCTAATATGAGTTGGTCTAAAAAGGTAGAAAATTATCAACATGTTAAACTTTATTTATTTTAATTTTTAAATTGAAATATTTAATAAAATTTATATTTATTAATATTATATTTTAACTCCGTAATAGAAAAATATATAATGAATCAATTCAAAGTAATCTTTTATATATTAAGAATACTATGAATTTTCGGTTTTAATTAAATACTCGATATATCTCCATTTTTTTACAGGATCAATCAATTCTTTATCAATGGTTCCATCAATAATAATCCCATCAATAATCGAGATGATGATATGAGTAAGCGGAGTAGGGTCTTTAATATCTAACTCTACTAATAAACTATTGAGTAAATTGATAAGCCAATTTGTATATTCTTGAAATGGTTCACGAATTGAGGTGTATTGTTTAGATACTTCAATAAATGCCTTCTTAAACAAGCAACCATTAAAGTTTTCGCTATTAATCCAGTCAATATACCAGTTAAAAATAAGATGTATTTTTTCAAGCGGCTCAGCATCTGGATGTAAATTTAATTTTTCATAAATTGAATTTTGTATATTAATATTTCGATGATGTAGACATTCCATGATTAAACTTTCTTTGGAAGGAAAGTATTTATAGAAAGTCATCTTCGCGACGTTTGATTCAGCAATAATTTTATCTACGCCTGTAGCGTTATAACCGATTTGGTTAAAAAGATCTAAAGCAGTATTTATAATATCTTCTTTTTTTGACATTACTGTTCCATATAGTTAAAACTAATTATTACTTTACATAGATTTTAAATTTTTAATCAAATTGATCATAATCAAAAACATAATTTGATTCAAGTTAATATTATAAAAATAATAAGCATTATTTTTAACTTTTTTTAAATATTCTATTTGATTTCGTATGATTTTAATTCTAATATGGATTTTTGATAAAAGGAGTTTTATTTTTGGTATAACTCTTTGTTTTTAAAATAAAATATGGAAAACCAAAGAACTTTAATAAGTTTAACGAGCGTGGATTATGCCTAAAAAATTTGAGAACTTTAATAATCCTAGGAAAAAGGCACTCGCAGGGATGAAACAAAGCATTTCAGCTGAACTTTGGGATAAAAATCTTAACTTTTTAACTCAATTAAGAGCGAAGATTGCGCAGCATCCGGTATCTCATCATCCTGCAATTGAAACTTTAAATAATGGAGAGATTAATAAAGAAAATTTAAAGCGTATTCATTTGGAATATCGCCATGCAATCGTACAAACATTCACAGATGCTTTATTAATGGCTCAGTATCAAACAAAGCAATTAGAGCCTAGATTGCATGCAGGGGCAAAAATGTTCCCACGTTTTCTTTTAAGTCTGAATATATTTGATGAGTTTGGATTTAGACCCGGAGCTGACCGAGATGGTTACTATCAGGGAAACCCTGAATATGCTCATTATCCATTATTCGAAGATGTGCTTAATGATTTTGGGGTAACTGAGGAAGAGCGCCGAAGTTATAAACCAACCAGCATTGCACATCAAGTAAGAGAATTTTTAGAAAACTCTTATAACGACTATAAAGCTGTTTCCGCTTTACTGGCAGTAGCCGAAGAAGAAGTTATTTTATATAGTCCGCCTTTGCGAAGAGCAACCAGTGCTGTTGGTATAGAGGTTGAGGGCGGTGGGTATTACCATGTTCATGGTGTATCCGAAGATGAAACTGCTGAGGCAGCAGATGATGATCATGAAGAAGATTTATGGTTTATTTTGATGCAAGCTTGTACAGAAGAAGACTATGTTCATTTAGAAAACT
The DNA here is from genome assembly GCF_031798975.1 of Acinetobacter sp. V110_1. Lineage (NCBI taxonomy): Bacteria > Pseudomonadati > Pseudomonadota > Gammaproteobacteria > Moraxellales > Moraxellaceae > Acinetobacter > Acinetobacter sp. V110_1. The sequence goes on along the minus strand of NZ_JAVQNN010000030.1, from coordinate 684,010 downwards.
TATGTCTTGAATATTGTGATTTATGGGAAAAGTTTTGGGATATTCAAATGGAAAACTCGAAATCAATTCCTAAACAGAATCTGGCTTAAGAATATATTAAATAATTAACTCAATAATTTATAACAATCATAAATACTAAAGGGAATGTTTAAAAATATGGAAATAGGAAAAGATCTTTTAAAGTTTAAGCGACCAATTTTTGAATAATGTAGTGATATTCAGCAGTAATTTAAGATGCGTAAAATTAAAGAACCCCAAAAACTATAGGTTTTTGGGGTTTGTATTTGGTGGGCCCACACAGACTTGAACTGTGGACCAACGGATTATGAGCGGAGACAGTTTCTTTCATTTTTATTATACAAAACAATTGTTTGTATTTCATGGAAATGATTGAAGCGAATAGAGGCAAAGAGACCGCAAATAAATTTGAAAGTGTAAGAAAATTAAGGCTTTTGGCTTTTCTAAAACGAAGATGAGCCAAATGTGAGTTTTTCTACGTATAGAATAATAAGCTATTTTTTATGTAAAGAACTCACGAAAACCTCAAAAAGACCGTTGTCTACTACCGTCCCGCAAAGATAGACCGCAGAAATGCAAAGATTTTTTATAGACCGCAAAGATCCTAGTCATTTGATTTAGCTACAAGAGTATGTTGGCGGCAATCAACTTAAACCACTACGAATAAGTAAGCACATAAAAAAGCCTGTTCTAGGGTTAGAAACAGGCCAGTCTCTTGATAACTTTACAACTAATTATATTGGCTCTATGGTATAGGTGGTGGAAATATCGCTGGAATTATATGTGATTCCACCACTTATTCCTTTTGACGTAAATTAATGAATAATAGTACTGCAAAATAAAAAGAGCAGATAACTACTTCCTTTGAGCAATAAAAACACCAATAATAATTCGCTTAAAAATTCTTTCCTACTTGAGAAATTAAAATGAATACAACAAATCAAAGAGCTTTAATTGTTATGGGTGCAGGTGCATCCGTTGAATATGGCATTCCCATTACCAGTGCATTTACCAATGATATCACTGACAAAATCAACAATAATGATTACTTCAAAAAACAAGGTATCACCGAAGTTTATAACTACGTAAAAGATACACTTGTAAGATATTATCAAAATGAAGGTGATGCACACTTTGAACGTATTTATCATGCATTGCATGAGCTGAATGCACATCATTACTTTGAAGGGGCCATAGCCAAATTTTCGCCAGTCATGGCTCCATTCTTTGAAACACAACACACATTTAGTCAAATACAAATCTTAGGCGCAACAAAAGCGATTATTGAAATTATTTACACCCAAGCGTCTATGGTATGTGACACTAACACGATTGATTTAGCACCTCTTAAAAACTTTTTTGACAAAGTTCAGCAACAGTATGTCCCCCGAGTTTATACCACCAATTATGACAACTTTATCCATAAAGCAACTGAAGGGAAGTACTTCACAGGTTTTACTCGAAAACTTGGTGATTTGAATTTATTTGATGGAAAATCATTTTTTGAACACTGGAATGATCCAAGTCTTTTTTACTTACACGGTTCAGTTCATATGGGCTTTCCTCCTCCTTTCACCCCTGAAATTGAAATTGGTGATATCACATGGTTTGAAGATACCAGTGAAGCATTAAGGCATGCTTTTATTACCGCTTCAGGCGTACCGCGTATGGATGGCTCAACGATTGAACGAACCTCTATCATTACAGGTTTAGAAAAACTGGGGCGATTACAACAAACCCCATATGCTTATTATTATTCTGAATTCTCAAGAGATGCGATGGCAGCAGATGTTATTTTCGTAATAGGTTCAGGTCTTGCGGATCTACATATCAATAAATGGATTCTTGAAGCGCGACTTGCTAATCCAGAAACACCTATTGTTTTTGTGGGTTATTGGAAAGATGGTGAAATGGGGACTGGTAGTGATTTAGAAATCTCATTAACTCATGATTTACGTATCGAAGTGTTTGGATGCCCATCTGACCAACAAGAGTGGAATGATTGGACCATCTTTAAAAAGAATAATGCAGCAGTTTGGAAACGCGGGTTTCAATCTTTTCTAAATCAAAATGATGATTTTAATGATCTACTCAACCAGATCAAATTAAACTAATCTACTTATTGGTTAAGAATATTTTAAATTTCAGACAATAAATTCCTAGATTTAAATCACCTCAAAAAGATTCATATTGAATTAATTAAATATGAATCTTTTAAATTATTTAAGTCATTCATATATCCTATGTGTATAAATACCAATATTGTAACCGTATGCTTGAGACTTTTAATTTAACTTTATGGTCGAATAAAAGTTTGAACTATTAAACTATCAGTATCTTTATTCAAATCAACCTCGAGCCCTCTAGGATTATTTATACGCCCTTCAGGATCATATACAAAACAAATCAATGCATCACAATCAGGATGGGTTTGATATCTATGAATATCCTCAATAAGCTGGCTACCGATCTCTTTTGAGCCAAGTCCTCTACGAGTTTTTTTAATTTCCACTACAATTCGTTCAGACTTTAGAAGAAAATCTACTCTTGTTGACTTCCCAGCATTACTTGGTGCCCATTCTTCAGGGCGTATATCTTCAAAATTTAAATGAAGTAAAGCATGAAAGAGATCTTGAACATCATATTCATCTTGGATATCAATAGTCTCTCTATCACTATAACGTGTACGTAATTGTCTAGCTACTAGATGAAAACGATCACATATATTTCGAATTATCTGAATTGGACTTATAGTATCAGACGCTGTACTAATATCACCTGATTCTATTTCTTCTCTCACAGCTTCAAGTACACCTATTCCAGTACTAATTGAGCCTCTATGTGGTCGTTGTACCTTATCTTGAAACTCTATGTAATAAGGACTTGTTGATGAAAACTGACGTTCTAGAAATGATAAAGATTGTGTTTTCCAAGTTGTGAATAGACCTGTATCACAAGTTGGAAAACCTATAACATTTGGAGGATTAGGCTTATGCGATGCTAATACTCCTTTACCTTTTTCAATTAAATGAGATACTTTTTCTGAAACTCTCATAGATACTCCAACATATTTTTAATGCTCCTGAATTATTTGATTATAGTTATTTTCAAAAAGATATGAGGGGTATTTTTTATACTGCTCAATCACTGGTAGACACTCGCTCAGTTATTGTAGATAAGGCTATAAGTGATTTAAAATGAGTTAGGTTCTATTCATAAATATTAAAAAATTAGGAGATTTTGAAATGAAAGTTAGTGAGATAGTTAAAGATTGGGGCGGATTTGAAAAATTAATACAAGATATACATCAACGTGAAGATCTAAAGGTTCAACATAACGTTACTTTGACTGGGCAATCAGGTGCTACAAGACAAATTGATGTTTTATTGGAGCATTCACATGGTCCATATCACTATAAAACATTAGTCGAATGCAAGCTTTGGAATAAAAAAGTTGAACGAGCAAATATTGATGTTTTATATGCAGGGATGCTGGATTTAAATGCTTCAAAAGGGGTTTTTTTTTACAACAAAAGGATATCAGAAAGGAGCTGAAATCTATGCTCAATCAAAAGGTATAAATATATTTGTTGTTAAAGAGGTAAGTGATGAGGCATGGGGAAATCCTGGTAGAATAATTAATCTAAACCTCCAAATTATTCAAAAGGCAATTGATACTGTTGAACCGAAAGGAACTCAGGCTGTCTTTTTAAAAGAAAGTCAGAAAGAGTTAAATTTAGAAATTCATATTGATTCTGATTCACAAGAAAAACATAGTCAAATTCTTTCAAAACATAAGGAAAAATTTAAAACTCTTGAAGAATTATTAAATTTTTATACTGAAGATGCTTTAGCTAAATATCAAGATAATCCTCTTTTAATAAATAATGGAGAGGAATGTACTAGATATGTTAGAACAGTTCTTAATTTGAAATTTCAGAACCATTAGAAGTACTTAAAGATGATGTAATTCTTTTAATTCCTGAGATAGTCCTCACAGTTTCACTAAAAATAAATCAGTCACCACTTCTTATAGATAGAAGTAATAATTACTTATATGCATTGTCTGTAGTTGATTATGTGAATGACCAAAGTTTTTTAGTTTCAAAATTAAAAGAAGCAGAATATCCTGAATGGCAAACAGTAAAAGAAAAAAATCCTTCTGATGAAAAGCTATTAAAAAATGGAGCTATCTTAACCGTTGGAATGCATGGTTTTTTTGATATAGCAGAGACATATCAACTAGAACGGATATAAACCACTTTATTAAACAAAGTGCGATACTTTGAGGCAGGATAATCATCGCGTTCCTCCCATTTAGATAAATACAAGAGCAACAGTACAAAGCTTTGTTGGTAGATCATCATTACAGACTCGAATCGCTTTGGCTATAGATTTGCATTGAGGGTAGGGAAGAACTTCAATGACTTGAGATAAAATATCTAGTTTTGGAGAGTATTTTTTCATGGTCACTCCTTTATTGGTTAAAGACCATGAAAATAATATTTCCTTAAAATTATTCTAAATACAGTCGATACTAATTTTAGAAAATTTTGTTTTTAAGTTTCTGATAAAATTTATATTAAAGATCATCTAGACGGAAGAAATAATGCAACGAATAATTGATAAAGCTGTGAAAGATTTGATAGAGATTATCAATAATAAAGAATCCCCAAAAGATGTTGCATGGCAATTTATATTAGAAGAATTAGAGGCGGCCAGAAACTCTCCTGTAGATTTCGTTCATCAACGAATTTCTACTTTCTATATAGAACATCATGAATATAAAGATGCAATGAAAAGAAGTTGGAGTGATGTTGATGGACCTGGTGGACCACAACAATATTTAGTCAATATATGTCTAGCTTTATTAAGTCAAAAAATAAATAGTGAAGTTATAGCCTCATTACGTATTTCAATAGTTGAGTATATTTTAGCTCACTATAAATTTGGTCGATATTTTACTAATGATCTAACTGATAAAAACTCTTGTTACATAGACTTATTTTTTCCAGAAATTAACGGGATAGAAAAAAACCCAAATTTCGTAGCACTTTTAGATGATAAATATTGTGCTGTTAGAAAGGTTATAAACAAATGGGCTATTGGATTTATAGATAGAGATAATAAATTTAAAAAAGAGTTTCAAAGTACGTTTAATTCTACATTCTGGGAGTTATATCTTTTTCAGGCCTTTAGAGATTTTGGAATGCAGATTGATTTTTCTGAACAAAGTCCAGATTTTACAGTAAAAACGATTACAGGGCGTACTCTAAATATAGAGGCAGTTACTGCTAATAAGGCAGATAATACAGAGCCCGAGTGGAGCAGTAAGAGAAATTTAAAGAACCGTTCGAACTTTCTAAATTTTTCATGTATTCGTATATTAAATTCATTGAATTCTAAGCATAAAAGATATCTTAATTATTATTCTTCACTATCACATGTAGAAGGAAATCCGTACATTATTGCTTTAGCACCATTTGAACAACCGAATTTTTTCATACAAAATAATGAAGCTATAATTCGTGTACTATATGGGCAAGGAGTGCGGCGTACTAGAAATCAGTTTGGTGAGTTAGTGTGTGAAGTAGAATTTACACCCACTATTTCAAAAGAAAATGGGGCAATACTAGAACTTGGTATTTTTACGAATCAAAAGTATAAAGAAATTAGTGCTATTATATTTTCGACTACTGCGACCGTTTCTAAGGCAATTGTACAATCAAACATGGAAGGAACAGTCAGAGTAAGTCGTTTTGATTCTAAACAAGGGCTAAGAACTGATTTAGTTCCAAATGATAAACATGTCGAGACTCATCTAGATGGTTTACAAATTTACCATAACCCCTTTGCGGAAAATCCTTTAAATCCTGAGGACTTTTCTAAATATGAAGTTTCTCATTATTTTTATGATCTTGATAAAAAAGTAATTGATAATAGGCAGAGAAATTATACGATAGTTTCACGAATATTTTTTAATGATTGATTCCAATTTATTAAGTAGTTATTAATAACGATATACCTAGTATGATCTCTGCATAAACTATTTTCGAGCAAAACTCACCACACCTTAATCAGAAACACGCTATGTAGAGAAGAGAAATCAGGTAAACAGCAGAAACTCCAAATTCCCCCAAGCCTCTTCATTTTCCACATGCTTTACGCCTAGATGACCTAGATAAATCATCTTCATCGTAAATCGAGTGGAAAGACGAAGAGCTTGAAAACGATAATTGGGGAATGCATTTACATGTTGAAGATAGACCAACGGACTATCGAACGGATGGACCACAAAATAGGCCGAAAAATCTAATGTTCTGAAAATAGAAGACATTAAAAAACCTCATAACTCAAAGAATTACGAGGTTCGAATTTGGTGGGCCCACACAGACTTGAACTGTGGACCAACGGATTATGAGTCCGCTGCTCTAACCAACTGAGCTATAGGCCCTATAAGTAAGAAAAGCTTTTAATCTCAAGGCTTTTCAGTGCTTGCAATACTAATCAATTTTTTTATTAAACACAAGTATTTTTCAAAAGTAGGCGCAGTAGACCTGAAAAATATTTTGCTATATTGTTAATTATCACAAGCGATAGGGATTCTAGCTTATGAGCACTTCACGAGTAAAGCTAACTAAGCCATTTATCGATCAACTTAAACTCATTCCAGCAATTTATCGCGACAGTGAGATTATTGGCTTTGCTATTCGTGTAAATAATTCCTATAAAACCTATATTGTAGAGAAGAAAGTAAAAGGTAGATCAATACGTTGTAAATTAGGAGACTACGAAAACATTACACTCGAAGAAGCACGTATACTTGCCCAGCAAAAGTTAAAAGATTTATCTGATCCCAAACATTCAACTATCAAGAATAATAAAATATTAAAAAATAATTTAGATAAGAAAAATTATCAGCCCGACTTAAATGAAGCTTTCCAGACTTATATAAATCACCATAACCTAAAAGAAAGGACATTAGTTGACTATAAAGAAGTCATAGAAAAATACTTAGTAGACTGGGGGGAGCTTAAACTAATTCATATTACTGAACAGATGATTGAAGATAAGTATGTCCAGTTATCTAAAAGTAGTTATGCAAAAGCGAATCTATCTATGCGGGTATTGAGAGCTGTTTATTGTTTTTCGGTTAAATATTATCAAGATAAAAATAAAGAAACAGTCATACCTATGATGAACCCAGTTACTTTTTTAAATTCGAAACAACTTTGGCAAGCGGTTCCACCTCGAAATAATTATATTGATAGAGAAAATTTAACAAAATGGGTCCATGCAATTATTGAATATCAAGGTCGGGGCCAAGAAAATGAAACAAATAAGGACTTTTTATTAACACTTGTTTTAACAGGGCTCTTTAGAAATGAGTGTGAATGTTTACGTTGGGAAGATCTAGACTTGGACGAAGGTAGCCTCTCTTTTATAAATACTTATAATAATGAGCGCTATAAAATTTATATGGGTGATTTCCTTTGGCATTTAATGAAAAAACGTAAAATGAAAATTAGGGAAGAATGGGTGTTCCCATCTGTGAAGTCTAAAACAGGACATATTGTTAATATTTCAAAATTCCGAAAAAAAATAGAGGAGCAGTGTAATATCACTTTTACTTTTCAAGATTTACGTAGAACATTTAATTTTGTTGTAGATCACTTAAGTGATAAACCACTATTTATTAGAAAGGCAGATGAGAAAGAGAAAATGCCAGAATCTATCAATGTGGCTCACGATATGCGCAATAGAATGAATAGGGTAGAACAAGTTGTTCTTGGCACCTATAGAGATGAATTTATTAAATCTATCACTACCCATCTATAAAAATTTTGAACTTTCTAAACTAAAAATGAGAAGACTTTCTCTTTTAAAATTAGTGTAATTTTATAGTAAGTTTTGTCTGTAAAACACAGAATGATTATTCTTTCACACTTCCTACAACTATTTGTAATTGATGAATTTTATACTTGACTAAAACACTTGGAATTTATACAGTAGTGGAGTATTTTTGATAATTATTATTATTGCTTAGTCCTGAAATACAGTAAGAAGCCTATTCGCTATGAATAGGCTTTTTGCTTTGTTTTTAAATGATAACTAAAGTCTAAATCTCTTAAAAAATTAATTTAATAAAATCAATTAAATAGTTTTTAGGTGTTTTTTTAATAAATTGAAAAAAATTGACACGTAAATTTTCATTATGAACAAAACTGATTTAAATAGTAGTCAAAGTGAAACATACCTAAATGCTAAGTTTAATTTTCACTAAACGAGGCATAGGAGTGTCATCATGTTAAAAGCAATGTTTTTCTTCAGTGCAGGTGCAATGTTTGGCTATTGTTATAAATATAAGAATGATAAAGCCGAAGCTGATAAATCTAAATAAGCACTGAAAAACCGCCTATATGGCGGTTTTTAATGAGCAGCATTAGATAAGTTTGCTTGAATAATTTGTACAAGCTCTCTTGCTGCTTTTGATAAGGGTTTATCTTGGAGCCAGATGAGATAGATAGATAGAGGTAAATGATTTTTTGTATTTTTAAAATCTAGTTGAACTAAATGTCCTTGCTCAATTTTTTCTTTTATTAAAGATAAAGGAAAATTTCCCCATCCCAAACCAGCCTCGACCATATGAATGGCAGTTTGTAAACTGTTGGTTTTCCAATACATGGCCCCAACGATGGAACGTGAGTCCTGCATATTTAATTCACTACTTGCAACCACAATTTGCCGAACATTAATTAATTCTTCGATAGAGATTAACTTATTCTTTTGTTCTAAAAGTGGATGATGAGCAGAAATTGTGGCGACTAGAGTTTCATTCATCACCAATTGCAAACTTTCACGCATTTTTATATTGAGATCTGAACCTGCAAGGCAAAGACTAATATTTTCTGTATAGAGCAAATTTAGAATATCGTCTTGTGGAGCTGTAATAATCTCTATGTTAAGTAAGGGAAATTTGTCAGCCAGTTTCTTTATGGCTTTAAAAAGTAAATCGGTATTCGCATCTGAAACAACACCAATTTTTAGTTTACTTTCAAGCCCTAATGAAAGTTCATAGGCATGGGTGCCTAATAGCCTAAGTTGCTCAGCAATAATTCTTGCTTGAGGCTCTAATGCTAAAGCTGCCGAAGTAGGAATAACTTTACGGTGAGTACGTTCAAACAGGGGGTAACCAAGTTCTGCCTCGATATTGGCAACAGCCATGCTCACTGCTGATGGTACTCGATTTAACTTACGCGCCGCTGCCGAAAAAGATCCTGTATCTAATACAGTTAAGAAAAGCTCTATATTTTCGCTATTAAAATTCATTTTGATATCAGTAGAACTGAAAGCTGTTAACTTTATGTGTGATTTTAACTGAAACTAAAATAAAAAGAAGTAAGAAAAGATGATTGGTTATGCAAGGTTTAAAGCGTCGTATTGTTTATGTGTCCTCATATGAAATTATTGGAATGGTGATTTCATCAGTTGGTTTAGCTCTTCTCGCTGGCGATAGTGTAGAGCATACTGGTCCGCTCTCAGTCATGATTACGACCATTGCGGTAACATGGAACTTTATTTACAACATTCTTTACGAAAAATGGGAAGCCCGCCAAGAAAATAAGTCACGTACGGTTAAACGTAGAATCGTACACGCGATCGGATTTCAAATCACTTTAGTGATATTCTTAATTCCGCTTATTGCATGGTGGATGGATATTTCTCTCGTTGCAGCATTCTGGCTAGATGTTGCCTTTATTATCATCATTCCAATTTATACATTTATATTTAACTGGACCTTCGATAAATTATTCGGATTACCTGTTTCTGCACAGATTAAGCCTATTCAAGAATAGACAAAATTTCAAAGAGATATCAAAGTATTGATCTATTAACTTTGATATCTCACCTGAAATTATTTAATTTGTTCAAGCTCAAGATTTTTTGAAACTTTTATTTGAGCTCTTTTTGCTAGTACATAATATAAAATTGCAGTCGATAACAATCCAACTAACCATGATAAATCAATACCACCTAATATCTCAGCAATTTGTCCTTTGTATAATTTACTGTCAATAAAGGGAAGCTGAAGTAATATTCCAAGAAAATAGCAACTAATACCAATGGTGTTCCAGCGGCCATATTTTCCATTCGGGTCATATAGTGCGTCTACATCACATTCTTCTTTAGAAATAAAATAATAATCAACTAAATTAATTGCACTCCAAGGAATGAAGAATGTCAGAAGAAATAAAATAAAAGCTTTGAATGCACTTAAGAAAGTATGTTCACCTACAACTGCAATTAACGTCGAGATTAAAACCATTGCAAGAACAATGATAAGTCGGGTTAGTTTTGAAATTTGTCCAGTTGGTTTAAAGCTATTCCAAATAGTCGCTATACACATAAAACTGCCATAAGCATTGAGTGTCGATAAAGTGACCTTCCCAAAAGCAATACTAAAATATAAGAAAGTAATGATGAGAGCGATGGGATTCATACCTACAACATACTGAACTTCATTACCAACAAAACTACCATTTGAGACCTGAGCAATTAATACACCAAGTGTCATGGAAATTTGTGAACCGATCAAAGAGCCAAGACCAACTGCCCAAAATACCCGAGTTGAAGAGGTTTTTGTTGGTAAATAACGCGAGTAGTCGGCAACATAAGGCCCGAATGAAATTTGCCAAGAAGCCGAAAGAGAAACTGCTAATAGAAATGATGACCAGCTAAAGTGGCGTACAGCAAGCAATTCTGAAAAATTCGAGAGGGCCAAAATTTGAGTAAGAATAATAACAAAAGCAATTAAACCGATAATGCTTGCTACTTTTCCTACCCAATGAATTAACCGATAGCCAATCGTTGCAAATGTAATAATGAAACAAGCATAAATTAAAATACCTGTTGTATTACTGACTTGTGTAAGGTGTGCAAGTGCTTTGCCTGCGAGTACTTCACCAGTTGCGGTAAAGCCAATATACATCAGGCAAACCAGAATAATAGGAATACATGCGCCATAGACTCCAAATTGCACCCGACTCGAAATCATTTGGGGAAGGCCAAGTTTTGGTCCCTGAGCTGCATGCAAAGCCATAACAGCCGCACCAAAGCATTGTCCAATAAATAGTCCAATGATTGACCAAAACACATCACCGCCTAATACGACGGCTAAAGCACCCGTGACAATCGCTGTAATCTGTAAATTAGCACCAAACCAAAGGGTAAATTGGGCGAATATACTGCCGTGTCTTTCATTTTCAGGAATAAAGTCAATACTGCGGTTTTCAACAAACCTATTTTTAGATGTTCCTGTTGCTGAATCCATATAACACTCTCCTTATCCTTTAAGAGCTTTTCTTTTATTTGAGTCTATTTTGTACAAACAAATACAAACATGTATATACAAGTAATTCTAGAAAGAAGCAATGGGTCAGTGAAATCACTCTTATAAAATTTTTACGTCTATAAGTTTAAATACAATGGAAAATTCAACGGGGCTATAATCATTTTTATAAGTATGAAAATGTTTAATCAAAAAGTTAATTTCATAAAAAAGCCCTCCAATGAGGGCAGATAGTCAGACTTCAGCATCAAGAATGGTCTGAAAAAATTCAGGTAGTTCTGAAAATTGAACTAATTGAGTTTTATCATCATGCTTATAATAGTATTGATAATGCGGTGTTTCAAAAGCACTATCGAGATATTGAGTTGCATCGGAAAATTGGGCTTTCGCAACAGGTTTGTCTTTTTTAAATTTAACAATAATAGGATTTACAGAGTTTAATTTAACGGGTACACCATTTTCAAACTTGGCAGTTTCAATGAGTAAAGAGATTTTAAAGTCACCAAATACAGCACAAAATTGGCCTCCTTTTTCTGTTTTAATTTCACGATCGTGAAACAGTTCTTTAAATAAATCTTTTAACGATTCTCTGTGCTTGTCTAAGGCTAATTGAAAATCATGATCTTGCTGTTCTAGTTTCTCTTGCTCTTCTTTTAGCAATTTGGCCTGTTTTTCGATTGTTGTAAAATCCAAATTCATCTTAATTTCTCCTTGTTGTGTTTTTAAAACTATATATGGCAACCAATTGTTAAGTTTTAAAGAAACATACATTCTTTGTTACAACGCAATAATTAAGATGAATTTGTGTGATCACTATTTCGTACAAGGCTTAGCCATAAGTGTCGGACGCTTGATTTGAATAAATCCTCCACTACTTAGCACGCCTAGCATGACTAAAGCAGTCCCTATAAGTTGCCAGATATTAAGAGCTTGACCAGCCAACAGTGCCACCAACATACTAAAAACTGGAACAAAATTAAAAAAGATTGATGCTCGGCCTGCGCCTAGTTTTTGAATGCCATTAAACCAAAATAAATAAGCAATCATGGTAGAGCAGATAATGACGTAACCCATTGCCAAGTGTGCAGTAATAGGTGCCATAACAACTGCTTTAAATGGATGTTCGAAAATTAGACTTAATATGATTAAAGTCAAAGCACCGAACAACATAGAGAAAGTGGTAGTTTCTAAAGGCGTAGCATTTTTTACATAACGGCGTGATAACACGTTGGCTAAACAAAAACTGATACCACCGAGTAAGATGAATAAGTCACCGATTGCTATTTTTAAATGAAGTAGCGTTGAAATATGTCCATGACTAATAACAAAAAGGACACCACTTAAACCAAATACAACACCAATAGATTTAGGAAGTGTTAATTTTTCTCCATCAAGCAAAATTGCTAACAGTAGAGTAATCAATGGCGTAGTTGCCATGATTAAAGCACCATTGACTGCTGATGTTGTCTGTAAGCCATAGAAGCAGCCTATATTAAAACCAGCAATACCTATAATTCCAATAAGCAGATAGATAAATAAATTCTGTCGTAAAACGTTCCAACGCAATTTTCCCATGGCCGCAAAAACAATAAATAAGCCAAGACTTGCAAGCGTAAAACGTTCAGCTGCTGCTGAAAGAGGAGGCATCGATTGGATAATATAAGACATCGCATTAAATGCTGAGCCCCAAAAAAGCATCGTTATTACAACACCTGTGTAGGCATAAACCATCGTTTTATTCATGATAGGGCTCCGAAAAAGAATGTCTCTATTCTGAGTAATCACTTAAAGGTGTACAATTCCATATTAATTCATCTCTGATGTGAAAATTTGCACAATGATAGATTGGGAAAATTTACATTACTTTTCAGTTTTTTCTGAAGAAAAATCACTTTCAGCTGCGGCAAGAAAGTTAGGGGTTGACCATGCCACTGTTGCAAGAAGAATCGCTCAGTTAGAACAGAATTTAAAATTAAAATTAGTCGATCGTAGACCTCGCACTTACGTTTTAACATCGGAAGGCGAGCGGCTTGCCCAAGTAGTGGCACGTATGATGGAAGAGACGTTTTCTATTGAGCGGCTTGCTCTGGCTGGACAGCAGGAGGTTACGGGGACTGTTTCTATTAGTATGCCTCCATTAACGGCTGCTCATCTAATCATGCCTCATCTCGGAAAGTTTTATCGTCATTATCCTCAATTAAAACTGCGTGTACTTGGAGATGTTCATTATGTATCTTTGCAGCATAGAGAGGCTGATATTGCAGTAAGGTTTGGGCGACCTAAAGATGAATATTTAGTTGCTCGTAAAGTCGGAGAAATCCCTTTTGGAATATATGCTACTCCAAGTTATTTGGCTTCAACGAACCAAGAAAATTATGAGTGGATTAGTGTGGAGGTCGGTGGTGTACATGGACAGAAACAACAAAAATTAAAAGAGAAATTGAATAATAAAGATCCGCTCATGGTTACTAATCATCCTGAGTTGCAATGGAGAGCAGCATGTGGGGGAGTAGGTTTAGCTGTGCTACCTGACTTTTTAGGTCAACAAGGCAATTTGATAAAATTACCCGATAATGATCCGATGAGCGCTGAAATTTGGTTGGTCATACACGAAGATCTACGGAGTAGTCCTGTGGTAAGGGTAGTGATGGATTTTCTTTTAAATTGTTTTGAACCATTTAGAGTTTAATTTTAAATTTTCTTTAACTCTGTTTTTCCTTATGTATCTATCAAATAAAAAGATTCTTTATTCGTCGGGAAAAATCCCTGCATCTTCTCGTGCTTGTTTTAAAGCTAGAAAAAAGCATAGTAGAAAAAGTAATCCAATAAAAAATAAGAAAAAATCTAAATGACTAATACCTATACCAATTCCGAAAGCCCCTAAACTTAATAATAAAATACAAAAGATTTTCCAAAAAATAAGCATGCGGTTTTATAGTAAAAACTTGAAGTTAGGCTGTAATTGAAGAATATTTCTAGATTTGTTTATGTTTTTTTTCTTATAGGTTATGTAAAGCTTTATAATTTATGGAGTTACATACTATGAAGGTTTGCTTTTATGTCAAACTATCTACTTGAGAGATTTTTTAATTATATTTCACATTAATCTCTATAAAATTCATATTTTCTTAATTAATAGAATGATAATTCTTTAGAAAGCCTGTAGAATAGGAAGTCTAAATTTTATTTTCAATTAATTTTTGTTTAAAATTAACCGGTTAAATGGTTTTATCAAACTTTTGTTAAAAAAAAGACTTGATATTTAAGCTAAATTTTGAAATTATAGTCATGCAAATTGTGATCTATTTCCCACAATTTGTATTTCAGGTTAAGTGGTTATCACTAATGCTCATGAGCTTTATTCGCTTATGAGCATTTTTTTAGCTTATTTATTAGTAAAATTTAAAAAACAATTCATATTAAAATTTATTTTTTTAGTATTAATTAAAAATTATTCCTACAATTTTTTAATTCAATATATCTAACTATGTTCCGGTCAGAGTCATTACTTAGAATGTACCAAAACTATTCTAATCATATTGAATCGTGACTGTGGCATTAGCTTTGACTTCTCCAGCGGTGACATTGGCAGCAGTTTGGTAGTAACGTGCAGTTAAGGGGACATCATATTGAACGGTTTGGTTAGAGCCTACAGTACCAATCCCTAGTTTATTTCCTTTTTGAATCGTGTTGTTTGCACCGTTCATATTCCATAGAAGCTCTACACCAACGCCGTTTGCTTTAGTTGATTCAGCAGCGCTGTTGTTAATGACCTGACTGTTTGAAGTGTCAGAATTATAGTCAAAGCTTAAACTTAATGTGTTACTTGTAGGTACACCCGAGTTATTTTCGCCACCATTACACAGAATGGATAGGTTAAAGTTTTTCTCGCCTTGAGTTGATCCGATAGCTCTAAAGCTTGATTTTGTCACAGTAGGAAGTTCGACAACCGTATCTACGCCATTTTGGATTTCACAAGATGATGATGCAATGAGAATAGGTGCACTTCCTAATACTGTGGTTGTTAAGAACGGGCGATTTTGTTGTCCTGTTACATAATAAGTACTATAACGACCAGCCACTAATGCTCCAGAACCTGTAGTGGCAGCGGTTTTAATTACTTCCAAGACAATATAACCTGGAGAAAGTGTATATGTTGTATGAGGCGTCAATGTAAGTTTATAAGGGTAATAGCCAGAAGCGTTTGAAGAGTCTGTTACTTCACGGTAAATTCGAATGCCTATACCCGGAATATTTGTAGCATAAACATTATTGCCTATAGGACTAATTGGATAATTTAGAGGTAGAGCCGCTGTAATTTGGTCACCGGGGCGGTTACACGTTGCAGTAGAATTATTGGGTGAAATGGTAAAAGTATTCTTTTGTAGAACTGTCCCGATTGGATCGGTCGGACGAACTACAATAGTACCAATCGTTATTGGAATATCCACTGTGGTAAAACCTTTACTTAAAGTACAGTTTGCATAGGCTTGGTTATAAATAAAGAAACTCGTGATTAATAAGCCACTCTGTATAAGCATTTTTTTCATTTGCAGATTGCCTCTGTCATAATAATTGATTGTTTTTCCTGTGAGATTTTTGATTGAATGTCATATTCAAGTTGACATTCTTCGGTATTACTTTCTCCCCATTTCACATAAAGATGATCATGGGTCAGAGGAGTACGTAAATAAATGCGACTACCTTGAGCTACCATTCCAACCACTTCATTATTCTGGTTAAAAACTTGTGCCGCGAATGGCAGATGACCACCATTAGGCGTTTGGGTATTAATAAAGAGTGCGTACCCCGTTTTTGTTGAGAAATCGACTTTGGTTATTGATCCTGCATAAGGTGCAATACGGTGACTTGTTTCTGAAAGTTCAACATTTGATGGCATTCCTTGAGGGTCAAGGCTAATGTCATTCAAACGATACGGGGTAACATAAGGAATAACTGCATAACCTTGTTTATTAATGCTTAGACCAGACGTGTTGCCGACTCGCGCACCGGTGGCTTCGGGTGCATAGACCAATACCATGGTTTGCACTTGATCTGGTCCAAATAAAAGACCTTTAGAATGGGCAACTACACTTCCGTTTAAATTGACCATTTCCTGTTGATATGCGTCGGATTGACTAAATGATGCACCTACAGTTGTGTAGTTGGTCCGGTAGGTACCATTAATATTTGCGCTGGTTTGACCTTGATCTTGATATGAAATGGATGAGCCATATTCAAAACGGTTTCCGATATAACCGCTCATCCCTAAAGTCTTACTATCTTCTGAAATAGAACTATTAAAGTTAATTGTGTTTTTCTTAATTTTAAGTGGAAAAGATAGGGACAATAAATATTGCGTTTCATGACCTGACCGTTGATTTTCTAAGTCTAGCTCATGAGTCATTGCGGAAATACTGTAGGTTAAATCTCTAAATTGATTGCTATATCCAAATTGAAATTGTTGATTACGATGAGGTTGATTCCAGTAACTAATCCATGAACCTACCAAATAAAAATTGCCCCATTGATGTGGAAGACTTTGATTTAATGTGACCTGAAATTCACTTTTTTGTTTACCTACAGAAAAACTATCGATATTTCGTTGTTGTAAATCTTGAATTAAAATTGAATCTCTTAATTTTAAATAATTTTCGGTTGAGTATCTGTAGGTTGCCAAAGTTAAATTTGTATTCGTTGGCGTAAATAATCGATTATAACTTAAACGGTAACTTTGCCCTTTAAGTGTAGGCTTTTGGTCAAAATCAGCATTCGATTGAGTTGCATCAAATGCAATTGCACCAATTGGAGTTGCAAATGCGCTACCTATGAGAAAAGACTGGTAGTGCTCGGTTGCCTGAAACCCTGCATAACTTGTTAAATAGTTATTAATGCCTCTTTGATATTTCCCTTGTACCAGCCATGGATTTAAATTGATATTGGCATCTCTAAACTGTCCCAGAGTAAAAGAATAACGGCTCATCTTTGGGCGTAGCATCTCTACTACAGAAGCGTAGGGAATAGAGAACTTTTGAATCTCTCCATTGGTCTCGTATATAGAAACTTGTAGTTCACCACCAAAACCTGTCGGGTAAAGATCGTTAATTTCAAAACTTCCGGGTGTAACAGTAGCTTGATAAATTAAATTTCCCTGTTGGCGTACTTCAACTTTCGCATTGGTCTTTGCATAACCCCGAATTTGTGGAGCATATCCAAGCATACTGTTAGGCAGCATGCGGTCATCACTTGATATGTTAATTCCACGATAAGGTAGGGCATCAAAAAAATTACTATTGGTAAAGTAATCACCTAAAGTAACAACACTATTAAGCTTAGGAAATGCTTTTTGGGCATAAGTATTATTTGATGTATAGGAAGAAGTCTTTTCTGAGATTTCGTTATGATCTTGCCATTTCCACTGCCCAGTATGGCGTAACTGCCAGTCATAGAGATTTATCCCGACATTTGTACCCATAAAAGCATGATTTGTTTCATGGTCATTACTTACAATACGGTAGGCAGAAGCATTGTATGCAAAAAAAGCAGCGTTTATACCACGATCCCATAAACGTGGGTCGACGTATCCTTGAGCATTTTTTTGTAAAGCAACTTGAGGGATCGAAATATCAAGTCTTAAACGAGAAGTATCAAATTGATAAAAAGCATCGTTGACCCATTTTTCTAAATCACTACAGGTAGGTAAATTATTTGCTTCCCGATGAAGAATTTCTGATTTAACCCCATATTCTAAAAGCATATCTGCGGTAAAACAGGTTTTTGCATTTTCATTGGAACTTGTAGTTTTAAAAACAAACTTTCTTTTACCTAACCATTGTCCATTAATATATACATCAAGACTATATTCGCCCGGTAAAATAGGATTGCCGTATTTAAATCGACCAATGTCGATTTTCTGTGCATTTCCTACTAAAAAGTTAGTATCAAAGTCTGCTTTTAGTATATTTTGCCCACTCATATTATCTGATGCATATGCGACTAAGGGCACATTAATCGCTATGCTTAATACTAGATAATAACTAGTGCGCTTTTTAAAGCATGTGCTGAGCATGAACCATTCTGACATAGTCTTTATGCCTATTCATAAATAGGTGTTTAAGTTTTTAAAAAGATAGATAGGTTTAGAACTTTATTGTTTTTTCAATTCGCCCGCCGTAATCATTTATATAAACAAAGCTCATATTCGTTATATTGCTATTTTTAAGTTTTATCTGATCTTCTGAAAATGGAGCAATCATCAGACCTTGTTTTAATAAGTCTGTTTTTTGATGATTCTGTTCTTGAAAAATTGAGCTTATTGTAATGTAAAAGGGAGTAGGGTTTTTAATAAACAATGTTTCCCCGTTTTTTACCCACTGGATTTTTTCACTAAAAGTATCAATATTTTCTTTTAAATTTACTGGTCGATAAAAGAATTTAATTCGTGAACGAATCGCTAATTGAAGAAAATTATTAGGTAATGCTTCATTATTTTCTTGTTTTTTCCCTTCTGGTCTTGGGGGAATATCTAATACATTAAGCCAGAAAACACTTTCTTTATTTTGGTTTAATTGAGACGCATTGGGTA
The DNA here is from genome assembly GCF_031798975.1 of Acinetobacter sp. V110_1. Classification (NCBI taxonomy): domain Bacteria; kingdom Pseudomonadati; phylum Pseudomonadota; class Gammaproteobacteria; order Moraxellales; family Moraxellaceae; genus Acinetobacter; species Acinetobacter sp. V110_1. The sequence goes on along the minus strand of NZ_JAVQNN010000030.1, from coordinate 665,058 downwards.
GCGCAGTAATTCGTAAAGTTTGACCTTTAGATGGTTCGATGCGTGAAATAGGAGGTGTAATAATAAAGGGTACATTCGACTCATCGGGAGTCGATTTAGCATTTCCGTCATCAATCCAAGCTTGAACAAGAGAAGGAGCTGTACCATTATTGCTGAGCTGTAAGCTGACTTCTCGGGCGTCCGATGGGTATATTACACGTGTACCATGAAGTACTATTTCAGCATGTCCTGTAGTAGCAATTACGGCTTGAAGACAAGCCATTCCCCAAAAAAATTTACGACCACGAAAAAGCATGAGTCATATTCTCAATAACAAATAATAGATGAGATATAGCTTCTATTTAATAATAGAAGCTGGTTTTAAATTATTGATAAATAATCGTGTATTTTACTTGTGAAGTTACAGTACCAGCAGTAGATGCACCAGTCGCATAATATTCAGCATAATAATTAAGATCAGCATTACCACCAGCAGAAACATTTACCCATTGAGAGTTATCCTGTGCACCTGAAATTCCTTTAGCAAGTACAGGAATTACTGCATTATTGCTCCCTAATAGTTGAATATTGACATTAGCAGCTGCACCAGAGGTAGCTTGGTTTAATAAGCGGCCAGTATTAAAATCGACAGTTGCGCCTGGTTCAAAATAAGTCGCAACTTTTCCAGCTGAAGCACAATTGGTTAAATTGATTTGAAAAGGAGTGCGACCAGCAACATCACCTGCATTTTTTAAAGATTGAGATGATACTGTAGGTAAATTCACAGTAAGGTTTTTATCACCTGTATCAATTGTACAAGTATTATCAGTTACTAAACCATTAATAGTAATTGTACCGTCCGCTGCTTGTGCTGCTGTAATATTAAAAAGCGTAGCTGTCGCTATAAAAATAAATTTTTTCATGAAATCCCCGAAATATCCTATAAGTATAGATTGCTTACTTTTCAGTGCTTTTATTCTGATCAAGTAGTGCGGTGGAAATATAGCACCTTTCAATTAAAAAACAAGAATAACATTATATTTTTATATATTTTTATTGATTATTTTTTAATAAATAAGTTTATTTTAATTGTGATTTATACCATTTGGTAAAATACATTAAATTTATTTTATTTAAAATAAATTGATAATGAGTTTAATTTAAGTTGTTGAATTTAATTAATTTAAGTTTTTCTTTAAAAAGAAATATAAAATGTATGTTTCCTTATTTATTTAAGTAATTGTTTTTTAATGATAAAATTGTTTTGTTTATATTGCTTAAAGATATTTATTTTTTTAAGAATTTTTTAAGGTTTAATTCCTAGTGTTTTAGTTGTAATTCAATAAAAGATCGTCTGGAGTTTGTTTCCATGAACAGCATGAAATACAGTTATAAACCAAATTATTTTTTCTTTGCTCATAAATTAGTCTTATTTTTAAAAGACTATTTACTTAAACATCCTACAGAACAGAATACGACGTTTAACTTACAAACAATTTATGATGTCTTTAGCCATGACTTGGCATCTAGTACAACGAATTTAGAAGGCATTTTAAATATTGTTGATGAGTATGTTCTAGAAACTGAAGAAGGGCTGTTGCCACTGATTAGCAGACACTCAATCAACTTAAAAAGTCATGTACTTTCTTTAGAGTTTTCACCTAAGGCGTTAACTAGCTTGTTGTCAGGTCACTCATTGGTAAACCCTAAAGCTGCCTAAGGAAATTTCTTTTAAGCTCTGAATATCTCGGATAAAATTTACTTGGTTTTTTTATTAGAGTTATTCATGAGCAAAGACTATAAAGCTTTGACTTATATCGCGGATGAAAATATTTCAGATACCATTCTATGGCTTTTAAACCACCAAGATGTTTTTGAATCTTTTCAGTTTGATGTATTGAGCCAAGAATTATCGGTTACACATGCGGCAGGTAGGGATATTATTCGAGTTGGAACCTTTCTGAATGCTACTTATGGAATATTAGTCACTTCTGTATAAATGGAAAAGCCCTGAATGATCAGGGCTTTTCTATTCTTGATGCTGTTAAGCACTCATTGCATCTACTGATAGGTCAGAAACAGTTGGTTTTGGCTTTTCAGCAGTTAAACCAAGTTTGTTAAATAATGCTTGGTCTTTACCTTCACCTGCATTTGGAGTGGTAAGCAATTTATCACCCGAGAACAGAGAGTTCGCACCAGCCATAAATGCTAAAGCTTGATCTGAATCACTTAAGGATTCACGACCTGCTGATAAACGGATATAGCTATGTGGCATAACAATACGTGCTACAGCAATTGTACGAATCCACTCAATGACATCTAGTTTTTCAACATCAGCTAGTGGTGTACCTTCAATTGGAACTAGCATGTTAATTGGCACAGATTCTGGATGAATAGGTAAGGTCGCTAGTTCATGCAATAGGCCGATACGATCTTCACGGCTTTCACCTAAACCAACAATACCACCACTACATACTTTCATACCTGCTTGACGCACATAGTCCAAAGTATTTAAACGGTCATCAAAAGTACGAGTACTAATAATGTGAGAATAGTACTCACGAGAAGTATCAAGGTTGTGGTTGTAATAATCTAGACCAGCATCTTTTAGGCGTTCTGCTTGTGATTGGTTAAGCATACCTAAAGTCATACAGGTTTCCATACCTAATGCTTTAACTTCACGTACCATTTCTAAAACATACGGCATATCGCGTTCATGTGGGTTACGCCAAGCAGCGCCCATACAAAAACGAGAAGAACCTGAATCTTTTGCAGCTTTTGCTTCGCTAATTACTTTTTCAACAGCAATACGTTTTTCTGCTTCTAATTTTGAATCGTAATGTGCAGATTGAGAGCAATATTTGCAATCTTCAGGACATTTACCCGTTTTAATCGATAAAAGGGTGCTGACCTGAATTGTATTGGCAGTGAAGTGCTCACGGTGTACTTGTTGAGCCTTAAAAACTAAATCCAAAAAAGGTTGTTCATATAGAGCTTGGATTTCTTCACGAGTCCAATCATTACGTAGAGTCATTGTCATATCCATGATGATGGCATTAATTCACTGTACATAATCATACAGAATTCGTATTAAAGCTATAGGGCAAAAAACATCATTTTTTTAATTTGATAGCTGAAGTTGATTAAGTTGCTGCTCAATTGCCCAATCAATATGCACATTGACGATTTCGTCATGTAAATTTTTGCCTTTGTGTAGTTGATCTACAATTTCTTCTGAATATGGCGCATTACCCATTCCAATAGCGATATTGCGTTTAAATGATTGATAACCTGTGCGACGTATTGGACTACCTTCGGTATTGGCTAAAAAAGTAGCTTCATCCCACTGCCAAATCTCGAGCAGACTAATGTTATCTAAACCATGTCTAGGGTCGAAATCGGTAATAGAAGCTTTTTTTGCAAAGCTATTCCAAGGGCAGATTAACTGACAGTCATCACAACCAAAAATTCGGTTACCAATACCTGCACGCAGTTCTTCAGCAATAATTCCTTTATATTCGATAGTTAGGTATGCAATACAACGTCTAGCATCGAGCATATAAGGTTCGACAATCGCCTGCGTTGGACAAATGTCGATACACGCGCTACAAGAGCCACAATGTGCTGTTGCAGGTTCGTCAAAAGGTAGGTCGAGTGATGTAAACAATTCACCTAAAACGAAAAAAGAACCCGACTTTTTATGAATGAGCAAAGTATGTTTACCCGTCCAACCCATTCCAGCACTTTCAGCTAGTGATTTTTCAAATATAGGCGCCGAGTCAGCAAAAGGGCGTGACTCAAAATCTCCTACTTTTTCACGAATTCGTGTTGCTAAAGTTTTCAATCTACCACGCATCACCTTATGGTAATCACGGCCACGTGCATATCGGGCGATAATGGCTGAGTTCGGTTCAAGTGGTACATATCGTGGCTTTGGCGATTCCACCAAATAATTCATACGTACGCAAATAATACTTTTTGTGCCCGGAACTAATAAGGTCGGATCAGCTCGCTTTTCTAGGTTTTCTTCTAGATAAGTCATATCTGCATGATAACCACGTTCAAGATACTCTAAAAAACGTGGCATTTGCTCTTGAGCATCTGGTTTTGCGATGACACAATCAGCAAAACCCAAGTCTAATGCTTGAGCTTTGATCCATGCTTTTAATTCATGAGGATCAAGTTGTTGCACTGCAATGCGTGATGTGTCGGAAGATGTCATAAACCAAAATGCAAGAGGATAATAATATGCAGGCGGTAGTTTACCATAGCGATGATATTCGAGCATGGGAGCAGCGCTGGTTTGCTGCACAAAACTCATCATTAGGCTTAATGCAGCAGGCAGCTTGGTCAATCACTCAACAGCTCATCGCAATTTTTGAAAACCAAAATCTTAAGAATATTGCCGTCTGGTGCGGACAGGGTAATAACGCAGGTGATGGCTATTTTATAGCAAGTTATTTAAAACAAGCTGGATTTCATGTAGAGATATTTGCGGCTGAGTCGGGCGACTCAACTGATTTACAACATGCCGTCGATTTTGCGAAGGAAAATGATGTTCAGGTTCACCAAAGTTTCGAGGTGAGTAAAACCTTTGATTGCCATATTGACGCATTATTTGGGATTGGTTTAAACCGTCAGTTAAATGATGATTGGCAAAATGCTATTCAACAATTTAATGAACAAGTTGGACTAAAAATCTCGATTGATATACCAAGTGGTTTGCATGCAAATACAGGACGTGTCTTACCTTCAGCAATAAAAGCTGACCATACTTTTGCTGTTTTAGGTCTTAAGGCAGGATTATTTACTGGGCAAGGTAAAGAGTACGTAGGGCAAGTTCATTTAATTAATTTGATTCCGGTAGATCAAGAGCTAAAACCTTTAGCTTATTTAACACCTATAAGTATTAAACTTCCTAAACGTATGGCTTTTGGGCATAAAGGAAGTTATGGACATGTTTTGGTGATCGGTGGGCATGAGCAAATGGGTGGCGCTGTCATTATGGCTGCTGAAGCTGCTTTTCATGCGGGGGCAGGTAAAGTGACTGTGATTTGTCATCGCAACCACCATCAGGCCATTTTGTCACGAGCTCCTAATATTATGCTCCGTGATATTAATGAGCTCGAAGAAAAGGACATCAAAGATATTTTGTCTCAAGTCGATGCAGTATGTTTTGGAATGGGACTGGGCCGTGATGAATGGGCACAGCAAATTTATCAGCAATGGTTTAATTTATTAAATCAGAGTACACATCTAGAAACTGTTTTAGATGCAGATGCTTTATGGTTTCTTGCCAAGCAGCCTGAAAAATTGGGTGCACACGTTTATGCGACGCCTCATCCAGGAGAAGCTGCTACCTTACTGGGTTCTTCTACAGCGGAAATTGAAAATGACCGAATTGCTGCAATTTATGCGTTGCAACAAAAATATATGGGTCAATGGGTGCTTAAAGGGGCTGGTAGCTTAATTTTAGAGAATAACTTGTACATGTGTACCCAAGGTAATGCTGGTATGGGAACTGGTGGAATGGGGGATGTATTAGCAGGTATGATCGCGAGCTTAAAAGCCCAGTTCCACAAAGGTATTGCATTACATGAGATAGTGACTCTGCATGCCCAAGCAGGTGATGAACTTGCAAAACACGGCATGCGTGGTTTACAAGCTTATGAAATGAATCAGGCAATTACTCAAGTCGTGAATCAATAAAGCTTTAACGTCTACGGCTACTCGAGCGGCTCCGTCCACGTGCCATACCACCTAAAGCATTTAAGACCGAAAGCTTACTCATACTTCCCGATGCATGAGCATGGCAAATGGCAGCCGCAAGGGCATCGGCTGCATCGGATTGCGGTTTAATGGTCAGATTAAGTAATCGCATAACCATCATTTGTACTTGTTCTTTATCTGCGGCGCCATAACCCACTACAGATTGTTTAATTTGACGAGCAGTATATTCTGCAACCTGTAAATCTAAATTAACTAATGCGGCTATGGCTGCACCACGGGCTTGTCCTAGTTTTAAGGCAGAGTCTGGGTTTTGGGCCATAAAAACTTGTTCAACAGCAGCTTCTGTTGGGCCATGAAATTTCACAATTCGCTCAACGCCAGCGAAAATACGCTTTAAGCGCTCTGGCATTTCTTGAGTTTCTGTTCGGATTGTACCGGCATCGACAAAACGCAGTTTACTACCATCTTTTTCAATGATTCCATAACCTGTTAAGCGTGAACCTGGGTCAATTCCAATAATCAATGCCATATGAAGACTTGTATAAATAGTTTAGAGAGTATTGTTACATAGCCAAAACGGTTCTGCATGGGTAATTTAAAGAATGCTGTGATGAACGGTTATTTTTCGGTTTTTATCGTACCAATTTATATTTTTAAAATCATTTGATGTAATTCTATTTTAGTGGAATACTTATCTATAATTGTGGAATAGAGTCTGATGAATGGACGATATTAATATACGAATTGCACATCGTATACGAGAGTTACGTTTAGCCCGTGGGTATACTTTAGACGTACTTGCAGCCCGATGCCAAGTCAGTCGTTCAGCTATTTCTTTAATTGAAAGAGGGGAAACGAGTCCAACAGCAGTCGTGCTTGAAAAACTAGCCAATGGACTTGAAGTACCCTTAACTCAAATTTTCACGAACGAAGCAACTAGTTCATCTCCTCAACCATTTATTCACCGAAATGAACAAGCTGAGTGGCGAGATCCGGAAACTGGGTATGTTCGCCGTACCGTATCACCACCAAATTTAAAACTACCATTTCAAATTGTTGAAATTGAATTCCCGCCTCATTCTCGAATTACGTATGAAATGAGTGAAAGCTCTAAAGTAGTACAACAGCAACTTTGGATAGTTGAAGGGCAAATTGATATTCAATTAGGTGAAAATTCTTACGCATTAGGTCAAGGGGATTGCTTGGCTATGCAATTAGATCAACCTGTTATATACAGCAATAATTCATCACAAGTCGCGCGCTATATTTTAGTCGTCTCTAATCAACTCGTGTCTGCTCTTAAGGAAGCTTTATGAACTATTTCCTCGATTCTAATTTTCGCTTAATTGACTGTAATGAGGCAGAACATGCAGCAGCAATATTAGAGATTCTCAATGAGGCAATTATTAACTCTACTGCCCTATATGACTATGTACCGCGCTCGCTTGCTTCAATGCAAACCTGGTTTTCTGTAAAGAGAGAAAATGATTTCCCTATCATTGGGGTTATAAATGAATCGGGTAAATTATTAGGATTTGCTAGTTGGGGAACTTTCAGAGCTTTTCCAGCTTATAAGTATACAGTTGAGCATAGTATCTATATTCATCATGAACATCGTGGCTGTGGGTTGAGTAAAGTTTTAATGCAAGCGTTAATTCAGCGAGCTCAAGAAGCCCAGCTTCATGTACTCATTGGTTGTATTGATGCGACAAATCAAGCCAGTATAGGCCTCCATGAAAAAATGGGATTCACACATGCGGGTACTTTTAAACAGGTAGGTTTTAAGTTTGGACAATGGTTAGACGCTGCTTTTTATCAGTTAATTTTAAATACACCATTTGAACCTGTTGATGGGTAAATTATCAAATTTTTTGTTAGACAATGGCCCAGTTCAATATAAGAAAAACTGAACTGGGGCATAGCGTAGGTTTATAAAATACCTAATTGTTCTAAGCTTTTATAAGTAATCTCTTTTCGAACAGAGCTAGGTATTCCTTTTTTCATTTCTAAATTGAGAGAGAACGCTACAATATTCCCTTTAGGTTGGATCACCCAGCCAGTTAACCAACCCACTTGTGGGTCTACATCCCATCCCCAGCCACTTTTTGCGTATATTTTATTTCCATTTTTTTCTTCTATGAAAAGCATGGATTGAACTTGTTCTTGTACATTTTGACTAAATGAAAGGGTTTTGTTAGCTAACCTATAGGCAAATTGTGCTTCTTGTTGAGGTGTAATTTTTAAAGGGCCGACAAGCCAAAAATTATCGACTTGGGTGCCAATATTAGTATTGCCATAATCTACACGTTTTACCTCAGCAGACATGAGCTCAAGTCCAATACGACGAGCTAAATCTTGATAAACTGGAATAGCAGAAGCCTTCATAGCATCGCCTAGTGTCATATCCTTTTCCCATTCAGGAAAGAGTCGCTTTTTTCCATCCCATTTGAATATTTCTGTTGTGGTTACCTTATGGTGCTCAAGGCCGATTAAAGCATTAAGCATTTTAAAGGTTGAAGCTGGTACGTACTCTGTTGAAGCTCGAGTAAGATCGTTACCATAGCTTTGTTGTGTTTGACCTTGTTGAATAACTAAAACACCAGTTGTATGTGCTTCTTCAAAGATGTCTTTAATTTTCTGCGCTTTTTCATCTGCTTTTAAAGCACTATTATTTGGATTTGCGGTCACTATATAATGCGAGCAGGCAGAAATAAGAAGAGCGCTTGTTACCAATAAGATAGCTTTAATATTCATGCGATTTATAAAATTAAATTTAAAGTTTAGCTAATTAATGTAACTTGAGTGGATCAAATATTAGATATCAAAAATGTAAGTTAGATTTTAGAAAAATGTCGATAATAGATAAAAAAACGGCTAATTTTTGAAAAAATGCAATCTTGTAGAAAAAACACTTGATAAAGTCGTTATAGCACTCATTAATAATAAAGTATGGCTATTTTATTAATTTAGAATCAGTCTTATTGATAGTATTGCAGAATGTTGGTTTAGCGGTGATTTGAAGTTACAAGAAAACATTGTCTAAGCTTTACAGCCTTTTTAATCCTATTTTCAACTGAAAATGGTTTATGGGTTAGATGGTGACACCTGCAATGAATTTTCTTTTTGAGATAGATAAAGTTTTACATGAATTTACTTCTTATTGTGGTTCTGGGCGCGATTGTTGAAATTGCCGTATGGATTGGCGTAGCACAGTTCATCAGTGGATGGTATGTGTTTTTCTGGTTCATTATTGCTTTCTTTATTGGTCTAACGCTTATTCGTAAAAGTACGGCTGGTATTATGCCGCAATTACAACAAATGCAGATGACTGGGCAATTAGGCAGTGATCCAACTGTGACTAAAAAACTAGCATATGCTTTTGCAGGTTTTTTATTGATGGTGCCTGGATTGGTATCAGACGTTTTAGCGCTCTTAATTCTAATTCCGGGCGTACAAACTGCGTTCCGTAATATCGCAATGAGAACACTCGCAAAGCGTCAGCAAGCTATGATGGAAAAAATGATGGGTGGCATGGGCGGTGCTGGCGCTGGTCAAAATCCATTTGCTGATTTAATGCGTCAAATGCAGGACATGCAAGGTCAACAAGGTGGTGGTCAATATCGTGGCGATTCAAGTATTATTGATGGTGAAGCACGAGAAGTTACCCCAGACCATAAGAAAATTGAACATAAAAATAAGGATTAATTAATTCCTTATATAAAAGATAAAAGGCCTAAATCTTAAATGTTTAGGCCTTTTTTAATGTTATATGCGTTATTCATCTGAAGTTTTAGGAGTATCCATGTCAGCTGGTGCTGCTACAGTTTGATTTTCTTCTGACTTGGTTTGAGGTTGATACTTGTTTGAAGGCAGACTTGCTTGCTTGTTTTCAGACTGTTGATATTTCCGGCTTCTATTGGCTCTTTCACGAAAGCCACCTTTATTAATGAGCTGTGTGTGTGACATAGATTGGCCTAGAAAAATAAACTATTTATGCATTTTAGCAAATTCAGCAAAATATCAAAATAAGAAAAATAGTACAGAAAAAATAATATTTAATTTATCTCTTTGTATAATCTAAATTTTTTAAAAATGAACGCATTGTTCATTCAGATTGAATTCTCTTTTCATTTCACATAGGATAAATATAAAGGATGTATAAATTAAAAATTGTAGCAAACCTATTAAAACAACAACGGTTGAAGTGAGGGAAGGAGGGTTACCTATGCTATATCAATATCATTGTGCATGTTGTGACAAAGTCGTGGCATCAACAGATAAATCATGTCCGTATTGTGGTTCACACCATATTCGAAGCCCGTATGGGTTATGGATGTTTTGTGTGATGGCTTGTCTAGCTGTAGTCGTTGTATTCAAAGTTGTCCATGTTTATATCCAGAATCATCAAGATACGCCTACGCAATCGACTTTGTTGGATGTACTAAATGAAGGTGATAAAACTACGAAACAGTAGTAGTGCTTAATTTGCTACATACTTATTCAATAATGTGTGTTGGTTGGCTTATTGCTTAGTTTTAACAATATATAAAAATAATAAAAAAGCCCGCATTGAGCGGGCTTTTAATATATGGGACTTAGAGGCCCGCAGCATCTTTAAGTACTTTAACTTTGTCAGTTTTTTCCCACGTAAATGCAGAGTCTGAACCTTCACGACCAAAGTGACCATAAGCAGCTGTTTGCTTATACATTGGTTGAATTAAGTTAAGCATACGAGTAATACCAAATGGACGTAAATCAAAATGTTCACGTACTAATTGAATAATTAACTCATCAGAAACTTTTGCAGTACCGAAAGTATTGATTGAAATAGAAGTCGGCTCTGCAACACCAATTGCATAACTCACCTGAATTTCACATTTGTCAGCAAGACCAGCCGCAACAATATTTTTAGCAACATAACGACCAGCATATGCAGCTGAACGGTCTACTTTAGATGGATCTTTACCAGAGAATGCACCGCCGCCGTGACGAGCCATACCACCGTAAGTATCAACGATGATTTTACGACCTGTTAAACCACAGTCACCTACTGGACCACCGATAACAAACATACCAGTCGGGTTAATGTGGAATTTAGTAGCAGCATGGAACATTTCAGCAGGAATGATCGGTTTGATAATTTCTTCAATTACAGCTTCTTTAAGCTGAGTTTGACTAATTTCAGGATCATGTTGAGTAGAAAGTACTACTGCATCTAAACGTACAGGTTTGCCATTTTCATAAGCAAAAGTTACCTGACTTTTTGCATCTGGACGTAACCATGGTAATGCACCTGAACGACGAAGTTCAGCTTGACGCTCCATTAAACGGTGAGCGTAAGAAATAGGAGCTGGCATAAGCACGTCAGTTTCACGACTTGCGTAACCAAACATTAAACCTTGGTCACCGGCACCTTGATCTTCAGGTTTTTGGCGATCTACACCTTGTGCAATTTCTGGTGATTGTTTACCAATCATGTTGATGACTGCACAAGTTGAACCATCAAAGCCTAGATCTGAATGGTGATAGCCGATACCGTTAACAGTTTGGCGAACAACAGCTTCTACATCAATATTCGCAGTAGTTGTGATTTCACCTGCAAGTACAACAGCGCCTGTTTTTACCAGTGTTTCACAAGCAACACGTGCGTATGGGTCTTCTTTTAAGATTGCATCCAAAATAGCGTCGCTAATTTGGTCGGCCATTTTATCGGGATGACCTTCGCTTACAGATTCCGAGGTAAAAACAGCGTACTCGCGCATGAAAGTCCTATCTTGGTTATTTCAAAAAGACATAATATGTTACATCGACTTGAGCTTGAGGACCAGTTCATACTGACTAAAAAGCATGAATTTATTTCATTTCTACTATGTTTTAATTGATAAGTGTATCAGTAAAATTGATATAGTCATCTGATAATTAAATATTTTTATAATAGACGACGCTCATAACGCATAAATTTTAAGCATTTGATTTTGCGAAAAATTAATCAACAAAATTTAAACTGTGAAGTGAAATAGTATAAATAAGAAAGATAAATTCATCTTTATAGGCTTTTTATAAACATCAAATGCCTACAACAGTTCATTAGAGAATAGCGATAAAACGTATTGTTTTATGCAACTTAAGAATCTAAATGTTTTTTGAGTAACCAAGAAATAGTTAAAAATAAAGAAATATACAGTGTTGGGGTTTACCCCTAGGCGTTTTTTTAAGACAATATAGCGGCATTGAATGGTTATTCATCTTCTTCTTTTCATCAATCTATTAAAATTGGATTCTGATCTATGACGACCCCTTTAAACGAACGTCGTATTGCAAACGCAATTCGTGTATTGGCAATGGATGCTGTGCAACAGGCAAACTCAGGGCATCCAGGTGCTCCAATGGGGATGGCAGATATTGCTGATGTCGTCTGGCGCGAGTTTTTAAATCACAACCCAACTAATCCACAATGGGCAAACCGTGACCGTTTTGTTTTGTCAAATGGCCATGGCTCAATGTTGCAATATGCTTTGCTTCATTTAACAGGTTATGATCTTTCAATTGAAGATTTAAAACAATTCCGTCAATTGCACTCAAAAACTCCTGGTCACCCTGAATATGGTTATGCACCAGGCATTGAAACAACGACTGGTCCTTTAGGTCAAGGTATTGCAAACGCTGTTGGTTTTGCGTTGGCAGAAAAGACTTTAGCTGCTCAGTTCAATAAAGATGACTTAAAAGTAGTTGATCACTTCACTTATTGTTTCTTGGGTGATGGCTGTCTAATGGAAGGTATTTCTCACGAAGTATGTTCATTGGCAGGTACTTTACAGCTTGGTAAATTGATTGCTTATTATGATGACAACGGCATTTCAATTGATGGTGAAGTAGAAGGTTGGTTCAGTGATGACACTGAAGAGCGTTTCAAAGCTTATGGTTGGCAAGTTCTTCGTGTAGATGGCCATGATGCTGATGCTATTCGTCAAGCAACAGTTGAAGCTAAAGCAGAAACTCAAAAACCAACGATCATTATTTGTAAAACAATTATTGGTTTAGGTTCTCCAAACAAACAAGGTAAAGAAGACTGTCACGGTGCGCCATTAGGTAAAGATGAAATTACCTTGACTCGTGAAGCTTTAGGCTGGACTGAAGAAGCATTTGTTATTCCTGCTGATGTATATGCTGCATGGGATGCTAAAGCAAAAGGTAACGAAGCTGAAGCAGCTTGGAATGAAGTATTCGCTCAATACCAAGCAAAATATCCAATAGAAGCAGCTGAGTTACTTCGTCGTATTAGCGGTGATTTACCAGCAGAGTTTTCAGCTCAAGCAGATGCATTTATTCGCGAAACAAATGCTAAAGCTGAGACTGTAGCAACTCGTAAAGCAAGCCAAAACACATTACAAGCATTTGGTCCTTTATTACCTGAATTATTAGGTGGTTCTGCGGACTTAGCTGGTTCTAACTTAACACTTTGGAAAGGTTGCCAAGGTGTTCAAGAAAATCCAGCTGGTAACTACGTGTACTATGGTGTACGTGAGTTCGGTATGACTGCAATCGCGAATGGTGTTGCATTACATGGCGGCTTCATTCCTTACGTTGCAACATTCTTAATGTTTATGGAATATGCACGTAACGCAGTGCGTATGTCTGCATTGATGAAACAACGCGTGATTCATGTTTATACACATGACTCAATCGGTTTAGGTGAAGATGGTCCAACACATCAACCAATTGAACAAATTGCTTCTTTACGTGGTACACCAAACTTAAATACTTGGCGTCCTGCTGATACTGTAGAAACAGCAATTGCATGGAAATCTGCTTTAGAGCGTAAAGACGGTCCTACAGCACTTATTTTCTCTCGTCAAAACTTGCCATTCCAAACGCGTACTGAAGAACAAATTCAGAATGCAGCAAAAGGTGGTTATGTTCTTGCTCAAGAGAAAGGTGAGTTGAAAGCAATTATTATTGCTACTGGTTCTGAAGTTTCTTTAGCAATGGAAGCTTATGCTCAACTTGAAGGTGTTCGTGTTGTTTCTATGCCATGTGCTGAAGAGTTCATGAAACAAGATGCTGCATACCGTGAAGCTGTATTGCCAGCTCATATCCGTGCACGTGTAGCTGTAGAAGCTGCTCACGTTGACTACTGGTGGAAGTTTGTTGGTCTTGATGGCAAAGTAATTGGTATGACAACTTATGGTGAATCTGCACCAGCAAAAGATTTGTTCCAATTCTTTGGTATTACAACTGAAGCTGTAGTAGCTGCGGTAAAAGAATTAACCGCTTAATGATTTAACTGAGCAGAAGAAAAAAGCGTCCTAACTAGGGCGCTTTTTTTTATAAATCTTAAATATTAAGCTCAGTTTGAATCGAAATATTAGAAGTTAAAAGCTTATGAATTGGGCAGCTTTCAGCAACTTTTAAAAGACGTTTATGTTGATCTTCAGTAAATTCACCCTTTAAAGTAATTTTACGTTTAATGTTATTTTGACCTGCTTCCGGATCAACATTTGGATTTAAGGCTAAATCGACTTGTACATGCTCAAGCTTAATCCCTTTGTGACTTGCATACATTTCTAATGTAATTGTAGTGCAAGCACCTAAAGCTGATAATAAAAGCTGAACAGGGTTCGGAGCTGTATCTTGTCCACCTTTATCAGTTGGTTCATCTCCAAACCATTGATGACCAGATGGATCGGTAAGTGTTACTCGGTAAGGAGTAGAAGTGCTTTGTGCTTGAACAGTGTTAACCATGTTTTACCTTGTTATTTATCAATAAAATCGAAGTAAAAACCAATAAATCTGAAAGTTTCGAATAGAAAAATATCTATACTTTATAATATGGGTTTTGAATAACAACTGTAACGCTTTTATTGTTGCATGGATGAAACATATCGTTTTATAAAGAATAGTGAATTTAATTACTTGATGTATACACTAACGACTATATCAATAAAGGATACGAAAAATGCATCTTAAGACATTAAGCTTCGGTTTGGCAGTGGCATTGGCAAGTACAGTTACATTAGCTGCACCAGTGGACTATAAAATTGATCCAACGCATACAGCGACTGTTTTCTCATGGAATCACTTTGGTTTTTCAACACCAAGCGCTAACTTCTCGGACATCCAAGGTGTAATTAAAGTTGATAATGCTAAACCAGCAAATTCTTCTGTAAATGTGACAATTCCTTTAAGCAGCGTAAATACAAACGTACCTGCTTTAGATAAAGAATTCCAACAAGAAGCTTGGTTTAATGCAGCTAAATACCCAAATATCACTTTCAAAAGTACAAAAGTAGAAACTAAAGACAAAAAGCACTTCAAAATTACTGGTGACTTAACTGTTAAAGGTGTAACTAAGCCAGTTGTACTTGATGCTGTTTTAAACAAACAGGGTGAACACCCAATGGCAAAAGTTCCAGCGATTGGTTTCAACGCGACAACTTCATTCAATCGTTCTGAGTTCGGTCTAGGCAGCTATGTGCCAAACGTGGGCGATAAGATCACTGTAAACATTACGACTGAAGCAACGGCAGCTAGTGCAGCTAAAAAATAAGTTGTAAGTTTTCTAAAAAAGTCCTCAATGATGAGGACTTTTTTAATTAGATTGGTTCTTTTTTATCTGGTTCTATAAAAACTAAAGGTTGAGAAGGATCTACATTTCTTTTTTCGGCTTTTTCTCTTAAAAATTGATAAGTTGGTACTTTCATTTTTGCCTGATCACGTAATTTCTTTTTAATATAAAGAACAAGAGCAAAGCAGGTAGTTGCAACGGTCAACATCATGCCATTCATATAACTCATAATTGAACTTACATAGCCTATTGTGGTTAGACGATGCATCATACGTTCAACTTGGGTACTGCTTTCTATACCCGTAATTGCCCAACTACATAAATGTTCGCAATTATTAATGATCAGATGATAATGGTTTTCGTGCATGCGTGAGCGCATACGCCGTACAACAACTTTTCCTTTGTAACGTGGAGCATCGTAAGAACGTACATGAATTTTTTTGCCATGGGAAAAGGCATCTATTGATGTGATTTCAATAGGACGTTTTTTGATGAAATGTGCTAGGCCCGAATAATGAATAACTCGACCTCTCCCAGCGTAAATACCATGATGGCTATAGCCGAGATGTTTTACAATAAGATGAGCCCCTAAAGGGTAGCGTTTATTTGTTTGTTGCATATTCACGCTGATCCAATAAAGTTTTGATCACTTTTATTAAAAGCTGTTCACATTATAACGAATATGGTTGTGTTCTAGTGTATTGATTAGGTGGAATAAGCGACTTTCGGGTATACATCACATAAAAGCATTTTTACTTAATAAAGTGTTCTTATGAACAGAAAATGACATATGAGGTTTGTCATTAATGAAAATATTAATACTGTGTATTATGAACTTTATAGTTTTTGTGCAATATGCTTTAGCTGTAGAGTATCAACAAATTGAAAATGCTGCCGATGATCAATTTGAAGTCATTGAAATTTCTAATTTAAATCAACTACGTCTGTTTTTGAAGAATCCACAGACTAATCAATATTATAAAAGCTTCGACAATATTCGGCACCAACTCAAATCATGTGAACAGCTTACTTTTGCAATGAATGCAGGAATGTTTCATTCCAACTTTTCTCCGGTAGGGTTGTATATTGAACAAGGGAACGTTATTCAAGCATTAAATGAAGACAAAGGATGGGGAAACTTTTTTTTGCAGCCTAATGGGGTTTTAGCATGGAATAAAAGACAAGCTGTTATATGGACAACTGAACAATATAAAGCAAAGGCTTTTCAACCGGATTATGCGACACAATCTGGGCCTATGTTAGTAATGAACGGGAAAATAAATCCCTTATTTCTAGCAAATAGCGATTCAAAGAAAATACGTAATGGAGTAGGTATAAAAAATAATAAGCTATATTTTGTAATATCTAAAAATAGAGTGAATTTTTATAATTTCGCTGAATTTTTCCAAAAGAATTTAAAAGTAGAACAAGCTCTTTATCTTGATGGTTCTATCTCTAGTCTCTATCTGCAAAAGAATAACCGTAATGATAGAAAATTTTATATGGGACCTATTATTGGTTTAGTCAGTCATGCAATTTGTGCAGTCAAATAAAATGCAAAAAAGCCAGTACAGGACTGGCTTTATAATTAATGAATAGATGGTTTTTGAATGAGTTCATTTAACTCTTTTCGGCTATACCCACGGGAAATAAGAACTTTTTTTATTCCCATAATGACATCTTCATCTGTTGCTTGTGCGAGCGCACTTAGAAGTTGTTCATTAGTTTTACATGAGCAGTCATTTTCAACACAAGCAGTTTGATTCTTATGCTCGTTATGCTGTTGATCTGCTAAGAACAGCTTTTGCCAAAAACTCATAGAGCCTTCATATACAACCTAACATAGATCGAAATATAGCCAATTTAAATTAAAATACAAGTCTCTATAAGTGATAAATCCACCAGTTGAACTAGAGAATTTTCGATAGTAATGGTTGAGTTAAACGAAATTATGACGAATAGATGACTTGATATTTTTTTTAAATTTAAATACTTAATGAAAAAATGTTGAAAAATAAGGAGATATTTAATCTCCTTATAAAATAGTGTTACATTGAAAAATTTTGTTTAAATCTTCTCAAGTAATACACCTGACTCAACATGATGCGTATAAGGGAACTGATCAAATAAAGCAAACTTAGTCACTCGATGAGTTTTTGTCAGCGTTTTTAAATTTTCATATAAAGTGTCAGGATTACATGAAATGTAGATGATACGCTCAAAACCTTGTAAAAGTTTTAAAGTTTCATCATCAATTCCTGCACGCGGAGGGTCTACAAATACGGTATCAAAGTCATAACTTTGAATATCAATATTTGCTTCTTGCAGACGGCGGAATTCGCGCTCACCCTGATAGGCTTGAGTAAACTCTTCAGCTGAAAGACGAGCTACTTGAATATTATCGATCTGGTTTTGTTCAATATTCCATTGAGCCGCATAAACTGATGATTTAGCAAGTTCGGTAGCAAGTACGCGTTCGAATTTTAGTGATAATGGAAGGGTAAAGTTACCGTTACCACAATAAAGTTCTAGCAAGTGTTTTTTCGAACCCTCAGCTGCATCACATGCCCATTGCAGCATTTTTTTGCAAACTTGTGCATTCGGCTGGGTAAAACTGCTTTCAATTTGTTTGTATTTGAATGTACGGTTTAAAAGTTCAAACTCTTCTACAACAAAGTCATCGCCAATAACAACTTTCTGACCTCGGCTACGGCCCATAATTTTAATATTTAGTTTTTCAGCAAGTGCTTTAGCTGCTTGTTCCCACTCCTGATTAAGTTTACGGTGATAAATCAGGGTAACTAGCATTTCTCCACTAAGTGTTGCGAGAAAATCAACTTCAAATAAACGCTGTGAAAGTAAAGGTTCTGCTTTGAGCTCTGCTAAAAGGCGAGGCATTAAATCATTAATGCTTTTGTCTGCAATAGGAAACTCGTCTATGCGAACAACTGTTTTTTGTTTGTCTTCATCGTTACGTTCAAACATGGCATAGAACATATCATTTTCTGTATGCCAGATCCGAAACTCAGCACGCATACGGAAATGTTGTTCAGGTGATTCAAACACTTCTAATGTAGGTGGTGTAAATTCAGAAAATTGAGTAGTAATGCGATCAATTTTAGCTTGAAGTTGTTGACGATAAGAAGAGGTCATAGACAAAGAAAATTTAGACAGAATCAAATAGTGAATGGTATCAAAAAAATCGCGCTTGCAGGAGCCAATTTTAGTCAGATATTCATAAAGAAATAGGGCACTTAAATTAGAGATGATTTAAGACGCGGTTAATAAAATCTGATTTTATTTTTCTATATTGATCATGGTCTAAATGGCTACACTCCAATTTTAATTGATTATATTCTTTCACCAAGAGTGGTGAGTCTATAAGCTTATTTCTAAATATTAAGAAAAATGTGAATACTGAATTGGTTACTACAATTTGAAATGCAACATCATCGTTGTTGAGTGATTCGAGCATACAAAGCTCGTGTGTTCTAAGCGTATTTTGTTTCTCTATAAAATTAAGTGTTTTTAACTGGTTTATTGCGAATTCAAATTGGTCAGGCATAACTTCAATATAAATATCTAGATCACCTTTGGAAATTGCATTAGGTATTGCAGAAGAACCTATATGCTCAACTTTGGCAAATGGGAGAAGTGTGGAAATATCTTTTTTATACGAATTAAAAAGTTGAATACATTTTTGTTGATATTGCTCTGATTCTAAAAAGATCATTATGAAATTCTCTAATCGATAACATTTATATATTTAAAAATAGATTACTTCATTAAACAAAAAAGCCCAAATGCTGAGATTTGGGCTTTTTTAGATAAATTTAGGTGTTAGTCAGACATAGTCATTAAGCTTGCATTGCCACCAGCTGCAGCTGTATTCACACTAATTGCACGTTCAATCACTAAACGTTCAAGTGGAATTGACTCGTTTGATTCAACATGTGTAATGCCAACAATTGCGCCAGAGCGGCTAGCAATTTCTTGTTGTAATGAAAGAACCTCTTCACGACTACCATGGTGTAAAACAGCATCAAAATTATCTGATGTGATGTTTTTAACTGTAGTAATTGCATCAAGAACATCTTTTGGCAACGTTTGTTTATGTTTTGCCAACAATGGACTATTTGGCATTACCGCAGCTTGGCTACCCACTGCAAAAATTGCGAGTAATTGATGTAATTGATTTTGTTCAGTGTCTGCAATTGAAAGCACACGGTGACGCGGCAGAATAATATATTGGTTACTTTCCCCAGTAGGGCCTTGTAACTCATAAAACTTACCTACACCAAATGGTTCAATATCACGATTTGCTTGTGGTAAATGCTGTTTTGCCCAGTTTTGTAAGCTCTGATAAACCTCTCGGTTAAAGCCTTCATATGCAGTTTGTTCATTTTTCATAGCGAATGGTGTTGCCAATACTTTATTTGAACAATTTTGCATTAAGCGATACATGTAAAGCGGACCACCAGCTTTCGGACCTGTACCCGATAAACCTTCACCACCAAATGGTTGAACACCAACAACAGCACCAACAATATTGCGGTTGATATAAAGGTTACCCACTTCAGCATGTTGAATAACGGTTTGGATAGTTTCATCAATACGGGTATGCAGACCCATTGTTAAACCATAACCTTTGGCATTAATACGTGAGATGAGTTGTTCAAGTTCGCCGTATTTATAGGTAATGATGTGTAAAACAGGACCAAAAACTTCGCGTTGTAAGTCATCGAGGTTAGGTAACTCAATTGCTGTTGGTACAACAAAAGTACCTTTGCTCAATTCATTTTGACTAGTTGCACCAAACATCAATTGATGTACTGGATAGCCTTTAGACTTCATTTTTTGGATATGCTGATCAATTGTCTGTTTTGCTTCTTCATCAATAACAGGACCAATATCCGTTTTTAAAATAGCAGGGTTACCTACGATTAACTGCTGCATTGCACCTTTAAGCATTTTAATAACGCTTGCCGCACTATCTTCTTGTACACATAAAATACGTAAAGCAGAGCAGCGTTGACCTGCGCTATCAAATGCAGAACTTACAACATCTAGTACAACTTGTTCAGTTAATGCAGATGAGTCCACAATCATTGCATTCTGACCACCAGTTTCTGCAATGAGAGGAATAGATTGGCCATTAGCAGCCAAACGTTTTGCAACTGTTTTCTGCAAAATTTTTGCAACTTCAGTTGAGCCAGTAAACATGATGCCATCAATGCGTCGATCTTGGCTAAGCTGAGCACCTACTGTTTCACCACGGCCAGGTAATAATTGTACAGCGCCATGTGGAATACCAGCTTCCCATAAAATTTGCACTGCTTGAGCCGCGATTAAAGGTGTTTGTTCGGCAGGTTTTGCAATAACACAGTTACCACTGACTAATGCTGCAGCAATTTGACCAGAGAAAATTGCAAGAGGGAAGTTCCATGGACTAATACAAAGTACAGTACCAAGTGGCTGAATAGTTGTATTTGCGGGAAGATTCTCAACTTGAGTTGCGTAGTAACGTAAGAAATCTACAGCTTCACGAACTTCTGCAATTGCATTGGCATAAGTTTTACCACTTTCACGGCAAAGTAATACCATTAACTCTTGAATACGACTTTCCATAAGGTCAGCTGCACGTTTTAAATATTGTGCGCGTTGATCTTTAGGTGTATTTGCCCATTCAATTTGTATCTGTTCAGCTGCATTCAATGCAATTTCTACATCATTAAGATCAGCTTCTTGTACATACCCAACAATTTCATCATTTTGTGCTGGGTTTGTAATTGCAACAGAATGACCTTGTTCTGTTGAAGCGTTATTTCCTAGTAATGGACGGCTTTGCCAAACACGATTACGTAGTTGTTGAGCTGTGCTATCTAAAGCTTCAAGCGGAGTATCGTTTGCTAAGTCATATCCTTTAGAGTTTTTACGGAGTGTGCCGTACATATCTAAAGGAAGAGGAATTGATGGGTGTTTTAAACCAATTGAACCTTCAAGTTTAGCTGCATTGCGTATATCGTAAATTGGAGACTGAATGAGGTCTTCAACCTTAAGTGTTTTATCGGCAATACGGTTAACAAATGAAGTATTTGCACCATTTTCAAGTAAACGACGAACCAGATAAGCTAACAAAGTTTCATGGTTACCAACTGGAGCATAAATACGGCATGGCACGCCTAATTTATTTTGCTCGCGTGGACCAACAACTTGTTCATAAAGTGGTTCACCCATGCCATGTAAGCATTGGAACTCATATTGACCAGCATAATATTTGCTTGGATCAGCTAAATGATAAATTGTTGCCAATGTCTGAGCGTTATGAGTCGCAAATTGCGGATAGATATATTCTGGCGCTGCAAGTAATTTTTTAGCACAAGCAATATAAGATAAATCTGTATGTACTTTACGTGTGAAGACAGGGTAGTCATCCATACCTTCGATTTGTGCTTTCTTGATTTCGCTATCCCAATATGCGCCTTTTACAAGACGAATCATGAGGCGTTTTTGGCTGCGTTTAGCAAGGTCAATAATATAATCAACTACAAAGAAGCAGCGTTTTTGATAAGCTTGAATAACGAATCCAATGCCTTTCCAGTTCGCTAATTCCGGCTCGAAACAAAGACGTTCGAGTAACTCAAGCGAAATTTCTAAACGCTCTGATTCTTCAGCATCGATATTTAAACCAATATTGTAGTGTTTGGCTAAACGAGCAAGTTCAAATACTTTGCCGTAAAGTTCTTGATGAACACGTTCAATTTGCGCACGTTGATAACGAGGGTGTAAGGCAGAAAGCTTAATTGAAATACCCGGGCCATCATAAACGCCTTTACCATTAGATGCCTTACCAATGGCATGGATAGCTTGCGTATAATCGTTAAAGTAGCGTTCAGCGTCATGGTCAGTTAAAGCTGCTTCACCTAACATGTCATAAGAATAACGAAATCCCTTATCTTCAAGTACTTTCGCATGGTCTACAGCTTCTTCAATGGTTTCCCCAGTTACAAACTGTTCACCCATCATACGCATTGCAACATCAACTGCTTTACGAATAATGCCACGTCCACTACGTGCTAAAAGGCCAGTAAGTACACTTGAAAGACTGGTTTGCTTTGGTGTTTCCATAAGCTTACCAGTTAACATGAGGCCCCATGCTGCAGCATTGACAAACATTAAACTGCTTTGGCCAACGTGTTCTTTCCAGTTACCTTGGTTGATTTTATCTCGAATCAGTAAGTCACGTGTTGCTGTGTCTGGAATACGAAGCAAAGCTTCGGCAAGGCACATTAAGGCCACACCTTCTTGTGAAGACAGAGAGAACTCTTGTAATAACCCTTGAACAATACCTGCTTTCCCAGAAGAGGTCTTACGTTCACGTAAATTATGGGCAAGGTTAAATGCAAGGTCATAAATTTTATGATCTAAATCATCAGATACCGCAGCAGCTTGTAATAACTCTTCTACAGCTTCAGGTTCGGCACGTCGCCAAGCTGTATTAATGCGCTGTTCAAACTCACTTTTATCGTTGAATTCGGTGATATAGCCTTGGTGAGATTTATCCATTTGATGAAAAGTATCCATTGTGTTCATATCTATTTCCGACAACCGACTCTCATAAACTCATCTTGAGTAGAGAGGTTTAGATAATTTATGATTACAGAAGAAACACCGAATAACTCACTATATTTAGCCTATTTTTTAGAGGAAAATTCAGATGAATGGCCCATTATTAAGCCTTGATCGCACTGATTTAAAAATTTTGGATATTCTTCAAACAGATGGGCGAATTTCTAATAGTAAATTAGCCGAAATGGTGAACTTATCTCCAACCGCTGTTATGGCTCGAGTGCAGAAGCTAACAAAAGATGAATTTATCTTGGGCTATGAAGCCAAATTGAATCCAATCAAACTGAATGCAAATTTTTTGGTGTTTGTAGAGGTCTTACTTGATAAAACAACACCTAACGTTTTAGACGAGTTTATTGATGCAGTCGTGCATTATCCAGAAATCGTTGAATGCCATATGGTCAGTGGAGGATTTGATTTTTTAATTAAATTACGAAGTGGCAGTATGGAGGAGTTTAGACGTATTGCTGGGCAGGTACTATGGCAATTACCTGGTGTGAAAGAAACCCGTAGCTACCCTGTGATGCAAGTTGTAAAAGATACTTCAAAAATTAAAATCAAAACGAAAAATAAATAAAAAGGGGCCGAAGCCCCTTTTTATTTTATTCATTTTTATACACTTTCTTTGTAGAGTTTGTCGCCTTGTTCAAAACGATCAGTCACATCAGAGTTTGGCGCTTTTGAAATTAAGCTCACTACAATGATGCTGATAAACGCACAGATAAAGCCAGGAATAATCTCGTAAACCCCAGTGCCTGCGAAAAGATTTTTCCAACCAATCACAACAACAGCACCTACGATCATGCCCGCTAAAGCACCTTCTAAAGTCATACGTTTCCAGAACAATGACAAGATGATGAGTGGACCAAATGCAGCGCCAAAGCCAGCCCATGCGTAAGCAACAAGACCAAGAACTTTACTGTCAGGATTACCTGCTAGCACAATTGCAAGAACTGCAATTGCAAGAACCATGACTCGACCAACCCATACAAGTTCTTTTTGAGATGCGTTTTTACGGATGAAACCTTTGTACAAATCTTCAGTTAGCGCACTTGAACATACTAAAAGCTGACAGCTTAATGTACTCATAACAGCAGCCAAGATAGCAGCTAGAATGATACCCACAATCCATGGATTGAATAAAATTTTAGTCAATTCCATAAATACAGTTTCAGGGTTTTTGCTTACAACTGCTGCAAGTTCAGGGTGTTGCTGGAAATATGCAATACCGAAGAAACCAGCACCAACAGCACCAACTAAACATAAAATCATCCAAGTCATACCAATACGGCGAGCAGCAGGAATTGATTTTACAGAGTCAGCAGCCATGAAACGTACAAGAATGTGCGGTTGGCCAAAATAGCCTAAACCCCAAGCCATTGAAGATAAAACGGCTACCACACTTAAATCTGAAACGATGTTAAATGCATGTGGGCGAGCAGTTTCAATAAGCGTTACAAACTGAGTTGTGTCGCCAATTGCAAGGTAAGTTACGATTGGGGTGAGTAAAAGGGCAAAAATCATTAAGCCAGCTTGGAAAGTATCAGTCCAGCTAATTGCCAAGAATCCACCAATACAAACATAACTGATTGTTGCAATAGCACTTAACCAGATTGCGGTGGTATATGACATACCAAATAAATTTTCAAATAAACGAGCGCCAGCTACCATACCTGAGGCACAGTAAATTGCGAAGAAAACCAAGATAATAACGGCAGAGAAAATACGAAGAATCTTTTTCTTGTCATCAAATCGACTTGTAAAATAGTCGGGCAGAGTGAGTGCATTATTTTGGATTTCAGTATGAACGCGTAATCGACCAGCAACCAGTAACCAGTTAAGCCAAGCACCGATAATTAGACCAATTGCAATCCACGCTTCAGATAAACCAGAAAGATAAATTGCTCCTGGTAAGCCCATGAGTAACCAACCACTCATGTCTGATGCGCCTGCGGATAATGCAGTAACAAAACTGCCTAAACTACGACCACCAAGAATATAATCAGAGAAGTCGCTTGTAGCACGGTAGGCGAATAAGCCAATAAGTACCATTGCTACGATGTACACCATAAACATGATGAGGGTGGGATCAAAATAACTCATAATGGATGTGTGTCCTTATATCCATAATCCGTGATTGTAACCTAATCCAGGTCGCTGTTTTCTTGTACGGCATTTCAAGAGGTTGAGATTCAACCACAAAAGAATTTTTTTGCTCTGTTATCTTTGTGATGTATTTTATGTATTTTTATGTAAACCAATGTAATTCTGGTTACATTATAAATTAAATCAATTTTAATCAATATCTTATAGGGCATGCATAATTCTTATAAACTTTCAAAAATTATAGAAATGGTAAATTTTGAGAATAAAATAGCATGTTTGGTTACAAAATTAGCAATGACAATATATTCACTACAAGAAAAATTGATATGAGTTGAGTATTTTTAAATCAATTTTAGATGAAGAGACTACTCTAAAGACGAAATCTGCAGCAAAAACTATGAAAATATCAGTTCGTCAACTGATGAAATAGCTCTTTCATACCTTCTGTGGCCGTCATATTTAATAGTTTATATTGAGATGGAACACGAGAATGATCTGCTTGGGGATCTATATAGTAGGCTTCAGTGTAATTAGGAATTTCATGAACTAAAGCAGCAACAGGATAAACACTTAAGGTTGAACCAATAACAATGAAAATATTTGCTTTCTGTACTTGCTTTATGGCTTCTTCAAATGCTGGAACTGCTTCACCAAACCAAACTACATGAGGACGAAGTGGATAGCCATTGGGGCAAAAGTCATGTTCTAAGTCTAACTTCCAACCATTAATTTCATAAAATTCAGTTGTATATTGTGCATCTGGTCCCGAGCTTTTTGCTAGTCGAATATTGCCATGTAGATGCAAGACATTGTGGCTACCAGCGCGCTCATGTAAATCATCAATATTTTGAGTAATAACTTGTACATCGAAATGATCTTGTAGTTTGGCAATGTACTGATGAGCTTCATTTGGCTGAGCTTCTAAAATATTTTTACGGCGTTCGTTATAAAACCGCTGGACTAAGGCAGCGTCTTTATTCCAAGCTTCTGGAGTGGCAACTTGTTGTATATCATAATTTTCCCATAGGCCATTACTGTCACGAAAAGTACTAATTCCACTTTCTGCACTCATGCCTGCACCAGAAAATACAACAAGTCTTGTCATGTCAGTGATCCTATTCATCCAGTTTTTAGAGCTGATTTATACATATATAAAAAAACCAGTTTAAAAGTAAACTGGTTTTTATTAAATATTGAAAGCGATGCTATCTTTTATAAGCCTGCTTCATATTCTGCATTTGTTAAAAGTTTTTCAACATCTGCCATGTTGTCTGGCTTGATTTTATAAATCCAGCCTTTCCCGTATGGGTCTTCATTTACAAAATCTGGATCATCTTCAAGGTCTGTATTTACTTCCACTACAGTACCAGAAACAGGAGCGTGGATATCAGAAGCAGTCTTAACTGATTCAACTACTCCAGCTTGTTCCCCAGCTGTTACTTTGCTGCCAACTTCAGGAGTCTCAACATAGACCAAGTCTCCAAGTTCATCTTGTGCATGGTCGGTAATTCCTGTAATAACAAGATCACCTTCAATTTTTACCCACTCATGTGTACGTGCATACTTCAATTCTGAAGGGTGGTTCATGACAACTCCTTAAGCTTGTGTCCAATATTTTAATAACATTATAAATAGGGGTCTTTGCGCCAGTTACTCGGACTACGGCCACTCCAGCGTTTGAATGCACGGCTGAAATTTGCGACATCGGAGTAACCAAGTTCATCTGCAATTTGTTCAAGGCTATAATCTGTACGTGAAAGTAAAGAAGTCGCATGACGATATCGGACTTCATCTACTAATGTTGAAAATGAAGTCCCTTCAGCTGCCAACTGTCGTTTTAAAGTACGATCTGACATATGTAGGTATTCTGCTACATTTTCTATGCTTAAGTAATGTTGTTCAGAATTACTTAAAATATCACGTACGCGCATTGCCAAACGGCGGCGTTCACCCAAAGCAGATAGTTCAGCTTCACATTGGTTAATGGCAATTTGACTGGCGATTGGGTCTGAATTAATTAATTTAAGACCTAAATATTTTTTATCAAAACTAGAAATTAAATGAGGTTGATTAAAGCGAATAGTACTGCTGAGTTTGTTCTTATATTTATCAAAACCTGCTGGTTCTGGAAAATCTAGGTCGACATCACCTGCTAAATCTTCGATACCTGTCATTGCTTTTGCCATTGTCATGATGCCAATGGTTAAGCCTAAAACAATTTCGGTACGAAGTGGTTCTAACTCAATATCACACTGTAATTGTAATGTGGCTTTGGGACCGAATGTAGAAAAATAAAGTTGTAAAAAGGGTAAGCGTAACTGGATAAAACGAGCAGCAAGAGCAATCGCTTCGGTAATATCTTTTGCTGTCATTATCGCGTAGCCAATAAACCCATGAATTGAAATACGCATTTGAGTGCCAATATGGAAACCCAATGTACTTTCACCAGTGAGATTTAAGGCATGTTTAACCAGCTCATTTGCTACAGGTGTTGAAATACGATATTCAGGATCGGCTAATTGCTCACTCGTAAGATGAAAAGGGGCAAATAATGTTTCATCGTTGTATCCCCAACGTGAAACAACATCTAATAGCAATAAGCCATAGACTCCTGGAATACCTTGATCTTGACGAGCTGAGGTAATTTTCATATGCGTTCCGTTGCTCTCATCAATTTTCTACGTGCATTTCTTACACATCTTGTCATGAAATATAATTTGAGTTTATAAAAACTGTTAGACAATCATATCAACGATTCGTTAAACATTCTTTTTAAAGACAACGATTTTTGTCGTTGAAATAAGTAAAACATCCCCATGCTGATTTAAGGCTTGCGTAACGTAACTTACAATACCACGATCCAATTTTGTTTTGGATGGTGTAATCGCGGAAATTTCAGCTTCAACATGAATGCGGTCACCTGGGCGGGTTGGGCGAGGCCAACGTAGACTAGACTCCGAACCCACTAGTCCACCATGAATTGGCATACATTCAGTCCATAAGCGCATCGTAATTGCAGAGGTGTGCCATCCACTGGCAGCAATACCTTTAAAAATGGGATCTTCTTTGGCTAGCTCTTCATCTGTATGGAAAGGCTGAGGGTCATAGTGGCTTGCAAATTGTTTGATTTCATCTAGTGTAATTTCATATTCACGACTGATAAAACGATCACCAATTTTTAAATCTTCTAAATAAAGCATTAATCTTGAACCTGTACTACTTTTTGCTCAATAAGAAAACCGCCAGTTTGACGTTTCCATAATTGTGCATATATACCATCTTTGGCAATTAATTCTTCATGGGTGCCTTGCTCTGCAATTTTACCTTCATCAAGAACAATTAAACGGTCCATTTGAGCAATGGTAGACAAACGGTGAGCAATTGCAATAACTGTTTTATCTACCATCAGGTCATTTAAACTAGACTGAATAGCTGCTTCAACTTCTGAGTCTAATGCACTTGTTGCTTCATCTAATATTAAAATTGGTGCATCTTTTAAGAAAACACGTGCAATAGCGATACGTTGTCTTTGACCGCCTGAAAGTTTAACACCACGCTCACCAACCTGTGCGTCATAGCCAGAACGGCCTTTTAAGTCGACAAGTTGGGGAATAAACTCGGCTGCCTTTGCTTTATGCACAGCACTTTGCATGTCCAGATCAGTTGCATCCGGGCGGCCATATTTAATATTTTCAGCAACTGAGCGATGTAGTAGAGAAGTATCTTGAGTAACTAAAGCAATATTCGCTCTCAAACTATCTTGTGTAACATCTTCAATATTTTGCCCATCAATTAAAATTGCACCTTCTTTAAGATGGTAAAAGTGTAAAAGTAATTGAATGAGGGTAGATTTTCCTGCACCTGAACGGCCAACGATACCAATCTTTTCACCTGCTTTAATATGTAGGTTAAAATGATCAATAACATTTTTATTGTTATAGGCAAAGGTAACATCTTTAAATACGATTTCACCTTGCTTTACTGCAAGTGGTTTTGCATCTGGTTTGTCTTGAATATTGATTTTCTTACCAAGAGTTTGCATACCATCTTGAATGGTCCCAACATTCTCAAATAAAGCTGACATATGCCACATCATAAACTCAGCCATGCTATTCAGTTTTAAAATCATGGCGGTAGTCGCCGCAATTACACCTAATGCTGCTAAGCCTTGCGTCCATAGCCAGACTGCAGTACCAATTACACCTACAAATAAAACAGCAGAGAGTAAATTAATGCTGACTTCAAAAAGAGTACCTAAACGCATTTGCGCATAGACTGTTGACATAAACTCTTTCATTGATGCTTTTGCATACTGGCTTTCACGACCAGCATGGGCAAATAGTTTAACTGTTTGAATATTTGTATAAGCATCGGTTACACGACCAGTCATCACGGCACGAGCGTCAGCTTGTTGCTGTGAAACTTTGCTTAAACGTGGAATAAAGAACCAAGCACTTAATAAAAATAGTCCTAACCAAACCATAAGGGGAATAAGTAAAGTTGGTGAAATCGCACCCAGAACAATACTAACGGTAATAAAGTAAATGCTGACGTAAGCCAACATATCACCCAAAATTATCCAAAACTCGCGTATAGCTAATGCTGTTTGCATGACCTTTGCTGAAAGGCGTCCCGCAAAATCATTATGGAAAAAGTCTAGGCTTTGCTTTAATAAAAGGTTGTGGAAGCGCCAGCGTAAGCGCATTGGGAAAGTACTATATAAAATTTGGTGTTTTATAACAGATTGAATATTAACAAATAAAATATTGGCGAATAAAACACTAATTAAAATAAGGATATTTGATGCATGCTGGCTTAAAAAACTTTCAGGTTGGCTATTACTAAGCCAATCTACTAATTGTCCAATTTTTGAAAAAAGTAAGGCTTCAAAGCTAGCCGCACCAGCTGTACAAATAATCAGTAATAATAAGTATGGGCGTACACCCTCAGTAGCTTGCCAAACAAATGGGAAAAAGCGAGTTGGTAAGGGCTCATCCAGACCTTTGGTTGGATAAGGATCTACAAGTTTTTCAAACCACTTCAGCATGAATGACTACCTTTATACATCAGCTACTTTATTAAAATTTCGCAATTTAATTTGCAATAAAGTCATTTAGATCAAACTCGATAAAGATGTTGATCTGTTGGGTGTGTGGATACACGTCAAAGTCTATGTTGTATATCTTTGGCTAAAACTGACATGATTTAGACAAGACATAAATTTGGAATCGGGAAAAGCCTAAAAGGCATGGTAAAGACAAAAAATGTTTCATTCATTATATCGATAATAATAGATGAAGTGGTGAATGAATTTGGCCAGAATGT
Organism: Acinetobacter sp. V110_1; assembly: GCF_031798975.1. Taxonomy (NCBI): domain Bacteria; kingdom Pseudomonadati; phylum Pseudomonadota; class Gammaproteobacteria; order Moraxellales; family Moraxellaceae; genus Acinetobacter; species Acinetobacter sp. V110_1. The sequence continues at coordinate 634,724 of NZ_JAVQNN010000030.1, read as the reverse complement.
AATTTTTATAATATTTTTTAATAAATGATAAAATATTGATATTTACTCTAAGCAGCATGAGCCTTTATCTCATATTGATAAAGGCTCTCATAATAATTACCACATTAAGTCATCTGGAATTACATATGCTGCATATGGATCTTCTTCGTCAGTAGTTTGTTCATTTTTCTCTGCATTATTAATTAAAATAAAGCCTTGCATTTTTTGATCAATTTTTTCAGCCAAAGCCTTTGGAAGATACGCGTATTGATCTTGATCTTTTGCAATGACTAAACTACCTGTTACAAGTGCGTTGTAGACTTGCTGAGATAGGTATACTTTTTTAATTTTATTTTCATCAATAAATTGATATGCAACATCTCCAGCAAAATCTGCAATTTTATGTTGCTTAATCATTTGAATGATTGAAGCCTTTAATGCTTTTTCTTCGAGTTGCTGTTGCTTTTCTAGATTCAAAGCTTGGTCTTTTGCTTGCTTCTCTTTTTGAGCTTTTTCAATATTTGCTTTGATTTCTGCTTCATTACTTTGACCAGTACGCTGTTCATGCTGAGCTTGCTTGGTGAGTTTTTTTGCTTTTTTATTGTCAACTAAACCGGCTTTGAGTAACTGAGCTTGTAAGGCATTTTTAACCATGACTTAATCCGAATCTGAAGAGGAAGAACTATGAAAATAAACGGCCCAATACGAAATACTGAGAGTTAGGCTTAAAATTGCTGGAAGCAAAAATGATTGCAATTTTAAGTAGGGGTGAACTGAAGCAGCAATTATACCACCAATAAGAAAACCTGAAAAAATAAGTAGATGTAAAATTATACGACGGTTTTCAACTTTTAAACCACGTGCCATATAACCAAGCGCAAGACCAAGGTCTGTTAAGACACCCGATAAATGAGTGGTTCTGATAATGGTTCCTTTATAATGGCTAACCATGGCATTTTGTAACCCCATAGCGACACAGGCCCATAATAATCCATATTTAGGAAAATAAGGCAGTAATAACCAGCAAAGGAAAATGAAGAGAGCAACGAGGCTTAAAGGAAGGCCATATCGACGGCCTAATTTAAAATGGCTATTACCTAAAATAAAGCCGCTATAAAATGATCCACATACGTAACACAGTATAACAAGTACTAAATATATGATGTGTTCAAATTGCCAGTTTACCAAACTCATAGCTAGCATACTGACATTACCTGTCATATGCGAAACTGACTGATGTAAAAGGGTGATTAGCCCTAATACATTAATCATTCCGGCATTTATAGCCAGTAAAAAGGCACCAACTTGGAACCAGTTTGGTAAACGTTGAAATGGCATGTTCTCTAAGATTTTTGTTTTGAGCGAATATCAACTGCGGCTGTAAATAAAACATCGGTAGATGAGTTAAGAGCCGTTTCCGTTGAATCTTGTAATACACTAATAATCATACCCACTGCAACAACTTGCATCGCAATTTCTGATGAAATACCAAATAAACTACAAGCGACTGGAATTAAAAGTAATGAACCACCTGCAACCCCAGATGCTCCACATGCCGAAACTGTAGCGACTACAGATAAAATAATCATAGTTGCTAAATCAACATGAATTCCTAAAGTATGGACAGTTGCCAAGGTAAGCACAGTAATCGTAACAGCTGCACCAGCCATGTTAACAGTAGCACCTAAAGGAATAGAAACGCTTGCAGTAGATGGGTTAACACCTAAACGTTCAGCTAAATCGAGATTAACTGGAATGTTAGCTGCTGAGCTGCGGGTGAAGAATGCGGTAATACCACTTTCTTTTAAGCATTTAAAAACAAGTGGGTATGGGTTACCACGAATTGTTAAACCCACCAAAATTGGATTAACTACAAGGGCAACAAAAAGCATTGTTCCTAGTAGAACAGCTAATAATTGTGCATAGCTTTCAAGCGTTGCTAAACCAGCATCGGCAAAAGTTACTGCCACTAAACCAAAAATACCCACCGGAGCAAATGCAATCACTTTATGAATAATCGCGCTCACTGCATGTGAAACATCATGCATCACTTGTTTAGTGGTATCTGAGCTGTGGCGCATTGCTAAACCGAGACCAATCGCCCATGCAAGAATACCAATAAAGTTTGCTTCGCTAATCGCTTGTACTGGGTTTGCAATAAAACTTAAAAGCAAGTTTTTTAATATATCAGCGAGACTACCTGGCGCTTGTAAGTTGTTATGCGAAACAGTATTGAGAAATAAGGTGCTTGGAAAAGATAAGCTTGCTACAACAGCACTAAAAGCGGCTAATAACATACCTACTACATATAATAGTAAGACTGGACGTAAATTTGCACTGTGACCAACCTGAAAGTTGGCAATCGATGAGAGAACTAGGACAAAGACTAAAATAGGGGCAACCGATTTCAATGCTTTAATGAACAGTTCACCAAACAAGCTTAGGTAGGGCGTAACGTTTGGAAATAAGAGAGCAACGCCTATCCCTAAAATAATGGCGATAATAATTTTGGTGACTAAGCTTAATCGAGAAAAGAATTCAAGCATATAAAGGCCTTATTAACCTATTCGTGGCTAAAGGTTGAACAAGCGGAGTATTTTATACTTAAGTGATGTGAATCTTAAGCTTTTTTATACTCACTAATCATATTTATAAAAAATGGTAATATTAAGTATTTGTTTTTAAAATAGTAAAATTTGAATGCTAGAGTAATTAAAATAATGTTTTGCTTATATTACAGACAATAATGGAAATAAGTAAACTTAATTATTGAGGGTTAAGACGAGTTAAGGGAGATATAAAAAGAAATAGAGAGATTATTTTTGTTTTCAATAGATTTGAATGTTAGAAAAACTACGCGAATTTTCAGTCCTCTTTGCTTGGATCATTACCAGCTACCAAGTTGAAAAATCGCATATTTCAGGAATACATTAATATTATTATAATTTTATAAGTTCAGCGCAGTTATTCTATACAGTATAACTGATAAAGCGTATTTAAAATGGAGTGCATCTTATCATCCTTTATGGAGTAGAAAATTTGTTTGCCATCACGACGTGTTGAAACGACATCACTTTTACGTAGCATCATCAATTGTTGTGAAAGGGTGGGTTGGGTGATTTGTGTTTTCTCTTCGATTTGAGAGACATTCAACTCCTCATGAGCTAAGTGACATAAAATTAATAAACGGTCAGTGTTAGCTAAAGACTTTAATGTTCCTACGACTGAATCAGCCGCATTTTTCATTTCTTCAATTTGGAGTCCATCTTTCATACTTTATACCTATATCAATATGGCCGGCATAGTATAGATTGATCTTATGAAAATGAATGTAGCAAAACTAATCAATCCAATTGTTTTTGTTGAAAAGGTTTATAAGTGTAATTGATAAATATATAGCATTATTAAGGTATAACAATAATTTGTAGTTGTTTTGTGTCAAAAGTGTTGCATTGTGTGAGAAGCGTAATTGTTAAGTATAAATGAAACAATGTCAAAGAAAATAAATCCTCTTTTTTGCTCTATCAATAGTTAATTCTGATTTATGTTTAAAAGGGGAATAAAAAAAGATTGAATTTTTACTTTTTAAGGATATAATCGATCCTGTACAGACAGGTCTGTATATTCTAGTTTGGGATGTATAGTCCAAAAAAAACGTCTAACTCTAGACTAGAATGACTTTCAGACGCAGCGTGATGAATAAGAAGAAGATTCAACAATATAAGAAGAATAATATCACGCTTTATTTTTTAGTGTGCAACTTTTTCAAATTCAATAAGTTTCTCTACACGCTTCCAATAGTCATAAATTTTTACTGAGCCATGTTCGACCTGAGCTTGAATGGTCATGCCTTCTAATATATTGACTAATAACAATGCCAGAGGACGAGACTCTTTAATTTCATGCTGGACGAGAAGGTCTTGCATGAGTTGCGTTAACCATATTTTATATAAAGTCGCTGGTTGATGTGTTGAAGGGTATTGTTTTAATACTTCTTCTAAAGCTTTTTGAAACATACAGCCATTAAAGTCTTCGCTATTAAACCAATCTGAATACCATAAGAAAATTGCTTTGATACGACTCAACGGGTCGTTTTCATCTTCTTTAGATATAGCAGCAGTCAGAGAATTCTGTAAAAGTGAGTTTCTTAATAATAAACACTCTTCAATAAGTTTCTCTTTTGAAGGGAAGTATTTATAAAATGTCATTTTTGCTACACCAGACTCACTGATGATACGATCAACCCCTATAGAGTTATAACTATATGAGTTAAAAAGTCTTAAAGCAGTGGTAATGATGTCATCTTTTTTTGACATATTTTAGTAGCCTCACACAAAAAAATTGCTCTTAGCCTAAATGGTCGAGTGTATAAATAAAAAGCACGAACGCACAATTTTACATTGTATTGATTGTTATTGATAGGAAAAAATGGGTTTTTTAAAAGCAATAGAAGTTCAAAGCATAATGCTCTAGATGTGAATTTTATATTTATTGAAAAAATTTCTATGTCTTAATCAGACGTATTAACTAGATAATTTTTTGATGTAGAAAAATAAATTTATACCATAGACATACAGCCATAAAATAGATTTAAAGAATGGTATATTTAAGCATGTATTTATAAAAGAAAAAAGGAGAAATTTTATAAATTCCTCCTTTTAATGTATTTAGGCGATATTATTCTGCAGGTGGCAGTAACATAAGAATTGAATCATTCAATAATTGAACAATATTCTCTAAAATATCTAAACTGCTCAGCTGGTAGTTGAAAGGGATGCTTTCTCCATCTGCAATTGCTTTGAGTTGAGTGGCAAAAGATTCCACAATTGGTAAATCTTCTCCATTACCCCAAAACTTTAAAGCACCATTTTGTTCTGTATAAAGTAGACGAGAAGCTGGTTCAAGCAATAGTTCATAACCTTCTGACAAAATAGCATTGAGATCTTCAATTTCGATTTCGTCTGGTTCAGGAATGTTATCTGGATATTTAGGCTCAGTCATATACGCCATGATGGCAGCATCAAGTACTGATGAGTTTTGCAACTGAGCTAAAACTAAGTCTCTTAAATAAGCCAATTCTTCTTTATTAATTTCACCAACTTGAGGAAGGTTCTTTCTAGCAATATCTACAACTGGATTCTGTAGTAATTCATCAGTCGCAAATTGATCGCTAATTCTATCGATCATGCCTGAAACATTAGGCATACGGAAACCAAATGAGAAAGTTAAACAATCATCTTCGGCAACGCCATAATGTGATAATCCTGGTGGGACATATAATAAGTCACCAGGTGCTAAAACTTCATCAAAATGAACATCGATTTCTGGCAATAGCTTTAATGGTTGATTAGGAACAAGTTCAGTGCTTGCATCACACATTTGGCCTAATTGCCAACGACGGTGGCCATGTCCTTGAACAAGAAATACATCATAAAAGTCAAAATGTTTTCCAACTGAACCGCCTTTAGGGGCATAAGAAACCATGATGTCATCACGACGCCATTGGGGAATGAAAGGAAATTTCTTCCATAAACCCGCTAAATCAAATGAGTAATGATCAACCGCTTGTACCAAGAGTGTCCATAACTTTGGTAATTTTTGAAAGTCACCTTTGGTTAGAGGAGAGGACTTTACATGCCATTCATTTGGATTTTTGTCTTTCTGACGGATAAGACGCGCACTAACATGATCTTCTAAAGCGAACTCTCTCACATCATTTGGCTCCAACATGCCAATGATTTCAGGCATGGCATTACGCACAAGTAATGGTTTTTTCTGCCAATATTCTGTTAAAAACTGTTCAGCAGTAATGCCGCCTAGAACGGTTAAAGGTTCTGTCATAGAGATAACCTATAAATAAGCTAAAAAATATTAAGGAATTTGAAGTTCAAGCTGTCTTAGAATCTGACAAAGTTGAATCATGGGTAAACCCATTAGGGTGGTTTGATCTTGGCCTATCATTTTCTCAAATAGACTAATGCCAAGACTTTCACACTTAAAACTTCCAGCACAATGAAGGGGTTGGTCTAAATCGACATATCTCTCGATTTCAAGACGAGTTAAATTGCGAAATTTAACTTGATAATGTTCAACTAGAGTATGTTCAAAGTTTTTTTCAAGACATTGGACGCTTAAGGCTGTACTAAAAAAAACTGTTCTGGCTGAGTTTGCTGCTAACTGGGCTTTAGCATTTTCAATCGTTAATGGTTTGCCAATAAAATCATGAGGTGCATGTTCTCGCCATGCGACTTGATCTGATCCAATTACAATCGCTTGAGGATTTTTCTGAGCAATCACCTGAGCTTTAGTAAATGCTAGTCTTTTCGCTAAATCATCAGCATGAGTCTCACCACGAGGACTCTCATCAATATCTGGACTAATACAGATATATTCGATTCCCAAACGATTCATCAAATCCTTACGTGTTTGACTACTCGATGCCAAAATAATTTGGGGGTGTTTCATTACACTGCATATTCCATTAATACATCTAATGGGACATAGCTTAATACTGCTTGATGGCAGGCATGAAGTTTGACAGGTGGTGCTTGACCAGCTTGATATGCTTCTACCCAACGAGTTACGCAAATGCACCAGAAGTCACCTGGTTGTAGACCTGGAAAACCAGCTTCAGGTAGAGGCGTAATGAGATCGTTGCCAACTTTTTGCGAAAAATTTAAAAAGTCAGATGTCATTTGAGCACATACGGTATGTTGCCCAAGATCTGTTACAGCTGTATGGCAAAAACCATTTCGAAAATAACCCGTAATAGGGTCAAAACAGCAGCTTGCTAAAGGTTCACCTAAAACATTTAAACGATTGATTTGTGGATCTGGATGAATAGACATAATGGATGAAATATTAAATTACTACCTCTATCATAATCAAAACTTTGGCTTTCTACAGCTTTTATGCAAAAAAACTAACCTTTTTTGATGTAATCATTTAAAATTGGCGCGTTTTTAAAATCATAAAGAGAGCTTTACATGAATTTTCAGCGTATGACTGACCTTAACTTAGCAGGTAAACGTGTACTTATTCGTGAAGATTTAAACGTTCCTGTTAAAAATGGTGTGATTACCAGCGATGCTCGTTTACGTGCAGCACTTCCAACAATAAAAGCTGCTTTAGAAAAAGGCGCTGCTGTAATGGTATTTTCGCATTTAGGTCGTCCTGTTGAAGGTGAACCAAAGCCTGAGCAGTCGCTTGCACCAGTTGCAGCATATTTAACTGAAGCACTAGGCCAAGAAGTTAAATTATTTACTGATTATCTTGATGGTGTAGAAGTTCAAGCAGGCCAAGTAGTTTTGCTTGAAAATGTTCGTTTTAATGCGGGTGAAAAGAAAAATAATCCGGAGCTTGCACAAAAGTATGCTGCTTTATGTGATGTATTTGTGATGGATGCATTCGGTACTGCTCACCGTGCAGAAGCTTCTACAGAAGGCGTGGCACGTTTTGCTCCTATTGCAGCTGCTGGTCCATTATTAGCTGCTGAATTAGACGCACTTGGCCGTGCAATGCAAACACCTGAAAAACCAATGGTGGCTATTGTTGCTGGCTCTAAAGTTTCAACAAAACTTGATGTCTTAAACTCATTGTCTACTATTTGCGATCAACTTATTGTTGGTGGTGGTATTGCAAATACTTTCCTCGCAGCTGCAGGTTACAACGTTGGTAAATCTTTATACGAAGCTGACTTGATTGAAACGGCAAAACAAATCGCTGCTAAAGTAAGTGTTCCACTTCCTACAGATGTTATTGTTGCTGATGCATCTCAAATTAATTTTGAAGATTTCTTAGGTTCTTTAGCAGCAGCACAAGCAGTTGTTAAAAAAGTTGAAGATGTAACAGCAAATGACATGATTTTAGATGTTGGTCCTGAAACAGCTAAAGCATTTGCAAATATTTTAACAACATCAAAAACGATTCTTTGGAATGGTCCTGTTGGCGTATTTGAAGTTGATCAATTTGGTGAAGGTACTAAAGCACTTTCTCTTGCAGTTGCTCAATCTGACGCATTCTCGATTGCTGGCGGTGGCGATACTCTAGCTGCGATTGATAAATATGATGTTGCTGACCAAATTGGCTATATTTCAACTGGTGGTGGTGCATTCCTTGAGTTTGTTGAAGGTAAAACTTTGCCGGCAGTTGCAGTTTTATTAGAACGTGCATAATACATATATGTAAAAATAAGAAGGGGTTGGGTTCAACCCCTTTTTCATGGATAAGTCATTAAATTGTCATATTTCTGAAATAAAATAATGAGCACTAAATCACCAATTGTGGAAAATAGTGATGAATTTAAAACTTACCTTAGCTGCTTTGTTAATTGTTCCAGTGATGTTGACTGCTTGTGCTAAAAAAGAAGAGTCTTCTAAAGCAGGGCAAGATGCTGCTTCTACAGCAGTTGCTGATAAAGTAACTCCTGAACAGCAAGCTACAATTGATTCGCTTGATAAGCCAGTTTTAGATGAAAAGAATACCGATGTGGTTGAAGGTGGCGCGTCTAGTGAGCCGGCTGCTTCAGAAACTCATTAATTTGTTGTATTTTGTTAAAAAGTCCCTGCAAATGCAGGGATTTTTTTTGAAATACTGTGATTTGTTGCTGAATTGAAATAAATGACAAGGTAGAATAAGCCGCACTACCTGGGAGGATATTATGGCACTCATTTCAATGCGCCAGCTCTTGGATCACGCTGCAGAACATAACTACGGCGTACCAGCATTTAACGTAAATAACTTAGAACAAATGCGTGCAATTATGCTTGCCGCGGATGCAACCAATTCACCTGTAATTGTTCAGGCATCAGCTGGAGCTCGCAAATATGCAGGCGCTCCATTCTTGCGCCATCTTATTTTGGCTGCAATTGAAGAATGGCCGCACATTCCAGTGGTAATGCACCAAGACCATGGTACAAGCCCTGATATCTGTCAACGTTCAATTCAGCTTGGTTTTAGCTCTGTAATGATGGACGGTTCATTAGGTACAGATGGTAAAACACCTACATCTTATGAATACAATGTTGATGTAACTCGTAATGTTGTTGCTTTGGCACATGCATGTGGTGTTTCTGTTGAAGGTGAGATTGGCTGTTTAGGTAGCCTTGAAACCGGTATGGCAGGCGAAGAAGACGGTGTTGGTGCTGAAGGTGTACTTGATCACTCACAACTTCTTACTTCTGTTGAAGAAGCGACTCAATTTGTTGCTGATACCAATGTAGATGCATTAGCGATTGCTGTGGGTACTTCACATGGTGCTTACAAATTCACTCGTCCACCTACAGGCGATATCTTGGCAATTGACCGTATTAAAGAAATTCATGCGGCATTACCAAATACTCACCTTGTTATGCACGGTTCAAGCTCTGTACCACAAGAATGGTTGAAAGTAATCAATGAGTTCGGTGGTGATATTAAAGAGACTTATGGTGTACCTGTTGAACAGCTTGTAGAAGCAATTAAACATGGTGTACGTAAGATCAATATCGATACAGACTTACGTTTAGCATCTACTGGTGCAATTCGTCAGTTTATGGCTGAAAACCCAGCTGAATTTGATCCACGTAAATACTTTGCTAAAACTGTAGATTCAATGAAGCAAATTTGTATTGATCGTTATGAAGCATTTGGTACAGCTGGAAATGCTGATAAGATCCGCCCAATTTCTTTAGAGAAAATGGTTGATCGTTATAAATAATTCCCGTTAGGGTTTGATTTATAGAAACCGGTTATGTAAATAACCGGTTTTTTATTAGCCAGATTTTATTCGTAAAAAAACCTGTGATAAACACAGGTTTTAATAGCGGCAAAAAGAACTTACTTTTGTAGATTCTTTTTGTCGAGACTAGGGTCTTTAATCTCTACATATGCATTAGCACGTACTTCTCGTAACCAGCTATCAACTTCGGTATTGAATTGACGCTCACCTAAAATTTGACGTGCCATACGCTCTTGATATTCATGAGTCATATCTTTTTCGCGTTTATCTGTCACTTGTAGAATATGCCAGCCAAATTGAGTTTGGAAAGGTTCACTAATTTGACCTACAGGAATTTCCTGCATTTTTTTGTCAAACTCAGGAACCATCATGCCTGGTGTAACCCAACCTAAACTACCACCATCACGTGCTGAACCTGTATCATTTGAATAGGTTGCAGCAAGCGTAGCGAAATCTTGTCCCGCCTTTAATCGTTTGTAAATGCTGTCAATAATTTGTTTCGCATTTTCAGGACTTACCACTTCAGATGGTTGAATAAGAATGTGACGAGTTTGATATTGCGGTACTAATGCTTTTTGTTCATTTTGCTTACGTTCTAAGAGTTTTAGAACATGTACACCATCACGTACAGAGATTAGATCAGTTGTTTGACCATCTTGGAGTGGAGTAATACGAGCAGCAAGCTCAGCTGGAATATCAGAAAGAGGGCGGAATCCCATATCTGCACCTTCAACTTTTACAGTCGCAGTTGAAAGCTTTTTGAGAGCATTTATGTCATTGCTTTGAGCAAGCTTTGAACGGACTTCCTTAGCTACATTCTGAACTTCTTGAGGGTTGTCTCCAGCAATTCGCATATGAATCACGTGAGCCTGATTACCTAGAGCAGCTTGTCCTTGTGGAGACTTTAAAAAATTGTCGACATCTTGGTCACTAATTTTAATACGAGACATCACTTGTTGCTGACGTAGGCGATTAATTGCTAAATCTTCAGCAATACGGCCTCGTAAGTTTTCATATGTTCCTGGAGCAATTGCATCTAGCTTTTGTTGAAAGGCTTCTAGATTTTTACTGCCAGATTGACTTGCTACTTTTAGTACTGCCTCATTTAGGCTTTTCTCATCAGGTTTAATGCCATAACGTTTTACTTGTTCAAGTTGAGCTTGACGTAAGATGAGTTGATCTAAAACCTGAAATTGTAGGTATTGTTGAGGGGGTACTTCTTTTTTTTGTGCTTGCAATTCGTGAGCAGCTTCAGCCATTCCTTGTTCAAGGTCACTTTTTAAAATTACGCTATTGTCCACAATCGCCACAACTTCATCAGTGGGTTGGGCAAAACTATGCATTGATGAAGATATTAATACAGCAAGGGTTGTTGCTTTAAAAAACTGTTTAAGATGCTTTGCCTTCATTAACGTTGTGTCCAAGATTGATTAATTTTATTAAAACCTAAAACGCGATTTTCAAGTATAGACGCGAGTTTATTGTTTAAACCACCTAAACCTTTAAGCGTAATTTCAGCCATAATCGCGCGTTTCTCGTTAACATTAGGAGATTTTGGATCATCTAAGTCGTTATAGTAAGAACGGCCATAGACTGAGATACCCCAGCAACATGATTCATAGTTAACACCTAATAACAGCTCACGAGCCACATCATTGTCCATGTCATATTGAACAAGACCCATAATACGCCAGTTGTCTTTAATTGGTTGTATAAAGGATGCAACAACTTGATCATAAGTTTCTTGACGACCAGGAATATTTTTGCGATAGAAGTAACCTAAGTTGTATAGGTTGCCTTTGTCACCTGTATAGTAAACTTGGAAGTCTCGCTGAGCGTTATCACCGTTTGACATCCATGCTGAATTTGCTCCAATAGTAAAGTTCTGGTTGAGTTGGCTTGTTAAGCTTACAACTGGTCCTGTATTGCGCTCAGTATCAAATGCATCGGGTTGATTTTGTAGAGTTACACGTCGATCTTCAAAATAATAGCTTTGGCCTACACTTGCACGTAAACGTTCTAAGCCCACCGTATCAAATAAACTATAACTTACACCCAATGATAAGAAATTGTTGTCTTCAAGGCGGTCATGTCCATAGAAGCGGTAAGGGTTAAATAATTGATCGTAATTAACCGATGCTGAAGTTGAGTCAAAGTTTGGATAACTGTTCTGATTTTTATAAGGAGCATAAGCGTAAAAAGCACGAGGTGTAATGGTTTGGAGATATTTACCATCGCGCTCAAATGTCAGACCTGTATCTAAAGTAAACTGGGGTACAACAACTGATTTGGATTCTGAACTAGCATCTAAGTCTTGTGAGGCAATACTGTCTTTGTCATAGAAAGTCTGAATAGAACGTACAGACACTTCAGGGATAACGAAAGCCGCTGGTGTACGATAGTTATAACGTGTTGCGAACTGGTTATAAATACGCGTACCACTACTTTCCTGAGCAGAACCATCATTAATTGATTTTTTGAAGTATGCCGTATCGTTATTAAATTCGTATTGTAAACCTTGTGGGTTACCTGTGACATAGTTTAATAAGAACTGTGGTAAACGGGCATAAGGTTTGTTTGCATCCAAAACTGAAGGGTCTAGCGTTTGGAAATCTTCAACTTTAAGCTGAGCTTTTAAACCTGGAATGCCATGCTGATAGTTTAATTCCCAAGCTCTTCGTAGATTTACATCAGTTTTAGAGTTCGGACTGCTGTCTAAGTCTGCAAAATAATCTTTATCAGATGCATAGTGATATTCAAGGTTGGTAGACCATTGATCATTAATATTCCAATTGTGGAGGAAATTAAAATCTTTACGGTCTTTATCGTTATATTCTTTATCAGATGGAAGAATACCGCCTGATATTACCCCTGCACCAAATCCATCCGTTAAATAGCGAAATTCACCTTTGAGCATAGCTCCACGTTCTGATAGATATCGTGGAGTAATCGTTGCATCATAATTAGGTGCAAGATTTAAATAAATTGGAACAGAAAGTTCACCGCCACCACCACTATTTGAGAAACCCGAGAAACCAAACTGAGGGTTAAGAATACCTGTAGTTCGACGGTCATCAATTGGGAAGTTAAAGTATGGGACTGCTATAACTGGAACATCTTTAACATAGATCTTTGCATTGCGAGTGACGCCTCGACCAGTTTCCTGATTCAGCTCAATTTTATTAGCCTGAATTTTCCAAGCAGGTTTTTGACCTGGTGGACAAGTGGTATAGCTTGCATCATTAAGAACCATTACATTTGGAGATGTTCTTTCGATTTTTCCAGCGTGACCATGTGCATGCTGCTGTTCAGAAATATAAAAACTATTATTTAAATCGCCAGTTTGAGTCTTTAAATTGTAATTAATTTCATCACTTTGAGAGAGTAAGCCGCCTTGGGCTAACTGAACTCGACCTTGTGCATGAGCAAATGTTTGAGTTTTATCGATGGTAACTTTATCGGCACGAACAGTACGACCTTCTTGGTCTATTACTACGTTTCCTTCTAGCTCAGAGTCGCCAGCAGGGTTGTAATGACCGTAATCGGCAGTTACAACCGATGTAGCCTTATCTGCATCTAATGCTTTAGTTTCAGGATTGATTGGTGTAATCCAAGTTCCTTGGCAAAATGCCGAACTCAAATATTTATTATTGCGCAACTGCGCCTCAGGTGCAGATTTATCAACATAATATTGTTGAAAGAATTCCTGCCCTGGATAGGCTTCCTTAATACTCGCCTTAAGTTGATTATTGTCTATGTTGGAGACAACACCAGCTGACTCAGCATAACTTGATTGTATGGAGCCACATAAGAGCGTAAAAATAGCGGTCGCTAAAGGATTAAATTTAAACTGATGCTTCATTGTCTCATTAACCAAGTATGCTAATTCACAATTAATTATTGTCGCATCATAGAGAAAAAGTTTATAAGTGGCTACACTTAACCCTTCAAAAATCTCAGCTTGTTTTAGATTTTATTGCAAATGAATACACAACGTGAACAATTGATACATACATGGCTTACATCTGTTCTTGAAAATGATCAATTTCAGATCGCTTATTTAGCAGGGGATGCCAGCTTTCGTCGTTATGCTCGCATCCAGTTACAAAATAAAACGTATATGCTTATGGATGCGCCTCCTGAAAAAGAAGACTGTGTTCCGTTTGTAACGATTGACGAATTTTTTGCGGGTCATGGGGTTCGAGTACCTCAGATTGTTGCAAAAGATTTAACTCAAGGTTTTCTGTTGTTAGAAGACTTTGGTGATGTACTGTTGTCGACATTATTGAATGATGCAACAGTTGATCAATATTATGAACAAAGCTTTAAGCAGCTCACTCATTTGCAATCGATTAATGGTACTGATCATTTCCCGGTTTATTCTTATGAAAAGCTTGTATCTGAAATGCAGCTGCTAACAGATTGGATGTTGCCATCACTTGGGATTCATCCAACGGCTGAGCAAAAGAAAACTATTGATGATGCATTTCATTTTTTAGCTCATGCTGCATTGGCTCAGCCTCAAGTTATTGTGCATCGTGATTTTCATAGTCGTAATTTAATGAAAATTACCAATGAAGAGGAATTGGGAGTAATCGACTTCCAAGATGCAGTTATTGGTGCTGATACTTATGATTTAATCTCGATTACACGTGATGCATATGTGCAGTGGAACGCTGAGCGTGTTTATCAATGGTTTAAAGTTTTCTATGAACTTTTACCAGCATCGGCTAAACAAAACCGAACTTTTGAGCAATTTAAGCGTGATGCCGATTTAATGGCAATTCAACGCCATATCAAAATTTTGGGTATTTTTGTTCGCTTGTTTGAGAGAGATGGTAAGTCTGGTTATTTAAAAGACTTGCCGCGAGTCATGTGGTATTTACTTGAAGAGAGCTGTGGTTACGCTGAACTTGACGAGTTTATGATATTTATAAATAACATAGTAATGCCTAAATTTATCGAGAAATATGGTCCCTATGAGGTAGCCGCATAATGAAAGCAATGATTCTTGCTGCTGGCTTGGGCAATCGTATGCGTCCACTCACGCTATATACACCAAAGCCTCTGCTTGAGGTGGGCGGTAAGCCACTTATTGTGTGGCATATTGAAAAACTTAAGAATATGGGTGTGACCGAAATAGTCATCAATTCTGCGTGGTTAGCAGACAAACTAATCAGTAGCTTAGGAGATGGCTCTCAATTTGGTGTGGACATCCGTTGGACACGAGAAGAAGAAGGACTAGAAACAGCTGGCGGAATTATTAATGCTTTGCCACTGCTTGGAACAGATCCGTTTATTCTAGTGAATGGAGATGTATGGACCACAATGGATTTTGAAGCTCTACGCGATATTAAGCTAAATGATGATTTGGCTCATCTCGTGTTAGTTGATAATCCTAAACAGCATCCTGAAGGCGACTTTACATTATTGGATGGGCGTGCTTTTGCATTCGATCAAGATGTGAAGGGTGAGAACCTCACTTTTAGTGGTGTATCTGTTATCCATCCTAAGCTTTTTGATGGATTGGAACCTGGTAAACGTCCTTTAGCTCCACTATTAAAGCAAGCGATGCAAAATCAAAAGGTATCTGCTGAAAAGCTTAAGGGTGCATGGGTAGATGTGGGGACGCCAGAGCGCTTAATGGAGCTAGATTTGCAAATTCGTGAAGGCTTCTACGATTAACTGCGTAATCGCTAATCGTTAAATAGTGTTCCACGATGCATAAATGGGTATACTTTGTTTTAAATTTTACTTAGATGTTATCTGTTTATGCATCCATTTTTTCAAGAGTTACAACAGGGTAGTCAAAAATTAGGTTTGTCGCTTAGCGATGAAGCTTTGACATTATTGTTGAAGTATCAAGATGCTTTGGTACTTTGGAACAAAGCTTATAATCTAACAGCGATTCGTGATCCGAAAGAAATGTTAGTGAAGCATTTGTTAGATAGCCTAAGTATTTTGAAAGATTTGCCAGCAGGCCGTTTACTCGATGTAGGTACAGGTGGCGGTATGCCAGGCATGATCATTGCATTATGTCAGCCGGAACGCTCATGTGTATTGCTTGATTCAAATGGTAAGAAAATTCGTTTTTTGAAACAGTTTATTGCTGACCTTAAGCTTAAAAACGTAGTAGCAGTGCAAACACGCGTTGAAAATCAAGATACAATTGATGAGCTTGGCCAATTTGATGTGATTACAAGTCGTGCATTTGCATCGTTAACTGATTTTGTTGATGCTGCGCGTCCATATTTGCATGAGCAGAGTATAATTGCTGCGATGAAAGGACTGATTCCAGTTGAAGAAATGGAAGAGCTTAAGCAGGAATTTTCATGTAAAGTGATTGAACTGCATGTACCAAGACTTGATGAACAACGTCATTTACTTTTACTTCAACGAATTTAAATAAAAAGTATTAGGGTTACCATGGCTCAAATTATTGCGATTGCAAACCAAAAGGGTGGTGTTGGTAAAACAACGACTGCAGTAAATCTTGCAGCATCACTTGCTGTATTGAAAAAACGTGTATTACTTGTTGATATAGATTCACAAGGTAATGCCACGATGGGGTCTGGTATTCAAAAGAATGATCTACTTTACTCAATCACTGATGTTTTATTGGGTGAAGTGCCAATTGAAACTGCAATTCAAAAGGCAGAGGTTGGATATAAAGTTTTGGGTTCAAACCGTGAGCTTTCAGGTGTTGAACTGGCAATTGCCGAACAAGAAGGTCGTGAGTTTATTTTAAAGAATGCTCTGAACGAAATTAGAAATTCTTTTGACTACATTATTGTTGACTGTGCCCCTAGCTTAAGTTTAATTACGGTAAATGCCTTAGCTGCCGTAGATAGTGTAATCATTCCTATGCAATGTGAGTACTATGCATTAGAAGGTTTGGCTGATTTAACCCAAACAATTGATCGTATTCAAAAAGCATTAAACCCTGATTTAGAAATTATTGGTGTTTTACGTACGATGTACGACGCACGTAATGCTTTAACTCGCGATGTATCAGCTGAGTTAGAACAGTATTTTGGTAAAAAGCTTTATGACACCGTGATTCCTCGTAACGTTCGATTGGCTGAAGCGCCTGCACACGGTTTGCCAGTTATTTATTTTGAAAAGAGTTCAAAGGGTGCAGTTGCATACTTAAATCTTGCAGCTGAGATGTTAAAGAAAAGTAAAGTGAAGAAAGGAAGTAAAGTATGAGCATCAAAAAACGCGGATTGGCGAAAGGGCGTGGTTTAGATGCATTACTTGGTTCAATTCAAAAAGAAAAATTACAACTAGAAGCTCAAGCACTTGATCACGGGCAGTTAAAGCAAATTGATGTGAATTTGTTGAAACGAGGTGAATATCAGCCACGTCGTTTTATTCATGAGCATGATTTGCAAGAGTTGGCATCTTCTATTGAAAAACATGGGGTGATGCAACCAATCGTTATTCGTCCTGTAGATGATGAAGCTCATCCTTACGAAATTATTGCAGGTGAGCGTCGTTGGCGTGCAGCACAAATTGCTGGTTTAACTGAAATTCCAGCAATTGTTCGTGATTTAAATGACCAAGTCGCGATTGCTTTAGCGCTTATTGAGAATATCCAACGTCAAGATTTAAACCCAATTGATCAAGCCTTGGCATTGCAACGTTTTCATGATGAGTTTGGTTTAAGTCATCAGGAAATTGCCGATACTGTAGGTAAGGCGAGAACAACGGTGAGTAATTTACTGCGTTTATTAAGCTTGGCTGATGATATTAAAGAGTTTATGCAACAGGGCCAGCTTGATATGGGGCATGCTCGTGCCATTTTGACTTTAAAAGGCAAAGAGCAGCTTGAAGTTGCCCAAATTGTTATCGAAAAAGGATTATCTGTTCGTCAGACTGAACAGTTAGTGCGCGATTGGAATGAGCCTAAACAGGAAAAAGAAAAAACTCCTGTTGCACCAGACATTGAGCAATTAACGCAAAAATTATCTGAGCGATTTGGTGCCAATGTTAAAATTGATCATAACCAGAAAGGTAAAGGTAAGCTTGTTATTCATTATCATTCACTCGATGAGTTAGATGGTATTTTGAATATTTGTTTGCCAGAGTAATTCTAAGTTAGGTCATATATTTCTAATTTATATTCTTGGGGAAGAAAATATGTGGGAACTTGTGAAAGCGGGCGGCTGGTTAATGCTGCCTTTAATTTTGTGTTCAATTTTAACGGTCGCTATTAGTATTGAGCGTTTTATACGTTTAAGACGTTCACAAGTTTTGCCCAAATTACTGATGAGTGATGGTAGTGCAGATGTTTCTCATATCATCACAAATTTGGAGCAGGATACTGCTGCTCAAAACACAGCATTAGGAAATATTCTAAAAGCTGGTTTTGAGCATCAGGAGCATGGAGAGCAATTTGCTCGGGCTCAAATGGAAGCAATGGCTTCTCAAGAAATTTCTTATTTAGAAAAAAATATTAACTTCTTGGGAACTTTAAGTGCTATTGCACCTTTACTTGGGTTACTTGGAACGGTTGTAGGGATTATTGAGTCTTTTCTTGTGATTGATTTTGGTTCGGCAGGTAGCCCAAGCTTAATGATTCCTGGTATTTCAAAAGCCTTGATCACGACAGCGGTTGGAATGCTTATTGCAATTCCTGCTCTTATTTCATATCGCTATTTTCAAAGAGTGGTGCAAAATTACATTGCGGAGTTAGAACAGCAATCTACACTCTTTCATGCATCGTTGTTTTACAAACGTTCTTCAGTTACGCAAGAACATCGCCGTGTTGGTTGATGGGTAGGGAACAAATATGAAGTTTAAACGTTCTCAAGTTGAAGACATTCATATCAATCTAACGCCTATGATTGATTGTTTACTGTTCATTCTGGTGTTTTTATTGTTATCTACCACTTTTAATCAGCCAAGTCGCATCAATTTAACTTTACCAGATGCCCAAGGTGTCCCACCAAAACAGTACGATCATAAAATTGAAGTCGTGGTAGACTCTAGCGGTCATTACGCTGTCAACGGCCAGGCATTATCTAGCAAAGATGTGGCTGATTTGAGCACTGCAATTAAGCAAATTGCTCAAGAGCGCCGTGATTTTATGTTTATCATCGCTGCTGATGCAAAAGCGTCTCATCAGGATGTTATTCGTGTTATGGATGTAGCAGGACAACTCGGTTTTGTTAACATCAATATTAGTACCAAAGTTCCTTCTAGAGGTTTTTCTGAGTGAATCAAGATTTTAAGGTTTATTTGCGTCTCATATCTTATTTAAAACCTTATTGGGGCGTGGCCTTATTAGTTCTTATCGGATTCGGTATGAACTCAGCAACAGAGGTTTCTGTTGCTAAGCTCATTAAATTTATTATTGATGCAATTCAAAATGCGAGTAGAGCGGATCTGGATTGGTTCCCTTTATTAATCATTTTATTGGTATTTTTCCGTGGCCTAGGCCTATTTATGGGTGGCTACTATACTGCTGTTATCTCACGTAGTTTAGTTTTTAGCATTCGCCAAGAAGTTTATGCAAAACTTTTAAGACTACCAGCTCAATATTATCTCGATAACTCTTCGGGACATATCACAGCCAAAATTATGTATAACGTCGAGCAACTGACAGCTGCTTCATCGGAGTCATTAAAAACCATCGTTCGAGATGGCATGATTACGTTAGGATTGTTAGGTTATTTGTTTTATACAAATTGGCGCTTGACCCTTTGTATTATGGTGTTCTTACCTATTATTGGTGTTTTGGTGCGTAGAGCCTCAAAAAGAATGCGTAAACTTTCACTGCAAGTTCAGGACACTATGGGTGATGTTAACCATGTAGTGCAAGAAAGTATTAGTGGTAGTGCAGTTGTTAAAAGTTTCGCTGGTGAAGAGTCAGAACAAGAGCGTTTTTATAAGTCATCTGAAGAGAACTTAAAACGCGGCTTAAAAATGGTGATTGTGCAAAACCTAAATAGCCCAGTTGTTCAAGTGGTCATGGCTTGTGCAATGGCTCTTATTGTATGGTTAGCCTTAAGACCACAAATTTTAGGTAATACAAGTGCGGGTGAGTTTGTTGCATATATTACGGCAGCTGGTCTTCTTTCTAAACCTGTTAAAAACTTAACTGATATTAATGAGAAGTTGCAGCGTGGTTTAGCGGCAGCACATTCAGTTTTTGAATTATTAGATTTACCTGAAGAAGAAAATAGTGGTCAGCTTAAACCTCAGTTGCAAGGTGCAATTCGTTTTGACCATGTTGTACTTAACTATGCTGATGGCACTCAGGCGATTAAAGATTTTTCTTTAGATATTCGTCCAGGTGAAACTGTTGCATTGGTAGGGCGCTCTGGTGCTGGTAAAACCTCTTTAGTGAACATGTTGGTACGTTTCCAAGAAGTCTCAAGTGGTCAAATTTATTTAGATGACTTGCCAATACGTGATATTGAGCTTTCAAGTTTACGTACACAAATTGCGATGGTAAATCAGCAAGTTGTTTTGTTTAACCGAACTGTACGTGAAAATATTGCTTATGGTCAGCTACACGATGCGAGCGATGAAGAAGTTATCGCAGCGGCAAAGGCTGCTTATGCCCATGACTTTATTATGAATTTACCAAATGGTTATGATACTGTCCTAGGTGCTCAAGGGCTAAATCTGTCGGGTGGCCAACGTCAACGTATAGCAATCGCTCGTGCAATTTTGAAAAATGCGCCTATTCTCGTTTTAGATGAAGCTACAAGTGCGCTTGATAACGAATCTGAACATTTTATTCAGCAAGCATTTGATGAGGCGATGCAAGACCGTACAACGATTGTGATTGCTCATCGTTTATCTACAATTGAAAATGCAGACCGTATTGTCGTATTAGATCGTGGACAAATTGTTGAACAAGGTACTCATCAAGAATTACTTGCTAAGCATGGTGCTTATTATCAATTACATCAGCGTAATTTTGAGGACAACTAAGCATGTCTTTAGCCCAGCTGATACAAAATGCATGGAATAAGCAATCAAATTGGTTGGTTGTTTTGCGTCCATTATCATGTTTGTATCGTGCTGGGTTTTTATTGAATCGTCATTTTTATAATTCAGGTTTTAAAAAGGTCTATGACGCGCCTGTACCGGTTATGGTGATTGGAAATATTACAGTGGGTGGTAGTGGCAAAACCCCATTATTAATAGAGCTGGTTAATTACTTAAAACAACATAACGTAAAAGTAGGTGTAATTAGTCGGGGCTATGGTGGAGTTGGTCCTTTTCCTATGTTGGTAACATCGGCCAGTCAGGCAGCTGAAGCAGGAGATGAACCTGCTTTGATTGTACAGTCAACTGGCGTACCTATGGCAGTAGGACCCAATAGACAAGCGGCAATCGAATTATTATTAGCATCGATGAAACTAGATTTAATTATTAGTGATGATGGATTGCAACATTGGGCATTAGGTCGTCAAATAGAATGGATCGTGCTTGATCAAAATCGTGGCCTTGGAAATAGAAAGTTATTACCAGAAGGCTATTTGCGTGAACCTGCTGAACGTTTAAAAACGGGTACAGTAATCGAACATGCATTTGCCCCATCAACAGCAATCCATATGCATCTGGATGCTGGACAACCTTACTTATTGAATCCTTCTTCAGCAACTGAATTATCATTCAATACTCAAAATAATTACCATGCAGTAGTTGGTATTGGTTTTCCTCAGCGCTTTTACCAAACACTTAAAGGTTTAGGTGTAAACCAATTTCAAGAGCATGCTTTTCGTGATCATCATGATTATGTTATTGATGACCTTTTATTTAATGATGACCAACCTATCATTACGACTGAAAAAGATGCGGTTAAGTTGTTGCCTTTACTTGAAAAGCGTCCAGAATTTAAACGGCCTATTTGGGTCGTACCTGTTAAAGCTGTTTTGTCTGAAGAGTGCTATCAGGTTTTAAATCAGCAATTGCAAAAGCTTGATATTCAAATATCTTAGGAAGAAAAAATGAAACACATCGTTATTCCAGCACGCTTCTCAAGTTCGCGTTTGCCAGGTAAGCCATTGTTACTTATTCATGACCGACCTATGATTTTACGCGTAGTAGATCAGGCAAAGAAAGTTGAAGGTTTCGATGATCTGTGTGTAGCAACCGATGATGAACGTATTGCTGAAATATGCCGTGCAGAGGGTGTTGATGTTGTTTTAACAAGTGCTGACCATCCATCGGGAACTGACCGTTTGAGTGAAGTTGCTTGTATTAAGGGGTGGGATGCGGATGACATTATTGTAAATGTACAAGGTGATGAGCCTTTACTGCCAGCTCAACTTGTTCAGCAGGTTGCGAAGCTTCTAGTTGAAAAACCAAATTGCTCAATGTCTACATTATGTGAGCCTATTCATGCTTTAGATGAGTTTCAGCGTGATAGCATTGTGAAAGTGGTTATGTCTAATCAAAATGAAGCTTTGTACTTTAGTCGTGCAACTATTCCTTATGATCGAGATGGTGCTAAACAAGCTGAACCAACTTTACATACCCAAGCATTTCGTCATTTAGGTTTATATGCTTATCGTGTGAACTTGTTACAAGAATATGTTACATGGGATATGGGTAAACTTGAAAAGCTAGAGAGTCTTGAGCAATTACGTGTTTTAGAAAACGGGCATCGTATTGCTATTGCTGTAGCAGAAGCGAATTTACCGCCAGGTGTTGACACCCAAGCAGATCTTGACCGTCTAAATAATATGCCTGTTGAGTCTTTTGAGTAAGTGTTAATTTAATGAATCAGAATGTGACTTCTAAGGTTTATCCGTGGCAACAGACAATGTGGGAAACGTTAACAACACGTTTTCCTAATATTGGGCATGGCTTATTATTTTATGGTAAACAAGGTTGTGGTAAGCATGCTTTTGCCAAGCATTTTTTAGCATGGGTACTTTGTTTAAATAAGCAGCCTCAGGGGGCTTGTGGAGAATGTAGTAGCTGTCAATGGTTAAAATCAGACACGCACCCGAACTATGTTCATATCACGACTGATGAAGAAAATAAAAAACAGAATGCAAAAATTAAAATAGAAAAAATTCGAGATTTATTGCCATTTGTACAGCAAACTGGTGAAGGATGGCGTGTTATTGTCATTGAACCAGCTGAAGCTTTAAATCTTGCATCATCAAATGCACTGTTAAAAACTTTAGAAGAACCCGGTGAGCGCGTTGTTTTAATTTTGTTGGCTGATCACTATTTGAAATTACCAGCTACCATTCGAAGTCGCTTACAGCATTTTGCTTTAGACCGTATTTCATATAAGCAGGCAACATCTTATCTAAATGAGCATTTGGCTGAAATCGCGGCAGTACCACCTGAATTATTGTTAGGTCTTTCTAATGATATGCCTTTGCAAGCAGTCGAAATTGCTACTAGTGATTGGTTTGCGAAAAGACAAACATTTTTAGAAGACTGGACTAAGGTAGTTAACCAAAAAAATATGCCTTTATTTTATTCAGCTAAGTGGCAGAAAGAGCTCAACTTTAGCGATTTTATGATGCTTCTTGAATACTTGTTAGGGGATTTAATTTGTGTCAAGCTGAACCAACCACAGAAAAATATTGATTTACAATTTGATCAATTGGCACAAAACTATAATTTAGAAAGCTTATTCAGTCTTTATGAGGAATTACAGCAATCTAAAAGATTGGTTGAACAAAATGTACAAACACAACTCATCACAGATCAACTTTTTATAAAATTAATGAACGTTTAAGGGGAAACTATAATGCAACCACAAATGGGTGGAATTATTCAGGTCAATATTCCTGATAGAGCAACCTTACAAGCAAGCTATATGGGGTATGTGCAAGGTGGGGGCTTATTTGTGCCATCGAAGCAAAAAGTGAAGATGGGCCAAGAAATTTTTATTTTAGCTACGTTACCAGAACAATCACAAAAAATTCCTTTAACTGGTAAAGTAGTGTGGATTTCACATAAGCAAAGTGGATTTAAACCGCAAGGTTTCGCAATTCAATTGAGTGGTGATAAAGGAATTTACTATAAAGCTGAAGCTGAGCGGATTTTAGCTGGTAGTATGTCTTTAGATCGTCCAAGTTATACCATGTAAGCAGATAGGAAAGTACAGTGTTTGTTGATACCCATTGCCATTTAACAATGTTAGATTTAACGCCTTATAACGGTGATTTAGATCTTACACTTGCTGCTGCACGAGCAGAAGGTGTCTCTAAGTTTATGGCAATTTCAGTTGACCTTGATGATCATGTTGCTTTAGCTGAAATCGCAAAGCGTCATGAAGATGTTGGGTATACGGTGGGTGTGCATCCTTGTGAGGATGTAGATACTATGGCTCGAGCAACGACTGAGTATTTGACTGAGTTAGCTCAATCAGAAAAAGTGTGGGCTTTAGGCGAAACAGGTTTAGATTATTACCACAGTACTGACTTTATTAATGAGCAAAAGGCTTGTTTTGCTCGGCATATTCAAGCCTCTAAAAATGTCAAAAAGCCAGTAGTTGTTCATACACGTTCAGCAAAACATGATACGGTGGATATTATTCGAGCTGAACAATCTTCGCATGGTATTTTGCATTGTTTTACTGAAGACTGGGAAACAGCAAAAGCCGTATTGGACTGTGGTTACTATATTTCCTTTTCAGGGATTGTTTCATTTAAAAATGCTCAAGATTTACGTGATGTTGCCAAGCAAGTACCTTTAGATCGACTCTTAATTGAAACAGATAGTCCTTATTTGGCTCCAGTGCCATATCGTGGTAAAACAAATGAACCAAAATACGTACCCTATGTAGCGAAAGCACTTAGTGATGTATATGATAAATCGATTGAGGAAATTGCAAGAATCACCTCGCAAAATTTCGAAAATTTACTCAAAGCGATTTAACTTATAGAAACTATATAAAGAGAGTAATTGCGTGAAGATGGACCGTCAAGCTCAGTTCCGAGCAAGAGAAGCATTAATATTTCAAGTTGCGGAACAGTTGTTGTTAGAAAATGGCGAAGCCGGAATGACACTTGATGTGCTGGCTGCTGAGCTTGATTTGGCAAAAGGCACCTTGTACAAACATTTTCAAAGCAAAGATGAATTGTACATGCTGTTAATTATTCGTAATGAGCGCATGTTACTTGAAATGGTCCAAGACACTGAAAAGGCTTTTCCAGAACATTTGGCTTTCTTTATGTTGCACCATTTGCACCATCCGGAACGAACAGTATTGTTTCATCAAATTGAAGAAAAGCTTTCGATTACTGCTCAAGGTGTACACCATCTTTTTAATGAACTCTATCAAGTGAGAAAGCAGCGCCTACGTATTATTATTCGTATGACTGATCATTATTTAGAGTCAATCCAGAGTCATATGACTACACGAGATTACTTAGCTTCAATCTGGTCGCTCACTCATGGGGCTGCTGCAATTCTGAATTCAAGTTTTTACCAACGTTATTTGGGTTCAAGAGATACTTTAAGAGTAGCTTATATTGATCAGGCATTGGCCTTACCGAAACAAGCAGTTGAGCAATATGCTTAATAGGTCGATATGAAATCGAAATCATTTCAATCACAAAAAGGCTTTACTCTTATAGAAGTGATGGTGGTCATTGTGATTATGACAATTATGACCTCACTTGTTGTCTTGAATATCGGTGGTATAGACCAAAAGAAGGCAATGCAGGCAAGAGAGTTATTTCTACTTGATTTGCAAAAAATTAATAAAGAATCACTAGATCAATCACGTGTATTAGCTTTAGAAACTCATGGTGAGACAGATGTCTCACCATTTTCTTATGAATTATATGAATATCACGATCAAAGTACCTTGCAAGTACAAGATATAAAAAACCAATGGCAGAAATACACTGAATTTAAAACACGGCAACTTCCTACGCATGTGTCTTTTTCTGTAGAACCCTTGGATGGCCAGAATTATTCTAAGGCTAAAAATACCGATTTAGTGGGGGAAAAAACACCTCAACTCATCTGGTTTGGTAATGGTGAAGCCAAGACCGTTAAAATACAATTTTATCTAGAACAAAAACCGATTGGTTCGGAAATACAAATAGATCACTTGGGTAAAATAAATGAAATCTAAAGGCTTTACCCTCTTAGAAGTTATGGTTGCTTTGGCAATCTTTGCTGTAGCAGCTGTCGCTTTAACTAAAGTGGCTATGCAGTACACTCAGTCTACCTCTAATGCGATTTTACGAACCAAAGCTCAATTTGTGGCAATGAATGAAATTGCTATGATGGAGATTAATCAAGAGTGGTTGCAGGGTACTCAAAGTAAGCAAGTAACCTCTCAAGGTGAGACTTGGCAGATTGATAAATCAGCTGAATCGACTGTTAGCCCTAATGTTCAAAAAATTGATGTACAAATTAGCTTATATGATCCGGATAAGGGAAAAGTACAAAACGGTATTACTCATATGGTCTTTTTTAATTATCCAGTGAAAGCAAAATAATGATAAAAAATAAATATTTTCACTATCGTAGCACAGCTGCGCATCTTGCGGCACGATCAGGAGTTGTGTCGACTGGCTATTCAGAGCATAGCTCTTCGTTTTGCGCTCAGACAAAGTGTAGCTTTAAAGACCCTCACACTCGAAACATGGTTTCTCGTCTTGCGGCGCGATCGAGCAGTGTTCGATTAACTCGCGCCTCAGGATTTACGTTGGTTGAGTTGTTGGTTGCTATAGCTATCTTTGCGGTTTTATCTTTATTAGGGTGGAAAATTTTCGATTATCTACTCAAGGTTCGTGATCGCAACGCTGTACATGAAGTGCATTTATTTGAGTTACAAGACGCTTATCAACAAATCCTTCGTGATACTTTGCAAATTATTCCTCTATCGGCAAATCAGGGTGGACAACTTCATCCAGCTTTAGAAATCGATAATCAAATTTTGCGTTTTAGCAAAGCAGGGGTAACTGATCCTTTAAAACAAGGGCTCTCACCGTTTGAACGAATTGAGTATCGTTATGATGCGGAACAAAAAAAACTATATCGTCTTAAATATACCAATTTAAATACTTCGAATAGGGAGCAGCCTTTATCGAGTACCTTGTTAAGTCAAGTTGATCAATACCAAATTATGGTTTTGACTCCGCAAGAGGTAACAAAATGGCCCGAGGTTAATATTGATCCAACAAAGCCTAACGAGTTAAAAAAATTACCGAAAGGAATAAAAATCCAACTTACGGTAGCGGGAGTAAGTTATGAATGGATCTATAGCTTAAATCAAGGCAACTTGGCCCTTTCTCAGCAAGGTGGTTCATAATGGCTACTTATAAACACCAACGGGGTGTTGCTTTACTGACAATACTCATTATGGTCGCCTTAGCTACAATTTTAGCTGCTTCAATTGCTAAGCATCAAAATAATACTATGGAAAATACGGCTTACTTAATGCGTCAAAATCAGTCTCTACTCTATGCGAAAAGTGCAGAAGCATTTTTCTCGGAATTATTAATTCAAGATGCAAATAATGCAGGTGGAGTGGATCATTTAAAGGAGACATGGGCTCAACCTATGCCGCCGTTTCCAGTAGAAGATGGTTCTGTCTCTGGGCGTTTACTTGATGAATCGGGTAAATTTAATTTAAATAATTTGACCAACGGGGAAGGTGCCGTAAATGAAGACGCTAAAAGTTGGTTCGAGCGTTTGCTCGTAAGAGTGGGTTTACCTGCTGAGTTAAGTCAAGCTGTAATTGATTGGCAAGATCCAAATGATGAACCGGCTGGACCAATGGGAGCAGAAAGTAGTTATTATCAAGGTTTAGATCCAAGCTATATGGCTTCAAATGCTAAATTTCATCGTATTGAAGAGTTAAAACTAGTTAGAGGCTTTGATGGGAAAAAATATGATCTGATCGCCCCATATATTTCTGCTTTACCAGAAAATACAAAGTTAAATATTAATACTGCTTCACCATTGGTTTTAGCAAGTATTGATGAAAAATTAGATGTTGGGGCGATCGAAAAAGAATTGCAGGTACGACAGCAAAATTTGAAGTTCTTCCAAAATGTTGATGAATTATGGCAATTGAGTGCTTTTTCAGCGGTTGATAGCCAAAAGAAAAAGCAGGCAAGTGGTCTTATTGATGTTAAATCCAACTTCTTTCAAGCTCAAATTGAAGTTGTTCTAAATAATAGGAAGCGTCAGTTTACTAGTGCTTTAATGCGAAAAGATAAGCAAGTATATGTCTATTCAAGAAGTTTGGCTCCATTTAACTAAATAAATTTATTGATATTTTTTTTGAGTCTGTAATACTTGAAACTTATTAATAAAAGGGATGGGGTCATATTTCTGTATAGACAGTATTTAAAGTAAAAATCAATATCTTCAAAATTCCTTCACATCTCTTATCATACTTTTTGCTAATTGTTTCTATTTGAAAAGTGGTGCGAAGTTTTTATCTTTTGCTTTATAATAATGTTCTTAGAAGGAATGATCGATTTGGCACATGTTAATTCGTAAGTTATTTAAGTTTGAAAATGCACATATAGTACGTAACTGTACATCGGATCGTTGTAAGCGATCGATTCATGGGCATAGTTATAAAGTCGAGTTATTACTTAAAGCTTCGAAATTAGATCATGGACAAATGGTATATGATTTTGGACTATTAAAAGGTGTCATTAAGGACCTTTTTGATAGTTTTGATCATGCGATTTGTTTCTGGGAAAAAGATGATCCGCAATATATCGATGCTTGTAAAACTTTTAGTGCACGTTGGATTTCTTTACCGGTGTCGCCATCAGCCGAGCAATTTTCTCGTATCTTCTTCTATCTAGCTCAGCAAGTATTAAAATCAACCGTCACCCAAAACGGGGAAGGCGATGTTGAAGTTTATTCAGTGATTGTTCATGAAACCGATACGGGGTATGCCCAAAGTTTCCTTGAAGATATTCAAAATGAACAAATGGGGTTATTAAACCTTGAAGGAATTGTTTTTTCAGAACAAGTTCAATCTGAATGGACTGATCCACAAATGTATGAAAATTTAAAACAAGGGATTAAGTTTCAGAATCCACATGTTAACTTACAAGTAGAAGTGTAAGTTAACTTACTTTTGTTTTAGAAATGAAAATTGATCTAGGATGACATTAATGCAATTAACTGAGCAACAGCAAGACAAACTCAGTAAAGTTCAATTAGAAGAAAGCTGGAAAAGATCATTAACTCCATTTTTGCTGAGTCCTTATATGGATAGTTTGCGAGACTTTCTGTTTCAGCAGAAGCAGGCTCAAAAAACAATATATCCACCAAGTAAACAAATTTTTAGTGCTTTAAATATTACGCCGTTAGACCATGTGAAAGTCGTTATTTTAGGTCAAGATCCATATCATGGACCTAATCAGGCAAATGGCTTAAGTTTCTCTGTGCAAAGAGGTGTTGCATTACCTCCATCTTTGCGTAATATTTTTCATGAGTTAAATACAGATTTAGGTGTACCAGTTTCACGCCATGGTGATTTAACCAAATGGGCCGAGCAAGGTGTACTTTTATTAAACAGTGTACTTACTGTAGAAGCAGGACAGCCCACATCACATCAAAAACAAGGTTGGGAAGAGTTTACTGACGCAGTAATTGATGTTTTAAATGAACAACGCGAACACATAGTTTTTATTTTATGGGGTGCTTATGCACAACGTAAAGGACAACGTATAAATAGAGAAAAACACTTAGTTTTAACTGCTGCACATCCATCACCACTTGCGGCTAATCGTGGTGGTTTCTTTGGATGTAAAGTGTTTTCAAAAACAAATCAATATTTGAAACAACATGGCATTGAGCCCATAGACTGGCAATTGGACGCATGATGAACTCTCCCAATGTAAATAGCTATCATCCGGATTTGGTAGTTGAAGAAGCGAAAAATGGTTGGCGTATCGTACGTTTGAATCGACCTAAATCATTACATGCTTTAGATGAATCAATCGTAACGGCTTTATTACGAGTATTTGAAGACTTCCGTGATGATGAGCGAGTAAAAGCAATTTGGTTGGATTCGACAACACCAAAAGCTTTTTGTGCAGGCGGAGATGTACGTAAATTACGTCAGCTGGTCATTAATCAAGAAGTAGAAGCAGCAAATAAGTTTTTCCAGCAAGAATATGCTTTGGATTTACTTTTGCATAACTATGCTAAACCTGTTGTTGTATGGGGCGAAGGTTATGTAATGGGTGGTGGGCTAGGCTTGTTCATGGCAGCACCATTCCGTTTGGTTACGCCATACTCGCGTTTAGCAATGCCTGAAATTAACATTGGTCTGTATCCGGATGTTGGAGCCAGCCGTTTCCTTGCTGACCGTGGTCAAATTGGTTTATTTACTGGTTTGACAGGTTCTATTATGACGGCTGCTGGGGCATATAGTATTGGTTGGGCGACACATATTTGTGAAGCACAACGTGATAATGTTCTGCAAAAAGTACTCAATATTAATTGGGCTCACTATCCTGCAGGTGATTTCCGTGCGATTGATGATACTTTAAATAGTTTGCATCGTCCTGTGGCAGCTGGACCTTTGCAAAATTCATTAGATGTTATTCATAGCGTTTGTCGTGGTTCAAGTTTTGAACAAGACTATCAAGCCATCGTAAGCTTACGCGATGCAAGCAGTGATTGGTTGCGTCAAGCCAGTGAAAACTTACAAAAGGGTTCACCGAGCACAGCGGCTATTACTTGGTTGTTATGGCAATGGGGTAAACAAGTACATTCTTGGGACGAAGTTTTTGATCTAGAAGCGCAAATCTCTGAATGGAAAATTCGTCACCCTGATTTTGTGGAAGGTGTACGTGCTCGCTTAGTTGATAAAGATTTATCACCAGAATGGAAAGCTTGTGAAGACCTTACATTAAGAGGTATTTTGGCTGATGATCCGCCAATAACGACTATTGATAGTTGGAATGCTTTACTTAGACAATATGGTGTAGTTTCATAATAAATAAATGTCTAAATTTAGTGATGAGTACTGGATGCAGCTTGCTTACGAGCAAGCTGAATTGGCAGCCAAGCAGGGGGAAATTCCTGTTGGGGCTGTAATCGTAAGTCAAAATAAATTAATTGGAGCAGGGTTTAATGCTCCAATTGGTTTGTCTGATCCTACTGCCCATGCGGAAATTCAAGCTATTCGTTCGGCTTGTGAGTCATTGAAAAATTATCGTTTACCCGAAGATGCGACTTTGTATGTTACGCTTGAGCCATGCACGATGTGCGTAGGGGCTTTAGTACATGCAAGGATTAAACACGTTGTATTTGGGACAACAGAGCCTAAAGCTGGTTCACTCGTGAGTACACGTCAATTATTAGAACATGGTTATTACAACCATAAATTTACTTTTGAGCATGGATGTTTACATGAAAAATGTGCTCAACAGTTAAGTCTTTTTTTTAAGCAAAGACGTGAACAAAAGAAACAAGAGAAGCAACAAAAAACGTCCTTAAATGATTAAAAAATGTCATAGGGTTATGGCAAACTAGCGCCGTTTCATTGACATGATTTATTTAAATAAGGAACTTTCATGCGTAATGTAATTACTATACAAAAAGAATTTAATGCTCCTCTTAGTGATGTATTTAACCTGCTTTCTAAACATGCAACTTACAACAAGGCATTTGCTCCACTACAAGTTGTACGTGTGAAAGACTCGGCAGATCCTGAAAGACCAGATGGAGTGGGATCTGTTCGTCGTATGGGGTTTGGTGCGATTAAACCGCTTAAAGAAGAAATCACTCATCTCGAAGAAAACAAGCGTATTGAATATAAATTGATTGATAATCCTTTAGTTAAACACCATTTAGGTCGTATCGAGTTTTCTGAAATTACTCCTTATATTACTTTGGTTACTTATCGTATCGAATTAACGGCAAAAGCCCCCGTTGTAAGTAAATTAATTCTTGCACAGCTAAAACTAGCGATTACACTAGGCTTTTCGAGATTAGCTAAAGCATTTGCTTCTTAGTGAGAGTTCAATGACAGTTCAAATTATTACTATTGATGGTCCGAGTGGTTCGGGTAAAGGAACATTAGCGGCAAAACTTGCTGCATATTATCAATTTCATTTACTTGACTCTGGCGCCTTGTATCGTTTGTTAGGGTTGTCATTACATAAACATGATTTATTGGAAAAATTAGATAGCCATTTAGATGAGTGTGTGAACTATGCTCGTCAGCTTAATATCAAGTTTGAAACTTCAGCAGAGGGAACATTGGTTTTCCTTGATGGAGAGGATGTATCGCAAACCATTCGTACAGAGCGAGTTGGTGAATATGCATCTAAAGTTGCTGCAATCCCTGAGCTAAGACAAGCACTCTTTGATCGTCAAAGAGCATTTGCACAAACTCCAGGTTTAGTTGCAGATGGCCGAGATATGGCAACATCAATTTTCCCGGAAGCCAATGCAAAAATTTACCTAACAGCTTCGGCTGAGTCTCGTGCTGAGCGAAGAGTAAAACAGTTGCAGGGCATGGGGCTAGATGCTAAAATAAACGACATTTTAGCTAATATACAAGCGCGTGACAAAAGAGATATGGAGCGAGAAGTTGCTCCTCTCAAGCCAGCCGCAGATGCTTATATTATTGATAGTTCGGAATTAACGATCGATCAAGTATTTAAGTTAATGGTTGACTATGTCAATAGCCGTACTGTTAGCAACTAAGATTATCAGTTGACGCATAGCTTGATCAGTCTATAAAGACTATGTTGATACTTAACTAAACCGGCCTTGTCTGATCCAAGACCGCTGAATTTATCAGGTATATCATGACCGAATCTTTTGCAGCCCTCTTTGAAGAAAGTGAATTAAACCTCAACGTTGAAAAGGGTGCAGTCATCCAAGGTGTTGTTGTAAACATCGATAGCGACTGGGTTACTGTTGACACTGGCCTTAAATCAGAAGGCATTGTTGATCGTGCTGAATTTTTAAATGAACAACGTGAACTTGAAGTTCAGGTTGGCGATACTGTTGACGTAGTTGTTGAAGCTCTTGACAACGGTATGGGTCAAACAGTTTTATCACGTGAAAAAGCTAAACGTGCTGAAACTTGGACTAAACTTGAAAAAATCTTTGAAGATGGCGAAATCGTTACTGGTGTTATCTCTGGTAAAGTTAAAGGCGGTTTCACTGTTGACATCGGTCCTGTTCGTGCGTTCTTACCAGGTTCATTAGTTGACACTCGTCCTATCCGTGACACTACTCACCTTGAAGGTAAAGAGTTAGAGTTTAAAGTAATCAAACTTGATGCTAAACGTAACAACGTTGTTGTATCTCGTCGTGCTGTTATGGAAGCTGAATCTTCTGCTGACCGTGAAGCATTACTTGCTCAACTTGAAGAAGGTCAAACAGTTACAGGTACTATCAAGAACCTTACTGATTACGGTGCATTCGTTGATCTTGGCGGTATTGATGGTCTTCTTCATATCACAGATATGGCTTGGAAGCGTATCAAGCACCCTTCAGAAGTTGTTGAAGTTGGTCAAGAAGTTACTGTTAAAGTACTTAAATTTGACCGTGAGCGTAACCGCGTATCTTTAGGCCTTAAACAATTAGGCGAAGATCCATGGTTAGCGATCATGAGCCGTTACCCTAAAGGTTCTATCGTTAAAGCACGTGTTACTAACTTAACTGACTACGGTTGTTTCGCTGAAATCGCTGAAGGCGTTGAAGGTTTAGTACACGTTTCTGAAATGGACCACACTAACAAAAACATCCACCCATCTAAAGTTGTTCAGATCGGTGACGAAGTTGATGTTATGGTTCTTGAAGTTGACGAAGAACGTCGTCGTATCAGCCTTGGTATCAAACAAACTCGTGCTAACCCATGGGAAGAGTTTGCTAAGTCTCATGAGAAAGGCGAAAAAGTTTCAGGCACAATCAAGTCTATCACTGACTTTGGTATCTTCATTGGTTTAAATGGCGGTATCGACGGTCTAGTTCACTTGTCTGATATTTCTTGGAACGAGCAAGGCGAAGAAGCTATCCGTCGTTACAAGAAAGGTGACACTGTTGAAGCAGTTATCTTGTCTGTAGACGCTGAAGGTAACCGTATCAGCCTTGGTATCAAGCAATTGAACAGCGATCCGTTCAATGATTTCTTAGCTGCTAACGAACGTGGTGCTTTAGTTAAAGGTACTGTGACTGCAGTTGATGCTCGTGGCGCAACTGTTAAGTTAGCTGACGAAGTAGAAGCTACTCTTAAAGCTTCTGAAATCAACCGTGACCGCGTTGAAGATGCGACTAAATTCTTAGAAGTTGGTCAAGAAGTTGAAGCGAAAATCATCAACGTTGATCGTAAATCTCGCTCTATCAACTTGTCTATCAAAGCGAAAGACGAAGCTGAAGAGAAAGAAGCAGTTGCTAACTTACGTACAGCATCAGCTTCTCAAGAAAATGGTCCTAAGACTATTGGTGACTTGATCAAAGCACAAATGAAGTAATAAGGTAACAAAGTACAGTTTCATGTAACGAAATTGTACTTTTTATACAAATTACTGTAAACGGTAGCGTAGTATTCAACATACTGCGCTACCGTTTTGTATTTAAACAGGTTATTATCAAACGACTTAGAGTAGTAATAAATAACGAGGTCGTAGATGACTACTGAAGCTCTTAATAAGTCTGATTTGATTGAACGCATTGCGCTAAAAAATCCACACTTGGCTGAACCATTAGTGGAAGAAGCGGTTAAAATCATGATTGATCAAATGATCGAAGCTCTTTCGACTGACAATCGTATTGAAATCCGTGGTTTTGGTAGCTTTGCTTTACACCACCGTGAACCTAGAGTTGGTCGCAACCCAAAAACAGGTAAGTCAGTAGATGTTGCAGCGAAGGCTGTTCCACATTTTAAACCAGGTAAAGCACTCCGTGATGCAGTGAATGAATCTGGAAAATAAATAAAACTCATAAGTGGGGTGCCTATGCGTTATATTCTAATTGCATTACTCATTATTGTATTTGGCTATTCTTTAGCACTTGTTTTGCAGAACCCAACAGAACTTCCTGTTGATTTATTATTTACTCAAGTTCCTGCAATGCGTTTAGGTTTATTATTGCTGCTTACCTTGGCGCTTGGAATTGTAGTTGGACTTTTATTGGGTGTACAAGTTTTCCGCGTTTTTCAAAAAGGTTGGGAAATTAAGCGCCTTAGAAAAGATATTGACCATTTGAGAAAAGAACAAATTCAAAGTGCTCAATTGGCAGCAGCAGAAGCAGCTGCAAATGTAAGACATGAAAAAACTGTGGTAGATATTTATCCCCAAGATAAAAACTCTACTCCGTTATAATTATTCTTGGTACTACTCTTTATCTAGGTATAAAGAGTAGTATTTTGCTTCCTATATTTCCTCATTATCTATCAAATTTAAAATCAATATTTTCTTATTCAAAAACTTGTCTCAATAGATTTCTTTATTAGTAGCTGACTTGTCTATTATAATAGCCCTGATTTTATATGATGGAAGAAAGTCTCTTGAGTATCATTGTTGCGTTGGATGCTAAAAGCCAATATGACGCTTTAAAAATTGTTGAACAACTTGATCCTACGTTATGTCGCGTAAAAGTAGGTAAAGAGCTTTTTACTCATGAAGGCCCATCTGTTGTAAAAAAACTTCAAGAAGAGAATTTCGAAGTTTTCCTAGATTTAAAATTCCATGATATTCCTAATACTACTGCTCAAGCTGTATGTGCTGCGGCAGATTTGGGTGTATGGATGGTGAACGTACATGCATCAGGTGGCCGTAAAATGATGGAAAC
This sequence comes from Acinetobacter sp. V110_1, assembly GCF_031798975.1. Classification (NCBI taxonomy): domain Bacteria; kingdom Pseudomonadati; phylum Pseudomonadota; class Gammaproteobacteria; order Moraxellales; family Moraxellaceae; genus Acinetobacter; species Acinetobacter sp. V110_1. The sequence goes on along the minus strand of NZ_JAVQNN010000030.1, from coordinate 599,287 downwards.
CTGTGTAGAGCGTTTAAAGGCTGGTAATTATCAAACTCAGTTAATTGCAGTAACAGTTTTAACTTCAATGGGTCGTGAAGACTTAAAAGATATTGGATTGGATATTGAACCTGTAGAGCAAGTTAAAAGATTAGCTAAACTGACTAAAGATAGTGGTTTAGATGGTGTAGTTTGTTCTGCTCAAGAAGCTAAAATTCTCCGTGAATTAATTGGGCAAGATTTCTCTTTAGTTACTCCTGGAATACGTCCAGAGGGTAGCAATGCAGATGACCAAAAACGTATTGTGACTCCAAAACAAGCAATGCTTGATGGTTCTACTCATTTAGTTATTGGTCGCCCGATTACTAAAGCAGAAGACCCAACTCAAATGTTGAAATCAATTCTTGCTTCAATTGCTTAAACGTTTAAAAACACAGTAATTAAAAGTGGAGCGAGCAGGCTTAGAAGTAAGCCACTCATCATGGCATGTGGTACATAATGTGTGCCACATGACTGTTTTACCATAGCTAATGTTACATCCATCGAGGTGGCGCCAGCGCTTGAAATTGCTGGACGTGGAAAACGCCATCCCATTGTGTACATCAGCAATATTGCCACTATTTCTCTAAATAGGTCTGTGAGTAAGGCAATCCCACCTAACTCAGCTGAATGTAATTGTGTAAATAAAATACCTGACATTGAATACCAACCATAGCCTTGGGCTAAAGCCAGCATTTCATTAAGTGTAAAGTGATCGCCTAGTAAGAAATAGTTGAGAAAACCTGCTATGCATGAACCTATAAAGGCAGCCAAAGGTACAATAAGAATTTTCCAACTTAACCATGTACGGTTGAAATGAGTAAAAGCAAGTTCGATTCCGATTAAAAAAATAAAAAGTAATAGTAAATACCAGCTATTAAATGGAATATGAACATTTAACCGAGTAAAAAGAACACCTAAAATTACGCCGACAGTTAAAGCTAGAAATGCCTTGGCAATATTTTTTAGAGCATTTATAAAAAGCTGAAGTGAAATTTTTCCTTTAACGCTTTCTTTATCAAATATTGTATAGGCAATTAAACAAGTAAAAAAAGAACCGAGAGAGGTGGTAAGTGCAATTAATAGAGCAGGTGGGAGTATAGTAGAAGGATTTTCAATTTGATCAAGTGCAAGTGTTAATTCTAAAGCGACACTTGCTAATAAAATATAAGAGAAATAAGGCAGAATTTTAAAAATAAACTGCCGAATATTTAATGAAAGTTTAGGACCTAGAAAATAACCAAAAGCTAATACAAGAAAAATTTGAATAATGAGGCTAACAGATTGCATATAATAATAAATAGATTGTTATCAACCCATCTATTATGTATCGAACATATTATGCTGCATAGCTCTTAGAGCATTTATTTAATAGCAAATAATCTTTGGGATTCACTTTACGGGTTTCTAACCAATATTTCCAAGTATAAGTTGGCCATAAAGAGAAGTTCTTCCCATCGGCAGCCTGATACCAACTATTACAGCCACCTGCTTGCCATACAGTACCTTGAAGTTGTTTCTGTATTCTTTCATTGAAGCTATCTTGAACTTCCGGTTTAATTTCTATCGCATGTTGACCAGATTTATCGACAAGTTCAATCAGTTGTAAAATATAATTAACTTGTGACTCGATCATAAAAATAACTGAGTTATGACCTAAAACAGTATTTGGTCCGACGAGTTGGAATAGGTTAGGAAAATTCTTGGTCATAATTCCATAATAACTTTCTGCACCATCTTTCCAAGCCTGTTTTAATTCAATTTGATTAAGACCAACACAAGTAAAATGTTTTAAGTAAATGCGTGGATCTGTAATAAAGCCAGTTCCATAAATCAGACAATCAATAGGTCTTTCTTTTCCATCTTTTGTGATAATGCTGTGCTCTTTAATTTCTTGAATACCATCCGTCACTAATTCAACATTTTTACGGTTAAATGTCGGGAAGTATTTATTTGAAATGAGAATGCGTTTACAACCCATCACAAAGTCTGGTGTGAGTTTCTTAGCTAATTCTTTATCTTTGACTTGGAAACGTATGAAAGCCTCAGCTAATTTTTGCCCATATTTCATGATTTGCGGCTGAACTATAGGAACAACACGTGATTCATTACTCCAATAAAGGCGGCTGCGATGAATTTTTCTGTAAAGATTAGATGTTTTAAATAGAGTTTTACTCAAACTGGAGTATTTACGTTCATCTCGTGGAATAACCCATGCGGCTGTTCTTTGAAAGACATATAGTTGTTTAACATCTTTGGCTATTTCAGGAATATATTGAATTGCGCTACCACCTGTACCAATAGATGCGACTGACTTTCCGTTTAAGTCATAGTCATGTTCCCATTGTGATGAGTGAAAGACTTTACCTTTAAACTTTTCGATACCACGAATATGAGGGATTTGTGGAATATGTAAGGGTCCAGAGGCAAATACTAAAAATTGTGCTTCGAGAGAAGGTTGGTTTGTAAAATCTAACGTCCATACATGGCGCGTTTCATCATACTGAACATGATTAACTTCATGATTAAATTTACAGTAGTTTTTAATTTGATATTTTTTGGTTATATCTTGAATATAATCAAAAATTTCCGGTGCTTCCGCATAACGTTTTGACCAGTCCGTTTTAGGTGCAAAAGATAGAGAGTACATATGTGACTGGACGTCACATGCAGCTCCCGGATATCGATTTTCTCGCCATGTTCCACCAACGTCATTAGATTTTTCTAAAATAAGAAAATCTGTTTGTTGATTCTGTAATAGACGAATAGCCATTGCAAGGCCACCGAATCCAGCACCAATAATTGCGATTTTAGTTTTTTGAATAGCGTTTTGTTTTGCACTGAGCATTGTAAACCCTGCATATGCTGTAAAGAGGATTGTAAGCAAGCCTAACGTTTTTTGATCAGTTTAAACATGATTGTATCGACGTGAAAATTGATAGATTCGGCAATTAATTTTATTACTTCTTTATAGTAAAACATTTCAGTCTAGAGAAATTGATTGAAGAATGAAACGATCGGCACTTGGTTTAATCTATTTAATTCAAGGAATGCGCAATGCGGGCATTGATGTCGACTCACGTTTGGCAGATATCGGTATTAAAGTAGATTCCTTGGACCCCAGTTCAACAATTCATGACAGTTTAGAATGGGATATTCAACAAATTATTAGTGAAAATGTTGATCCTGAAAAAGGATTATTCATTGGTCAGCACTATGCATTAGCAGGTTATGGCCCTTTGTTAATGCTACTTGTAACAAGTCAAGATATACAAACCGCCTTAGAAAAAGGCATAAAGTATCAAAAACTTACTCATTTATTTGGTACTTTGAGCTTACAAGAAACTGAAAATCATATTATTTTGAACTATTTACCTGTCGATTTAAAAACAGAAATCGGTTTGCTTCGTGCCCAATGTGAAATTTCGGGGACCTATAAGTTTATTCAGGATATTTATACCATGATGGGCTTAACCATGCCTCATATGCGGATAGATGTACCGTTTCCCAAACCAAATAATACAGATACCGTTGCTCAATATTTCTCATATTATGGAGATGATCTGCATTTTAATTCTACACATGCAGCATTTAGCCTAAGTAAGAATGTGCTTGGAATAAAAATTCCTTCGGCAGATATCATTACTCATCGTATCTATGAAGCTAAATGTATTAAAGAAATAAAACGATTAAATGAGCAAGATCATCAAATACCACCCATTATTCAATATGTGCAAGATTATCTAGAGCTACAACAAGGAATTATCCCGAGCATGGCGGAAACCGCTTTTGCTTTAAAAATGCCTGAAAGGACATTAAGGCATCAATTGCAGCAGCTTAATACGAGTTATAAACAAATTCGTGAACAGATTATTAAGAATAAGGCGCTTAAACTTATGGAATATAAAGAATATTCAATAGAGGTTATTGCTGAATCGCTTGGCTATTCTGAACCTGCAGCTTTTAATCATGCATTTAAAAGATGGTTTGGGCAGAGCCCTCGGCAATATGGAAAGGAGTTTTACTGAGCATAACTCTTGATGCTAAAAGCTAATGTGGTCGGACAAAATGTTCGTTATACTCTCTTCAGTTAAAATTGAAATAAAATGATATGTTAAATTTAAAATCTTCTCATAGTACTGCATTTACCCCTTCTTCCCCAGCAGAGCGCTATGCTGAGGCATTGGCTTCAGGCCAATTCATGGCAGATGAAGCACAAGCACAGGCAGTGCAAGAATTAGATCGTGTATGGAAAGAACTTTTAAATCGTTATAAGGCCTCTAAAAAAGCTTTCCGTCGTTTCCGTCGTCAAACCTCACCAAAGGGTGTATATATGTGGGGCGGTGTAGGGCGTGGCAAAACTTGGCTTATGGATCAATTTTACGAATCTGTGCCGTTTCGCCGTAAAACACGTATGCATTTCCACCACTTTATGCAACACGTTCATAAAGAATTAAATAAACTTTCTGGCCAACGTAATCCACTCGATATCGTGGCTGATCAAATCTATAAAGATGCTGTTGTTATTTGTTTCGATGAGTTCTTCGTTTCAAACGTAACAGATGCAATGATCTTGAGTGATTTATTCCAGAAGTTATTTGTTCGCGGTGTGACGCTCATTGCAACTTCAAACATTGCACCAGACGGTTTGTATAAAAACGGGATTCATCGTGATCGTTTTATTCCTACAATTGAAATGGTTAAAAAGAACTGTGTCGTTTTAAATGTAGACGCAGGTGTGGATTATCGTTTACGTGTTTTAAAACAGGCTCAATTGTTTAAATCACCACTGGGCAATGAAGCTCAAAACTGGATATCAGAGCGTTATACAGCTTTAACTCATACTCAAACGAATTCTCATGAGCCGATTGTGATCAATAACCGTGTTGTTGAAACGCTAGGTCACACAGAAGATGTTTTATGGTGTGAGTTCTCTGAACTTTGTTTAAAGCCGCGTAGTCCTGCAGACTTTATTGAAATTGCCAATATCTATAATACTGTTCTAGTGAGTAATGTTCCGCACTTAACTGACTTCTTGTCAGAAGGTACACGTCGTTTTATTTATCTAGTCGATGAATTTTATGATCGTGGCGTGAAGTTACTTTTAACTTCTCAAGACAGCATTATTGATATCTATCAAGGCGAGAAATTGGCTTTTGAAATTGAGCGTACTCGTTCTCGTTTGTTAGAAATGCAATCAGATGAGTATTTGCATTCTGAGCATCGTCATATTGATGCTAATAAAACTTCTTAAGAAATAAGATATAAAAGAGCGCTCTAAATAGGGCGCTTTTTTTACAACAAAAATAGATAAATTTAGCTAAATAATACTTTTTCATTGTGCAAAGTTTGATATAACTAAATACGCTTTAGAAAAAATAAGATAGTGAAACTTTTTGTATGTTAACAAAAAGTCTAGTTTCAGTATCTTTCAATATTGAATAAATTGTTGGGAAACCTAGTTAGAATTTTAATATTTTCCTATATAGAAAAATTTATCTTTGTCAATAGTTTTGCAAGGGAAAATGCTTACTATTTAGGAATGTGATATTAGTATTCAGCTTAATTTAAATCGGTATACTAGGTTTCTCTTGGTATAAAAAGTAGCAACTTCAGGAAAGACAATGACTGCACGTATTCAAAAAGGCAAGTTAGCGATTGCTAAAGAACTTTACGATTTTATCGAAAATGAAGCTTTACCAGGTTCTGGTTTAGATAGTGAAACTTACTGGAAGAACTTTGAGCAAGTTGTTGTCGATCTTAGCCCAAAAAATAAAGCGTTATTGGCTAAGCGTGATGAATTACAAGCAAAAATTGATGAATGGCACCGTAATAACAAATTTGAATTAGGTGCTTATAAAGCGTTTTTAACTGATATTGGATATTTACTACCAGAAGTTGAAGATTTTCAGATTACTACTGAAAACGTAGATGAAGAAATTGCATTATTAGCAGGGCCGCAGTTAGTAGTACCTGTACGTAATGCACGTTATTGCTTAAATGCAGCAAACGCACGTTGGGGTTCTTTGTACGATGCACTTTACGGCTTCGATGTAATTTCTGAAGAAGGCGGTGCTGAAAAAGGAAAAGGATATAACCCTGTTCGCGGTGCAAAAGTGATTGAGTTCGCTAAGAATTTCTTAAATGAAGTTTTCCCGCTTGCACAAGGCTCACACGCAGATGCAACTAAATATGCAATTGAGCAAAATAAACTTGTTGTAACTTTAAAAGATGGTTCAAAAACAGGTTTAGCTCATGAAGCTCAATTTGTTGGTTTCAATGGTGAAGAAGCAAATCCTTCAGAGGTTGTACTTTTAAGTAATGGCTTGCATGTCATTATTGAAATTGATGCAAATAGCCCAATTGGTCAAACTGATTTAGCAGGTGTTAAAGATTTAACACTTGAAGCTGCGGTTACAACGATTCAAGATTTGGAAGACTCTGTTGCAGCTGTAGATGCAGAAGAAAAGGTTGAAGGTTACCGTAACTGGTTAGGTTTAATGAAGGGTACACTTCAAGAATCTATCGAAAAGAATGGTAAAACAATTGTCCGTGCATTAAGCAAAGATCGCGAAATTAAAAACTTAATTGGTGGAACCACAAAACTTCATGGTCGTTCACTTATGTTACTTCGTAATGTAGGTCACTTAATGACGAACCCAGCGATTTTGGTAGATGGTGAAGAAATTTTTGAAGGTATTATGGATGCATTGGTAACTCCATTGTTATCAGTTGCTGATATCCGTAGTACGAACGAAAATAAAAACTCTCGTAAAGGGTCTATGTATATTGTTAAGCCAAAAATGCATGGTCCAGAAGAAGTTGCTTTTGCTGTTGAATTATTTGAACGCGCTGAGCAAGCCCTAGGTTTACCAGCGAAATCTTTAAAAATCGGTATTATGGATGAAGAACGCCGTACATCTGTAAACTTGAAAAACTGTATTGCTGCAGCTAAAGACCGCACTATCTTTATCAACACTGGTTTCATGGACCGTACAGGTGATGAAATCCATACTTCTATGGAAGCTGCACCAGTTGTTCGTAAAGAAGCGGTTAAAACACAAAAATGGATTGCTGCTTACGAAAATCGTAACGTTGCAATTGGCTTGAAATGTGGTTTACAAGGTAAAGCTCAAATTGGTAAAGGCATGTGGCCAAAACCAGATAGCATGAAAGATATGTTGGCAACTAAAGCTGCTCATCCAAATGCTGGTGCTTCATGTGCTTGGGTTCCATCACCAACTGGTGCAGTACTTCATGCGATGCATTACCATCAAGTAAATGTAAAAGCGCGTCAAGATCAGTTAAAAGCTGAAGAAATGTTGTCATTAGATGACCTATTAACACCTCCATTTGCACCTGATACAAACTGGTCAGCAGAAGAGATCAACAATGAACTTGAAAATAACTGCCAAGGTATCTTAGGTTACGTTGTTCGTTGGGTTGACTTAGGTGTAGGTTGTTCGAAAGTTCCTGATATTAACAACGTGGGCTTAATGGAAGACCGTGCAACATTACGTATTTCTTCTCAACACGTTGCGAACTGGTTACGTCACGGTATTGTGACTCGTGAACAAGTTGAAGAAGTGCTTAAACGCATGGCAAAAATTGTTGATGAGCAAAATGCGAATGACCCATTGTATAAACCAATGGCAGCTAACTTTGAAACAAATATTGCTTTCCAAGCAGCTTCTGACCTTATCTTTAAAGGTTGTGAACAGCCTTCAGGTTATACTGAACCGTTATTACACGCTGCTCGTTTGAAGTTAAAAGGTTATACAGGTGACTAATTTTAACCTGTTATAAAAAAGCCTCTACGGAGGCTTTTTTATTTTCGGTATATTTTATGCTTATAAAGTACAGACTTATAGTTAAAAGGTTTTGATATTGATTAACTTAAAAAATCTTAATCGTGAGAATTGGATTCAATGTGCAAAGTTGTCGTTGGATGAATCTCAAAAGGACTATGTTGCACCAAATGTATATTCTATTGCTGAGACTTGAATATTTCGCTTCAAAAAAAAACGCTAACTGAAGATTCAAGTTAGCGCAGGAGTTAATAGAGTTAAATAGATTGAAACGCAATATTAGTTACTGCTCACAATTCCAATTTTAGTGACACCTAAACGCTGTGCTGTAGCCATAACCATTGCTACATTTTTATATTCAGCCATCTGGTCTGGTTTGAGTTTGATCTGGTCTTGATCTTTTTTGGCAACAATACCTTGAAATAATGTCTCTAGAGCCTTGCGGTCAGAAACCTCTTGGTTATTCCAAAATACTTTGCCTGCTGCATCAATTCTTACATCAATCACTTCAGGTGGCTTTTCATTTGTTGGTGGCGGTGTGCCATTTGGCAAATTAATATTAATCGCGTTGTTTGGTGCAGGTATGGTAATAATAAACATAATAATGAGTACCAACATGACATCAATAAGAGGTGTCATGTTGACTTCCAACATTACATCATCGTCATTATTTGAACCGACATTCATACCCATAAGATTCTCCTTAAAGTAATTACGGGGAGGCTGGAGGGGTAGTAACAAAGGCAATTTTGCCAATACCAGCTTGTTTGGTCGTACTAATGACCTGATCTATCGCTTCAAAATGAGTAAGCTGATCTCCTCGAATATGTACCTCCGGCTGCGGTCTTTTTTGTGCCACAGCCTGTAATTTTGCTAACAATATTTCTTTATTAGGTACATAACTTTCGTTCCAGAAAATATCTCCTTTCTTATTTACTGAAAGTTGAATATTTTCAGGTGTAGTTGCGTACGGCGTATTTTTTTCTTCTGGCAGTTTCACCGGAACTGTATGAGTAACTACCGGAATAGTAATAAGAAAAATAATAAGTAAAACCAACATGACATCAACTAGAGGCGTCGTGTTAATTGTTCCAATCATTTCGTCATCATCTTCAGAACCAACACTCATACCCATAATGTTTGCTCCTGATTATTTAATGCTGCGGTTAACTGAATTATTGGTATTAATTTCACCGCTTAATAAAACTGCATGTAAATCTGAACCAAACGAACGGACGTTTTCCATTACTGCTTTATTGCGACGAGTCAACCAGTTGTAACCAAGTACAGCCGGTACTGCGACTGCAAGACCAATAGCTGTCATAATCAGAGCTTCACCAACAGGTCCTGCAACTTTATCAATAGACGCCTGACCTGAAATCCCGATAGCTGTTAACGCGTGATAGATTCCCCAGACTGTTCCGAATAGGCCCACGAAAGGTGCCGTAGAACCTACAGTTGCTAAAAAGGCTAAACCCCCACCTAAATGGTTTTGTACTTTTTCAATTGCACGTTGTATTGAAATGCTCACCCAAGTATTGAAGTCAATACGTTCTAGTAAAGAACCGCCGTGTGACTTAGTTGAGTTAATACCTTTTTCTGCAATAAAACGATATGCACTACTTTGTTCTAGACCATCAGCAGCATTATCTAGAGAAGTAGCCTCCCAAAAACTTTTTTCTGCCTCTTTACCTTGGCGTTTTACTTTTGCTTGTTGTAAGAATTTAGAGACAATGATGTACCACGTACCGATAGACATCAGTACGAGTATAAATAGGGTAGATTTAGCAACTAAATCACCTTCACGCCAAAGAGCTTCCAGACCATAAGGGTTTTTAACAGTTTCACTGCTTGCAGGCTTTGGAGGTGGAGTTGGTGTATTTGCGTTTGAAGTTGCTTCTGTAGTTGCGGTTGCAACAGGAGTATTGCTCGTTTCTTCTGCAAAAACTGTACTTAATGGGAGCAATGAGCATGCTGTGATTAAACTTGCAGAAGCGAAACGTACGAGTGGTTGAGTTGATTTTTTCATCATATTATCTCCAATATTTTTAATTTCTTACTAATTCAATTGTTTATTCAATTACGAATGGATATTCAATTTCATACCAGTCCTGCTGAGGCACGCCATCTTTCATTGCTGGTTTGAACGTACATAAGCTGTAAGCTTTAGTTGCCGCTTTATCTAAGGTTTTGCTACCACTCGATTTTTTCACTTTGGCATCAATCACTTTGCCGGAAGTATCAACTAAAACACGTATGCGCACCGTACCTTGTTCTTCATTCATCAGTGCTTCACGTGGATATTCCGGTTTTTCACAACCTGCGGAACCTTCTGAAACGCCACGAGTCACGCCGGTTGGTTTAGGTGCTGGTGCGGCTGCCGCTGGAGCAGGTGCTGCAACTGGACTTGGCGATGGTGTACTAGGTGCAGCTGGAGCAGGAGTCGCAACTTTAGTTGGCTGAGCTACTGGAGTGGTTTTTTGTACCGGCGTCGCTACTTTCTCAACCTGTTTAGGCGGCTCAGGAACCTTGGCAACCTTTTCGACCATTTTGGGTGGCTCTGGTGGTTTTTCCTTAGGTTTTGGCTCCTCCGGTTTTGGTGGAGGTGGCGGTTTAATATCCTGAATAATTTGTAATTCCACAGGTTTTTCTGCTGGTTTTTGAATATTGTTTGCTAAACCTGACATCAGAATATAGGCAACAAGAAGATGCAGAAAAAGTACTGCGGCAATACCAATAAGGCGTTTGGCAGATTTATTTTCTATGTCTGTAAAAGTCATGCCCATAGTTACTCCTGAAACTGTAGACAAACAATTTTTTAAAATGACTGTTTGGCTAAGAATGAGTATTTGTTCTGCAAACTAACTTTTTGAGGGTTATATTTGCAGAACAACCATTTAGAACTTATATGTACCTCGTACAAAGTAAGTACGTCCTAAAGGATCTGCGTAACGTGGGTCATATCCCATTTGGAAGTTATCAATTACGTTAGAAGCAGGTGGATCTTCATCAAATATATTTTTAATGCCTGCTGTTAACTCTAGGTTTTTAAAGCCTTTGTAGGTCCCTGAAATATTGTAGGTTGTATAGTCACTTACTCTATGGTTTTGATCATTCGCGTTTTGATCTTGATAACCGCGTGAGAAGTTCTGTTGTAGATTTAAAGCCCAGTTCTCATAGTTCCAGTTCAGGTTGGCAGTATGTTTCCAGCGTAAAATAATCGATTGATAATCTAAGCCGCTATATGACCCTGCAACACCTTTCCAGTCACCATCTGGTTCTGCTTGATATTTGTAGTCAGTGATATATGTACCATCAATATTGAAACCAAATCGGCCTGTGGCAGTCATTGGTGAAACCCAACTTAAGCCCACATCAAAACCAGATGTTTTAATACCACCTAAATTTTGTTGTGTAGTAATAATATAATTTAGTGAACCGTCAGCATTACGTACAAATTTGTCTCCATATTTCACAGGATCTGCAAATATAGCTGCTTCGGATAGTGTGGCAATTTGTTTATCTACTTCTATATTGAAGTAATCAAGAGTGAAGGCTAAATTTTTAACAGGTTCAAATACTAAACCTGCTGTAAAAGATTTAGATTCTTCTGGATTTAAACTCTTATTCCCACCGTTTTGACGTTTGAACTGCATATTACAGTCGCGTTCTTGTTTACCACCAGGTTGTACAACTCCTCCAGGACAAAGTGCTGGGTCGTCATATGTTGCACCAGTATTTGTGACAGAGTTCGGGCCATTAACCTCCCAAAGTGTAGGAGCTCTGAAACCTGTACTATAAGTGGTACGGAACATTAACTGTTTAATCGGCTCCCAACGAAGTGCAAATTTTGGATTGAACGTATCACCAAAGTCATTGTAGTCATCATATCGAGCAGCAATTTGAGCTTCTAAAGTTTTGTGCAGTGGAATATGAAATTCGGTAAATACCGATTTGATATTACGATCGCCCTTATTTTCTGGTTCGTCTGGATCAGTACCCGTACTAGGAGCTAGTCGAGCAACATCCGCAACTACCTTTGAAGTCCAATCTTCATAACGATAGCTTGCCCCAACAGCGAACCCAACATCACCTGCTGGTAGTTTGAAAATTGGTCGACTTGCTGTGAAATCAACTGTGGTTGTGTCTAGGTTAGCTTTTAAATATTTGCCCTTAACACCGAGTTGATCCCATACACCAGCATCTTCAGCGTTCTGAGGTCCGAATGGATTTAAGGTGCCATTGTTTAAAGCTTCTTGAGTTTTGTCATAGTTTAAATAGCCACTCAAGATTGCATCGGAGGCACTGCTATGTGCATAGGTAACCCCTGAATTGATATCCCAACCATGTGTTTCACCTTCAATACCCGCAAATATCCGGTGTGATTGATTAATACTATTACTTACACGATTACCAGCTTGTGAACGTAAATAAAGATCGATAGGACCCGATGCTCCAGCAAGAGCAGGGGTTATCCCATTTCCTGGGTAATATTTACTGTTAGGGTCTAGACTTAAATCAAAAAATACGTCTGGTGCGACTGAAGTGGTGACCTCATTTCTTGCATATAAATATTCGGCAATTGCATTAAAATTATCGTTGAGTTTAAAAGTCGCACGGCCCATTACAGAAATGTCTTCTGTTTTTGGAACAATTCCAATAACCGCTTGGCTGTTATATCTACAAGTTTTGCCATCAGGACTGCTGACTAAAGGGTTATCACTACAACCTATAGATGCATAAGGATTGCCTAAACCTGGAACATTGGCAGGGAATGAACCACTACTGGTTTTATTTACACCTAATTCAGGTAATATGCCTCCGCGTCGACTGACTTTACGATCTTGGGCCATGACATCATCACCTTTTCGGTAATCGACAACTCCAAAAACGTTATAGCCATTTTCCTCTAAGTCACCAAAACCGCCGAAAATGCTATAGTCTTGTTGATCTCCACCTTTTTCTTCTGGTTTTTGATATCCAGCGGTTAGGTTAAGACCCGTAAACTGCTTTTTAGTAATGAAGTTGATAACCCCACCGATTGCATCTGTTCCATAAATGGAAGAAGCACCATCACGTAAAACTTCAATACGGTCTAACATGGCGAGTGGAATAATATTTAAGTTTGTCACCCCACTATCGTATGCATTAGCAGCTAATCTACGACCATTCAGCAAAATAAGTGTCTTGTTAGCACCCAAAGCTCTCAGGTTTGCTGCTGACCCCACAGTTTTACTAGCGCCCACATTGCTAGCAGTTACGAAGTTTGATTGGTTTGCACTAATCTTGGCTAAGGCTTCTTCAGTTGATGTTACCCCTTGTTTTAAAATTTCATCAACTTTTACAACAGTAATTGGTGAAGCACTTTGAGCAGCAACGCCTTTGATTGAAGAACCTGTAACGGCAACTTTCACAACTTTTGCTGGTTTATCATCATTACTTGTTTGTTCAGTTTCTGCTGCTTGTGCCATGGTAAGACACATCATGCTTAAACTAAGGGTACTTAATTTAAGTATTGTCTTGCCGATCTTGGGGGTTACCTGAGATCGAACATTGTATTTTTTTTTCATCGTGGACGTGATCCCTTTTTGTTGTAGTTAGCGATATTGCTGGAATGTTTTTAAGCAAAGCAAGTGCCAACTATATATTTTTCTTTTTTTAGTTTATGCAAAATATTGATAAATATTGATTTTATTATGTTTGAGGGCAGTGCCTCTGTTTCTTTTGAAGTTAAATAAAATTTTCCGTTTGGCAAATTTTTTTATATTGGCTAAAAGTTTCAAATTTAGTTGTATAAAAAATATACATTAATGGATACTTCACATACTTAATAAATAAAAATGTATCGTTTTAGAACTTTATTATATGTAATGTTATACTATTTGTTGTAAGATTTTTTTATATAATTTTATTTAATTATCAGTATATTAAGTTAATATTTTCTCTTAAGTATAAATGGATTAATATGATGCATATTGAATCTTTAATGTATTTTTTTTGTGCATTTAAGGTGTTAAATGATTAACATATACAAATATAATATTTGGCAAAAAGTAACTTTTATTTATATAGTTCAAACGGATTTAAGTACCTAATAAAAATATGAATTTCGAATAATCTTAAATATTTTATTATGAATACTCATAGATGGCATGAAATTCGCTTTATATTCAGTAGTTACAAAACTCTGGGTACTTGAATTTATTTTTCCATTTGATCAAATAAAAAGATGATAAAGGAAAGTGAATTCCAAATCCCAAATAGGCCTATCTGCTGAAAAAAGAACTTTTCTTATGCGGATTTAGATGTTACTCAAAAGGTTAATATCTTTTAAAAAAATTAGTTATGTGGATATGAACTTGAAATTAAAAATTTTTAAGCTCGCCATTTTAAGTTTGGCTATTACATCAGTTCCATGTGCTTACGCAATTACGCCAGCACAACCCAATAAGATTTTGCATGTTGCCTATGAAGCACCTGATGACGGTTTTGACATGGTTAAAACCACCAATTTCTATAGTGCAAGTATTGCAGAAGCTATTTTTGAACCTCTACTCAAATACGATTATTTAGCACGTCCACTACAACTAGTTCCTTATACGGCTGAAAGCATGCCGAAGGTTGAGCAAGACGGTAAAGTTTATATATTTAAAATTAAGCCAGGTATTTATTTTACGGATGATCCTGCCTTTAAAGGCAAGCGCCGTGAATTGGTGGCCGAAGATTATGTTTATTCAATTAAACGTATTTTAGACCCTAAAAATAGAGCACCTTCCGTTTCTTTTCTGGATGGAAAATTAGTGGGTGCTGATGCAGTTGTAGCTCAAGCAAAGAAAACTGGAAAGTTTGATTATGCCGCGCCAATTGCAGGGCTTAAAGCGACTGATCGATATACCCTACAGTTTACCTTAACTCGCCAAGATTTTAATTTTCCTTATATTCTTGCCTATATTACGTTTGGTAGCGTTGCTAAAGAGGTTGTTGATTATTACGGTGATCGTATTGGCATGCATCCAGTAGGTACCGGACCGTACATGTTAAGTAAATATGTTCCAAGAAGTAAGGTCGAATTGGTTGCCAATCCTGATTATCGTGGTTTCGTCTGGAATTTTAAGTCAACAGGAACGCCTTGGGACAACCAACTTGTTAAGGAAATGTCTGGAAAGAAAATGCCGCAAGTTGGCAAGGTGGTGGTCAGTATCATTGAAGAACAACAATCAAGATGGTTAGCTTTTCAATCGGGTCAATTAGATTTTGACAAACTTACAGCAGATGCCGTTCCTCAAGCGTTAGATGGAAATCAACTTAAAGCTTCTTTTCAAAAAAGAGGCATTAAACATTTTCCATATAAAGAACCTGAAATGACCTATACCATGATGAATATGCGTGATCCGGTTATTGGTGGTTTTAGTCCAGAAAAAATTGCGCTTCGTCGAGCAATTACTTTGGCCTATGACCAAAAAGAAAGCATAAAACAGGCATATAAAGGTCAGGCAGTGAGAGCAGAAATGTTTATACCTGAAGGTGTAAACGGATATAACCCGAAGTATAAAAGTAGCGTAGGATATAATCCGCGGCTAGCAAATAAACTGCTTGATTATTATGGTTATAAAAAGGGGGCTGATGGCTATCGAACCTTACCAAATGGCAAACCTTTAGTTTTAAAAATTAATAATGAAAATAGCTCAGCATCAGTTATTCATTCTGAACTCTGGAAAAAAAATCTAGACGCGATTGGGATTCGTGCTGACTTTAAAGTAAGTAATTTTGCAGATAACTTAAAAGCCGCAACTCAATGTAAATATATGATGTGGAGCGGGGCATGGATTGCTGACTATCCCGAAGGAGATAATTTTGCACAATTATTATATGGACCAAATGCTGGACAGGGAAACCATGCTTGTTATCAGTCTAAAACATATGATGCTCTTTATACTCAGGCCATTCATTTACCACCGCAACAACGTCTACCATATTATGAAAAGCTTAATCGCCAGATTGAAGCTGACAATCCTTGGATTATTCATGTAACTCGAATTCGTAATTGGTTGATACGACCACAAGTTCAGGGATTTAAACCCCACCCGATGATGAATACAAACTGGCAATATCTTGATATTACCCCTATTAAAAAATAATTTTAGATAAAGATCATCATGACTGAAAATTTAAGACTAAAGCTCAAGCACTGTAGTGTAGGCCTATTATTTGCTGGAATGGCATTAACAGGTGCCACGACTATTTTTGCAAAAAGCCCAGCCGATCCGAATAAAGTTTTACATTATACGTTCCCAACAGCTGAAACAGGTTTCGACCCAGCTTATATCCATGACTTATATTCGGCACATGTAACTACTTCGATATTTGAAACTTTATATACCTATGACTATTTAGCAAGGCCAGCAAAGCTTATTCCCCAAATCGCAACCGCTATGCCAGAAGTGAGTGCAGATGGTCTGACTTATACTATTCACATAAAAAAAGGTATTTATTTTACACCGGACCCTGTTTTTAAAGGTAAACCTAGAGAGTTAACGGCTTACGATTATGCGTACTCTTTTAAGCGTTTATTGGACCCAAATTTACGTTCGCCAAATAGCTGGTTGTTGGAGAACAAAATTGAAGGTATGGATGCTTTAGTACAATCAGCCAGTAAAACAGGAAAGTTTAACTATGATCAAAGTGTGAGTGGTTTACAAACACCTGATAAGTACACCTTGGTTATTCGGTTAGTGAAGCCTGATTATAACTTTCCGTTATTACTGGCACATGACCCTACAGGGGCTGTAGCGCGTGAAGTTATCGAAAAATATAAAGATAAATCTGGCTTTGTTATGGGGCATCCAGTAGGAACAGGACCTTATATGCTCAGTAAGTGGGTGCCTGCTTCGCGTATTGTTTTAAAAGCGAATCCTGATTATCGCGGTTTTACTTGGAACTTTGTAGCCAGTAGTGCTGAGGACCAAGCAATTGTGAAACGCCTCAAAGGTAAACAAATGCCTCAAATCGGCACAATTGATATTCAGGTAATGGAAGAAAACCAGTCACGATGGTTGGCATTCCAGCGTGGTGAAGTTGATATCATTCAACTTGAAGGTCAATTAGTCTCGAAAGCTATTAAAGACGGCAAGTTAAGACCTGAACTTGCAAAAGATGGTGTGCATTTATCGCGTATTGTTGATCCGGAAATTAGTTACAACTATTGGAATCTTAAGAATCCTGTTGTCGGAGGAATGAGTAAAGAAAAAATTGCTTTACGCCGTGCAATTGCAATGTCTCGTTCAATAGATCAAGAAATTAAATTAGTACGTAATAGTGATGCTGAGCGTCTACATTTTCCAGTACCGCCAGGTGTGGTGGGTTCTGATCCGCAATATAGAAGCAGTACCCCATATTCGGTAAAAGCAGCAAACTTACTATTAGATCGATATCACTATAAAAAAGATGCATCAGGATGGCGTACACAACCAAATGGCAAGCCTCTGGTCATTGAATATATGGCGCGTAATGACAGTATTGGTCAGCAAAGCGCTGAGCTTTGGAAAAAGAACTTTGACAGTTTGAATATCCGTATGATGTACAAGCCTATGCTCTTTTCAGACCTCATTCGGGCACAAAAACAGTGTGACGGAATGTTTGGCTCTTCTGCATGGATTGCCGATTATCCAGATGGCGATAATTTTATGCAGAATTTTTATGGCCCCAACACTCATATGACCAACTGGTCTTGCGGTTCAATACCAGAGTTTGATCAATTATACCGTCAGTCTCAACAGATTAAGCCTGGCCCAGAACGCGACGTGATTTATCGAAAAATGACACGTTTGTTAGAAGTGTATATGCCAGTGCAAGTGTTGTATGCACGTTATAGAAATATGTTGGCTCAACCACGAATCATTGGATATAAGAAGCATCCGATTTTACATGCTGAATGGATGTACTTCGATATTGATACAAATACGAAATCTAATCATTAAATGAAAAAAATTGGAGATACGATGAAAAATAACACACTGAAAATGACTACATTATGTATGTTGACGATAGGTATAAGTCAATTTGCATCGGCAGAGACAACACGTGCAACCTTACCATTACTTAAAGCAGAGCAACTCCCAGCATGGTGTGATTCTAATTTAAAAAAAATCCAGCAAGAGATTTCAAACTTTGAAAAAACACCTGTTAAAACTGATGTTGCCGCTGCTCCAATATTAGCAAAGTGGGACAAAATTTTTGCTCATCTTGAAGATTTTTCAGGACCTGTCGGTTTATATAGTAATGTAGATCCAGATGCGAAATTACGTAAGGCAGCCGAAGATTGCGAAATTAAAATTAATCAGTTACATACCGATATATTTCAAAATTCAAAATTATATAACGTAATTAAAAATACAAAAGCGACTGATCCGATAGATAAAAAATACCGTCAGGATATTTTGGATCAGTTTGAAGACACAGGGGTTCAATTAGAACCAGCCAAACGTGCAAGAATGAAAGCGATTCTTGATGAATTGACTAAACTCGAACAAGAATATAGCCGTAATATTCGTGATAACCCTGAAAAACTTGAATTTACGCCTGAAGAGATGAAAGGTCTGCCAGAAAGTTATATTTCAGGGTTAAAGAAAAATGCCAATGGTAACTATCTATTAGGTTTTGAGTATCCTGAATATCGTCCATTTATGGAACTGGCAGATAATGATGATGCCCGAAAAAGATATCAAATCGCCTTTACACGACGTGGTACTGAACAAAACTTAAAATTACTCAAACAAGCAATAGATTTGCGTTATGAACTGGCGCAGTTATTTGGAAAAGCAAGTTATGCAGATTGGGCGTTAAAGGATCGTATGGCAAAAACGCCCGAAGCTGTAAATCAGTTTTTGGCAGAAGTACAAAAAACGGTGGCACCACTTGAGCGCAAAGAAGTAGAAGAGCTCCGTGCATTTAAAGCACAAACTTTAAAAACACCATTAGATAAAACCGAGATAACACGTTGGAGTGAAGCTTACTGGAGTGAGAAACTGCGTAAGAGCAAATATCAAATTGATCAGGAAAAGCTTCGTGATTATTTCCCGACTTTAGCGGCACAAAAATGGTTATTTGCAATTTCATCTGACCTTTATGGCATTGATTTTAAACCTGTCAAAGTGAAAGCATGGCAAAGCGAAGTTGAGTATTACGATGTAGTCGATAAAAAGACAGGAAAGCTTCTCGGTGCTCTATATATGGATAAATTCCCTCGTGAAGGGAAATATGGTCATGCTGCCGTTTGGGGAGTATATGGTGGAAGTACTTTAACTAACCGCTTACCCGTGTCAGTACTTGTCACAAACTTTAACCGTAAAGGTTTAAATAGTGACGAGTTAGAAACTTTTGTTCATGAATTTGGTCATGCCTTACATGGCATTTTATCTAATACCCGTTATGCAAGTCAGTCTGGAACTTCTGTAGAGCGTGATTTCGTAGAAGCGCCATCTCAAATGTATGAAGAGTGGGCACGCCGTAAGGAAACTTTGTCTAAAGTAGCTGATTATTGTGATCCAGCATGTCCACGAGTTGATGATGAATTAATTGCCCGTTTAAAAGCAGTACATAACTATGGGCGCGGTTTACGTTATGCACGTCAAACGCTTTATGCGCAGTACGATATGGCACTTCATACGGCTGATGCCTTAAAAGTAAAACCCTTAGAAACTTGGCAAAAAATGGAAGCGGCTACAGCTTTAGGATATGTGCCAACAACAGAGTTTCCTGGACAGTTTGGACACTTAATGGGTGGCTATCAAGCGGGTTATTACGGTTATATGTGGTCTGAGGTTTTAGCTCTCGATATGCTTTCTGCTTATGGTGACAACCTAAATAACCCACAAGTCGGGCAACGTTACCGTCAAACCATTTTGTCACAAGGTAGCCAAAAACCGGCAGCTGAGTTGGTTAAAGATTTCCTTGGTCGTGATCCTGACAATAAAGCATTCTTTAATGAAATTACCGGACAACGGGTTAAATAAGGAATTATCACTATGCTGGCATATGTTATTCGGCGGTTATGGCAGATGATTCCAACCATGTTGGGAGTAGTACTGTTTATCTTTATTCTTTTTAACTGGGTCGGTGGAGATCCAGCTTATATTTTGGCAGGTAAGATGTCTAATCCTGAGCAGATTGAAAACATTCGTAAGCAGCTAGGTGTCGATCAGCCTTATTACGTTCAGCTCTGGATTTTTATTAAGCAGATTCTCACTTTTGACTATGGTGCAAGTTGGAGTACGGGGGAACCGGTTTCACAAATTATTTTAACCCGCTTGGGGCCTTCACTAACGCTTTTAATTCCACTCACTATTTTACAAACCGTTATCTCAATTGGCTTGGCATTGGCTGTGTCGGCTGTACGTGGCTCTTTAACAGATCGTATGGTCATGATGTTATGTACTATTGGCATGTCGATTAGTATCTTGGTTTATATTATTGTTTTTCAATATGTTCTGGCTTATCAGTTAAGTTGGTTCCCAGTGCAGGGCTGGAGCGATAATTTTACCGATAATTTATTTAAGTTCGCCTTACTTCCAATTTTAATTATGTTGGTGGTGAGTATTGCACCTACTTTACGTTTATACCGTAGTTTTGTGCTTGATGAAATTAACCAAGATTATGTTAGAACGGCACGGGCTAAAGGTGTAGGGGAAAGCCGAATTTTAGGTGTGCATGTTTTACGTAATGCCTCAATTCCTATTATTACCGATGTGATGGCGACTTTGCCTGCGTTGCTCATAGGTGCATTTTTAATTGAACGTTTTTTTGGTATTCCCGGTATTGGTCGAGAAGTAATTATCGCAGTTGAGCGAAGTGATTTTCCTGTGATTAAAGCAATTACAGTCTACATTGCAGCTGCAACCATGATTTTTAACTTGATTGCCGATTTAGTCTACAAAGTGGTTGATCCACGTGTACAGTTGAAGTAGGTGGGTTATGCTAAGTGTTCTATCAAAAAGAAAATTACAAACCCAGACAGCGCCTGCTTCAGCGGGTTTATGGCGTCTTGCAATGCGTCGCCTTCGGGCTGACAAAATTGCAATTGCATCACTCATTGTTGTGCTGTTCTATCTGGTCGTATTACTACTATCATTTACGGGAGTGATTGCATCGGACTGGAATAAAGAAGTTGCTGTCAGTTATGCACCTCCTACATTTATAGGTGCAGATAAAACAAATGAAGCTTTGCAAAAGACAGCTGCTGTAGATGAAGAGTTACCGGAAAATCCAGTCGATCCTTTAAAAGATGTCATTCACCAACTCAAGGCTGAAATTAAACAAGAAAAGACCTCTGGAAGTGCAATTGATTATTATGGTGTAGTTGATCCGTTAGCAGATGATATGAAAGCAATTGATCAGCAACTAGGTGGACATTTACTCGATCAGCAAAGTGAACTTAAAAGTACGCTTATATTTGGAGCTGACAAATGGGGACAAGATGTCCTTAAAAAGACCATTAAAGGTGCCGAAACCTCAATTATTGTAGGGCTAGTTTCTGCATTACTCGCAGTGACCTTAGGCACATTATTAGGGGCAATTTCAGGTTACTTTGGTGGTTGGGTAGATGACATCCTTAACTGGTTTTATAACATTTTTACTTCCATTCCATATTTATTATTAGTTCTTGCGATAGCTGCCGTACTTCAACAAAAGGGCATTTTATCTATTGTTCTAATTTTAGGTTTAACGGGCTGGACAGGTGTTTACCGTTTAATTCGTGCTGAGTATATGAAACATACCTCACGTGAATATGTTCTGGCTGCCAAGGCAATTGGTGTTGGACATTTTCGCCGTATGTTCATTCATATTTTTCCTAATGTCAGCCATATTGCTTTGGTTCAAATGTCAATTTTGGTGGTTTCTTTTATTAAATCGGAAGTTATTTTGAGCTTCTTAGGCTTCGGTGTACCTGTCGGCGTAGTGTCTTGGGGCAGTATGTTAAATGAGGCGCAAAGTGAACTTCTTTTAGGAAAATGGTGGCAGCTTGTCGCAGCCTCTGTCGCAATGGCTGTTTTGGTTACGGCATTTTCAATGTTTACTGATGCACTGCGTGATGCATTAGATCCAAAACTAAAATAAGAGGAAAACCTAATGTCAGAACAACAAAAAAGTGTCCCTTTACTCCACATTGAAAACTTACGTGTAAGCTTTAAAGGTGAAGACAAGCAGTATATCGAAACTGTTAAAGGAATCTCCTTTAATATTCCAGCAAATACCACTGTCGCTTTAGTTGGTGAGTCGGGTAGCGGCAAGTCAGTTACTTCTTTGGCAACTATGGGCTTACTACCTGTAGGTCAAAGTAAAATTGACGAAAAAAGTAAGATTGTTTTTGAAGGTCAAGACTTACTCAGCTTATCCCGTAAGGATATGAGAAAAATCTGTGGTAAAGATATTGCCATGATTTTTCAGGAACCAATGTCATCATTAAATCCCGTTTTTACGGTAGGTAATCAAATCGCAGAAGTGTTGTGTTTACACATGGGTATGAGTCGTAAACAGGCCCGTCAACGTGTTTTAGAGTTACTTAAAGAGGTCGGGATACCTTCACCAGAAACTAAGATTGATGCTTATCCTAACGAGCTGTCTGGTGGTCAACAGCAACGTGTCATGATTGCAATGGCGATTGCTTGTGAACCTAAGTTACTGATAGCCGATGAACCGACTACGGCACTTGATGTCACCATTCAAAAACAAATTATTGATCTGCTTGAATCATTGCGCCAGCGTCGTCAAATGTCGATGCTCTTTATTACGCATGATTTGGCTTTAGTGGGTGAAATTGCAGATCAAGTCATTGTGATGCGTCATGGTGAAATTAGAGAGCAGGGACTTACAGAACAAGTTCTAGAGCAACCTGAAGATGTATATACCCGAGCGTTGCTTTACTGTCGTCCTCAAATGTCCCAGCGACCTTATCGTTTGCCTGTGACCAGCGATTTTATGCGTCAAGAAGACAATGTATTAGTCGAGCAAAGCTTTGATGTTTCAGAAATTCCACAGCGTAAACGCGGTTTAAATGGCGATGAGCAAATTATTTTAGAAGTAAAAGATCTGAAAAAAAGCTTTTATAGCCGTAAAGGGTTATTTGGCAAGGAAGAGTTTCAAGCAGTAAAAGGTGTTTCTTTCAAACTGGCAAAAGGTAAAACACTTGGTCTGGTGGGAGAGTCAGGCTCAGGTAAAACTACTGTGGGACTTTTGCTCATGCGTTTACATGAAGCAACAGGTGGTGAAGCTTTCATTGAGGGTAAAGATATTCTTTCATTAACTGAAAAAGAGTTTGCTAAATATCAGCGGAAGATTCAGATCATCTTTCAGAACCCATATGCTTCGCTTAACCCACGCTTTACCATCGGGCAGATTTTATTAGAGCCTATGCAAATTCATAACATTGGTAAAGATGATGCGGAGCGTAAACAAATTGCACTTGGGTTACTTGAACGAGTGAATTTACCTGAACAAGCTTACTATCGTTATCCACATGAGTTCTCGGGTGGGCAACGCCAACGTATTGCTATTGCACGCTGTTTAACGCTAAAGCCTGAAATTTTAATTTGTGATGAGTCTGTTTCGGCACTCGATGTTTCAGTTCAGGCACAAGTACTTAACTTATTACAGGACTTACAAGATGAGTTTGGACTAAGTTATATCTTTATTTCACATGACTTATCGGTTGTGAAATATATCTCGGATCAAGTCATGGTCATGAATCATGGTGAGGTTGTTGAAATTGCCAATTCGGATGAGCTCTACGCGCATCCTCAACATGACTACACTAAGCGACTATTGCAGGCGATTCCACAAGGTATTCAACACGTTTCATAAGCGTAAAGTTATGTCGTTAAGGGCACTTTCGAGTGCCTTTTCATTTGGTTTATGTGGTAAATGCTTATAAAATGAGAGAAGTAAAAGTACAGTGTTTTATTCTTGCTATGTGTGCCAACTTTAAACCTTTAACGCTTGCCCAATTACAGCAACTTCAGTTGCCTGTGGTCGGCTTTAGCTATGCCGATGAGGTTTATCCTGCTGGCACAACGCCGCTATTATTCAAATCACCGCAAGGTCTTGAATGGCGTGAAGTCATGTTTGGATTAGTTCCCAAATGGGCGGAAGATACAAACATAGCAAAACATACTTATAATGCGCGTCACGAAACAATTTTCCAAAAACCGAGTTTTCAAGAAGCAGCACTTAAATGTAAGTTCGGCGTAATTCCCGTGACGGAGTTTTATGAAAGTAAATATATAAATGATAAACCTGAGCGATGGGCTGTACGCCGTAAAGATGGAGAGGCATTTTTCATTGCAGCAATCTATGAAATTTGCAAAATGAATGAAACCATTGTTCGTTCTGCAAGTATGTTAACCATGGACGCGATTGACCATCCTATGATGAAAGACTTTCACGAACCGGGCGATGTCAAAAGATCAGTCATTGTGATTCCACATGACCGTTTAGATGAATGGTTAAGTTTAGAAACACCAGATATTTCGAGTTTTGTTGAAGGTTTTCCTGTTGAGGAGTTTGAATGTTTACATGTTCCCAAAGAGAAAATTATAAAACCAACACCTCAATTAAGTATATTTGAATAGCAATAGTGGGGCTAGGTTATTGGCTTAATTGTTAAGTCAACAACCCTTTATACTTAGTCAATATTCTTACTTAAAGTTTGTACCTGATCATCATGTGCTAGATAAGCCAATTCAATTGGTGAAATTACAAAAGTTGAGTTATCTGAGGTTTGTTTAAATACAAAGCCATATTCAAACGATTGAGTATTTTTACTTGGTAACCAAAATAAATAAGGGCAACCTGTATAGCTACCGTCCCAACCCATTTCTTTAGCCAAAGCCAAAGCGGTATCTGACTTAGCAATAATTTCTTTAAGTGATTCTTTGTCTCTTTGAGACACATCACCATCATCGTCTGCAAATGTTTGTAAAAACTCGTTTAATGGGGTTAAGTCTTCCCAGTTATTTTCAATTGTTGAGAAATGATATCCATATAGCATCATATTTTAGTCTTCCGTTTTGTTATTGTACTATTGAACATAACAAGAAATGCTTGAAAATGAAATGTTTGAATTTATGTTAAGTTGTTTATTTTTCATAAGTTAGAATAGAATTTATATACAAAAATTAATGTTATTTTCTTTTGAATATAAGTACTTTACTGATTCAAAATTTAAAGCAAAGCTTATGAAAAAATTGTAATGATTCAATTAAAAAGAATGTATTTTTAAGGATACTAGACTCTTGTTGAATACTGAATTTGTCATAATTCACTTATAATGAAAAGGAAAGTAAATAGAGCTTATTTATGTTTATAACAACAACTCGTCCCAATGATGCCTTAATTGAACAGCTGCTACCAATCTTGGAAGAGGCTAGTCAGATTTTATTACAAGAATATCAAAACTATTCAGCAGGATATGAGTTTAATATTCAAGAAAAACATGATGATTCACCTGTAACTCAGGCAGATTTAAAGGTAAATCAATTTTTATTAAAACATCTTGCAGAAATTACACCAGAGTTACCTGTCTTATCAGAAGAAAGTGACTATAGCGCTCGCCATGACTGGTTTTCTTGCTGGATGCTAGATCCGCTTGATGGCACCAAAGAGTTTATACATGAACGGGATGAGTTCACGATAAACTTGAGTTTGATTGAAGGGCGCGAAACTATCTTCTCTGTAATCGTTGTACCTTGTGAACAGGTTGTTTATTTGGGTTATTTAAAAGAGTTGCCTTTTAAATATAGCTTTAGCCAACAACAATGGTACCAATATCAAAAAGAGCCTTATTCAACACAAGCACCTGTACAAATTGGTTTAAGCCACAGTAGTAAAAATCCGAAATATCATAAATTTATTGAACCGATTGAAAAAAACCGTACCGTAATTCGACGTGAAGCGGGCAGTGCTTATAAGTTTTGCATGATGTTAGAGGGTGAGATTGATATTTACCCTAGATTTCATCCTACCTCTGAATGGGATACCAGCTCAGGTCAGGGATTATTAGAGAGTATAGGTGGGGGGTTACTCACCTTAAAAGGTAAACCCTTTGAATATAACCAGCGTGATACTGTATTAAACGGGGGCTTTATCGCATTTCGTGATCAACAAAGCAAAAAAATAGCATTTGAAGCTTTGGCTCAATCGGGTGTTTTGGATTGAGAGTTATGCCAGACATGTTATAGTGACAAAGTATTGAAAAAAAGATGACACGATAAAATGGCACTCGATTTATTGCCTAAAAGCATGTTTGAAGCAATTGATTTATTGCCAGATGCTTCAACCCCTGTAACCCTTTTTACACGGCACTCGCTGAGAGAGTTGGTCGATGGGCAAGGCTTGGCAGGATACGATTTGCAACTTACTCCTCAAGGGCGTGAGCTAGCGCAGGCATGGGGAAGCTATTTAATTAAAAATACGGACCGTGTGATTCAACACTGTATATCTAGTCCAATCCAACGTTGTGTAGATACTGCTGCGCTTATGATTGAGGGTGCAGACGGTGTAAGTCCTGAGCCTAATACGCATACGATTGAAATTGTTGAGCAAGGCTTATTGGTAGAGCCGGGAAGTTTTGTACTCGATATTCAACAGGCTGCTCCTTATTTTCGTAAACAAGGAGCACTCGGGTTTATTAATAGTTTTGTGAATAATGCTTTGCCAGGCATGAAACATCCAATTACTGGTGTTTTAGATGTGTTAGAACTGATTTATCGAACTCATCCTAAAACAAAAAGTGGGCTAAGTTTAGCTGTAAGTCATGACACGATTATTGCAGCCATAGTTGCCGTAATTTCAGGTAATAATCAAATACAAAAGGCAGATTGGCCAGAAATGATGGAAGGTCTATTTGTATGGTTTGAAGGGGATGAATTTCCAAATTGTAAATTGAAATGGATTTGGAGAGGCGAAGCTTACGAGTTAGATGTATCTAAATTTCATAAAGTAGAGTAATTATAAAATTATAGGCAATAAAAAAAGCCCTTTTGGGCTTTTTTTACATACTTCAAATTAGTTAGCTAACGCTTTAACTTGAGCATTTAAACGGCTCTTATGACGAGCAGCTTTATTTTTGTGGATGATGCCTTTATCAGCCATGCGGTCGATTACAGGAACAGCTTTTTTATAAGCTTCTGTAGCAACTGCATAATCACCACCAGCGATTGCACTTAAAGTACGCTTGATGTAAGTACGAACCATAGAACGCAAGCTTGCGTTGTGT
Organism: Acinetobacter sp. V110_1; assembly: GCF_031798975.1. Classification (NCBI taxonomy): domain Bacteria; kingdom Pseudomonadati; phylum Pseudomonadota; class Gammaproteobacteria; order Moraxellales; family Moraxellaceae; genus Acinetobacter; species Acinetobacter sp. V110_1. The sequence goes on along the minus strand of NZ_JAVQNN010000030.1, from coordinate 572,194 downwards.
TTACGCGCTGTTACGTTTTGGCGCGCACGTTTTTTAGCTTGAGCAGAGTTTGCCACTCTTGCACTCCTTGAAAATAAGTTGGTCTGGGCGGGCTGTGGTCAATCCAGTAAACTGGTGTAACCATCACCAGCCCGTAAACAAGTGCCATATTGTGATGAATCAATACCGTGAAGTCAAGCCTTGCGAGCATTTTAAGCCGTTTTAGGGGCTGCTAAAACCGTAAGAAAAGGTTAAATTTGATACAAACTTAAAGAGGGTTGAATAAAAAATGACTATAAGCACGAAAAAAGCAATTGTAGTAGGTGCTACAGGACTCGTTGGATTAGCTCTAGTTGAAGAGCTTGAACAAACACCAGAATTTGAAGCAATTACGGTTGTTGTTAGAAAAGAATCACAACTACTTAATACATATAAAAAAGTTACTCAGTTGGTGATTGAGGATTTTTTATTGCTCAATGATGAAGACGTAAATGATCATACTCACGCATTTAGCTGCTTAGGTACAACTTTAAAAATAGCAGGTTCAAAACAAGGTTTCTATGCAGTGGACTACGAGATAAATGCCCACTTTGCAGACTTAGTTCAAGATAAACATATTCATTTTTTAATTGTGAGTGCACTTGGAGCAAATGCAAATTCACCAATTTTCTACAATAAGGTCAAAGGGCAGTTAGAAGACTATATTGAGAGTTTAGGTATCGAAAAACTATCTATTTTCAGACCATCTTTATTGATTGGTAAGCGTAGCGATGTGCGTTTTATGGAAGATTTGGGGCAAAGTCTTTTTAAATTTATTGAAAATAAATGGAATAAACCGTTCAAATATAAACCTGTTACAGCTGAGCAATTGGCTCATACGATGGTCGTAGCGGCGCTAACGCAAATTGAAGCATTTAAACGATATGATAATCTCAGCATACAACAAATTCGATAAGGGAGAATAAAAGTGTCTACAGTACCATTTGTGACATGTGATTTATTGGATGATAACCCAGAAAAAGATTTACAAGTGGTCATACCATCAATGGATGGTAAGTTCTTTAAAAGTTATGGTGCGCGTCAAACCTTTGGCGGACAGGTTGTAACTGTAAAGTGCTTTGAAGATAACTCACGTGTAAAAGAGTTATTAGCAACAGATGGTACAGGGAAGGTGTTGGTTGTGGATGGTGGTGCTTCGATGCGCTGCGCACTGATGGGAGATATGATTGCTGAATCGGCAGTTAAAAATAACTGGAATGGTGTGGTTATTTATGGCTGTGTACGCGATGTTGATGCACTTGCAACTTTAGATTTGGGTGTACATGCATTGGCTGCAATTCCACAAAAAAGTAATCGTAAGGGCATTGGTGAAGTTGATATTCCTTTGTATTTTGGTGGAGTCACAATTCAATCTGGTGATTTTATTTATGCAGATAATAATGGAATTGTGATTGCTAAGGAAAAATTAGTTTAGATCCACAATATAAAGGAACGTGTAATGGTGAATCATCAAATTAAGGTGCTACAAGCAGTAGCATCCGCAATTGCTCAAGGTGGTAGAGGGGTTACAGGTACAGCATTTCCTAATCAGCCTGTTAAAGCTCTAAAACTTTATGAATTTGAAGGTTCGCCATTTTGTCGACGTGTTCGTGAAGTGATTACACTATTAAATTTGGATGTCGAAATTTATCCATGTCCGAAAGGTGGAACGAAATACCGTTCTATTGTCAAAGAAATGGGTGGCAAGTTACAATTTCCTTTTTTTATTGATGAAAATACAGGCGATAAGCTATACGAATCACAAGATATTATTCATCACTTATTTAAACACTATGGTAATACAGGACAAACGCCTCAGAAGTTTTCAAATTATCCAAAAAGACCATATCTGGCATTTGCTGGAACGTTGTTAAACGGTGCTCGTGGAGTATGGATTAATAAAAAAATAGTAAATAGAGCTGCGCCTGAGCAAAAACTTGAACTATGGAGTTTTGAAGCAAGCCCATATTCGAGAGTAGTAAGAAGTCTACTATGTGAGCTTGAAATTCCTTATATTTTGCACAATGTGGCAAAAGAACGATGGCAAGATATGGGACCTGCTATTCTTCGCTTAAAACCGGGTAAATATATACCCTTAAAAGATGGAAAAAGAGAAAAGTTGTTGCCGATTATGCAAGGTAAAATGCAAGTACCTTATCTAGTCGACCCAAATACGGGAGTGAAGATGTTTGAATCTGCTCAAATTGTAAAATATTTAAAAAAGCAGTATGGCAGCTAAGATCATTTAGAAAACTTAAAAGGGATTGAGCAAATTCAGTCTCTTTTTAAGACATGAGTACAATAAGAAATCGTACGATAAAAACATGAATATGCTAAATTACTACAGTAAATTACCAAAATAAGGCCTGTTTTATGGAATGTATGAGAATTCAGCCTGTAACGAGTCATCCTGGAGAAAATGCATTATTTATTGTATTGGGATTAGCTCAAGGTGATTCTGTTGTAGAAAAAGTAAAAGATTTTGCTGCCAATTTTTCAGCGTTAACTCGAAGTTTGTCTAATCGTTATCCAGAAAGTAAATTTAATGCCACATTCGGTTTTAGCTCAAATGCATGGGATGTTTTATTCCCAGAGCAAGCAAAGCCTCAAGAATTAGAAACATTTCAAGAAATCAAAGGCCCAAAGTACACAGCTGTTTCAACACCTGGTGATTTATTCTTTCATATTCGTGCTGATCGACAAGCTCTTTGCTATGAATTGGGAAGTATAATCAATGAACAGTTGGGTAAAGTGACTTACCCAATTGATGAAGTACACGGTTTTCGTTATTTCGATGGTCGAGCGATTATTGGTTTTGTTGATGGAACAGAAAACCCTGAACCTGTAATTGCTGCACAATGGGCGCTAGTAGGTAGTGAAGATCCCGAATTCATTGGGGGAAGTTACGCATTTATTCAAAAATATACCCATGACATGGAAAAATGGCGTGCTTTAAACGATGAAGAACAAGAAAAAGTGATAGGTCGCAAAAAGTTTAATGATATTGAACTTGGTGATGATGAAAAGCCTTTAACAGCCCATAATGTGGTAAGTAAAGCGCATGATGCTGAAGGCAATGAGCTAAAAATTATGCGTGCCAATATGCCTTTCTCGAACCCTTCAAAAAATGAATATGGTACTTTTTTTATTGGTTATTCCCGTAAATTTAGTACAACACGTCAAATGCTTGAAAATATGTTCCTAGGAAATGAGCAAGGCCATCTTGACCGTTTACTTGACTTTAGTACTGCGCAAACAGGTACTTTATTTTTCGTACCGACTGTAGATTTTCTCGATGATTTGGGTGACGAATAGTCGCGAGAATAATTAGATATAAGTGGTGGAGGCGAGTAGGTTGCCTCCATTATTTATATTAAAACTAATACGATGTGATGAAATGTTCAAAAAGTTAACACAGCTCTTTCAAGGCTCGAAAGAGTCACCAGAGCAGCTATATTTACAAGAGAATCAACTTAATTTTGATTCTGAACGTGGACCCGTAATTAAAAATGTTGTGATTAATGAAAAATGGTCAGAGCATATTGAGTATTTTTCAAATCGAAAATTACAGAACTTTGATGATTTACGTAAGTTATTTCAAATTACGCCACAAATTAATGAAAAAATTGACTTAGAGATTGCAAATCAGCGTTATGTCGAAAGGTTGGGTAATACTCAAGAAAAGTTACTTGAACTTAAAGCAATCATACAAATATTGAACCAATATTATGTGATGTTTCTACGTGATAAATAAGTTCAAACATTTGTTTAAGAACTATAAAAAAGTATCGTAAAGTAGTAGCTTGATTTCAGAAAAATAACTCAATTCAATAAAAACATCATGCTACTATTAACCTCATATCTTTTTAGTTCATAAAAGCCATATACATGTTTCAACAAGAAATCTCTCAATTGAATTTGCAACAGCTCAAGGCCGGTGAAAAGCGTTGGGTGGGGTCATTATTAGGTTCATCAGCCGCTTTATTGCTTAAAGAAATTGCGACTCAGCATTCTTCTTTATTAGTTTTAGTCGCTCGAAATAACCAGCATGTTGCACAATTAGAAAGTGAACTTGAGTTTTATGGAATAAAACCGACAATTTTCCCCGATTGGGAAATCTTGCCTTATGATCGGTTATCTCCCCATCAGGATATTGTCTCAGAGCGTCTTGCAATTTTATCGAATATGTCGCAACAAGGCGTATTACTCATTTCAGCAAGTACTTTGGCTCAACGAGTTGCACCTTATTCATGGGTTTTAGGTAAGCACTTTGATATAAGAGTGGGGCAAAAATTTGATTTAGAACAGCAAAAGTTAAGACTGGTTCAGGCTGGCTACCACTTGGTAGACACAGTGTATGATCATGGAGAATTTGCGGTACGCGGTAGTATTATGGATATTTTTGCATCTGGGCAAGAAGCTCCTATCCGCATAGACCTATTTGATGATGAAATTGATTCTTTAAAATTCTTTGACCCTGAAACCCAAAGAACAACCACAACGCTAAAAAGTTTTACTGTTCTACCAGCTAAAGAGTTTCCATTAAAAGAAGCACGGTCAGTTTTTAGAGATCGTTATTCTGAGTTTTTCCCGACAGCAAATCCTAAGAAAAATCCAATTTATCAAGATGTCTTAGATGGCATAGCATCTCCAGGGATTGAGTTTTATTTACCGTTATTTTTTGATAAAGAACAAATGCAATCGCAAAGTATGTTTACAACGTACTTACCAAAGAATTGCATTGTAATTACAACTAATGATGTTGATACCGATTTAACTAACTTCTGGAAAGAAGTTATGCGTCGTTATGAAGATCGACGTCATAATATTGATCAACCTCTTCTTGCACCTGAAGAGCTATTTATTTCTCCAAATAATTTGCTGAGTGCTTTAAATCAGTTTCCACGAATGCTTGTGAGTGCAGAAACGATTGAAGAAAAAGCTGGTGCACTTAATCTTAAAACTGAGCAACCACCTAAATTACCGGTCGATCCAAAAAAAGAAAAACCATTTGCAGCTGTAAAAAAATATATTGATGAAGCAAACCATCCTGTTCTACTAGTTGCGGAAAGTGCAGGACGCCGAGAAAGTTTAAAAGATGCATTGCGTTCAAGTTTGGGTGAAATTCCGAATGTAGAGAATTTTGAGCAATTCAAAACCAGTCAATTTGCAATTGCGATTACCAATGCACCTTTAGACCGTGGTTTACTTATAACTGATCAATTAACAGTTATTTCAGAAAATCAGCTTTACGAACACCGAGTTGTACAGCGTCGTCGTAAGCGTCAACAAGAAGTTTCGGAAGAGTTTCTAATTCGAAGCTTAACTGAACTAAGTATTGGTGCTCCTGTTGTACATATTGATCATGGTGTGGGGCGTTATGCTGGCTTAATTACACTGGCTATCGAAGGGCAAGACTATGAGTTCTTGCAACTGGATTATGCTGAAGATGCAAAAGTGTATGTCCCAGTAACCAACTTGCATCTGATTAGCCGTTATAGTGGCGGCGATCCAGATTTAGCACCGTTACATAAAATTGGTACAGATGCTTGGAGTAAAGCAAAGCGTAAGGCATTGGAGCAAATTCATGATGTTGCAGCCGAGCTTTTACATATTCAGGCACGTCGTCAGTCAAAACCCGGCTTTGCTTTTGAATTGGATCAGTCGCTTTATATGCAATTTGCGAGCGGCTTTGCCTATGAAGAGACACTTGATCAGGCCAATGCAATTGAAGCCACGCTGTATGATATGCAGCAAGCAAAACCAATGGATAGATTGGTGTGTGGTGATGTAGGTTTTGGTAAAACCGAAGTGGCCATGCGTGCAGCGTTTGTTGCAGTGCAAAATGGTAAACAAGTTGCAGTTTTAGTTCCTACCACATTACTTGCTCAACAGCATTATGAGTCTTTTAAAGACCGTTTTGCTGATTGGCCAGTACGTATTGAAGTGTTATCACGTTTCGGTTCAAACAAAACTCATGTAAAAAATATTGAAGACTTGGCAGATGGTAAAGTCGATATTGTGGTAGGTACACATAAACTATTACAAGAAAATGTTCAGTTTAAAGATTTAGGCTTAATGGTTGTAGACGAAGAACATCGCTTTGGCGTGCGTGACAAAGAGCGAATTAAAGCTTTGCGTGCCGATGTCGATATGTTGACTCTTACCGCAACCCCAATTCCTCGTACGCTTAATATGGCTTTTTCGGGAATGCGTGATTTGTCGATTATTGCCACTCCGCCAGCACGTCGTTTAGCAGTAAAAACCTTTGTACAAGAACATACAGACGCTTCAATTAAAGAGGCGATTTTGCGTGAGTTATTACGTGGTGGACAAGTTTACTTCTTACATAATGAAGTAGATACCATTGAGCGAGCGGCTGAAAATATTCGCATGCTTGTTCCTGAAGCACGCGTGGCAGTAGCACATGGACAAATGCGCGAACGTGAACTTGAGCAAGTTATGCAGCAGTTCTACCACAAAGAATATAATGTGCTGGTGTGTTCAACCATTATTGAAACGGGTATTGATGTTCCAAATGCCAATACAATTTTAATTGAGCGTGCAGATAAGCTTGGCTTAGCGCAATTGCACCAGTTGCGTGGACGTGTAGGTCGTTCACATCACCAAGCTTATGCTTACTTATTAGTGCCTTCAATCAAACACTTGAAAGGTGATGCTGAAAAACGTCTCGATGCAATTCAACGCGCTTCCACATTAGGCGCAGGTTTTATGCTCGCTACGGAAGATTTAGAAATTCGTGGTGCTGGTGAATTGTTAGGTGAGCAACAAAGCGGTTCAATGCAGGCGATCGGATATAGCTTGTATATGGAAATGCTTGAGAAAGCGACCAAAGCAATTCAGCAAGGTAAAACACCGAATTTCGATGCACCATTGTCATTAACTGCCGAAATTAATTTACATATTCCAGCACTTATTCCAGATGATTACTTAGGTGATGTACATCAACGTTTATTATTCTATAAGCGTATTAGTAATACAGATACTCAAGAAAAACTGGATAATATCCGCATGGAGCTTATTGACCGCTTTGGTGTTCCACCGCAATCAGTTAAGCACTTATTTAGCGTGCATCAGATCCGCTTAAAAGCGGAGCATTTGGGTATTACAAAAATTGATATTAATACTCAAGGCGGCAACATTGAATTTTCACCAGATACTCCTGTTCAGGCTATTAGTATTATTCAACTCATGCAAAAGAACCCGACCTATTATCGTATGGAAGGTGGACAGCGCTTAAAAGTGATGGTGCAGCTTGAAGATTATGAAAAACGAATTCAATTTATCAATGATTTACTACAAAAATTGATGAGTGAATTACATGCTTGAGTTCTGTTTTTTTAATAAGCGGTAGCTGATCGGAACATTTGTTTTGTTGTGATTGGATTTTATGCACTTTTTTATACCTTGAGATATGAATAAGTGCATAAAATCATTGTTATTTGTAAGCAAACGGGCTACTAATAATATTCACATCAAAACTGATGTGATAGTATTAGCCATTATTGTTTATTGTCATTTATAAAAGATATGTTTAGTTTGCATCCACAACTTGCTCAAGATACTTTTTTTGTAGGCGATTTTCCGCTTTCAACATGTCGTTTAATGAATGATATGCAATTTCCTTGGTTGATTTTAGTACCACGCGTACCAGGGATCACGGAATTATACGAATTAAGTCAAGCTGACCAAGAACAGTTTTTACGTGAATCAAGTTGGTTATCTAGCCAGTTAGCTCGCGTTTTTCGTGCTGACAAAATGAATGTTGCAGCTTTAGGTAATATGGTTCCTCAATTACATTTTCACCATGTTGTCCGTTATCAAAATGACGTAGCTTGGCCTAAACCAGTGTGGGGGACACCAGCTGTGCCATACACAAGTGATGTTTTAGCTCACATGCGTCAGACCCTTATGCTTGCTTTACGTGGTCAAGGTGATATGCCTTTTGATTGGCGTATGGATTAAATCAATGTCATGCCACATGTGAGTGTGGCAACATTGAAATGTGGAGGATAGGGTGCAATTAGAGAGGTTTATAGATCGGGAACCTAAGCAGTTTGCATATTTTCATCGTTTGATGGGGTATTCAATTCTGTCATTGATTTTAGTGATCTATGCTTTTACCTCACCAGATACTAATTATCAAATCTATATTCCTCCTTTCTTTCTCTTTTTACTTTTTGTTAGTTCTAAATTAGAGCACTGGTTACAGTACCAGTTTGATAAGAAAACCCAAAAAAGTGTTTTCTTTGCGATAGATGCAATTGTAGTAGCAGTTACTCTAGCGGGTGTACACCTCAATCTTGTTCCTACATTTATTGCGCTTTTTGCATTATTTTACTCAGCAATTAATAGTCGTATTTCGTTTGCAGTGATTTGTTTAACGAGTTTACTTGGTGCGATTATTTTTTATTTAAGTACTTTTTTTCTATTTGGTTTTCATCCATATTTTGAAGCAACAAGCCAAGAATTAACGGTAATTACCTTACTTGGCTTAGTGATGTTTATAACCATTGGAAATTATTACCAACATCGCTGGGTTAAAAAAATTAGTCAGCAACGTCAGCATTATTATGACCAAATGACGCGTTATATCGCTTTTGCTAATCAGTTAAGCCGCTATGCACCATTACAGCTATGGCAGTCGATTATGCGTGGTGAAGCTGAAGCAAAAATCGAATATAAACGTAAAAAAATGACCGTATTCTTTTCTGATATTCAGGGTTTTACTGAATTGTCGGAAACCTTAATTCCAGATGACTTAGCTTTCTTGCTTAATGACTATTTAAGTCATATGACTGAAATTGCGAAGCAATACGAGGCAACTGTCGATAAATTTATGGGAGATGCCATTCTCATATTTTTTGGAGATCCAAATTCGCAAGGTGTCGAACAAGATGCTAAATCTTGCGTAGAAATGGCAATTGCGATGCGTCAGCAAATGAAGCTGCTGCGCGAACGTTGGAAAAAAATGGGATATTCAGCCTTACATATTCGTATGGGGATTAGTACAGGTTATTGCCACGTTGGGAACTATGGGGCAACGCATCGTATGGCCTATACGATTGTAGGTCGTGATGTAAATTTGGCAGCACGTTTACAGTATGCTGCTGAAATCGATGAAATACTTATTTCTGATGATACTTATCAACTCATTAAAAGTGATTTCCTGTGTGCGCCTAAAACACCAATTTATTTAAAAGGTATTCAAGGTGCAGTGAAAACATGGCAAGTCATGGAAAAATATACAGGGAACAAGTCAGATCATCAGCAATGGTTTGATTATGAATATAAAGGTTTCCATTTAGTATTAAACTTAGAAGAAGTACAAAACTACGAATATCCAGAATTGGTTGAAGTGCTTGAAAAAATGATTCAACGCATTAAAGTTCAACAAACTTTAATTAATACTCAAGGTGTTGCTCAGCTTAGACTCGAAGATGAGGTTAAGCCAATAAATATTGATCAAGAGCAAGATTCGATATAAATCATATAAATAAAAAAAGCTGCTTTAAGCAGCTTTTTTTAACATTAAATCTTAATGATTTTCTGAAGCATGGTTAATTGTATATTTCGGAATCTCGATTTCAAGATCTTCATCTACAATTTTAACCTGACATGAAAGACGAGAGTCAGGTTCTAATCCCCAAGCACGGTCTAAAAGATCAGCTTCAACATCATTCATTTCTTCTAAGCTATCAAAACCTTTGCGAACAATCACGTGGCAAGTTGTACATGCACAAGACATATCACACGCGTGCTCAATTTTGATACCTTTATTGAGCAGACTTTGGCAAAGATTGGCATTTTGTTCAACCTCAAATTCTGCGCCTTCAGGGCAAATCTGAGCATGAGGAAGTACTTTAATACGTGGCATATTGATCACCTATACCTTTTAGTTTGATTTTGACCAATCGTCGAGCTTCGTGCCCTTTAAGGCATGGTCAATATGTCGATTCATTCGTAATGCTGCAAAAGCGTCACTATATACTTTAAGCTGTTGAACAGCTTGCTCAATCGCTTGGATATCACTACCTTCAAGTTGAGCTTTTAATGATTCTTTTGCAGAATTGAGTTCTGCGAGCTGCGTTTCATCAAGTAAATCTGCATCTACTTTTAATGCTTGCTCTAGAGCTTCAAGTTCACGTTCTGCTTCAACTTTAGTTTCCTTTAAATGACGAAGATTTTTGTCTTCTTCAGCATGTTGGAAACCTTCAATTAATAAGCGTTCTGTATCTGCTTCAGATAAACCATAAGATGGTTTGATATCGATATGAGCTTGTACACCAGAAGTTGCTTCACGAGCAGAAACGGTGAGTAAGCCATCGGCATCAACTTGGAAAGTGACTTCAATACGTGCTTGACCTGCAGTCATTGGCGGAATGCCATGGAGTACAAATCTACCTAACGAGCGGCAATGTTCAACTAAATCACGTTCACCTTGAACCACATGAATTAACATGGCAGTTTGGCCATCTTGATAGGTTGTGAACTCTTGACGACGTGCAACAGGAATAGCTGTATTACGAGAGATGAGACGTTCAACCAGACCACCCATTGTCTCTAAACCAAGAGAAAGAGGAGTTACGTCTAGAAGAAGTGAGCCATCTTGGCTATTACCAATTAACTGGTTTGCTGTAATGGAAGCACCGATTGCCACAACTTCATCTGGGTTGATTGTGCAGAGAGGCTCTTGGTCAAAAACTTCACGTACAGCTTTTTGAACTGCATAAGAGCGGGTAGAACCACCCACTAAAACTACATTTTGAATGTCACTTAACTCGAGCTTTGCATCACGCAGTACACGCTTACAAACACTGATCGTTTTATCTAACGCAACTTGAATAATGCTTTCAAATGTAGGTCGGTCTAGAGTAAGAGTTGCATCAAGCAGTTTTAATTCAACAGCATCTTGAGTCGATAATTGCTCTTTAGCTTGACGTGCTGCAACTATAAATACGGCATAGTCTTCATTACTTAATGCATCAATATTAAGCTGTTTTTTTGCCCATTTTACAATTAGACGGTCTAAGTCATCACCACCTAAAGCTGTATGGCCGCCGGTCGCTAAAACTTCAAATACGCCTTGTGAAAAACGTAGGATTGATACATCAAAAGTACCACCGCCCAAATCGTAAATTACATAATTACGGTCGGTCTCTAAATTACTTTCTTGATCTAATCCATAAGCGACTGCAGCAGCTGTCGGCTCATTTAATAAACGTAATACGTTTAAACCAGCAAGTTGAGCTGCATCGCGAGTTGCTTGACGCTGAGCTTCATCAAAATAAGCAGGAACGGTAATTACAGCACCATTAACAGGATTTTGTAAGCTGTCTTCAGCACGATCTTTTAATTGTTTTAAAATTTCAGCTGAAATTTCTACTGGTGTTTTGCGTCCAGCACGTGTTTCAAAAGCAGGCATTTCATTTTCTGAGCCTACTAATTCATAAGGATGCTGAAACTTAATATCTGCTTTTGAGCGACCCATAAATCGTTTAACAGATACAATTGTATTTTTGGGATCTGCAATAATAAATGGTTTAGCTTCTTCACCATAATGAGTTGTATTTTCCCCATAATGAACGATAGAAGGAAGTAATCTTCTATTTTGGACATCATTGAGTACTTTAGGTTTGCCTGATAACACTGTCGCAACTAATGAGTGTGTTGTTCCTAGGTCAATACCAATCGCAATGCGATGTTGGTGTGGGGCACTGGATTGACCCGGTTCAGCAATTTGCAAAAGTGCCATGAGTTAAATCCCTTGAAAATAAAGTAGAGAAAGCAAAATTAAAAATCATCGTCTAAATCAAAGCTGTCTTCTTCATCTAACAGTTGATCTTCTGCTTTATCAATATCGTTTAAAACACGTTGAAAGAAACGCAACTTACGTACGGTATCACGTGCTTCAGCCCAATCTTCTTCGCTGTAATCAATTTTGAATTCACGAACTAAGCCATCAATCCATTGTTGTACTTCTAATCTTAAAGTACGTAAATGTTCAGGTGATGTGGCTTCATCAAGTTGTTCACGAAGCTCTAATGCAGATTGTAGAAATTCAAAATCACTAATAGATTGGTCAAGATGATGATCTTGCTTTTTAAGTGCTAAAAGGTAGGCAGCACGGCTATCAACTTGTGAAAGCGTTTTAAAAGCTTGATTGATTTCACTTGATTTGATCAATGCTTGATCTTTATCTGCGGCTTTATCTGGATGATATTGTTGTTGCAAACTCAAGAAATTTGATTTTAAGCTTGCCAAATCGATATCGAGTGCCACAGGTAAATTGAACAACTCAAAATGATTCATTAGAAATGGGATCCACGTTAATTAAATACATTAAAACAGTGCTATTGAAAGACACTGTTTTAATGAGAAAAAGGAAAGGAGAGGATTAAACAGTGAAAGACTCACCACAACCACATTCACCCTTTTTATTAGGATTGTTAAATTCGAACCCTTCATTAAGGCCATTTTTAACATAGTCCATTTCTAAGCCTTCTAAGTAAACTAAGCTTTTAGGATCTACAAAAACCTTAACGCCGAATTGTTCGAAAACTTGATCATGCTCATCGATATCGTCTACAAATTCGAGAACATAAGCCAACCCAGAACAACCAGAAGTTTTCACACCAACGCGAATGCCTTCACCCTTACCTCGGTTTTTAAGGTAATTGCTAATATGAGTCGCAGCATTTTCAGTTAAATGAATCATGAAAACTCCAACGTTTATAATGGTAACAAATTAAGCTTTTGACTTTTTACTACGATAATCTTCAATCGCAGCTTTAATTGCATCTTCAGCTAAAACAGAACAGTGAACTTTTACTGGTGGAAGAGCTAACTCAGTTGCAATATCAATGTTTTTGATTGCTTGAGCTTCATCAAGAGTTTTGCCTTTTAACCATTCAGTTACAAGGGAACTTGATGCGATTGCAGAACCACAACCGTAAGTTTTAAAACGTGCTTCTTCGATTACGCCACTGTCATTTACTTGAATCTGTAAACGCATCACGTCGCCACATGCAGGTGCACCCACCATACCTGTACCAACATTTTCAGAGTTTTTATCTAAAACACCAACATTACGTGGATTTTCGTAATGATCAATTACCTTTTCGCTATAAGCCATTTCGCTTCTCCAAACCTCGGGGTCAGCCTAATATTAATATGAGGGTTAAAACACTAATTTCAATAATTAGTGTTCTGCCCATTCAACTGTAGAAAGATCGATACCTTCTTTGTACATGTCCCAAAGCGGAGAAAGTTCACGTAATTTCTCAACAGCGGCTTTGGTAATTGTAAGCACGTGGTCAATGTCTTCTTCAGTGGTGTATTTACCAAAACTAAAGCGAATTGAGCTATGTGCTAGCTCATCAGATAAACCTAATGCGCGAAGAACATATGAAGGCTCTAAAGTTGCAGAAGTACAAGCTGAACCACTTGATACAGCAGCATCTTTAAGCGACATCATTAAAGATTCACCTTCAACAAAGTTAAAGCTGACATTTAAATAGTTAGCAACGTTTTGAGTAGGGTGGCCATTTAGGAACACTTGTTCAAGGTCTTGTAAACCGTTCCAAAGTTTGTCACGAAGTTTACGAATACGCTCTTGTTCTGCATGCATTGTTTTGCCTGCAATTTCAAAAGCTTCACCCATACCAACGATTTGGTGAGTTGCCAAAGTACCAGAACGCATACCGCGCTCATGACCACCACCATGAATTTGTGCTTTTAAGCGAACACGTGGACTACGACGTACATATAATGCGCCGATACCTTTTGGACCATAAATTTTATGAGCAGAGAAACTCATAAGATCAATTTTCATAGTAGATAAGTCGATATCAACTTTACCAGCTGCTTGCGCTGCATCTACATGGAAAAATGTTTTGTTGGCACGTGTTAATTCACCAATCGCCGCTACATCTGTAACTGTACCAATTTCATTGTTTACCATCATAAGGGAAACAAGAATAGTATCTGGACGAAGGGCAGCCTTAACCATCTCAGGAGTAATTAAACCTGTTTGTGGCTCTGGCTCTAGGTAAGTAATTTCAAAACCTTGTTCTTCTAATTCACGACAAGGATCTAGAACAGCTTTATGTTCAATTTTACTTGTAATGATGTGTTTGCCTTTAGATGCATAGAATTGAGCTACACCTTTAAGAGCAAGGTTGTCTGATTCAGTTGCACCAGAAGTCCAAACAATTTCACGTGGATCGGCTTTAATTAAATTTGCGACTTGCTCACGTGCATATTCAACTTTTTCTTCTGCCTGCCAGCCGTAAGCGTGGGAACGAGATGCAGCATTACCAAAGGTACCGTCGAAAGTTAAACACTCCATCATACGTTCTGCAACTTGCGGATCTACTGGAGTGGTTGCTGCGTAATCAAGATAAATTGGACGTTTCATATCAAATACCTGTACCCGATAAAAGAGCTGAATCTATGCCAGTCACATTTTGGCGTAGTGCAACAGTTTGAACGTTGTCTCGGCTAATGAGGTCGGCAAGTGTGATTTTGGCTAAATAGTCGGCAATATGATGAGAGAGTTCTTGCCATAAATCGTGAGTAAGACACATTGCACCATTTTGGCAGTTGCCTTTGTGGTCACAACGTGTTGCGTCAACAGTTTCATTTACGGCTTCAATGATTTCTAACACAGTAATTTCATCAGCGTTTCGAGCCAAATGGTAACCACCATTTGCACCGCGAACACTAGAAACTAACCCATGACGCTTAAGTTTTGCGAACAACTGCTCTAAATAAGCAACTGAAATAGATTGACGTGCGGCAATTTCGGCGAGCGTGATCGTTTGTTCAGTTGGCTGCAAAGCTAAATCAAGTAGAGCAGTCACTGCGTAGCGACCGCGAGTTGTAAGGCGCATGATTCGATACACATGTTAAGACTAGATAATAGGATTTTATGAATCCCGACTAAAATAGTCAAGTTTTTTTATTTTTAATTCAAGTGCAGGATCAAGATAGAAAAAATAAGTTAGGCCACCCACAAATTATATATGAAATAAGCAATAAATATTAGGCTAATTATACCAAAGCACAAGTTAATATTGCGTTGGCGCTGTTGTAAGCGTGCAATTCGATTTTGATATTGTTTAATTTCGACATGCAACGAATTTATCTCTGAACGTTGTTGATCGATTTTTTCAAGTAAAGGTGCAATTCTTTTGCGTGAAGCTAGGGCTTCGGCTTCATCATCTGGTGTGTTGAACCATTGTTTCCAATCTGCAAGAAGCTTAGGTAAAGTAAGATGTGAGATTAAATCGATAAGTTCTTTTTTAGTTTCTGCATCACCATCAATTCGCATGTTGTTTAAACTGCGTTGGTTTGAGAAAGCAAAAATTTTGATAAGATCGATGAGTGTACTATTGATTTCTAGATCAATACGACGGTCATATGAATAAATATCAAATAACAGTCCTTTTTCCGTAAATTGCACATAAAAGTCAAAAAATGGCAAATAGCTATTAATACGGATTGTTATTTTGTTGGCGATAAACTTTTTCGCTTGCAAGCGAAGAACACCATCGTGGGTGAGAATAAATGAGAAAAAAGTTTCTAAAATAATTAGAACAATATTCAGCAACAGACGTGGATGTTTTTGTCTTTGTTGCGTTTCACTCATAAAAGTTTATCCTTAAATATTAGAGATTAATTGAGAGAATGAGACATCCTATCTCAAACTTAACACAATGTCCTGTTAAATATATTTACATGACATGATTGTTTTGTAGAACAGTTTCATAAATGTATCAAGTCTTGACTTTGTTATTATAAGAATATTTTGTGGTTAAATAAGACTTCGTCTGTCTCATCCGATCAGGAGCTTAGATCAATGGATAATGGAAATATAGAAACACAAGCAGAAGATCAAGGAGAAAAAAATAAATTAAAATCAAAAAGTTCTAGGAAGTCTGCATTAGATTTTAGGAAGTATACCAAACAAATCTGGTTAGCGGGTTTAGGTGCTTTTTCTCGTGCAGAAGAAGAAGGCAATAAACTATTTGACTCTCTAGTCAAAGTAGGTGAAGAGCTCGAGTCTAAAACTGGTGATTTAGCCGATACAACTGTTGGTAAAGTAACCGAAAAAGCGAAAGAGTCAGTGTCTGATACAAAAGACAAGGTCGAAAAAATTTTAGATACCAGTGTAAATCACTCTTTAAATCGAATTGGTTTGGTTACTCCGAAGGATTTACAGCACATTGAACAACTCCTAGTTCAACTGCATATAAAGGTAGATGCTTTAATTGAAGAAAATCAGAAATTGAAGGCAAAATTGAATGAAAAGTAAAAAAATGTAGGGATTTAGCAAATATATAACAGTTTTTTAGCATTTATTTTTGCTAAAAGCTCTGCTCTAGTATTGCGTTTTCCCCCAAAGCATTGCTATAAAGGCGTCATGGCCTTTTAAACTATAGCCTTGGACCTTAAACAAACGATATTAAGAGGATGTTTTATTCATGAATAAATCAGAATTAATCGATGCAATTGCTGAAAAAGGGGGAGTATCTAAGACTGATGCAGGCAAGGCACTCGATGCGACAATTGCGTCAATTACTGAAGCACTTAAAAAAGGTGACACAGTAACTTTAGTTGGTTTTGGTACTTTCAGTGTTAAAGAACGTGCTGCACGTACTGGTCGCAACCCTAAAACTGGCGAAGAGCTTCAAATTAAAGCAACAAAAGTACCTAGCTTTAAAGCTGGTAAAGGTCTTAAAGATTCAGTTGCTTAATCTTTTAAGATGATTAAACGCGCCGATATAGGCGCGTTTTTTATTAAATATCTGAATTGACCAATATTGCTCATTCATTCATTGTGGTTTTTCAGTTAAAATTCTCCTCGAAATAAAATATTGGAATACTTATGGAATCGTTTCGTACAGTCATTAAGGGTTGGCTCGGCAAAGTCCTTTTAATTTTGTTTTTGACCCCTTTAGCGCTTGTAGGTATTAATGGATATTTTAATAGGGGAAACAAGGCAGATGTCGCAAAAACTGTAAATGGACAGGACATATCAAAAAAAGACCTTGAAACTTTAACGCAAAGGTATAAAGAACAATATTTAGCTGCTGTAAAGGGTGATGAAAGTTTATTGAATTTACCGGTAATTCAAGCAAAAGCGCTTGATATATTGGTATCTCGTAATTTACTTATTCAGCAAGCTGAAAAACTGGGTATTTCTTTGAGCGATGCTCAAATCGAGCAAATGTTAGCTCAGCAGCCAAGTTTGCAAGAAAATGGCCAGTTTTCACAAAAATTATATGAAAATTATTTGCGTTCGATTGGTATGACAAGCCAAGCTTTAATTGCGAGCTTGCGTCAAGATCACGCTTTAAAAATGTTAACTTCAACTTTTTCAGATTATTCTTTAGTAAGTAAAGTTGATTTAATGCAAATTGCGAATTTGCAAACTGAACAACGTACATTACATTTGGCTAGCATTAAGTTAGACAGTTATAAAACTGGCTTAACAGCATCTAATCAAGAAGCTACTGACTACTACAACAAACATCAAAATGAGTTTAAACAGCCTGCTTCTGTTGATGTAGATTATGTTGTTTTATCTCCGTCTTTAATGGCGAAACCTGCACCAGCAACAGATGCTGAGCTTAAACAAGCTTATGCGAAGTTTGTAGAAACTCAGCAAAAAGATGCTAAACGTGTAGTGAAACATATCCTTATTACGACAGATGCTCGTGATGATGCAGCAGCTCAAAAGCTCGCTAAAGATGTATACGCAAAAATTCAAGGCGGTCTCTCATTTGCTCAAGCAGCAGCTCAGTTCTCAGAAGATCCAACTTCAAAAGCGAAAGGTGGTTTAGTTGAGGCTTATGCACCTGGCGTTTTCTCTGATGCATTTGATAAAACTGTTTCAAGTTTGAAAAATGGTCAAGTTTCACAGCCAGTAAAAACACAATATGGCTATCATATTATTGAAGCAGAAACTCCAGCGACCCAAATTCCCTCATTTGAAGCTGAGAAGGCGCGTTTAACTGCTGAAGTTGAAAAGAATAAAGTTGCTACTGTTTATTCTGATACTGTAAATAGTTTGAATGAAACAATTGTTGGTAATGACTCTTTAGATGCAGTTGTACAGCAAGTTAAAGGTACTAAAATTGAATCATTAAATGGCGTAACTTTAGCGACTCAAAATCCACAACTAAGTGATCCAAACGTAAAAATTAAATTGTTTAATGATGATGTGAAAAATGGCGATCGTAATGCTTCATCAAATATTCAATTAGCGAATGGTGATACAGTTTGGATTAAAGTACGTGATTATCATGCTGCTGGTGTTAAACCAATTGCTCAAGCCATGAATGAAGCGAAAGCTAAAGTGATTGATGAAAAAGCACGTAAAGCAGCTCAAGCTAAAATTGCAACAATGTTGACTGAATTCAAAACTCAGCCAGCTGAACAAGTTGTTGCGAAAAATAATGTACCTTTTGAATCTGCTGGTGTCTTTACTCGTTCACAAGGTTTGAAACGTGCAATTGAGCGTGCAGCATTTAGTGTTCCTACGCCAAAACCTGGTATGTGGTCTGTTACAACAGCGAACTTACCAAATGAGTTAGTCGTTGTTGCTGTTTCTAATGTAAATTCAGCTGCCGTAAACGCTATGCCGGCCGATCAGTTAAAGCAATTACAACAGCTTTATCGCCAATCTCGCGGTCAGCAAATACTTGAAGATTACAGCGAATACTTAAAGTCACACGCTAAAATCAAATAAAACTTATGTAATAAAAAAAGCGCTTCGGCGCTTTTTTTATTACTGATCTAGACTACTGCCAATATAGTTTTGTCTATATTGTTTAGGTGATAAATCAAATACTCTTTTAAATGCCTGACTAAATGCTGTTTCTGACGAATAGCCCACTTTATTTGAAATTTGTTGAATTGATAAATTACTTGTACGAAGATATTGGCTTGCTAAACGAAAGCGATAATGCTGTAAATAAGTAAGGGGAGGTTCCCCAATAATACTATTAAAAAGATTGGCAAACTTAGAACGTGACATGCAGCATTGTTCAGCTAATGATTCAACAGTCCAGCTTGCTTCAGGTTGGCTATGAATTGCAGATAGAGCATTACTTAACTCAGGATGAGTTAATGCTCCTAACCAGTTTTGTTGGTCAGACATTTGTTGAATATGATCTCGAATACATTCAATTAAAAGAATACTAACTAAATGATCGATAATTTTGTCATGACCGGGTTGAATTTTTTGTGTTTCGACCGCTAGAAAATAAAGTCCTATTTGCAACCATTCAGGTGGAGTCGTTTGGTTCTCATGCTGAATATGCATAATAGAGGGTAATGCATTAATAAGTGGCCCAGCCATATACGTATCAACTTGACAGCGTAGGCAGAGCAATAATGTATTTTCAGATGCTGATGAACCTAGTTCAATTGGATCATGACGATGCCCATTAAATAACGGAGTAATATCGACAGGATCTACAAGTTTACTCGCAGTAGCTTTTGAGTCTGTAGCATGGTGAGCTTTTCCAGAGGGTATTAAAATAATATCTCCAGCTGTTGCTGTTATTTTTTCTGAAGCATTTATGTGAATATATACAGAACCCGTTAAAACGATATAAGCAAGTAAAGCAGATTGATCTTGTGTTTTAAAGGCCCATTCACCTTGTGCTTTTATATAGATATATTCAGACTTATTTAAGTGGATATCATCAAAAAATTTACTTAGTGCATCCATATTTACGTGATCAATCATTATTTTAATAAAATTATAGTGAGCTATAAGAATAGATCAACATGTGTTTTTAGGACAAAAAAGTGGAAGAAAATGCCAAAGACTTTGAAATAGGTTTTTTGGACGGTTACAACTGTTAAGCAAATGGTATTTCTTTAACTATATAGATATATAGAAAAAGGAAATATGACTATGAATGCACCAGTAAATGTTCAGCAAGAACTTATGCCAGTGCCAGCGTCTATGCGTGAGATAGATCGTAAGCGCTATTTATGGATGATTAGTCCGGCTCTACCTGTAATTGGTTTAGGTATTTTAGCTGGTTACCATTTTGGTCCACGCCCATTAAAGAAAGTATTTGCTTTAGGTGGCCCACTTTTATTACACGTTGTGATTCCTGCAATTGATACGATTATTGGTAAAGATGCACGTAATCCAACCGATGAAGAAATTAAACTTCTTGAAAAAGACCCGTATTATTCACGTTTGGTGAAGAGCTTTATCCCATTACAATATGCAGCAAATGTTTATGCATGTTATTTAACAAGCCGTAAAACTACTTCATTTATTGATAAAATTTTGCTTGGTATTTCAATGGGTGCAATTAATGGTATTGCAATTAATACAGCCCATGAACTAAGCCATAAACATGATCGTATCGACCATATTTTATCTCATCTTGCTTTAGTACCTACAGGTTACAACCATTTCCGTATTGAGCATCCATACGGCCATCATAAACGTGCGGCAACGCCTGAAGACCCTGCATCTTCACGGATGGGTGAAACATTCTATGAATTCTGGCCGCGTACAGTTATTGGTTCTTTCAAGTCAGCAATTGAAATTGAGAAAAACCGATTAAAACGTAAAGGTAAAGAGTTCTGGTCACTCGATAATGAATTATTGCAAGGCTGGGGTATGACTGCTGCTTTTCATAGTTCGATGATTGGACTTTTTGGTAAAGGTACGATTCCGTATTTAGCGACGCAAGCATTTTACGGTATTAGTCTTTTTGAAATTATTAACTATATTGAGCATTATGGTTTGCTACGCCAGAAAAAAGAAAACGGCCAATATGAGCGTACAATGCCAGAGCATAGCTGGAATAATAACAACGTAGTGACAAACTTGTTCTTATATCAGTTACAGCGTCACTCAGATCACCATGCTTATCCGACTCGTCCATTTCAAGCGCTTCGCCATTTTGATGAAGCACCTGAGTTACCAAGTGGTTACGCAAGTATGTTGCTACCAGCATTGATTCCTTCATTGTGGTTTAAAATGATGGACAAGCGTGTATTTGATCACTACAAAGGTGATTTAAATAAAGCAAATATTTCACCAAAACGTCGTGCAAAAATCTTTAAAAAATTCGGTGTAGTTGATAAGTCATTAGAAGTTACGTCAGTTAAATAAATAAAAAATATATACCTGAAATACCTAATCCTCTAATCATATGATTAGAGGGTTTTTATTTTGTAGATAGAGTAGTACTAAGCAGCAAGGAAGTTTTAACTTACTTGCAACGCTCTTATTTTAATTCGCTTGACGATTTACCAAGCTCACGTCGAGCAATAATAAGCTGCTGAATTTGTTGAGTTCCTTCAAAAATATCAAGAATTTTTGAATCACGTGCCCATTTCTCAAGTAATTCATCTTCGTTATAGCCAACACTTGCTGCTAACTCGACACACTTCAAAGTAATTTCATTACCTACACGGCCTGCTTTTGCTTTGGCGATGGAAGCTTCTTTTGAGTTTGGTTTCTTGTTGTCAGCCATCCATGTTGCTTTCAACATGAGTAACCGTGCTGCTTCCCATTCGGCCTCCATACGGTAAATTTGTGCCGCAAGATTGGATGTTTGCAAATATGGCGTTGAGTAACTTGGGTCCAACTGATCTTTAAAAATTTCTTTAATACGTTCTAATGAAGCTTTAGCACAGCCAATGGCCATAGCAGCGACTAACGGGCGTGTATTATCAAAAGTTTCCATTACACCTGCGAAACCTTTAGCAACGTCCACTTCGGCATTACCTAAAAGATTTTCGGCTGGCACACGGCAGTCAGTAAAACTAATAACTGCCGTATCAGAAGCTTTAATTCCCAATTTATGTTCAAGGCGCTCCACCTTCATTCCAGGTGTGCCTTTAGGTACAACAAATGACTTGATTGCCGCACGTCCAAGTTTTCGGTCGAGGGTAGCCCACACGACCACAGAGTCTGCACGTTCACCAGAGGTTACGAAAATCTTTTCACCATTTAAAATATAGTCATTGCCATCTTTAGTTGCTGTAGTACGGATCGCAGCAGAGTCAGAACCACAGCCTGGTTCAGTAATCGCCATAGCTGCCCAAGTACCTTTAAAACGTTCTAGTTGCTCATCATTTGCAACTGCAGCAATTGCAGAATTTCCTAAACCTTGGCGTGGCATACTGAGTAATAGCCCAGTATCGCCATAACACATTTCAATGATGCCTAGTGCTGTCGACATGTTGGTGCCATTACGGACACCTTCATTATCAGTTTCACCACGTTTTCCTGCACCAGCTGCACCTGCATTAATTCCTTCGCCACCTTCATTCATGCCATCAATGAGTGAAGCGAGCATATCGAGCTCTTTTGGATAAGCATGTTCTGCTTTATCATATTTTCGGGAAATAGGGCGTAATACATTGATCGCAACATCATGTGCTTGATCAATCATCATTTTGAATTTTTTTGGATTTTGTAAATTCATGAAAATGTCCTCAGATTGATCTTAAGCATGTAAGCCAGAATGTAAAATTGCGGTCGCACGTAAATCACGGTACCAACGTTCAACTGGGTGTTCTTTTGTGAAGCCATGACCACCCAAAATTTGTACGCCATCTGTTCCTATTTTCATGGATTTTTCTGCACAAAGAAGACGAGCTAAATATGCTTCACGATGGAAAGGTTTACCTGCTTCAGCAAGACTTGCGGCATTTAGAATCAGCATACGCATAGCATCAATTTCAATTGCCATATCTGCAATCATGAATGCGACACTTTGGCGATGTGAAATCGGTTCTCCAAAAGCAGTTCGCTCATTGGCATATTTAATACAATAGGCTTTAATAGCTTCACAGGTTCCTACAGCCATTGCACACCACATAAGATTGCCTAAATCTAAAAAGGCGGTGTAATCAAAATCTGTTGCACCTAGTCGTAGAGCAGGAGTGTGGCTGAATTTTAAAGTAGCTGTCTCTGTTGCTTTGAGGCCCATTGCCGGAGTGTTCTTAATGGAAATAGTGTCACCCACTTGCACTACAAATACATCTGGCTTGCCATTAAAGTCAGCACTCACCAATAACACATCAGCCAAATCACCTAAAATGACTAAGGTTTTTTCACCATCAATGTAAAATTGATCATTTTCAAGAGAAGCTTTTGTTTTTAAAACATAAGGGTTAAATGCTGGAGTTGCTTCTTGTACTGCAAAGGTTGCTGTAATGTCTGAGTCTTCAGCAAAACATGGCAGATACATTGACTGAACCTCGGCAGATCCCCAACGTGTGATTGCATTAATAACGCTAAAGGTACTGAGTAATCCCGCTGTAAGACTAAAATCACCTTCAGCTAGTTTTTCAGCAATTAGTAAGTTGCTTACAATATTTTGTTCAGCAGCAACACCACCTAGTGCTTCTGGTAGGGCGTAATAATTTAGCCCTAAATCTTCAACATATTGCCAAAGACTTTCTGGAAATTGTGCTGCTTGATCGGCATCATGAGCTAATGCTAGTAAAACTTCTTTAGCAAATTGAGACATTGCTTCAGAAGTCATTTGTTGTTCTTCAGTTAGGCTTAAATCAAATAGGTTTTTCTTTTGCTGAGGTAGGCGTTGCTGTGGAATTTGTTTAGGTTTAAATGCTTTTTGAGTTTGGCTTAGTGCTCTAAAGCCAGCTTTTGAACCTTGATAAAGAGACTTTTCAAGAAATTTACGTAGTTTGAGTTGATCAAGTACATCGCTTCCAGCTAATTTTGTGATCAGCGATAAACCCAACCCTTGGGCTTTATTGATCATATTTGTCATGATTATGGTGTCCTAACACATTGTTATTGTTTTATGCTGACACGCAGTATAAGAAAAAACTATGTCGTTACTGACATTCAAAAAAAGAGTAGATAAATGGTAAAAATAAAATAGACTTGATTTTATGTTTTTGATTTTATAAATAAAAATTAGTTCTTAAAAATAATAATTTTGTTTGTATTGACTAGAATGACATTGAGCCATTCTAGTCGTGATCAAATTATGCAAAGTTACGAATCATACGACGTACATTTGTTTTGGCATCAATTACAGTCATGAATGTATATGCGCCAATAAATTTACGGCTAATAAACATAAATTCTTTTGGAGGGACTGAGAAATATCGGGATGCCATTGATTTACTTGCCTGTTGCATAACACGACTATGTAACTGGCTTTTTTTCCAGTCATAACGTTCATGTTCATCCATCAGGCCAGCTGGCATATCTGGATTATTTGCAGGGGTGCTGAATGCTTCGGTCGCAAGTAAAAAGACATCTGCCATACCCGGTTTAATACTTTCAGGCATCGCATCGAAAAACTCATATCCAGTCATTGCTTGGACCATTGCATGTTTATCATGCTGATAACCCGCTTGTATGAGATTACGCGCAACTGATAGTAAATGTTCATCGAACTGACGGATCGCACCAAAATCTAATAGTACGATTTTGTCCTGAACATCTTGGCCATTACCTAAACGAACAAGGTAGTTACCAAAGTTAGGGTCAGTTTGCATTTCGCCCCATTCAAATATCTCACGAACTGCAATCTCTAATGATGCTTCACCAAGTTGATTACGACGTTCTTGTGGAAGAGAGAGCATTACTGGGCTATTAATAGGTACGCCGCGTTCAAACGTCATACACAGGACTTGATCTGTGCAGTAGTCATCTATAATTGTAGGGACAATATAGCGTTCATCATCTTTTAAGCGCTCACCAAAGCGGCGAGTGGTTGCTGCTTCTACATCATAATTGACTTCACGATGCATCATTTCACGTACTTCATCAAACCACTGATCAAACTCACGGGTTTGTGGCACCATACGTGTAAGCTTAAGCATGTTTTTAAATAGACTCATGTCTGAGTCAATTGCACTCGCTACACCAGGGTATTGAATTTTTAAAACTAACTCTAATCCATCTGATTTGCGGATTGCGCGATGAACTTGTGCAAGAGAAGCTGTACCAATAGGTTCATGATCAATGGTTAAATCGTTTAACTTAGAACCAAGTTGTTCTTGTAAATGTGGCTTAATCGCAGGCCAGTCTAAAGCAACCGTTTGGTTGTTTAAAGTATTTAACGCCTGAGTAATTTCTTCTGGTAAAAAATGTTCACCATAAAGCGCCATCATTTGGCCAATCTTAACAATAGAACCTTTAAGTTTGCCAATTTCAGAAACAAGATAATTAGCTTGTTCGCTCATTGCCTTTTTACGCTTCTTCTCTTTTTCTTCTTCACTAGAGAAGAGGGTAGAGGCACTTGCAGTAGCCCAACGTGTTCCTGCCAGTAAAGAAGCTTTCGCGATTGATAAGCGTCGATCCATGGAAGAAGTTTTTAAACTCTTAAGCTTATCGTTCTGATTTGACATGAAAATAGAATCCTATGCGCATCATGCAGCCAAACGCTGGTGATCTAAAATTGTAACGAATATTACATGTTTTGAACGTATTAAAATAGTTCCCTCAGACTGAATGGTGAGTTGAAAGTATCATTTTATATCTTAATTTTCTAAAATAGCCTAAGCAATATAATGAAAATTAAAATACAATCTCTCCAGAAAGAGGAACTAGATTAAAAAGCCATTAAATATTAATCATTAACTTACATTTTAAACTGAATTTTTAATTCAGCTTTTTGCATTAAGTGGATACGATTAGCTTGAATATGTTGAATAACCATTTGCTTGACAGAATCATGCATAAAACCAAGTGCATGGGCCTTTACAATAACGATGCTCGGTAGTGTATAGAAAAAATACTTAACATCCTCAAAAGTGGCATTATTAAAAATGCCTTGTTCGATTAAGGTCTGCTGTAAAAATTGCTTTTCATTTAATACATGATCTGAAGATTCATCCCAAAAACGGTGACGCATTGCCATCAGATTATTGTGTTTGTAACTCATAAATTTGCCAGTTCAGACTTTAAATCTCAATTAAATATATTGGAGTCATCCACTCAATATCAAGTTCAGATTGTTTTTTGTTCAATGTCTGTTTGATTTTTCATGTAAATGATGTAAATAGCCTAAGCAAATTTTAAACTTTTCTCTAAAATAAATATAATCAATATCATTTCATTAAAATCTAAAATCCTATGACACCTGCATGTAGACTATTAAAAAGTAATAAAATCGAATTTTCTATTCATGAATATGAGCATGATGCAAATGCTAAAAGTTTCGGTTTAGAAGCTGCCGAAAAATTAAATCTTGATGTAAATGAAGTTTTTAAAACACTACTTGTAACTGATGAAAAAAATTATTTTGTCGCAATTATACCTGTTAATCATCAACTCAATTTAAAAAAGGTGGCTACGGCGGTTGGCTGTAAAAAGCTACAAATGGCAAATCCAAAAGATGCAGAACGTTTAACAGGGTACTTAGTGGGTGGAATTAGTCCATTAGGACAAAAGAAACGTTTGAAAACTGTGATAGATGCTTCTGCGCAAGAACTTGGCAAAATTTATGTAAGTGGTGGAAAAAGAGGATTAGATATTGGTCTAAATCCGAATGATCTGGCGCAAATATTGACGGCGCAATTTGTAGATATCCTTGATTGATTAAAATAAGAGCAATATCAAATTGACTTATTAAATGAAAATGATTATCATTATTGTGTGGAGTTTGGTTCTACCAGAAGATAACAAGAGTTAGATAAATTTCTGGTATTGGTAGACCTGCAAGACATGATAAAAACAATGCAGGTTTGTTTAGCAGTAAATGGACCTAAGAAAAATAAACATTATCAGCGCAATAAAAAGAACAAGTAAAGATAGCAAGCAAGGATAGCTTGCTATCTTTGCATTAGAACTCGGTTTCAGAATTATTTTCATTATTCAACCTTTTAGAGTTTTTAAGTTCTCTCAGTAACAGATTACTTATATTTTTGATTAAAAAATAACCAGTAATGTTTCATTTATTATCATCCTGCCTTTTTAATCAATTTTTTGTATACCCTGAATAAAACATGATCAAAAAAAGAGGTAAAAACGTGCTTATTTTTCATGGAAAACCTGTTCATGGAGCTATCTTTGATATGGATGGGACAATGTTTGACACTGAGCGCTTACGGTTTCAAACATTGCAACAAGCATCTCAAGAGCTGATTGGGCAGGAGTTTTCACACGAATATTTAATGCAATGTTTGGGTTTAAGTGCAACAACGGCGGAAAAACTTGCACAACGTTTATATGGAATAGATGTGCCATATAAAGAAATACGAAAAAGAGCCGATGAGATGGAGCTTGAACATATTCGTAAACATGGTGTGCCTATTAAAAAGGGATTAGTTCAAGTTTTAGAACGTTTACGAAAATCGGGTTTAAGAATGGCTGTTGCGACTTCAAGCCGTAGAGCAATTGCCGAAGAATATTTAATTAATGCGAATGTTTATAAGTTTTTTGATGTGATTACTTGTGGAGATGAAGTTGAACAAGGAAAGCCGCATCCAGAAATCTTTTTAAAAGCAGCTAGTCAACTTCACTTGGACGCTAACCAGTGTCTTATGTTTGAAGATTCTGAAAATGGTTTAACTTCAGCGCATACATCGAAAGGCCTAACGATTTTATTAAAAGATATTAAAGAACCAAATGATGAAATGTTAGATAAAGCGCATTTTTATTATGATCAGATGTATGACTTCTTAACAGATCTTGACCAATTTATTCCTGTTATGGTTATGCCAGAGATGCTGGAACCTTTTCCGCAAAGCCTAAATCAACTGACGGTTGGGATACATGGTTTTGGAGCAATTGGCGGTGGTTATGTAGCACAAATCTTGTCGCATTGGGATGGTTATACGAAACCAAAACGTATTATTGCGTCAACAAGAAATAGTCTTTTCCGCGAAGCTGTAAATGCGTTTGGAGCTTACAGTATTCGCTATGGGCAATTTTCTTATGATGAGCGTATTGAGAATATGACCATTGTTGATTCTGACAATGAACAACAAATGTTAGAAATGTATACTCATTCAAGCTTAATTGCACTTTGTTTACCCGAAAAAGCTATCGAAGCTGAAGCAAAAATAATTGCAAAAGGATTATATGCACGTTTTAACTCACCACTTGAAACATGTATAGAACCGCTAACCTTTCTAATTATTTTAAATAAAGTCGGTGCGAAATATTTAGTGATGAAGCATCTGAGAGAAGCTCTACTAGAGTTAACCAACGATGAAGATGTAACGGAGCATATTTTAAAAGAGCATTACTTTTGCGACACCGTAGTTAATCGTATGGTTTCAAAACTTTCTAATCAGAGTTTATATCGTCAGCTCCGTATTAAGCATAATTTTCTTGAACAGCATTTAGAAGATGTGGAGCAAGAAGAACAAACCGAAATTGAAGACTGCAATAAACTGACTCAAGATCAGCAAAATCAGGCTTCTATCTATGTTGATAACATGCGTCGTAATTTCCAGCCGGGGCATATATTACAAAGCATGGATTTAATTCTGTTCCATAGTGAAACCGATATGCCAATATATGTAGAGAAAGGTAGTCCTTTACTTGAAAAGTTGCGTCAGGTGGTATTGGTTGACCAAATTACAGATATTCAACTCATTAAAAACCGTCTATGGAACGGCGTACATGCGATGCTTGCTTGGTACGCATCTTTAATGGGTTATGAATCTATCGGTGTTGCCATGGGCGATCATTCCGTTAAAGCATTTGCAGAGAACTTAATTGCAGAAGTGAAGCAGGGACTTGCAATTGCATTACCTAACTATGCAAAAGATCTGAATCGAATGGCACAAAGTTTTCTAGACTCATGTGAATATGCATTTAAAGATCCTTGCCAACGCGTAGCTAGAGATCCATTACGCAAACTCAATCATAATGAACGTGTTATGGCATCAATTGAAGTGAATATTCGTCATGATTTGCCTTATAAAAATTTATTAAAAGGTGCTGCTTTAGGTTATGCCTATGCAATTCAATTTTTAGAAATTGAAGAGACTAAAGCGGTTGAACATTTGCAACAGCAAATTCAGACCTTAGACCTGAGTACATCTCAAAGAAGACAACTTGAAGTTGAGTTGGTTCAACTTATTCAATATTTGTTTTCTGAACAAGACAAACAACCCTTGAACATGAGTATTACCAACGCCAAAACTACAGGTACTC
This sequence comes from Acinetobacter sp. V110_1, assembly GCF_031798975.1. Classification (NCBI taxonomy): domain Bacteria; kingdom Pseudomonadati; phylum Pseudomonadota; class Gammaproteobacteria; order Moraxellales; family Moraxellaceae; genus Acinetobacter; species Acinetobacter sp. V110_1. Next base: position 543,009 of record NZ_JAVQNN010000030.1, on the reverse strand, counting down.
AATATGTTTAAATTCGCTTAATAAATTAAGGCTCTACAATTGAAAGGCAAACATGTTTTAATACGAAATTTGAATGATTTTGAATTAAAACTGTGCTGTTAAAACCCTCCACACTCATGGTGCCGACGTCTATGCGGGATTATCCTGAATGGCACCTTGGGCGTCAAAATTACGCTTTATGGTATCTAGAAATTAATGATCAGAAATTAGTTCATTATCTAGATCAATTGCGTGCGCATTTTTCAGAATTTCTAGTAGAGCCTAATCACCGTCAATATCATGTCACGCTGTTTATATGCGGTTTCTTGACTCATGAGACTAAAGTTCATGATGATGACTTTTGTTTTAGTGAATTTGTGCAGCAAAGGGAAATTTTAAGAAAAGAAAATATTGCACCATTTCAATTAAAAATTGGTTCGGTTGATAGCTTTAGTAGTGCTTTATTTGTAGAAATTCAGGATAAAGAAAATATCTTATCTTTCATACGTCAAAAATTAGGCTCAATTTCTAATGAAATTGCCGCTTTAGATTACTATCCGCACATTACATTGGGTTTGTATAAAAAAGACTATAGTAGTGATTTGATTTTACAAAAAATTTCTCAATTACCTGTACAATACGATCAGGCTGAATTTGATCTTAAAGTTGAGCATTTAACCTTTGGTTATTATGAGGCTCAAATTTTACAAGGGCAGCTGTATCCGTATCAGCATTTGTTTTTAGGTGAGCCATGTTGCAATTGATTTTAGGTGGTGCTCGTTCTGGCAAAAGCCGACTGGCTGAACAAACAGCAATAAATACGCAATTAGCTGTGACTTATGTTGCTACGGCGCAAGCACTTGACTCTGAAATGCAAAGCCGGATTGCCCATCATCAAAATCATCGTCCTGCTCACTGGTCTTTGGTTGAAGAACCATTATTTTTAGCAAAAACTCTGCAAGAAATTGATAGACCTAACCAAATTATTCTGGTGGATTGTTTAACACTTTGGCTAACCAATTTGTTACTTTTAGAAGATAAAAACGTTCAACAATTTGAGTGTGAACAGCTGTTAAAAGTTTTACCCACACTCCAGTCAGAAATCATTTTAGTAAGTAATGAAACGGGTTTAGGCGTTGTGCCACTCGGTGAGATAAGCCGCCGTTTTGTCGACGAAGCAGGAAGGCTACATCAAGCCTTAGGGCAAATTGCAGATAAGGTTGTGTTTTGTGTGGCGGGTTTTCCAATGATTTTAAAAGGTGAGAAATAAAAATGAACTGGTGGTTAGAATCTGTACAAGAACCTAATTTAGATGCAAAACAACAAGCTGAGCAACATCAACTCCAACTTACCAAACCTACAGGTGCCTTAGGTGATTTAGAGCAGATTGCAATTACACTTGCCAGTTTACAGTCAAATGCACATCCACAAGTTAACCATCCATGGATTACAATTTTTGCAGGTGATCATGGTGTAGTTGAAGAAAATATCTCTGCATATCCCCAAGCTGTTACCCGTCAAATGCTGCAAAATTTCACAACTGGCGGTGCGGCAATCAGTGTGATTGCTAAATATCATCAAGCCCATTTACAAGTCATTGACTGTGGCACAGTAGGCGAACCATACCAATATGCAGGCGTTGAACGTCACTGTATTCGTGCCGGCACAGCAAATTTTGCCAAACAAGCTGCAATGAATGCTGATGAGTGCCGTGCTGCCTTAGAGTTAGGGAAAAAAAGTGTAGATACTGCTAAAGCGAATGGTGCAGATATTTATATTGCGGGTGAAATGGGTATTGGAAATACCTGTTCAGCTTCTGCGTTAGCCTGTCTTTTACTAAATGATACGGCTGAGCAATTAACGGGATTTGGTACAGGAATTGGTGCCGATCAGTTAAGACATAAAATTGAAGTAATTGAAAAGGCAATTGAACTTCACCATAAACATGTCATTGGTGATGTCTTTAAAACACTATGTGCTGTAGGTGGTTTGGAAATTGCGGCAATTACAGGTGCTTATATTCGCTGTGCGCAAGTGGGTTTACCTGTGATTGTGGATGGTTTTATTAGTTCTGTAGCCGCCTTATGTGCGGTACGAATGAACCCTAAAGTACGTGACTGGATGTTATTTGGTCATCAATCGGCTGAGTATGGACACCTACGTATTTTACAAGAACTTAATGCTGACCCGATTTTAAAGATGAACTTGCGTTTAGGCGAAGGTAGTGGGGCTGGTACTGCCTTGGCATTAGTTAAAATGGCATGTGTCTTACATAACCAAATGGCTACCTTTGCTCAAGCTGCTGTAAGCGGGGATAAAATTGGGTAAATTTAGAATCGATTTGCTCAGACATGGTGAAAGTCAGTATAGCCATACTTTACGTGGGCATTTAGATGATGAGTTAACAGCAAAAGGTTGGCAGCAAATGCAGTCAACCATTGAGCAAGTCACAGACCAGTCATGGGATATTATTGTAAGTTCCTCATTAAAACGATGTGCTTGTTTTGCTGAGGAACTTGCCAAAACAGCAGAACTCCCTTTACTTATAAATCATGACTTAAAAGAAATGTATTTTGGGGAGTGGGAAGGTATCTCAACTCAGCAAATTTATGAAACTTCACCTGAATTACTTGCAAACTTTTGGCAAAAACCAAGTCAATATTGTCCACCTCGCGCTGAAACATTAAACCAGTTTCAAAAAAGGGTTCTGAAAGGGTTTCAGGATTTGGTTACGCATATGCAAAAACATAATTTACAGCATGCGTTAGTTGTTACTCATGGGGGGGTGATTAAACTATTGGCTTGTTTAGCCGAGCAGCAACCTTTAGATGACTTACTTAAAATATCGGCAGAGCTTGGGAAATTATATTCTTTTGAATTTTCTGAAGCAGATGGTCAATTAACTTTTATGTTGAGATAGATGAATTTTATATTTTTATACACTTGTAAGTTATTATTTTTATAAAGATATTTTAAACTATGTAATAGAACTGTCATTACTAAAAATTAAGCTATTGGCATTTATTAATTAATTACTTATTTGGCTTATGAATATTTTATTTAAAACTAGTGTGCTTGCAGCTTCATTATTGCTCGTGGCTTGTAATAATAATGATGATCAAGAAGTTCAAACTCCACCATCTACAAATTCATCAAAATATTATCAAACCAAAACACCTTATCAACCACAGCAAGACCTAAAAAATTATGAACAAGCTCCAAATGGGTTCCAGCCAGTTTTTACAGAGTTGGTTGCGCGACACGGTTCGAGAGGACTATCAAGTCTTAAATATGATTTAGCACTTTATAATTTATGGAAACAGGCGAAAACAGAAAATGCTTTAACGCCTTTGGGTGAGCAATTAGGTGCTGACTTGGAAACCATGATGAAAGCCAATATTTTATTAGGCTATGGGGTTGAAGGTATTCGCCAATATGGTTATGGGAATGAAACCATGACCGGTATTTTAGAACACCGCGGGATTGCCGATCGCCTATTACAGCGCTTGCCAACACTTGTAAACTCTCAAGCATCTATATTGGTACAAAGTTCTGGGGTAGATCGTGCGGTGGATAGTGCTAAATTCTTCACTGCTGAACTGATAAAACAACAGCCCCAGCTGAAAGATAAAATTGTTCCTGTGTCTTATACCAATTTATCGAGTTCAAGTGTTCCTAGTCTTGTAGACGGGGGGGTTGATCGTTTTAAACTTTATTTTCATAGTCTAAATGCGACTGAAGATTTAACTCAACCACTTAGTGCTAGCCAACAAAAAATTTATGATGCTAGTCAGGCCTATCAAGATTTCGAAGCAAACAATAAAGATTTAGCCCAAAAGTTGAGTGAGTTATCGAAGAATACTCAAGCAGAAAAAATTGCCCAGTCCGTACTCACTCCGATTTTTAAAGCAGACTTTATTAAAAAACTTGGTACGACAGGTTATAGTTTTAGCAATAATGGGTCTTTTACAGTAACTTCACCAAAAGGTGAGCAAATTACAGAAAAAGGTAAGGGTAAAAATACCATTGCTAGTGCAGTAGATGCTGCGGCTTATGTTTATGAGCTTTATTCAATTTCTGGTGGTATGAAAGATGAGTTAAAAGGTGTTGATTTTGATAAATATATGCCTTTGGAAGCCGCAAAATTTTATGCTGAATTTAATGATGCCAATGATTTTTATGAAAAAGGTCCAAGTTTCACAGAGTCGAACCAAGTTACAAGTGAAATTGCTCAAGGACTTAAACAAGATCTGTTCCAACAAGTTGATGCTGTTGTAAATAAAGCTCAACCATATAAAGCAGTTTTACGTTTTGCCCATGCTGAAATTATTATTCCTCTGGCAACTAGCTTGGATTTGCATAATATGATGCAGCCTTTACCACTACGCCAGACTTATAACTATTCAACAAGTACATGGCGTGGTGAAGTAGTTTCACCTATGGCAGCCAACATACAGTGGGATGTTTATCAAAATAGTCAAGGCTCGACTTTAGTGAAGATGCTTTATAACGAAAAAGAGACTTTATTTAAATCTGCGTGTAACTATGCGCGTTACACACCAACTAGTTTTTACTACGACTACATCAAATTAAAGCAGTGCTATCAAATACAGTAGTTTTTCACAGTTTTTGAAGTGTTTAATGGGAATAGGGATTGCTATTCCCATTTTTATTTCCTCATAATTCAGTTTGTTTTTATATATAGATCAGTTAGAGAGTGGGATATGACACCTTTTTGGATTGCATTGCAATTTTTAACTGTTCTACCTATTGAGTTAAAGACTACACCAACGGCGCAACAAAATGGTCGGGCTATTTTGTTTTATCCACTGGTTGGGATGATTATTGGTGGCATACTTTTTCTTGTTGCCTGTCTTTTAGCCAAATTACCCGTTGTTTTACTTGCCGCAATTATACTTACTTTATGGATTTGGCTGACTGGGGGATTGCATCTAGATGGACTGGCCGACACAGCTGACGCTTGGGTAGGTGGCTTTGGAGATAAACAACGTACTTTACAAATCATGAAAGATCCGAGCTGCGGCCCAATTGGAGTGCTGAGCTTAGTTATCATTTGTTTGCTCAAGTTTGCTTTGGTCTTTATATTGATTGAACAACATCAAACGCTATTCTTAGTATTTGTTCCTGCACTTGGACGTGTGGTGCCATCTATTTTGTTTTTAACTACACCATATGTTCGCGAAAAAGGCTTAGGTCGTTCTTTGACAGACCATTTGCCTAAAACTGTTTCATGGATAGTAGCTGCATTAATTTTACTGTTACCTTTGTATTGGGAATGGCAAGGGCTGATAGCGGTAATTGGTTTTTTAATAAGCCTGATTTATTTAAGATATCTGTTTATAAAACGAATTGATGGCATTACGGGAGATACCGTGGGCGCTACGATTGAAATTAGTGAAACCGTTCTGCTTTTTACTTTTGTCTTAAGTTGTTTTTATTTATAGTTAAATTAAGCGTTTGTGGCCAGTTGTGACCACAAACTTAAATTTACTTAATTACCAAAATGATAGCGTAGACCTATTAAATATGTACGTGGAGCTGCCGGTGTATAGCTCACTTCATTATTACTAAAAGAAGTGCTTTCAGCATAATGTGTATCTGCCACATTTAAAATCTGACCATATATTTCATAGGCCTTTTTACGATAGTTTGCACGCAGGTTGAGTACCGTATGACCATCATATTTTTGAGTATTGGCGTCATTAATCCAATATGAACCTACATATACACCTTCTGCTGAGAGTAATAATTCGGGGATTGGCTTAATTTGATATTCAAGCGTACCAAAAGTTTTTGGTGCGCTCGGCATATCATTTCCACTGTAATCAATAGTAGCTGACGGCTGGAATTGTTCATAATGATGACGAGCCCAGCTACCTGAAATTTTCAATTTTTGGTCAAGCTGATCGGAAATTTGCCAAGTTCCACCGACTTCAATACCTTCATGAAGAGTTTTACCTGCATTACGTGGTTCACGGGTATTATCGGGTTTAGTATAACTAATTACTTCATCTTCACCATTTAAACGATAAAGCGTAATTTCACCATCTAATCGGTCATTGAATGTTTTAAAACGGACACCTGCATCAATATTGGTAAAAGTTGCTTCAGTTAAATTCGGAGTAACTAAATTTGCGCCGTAAAGGCTACTGACCTCTGGTGGAACAAAGCCTTGTGACCAGTTTGTATAGAAGTCGATTTGAGGAGTAATATTCCAAATTGCTCCTAATTTTGGACTAGCCTTGTGAAAATTTCTTGTTTCATCCGGAGCGCCAGTAACATTAGAAGGGGTTAGATTATTCTGATAGTCATAACGAATCCAGTCATAACGTGTGCCGCCGACTAAGTTTAAGTTAGGCAAAGCTTGCCAATTCACTTGAGCATAGATCGCTTCATTATCAACGTCGACATCAAAATCACGTAAAAGCTTTCGCTGTTTAAAACTCGTATAAATACGTGTAACAGGATCTCGAAAAACTTCAATATCATTAGTTCTGCCCTGAGTCGGTGAGTGCTCAGCCATACTACCCACGACTAACTTGAATTGGCCTAAAGTTGCTGAGTGTTGTAGGTTGACTCCATAGGACTGAAAACTATTATAAGTGGTTTGTCCGCTGTAAGTTCCTGTTGCAACTCCATCTTTCTTGTCAGTTTTTATGTTATAGCTTGGATTTTGCTCGGTTGTATTATCCCGATAATATAAAGTGATTTGACTTTGCTGTTGATCATTCCAGTCATGACTTAGTTGGGAGGATATACGTGTTGCATCTACTTCCCGGTAAGTAAATGTCTGATAGCTATAACCAGGCCGTTGACTATAATCTTCAGTATTTAAGCTACCCGTCATATCTGCATATAAGTGGTTATAGGTAAATATATTTTTCAGTTTAGTTGTGTCTGAAATCTGCCAATCATGACGTAAGGTAACGCTTTGTTTATCTGATTCGGCATGATCTTGCCAGCTATCACCGCGATCACTGGCATAGGCAGAAATTCTTAACCCATGGGCGCCAGTACGAGTATCAAAGGTATCAGAAGTTCCCACGTCAACACGGCGATAACCTTCACTACTTGCACTCAGACCAATATCCGCTGTTGGTGTGGCACTCGGCGCCTTGGTTAAAAAGTTGAGGGTTCCGCCAATTGCATTACTTCCATAAACACTACTTGCTGGTCCACGTAAAATTTCAATATTGTCTACACTCGCCATATTCATCTCATACAGGGCATTATGGTTAAACACACCTACAGGTCGAATTGAAAGGCCATCTTCTAGATATTGATAAACAGCAGCAGTAGTCATGGGTTGGCGTATAGACATCATGTGCTGCTCATTACCAAGGTCATTCATTAAAACCCCTGGTGTCTGGTTCACAAGTTGTCCAATAAACGTGGCATTTTTATTTTCAATTTGCTCGTTATTAATTTGGCTAATAGCTGCTGGAGTTTTATTGAGTGTTTCACCTTCACGGCTTGCTGTGACTACAATCGTTGCTAAGGTTTTTGTGTCACTATTTGCTGGTGTTAAATCGTCAGCAAAAATAATAGGACTGGCTGACGCAGATAAGCACGCCGCACTTAAAACAGATAAGCGGAATTTGAGGGATAACATATTTTGACCCTATAAAAAGCAATAAGTTTTGAGTCCTTGAAAATCAAGGGTAATAAAAGTTGCGTTTTACAGAGCAGTTGGTGGGGCGTGTTTAAGCGGTAAAATATAGAAGGCAGGGGGAAGTTCTAGCTGTATTGTCCATGTATGACACAGACATCGTACACGGGTAAACCAACGTAAAATTAAAACAAAAATCAAAGCAATTAAAGGAATTAAAATTGCTGCATCTAGACCATGCGTACATAGTGGACAATGCTTCATGATTTGAGTAGCTAGAGCAAAGACTTCTTGAGCATGCGAACTATGAAATTTATCTTGAACAGATTCCATATGATGATGAGCATGTGAAGGGTGATACTGCTCCATATTAAAATTTTGTTGGTGGGCCGAATGCTCTAATACAACTGGTTGGCAGTGACTAGGCATAGTATACAATTCAGGTACGATGCCAATTTGCACAAGAGTAGGCAAAAAAATGTGCCATAGTAAACACAGCAAAGTGATAGCACTTAAAAGCGTGCGCCACTTCAGCAAATGTTGACGGAAACTCAGCACCATATTTTAGGCGGTCGTAGTGGAAAAACTCGTCGAAGTATAATCAAAAACGAATAGCTGTCATAGCTGAATTCCGACCAAACAAAATAAAAAAAACCCTCAAAAAATGAGGGTTTAATCTTCAATCTTTAAAAGATGAATTAACGGTTTGGTAAAACTTCTTTTAATGCTTCATGCATTTCAAGCAATGTCTTTTCGGTAGTTTCCCAATCAATACAACCATCAGTGACTGATTTACCATATTCAAGGTCGCAAAGATTTTCAGGAATATCTTGGCGGCCGCCTTTTAAATGGCTTTCGACCATAATACCTACGATAGACTTATTACCATCTAAAATTTGTTCAGTAATATTTTTAAGAACAAGCGGTTGTAAGTATGGGTCTTTATTTGAGTTTGCGTGGCTCGCATCAATCATGATTTTGTTGCTAACTTTTGCTTTTGCTAAAGCATTTTCTGCTTCTGCAACAGAGCCAGCATCGTAGTTTGGCTTACCATTACCGCCACGTAATACTACGTGTGCATAAGGATTACCATTTGTATTAATAATTGAAACCTGACCGTCTTCATTTAAGCCTAAGAAACTATGGCCATATTTAACAGACTGCATGGCATTGGTTGCGACAGTTAAACCGCCGTCTGTACCATTTTTAAAACCTACTGGTGATGATAAGCCAGAAGACATTTCACGGTGAGTTTGGCTCTCGGTTGTACGTGCACCAATAGCAGACCATGAAATTAAATCTTGGTAGTACTGTGGAGAGTTAGGGTCAAGTGCTTCAGTTGCACAAGGTAAACCTTTTTCATTTAACTCAAGCAAAAGTTTACGACCAATACGTAGACCTTTCTCAATGTTAAATGAGTCATTCATATCTGGGTCATTGATTAGACCTTTCCAACCAATTGTTGTACGTGGTTTTTCAAAATAAACACGCATAACTAGATATAGAGTATCTTTAACCTTTTCGCTTAATGCTTTTAAGCGGTCAGCATATTCGTGAGCAGCTTTTGGATCATGGATAGAGCAAGGACCAATAACGACAAATAAACGTTTATCTGAGCCATCTAAAATATTACGAATAGTTTCGCGGCCTTTTAGAACAGTTTGGGAAGCAACATCAGATAATGGAAGTTCTGACTTAAGCTCAGCGGGTGTTACAAGAGTTTGGATACTTTTAATGTTAACGTCGTCGATATCTGGCTTTGAAACGGAATTTGAATGTGTAGTCATTGCTGTCACTGGTTCGATCATACTAAAGGTTGTTTTGTGTACTGAATATACCATGAAATAATTATGAAAATACTACATCTCATGGCAATTCAGTTTGGAAAAATCCTATTGATTTTACTATCTTTCAGTCGAGTTGCCTATTTTTTCAGCAACTACTGCTTGTTGTACCACAGCTGCTTTTGGTTTGGCTTTGACTGGGTGGACCATAAAGTTAACACCAAGAGCAAATAATGTAATGCCCAAAATTTTACGGATTAAACGTTCCGGCATACGTGAGCTAATTAATGTGCCAATAATAATTGCCGGAATAGAACCTACCAACAACCACATAAGTAGCATAAAGTCGACGTTACCGGCACTCATATGTCCAAGACCGGCAACTAAGGTTAGTAATACTGCATGTACGACATCTGACCCAATAATTCGAATCATTGGTAAGTTCGGAAACATAATTACGAGTGCCATAATTCCAAAGGCACCAGCACCAACAGACGATAACGTTACGAATACACCTAAAATGATGCCCATAATGACAATATAGGTACGCTTGTTTTGAACAGCTAATTGCTCATTTTCAGTATGAGTAATTTCTTTATTTCGGAATTTACTGAAGAACTTTTCAATCCGAGAACGGAAAATAATAGAAACACCAGTCAAGGTCAGCATAAAGCCTAAAACCATTGTTAAAACGGCTTTATAGTGTGTTGACTGACTTAAATAATGTTCCAATACCCAAGCAGTACCGAAAGATGCAGGAATACTACCGACTGCGAGCCATAAAACGATAGGCCACACAATATTGAGTTTTTTTGCGTGAACCATTGATCCACAGAACTTTGAAATTGCGGCATAAAGTAAATCGGTACCAATTGCGATATGAGGTTCAATTCTAAAAAGACCAATTAAAATTGGTGTCATTAATGACCCACCACCAACTCCTGTAATACCTACACAGAAGCCAACTAACATACCCGCTAAGATAAATTCAAAAGCACCAGACATCTTTATCGCCACTTATCACGAAACGCAGATATCTTATTCCTTTTAGAGATAAACAGTTGTCATGAATAATGATTTACTTATGCAAAAAAAAGCTAAGCAATCAAAAAAATATCTATTTTGATGAAATTTTATTCAGATTTATGACTTAGATGATGATCGTGAAGCTCGCAATCGGTTAAGCCATAATATGAGTAAAAATGTCAAAGGCGTTGCAAAGATCCACCAGCTGACAAAACCAATTGAAAAACCATACTTTTTGATGAGTAAAAATCCGCTTAAAGCAAATAATAGAAAAGCCGATATCCTGAACAATGGATAATATTTTTGAGCCAACGATTTGAAATGACCCGTTGATTTCGGTGATCGATGTTTCTCGCTAGATATGAATAGTAAATACATACCCAGCAAAGTCAGGACAAAAACAAAGATCATCATGAATTCACCTCAATATTTAACTTATTCAGCTTTTTTTGAATTTTTTCTACAGCTTTATACTGAATAGGTCTAATTTTGCAGAATATGAAGAGTGCTAAAGCTGCAAATAACCAGAAAAATACGTCTACACGAGCAAAGTTCCAATAGTCGCTGAGGCTTCGAATATAATCGTATTTGAGTAAATAGCTTAGATTTAAGATTGGAAGTGCAATACAAAGCAGAATAAAAATACTCAGTTGAGTTCGCCACAAAAGCTGCTTTTTAGTGATTAAGGCAATAACTAAGCTCATCAGCCAGACTAAAAAGAAGCTATAAATTTCATAATTTATTGTAGTCGGGGTGACGGTAAATAATCGATTTGCGTATAAATAAGCAATGGTTGCACAAGGCAAGCCTACAAATGTGGCAACATTTAAACGATCAACTAAATAGTGCCCGAAATGAAACTTAGTATTTCTATTTTGAAGTTGACGTTTAAGGCTCCAAAGTAACAAGCCAGATGCAATCATCACACAACCTAAAATGCCAGAAAAAAATAATCCTAAGCGAAGTAAAGGTTGAGCAAAAGTTGCCATATGCAAACCATATACTCCCGCATAAAGTGTGGCAACGGCACTATGATTACGCGTATCACTTAAGACTTTAGCATTTGTAGCATCTAGGGTAATTTGTGCTTGATTACGGGTAATAGAGCGGTCTTCTTGCTGAATAAATGTAATTTGAGCCTGATTCGTATTTGGGTTTTTAACACTCATAGTTGCTAAAGTTTGATTTCCCCAACGTTGCTGAACTTGACTCAATAACTTCTCAATCGCTAAGTTTTGAGCAGGTTGAATCGATTGGTTCTCAGAAACAGTCTTTGTGCGAATTTCGGTAAAATATTGATATGGATTATCTGGATAGAGTTTTTGCATTCCCCAAGGAAGATATAAATAGAAGAAAATAGCCAAGCCTGTAAAAGTAATAGTCAAAAAGAAGGGTAGTGCAATAACAGATGAAACATTATGAAAATCTAACCATGAGCGCTGAGACTTAAAGGTCCGTAAAGTAAAAAAGTCGCTAAAAATTTTTTTATGGGTAATAATGCCTGAGATTAAGGCAATTAACATAATAAAAGCCGCTAAAGATACAACGAGCCGTCCAATTAATATCGGAATACCAAAAAGTTGATAGTGGAAACGATAGAAGAAGTCACCACCTTCAGTTGCTGAAAGTTTTAGTTCTTGACCAGTATTTGCATCAAGTGTTGCATTTCCATAACCACCGTCTGGTTTTTCCCAATACATGGTGTTAGCAGGACTTTCTGCGGTAGCAACAGTTAAATACCATGATTTAGCATCTGGAGCATTTTTTTGTAAGTACTGATATGCTGTTTTAATTGCTACATCTTGTTTTATTTCATACTGTGCAAGTGCTGGTTGCATCCACAAATTAACTTCATGACGGTAATACGACAAACTCCCCATTAAAAAAATAGCAAATATGAGCCATCCAAAAATTAATCCAGTCCATGAATGCAGCCATGCCATAGATTGGCGTATACCTTTATGCATAACTCACCATCCGTGTCACAATAAAGAAAAGGGTAAATAGCACGATTGATAGTCCAGTCACTTTCCATAATGATTGAATGCAAAAACCTACCATCACAAAAAATACATAAAACAAAATAGAGATAAATGCTGCCAAATAAATGGCTTCAGGTTTATCTAGAGTCAAATGAAAGATACCAGTAAGCCCAAGACTTAAATAAGCCATACAGGCATAACCCATACCGAAAACGACTAAAAATCGATAGAAAACTTTTATACGATATGACATAGGAAGATTTAATGTTTTGGACATCTTTACTGGCACATAAAAAATAAAAGAAAGCCAACACCTAAAGTGGAGTTGGCTACGCGTTTAATATTTAAACTTTACAGCAACCGTATAGTTGGCTGAGGGTCCATAAAAGCCTTGACCATTAGGGAAACTATACAAATATTTCTTATCGAAAATATTATTTCCATTGGCTTGGAGTGTAATGTGATCATTCACTTCATAGCTCGCCATTAAATTTACTAAGGCATAAGCATCTTGCTTGATGGTGCTGTTTGCTGTTGAGTCGTATAGCTTCACGGCATCTTGCCATTGTAGCCCTGCGCCAACTTTCAGTTTAGGTAAAACTGATGGTGTATAGGTAGTCAGCAAATTAAGGGTTTGGTTCGGATTATACGTTCTCGCTTCGCCACCATTTTTTATATCTTTAATACTAAATTGAGCATAGCCAAAAGCAAGATTGACGTTATCAGTGATTTGACCAGATAACCCGACTTCGACACCTTGTGATTCTAAATCACTGGTTGGCACTTTTCGATTAAGTGGATTTCCGTCCGAGTTACGTAGTGGGTAATTGTTTTGTTCGGTTTTGAATACTGAAAGCGTCCCAGTTAAACGGTCATCTAGCCATGAGCTTTTTACACCCATTTCATAGCTTTTACCTTCAATTGGTTTTAAAGCTTGATTGGTATCTTGATCAATACCAGTTTGTGGACGGAAAATTGAGGTATAGCTCATATAACCTGTATATTCAGGTGTAAAGTTATAAGTTAAGCCCGCATACGGTGAAACTTTACTTTCACTATATTCCATAGGCGAACCATAGCTTTCGCCTTTACTCTCGGCTTTCACATAGTTTGCGCCAAGCAAGAGTTTTAAATCTTCGTTGAGATGTAAGCGGGTAGCAGCATAAATTGAATCTATATTTTGCGTATAGTTCGCTGCTTCAGAGAAATCTGACCACGTTATAGATTGAGGTGTCCAACTTGCCCAGTTTGTAGTGGTCGAATTGATAACATTACTATCGTTAATTGTTCCCGTAGATTGTTTATCGTGTTGACGACTACGTACATAGTTATAACCTAACGTTGCTTCATGCTCTTGGTTAAAGAGCTTATAAGTTCCCTCAAGGTTAAAATCTACAGCATGTTGTTCTTGATGCTCTTGGCCACCCCATGGTGTCAAAGACACTCCTGAACCATCAGCTTTTGGGTAACCATAATAGTAAAGGAGGCGACTGTTATGCTTGTTATCAAGATAGTTATAAGTCAGCTTAGCTGCCCATTGATCATTAATTTTCTGTTTTAATTCAACAAAAGCATTCTGTGTTTCATTATCCCAATGCGCCCAGTCAGGGTTTGGGTTATAGGAGCGATCATAAGAAATTTGTTTGCCGTTGGCATCAAGCAAGGGTAGAGCACCCCAGTTGTTTGCATTCGGTTTATTTTTTTCTTGGCTATAACCTACGGTAAGTAATGTTGTATCTGTTAAATCAGCTTCAACAATACCAGCGAAACCATTTTTTTCTGAAGAATATCGGTCAAGGTATGAGTCACCAGTTTGCTCATAGCCCATAATGCGACCACGGACTTTTCCACTTGGTAGAATTGAGCCAGATACGTCAGCCTCATAACGCTGAGTATCCCAAGACCCGTAACTTATACCGCCGCTTGCTTGAAATTCTTGGGTTGGGCGTTTTCGAATATTATTGATGGTTGCACTTGGGTCACCAAATGCATTCGTTAAAGAGTCAGCACCTTTAACGACTTCTACACGATCATAAAAATAAGTATCAGGATTAGTATTGTTATAGTTATAACCTGAGAGGGGAAAACCTACGCCGTCAGTTAAAATATTTGAAATTTCAAAACCACGAGCCATATAAGTAGTTCGCTCGGTTTCCTGATTGGTTACTGTGACCCCAGGTGTATTGTTTAGAACATCTCGGGTGCTAGTAAGCCCAAAATCTTCAATTTGTTGACGAGTAACGACATTAATAGTTTGAGGCGTTTCTTTAGCCTCAATGTTAAGCTTAGTTGCACTGCTAGAGTTCTTAACATTATAGGCTTTGGTTTGTTCAGAAGACTGCTCTGTACTTGTAGCTTTAACTTGAATCGTCTGCAAAGCTTGTATATCTGCATCTTGAGCATAAGTGAGATTTGCATAACAAATCGCGCAGGCGATTACAGAAAGTTTAAATGGTCGAGGTGGGATGGTCATAATGGTAAAGATAATGTAAATAATTCTCATTTATTTTATTGTTTGTAAATGTAAGCTACAATTCAAATCACATTGTTAATTTTGATTAAAAGATAGTGCATGAGTGTAATTTTAGATTGTGGTGTGCTTCTGCTGGCTTTAGCCATATATATTTAGCAAGTTCAAGATTAATAAGCCTCTATGCTAGAATGCATTATTTCAAATTTTTGGGTAAATCGCCTTGGCAAATCGAAAACTTAAAATAGGCATTGTAGTTGGGGAAGTTTCTGGAGATACACTGGGTGTGAAACTTATGCGTAGTTTCCGTGAACAAGGAATCGATGCTGAGTTTGAAGGAATCGGTGGACCCCAAATGATTGCTGAGGGTTTTAACAGTTATTATCCAATGGAAACTTTGTCTGTAATGGGGATTGTTGAGGTATTAAAAGATCTAAAAAAACTATTTGCCGTGCGAGATGGTTTAATTAACCAATGGACTCAGCATCCGGTTGATATTTTTATTGGTATTGATGCACCCGATTTTAACCTCAGACTTTCTAAAAGTATTAAAGAAAAGAATCTTCCGATCAAAACAGTTCAATACGTGAGTCCATCTGTTTGGGCGTGGCGTCAAGGACGTGTTCATGGCATTAAACAGAGTATAGATTTAGTACTTTGCTTATTTCCTTTTGAAAAAGTTTTTTATGAACGATATGAAGTTCCAGCAGCATTTGTAGGCCACCCATTAGCTAAACAATTGCCACTTGAAAATCCAATCCAAATTGCCAAACAGCAATTAGGTCTTAATGAAAATCAAAAACATATTGCTTTATTACCAGGCAGCCGAAAAGGTGAGGTAGAACGACTTTTGCCTATGTTGCTTGGAACTGCCAATATTCTGCATAAGAAATATCCAGATATTCAATTTTTAATTCCCGCAATTAACGATGCACGCAAACAACAGATTGAGCAGGGTGTTGAACAATTAGCGCCTAATTTGAAAACTGTAATTCATATTTTAGAAAATACAGATAGTGAGTCTAAAGTTGGCCGTATGGTCATGAATGCAAGTGATATCATTGCTTTAGCTTCTGGAACTGCAACATTAGAAGCCATGTTAATGCATAGACCAATGGTCACTTTCTATAAATTGCATTGGTTGACCTATATAATTGCTAAGCTTTTGGTGAAAATTCCTTATTATTCTTTGCCTAATATTATTGCGGGTAAGAAAGTCATTGAAGAGCTGATTCAAGCTGATGCCACACCAGAACATTTAGCAAGTGAAATAGAAAAACTAATGAATGTTGAGACAGCTCAAATTCAAGTGATGCAACATTTAACCATGCATAAACAACTTATTTCTGGAAATACAGAAGATCCAGTACAGGCAATTCTGCAATGTCTCGCGAGTTAACTTTTAAGATTTGCTTGGCTAATTGCTTTTAAGCCAGCTAAAGAAAATTTCTTAAAATGTTCAACTAAACCGTGTAATGGCATCTGGGCAATATTTTTAAGCGGCTCAGGTGCTTGAGCATTAGGTCCAGCAATAATGAGCATCATGCAAGGTGTCATCACGCTTAAAATACAAGGCAAAACAGCTGGATCATTTTCATCTAAACCAGCAACTTGACTAATGAGCTTACGAATAAGAAAAAATTTTCTCATACCTGCAAATTCAATAAAATTTAATAAATGCTCAGAAGGTGAAAAGAGTTCACGAATAAAGACTTTGCCATGCCAAACTTCTTTTTCAGTTAATTTATGCAGCAAAGTCTCAAGTAATAAGCTTAGCTTTTCTTCTGGTGACTGAGTGCTTTCAACAAGTTCTAGTAAATATTTTTCATCTAGATAGTGAGCGTGGGCTTCCACTAACACAGCTTGGTATAATCCGTCTCGACCATCAAAGTGATAATTAATTGCAGCCAAATCTACATTCGCAGCGTTAGCAATTGTTTTGTTCGCTGTCTTTGCAAAACCATATTGGGCAATTAAAGGTCCTGCTGCCTCAATAATTTTAGACTTGGTTAAGTCACCATCACTTCGTCTAGATCTGGACATGTTTAACCCTAATTTTCACTCACCATAAAAGTATATCTTTTATTCAAAGATTGGAGTAATTTAAATTTAAATTGAATTTAAACTAAGAAAATTTGAATTTAATAAGAAGGCCAATAAGATGAATAAAAAAGTGATTGCCATCGTCTTGATTGTTATAGCTGTGGTTATCATCGGCTTTTGGGCGTGGAAATATAACAATAAAAATCAAAAAGATAATGTATTAACTTTATATGGAAATGTTGATATTCGCCAAGTTTCACTTGCATTTGAACAGTCTGGCCGTATAGAGAAGCTTTTAGTTCAAGAGGGCGACAAAGTTAAAGCAGGGCAAGTACTAGCGACTCTGAATACCAATGCACTACACATTCAGGCAAAGCAAGCTCAAGCACAACTTAAAGCTCAACAAGAGGCAATTGTTAAACAAGATGTGGGTGCTCGCCCAGAAGAAATCACTCAAGCAAAAGCACAACTTGCATCTGCCCAAGCTGAGCTTGATAAAACCAATAAAAACCTGCAACGCTTACAAATTTTGGTAAGTAGTACTGATGGTCGGGCAATTAGCCAACAGGAGCTCGACTATGCCAAAAGTAATAAAGATAGTGCCGAGGCAGCAGTCCGTGAAAAGCAGGCCAATTTAGAATTGATCATTAAAGGTGCTAGACAAGAAGATCGTGAAGCGACCAAAGCACAGTATGAAGTAACTAAGGCTAATTTAGATCTAATTAACTATAACCTTACTCAAGCTGAACTAAAGTCTCCTGTAAATGCAGTGGTAAGAGCTCGGTTACAAGAAGTTGGGGATATGACAACTGCGCAAAAGGCCGTTTATACATTGGCTTTGACCGATCCCAAATGGATTCGTGTGTATTTAAATGAACAAGATTTAAGTTCTATCAAGATGGGTGGCACGGCCCAAGTTATTCGTGATTCTGATCCTAATCAGCCCATTAATGGAAAAATTGGTTATATATCTTCAGTGGCAGAGTTCACCCCTAAAATAGTACAGACCGAAGAGATTAGAACAACACTGGTTTATGAGGTTCGAGTGTATGTAAATGATCCGAATGATCAATTAAAAATGGGCCAACCTGTGACTGTAAACGTGCCACTTGCTTCAGGTGAGAAAGCTCATGACTGATGAAAAAGTAGTGGTTCAAGTTAAAAATTTATTTATGACTTTTAAGGCTGAGAGTAAAAAGTCAGCCGATATTAGTGCAATTGTTGATTTGAATATGCAAATTAACCAAGGAGAGCTTACGGCTTTAGTTGGTCCAGATGGTTCGGGAAAAACAACTTTATTAAGATTAATTGCAGGACTATATAAAGCCACTTCTGGTTCATTAAATGTACTTGGAGTTGATGTGAGTAAAAATCCGCAAGCTGTACAAGACCGTATTAGTTATATGCCACAACGCTTTGGACT
Organism: Acinetobacter sp. V110_1; assembly: GCF_031798975.1. Classification (NCBI taxonomy): domain Bacteria; kingdom Pseudomonadati; phylum Pseudomonadota; class Gammaproteobacteria; order Moraxellales; family Moraxellaceae; genus Acinetobacter; species Acinetobacter sp. V110_1. The sequence goes on along the minus strand of NZ_JAVQNN010000030.1, from coordinate 524,672 downwards.
CTATGAAGACTTAAGTGTACAAGAGAATTTAGATTTATATGCCGACTTACATGGCGTTCCAAAGGATGTACGTAACCAAAGATTTAAACGTTTATTGGAAATAACGGATCTTACTCAATTCACTCAACGTCTAGCAGGCCAACTTTCTGGTGGGATGAAACAAAAACTAGGATTGGCATGTACGTTAGTTCGGTCCCCAGAATTGCTCTTACTTGACGAGCCTAGTGTTGGAGTGGACCCTTTATCAAGGCGGGATTTGTGGATCATTATTGAACAACTTGTTGAAGAAGAAAACTTAAGCGTAATTATAAGTACTGCTTATATGGATGAGGCAGAAAAATGCGCTTACGTGTATATCATGCACGAAGGCAAAATTTTAAAACAAGGTTCACCTGAACAATTAAAAGAAATAGCACTTGGACAAACATGGAATATAAAACCTTCAGAGCAGATTAAGGCTCGGACCTTACAAGCCCAATTACTTGATAACCATTTAGAGATTATTGATGCTGTTCCAAAGGGTGAACAAGTGAACTTTATTAGTCGTCAAAAAGAGCTATTAGCCGATACTTTACCTGAAGGGCTAAAAGCAAATACGCGACCACCTGAACTTGAAGATGCATTTATGATGCTGTTGCAGCAGACTCAAAAGCAACGAAAACTAGTATCTGTTCCTGAGCAGAATTTTCAATTAGAACAAAACAATCATTTGAAATCAGAACAACCCGTCATTGTGGTTAAAGATTTAGTCCGAACTTTTGGAGATTTTACTGCTGTTGCCAATACATCATTTACTGTACAACGTGGCGAAATATTTGGATTACTTGGACCAAATGGCGCGGGTAAAACGACAACATTTCGAATGTTGTGTGGATTGCTACCAGCAAGTAGCGGGTATTTGGAAGTTGCTGGTAAAAATTTACGGACAGCTCGTGCTGAGGCAAGAGCCAAAGTGGGGTATGTCTCTCAAAAATTTGCACTGTATAGCAATTTAACTGTCTTGGAAAACTTGAAGTTTTTTGGTGGAGCCTATGGGTTATCTGGCAAAAAACTAAATCAACAAATTGATAAAGCCTTACAGCAATACGATTTAAAACCTCATAGTAAAAGTGGTGATTTACCGGGTGGGTATAAACAACGACTATCTATGGCCGCTGCACTATTACATGAACCAGAAATTTTATTTTTAGACGAACCCACGAGCGGAATTGACCCGCTTGCACGGCGATCATTTTGGTACAGCATTGGTGAACTGGCAAATCAGGGCATTACCATCATTATTACGACGCATTTTATGGAGGAAGCAGAGTATTGCGACCGCATTGCCATACAAGATGCTGGAAAGTTATTGGCCTTAGGGTCTCCCCAACAAGTCCGTAAATTGGCAAGTAAAGATAAACATATTGGTGACATGAATGAGGCTTTTATAGCAATTGTGGAACAAGCACGCGCGTTAAGGCACGCTGGTTAGGAGGTCTACAATGAGCTTTGGATTTTGGAATCGGCTGACAGCATTAGTTCGTAAAGAAACTAAGCAGCTCATTCGTGATAAAAGCAGCCTCGGGATTGGACTCGTTTTGCCTGTTATTTTAATTCTACTGTTTGGTTATGGACTTTCCTTTGACTTAAATCAGGCCCGAGTCGGTGTTGTTGTCGATCAGTCTTCACCGCAGATCAATCAGGCTTTAGCTGGTTTAAATGGCTCACGATATTTAGCCAGTCGAGAGTTTAATAATTTGCCTGAAGCAGAGCAGGCCATTAGAGATGGCGAAATTGATGCCATTTTGCATTTTCATTCAGATTTTGCCAGTCAGGCACAGCAAGGTAATGCCAAGGTTCAACTATTATTAAATGGTACATCCACTACCATAGCAACAGCTCTAGAGGGATATGTTGCAGGTGCTTTAGCTACCGCGCCGTCTATACAGTTTGACCGTAGTCCAATATTAGCAACGTCAAGTGCCGTTAATATTGAACAACGAATATGGTTTAACGAATCTGGTAACAGTACTTGGTTTTTAGTCCCTGGCTTAATGGTACTCATTTTAACTTTAATTGGCGCATTTTTAACTGGTTTACTTATTGCTCGTGAAAGGGAACGGGGAACTCTAGAAGCTTTATTTGTCACACCTGTACGGCCATTTGAAATTGTATTAGCAAAACTCATTCCTTATGTGGTGATCGGCATGATTGATATCGTGATCTGTATTGTTGCTGCATATTTTATTTTTGAAGTGCCTATACGCGGTTCATTATTCTCAATTTTGTCGGCTTCATTTCTCTATTTAGTTGTTTCTTTATTACTTGGTTTAACTATATCAGGCTTTGCTCAAAGTCAGTTTCAGGCCAGTCAAATTGCCTTATTGGCAAGTTTTATGCCCGCGCTGATGCTTTCTGGGTTTGTTTTTGATACACGCAACTTGCCTTTGGTTGTGCAAATTATTAGCCAGTTATTACCGGCTACACATTTTATGGTTTTAATTAAAACCTTATTTATGGGAGGTGATGATTGGAAGCTATGGTTTAAAGAATGCGGTTTTCTGGTGGGATATATCGTTGTTTTGATATGTGCTGTGAACTTGTCACTCAAAAAACGGTTGAGATAAAGATATGTGGCAGCAACTAATCGCTTGGCTAAAACATTTAAGTTTTTTGGTCAAAAAAGAATTCTTAACCATTTTTAGTGACCCTGCAAATAGAGTTATTCTATTTGTACCAGCCCTCATGCAAGCGCTTTTGTTTGGTTATGCTGCAACTTATGATGTTAACCATGTCGATTATGCAATTTTAGATCAGAGCAATGGGCAGGTCTCACATGAACTCATCTCAAAACTAGATGGCTCTGGTATTTTTAAGCGTGTTGCAACACTTCAATATACCGGTCAAATCAAACAAGTTATTGATAGCCGTCAGGCACTGGTTGTAATTACGATACCGTCTGACTTTGAGAGTAAATTAAATAATAACCAAAGTTCATCTATACAAGTGATTGTTGATGGCAGGAACTCATCAACTGCTGTTGTAGCGGGTTCATATCTAAATAAAATTGTTGGTCAGTTTAATCAGCAAAAATTTAATTCAGCTTTGCCCATTAGCCTTGAAACAAGAACATGGTATAACCCAAATCAAGAGTCTCGTTGGAGCCTAATGCCTTCATTAATTGCAGCATTAAGTATGATGCAAACATTACTTTTATCTGCTTTATCAGTCGCGCGTGAACGTGAGCAGGGCACATTTGATCAGTTATTAGTGACACCCTATACACCATTACAAATCATGATTGGTAAGGCCTTACCGCCAATTTTTGTAGGGCTGATGCAGTCAACTATTATTTTATTGATTATTTTGTTCTGGTTTAAAATTCCTATGAATGGCTCTATTGGGCTGCTTTATTTTGGTTTATTGAGTTTTAACGTAGCTGTAGTCGGTGTGGGCTTGTCAATTTCAGCATTATCTTTAAATATGCAACAAGCCATGCTTTTTACGTTTTTATTGATTATGCCTTTAATGTTGCTTTCAGGTTTATTAACTCCTGTAGAAAACATGCCGGAAGCATTACAAATAGCAACGTATGCAAATCCTTTAAGGTTTGGAATTAACTTGGTACAACGAGTTTATTTAGAAGGTGCAGGCTTTGCACAAGTCAAATTCAACTTTATTCCAATGATCATACTTGCACTGGTCACTTTACCTTTGGCAGCTTGGCTATTTAGAAATAGATTATCTTAATTAAAAAGCCCCATTTTAGGGGCTTTAAAACTTACTTAGGCACGTACGATCAGCTCGTAACCCGTATATTTACGGATATTAATAACACCAATATCAAAGATTAAATATTGCCCTTTAATACCTTGTAATACACCACGAATTTTTGGTGTTTTATCTAGGTTTAGAGACTTAATTTTTTCAGGATATTGTTCAACTGGGTACACAAACTCACGTGGCAATTCATTTTCTAGTAGTTCAACCGTTTCGTTAAATTCAAGATTTTGACTAAATTCTTCACGAATAGATTGAATTTTAGGTGCAAACTCTTCGATTAATTGATCACGTTGTTCTGTCAGTTTCAGAGGTTCAGCTTCACCCTTAAGAAGTTTGCGCCAGTCAGTTTTGTCAGCAACTAAAGAACCAAACATAGTTTCAAGTTGACCAGATAAACGGCGCGATCCAACTTTTAAAATAGGTAAGGCTTGGGTTGCACCTTGATCTAACCAACGACCTGGCATATGGCTAACACGGGTAATACCCACTTTTAAAGCACTCGAATTTGCCAAATACACAATATGAGGTTGGAAACAAACATTATGGGCAAAGTCATCTTCACGACATGTACCTAAATGATAGTGGCATGTTTCAGGTTTCATAATGCATAGGTCACATTCTGCTTTAGTTTTAAAGCATTTAAAGCAGTGGCCTTGAGAATAAGATTTTGGTGTTTTAGTGCCACAAGAAGTGCAATAAATATTACCTGTCCATTCGATTTCTAGTTCTTGTCCTAAATTAAAAGGAAGATCAATTTCTGAACGGTCTAATACAAATTTGTATTCAACATTTGCCTTGGTTGTCTGTTGATCAGTTACACTATCATCTTTTAGGCCTGCATGCATTTTATGGCAAATGCCTTGTAGTTCCATAAAGTTTAAACTCACATCTTTCAATTAAGGGTTGCAGTTATGGCTGAACAAAATGTCATCACTTCTATGCTAGACGATTTATCAAACGAACAGCCCATTCATACTGCACTTTGTATTGGCCAGAAAATTGACCAGAATAACGCAATTCAATGGCACTATTTTACCGTAACTGAGCTTTTAAGTCTGCCTTTTACTCAGCGTTATGACTTGGGTTTTGTATTGTTTGATACAGATGAAATGCAGAATATAACTGAACTACAAAAGTCTCAATTATTAGTGAAGCTAAGAGATTTATTAGCAAAACGAATTGTTGTGGTAAGTAAACGCAGTGATGAACAGTTATTACGTTCTTTAGGTTTCACGCAACTCATTGATAAAACTTCACATGATAGTGATTTTGCTTTATGGCAATTTAATATTTTGACCTATAAACATGTTCCAGATTGGTTTAATTCAAAGTTCTGGGCAAACCCAGAGAACTGGAATAAATTCCGCTGGTAAAAGAGCACTAAATCTCTTTCAAAATTTAACAATTTGGCTTTTGCTGTCTTAACAAGAATCCGCGTATGCTCATGTATAAACCATACATAAGAGTTACACATGACAAATTTAAGCAACATTGTAGAAGTTTTGGCTCAACAAGCTTTAGGTGGGAACCAGCAAGCATCAGGTCAAGGTGGTTTAGGCGGTATTTTAGGTTCTGTATTAGGACAAATGGGTGGTAATACTTCTTCTGGTGCTCAAGGCGGTCTGGGTGGAGTATTAGGTTCTGTATTAGGACAAATGACTGGTAACAATAATGCGCCTCAAGCAGGTGGCGGCGTACAAAGTTTATTAATTGCAGTTGTACCTTTAATCTTAGGTTGGGTGCAGCAACAAGGTGGTTTACAGGCTGCTTTAGAAAAGTTAAAAGGAGCTGGTTTAGGCAGTCAAGTTCAAAGTTGGGTTGACCCAAATCAAAGTAATAGTGAAGTTCCAACTCAACAATTACAAAGCTTATTTAACCCAGCAGATATTGAACAAGTTGCCCAGCAGGCCCAAGCGCCAAAAGAACAAGTTTATGGTGCGATTGCTTCTGTCTTACCGCAGGTTATTGATTCTTTAACACCTCAGGGTGACAGTACAGACCACCAGGAAGCTAATCAAGACATTCAAAATGTGATGAATCTGGTAAGTGGTTTCTTAAAATAAGATATAAATTTATAAAAGCCGATAATTTTTATATCGGCTTTTTTAGTCGGAACAATAAAATAAAAGGGCAGAAGCCCTTTTATTTTATATATGAACTGAATGTAACTGATTAGAAGTTATATTCGATACCAGTACCAACAACCGTTTGTTTGTCGTTATCACTCAACCAATCACGTTTTTGTTGAGCAACAATGCCGTAGAAACGAGCTTGTTTGTTGATTTGGTAGTCAAGACCTACACCGTATAAGTCAATTTTACGATCTGCTAAACCACTTACTTGTGTTTCAGCAGAAGAATATTCTGCTTTTACTTTAAGTTTAGTATTCGGGATTTTATAAGCAGCTGTGATTGAATAAGCTTCTTCTTGTAAATCACGGTAAGCTTTACCAGCTTTGTCAACTGATCCATCTGCTTTGTATGTTTGACCATATGCGGTCAATTCATCAGTAGGTTCAGCATGTTGCCATAAAGCGCCAATTACTAGACCTGTTTTTGCGATGTCATAAGAGCCTGTTACACGGTAAGCATCTGTATAAATATCTTTCAGACCATAAGCCGCATATTTACCTTTAATACCAAAGTCACCTGCAGCCGCAATTGCTAAGCCAAGGTCTTTGTTTTCATAACCAAGCGCAGTTGATACAGAGTCAAAACTATTATTTTTGCTGTCTTTACCAGTTTCACCTGGTTTATTATCACTAGTACTTTCACCAGTTTGAGCCATGATGTTGAAAGTTATACCAGCTAATAATTTAGGATCTAATTCAAAACCAATTACGTTATCTAAACGGTTTTCACCATACATGATATTAGTAATATCTAAACGTGTATCGTCATTAAAGATATCTTGGTTATTACCAGCAGCAGTTTTAAAGTAAGAATCGTATTTACCTACTTTTAATGTACCAACACCATCAGTTTTTAAACCGATATAACGGTTACGAGCGCTAAGATCACTATCAGAACCTGAACCATCAGTAGAGATTGCCCACTCAGCTAAATAAACAGCAGATAGCTTGTCAGTTAATTTTTCTTCGCCTTTCACCCCAATGCGAGAAGCGTTTGAGTTAATTTCAGTAACGTCACTTTTCCCATCGAAATTTTTATTGTCAACTTGGTTAATAGAAACATTCAGTTTGCCATACAAAGTTGGCGCTGCTTGCACCGCGTTTACGCTCAAAGTTGCAACTGCGGCAGCGAGTAGCAATTTCTTCATTGAGATTTCTCCAAAAAGTATTTTAAAAATGGCACATGCCTGTTAACTAATTATTTTGTAGTTGACTTGTGTACAAAAAGTTACAGAAGCTCACCAACTTGCTAAGAAGTATCTGTAAACTTTGTGACAGTGGAGTGAAGAGGAAATGACAGTTTTATGACAATTAAAAATTAGAAATATTTTATTTTCTTTTGATTTTATTACACTTTTTAAATAAAAAAGCGGAGCCGAAGCTCCGCTTTTAAGGCTTTAAATCAAAGAGCTGCTTTAATTTTTTCAGCTAAAGCCTTGATTTTATCTTGATCTCCTAATTGTGCAGCATGTTTACCAAGTTGGTGAACATTTGTCGGAATTAGGTGAAAATGAACATGAGGGACAGTTTGTCCAGCAGCAGCACCTGATAATTGCATGAGTACAATTCCATCAAGATTCAGTGCGGTTTCCATTGCTTTCGCAATTTTTTGCACGATCTGAATGGTATAGGCTGCCGCTTCAGGCGGTAAATCAAGTAAAGTTACTGCAGGAGTTTTTGGAATAACTAATGCATGACCATCGGCTTGGGGCATAATATCCATAAAAGCTAGAACTTGATCATCTTCATAGAGTTTTATCGCAGGAAGTTCACCACGTAAAATTTTTGCGAAGATATTTTGATCATCATATGCCATGTATTATTCCTTTAAATACTATTTACACTTCAATTCTTTTTGACGTTCTTTAATTGCGTCTAGACGTTGCTGCTCTTTATCAGAGAATTTTGGCTTAGTCGTATGACAGTTTTCATTACCATATTTTTCTTTAGCATCTTGGTCTTTAAAACAAAAGCCTTTTGATGCATAAATCAAATTGTAATCATCTTGCAATTTTTGACATTCTTGCTCAGGTGTTGCAGCTTGAGCACTGAAACCGGCAAGGGTTACCATTCCAGTGAATACTGCAACCAATAATTTATTCATGAGCTTTTCCTCAGTTAAAGGTATGAACCTGTACTCAATATAAGGTTTATTCCCAATATTTCAATGACTATTAATTACTCAAGTGTTATTAAAAATCATATTTGATCTTATAATACAAAAAAGCTTTACATATCAATATCTTTTTTTAAATTTATTTTAAATCAAGTGTTTAGGTCTTATTTTATATTAAACAATAAAAATATATACATAATAAATATTTAACGTCATTATTGAAATTTCATAGTGATGAATTAAATACATTATATGAGTAACATCGGTTCTTGTTTATGTAATCAAGTAAAGTTTTCTATATCCCGTGAAATAAAAACGGTTTATCACTGTCATTGCAGTTTATGCCGAAAACAAACGGGTACAGGAGCGAATGCGGCTACTTTGGTGAAAGAAAGCCAATTTAACTGGTTGGCTGGAAGTGAATATGTCGCTACCTATAAAAAGGAGACTGGTTTTACCTCGTCGTTTTGTAATCAGTGTGGTTCGCCAGTACCTAATAAAATTAATGGTACAAACTATATATGGATACCATTAGGGCTTTTGGAACAATCATTTAATCCGGACTTAAAGCTTAATTTTTGTATAGAGTCAAAACATGAATGGGTGGTGTTAGCGAACGCTCATAAAAGTTTTGACCATTTGCCTGTTATTGAGGAATTCTTAAAGTACTTCGAATAACATTATTCTTTAAATTTTATATCTTTTAATACTTCTTAAGTGTTCGTTACATAAATGATGTGTGTTCACTGTTGAATATATCTGACATTTAATTGAGCATAAAATCACATAACTTAAAAAGGATGGTTCACATGATAGATGAAGAAAAGCCTTTAAATTTTGAAGATGATGACGAGCCTCTTGATTTTGAAGATGAAGAATTCACAGATGATAAAAAAGAGGATGAAATGTATAACTCGATCACTAAGGATGGATCTAGTGTTGACCCCGCCGATGATGGCACACGACATATTCGTCCAGAAGACGGAGATCCTATAGAACTTGATGAGTAAGTACATCAGTTTAAAAAAGATTAGTCTTTTTAATATTTAAGTATAAGTGTAATATCCGAGCGCTGTCACAAACAGCAAAAAGTCCTGAATGATCAGCGCAAAAAATCAAAAGGGTAAAGCCTGCTTACAAAGCGGGCTTTTTTATTTTTATAAAATTATAGATTACGAGAATTAATTTATTGTGCCTGTAAAAGCGTATTATTTTTTAAAAAAATAGTTGGACACCCTAGATGAAAGGCTAATCGATGCTCCTATTGTTTGTAATGAGCATTTAAAAGAAGCACGAATGTAAATAATAAAAATAAAAAAAGTAGAAAGGCCATGAGTTAAAACATATCGTTAAATTATTTAGGTATTTTACACAATTTAACATTTTATGCAAATTAGTTTACATTCAATTAAGATTTGTTAAAGGATTGATCTGAGATTAATCGTTTTAAATATGTGACAATCAGAGCATAATTTGTTAGATTGTTTGATTTTTATAACAACCGGTGAGCCGAATGAAGAAATTATTATTTGTCGTTATTGCTGGGTGTGGGCTAGAAGGTTGTGCGTCACTGACGGAAAAAGCTGATGAAAATTATATTAGCAAGTCACCAATTACCCCAGTCAATACTGCATTTAATGGTACGAAAGTACTTGAGCATGGAATTTTTACTGAGCAGGATATTGCTGATATGCCTGAGCATTCAAATATTAATTCACGTTATAAAATATCATTTTAAGTCAATACTTAAAATTAAAATTGAATAGTTAAACTAAATAATCCAGTAAATTAGCAGAAATTTAAAATTTACTAAAATTGCATTTAGTAATAGCTATTAAGTATAAAACCACCGGTCTGGTGGTTTTTAAAACGATAAAATGTTAAATTTTAATCATTGAAAAAATTGGTTTTATAAATGAAAAGAGTCATTATTTTAACTTCTATCTTGTTATTAACTGGGTGTGCAATTAACTCGAAGACATTATCACCGACTAAAAGTAGCGATGATAAAATTATTTTAGAGGCTGAAAAATATAAGCAACAATATCAAAAAAAGATATTTAAAATTTGGGATATTCCACCGTCTTCAGTAGGCATGAGTGCCAGTGTTAAAGTCTTTTTAAATGATAGTGGTGAGATTGAGCAAATTATTTTTCTAGATAAAGAAGATCCAAAGTTTAAATCGAGTATTGAAAAAGCAATATGGCGTGCAAGTCCTTTTATTTTACCTTCTAATCCTGATGTAAGAAAACAGGTAAGAAAGTTCAACATCAAATTTATGGCAAAGTAAATTTTAAATATGAACTTCGCCTTTTATTTGTAGAAACCACCGAGAGGTGGTTTTCTATATTTAAAATTAGAAATAAAAAATATATAGAAAAACTTTTAAACCTCATTATGTCATTCTTGTAACTGCATAAGTAACCAAGCTATAACTTTATTTTATTAATTATTTAAAAACTAATCATTATTTTTTATCTACTTTTTCTTTTATGGTTAACCCATCGAAGAAGAGGAATAAGCCATGTTGAATCAACATGAGATAAATTTAAAACAGTACCAAAATAAATCTTTAAGTTATTTGAATAGCACAGCTCATTCTGAAGGAGTTGAGTTTGATAAGTTTATTAAAGAGATTGATAAATATTCAAATGCTGTGGTTTTAGATTTAGGCTGTGGTGGTGGTCATGTGGCTTATAACGTTGCTCACCATGCCGATCTGGTTTTTGCTTATGATTTATCTCATGAAATGCTTGATACTGTTTCAAAAGCTGCCAATGCTCGGAAAATAAAAAATATTTTCGTACAACAGGGCATAGCTGAAGATATGCCTTTTACTAATGAACAGTTTGATGTAGTGATTAGCCGATATTCTGCTCATCACTGGCAGCATGTACCAACGGCCATGAAAGAAATAAACCGTGTTTTAAAACCAAATGGTACTGTTATTTTTGTTGATATTATCAGCTCAAGTTTTCCCATTTTAGATACGTTTTTACAGACTATAGAGGTGATTCGGGACCCAAGTCATGTAAGAAATTACAGTATTAAAGAATGGGTTTACTTTATAGAAGATGCTGGTTTTGAATTAACTGCCTTAGATAAACAATCACTCATGCTAGATTTTAATAGTTGGGTACAGCGTATGAAAACTCCTGAAGATCAGATAAAAACGCTTAAGTATCTACAAGAGAATGCATCAGATGTAGTCAAAAAATATTTTAATATTCAAAAAGACGGAAGTTTCGAAAGTAAGGTAGGGTACTTTGTATTTAAAAAGATACCCTTCTAGTTTAATTTTAGCTTGAGAGTTATGAAATACGAAAAAGTTTTAAAACTTTGAGGCCTATGAAATAAAATGCTCATATCATTATAAAAGTTATGTGAAATTGGCTATTGAAGTCGATAGGAGATAAAGATTTTAATCCAGAATAATTCGGTTAATGCATTAATTGTAGTAGATGTACAAAACGCTTTTGTATTAGGCAATGAGGCTGTTCCAGCCGCAGAGCAACTTCTTTCTTCAATTAATATTTTACTTTCGAAAGCGCGCTTAGCTCGAGCACCTGTCATTTTTCTGCAAAATGACGGCGCTTTAGATACTGTAGATGAACCATTTCAATGGGGATGGGAACTATTTTTTCCTCCTCAAGAAGGTGAAATTGTATTAAGAAAAGTCAATGACAATGGGTTTGATGGTACGCCACTTCAGCAAATTCTAAATGAAAGCAGAGTACAAACCTTTGCAATTTGTGGGGTACTATCCGAAATGTGTGTAGCGGCTACTGCTCGTGCTGCACTAGAGTTAGGTTATGGGGTGCTTTTACCTCATGATGCACATGCAACTTATAATGTACCCGCAGGACCCGGCTCAGAAGAAGTACCTGCAGCAATGGCGGCCCGAGCTGCTGAGTGGTCTCTTGGCGATGAAATTGTCATCTGTGCTTCATCTCATGAAGTGAATTTCATAGAAAGCGTTAAATAGAAGCCCTTACTTGAAGGGCTTTTTATATCTATATTTAAACTTTTGTTGAACGATCACTTAGCCATGCTGCTAGCTTTGGCCAGAATTCCTGAGCACTTGCTTGGCTTGACATGAGTCCCAAATGTCCGCCAGGAATAAGCGTAAACGTCACATCTTTGCTGCTGGTTAATTCGCTTAATGGTTGAGCAGCATCCGCCGTAACCAATTGATCGCTACGACCAGCGCCAACTAAAAGAGAACAATCGATATTTTTTAACTCGATTTTTTTATCTTTTAATAGAATAGAACCTTGCTTCAACGGATTTTGTAGCCATACGTTGAATAACATGTCCTGATTAATACCACCAGGATAATCAATCATATTGTTTAAAAAACTACTTAATGTGGCATGTTCTTGTACAAACTGCAGATCATCAAGGTTTTTAAGTAATTGAATATGACCCTCGTACCAGCCTTTAGGGTCAAGAATTTTAAATCCTAGAGAATTTAAAATACCTGGAGTATGAATCAAACGCTTTGGTAAACCTGAGTAGATACGTGCCTGAAGTTTTTTATTACGACCAATAATATTATTTATGGTTCGGTAGAGTTTTCCAATATAGCCAGAAGCATAGCTATCGATTGGGCTACCTAACACTATAAGATTTTTGACATAATTTGGATGGTTATGCGCTGTATACAAAGTAACGAATATGCCTGCCATACTCCACCCATGTAGAGAAATTTGATCACTTCCTGAATGAGTGCGGACAAGCCCTATAGCTTTAGGAATAAAATCTTCAATAAATGATAAAAAGTTAAGATGTCTATCTTTAAACCCTAAACGGCCCCAATCGACAAGGTACACGTCAAATCCTGTATTTTGGAAATGCTTAATAAGAGAACGATAAGGATATAAATCATAGATCGCCATATTAATTGCTAGAGGTGCAACAAATACTAATGGTTCTTTAAAACGCTTTTGAACAGCCGCATAGTAACGAATACGAGTTTCATTAAATTGACCGATGACTTCATAAGGTGTGCTTTGTGACAACACCAGTGTTTCTGGTTGAAATAGTCGAGTAGAGAGGTGTTTGATTTGCCTTTGCTCAGAGACAATGGACTTTAAGCGTTTCATCTTACTTTGCCAACTATTTACTAAAATTAAATAAAGTCTAAGCGATAATTTTCAGGTTTACCTTGACCTTAAATACCTTAGACACTCAAAATGATGATAGTTTTTTAGTACATGACCAGTAAAGGCGAACATTTAATGAACCAGTCTGATGATTTAGAATACCAACTTGATACTTTAGCCATTCGTACCGGACATACTCGTAGTTTTGAAGGTGAGCATGGCGAACCGATTTTTTTGACTTCATCTTTTGTGTATGAAAACGCTGCTGAAGCAGCTGCAAAATTTTCTGGTCAAGTTCAAGGAAATATCTATTCACGTTTTACCAATCCGACTGTATCGATGTTCGAAAAACGCTTAGCAGCTTTAGATGGTGCTGAACGTGCTGTTGCGACAAGTTCTGGAATGGGCGCGATTTTGTCAGTTGCTATGGCATATTTAAAAGCGGGTGATCATGTTATTTGCTCAAGAGCAGTTTTTGGTTCAGTTGTTGCTTTGTTTGAGAAATATATTGCCAAGTTTGGTGTAGACATTACATTTGTCGATTTATGTGATTTGGACGATTGGAAAAACGCGGTACGTCCAGAAACTAAACTTTTATTTGTTGAGTCACCATCGAATCCTTTAGCTGAGATTGCAGATATTCAAGCACTTGCAGATATTGCACATTCGAATGGTGCATTACTTGCAGTTGATAACAGTTTCTGTACACCTGTTTTGCAGCAACCATTAAAATTTGGTGCAGACCTTGTGATTTACTCGGCAACTAAATATTTAGATGGGCAAGGGCGCGCATTAGGCGGTGCTGTTGTCGGTAATCATCAGTTGTTAGAAGAAGTTTTTGGTGTCGTCCGTACACTTGGGCCATCAATGAGCCCATTTAATGCATGGGTTTTCTTAAAAGGTCTAGAAACTTTACGCTTACGTATGAAAGCACACTGTGAGAGTGCTCAAATTCTTGCCGAATGGTTATCTACCCATGACAAAGTAGAAAAAGTTTACTACGCAGGCCTACCAACTCATGAAGGGCACGAACTTGCTGCAAAACAGCAAAATGGTTTTGGTGGGATTGTTTCTTTCGTTGTTAAAGGCGAACGTGAAGGTGCTTGGAAGGTGATTGATAACACCAAATTTATTTCAATTACTGGTAATTTAGGTGATGTGAAGTCAACAATTACCCATCCTGCGACAACAACACACGGCAAACTTTCTGCTGAAGCCAAACAAGCAGCAGGAATTCAAGAAGGTTTAATCCGTGTTTCAGTTGGTTTAGAAGATATTAACGATATTATTGGTGATATCTCACGTGGATTAGATTTAATCTAATTAATTTATATATTTAAGAGTAAACCACACTTATTTTAGTGTGGTTTTTTATTAATGAAGTTGTTACTCACACACAACGAAAGAAATAAAAAGACTACATTTTGTTATAAATGACTCTAAAATCACAACGTATAAAAGTTCTAAATTTAATAAAAATAACAAAGTGAGTGTTTGAACCATGCTTAAACCTATAATTATATTAGTCGCTATAGGGGCAATTGGTTTGGTTGGATACAGAGTATTTGCCCAAAAAGACGAGCCGACTCAGATTAGCGAAACTGTATTGTTAATTAATGATGCGAACAAATCAGTTGAAGATGCAGATCACTCCATAGAAAAGGCAAATGCCTCTTTTCAGAAAATGCCTTTAAATGAATACAAACCGGATAATAAAAACCTTCAAGCCTCACAATAGTTGCACTTAAATTTTAGAACTGGTTCTAAGAGTGAAAAGTTTTACACAGAAAGTTTTAAACTCATGAGTTAGCGAAAATAGTTTCATAGATACCAATAGAAAACATTAATTTATTGTGTCAGAATTACAGATTAATTTTGATTTAAACGTAATGACCTCAATGCTCTTTATGATGGGTTGAGGGACTAAAAGAGTTTAAGTTCTGAAGTGTTATGTGACTATCAATTATATTTGATAGAGATACGGAGTTAGGTTTATGAATATCAATATGCTCATGCAGCAAGCGCAGCGCATGCAAAAAGATATGGAATCAAATATAAAAAAGGCCAAAGAAGAGCTTGCTCAAACTGAAGTACACGCTGAAGCGGGTGGTGGTTTAGTTAAAGTAACCATGACTGGTCGTTATATCGTAAAACGTATCGAAATTAATCCAGAATTGCTTCAAGATGAACCAGACATGATTGAAGACTTAATCGCAGCTGCTGTTAATGATGCTGTGCGTCAAGCAGAAGTCGTTTCTGAAGAAAAAATGCAAAAAGCTAACTCTGGCATGGGTTTACCTCCTGGCTTAGCGGGCATGTTCTAAGGAAATTCAGTGTTTAGTGATAGATTTGAACAACTCGTTCAAGCTTTACGTATTTTGCCTAGCGTTGGACCGAAGTCGGCTCAACGTATGGCTTTACATCTGTTGATGAAAAATCGAGAAGGTGCATTTGCTTTAGCACATGCTCTACATGAAGCATCAAGTTATATCCACGAATGTAGTGTTTGCCACTCTTTAACAGAGCACGAAATTTGTGATATTTGCGCTTCAACAGAAAGAGATGATCAACTGCTCTGTGTGGTTGAATCTCCGGCAGATGTGATGGCAATTGAGCAAAGTGGTAGTTTCCGTGGTAAATACCATGTGTTGGGTGGGCATCTTTCTCCATTAGATGGAATTGGGCCAGAAGAAATAGGTATTCCTTACCTCATTCAACGTTTAAGCCAAGGTACTATCGAAGAAGTCATTTTGGCAACTAACGCTACTGTAGAAGGTCAGGCGACAGCGCATTATTTGGTTGAAGCGACGAAGCATTTACCTATTCACATGACACGTATTGCTCAAGGTGTACCACAAGGTGGTGAGCTTGAATATGTTGATAGTCATACATTAAGTCAGGCGGTGCATAACCGTATGCGTATGAAATAAGTACCTCGGTGCTTATTTCAAAGATTTTTTTTTAAAATATAAGTTTTATTATTAAAGAAATCTTTTTAAAAGACAAAAACATATTTTTAAAATGGCTTAATGAATATATAAATTAAAAAAGCTGTTTGTAAAAAATAAATTTTTATAAGGATCTTAAATTGAAAAATTTAAAATAATGATCAAAAAATTATCTCTTTTTTGGAAAATTGTTCAAAAATAGATTATTCATCATGGATTCAGTAGCATTTTTCTATTGCTATGTTATATATACCAGAGTTTAAAGCACTCTTTGCATTTACTTGAGAAAGCATGTTTCAGTTTATCCAACAGCAAACCGAATTGGTTGATGTTCTTCAACAAATGGATCAATGTTCAACGTATGGACTTGATACAGAATTTATTAAGGTTGATACCCTTTGGCCTAAACTTGGAGTATGTCAAGTCAATGTCAACGGAAACGTATATTTGCTGGATGGCGTGTCGCTAGACTTAAGTGAGTTTTGGAAAAAAATCTTTGTTGCTCAACAAAATATTTTTCACGCATGTGGTGAAGATATCGATTTAATCTATCACTATGCTGATGAACAAAACCTATTAAATGTTTTTGATACTCAAGTTGGACTTTCCTTTTTAGGGCATGGTTTACAAGTAAGCTATCAAGGTGCTTTAAAGCTTTGTTTAGAGATTGACATTGAAAAAGACCAAACTCGATCTGACTGGTTAGCAAGACCTTTGTCTCCTCAACAGTTATGCTACGCAGCAAATGATGTTTTATACCTTATGCAGTTGGCTAACCATATTAAGGATCAGCTTAAGCAAAAAGGGCTTTATGAATATGTTCTTGAAGACTGTAGTAGTCTAACCAAAGAAATTATTAGGGAAACACCAACGTCATTACTCTATACAGATGTAGGCAACTATCGACATTCACGCCGTCAATTAATGCAATTGCAGAATTTAAGTGAATGGCGCGAACATATAGTTAAAGCAACCAATCAGCCACGTAGTTTTATCCTTAGAAATTCGACAATGATTGATTTGGTCGAAAAAAATCCACGTAATAATTTTCAATTATCTCAAGTAAGGGATATCCGTCCAAATGTTGTCCGTGAATATGGCAAAATTATTCTGGATCTTTTAAAGGATTTGCCAGTAGAAGGGCAATGGCCGACTAAAATTGCTAAACCTTTTAAAATTACGTCAAGAGAAACTCTAGATAAAATGGATGCGTTAATTGCAAATGCTATAGAGCAAACCTCCATTCCGAAAGAAGTTTTACTGCGTAAGAAATGGTTAAATGCAATTCATCAGCATGTACTTTCTAAAGGTGATGAACAAGATTTACCCGATTACTTGCTCGGTTGGCGCTACGAATTGCTCACCAAACCACTTATTCAACTATTTACAGAAGAGAAAGCAACTCTGTTATTTTAAATTTACCAATGTGTTTTCAGTTCAAATGAGCACTTTGTATTTAAAAATAAGTTATTTGATTAATATTTGCTCAAATAATAGTGGTTAATTTTACTTTAAAATAAAGCCTTTTTATAAGTCTATCTTTATAAATTTAATCTTTTATTTAGTTGTACTTTATATTCTTAGGTTTTTTTAAAGTTTAAATACTATAAATATGAGTTAATCTTAATTTCATATGATTATGCTGAATTAAATTAACTTTATTCGTGAGAAAAATTCAATTGCGTATATATACAGGTCTGTATATTCTTGGCATCAAGAAAAACAATTTCAAAATAAACAATATATAACTATAAGTTTGTTTCGGTGCAGAAATATAGAGGCCTTCTCGGGGAGAGGAGGCCTCTAATTTTATTTGTACAGCCGTAAAAAGTTTTTAAAATCAATAATAAGTTAATATTGAGATTAATTTTTTATGCTATAAATGAAAGTTACTAATAACTAGAGAGATAAACATGACTAATAATTTTAATGCTGAACAGGCAAGAAAAAATGCTAAAGATGTCAAAATAGATCAAGCAATATTGTTGGAAAAAATCTTAACTGGAACTGAGGAAATCTCGAAAGAAGGTAAACGTCGAGCAGTGTTTCAATTTCCAATAGATGCTTTGCATCCTGAACATATTACACAGGTAGAGGAAGAGCTAAAGACGCGAGGTTTCAATGTTTCAACCAATATTGAACAGTCTGGTACAACGGTCAATATTGAAGTTAGTTTCTAAACTTTTGTGCAATCAAACGCCCATACTTTAGGGCGTTTCTTATAATTTTTTACAATCTAAATTTATAAAAATCAATATATTGTTTGACAGGTTTATGCTTCTTCTGTAGCTTTACTTTTTGAGTGGAATATGGATATGAACTTCCAAACAATACTTTCATCTTTCAAAAATCAATCTACTGGTACAGATGCATTTAAAAACTTAAAAAATGTGTGTGAGCAGTATCTCAAGCAATCTTCAGATTTAAATGAAAAAGCAGCAACTTATCTCATTTATGGGTTTGCTCGTAGTTATGTCATCTTATATGAAGATGAAGCAGTGACTACCGAGTTTGCGCAAGCTTCTAAAGAAACGTTAATGAATTACATGAGTCATTTAAATAAAGCCTTACTTACTCAAGATGACAGCATAATTTTGAGTGCTTTAAATCAGGTGAGTAATGACTATATGCAGAGTGCAAGAGTCTTTTAAAATCTTTGTTTAGCTTATTAGTAGGATACTTCTTTAGTCATCAAGTTAACCAAAGAAGTATCCAGTAGTAATTTTAATGTGTTTTTTTCTTGCCACCGCCATCTTGTTTATTGACAGTAGACCATGCAATACGTTCAGCTTCTTCTTGAGAATGACCTCTATCTACCTCACTCTCAACAATATGTTTAGCCTGACGCTTTTGCTTTGCTGTATAAGATGATTTATCGCCACGAGACATAGCATAGACCTCCGTATTTTGTTTTAAGATCTTCTACTATTGAAACACATTCGAATTTAAAATCGGTTAAATAATGTCTTATCCTGTATGCATAAGTTGAATCTTATTTAGAACTTATTTTAAATTTTAGTTAAATTAAATTTATTATTTTCAATAAATTAAGCTGAGTTCAATCTGTTTTGAGCTGAGTTTTATTGTTTTTAAAATGTAATTTTTTCATTTTATAAAAGTAAATAAAAAGATTTTTTATGTAAAATTAACAGCTTAATAAAGGTTGAAAAATTTAAAACTTTAGAAAATTAAAAGTTATTTATCGACCTTGATGATTGTTGTGGGTTAATATTTCGCAAGAAAAGAAAAAACGACTGATGCGTAAACAAACCTGCGTGTGTCTGTTGTTTTTTTTCATGTATGCTGTCCTTAGTTCAAGAGTTGATTTGAAATGCACTGTGATATTTATAGATCGAGCAAAAAAGATGAAATGTACATTTATATTGCTCGTCCAAACTATCCTGATGATACGGAGCAAACTGATCCGTTTGAAAAAGTTCCAGAAGCTGTTTTACAAGCATTTGGTCGTGCAACGTTTGTCATGCATTTAGAATTAGCTCCAACACGTAAATTAGCGCGTGTAAATGTTTTACATGTTCTAGACTCATTACAAACAAAAGGTTTCTTTATTCAGATGCCGCCAGAAGGGCTAATTAACCCAAATGCAGTTGAACCAGAGGGCTTACGTGGTGCGTGAAGATCAAGCTGGAGTTTTAAATCAATTACTTTCTTCTCTCGATGCAATTCCTGAAGAGATCATTGCTTTAACAGCTTATGGCGTTGGCGCTATTATTGCCTTGTGGTGTTGGTGGCGTTTAATGCGCCGCTTACCTGCTACTTTTGGTGCAATAAGCTGGTTAGTTGTTTTTGCTATTTTGGTGACGCCAACCGTTTCGGAAGGGCCGAATGCATCTGTAGCACCAGCTATTTTTGGACTACTGTTTGGTGTTTTAACGAAAGACAGTCCTTTAATCTGGTCAAATTTATCCTTAATTCTATTTGTAATCGGTCTAGGTTTGGTTATTGGCTATTGTTGGTCAAAATATACAACAAACAAAAGCATGCGTTCCATCTAACCATTGAAATAGAAAAATAAGGTCTCTACATGTCTGCTGATACCCAACATTTTACCGGTACAGATCAATATATCGCGACTGATAGTCTTAAACTTGCTGTAAAAGCAGCTCGTGCTTTGCAAAAGCCTTTATTGGTTAAAGGCGAGCCGGGTACAGGTAAAACTTTACTTGCTGAGCAAGTGGCAGAAAGCCTCGGTTTAAAACTCATCACTTGGCACATTAAGTCAACAACTAAGGCACAGCAAGGCTTATATGAATACGATGCTGTGTCTCGCTTGCGTGATAGCCAATTGGGTGATGATCGTGTTTACGATATTAAGAACTATATTAAGCCCGGTAAACTGTGGGAAGCTTTCACCAGTGAAGAGCGTTGTGTGCTTTTAATTGATGAAATTGATAAGGCGGACATCGAGTTTCCAAATGACTTGTTACATGAACTTGATAAAATGTCTTTTTATGTTTATGAAACAGGCGAAACGATTACGGCTACTCAACGTCCAATCGTAATTATTACTTCAAATAATGAAAAAGAATTACCAGATGCGTTCCTGCGTCGTTGCTTCTTCCACTACATTGAGTTTCCAGACGAAGCAACTATGCGTGAAATTATCTCGGTACATTTCCCAAATATCTCTGCGACTTTGGTAAATGAAGCGCTTCAAGTTTTCTTCAAGCTCCGTGAAATTCCTAACTTGAAGAAACCACCATCTACATCTGAACTGATCGATTGGTTAAGTCTGCTTATGGCAGATGATATGCCAGAAGATGTACTACGTAATCGAGATACATCAAAAGCTATTCCACCTTTGTATGGCGCACTCATTAAAAACGAACAAGATGTGCAACTGCTTGAGCGTTTGGCTTTCATGTCACGACGTTAAAGGAGGGAATAACCCATGTTTGTGCGGTTATTTTACACCTTACGAAAATATGGTGTTCCAGTTACAACTCGTGAACTCATTGACTTAAATCGTGCGGTGAGTGAAGGCTTAGTTTTTGCCGATCAGGAAGAGTTCTATCAACTTGCTAAAACAATTTTAGTTAAAGATGAACGCTTTTTTGATAAGTTCGATCGTGCCATGAAAGATTACTTTGATGGCATAGAAACCTTTGATATCGATGAGTTACTCAAGCAAGTCCATAAACTACCAAAAGACTGGTTTGATTTAGAACTTCTCGAAAAGCATTTAACACCAGAGCAAAGAGCTGAACTTCAAAAAGCAGGTTCTTTAGAAGAACTGATGAAAATGCTAGAGGAACGTCTACGCGAGCAGCATAAAAAACACCAAGGTGGTAACCGTATGGTGGGCACAGGTGGAACTTCACCCTTTGGCGCTTTTGGTGACCATCCAGAAGGCGTCAGAATTGGTGGGCCGGGTCGTAAGCGTTCGGCGGTTAAAGTCTGGGAGCAGCGTAAATACCAAAACCTAGATGATGACCAAGTCCTTGGTACTCGTCAGATGCAAATTGCTTTGCGACGGTTACGCAAATTTGCTCGCCAAGGTGCAGCTGAAGAGCTAGATGTTGACGGAACAATTCGGGAAACAGCCAAGCAAGGTATCTTGGATGTTCAAATGGTGCCAGAGCGTCGTAATCGAATCAAAGTACTCATGTTGTTTGATGTTGGCGGTTCGATGGATGCACACATTGCCCAATGTGAAAAGTTATTCAGCGCAGCTAAAACAGAATTCAAAACACTTGAATACTTTTATTTTCATAACTGTCTTTATGACTATGTTTGGAAAGATAACTACCGAAGAACAGCAACCCGCATGAATACGTGGGACTTGTTCCATACTTATGGACGCGACTATCGTGTAATTGTGGTGGGAGATGCCAGTATGGCACCGTATGAGCTGAAATCGGTAGGTGGCTCGGTTGAATATATGAATGATGAAACAGGTGAGGTTTGGTTACGTCGCCTACGTCAACATTTTGATAAAACAGCATGGTTAAATCCTGAAACAGAAGGGTATTGGCATTACACTCAAACGATTGGTTGGATTAAAGAGATTTTTGAAAACCATATGTACCCAATGACCCTAAAAGGCATTGAGGATCTGACGCGTTACCTTTCTCGATAAACTTGATAACTTTAATAATTTAAAAAGAGGGATGATATGCAACATCAAATTAATGGTATTGCTTTGCCGAATGAACAAGGATTTTTTGGTGAGTATGGAGGTCAATTTATTCCTCCGCATTTAAAAGAAGCAATGGATGAAATTAATGTTGCTTATGAAGAAATTCGCCATACATCAGAATTTCAAAATGAATTATCAGACCTCTTTGCAAATTATGTAGGACGTCCAAGTCCTTTATTTCATGCAAAACGTCTTTCTGAGCAGTTAGGTGGCGCGCAAATTTATTTAAAGCGTGAAGACTTAAATCATACCGGTGCCCATAAAATCAATCACTGTTTAGGTGAGGCTCTACTTGCTAAGTATATGGGCAAAAAGAAAGTCATTGCCGAGACGGGTGCGGGTCAACATGGGGTGGCTTTAGCAACGGCTTGTGCTCTAGTGGGTATTCCATGTGAAATTCATATGGGGCAAGTTGATATTGAAAAAGAACATCCAAACGTGGTCAAAATGAAAATTTTGGGTGCTCATTTAGTTTCAGTCACTCGTGGTACAGCAACCTTAAAAGATGCTGTAGATAGTGCGTTTGAAGAATATTTAAAAGACCCTAAAAACTTTATTTATGCAATTGGTTCTGTGGTTGGTCCTCATCCATTTCCTAAAATGGTTCGAGATTTTCAATCAATTATTGGCAATGAAATTAAAGATCAGACACATCAGCGCTTTGGAAAAAATCCAGATTATGTGGTGGCATGTGTTGGTGGTGGTTCAAATGCGATTGGTGCCTTTACCGCATTTTTAAATGATTCAGATGTAAAACTGGTTGGGGTGGAACCCGCTGGACATGGGTTAGACACCAATATGCACTCAGCAACTCTAACATTAGGTAAACCAAGTCAAATTCATGGTATGGCATGTTACGTGCTTGAAAATGAAGCTGGTGAACCGTTACCCGTACATTCTATTGCTTCAGGATTGGACTATCCTGGTGTTGGTCCTCAGCATAGTTTCTTAAAAGATTTAGGCCGTGTGGAATATAGCACTGCAACTGACCAAGAATGTTTGGATGCTTTTATGACCTTATCTCGTGTAGAAGGAATTGTTCCTGCGCTTGAAAGCTCACACGCTGTGGCATGGGCAATTCGTGAAGCACCAAAGCTACCGAAAGAAACCATGATTGTGGTGAATCTGTCGGGTCGTGGTGATAAAGATTCTGACTATGTTGCAGAAAAGCTTAAGCTTTAAGCCAACTAGAGTTGATAAGCGGTCAGTATTTAAAGGCCGCTTTTTTGTTTCAGAGACTACATATTGCGCTACTTATAAAGTTCATTATTTCTTAATTAAAACAAAGTATTCTGATTTTAAGCTGAGATTGTTAGAGATAGGTGTGTAAAACACTGCTTCACAAGGCAAAGCGTTGCGTTGCTTTGTCTCACTCAGTAGAATAGTCACTTTGCAAAATTTGCCTTTGGAGACGCCTAAGTGGAGCGACCGACGATTAGCCCTGAACATTTACAGGAAGCTGCTGAAAATTTATCTACAATTCGAGATTTTATTCGTTTTGGGGTATCAGCATTACGTCAACATGATGCACATTTAGGACAAGGTACTGAAGATTATTTTGCAGAAAGTTCTGCATTAGTTTTACAAACCTTATCTCTTGAATGGTCAGCAGACGCAGAGATTTTAGATGCTAAACTTTTACCAAGTGAAAAAGCAGAATTCTTAAGTTTGTTAGAACGTCGTATTAATGACCGTATTCCAACTTCTTATTTATTAAATTTAGCTTACTTCTTTAATAAGCCATTTTATGTAGATGAACGTGTACTTATTCCGCGTTCACCAATCGCAGAGTTAATTGAGCAACGTTTTGCACCATATTGTTTAGATGAAAATGGTCAAATGCGTGAAGCACTCAACAACCTACCAGAAAATACCAAGCCTAAGACACCACAACGTATTTTAGATATGTGTACAGGTTCTGGCTGTATTGCAGTGGCTTTAGCTTATGCTTATCCAGACGCAGAAGTAGATGCAACAGACATTTCTAAAGAAGCTTTAGAAGTAGCATCGATTAATGTTGAACATCACAATAAGCAATATCAAGTTGCATTACTTGAATCTGACTTGTTTGCCAAGATTCCAGCTGAAAACCAGTACGATTTAATTGTAAGTAATCCTCCGTACGTTGATGCCGAAGATATGGCTGACTTACCAGAAGAGTTTTTGCACGAACCTGAGCTTGCATTGGCAGCAGGCCAAGATGGTTTAGACCTCGTGCGTAAAATGCTTGCTCAAGCAGCAGATTATTTAACTGAAGATGGTTTAATTGTCATTGAAGTGGGTAACTCTGAATGGGCTATGCGTCAGAACTTCAATACTGTTGAGTTTAACTGGCTTACTTTCCAAAAAGGTGGTTCAGGTATTTTTGCTTTGACTGCTGAACAATGTCGTCGTTATAGAAAATTATTTGCAGAACAAGCTTAAGGAGTTGTACGTATGGCAGGGAACACTATTGGACAACTCTTTCGTGTAACCACATGCGGTGAATCGCATGGTGTTGGTTTAATGGCAATTGTTGATGGAGTGCCACCAGGCCTTGCATTAACAGCAGAAGATCTGCAAATAGATTTGGACCGCCGTAAGCCTGGTACATCGAAATTTGCTACCCAGCGTAAAGAACCTGATCAAGTTGAAATCATTTCAGGGGTATTTGAGGGTAAAACCACAGGTACACCAATTGGTTTACTCATTCGTAATACTGACCAAAAATCGAAAGATTATGGGAATATTGCGCAAACCTTTAGACCGGGTCACGCGGATTATACTTATACACAAAAGTATGGTTTCCGTGATTATCGTGGTGGTGGCCGTTCAAGTGCTCGTGAAACTGCTATGCGTGTTGCAGCTGGTGCTATTGCGAAGAAATATTTAGCAGAAAAATTTGGTGTCTTGATTCGTGGTCATGTCACTCAAATTGGTAACGAAGTTGCCGAAAAACTCGATTGGAATGAAGTTCCAAATAATCCGTTTTTCTGTGGCGATGCAGACGCTGTTCCTCGTTTTGAAGCATTGGTTACGTCTTTACGTGAACAAGGCACCAGCTGTGGCGCTAAGCTAGAAATCTTAGCTGAGAAAGTTCCTGTAGGTTGGGGTGAGCCTGTTTTTGACCGTTTAGATGCTGATATCGCACATGCCATGATGAGTATTAATGCGGTTAAAGGTGTTGAAATTGGTGATGGTTTTGCTGTAGCAGGTCAGTTTGGTCATGAAACACGTGATGAATTGACGAGTCAGGGCTTCTTGGCGAATCATGCTGGTGGTATTTTGGGCGGTATCTCAAGTGGCCAGACTATTCGTGTGGCGATTGCACTAAAACCGACTGCAAGTATTACTACTCCAGGTAAAACGATTAATTTAAATCGTGAAGATACTGATGTGTTAACTAAAGGCCGTCATGATCCGTGCGTGGGCGTTCGAGCAACTCCAATTGCTGAAGCAATGTTAGCAATAGTTTTAATGGACCATTTCTTGCGAAATCGTGCTCAAAATGCAGATGTTGTTCCTCCATTTGCACCTATTGAACCATAGAGACTTGGTTGACGTAAAAAAGCCACATAACTCAAAGTATGTGGCTTTTTTATTGTTATTGAGCGCAATTTTTTAATTAAATAGACCCATGAATAATTAAGTTAAATCTACAATTTGTTCTTGATTTACAGCAATTTGATACTGATTGCGACCATTTGTTTTTGCTTGATAGAGTGCATGATCTGCACGGCTAACAAAGGCAGAAATTGAATCATTTAAACGTGGAATTGTGGTTGCCACACCCACACTAATGGTTACGTATGGTGAAACGCTACTACATGGATGAACAATGGCAATTTTTTTAATTGCGTTCATTAATCTTTCGACTTGAATCTGAGCTTGCTGAGCATTGGTCATGGGGAAGAGAAGTAAAAATTCTTCACCACCATAACGGGCAACTAAATCTCCACTACGAGCAGCAATTGAAGAAATTGCGGTCGCAATATCTTTTAAGCACTGATCACCTTTAAGATGTCCTAAGGTATCGTTATAGGGTTTAAAGAAGTCGATATCCAACATCATAATAGTCAGTGGTGTTTCATGGCGCAGTGCACGACGCCATTCATTGTCCAGTGTTTCATCAAGATAACGTCGGTTAGCAAGCCCAGTTAAAGCATCTTGCTGTGAAAGCAAAGACAACTGCTGCGCTTGTTGCATGAGTTCAATACGGTTGAGCTCAATCATACAGTTTTGTAAATAGTTTTCTCGGTGTTGACGGTCTGTAGCATACGCAAGCGTCATTCCTAAGAAACTACTAAACGTATATGTGCGATTCAAAAAGGTCCAATCTATGTCGCCTTTCACATAAGTACTGACTAAAATACCAACTAAACCACCGACCCATCCTGCAATGATCGCAGTATAAAAGCGCATACCTACCGCACCATAGATAATCACAATCGCATACATCATTGCTGCATGAAAAAGTACATTATCTTGGCCATTTTCTAAAACGTTAATTAAAATAAAGGTGATAGCGACAGCGGAAGCAGAGCCAATTCCGACATAATAATCAAACCACTGATTTAATTTTTTAATAAACGATAAAATCCATGCAATTAAAACAATTATACCTACCCAAGAATAATAGCTTAACCAGGATAAAACTTGGTCGGTTGGTAAGACTTGGTATATACCAAAGCTTAAAAATAAATATAATATTAAAATAATAGGTGCTCTATAGCGAAACTCATAGGCCGCACCATTTTGATATTGAAAACGATAGATCGTTTCAAGTTGCTTTGGAAACCATACGAAATTTAATCCGCGTGTGGTTAATAAATCTATTTGTTCCTGTCCCAATATATTGGAACCTTGCAACTTCATAATTAATGCTCTCTATATTGGAAGTTGGCATAAAATGCGACTTGTTTTATTAAAGTTCCATCTAAAAATATTGGTTATATATTGTGTGGTTTATTCAAAATAATAATACAGATTTTTTAAAAAAGTAATGATTTTTATAGGCCCTTATTGTGATAAAAATCACGACATTTCAATGATTAGCGTCACAATTATCTAAAGATTCAAAACCTTTGAGAAAAAATTACTAATGGTCGATTAAAGATTGTATCTTTATCATTTTCGGATAGACTTATAGCCGTGAAGTACAGATGATTGCTGTCATATAAATAGGAAAATTAGCAATGACTGCTTTAAATCAATATGGAATGAGTTTAGAAATTACAGCGCATAATGAATGGTCTCAGCGGTTTTGGGATGATCTTTTACCGGTTAAGGAGCGGGTGAGTAAACATCCGTTTTTTACTGAAATGGCCAATGGGGGATTGAGCCTAGAAAGTTTCCGTTATGCTTTACTTAATTTCTATCCACTGGTAGCACATTTCCCGTCATATATGGCTGGTGCGTTAGCTAAGGCGACTGCTTTTGCTGAACCGGGTGTAACAGAAACACGAGATTGGTTAATTCAAAATATTAAGGTCGAAGAGCGCCATTTACAGTGGTATCGGGATTGGGCTAGAGGTTTTGGATTAACGGTAGAACAACTCGATAGTGTTCGCCCACCAGCTTCGATGAATGCGGTGAATCATTTTCTTTGGAATATGAGTCATCGTGGCAACTTGGCTGAATGTCTGGCAGCGACCAATTTAGCAATTGAATGGGCGACAGGTGACTGGTCTATTCAAGTCTATAAAGGCATACACGCTTATACGGATCATCCGGAAGTTACCATTGATAAGCGTTCTTTAGCCTGGTTACGTGCACATGCTCATTATGATGATTTACATCCTTATGAAGCCATGGAGCTGATTAAACGTTTGTGTAATGAACGTCCTGATTGGCAGCAAAAAGCATTTCATGCGGCGGAAGAAGGGCTGCGGTATTATGAATTAGCTTTAGACGATTGCTATAGAGTACAGCTTCAAGCCTCTGCTTGATCTCATCTTAAAAAGGGAGAATATTCTACATATTCTCCCTTTTATTTTATTCAAGCAATTTTAAGAGCTTTGCCCGATAAGGTGTTTCTTCAGGCAGAAGCTCAAGTAAGCGTTCAACGGCATCAACACGGTCGGGAACACGGCTAACCACACGTAATAGTTGGTCTACATCATCAATTTGATAAATCACATGACTCAAGCGGGCATCAAAGCAATCTCTCCAAGCACACAAAAATGGACTTTCTGACTTGGCTAAAAAACTACCTCTATACAGTGTTAAAGTGGTTGCAGTAAAACCTAAGTTTAGTGCTTGCTCAGCCATGAGAAAGTCACATTGAATTTCACAGTTAAGTCTATATGGTCGTGACTCGATCACATCGGGAATCAGGTTTCGAAGCTGTGAGAGCTCAGCTTTTAGTGTAGTGGTACTCACTGGTCGATCGCCATATAAGGCATAGTGAAGCTCTTCTAAGTTTATGCCTTCCGGACATAAAGCAAGAATACATAAAATTTCGATTTGGCGCTGCGTGAGTGTCAAGCCATGTTGATTGTATTGAACCTTAGGCGTGCCTAGCGCCTTAATATATAAAATGTTCTTTTGATGAAGTTGAATGGCTTGTTTTACAATATCGGCGCAGCGTTCAACAGCTAAAATTCCAAGTGAGTTATGCTTTTGATATTTAGTTGATAAGTTCATAATGCCATAAAACTGGCCTGTATTTGCGTCAGTGATTGGGGCTGCATAACATACCCAGTCTCTAACGCTGTTCATCTGGTTTTCATGTGAATAAACACAGCTTGCAGAATGCGTATTTAGGGCAAGACCAATTGCATTTTGACCAACCGCTTGAGTTGACCATTGCCCACCTTCAACAAAATGGACTTGTTCAGCAGATGAACGCATAGGTGTACTACTCCATGTCCAGAGTAAAGTACCGTGAGGGTCAGTCACCCCAATTGCCATATCTGCATCTTCAGCAATGTGCATCAAATTTCTATGGCACTCTTGGATTGAACGACCAAACAAGGAATGTTGCCATTCATGATCTAGATCAAATATAGGAGCCGCATCTAGATCGAGTGACGGCTTTTTTCCTAAACAAGGGGTTTCAGAGATTGTTTCCGGTCTAAAGAAAGACGGAAGGTTGTCTGTAGAAGGCAATAATAATTGTTTTGACATATCCATATCGAAGTTCCTTTATCGTTGAAATGGCGTATCCGTGGCCGCTCAACAGGTTTAGCTTTCTTATTGTGACTATTTCCTCGTTATTTCATTTACCTTAAATAATTTTAAACGGTTTGACTATTATCCTATTGGGTAAGTTTTGTTATTTCGCCTCGCCCTATGACAAAACATCCTCTCTTGAAAATGGCTTTGGGGCAGGTTCTCCGAAATATTGCCGATCGGCAAAATAGCTAGAACGGACCATCGGCGCACTCCAGATATTTTTAAAGCCTAAACGCTGACCATGCTGAGTGTATCTTTCAAATTCTTGTAAATTCACAAACCGGTGAATAGGGGCATGTGATTTAGAGGGCTGTAAATATTGTCCAATAGTCACTAAATCTACATCATGATCTTTTAAATCGTTGAGTAGAGCAATAACCTCAGCTTCAATTTCTCCTAGCCCTACCATTAGACCGCATTTAGTTTTGATATCAGGACAGTATTTTTTTAAACGTTTTAATAAATTTAATGAATGCTGATAGTCAGAACCGGGACGCATTGCTTTATATAAACGCGGTACTGTCTCAATATTATGATTAAATACATCGGGTGGTGATAAGCTTAATGTAGAGAGTGCTGTTTCTAAACGGCCACGAAAGTCCGGAACTAAAATTTCAATTAGCGTATCTGGACAACGGTTTCTGATTTCTTCAATACACTTCACAAAATGTGCTGCACCACCATCGTGTAGATCATCACGGTCTACAGAGGTAATGACTACATATTTTAAGTTTAGGTTAGCGACCGTCTCAGCTAGATGTTTAGGTTCATTTTCATCTAAAGGCATTGGACGACCATGTGCTACATCGCAGAAAGGGCAACGTCTTGTACAAATATCTCCCATAATCATAAATGTTGCCGTACCACCACCAAAACATTCAGGTAGATTTGGACATGCGGCTTCTTCACAAACACTATGTAGCTTTTGTTGGCGTAATAAATTTTTGATACGTTGAATTTCTTCGAAATCAGTTATTTTTGCTCGAATCCATTCAGGTTTTTTAGGTAGTTCTTCGGTAGGTAAAATTTTAATAGGAATACGAGAAACTTTATCTATTCCTCTTAACTTAATACCTGTCTCTATTTGCCTTTTTAAGTCCATATATAAAATTCCATTTTATATTAAATTAATTTGCAACTTGACTGGTTATAATAAAAACCTTATTTCTATAAATAAGAAATAAAGAATTTATTAATGCGTATAGTGCACAGCAAATATTATAAATTAATAAAGGTTGGTTAAAGGTTTGTTTTACAAGTGTATGAAATTAATTAAAATTTTTTAATTTTATTTTTTCGGTGTAAGTTTGTGATAAATAAAAATTAATAGCCATAAAAACCATTTAAAACTTTTTAGTCTAATAGCATGTTAAATTAAATTGAGCTTTATTATTTATAGCGAAATATATAACTCTCGCTGAAACTTGGTTGATTTTTAATAATCAAGATAATAAAGGAAAAGGATATGCAATTAACGGAAGAGCAATTACTCGCAGCATATAAACGCATGCGCGATATTCGTGAATTTGAGGATCGACTTCACGAAGAAAATACCAATGGTGATATTCCTGGCTTTATTCACTTATACAGTGGTGAAGAAGCTGTAGCAGTCGGGATTTGCGAAAATTTAACCGACAAAGACTATATCACTTCAACACACCGTGGACATGGACACTGTATTGCAAAAGGCTGTGACATTCACGGCATGATGCTGGAAATTTTTGGTAAAGATGACGGACTCTGCCGTGGAAAAGGCGGTTCTATGCATATTGCCGATTTAGATAAAGGTATGCTCGGTGCCAACGGGATTGTGGGCGGTGGGCCTCCTTTAGCAATTGGTGCAGCGTTGACAGCGAAAACCTTAAAGACTGGCGGTGTCGGACTGTCTTTTACAGGTGATGGTGGCTCAAACCAAGGCCTTACTTTTGAAGCGATGAACATGGCTGTTGTTCTTAAACTTCCTGTGATTTTCGTTTTTGAAAATAACGGCTTTGGTGAGGGGACTGGTCATGATTACGCAGTAGGAAGCAAAGACATAGCTGGTCGTGCAGCTGGGTTCGGTTTACCGGCAGTTAAAGTTGATGGTACAGACTTCTTTGCCGTTTATGAAGCCGCTCAAACTGCCATTGAACGTGCACGTCGTGGTGAAGGTCCAAGCGTGATTGAAACCATCACAAACCGTTTTTATGGCCACTTCGAAGGTGACCCTGGCTTGATTCGTTCTAAAGAAGAAGTCGAGTTCATCAAAGAAAATAAAGATCCTTTAAAAATTTTCCGTGAGAAAGTCAAAGGCAAAATTGATGAAGCCAAACTAGACGAGATTGATGCAGCTTCAAAGGCAAATGTTGATGATGCCGTTGCAAAAGCTCGTGCTGCGGCATATCCGAAACCAGAACAACTCCTTACTGACGTCTATGTCTCTTACTAAAGGAATAGTAAAGATGCCAAATAAAAGTTTTCGTAATGCAATTAAAGAAGCCATTGAATCAGAAATGCGCCGTGATCCAACCGTATTTGTTGTTGGTGAAGATGTCCGCGGTGGGCACGGCGGTAAAAACACTGAAGAAAACCAATTAGAAGGTTTCGGTGGTGTATTGGGCGTAACCAAAGGTTTATGGACAGAGTTTGGTTCGGAACGTGTTATTGATACGCCAATTACCGAGTCTGCAATTATTGGTATGGCCGCTGGTGCTGCTGCAACAGGTTTACGTCCTGTTGCCGATTTAATGTTTATGGATTTCTACGGCGTGTGTCATGACATGCTCTATAACCAAGCCGCTAAATTCCGTTATATGTTTGGTGGAAAAGCAAAAGCACCCATGGTTGTACGTGGCATGATTGGTGCAGGTTTTTCTGCGGCAGCCCAGCATTCTCAGTCACCATATAACGTATTTGCCGCGGTTCCGGGCTTAAAAGTTGTGGTTCCATCTAGCCCATATGATGTGAAAGGGCTATTAATTCAGGCTATTCGTGATGATGACCCTGTAGTGTTCTGTGAACATAAAATGCTTTATGACATTAAAGGTGAAGTTCCAGATGATGCTTATACCATTCCTTTTGGTGTAGCAAATTACACCCGCGAAGGCACAGACGTGACCATTATTGCTTTAGGCCTGATGGTACACCGCGCCAATGAAGTAGCAGACAAACTGGCAAAAGATGGTATTTCAGTTGAAGTAGTAGACCCTCGTACGATTTCCCCTCTGGATGAAGAAGGAATTTTAGAGTCTGTTGCATCGACTGGGCGTGTAGTTATTGTGGATGAATCAGCGGCACGCTGTGGCTTTGGGCATGATGTTGCCGCACTGGTCGCACAAAAAGGTTTCCACTATTTGAAAGCACCTGTTGAACTCGTAACGCCACCACATACGCCTGTTCCATTCTCTCCAGTTTTAGAAAAAGAATGGATTCCAAGTGTAGAGCGTATTGAGCAAGCTGTGCGAAAAACATTGGAGGCTTAGGATGAGCGAAATTAAAACGCTGGAGATCCCGAAATGGGGATTATCCATGGAAGAAGGCACGATCGCCCAATGGTTGATTAAAGAGGGTGATAGCTTTAATAAGGGCGATGAAATTTGTGAAATTGAAACCACAAAAATCGTCAATGTGTTAGAAGCGCCTTTTGCTGGAACGCTCCGTAAAATTTTAGCAAAAGATGGTGATACTTTACCTGTTGGTGGGCTTATTGCTGTATGTGCTGAAAGTGAAATTTCTGATGCAGAAGTTGAAAAGTTTATCGCATCACTAGGTGGTTCAGCACCTAAAGCCCCGGAAGCACCTTCGGAGCAAAGTAAGGCGGAAACATCTGCACCTGTTGTTGAAAAAACAGAACAACCACTGTCTGTAGCTGCAAGTGCTTCAGCTCCAGTAAAGGCTACTAAAGGTGACTACGCTGTATCAGAGCCATTACAAGGCTATCAAACATCTGATGAGTTCTTTGCCACACCGCATGCGTTAAAGCTTGCAGAAAAGCACAATGTGAACTTGGCAAAAGTCACAGGTTCTGGTCGTGAAGGACGTATTAGTGTTCAAGACATCCAGAAAGCTGTACAAGCTGCTGGTGGTCAGTGGCCTAATGTTAAGCAGCAAACTCAAGTTAAAGTAGTTAAATCTACTGCCGACGATAGTCAAGTTTCAGCGACACCTGTAGCACGCCGTTTAGCAAAGCAATGGGGCATTAACCTAAATGATTGCCGCGTTTCAGGTACTCGTGGTCGTGTCTGTAAAGAAGACGTTGAAGCGGTTTATTACCGTAGCAATCCAACATCGTTAGATGAACAACCTGTGCAATGTGCTGCTCAACCACAATCGACAATTACAACAGTCGCGATGAATGGTATGCGTAAAGCGATTGCTTCACGGTTACAGGCTGCTAAACGTAATGCACCGCATTTCCGCTTAGTGGTCGATCTAAACGTGGAAGCTTTGCAAAATTTACGAAAGCAAATTAATGAGACTGTTCCACAAGTCAAACTTTCTATTAATGACATGTTAATTAAAGCGGCGGCGGCGGCACTGATTAAAGTACCTGAGGTGAATGTTCAGTTTGATGAGGCGACTCAATCAATTTTACAGTTCTCTCAAGCGGATATTTCGGTGGCTGTAGCGATTCCAAATGGTTTAATTACACCAATTGTAAAAGCAGCAAATCAGAAGTCTTTAGCACAAATTTCTGATGACATGCGTGATTTGGCAACGCGTGCCAAGACTGGCAAGTTACAACCTGATGAGTTTCAGGGCGGCAGCTTTAGCATTTCAAATTTAGGAATGTTAGGCATTAAACAGTTCGATGCCATTATTAATCCACCGCAAGGTGCAATTATGGCATTAGGTGCTTCTGAATTTCGCGCTGTTGTCGAAAATGGCAATGTAGTGGTTCGTGAGATTGTCACAGCGACGTTGTCATGCGATCACCGAGTCATTGATGGTGCAGTTGGGGCGAAATTCTTGGCCAGCTTTAAGCAGTTTGTTGAAAACCCTGCTTTAATTTTGGTGTAGGAGAACCCGCATGTCAGAAGCTCAATTTGATTTAATTGTGATTGGCGCGGGACCGGGTGGGTATGTGGCTGCAATTCGCGCAGCCCAGCTCGGCTTAAAAACCGCAATTGTAGAAGAGCAACATTTAGGCGGAATTTGTCTAAATTGGGGCTGTATTCCAACTAAAGCTTTGCTTGCAGGGGCAGAGCTTGCAAACCAGTTTAAACATGCTGGACAGTTTGGTTTTCAGGTATCTCAACTTGATTTTGATATTCAAAAGCTTGTGCAACATAGCCGCCAAGTGTCAGCTCAGTTAGTACAAGGCATCGATTATTTACTTAAAAAGAATCAGGTGACAGTGTTTAATGGTCGTGCTCAGCTTACGGCTAAAGAAAAAATTGAAGTGACCGATGCTCAAGGTAACAGTCAAGCTTTAAGTGCGCCACACATCATTTTGGCAACAGGAGCTAAAGCTCGACATGTTCCTCAGCTGCCTGTCGATGGAACGTACGTCTGGAGCTATAAAGAAGCGCTTGTACCAGAGCAATTACCAAAAAGTTTACTCGTTGTGGGCTCGGGTGCGATTGGTAGTGAGTTTGCTAGTCTTTATCAAGACTTGGGGTGTCAGGTCACGCTTATTGATTTAGCCAAGCAAATTTTACCAACTGAAGATGGGGAAGTTGCTCAATTTGTCAGAAAGCAATTTGAACAAAAAGGAATGAAGGTCTTAACCGATGCTGTTGTTCAAAGTATTCAAATTGAAAATGATCAAGTCCACTGTGTAATTGAAACGGCAAATGACGTTCAAACGATTATTTTCGACCGTGTGCTTTCGGCAATTGGTGTACAGCCGAATACCACAGGGTTAGGACTAGAACGTTTAGGTGTAGAACTAAATCCACAAGGTTTTGTGGCAATTGATGAATATTGTAAAACCAATGTAGCAGGGCTTTATGCGATTGGTGACGTGGCTGGAGCACCGTGTCTTGCCCATAAAGCAAGCCATGAAGCCATGATATGTGTCGAGAAAATTGCTGGTGTAGCAAACGTACATTCACTCGATCGTAGCCAGATTCCGGGTTGTATTTTTACTCATCCACAAGTGGCGAGTATTGGTTTAACGGAAAACGTAGCAAAAGCTCGGAATTTACCTGTACGAATCGGCAAGTTTTCTTTAACTGCAAATGGTAAAGCTTTGGCAATTGGAGATGCGTCAGGTTTTGTGAAAACTATTATTCATTCAGAAACGGGCGAACTGCTTGGTGCACATATGGTAGGCCATGAAGTAACCGAACATATCCAAGGATTTGCTATTGCCAAATACCTAGAAGCAACTGATGAAAGTTTAGCTCAGGTGATTTTTCCGCATCCAACCTTATCAGAAGCTATGCATGAATCCATTCTAGCTTCAATGCAACGAGCGATTCATATGTAGAAATTCTGCATTTACAGGAGTTGAACATGGTTAAGGGATTAAAAAATAAAGTCGTTTTAGTGACGGGGGCAGCTCAAGGCATTGGCCGTGGGATTGCCCTGCGCTTGGCGCAAGAAGGGGCACATATTGCATTAGTGGATATGAAACAAGATCGACTGAACGATGTGCAGCAGGAAATTCAGGCTTTAGGTGTAAATGCGAGCACATTTATTGCTGATGTAAGTGACCGAGAGCAAGTGTATGCCGCTATAAATCATGCTGAGCAGACACTTGGCGGGTTTGATGTCATGATTAATAATGCTGGAATTGCACAGGTTCAGGCGATTGCGGATATCACACCTGATGAATTTCAAAAAATTGTTGATATCAATATTGGTGGCGTACTGTGGGGAATACAGGCTGCTGCTGCAAAATTTAAGCATCGCCAACATAAAGGTAAAATCATTAATGCCTGTTCAATTGCAGGCCACGACGGATTTGCTTTACTCGGTATTTACTCGGCAACCAAGTTTGCGGTACGAGCACTTACCCAAGCTGCGGCAAAAGAATATGCCAGTCATGGTATTACGGTAAATGGATATTGCCCCGGAATTGTCGGAACTGACATGTGGGTTGAAATTGATAAACGTTTTGCTGAAATTACTGGTGCTACTATAGGTGAAACTTATAAAAAGTATGTAGAAGGCATTGCTTTAGGTAGAGCCCAAACACCAGATGATGTAGCTGCATTAGTTGCTTTTCTGGCAAGTGAAGATTCGGACTATATTACGGGTCAATCTATTTTAACGGATGGTGGAATAGTCTATCGCTAAAACAACATCCTGATTTGAGGGAGATAATAATGAAAGCAGCGCGTTTTTATGACAGAGGCGATATTCGTATTGAAGATATCCCTGAACCAGAAGTCACTCCCGGCACTGTAGGCATTAAGGTAGCTTGGTGTGGAATCTGTGGTACAGATTTACACGAATTTATGGAAGGACCAATTTTTATTCCACCATGTGGACATCCACATCCTATTTCAGGTGAATCTGCACCGATTACCATGGGCCATGAGTTTTCAGGTGTTGTCTATGCTGTAGGTGAAGGTGTTGATGACATTGAAATTGGTCAGCATGTGGTGGTAGAGCCTTATATTGTGGCCGATGATGTACCGACTGGACCGAGTGATAATTATCATCTTTCCAAAAATATGAACTTTATTGGTTTAGGTGGTCATGGTGGTGGTTTGTCGGAAAAAATTGCGGTTAAACGCCGTTGGGTGCACCCAATTTCCAATAAAATTCCACTAGATCAAGCAGCCTTAATTGAACCCTTATCGGTGGGGCATCATGCTTTCGTACGTAGTGGTGCAAAAGCTGGTGATATTGCACTGGTTGGCGGTGCGGGCCCAATTGGTTTATTGCTTTCGGCAATTTTAAAAGCGAAAGGGCTTAAGGTCATCATTACTGAGCTAAGTGCAAAACGTAAAGAAAAAGCCAAAGAGTCGGGAGTCGCAGATTATATTTTAGACCCATCAGAAGTTGATGTTGTTTCTGAGGTCATGAAAATCACTAATGGCAATGGTGTTGATGTCGCGTTTGAATGTAGTAGCGTTAACAAGGTATTAGATACTTTGGTTGCGGCAGTGA
The DNA here is from genome assembly GCF_031798975.1 of Acinetobacter sp. V110_1. Lineage (NCBI taxonomy): Bacteria > Pseudomonadati > Pseudomonadota > Gammaproteobacteria > Moraxellales > Moraxellaceae > Acinetobacter > Acinetobacter sp. V110_1. The sequence continues at coordinate 487,252 of NZ_JAVQNN010000030.1, read as the reverse complement.
AACCAACAGGCGTGATCGTTATTGTTTCGATTTGGAGCCATCCAGCATCAATTAATGTGCATAGTGTAGTAATGAAAGAGCTTGATGTACGAGGCACAATTGCCTATGTAAATGACCATCAAGAAACCATTAAATTGGTTGAAGAAGGTAAAATAAATCTTGAACCTTTTATTACGCAGCGTATTCAACTGGATGATTTGATTTCACAAGGTTTTGAAACCTTAATTCACAACAATGAGTCAGCCGTTAAGATTATTGTACAACCCTAAATAGACACTTAAACCTATAAAAAAGAGCGAATCATCGCTCTTTTTTATTAAAGTAAATTGTTGTTTTTGGCTTCAATAATAGGAGGTAATGGCTGTCCTAAAGAGCTTAGAGACTCACGTTCAATCAAACGTACAATAGAATCGAGCGGTAAATCATTTTCTTGCAAACCAAAAGGTTCTTCAATTTGAGCACTTAAGGCATCTAGCCCTAAAAACATATACGCGATTAAGCCAACAATAAGCGGTGTCCAAATACCTAAAGCTGCTTCAAGGCTAAACGGTAATATGAAACAGAAACAATAAACAGCGCGATGTAAAAGTACAGAATAAGAGTAGGGTAAAGGTGTACCGGCAATACGGTCACAACCTGCTTGAATATTGCCTAACTCAATAATATGTCGATTTAGCGTGCTATAGATAATGTCACTAATTTCACCGTCCTTTAGTATTTTAACTAAATCTTTTTGAATGTTTTCGAGTACAAACTGAGGCGCATTAATATGTTCATTTAAATAATCAAGTGAAGAGTTATTTAAATACGCATGTTCAAGAAATTTGGTCGGTTCAGCAGTTTGCTGGCGCAGTCGATCACGTAGTAAATTACTAAAAATTAAGACCTGATGAATTAAATGTTCACGTTGTTCATTGGTGAGAATATGGCTGTCTCTAACAATATGTCTGGCATTAGCAATTAATGCACCCCAAAGTTTGCGGCCTTCCCACCAACGGTCATAACAGGCGTTATTTCTAAAGCCAGTACAAATAGAAAGAATTACACCAAAAATAGTAAATCCAATCGCGGGTACGGTAGGGATTTGAATCCAATGATAATAAGAAAGCCAAACTACACATGCTGAAATAAATACAACAAAACTTAATGCTGGCAAGACCTTGGGTAGAACAGTTCCTTTCCATGCAAATAAGAGTTTAAAAACGTTGCTTTTATCGCGAACAATCATAGAAAGCCTTTGAATTTAATGGATCTAACCAACTGCAATATGATACGCCTTAGATCTAACAAATACCTAGCTAAAGCTTATGTTTTTGTCTATAACGCCAAAGCGTTGTACGGCTAATACCAAAAATATTAGCAACCATATTCAGGTTATGGTCATATTTTTCTAAAGCAGCTTGCACATTTTCTGGACTAAGCTCGGTATTTGTCTCAGGCAATTTAACGTAATCGTCAGCATTTAAAAGCTCATTTGGTAAGTCTTCAACTTCAATCTCATCCTTACCATTTGCCATCGTTAACGCATAAAGTAGGGTGTTTTTAAGCTCACGAACATTTCCGGGCCAGTCATAATTTAAAAGAACTTGCATGGCTTTTTGATTGACATGACGAGGCATGGTGTCGAGTTGAGTTGAGCTTTCTTTTAAAATCTGATCGACAATGAGTGGAATATCGACTTTTCGTTCTCTGAGTGGAGGTATAAAAATTGGAATTACGCGTAAACGGTAGAGTAAATCATGACGGAACCGTCCGGCTTTAGCTTCTTCGCGTAAAGCTTTATGTGTTGCAGTAATAATTCGGACATTGGCTTGAATCGGTTTTTCACCACCTACAGGCGTAAATTCACCTGTTTCTAACACTCGTAATAATTTAGCTTGAAGCTCTAAAGGAATCTCGGCAATTTCATCCAGAAACAGTGTTCCACCAGCGGCACGTTCAAACACGCCTTTATGGTCACGAATTGCTCCTGTGAAAGCACCTTTAACATGTCCAAACAGCTCACTTTCTAAAATATTGGCATTGAGAGCAGCACAGTTAATCGCTACAAAAATTTTGTTTTTGCGCTGGCTATAATCGTGAATGGCTTTTGCTACCAATTCTTTACCACTGCCAGATTCACCGCGGACAAGCACTGGAAACTCAGTAATAGCTACTCTTTGAATAATCGAAAACATACGAGCCATTTCTGGTGAGCAGCTATTAAAAACTTCGGCTAAGTCTTTCAATTGCTCTGTTATTTCTAACGGTTCTGTAATGTCATTTTCATTGCTTATCGGCTGTAAAATATGTAGCTTCCCAATAATCCGATGCTCGGCAATATAAATATCATGTTCTTGATAGATAAATCGCTTTCTCATTTTAGGAGTATTGATTTCGAGATATTGATTGTGATGATCTTGAGTAAGCGCTGCCATGCTCTCAACAGAAATGTCATCTGTGTTAAATTTATAGTGAATTGCGTGAGTCGTTGTGTCTGCTAAAAACAGACTCGCATTTGGGAATAAAGCCTTAAGTTGCTCAAATAAAATATAAAAATCTTGTTCTGACTCAAAATTTAGCTTTGCCATTTTATATGTTTCACAATCGTTTCATTGAAACATACTTGAGTTTCAATGAAACATCAAGAAAAGTTTATATTCTCATTTAAATTTTAAATTTTAAATTAACTATATGATTTTTAAACTTATTATTTAAATAAAAATAATTGGCATTGTATTTGCAAAATATAGGATAGAAATAAATTATCGGGGTATAAATCATGTTCTTTAAGCAATTTTTTGAACAAGAAAGTTCGACTTATACATATATGCTTGGATGTGAAGAAACACGAGAGGCTGTTTTAATTGACCCAGTTGCATCAGATATAGAAATCTATGCAAAAGAATTAGAAAAGCATCAATTTACGCTCATCTATACCTTAGATACACATGTTCATGCAGATCATATTACTGCTGCAAATTTACTGCGTGAACATTTCCATTGCAAATCAGTTTTACATCGAAACTCAGAAGTAAGTTGCGGAGATATTTTAATTACAGATGGTTGTACGCTGAAACTAGGCAACCTTAGTATTGAAGCACGTTATACACCAGGTCATACCAATGCTTGTACGAGTTATTTGGTTGAAAACATGGTTTTCACTGGTGATGCATTATTAATTGATGGATGTGGTCGAACTGACTTCCAACAAGGTAATGCAGGCACACTTTATGACAGTATTCATAAGCAACTTTTCAGCCTACCTGACGACACTATTGTGTATCCGGGACACGACTATAAGGGTCGTTTGTCTTCAACGATTGGTTATGAACGTTTAAAAAATTCACGTTTAGGTCAGAATCGCTCACGAGAAGATTTTATTAAATTGATGAATAATTTAAATCTGCCATATCCAAAACAAATCGATAAAGCGCTACCTGCCAATCAGGCTTGTGGCTCAACTTCACAATCATAAGGTGGCGATATGGAACTTAAACGAGTTAATCAAGAATTTTATGTTGCTGACCAGATTACTGCCGATGATATTGCGAAAATTACTGATCAGGGAGTAAAAACTCTGATATGTAACCGCCCGGATGGAGAAGGTGCAGACCAACCCAATGTGATTGAAATTGAAGAAGCAGCTCAGCGACATGGCCTAAAGGTAATTTATCAACCTGTTAGCAGTGGCAAAATTACCGATCAACAAGTTGCCGAGTTTAAACAGCTTTATAAGAATGCCCAAAAACCTGTTTTAGCGTATTGCCGTTCTGGTATGCGTGCAATCAGTTTGTGGGCTTTGGCTGAAGTTGTTCCACAAGATGCAGCGCTGTTAGTTGAATCAGGTAACAAACTTGGATTTAACTTAAAAGGTTTAGTGCCACGTATTTTAAAACGTGACCATGAATCAGCGACAATTCCTTGTTATAGCGTTGTGATTGTGGGCGCTGGAGCAGCAGGAATTTCTGTAGCGTCTAGTCTTTTATGTCGTGAACCTAATTTAGATATTGTCATTATTGATCCGGCAGATACCCATTATTATCAACCGGGTTGGACCATGGTTGGTGGCGGTATTTTCAAACCAGAAATAACCGCACGCTCAATGGCAAGTGTGATTCCTGCAAAAGTGAAATGGATGAGAGCTGCTGTTGCCGGATTCGACCCTGAGCATAATCAGGTTATTTTGGAAGGATGCCAGCCCATTCAATATAAAGCTTTAGTCGTCTGTCCCGGTTTAAAACTGAACTGGCATGGCATTGAAGGTTTAGTCGAAACCTTAGGTAAAAATGGGGTAACGTCTAACTATCGTTATGATCTAGCGCCGTATACATGGGAACTGGCGCAACACCTAAATGCTGGAAAGGCTATCTTTACTCAACCGCCTATGCCGATTAAATGTGCTGGTGCTCCTCAAAAAGCAATGTACCTTTCAGCCGACTACTGGTTAAAGCAAGGCAAACTAAAAGATATCTCTATACATTTTTATAACACCGGCGGTGTTTTATTTGGCGTGAAAGAATATGTGCCTGCACTCATGCAATATGTCGAAAAATATGGTTCAGAACTGCACTTTAACCATCAACTGGTCAAAGTAGATGGGCCTGCAAAAAAAGCATGGTTTAAGGTAGTGAATGATGAAAATGCAGCATTGGTCGAGACTGATTTCGATATGTTGCATGTTGTTCCACCACAACAAGCCCCAGATTTTATTCGTGCAAGTACTCTCACTGATGATGCAGGATGGGTGAGTGTGAATCCTCAGACTTTACAACACACACAGCATGCCAATATTTTCGCTTTAGGTGATGTGATGAATGCGCCTAATGCCAAAACGGCTGCTGCTGCACGCGCACAAGCTCCGATCGTCGCTGTGAATGTGATAACGCAGCTCAAGGGTGAACAAAACTTCTGTGAATACAATGGGTATGGCTCATGTCCACTCACAGTAGAGCGTGGAAAAATCGTTCTAGCCGAGTTTGGTTACGGCGGTAAATTACTTCCTAGTTTTCCAAAATGGGTGATTGATGGACAAAAACCATCTCGTTTGGCTTGGTTGCTTAAAGAACAGATTTTGCCACCGATTTACTGGCAAGGCATGCTCAAAGGCCGTGAGTGGATGGTCAAACCTGAGCGAGGATAAGTAAAGCAACGCTTTACCCGAGCGCAAGACGAGAGCTGTGCTCGAGTGGAAGAGGATAAACAAAGCAAAGCTTTGTCCTGAGAAGCGGCTAAAGTTTCGCAAGAAGACGAGAACTATGTTCGAGTTAAGAGGATAAACAAAGCAGCGCCTTACCCTGTGAAGCGACTGAAGCTTCGCAAGAAGATGAGAAATTGCTCACTCATCAAATGGCAGTCCACAGCAAATGAAATATATGCAATTTTAGGCTTTTTGATATGTTACTACTTGTCGTTGAAGGCATTGTGATTGGCTTTTTACTTGGTCTTACTGGTGCGGGTGGTGGTATTCTCGCTGTACCCGCACTCATGACAAGTCAAGGCTGGACAGTGGCTCAAGCAGCGCCTATTGGTTTGCTGGCTGTCGCGCTATCTACCCTGATTGGAACCATTGAAGGGCTATTTAAAAAGATTGTGCGCTATCGCGCTGCAATCTGGATAGCAATTATTGGTACTCCAATGGCCCATATTGGAATCTTAATATCCAATACGATTTCACCTGTCTGGCTCATGTTAATGTTTAGCTTGGTTATGTTTACAGTGGGTTATCGACTCATCAGTAACCGAGTCTCAGATTTCCAAAACCCGCCGTGTCAGGTCAACCCAAGTACAGGGCGATTTATCTGGAATTTTAAAACAGGCGGTGTACTTGCTGGCATTGGAATTATTGCGGGGCTTTTAACTGGTATGTTAGGGGTTGGTGGTGGATTTGTAATTGTACCAGCGCTTAGAAAAGTCACGAATTTGGATATGCATAGCATTGTTGCAACCTCACTTATGATTATTTTTCTCATTAGTGGCATAAGTATTGTGATGCATATTGCAGAGGGTTTTCATTATCCAGTCGCCATTACTAGTGCGTTTGCTCTTGCATGTGTAGCAGGCATGTTATTAGGTCGTCGAGCTATTCGCTTTATTCCACCTGCGATTGTACAAAAAGTCTTTGCTTTAATGGTTTTTGCTGTTGCAATTTATATGGTCATTAAGATTGTTAATTTAACGAATATCTAAGAGATATAGTATTTTAACCATCCTTATAAATACTAAATTTCCAGAGATAAGATGTTAAAATTATCTTGGGAAAATTGATTTAAACCATTTAAATTTTTGAGAAAGCGAAATGAAGCGAGTTAACGTGGCAATTTGTGGTTTTGGACGGATTGGGCAACAAATTGCAGAGCTTCTTTTAAATCGATCGGCATACTATCAACAAAAATATCAAATTGATGCCCGTTTAGTGGGTGTCTGTAAATCATCATCAGGTTTAATTGATCAAGAAGGTTTACAAGCTGCAAAGTGGTTAGATAAAACACAATATCAAGCAGGCTTAACTGAGCAAAAGTTTTTACAACAGATTCAGGCGGATGTCATTATTGAGACTGGCCCAAGTGATTATGTGACAGGTGGAAAAGGCCTATTTTATTTAGATTATGCTTTAACACATAGCATGAATGCGATTGCGGTATCTAAAGGTGCTTTAGTCGTAGATGGTAAAAAATTAGTTAACTTGGCACATCAGCACAATAAAAAACTATTTTTTAGCGGTGCGACAGCTGCTGCCTTACCAACTGTTGATTTGTTTGAATATAACTTAGCTGGCTGCCAAATTTTAGAAATAGAAGGTGTGTTTACAGGCACCACGAATTTTATTTTGAATGATATGTTGCAACATGAATGTGCGTTTGCAGAATCTCTTGAAAAAGCTCAAGCAAAAGGTATTGCAGAACCTGACAGCTCTTTCGATGTAGATGGATGGGATACTGCTGCCAAAATTACGATACTAGCCAATACTGTTTTGGGAGCTGATATAAAAATTCAAGATATTCCAAGACAAGGAATCAGTCATGTCACAGCCGATCATATTCGTGGTTGGAAAAAAGAAAATGTAATTCCTCGTCTGGTCGGTTTTATTCATATTAAGAATCAGCAAATTCAAACAGGTGTTGAATTAAGATTAGTTCCAGCAAATCATCCGTTTGCTCATCTGCAAGGTTCCAATAAATGCATTCGGGTGTTAACTCAAGAAATGGGGGAACTTGTTGTAAGTGGAGGAGCATCTGCGCCTTTAGCTACGGCAGCTGCGGCTTTGAAAGATTTTGAGCTGATGCTAAAAACGTACTGCTAGAGATGAATTATTACTTATAAAAAAGCAGGCTTTTATGCCTGCTTCTCACAATTTTTTTGACTGCTAAATAACTTCTTTCCAATTTCAAACTTACTGAACATTAGGTAGTTACCAAGTAAGATGAGTAAAATTCCAAATACAGCATTTAAAGTCCACTCATATCCTTCAAAGAAAGTCGAAACTGTTAGAGCGACTAAAGGGAAGAGTAATGTGCTATAGGCTGCTTTAGCTGCACCAATTCGACCGACTAAAGAAAAATAAGCCGAGAACCCAATAACCGTACCAAATACAGCCAAGTAAAGTACCGAACTTAAAAATGGGAAATTCATTGGAGGCATTAGATCTTGGCCTGTAAATAAAGCTAGACTTAACATCACCAGTGCACCATAAGTCATAGCATAACAATTTGTTGAAAAGATATTTAGACCACGTTTTTGGTGTCTAACACTAATCATATTCCCTAAAGAAAAACCGTAAGTGCCTACTGCACATAACCCAATACCCATCAATAACTGTGCATTAAACTGACTATTAATCAGGTCATGCCAAAACAGTAAAACAATACCACTTAGGCCCAAAAGTGCAGCTGGTGTAAAGTTTGGCGATGGTTTTTGCTTAAAAAAGATAAGCGCATTAATGGCATTAAAGAAAACAGCCATCGAAAAAATAACGGACTCTAAACCGCTATTTACATATTTAACAGCAGTATAAAAACAAATAAAGTTTAGACCAAAAACGCAAAGGCCTTGCAGCATACAAAACAAGTGATCTTTTAAAGCAATTCGCTGTAATTTTCCTGAAAATAATAAAACAACCCACAGTAATAAGGCTGAAATGGCAAAACGCCATAAAATTGCGACAACGGGTGTTGCATAGTGGCTTTGAACGGCAATTCCAATCCATGTTGTCCCCCAAATCAACACCACCGCAACATAGAGTAAAATATTCATAAGTTCATCCTCGATTACCAAGCTTAAGTATCTAGGAATGCTTCATTTTTCACGTATATATTCTTGTGTAGTACATGCAAGATCTTGCGTTTTTTATATGACTGAACTAGCTGAATTTTGCTGAATATGGTTAACTTAAGCTCAATGATATTCGTTTTAATTTTGCATGGCCTATCAAACTTTAGAACAGCTACAGCAATCTAAAGCCAAGCTTCACGAAACTGTGGTGCTTGATGAAAATATGCAACTTGCATTTTGGTCTAATGAGCAAGATCGTGTAAGTGTCTGTAGCGATCACCATACTTTAAGTCTTTATATTCAAGATGGCTATGAAAGCTATCAAAAAACACCTGCTGGCTGGAAAAATGGCGGTGGACCGGGTCGTTTTTGTTTGTTGCCTGAACATCAGGAGTCTACTTGGGATATACGAGGTGGGCTTAAATTCGTTCACTTGTATTATACCGATCAACATTTGCGTGATGTTGCTGAAAAAATATGGGACAAAGAACCCAATCAAATTGAACTAAATGAAGTTGTCTTTAATGATGACGAAAAGATTCGTGCGCTATATCAGTTTTTCTTGTTAGATTGTGATTGGAATGATTCATCAAACCATTTACAAATGAGTACAACTGCCAGTTTATTATTGAATCATTTAATTCGAAGATATAGCAATGTTAAGTGGCAGCAGCCAGTCATTAAAGGAGGCCTCGCGCCTCATAAACTCAAGTATATTCAAGACTGGATTGAAGGGCATCTAGACCAAGCACTGACTTTGTCTGACTTGGCAAATGTTGTGAATTTAAGCGAATATCATTTTGCTCATATGTTTAAACAGTCCATGAATATGGCGCCTCACCAATATGTCATGCAAAGACGCTTAACTAAGGCAAAGGGGCTAATTCAGTCATCTCAGCTTTCTTTGCAAGATATTGCTTTGGTATGTGGTTTTAGTTCAGCAAGCCATTTAAGCCATCGCTTTAAACAATTTTATGGTATGAGTCCTTCGCAGTTACGTTAAAGGACTCATGGCTCATTTTTATAAAAGATAAATACCTAAACCAATTAGTGCTGATGCAAAAATGACATAGAGTACATTAATGTTAAAGTGGAATAAGGCAATAAATGCAGCCACAGTAATGATCGCCGAGATAACATCAAAGTGACCGGAAAAACCGTGCGGCCATAGCACGTGATAACTAAAAAATAATGCTAGATTTAAAATGACACCGACCACAGCCGCGGTAATCGCAGTGAGTGGTGCGGTAAATTTAATTTCATTGTGTGTAGATTCAATAAAAGGACCACCTGCAAAAATAAAGACAAATGAAAAGAGAAAGGTAAACCAAGTCACAATGACAGCACCGAGTGCTCCAGAGAAAAATAGATGTTCAGGCCCAGATAATGAATGATTAACACCTCCTAAAAAACCAACAAAGGCAACGACCATAATCAGTGGCCCGGGTGTAGTTTCCCCAAGTGCCAATCCATCTATCATTTGCGTAGGTGAAAGCCATCCAAAATGATTGACTGCTCCTTGATAGACGTAAGGTAAAACTGCGTAAGCGCCCCCAAAAGTGAGCAAAGCAGCTTTAGTAAAAAACCACGCCATTTGGGTATAAGAATGATGCCATCCAAAATATGCGCCTAAAGCTAAAATTGGCAATAACCATAAAACGATTGCCACAAAAATTAGTCTGACTAACCGTGACCAATGGAATTTAGCATGCTCTGGTGTCGGGGTATCATCATCAATAAATGCTGGGCCATAATCTTTTTGACTAGCTTTATGACCAGCCGCTGAGGAAAGTAGCTCAGGGTACTTTTTACTTACTAAATAACCTGCAATGCCTGCTGATAAAACAATAAGCGGGAAAGGAAGCTTTAAGACAAAAATGGCAAGAAACGCTGCAATTGCCACGAACCATAAAAATTTATTTTTAAGCGAACGGCTACCTATACGGTACGTTGCATGAAAGACAATTGCGGTAACAGCAGGCTTGATCCCGTAGAAAATGCCTGCGATAACGGGAACATCTCCAAATTTTATGTAGACCCAAGACAGCCCAATTAAAATAAATAAAGACGGTAGTACAAATAGAATGCCTGCGACTAGTCCTCCAGCGGTTCTATGCATAAGCCACCCAATGTAGGTTGCTAATTGCTGTGCTTCAGGGCCGGGTAACAACATGCAGTAGTTCAGGGCATGCAAAAATCTTTTTTCAGATATCCAGCGCTTTTGTTCAACGAGTTCCTGATGCATTACAGCGATTTGTCCAGCTGGCCCCCCAAAGCTAATAAAGCCGAGCTTGAGCCAAAATAAAAAGGCTTGCCAGAAGGTGACCTTTCCCACTGAATCATCAGGGGTATTTTGTTGTTTTTGTTGCATATTATCCCCTAAAAAATAATATTAATTTTTACGTTTATGGCATAACGGAGTATGTTTTATAGCATAACAAACACAAATGTATTTTTTATGATAAAAATTCAACTTTTATAGATAACTATTTATTAATTTATTGATATTAAATGAAATTATTTTTTTAACTAAAGTTATCGCTTTAAATTATTTCCAAAGCTGAAACATTTTAAACATTATTTGCTCAAGTTGTTATAACAGGTTGTGAGCCGTGAGCCAGCTACCCCAAGATCCCAAAAATCATAAGCCTCTTTACGATCAGTTAAGGGAACTCATCCTTAACAAAATTGTAAATGGTGAATATGCCGTGTTGAGTCAAATTCCATCTGAAAACGAATTTGCTGAACAGTTTGGTGTAAGCCGAATCACAGTTCGCCAAGCACTCAACCAATTACAGTTGGAAGGTTATATTTTTAAGGTGCCAGGTAAAGGGACCTTTGTAAGTAAGCCAAAAACATTCCAGAACATTTCAAGTTTGCAAGGTTTTGCAGAAGCAATGTCATCTGCTGGTCACGAAATTTTAAACCGTGTCATCTCGGCCGAGCTTAAGCAGATCCCAATGCACGTTGTACCCAAATTAAAGTTACCTGTTAAAGCTAATGTGTATGAAATTCAACGTGTCCGTTTACTCAACCGTCAGCCTGTGTCTTATGAGTTGACTTATTTGCCAGAACATATTGGTTTGAAGCTTAAAGAAAAAGCGATTGATTTACGTACAACCGATATTTTCAAGGCATTAGAACAAGAGTGTGACATCCCTTTGGGACATGCGGATTTAAGCATTGATGCCACGGTGGCGGATGAAGAATTGGCGGCTTTGCTGCAAGTCGAAATCGGAACTCCTGTATTACGGGTTGAACGTTTAACTCATGACGCAAATGGCCAGCCGATTGACTATGAATATCTCTATTTCTCAGGCGATACCTTCCAGTACCGTTTACGTATTCATCGTTAATAGCTCAAATAAAAATAAGGAATATTCAATGGAAACTAAATATCTTGAGTTCGATATTGTGGTGATTGGTGGTGGAACTGCTGGACCAATGGCTGCGATTAAAGCAAAACAAGAAAACCCGAATTTAAAAGTCTTGCTCATTGAAAAAGCGAATGTAAAACGCAGTGGGGCGATTTCAATGGGAATGGACGGGCTGAATAATGCTGTCATTCCGGGCTACGCAACACCTGAGCAATACACCAAAGAAATTACCATTGCTAATGATGGGGTAGTTAACCAAACCACTGTATATGCATATGCAAAGCATAGTTTCAAAACCATTCAACAGCTCGATCAATGGGGTATTAAGTTTGAAAAAGATGAGACTGGTGAATTTGCAGTAAAAAAAGTACATCACATGGGGGCATATGTTTTACCAATGCCCGAAGGTCATGACGTTAAAAAAGTTTTATATCGTCAATTAAAGCGTGCTCAAGTCAAAATTAATAATCGGATTGTCACCACAAAGCTTTTAAAAAATGAGCAAGGTGCAATCAATGGTGTACTTGGTTTTGACTGTCGTAGTGGTGACTTTTATGTCATTAAAACGAAAGCTGCCATTTTATGTTGTGGTGCGGCAGGACGTTTAGGTTTGCCAGCTTCAGGCTACTTGATGGGCACTTATGAAAACCCAACCAATGCAGGTGACGGCTATGCAATGGCATACCATGCAGGTGCTGAGCTTGCTAACTTAGAATGCTTCCAGATTAATCCTCTAATTAAAGACTATAACGGTCCGGCTTGTGCCTATGTGACGGGTCCTTTAGGAGGTTATACGGCCAATAGTAAAGGTGAACGTTTCATTGAATGTGACTACTGGAGTGGTCAAATGATGTGGGAGTTTTACCAAGAACTGGAAAGTGGTAATGGTCCTGTTTATTTAAAAGTAGATCATCTGGCCGAAGAAACCATTCAAACCATCGAAGAAATCTTGCATACCAATGAGCGCCCAAGCCGTGGACGTTTTCATGAGGGCCGAGGAACCAATTACCGTCAAGATATGGTGGAAATGCATATTTCAGAAATTGGTTTTTGTAGTGGACACAGTGCTTCTGGCGTATGGGTCAATGAAAAAGCTGAGACTTCGGTTAAGGGATTATATAGCGCTGGCGATATGGCGGCTGTACCTCATAACTATATGCTTGGTGCATTTACCTACGGGTGGTTTGCAGGTGTAAATGCCGCCCAATACGTGAATGTAGTTGAAGATAGTGAATTAAACCAAAGCGAAATAGAAGCAGAAAAAGCTCGAATATTTGCGCCACTGAATTGCTCAGAAGGTTTACCTCCAGAGCAAGTGGAATATAAGCTGCGCCGTTTTGTAAATGACTATTTGCAGCCCCCTAAAACTCGCCAAAAAATGGAAATTGGGCTCAAGCGTTTTGAAGAAATCAAACAAGATATTAAGCGAATTTCTGCAAGAAACCCACATGAGCTGATGCGTGCTGCTGAAGTTTCTTTTATTCGAGACTGTGCTGAAATGGCAGCCAGAGCCTCACTGTTTAGAGAAGAAAGCCGCTGGGGACTGTACCACTATAGAGCAGATTTCCCTCAAAAAAATAACTCGGATTGGTTCTTTCACGCGCATTTGAAAAAAGATGAACACGGCAACATGGTCAGTTTCAAAAAGCCAATCGAGCCTTATGTGGTTCCGATTAATCAAGATGAAGCTGTGTCGTATGACCGTTTACGCATTCAAAAAGATGTTGCTCTAGCAGACTAAATAAATCAGGAATTCAAATCATGGCTTTTATTTTTAAAGAAGTACAGCACCGTACTGTGGCACCCGTCATTATCGATGAAGATAAATGTATTGCTGATAAAGGATGCACTGTCTGTGTAGATGTTTGTCCAATGGACTTATTAGCAATCGATCCAACAACCCAAAAAGCTTATATGCAATTTGATGAATGTTGGTATTGCATGCCTTGTGAAAAAGACTGCCCAACAGATGCAGTCAAAGTAAATATCCCATACCTACTCAAATAATTAATTTGGAATACTCAACATGAGAAAAAATAAATTGATCAATAAAAAACTATTACTCAGTAGCTTAATTGGTGCGATTGTACTTGGCACTTTGGGGTGCAGTAGTAAAACAGAAACTGTTCGTGTAGCGATTGGCACACAAGACACGACTATTAACTGCGCAACAGGTGGGTTGCTCATTCGTGAATTGAATTTATTACCAAAATATTTGCCTAAAGATGGTAAATACAAACACGTTAAATATGACATTCAATGGAAAAACTTTACCTCTGGTGCACCACTTACCAGTGAGATGGTGGCTGGGCGTTTAGATTTGGGAGCAATGGCCGACTTTCCTGCGGTTAATAATTTAGCGGCATTTAAAAAGGCTGGAAAAGAAAGCATATTTTTAGCGCCATTGTCAGGCAGTGTTAATGGTAGCGGTAATGCGATTGTTGTTCCAATTGACTCAAAAGTGACCTCACTGAAAGAACTAAAAGGACAAACCATTTCCGTACCTTTTGCCTCAACTGCTCATGGACTGTTGCTACGAGCGATTCAAGCTGAAGGCTGGCAACTTGATAAAGATATTAAAGTGATTGCTCAGGCGCCAGAGGTGGCAGGGCCTGCGTTAAAAAGTCATAAGATTGCTGCGCATGCTGACTTCGTACCATTTGGAGAGTTATTTGCTTACCAAGGTTTTGCTAAAAAAATCTATGATGGTTCACAAGCAAAATCACCCACATTTCATGGTTCGCTTGCGAGCAAGAATTATGCACAGCAGCATCCAGAAGTCATAAAAGCTTATTTACAGGCAACTATTGAAGCGAATCGTCTGATTCGAGAACAACCTGAAAAATATAGTGAACTTATTGCTGAAAAAACAGGTATTCCTGCCGAAGTGGTCTATCTGTTTCATGGTCCACTAGGTCTGCAAACTCGTGACTTAACTTGGAAACCTGAATATCGAAAAGCGACTCAAACTGCGATAGACACATTAAAAGTTTTAGGCAAAAACGACGGTACGCTTGATGTAAATAAATTTATTGATGATCAATATATTAAGGATGCATTTCAGGCATCTGGACTTAATTACAGCCAGCAATTGGTTGACTATGCAAAATCACCTTTAGTTGCCAATGACGCTTTAACGGGACAACCCATCAAGACATTTGATCGGGTGACTCAAATTTGGGTAAAGAGTGAAGAAAAAGTGCGTAGCTATGAAACGCCTGAGCATGCTTTTTCTGATTTAAAGAAAATACAAGCCGCAGGAAAAACGGTGCGTGTGGTTTATAGCCAAGATCATCAGTCCGACATTAAGTTACTTGCCAATCTGGCATGGTATGCCACAGATAAAGCAGGACAAATTCAGGCCTTTTTATTAAAAGATGATGCTGAAAAATGGGCTAAACAACAAGGCGGAAAAGTATATGACTTTAAAGCTATTCAGCTTGTAACACAGAGCTGATGTGTTGTCTTACCTAATGAGCAGGAGATGACGAATGAGTAGTTTAGTCCAAACAAAAGCTAAAAACCAAAGTACATTTTTGGTTAAATTTTTCCAACAATTGAGGTTATATCCGGCGCATTTAAAGAACTATGCCATTGCTTTTACATCTATAGCTTTTTGGATAGTCATTTGGCAAGGACTTGCTCAGTTTAAAATAAATTTAGGTATTGTGAACTTTAGCAATGTCCCGACACTATTAGATGTCATTCATGCGCTATGGGCTTTCTTTCAACTCAGCACTGCATTTGAACATGTTGAATCGAGTGTGTTTCGAGTAGTGGTTGGTTTTGTGCTCGCGGCTTTAATTGGTGTAGGTATTGGTTTGTTGGCAGGACGTTATCAAAAACTTGCTGCATTTCTAATGCCACCATTAGAAGTATTACGTCCAATTCCAGCAGTTGCATGGATTCCTTTAGCGATTCTGATTTTTCCCTCCTCAGAAGCTTCTATGATTTTTATCACTTTTATCGGGGCTTTATTTCCAATTTTATTAAACACTGTACATGGCGTTGGTGCAGTTGACCCAAGACTCGTTGCGTCAGCGAAAAGCTTAGGTGCTTCTGATCTCGCCATCATTCATGAAGTCATTATTCCGGGTGCATTACCGAATATTATTACTGGTTTATCTATTGGAATGGGTACTTGTTGGTTCTGTTTAGTGACTGCGGAAATGATTTCGGGTCAACACGGAATTGGATACTTCACATGGGAATCTTTCACCTTGCAAAACTATAGCAATATTGTGGTTGGCATGGTGCTCATAGGAGCATTGGGTATGTTTAGCAGTACATTGGTACGTGTGATTGGAAACCGATTTACCCCATGGTATCAACTGAGGAAATCATAAAATGTCAATTACACAAGGCCATGTGCGTATTCAAAATCTATCGCTACATTTAGGGCAAGCTAAAAATCGTTTTCAGGCACTAGATCGGGTTAATTTCGAAATACAACCGGGCGAGTTCATATGTCTACTTGGCCCGTCGGGTTGCGGTAAATCTACATTATTAGGTGCTTTGGCAGGACACTTACCGATTAGTTCAGGGACTTTAACGGTCGATAATGAATCTATACTTGAACCACATCCAGACAGAGGTTTGGTGTTCCAGCAACATACTTTATTTCCATGGAAAAGCGTGCTTGAAAATATTGCCTTTGGTTTAAAAATGAAAGGCATCTCCAAAAAAAAGCGTATTGAACAAGCTCAGAAAATGATTGATCTGGTCGGGCTTAAAGGTTTTGAGCATAAATTTCCAGCTGAACTTTCTGGTGGCATGCAGCAACGGGTTGAAATTGCGAGAGTACTGATTAATCAACCTCGCATTTTATTAATGGATGAGCCTTTTGGTGCGTTAGATGCGCAAACTCGTTTAAAAATGCAAATGCTATTACTCGAAATTTGGCAAGAAATCCAAACGTCGGTTTTATTTATTACCCACGATATTGATGAGGCACTTTTTTTAGCTGACCGAGTGTTGATTATGAGCCATAGACCAGGGCGAATTATTGAAGAAATTCCGCTTAAGTTTGAACGTCCAAGAGACGTTGAGCTTGTAACAAGTAGTGAATTTACAGCCATTAAAAAACATTGCATCCAGACTTTAAAAGAAGCTACTCAACAAGAAGAGTTAAGCCGTTTAAATCCATTAGGGCTTGGAAAGAAATCACAAATTAAGGAATACGAATGAGTTTTTATTATCAAGCTTTAGATGACCTCGATGAATATAATCAGGAATTTCTTGCGCAGCTCAATCATGCAGATGAAAAGATACGCTTTGTCGCTTTAATGAATATTGGTGATGAAGAAAATCCGGATTTACTTCCGTGGTTGCATGCAGCACTACAACACGACTCTTCAGCTTTAGTTCGTGAAGAAGCGGCAAAAAACTTAGAAAGCTGGGAAGACCCAACCAGTTTGCAAGTATTGGCGCAAGCCTTATTTGATGTTGATCTGAATGTTAGACAAGCTGCCAGCCAAAGTTTAAGTGAAGTCAAAAATCCGGCATCGGCCCAGATACTGGCACCGTATTTAAAGCATACGGATACTTTTGCTCTTGGTGCAATTCTGCGTGCTTTAAAAACTTTACGACCACAGCAATTATTTGAAGAGATATCTGCTTTGGTACACCACGAAGATGCATTTGTACGCCGTGAGGCAGTCAGTGCATTAAGTTGGTTACAACAAGACCAAGCAATTACGATATTGGCAAAAATTGCCGAAACAGATACAGATGATGAAGTCCGCCGTATTGCAACAGGTGGTTTAGCTTATGGTCAGAGTATATCTGCAGAGGTAATCCAAGCACTTCAACATTCTTTAACTTCGGAAAGTTGGCAACTAAGAGTTGAAGCTGCACTTACGATTGGAAAATTACATATCGTTCAGCTTGAAACTCCCTTAATTCATGCTTTATCTGACTTATATTGGCAAGTACGTATTGCTGCAGTTCGAAGCTTAGGATTACTCAAGTCGCGTCTGGCAGTAGCTCATTTGACTGATAACTTTAAACATGAAATTAGTAACTTGCGTAAAGAAGTCGCTTTAGCACTCGGTGAAATTGGCACATCAGAAGCTCAGAATCTATTAGAACAACATCAAAATGACTCCGACCCAGAAGTACGAAAAGCGATTCGTATTGGATTAAATCAAATTGGTGAGGTGAAGTATGCAAATCAGACCTGATATCCGTGTCGACACTATAAATAAGCAGGTTCACTTTATATGGACCGATGGTTTAAATGTATCTTTGAGCCATCAAAATTTAAGGGAAATTTGCCCATGTGGCTTTTGCCGAGCGAAGCGGATTAAGCAAATTAAAATAGAACACCAAAATGTTGAAGTAACCGCTATGTTTGATCAAGGTTATGGTGCCCAAATTTGCTTTAGTGATGGGCATGATAAAGGGATTTTCCCGTGGGTTTTTTTAAAAGAATTTGCTAAAAGCTAAAAAATGCCTTCTGCTTGGGACAGAAGGCATCTTATTTAATTAATGATCATGTTCTAAATAATCTGGTTTTTTCGGAAGCGCAAGGCTACACAAGAAACAGATAATCAGCATGACAATGACATATATAAAGAAAGTATTTTCAATTCCGGCAGCTTTAAACTGTAAGGCAACCGAAGGCGCAGAACCACCAAACAGCGCATTACCTACTGCATAAGAGAAACCTACACCTAAAGCTCGCACGTGAGGTGGGAACATTTCAGCTTTTACCAAACCACTAATGGAAGTATAGAAGCTGAGTAACATCATCATAAAGATGAGTAGCAATGTAATGATGATCGGAGAATCTATATAGGCACGCATCCCGATCACCATGACGGGATAAATAAAAATGGCGGACAATAAGCTAAATGCCAACATTGAAGAGCGTCGTCCAATACGGTCCGAAATTGCACCAAATACAGGTTGAGCACACATATAGACAAATAGGGCGAAGGTCATGATATAACCAACGGTTTTTCCATCCATCCCTAAGTTGGTTAAATAGGTCTTTGAATAAACAGTCTCTACATAAAACGTTAATGAACCGGCAGAGGTGTATCCGACCACCAATAAAAAGGTTTTCCAGTGTTTCTTAAAGAGTTCTCTTAAGCTACCAGACTCTTTACGTTCGCTGTCTTGATGAGAAAGCGTTTCTTCTAAACGACTACGAGCAAGTAAAGATAAAATTGCCGCGATACCACCAATCACAAACGGAATACGCCAACCGCCGTCATGTAATTGTTGCTCACTTAAGAACGTTAATAAAATTACACCAAGTAAGCTTGCGAGTAACTGACCACCAGAGAGGGTGACATATTGGAAAGACGAGTAAAAACCACGTTGGCCTTTTAAACCCAATTCACTCATATATGTTGCTACTGCACCATATTCACCACCAACCGATAAGCCTTGAAGTAAGCGCACTACCAGTAAAAGAAAAGGGGCAAATAAGCCAACTTGGTCATAAGTAGGTAGGGCTGCAAATAGAAAAGAACTCAAAGCCATCAGACAAATTGAGATGACCATCGACTTTTTTCGACCATGCCGGTCTGCAATTCGTCCAAATACCCAACTACCAATAGGACGCATAAAAAAGCTTGCAGCGAATACGCCCCAAACATAGATAGATTTAGTCGTACTATCCATATCAGGTGCTGTTAATGCTTGAGTAAAGTAGGCAGCAAATACTGCATAGATATAAAAGTCGAACCATTCAACTAAATTACCAGAGGCTGCGCCTACAATCCCACGTATTCTGCTACGTTTTTCTTCCTGAGTGTATGTCATATTTCTTCCATCATTTTGCAGACAAAAATGAGGAATTTTTAGATATGCTAGATAGAAAATAGAATGAAACTTTAAATATCACTCAATCCTGAGCACTTCCTTAAATTCCTAACCATTCATTTTTTCTAATTTTAAAATTCGTTTCTAGTAAGATTACGTCCTTTTGTTCGATTTAAAGATAATTTTACCAATGATCGAACACTTCCTTTCATTTAACTTAATAATTAATTCTATTTAAAATCAGTGAGCTAATTTACAACGGTACTTTTCTATTTTATTTCTCCTTTTAAGTTTCATTTCGAGCTTAAGTTTATTTTGAATATTTGGTAATACTTAAAAAGTTATAGCGTCAATTCCTAATAAAATAAATGAAATTTATATAATGATAAGTTCATAAAATTTGTATCAAATACACTTAATCGAAAAAGTACAGAATGTATTGTTTCTCAATATATGTGGCTGTATTCTTGCGTGGCTGAAAATAGGGTAGACAACCATTTTTAGCCCTATAAATTATGCTCGCTATGGCAGGTAACTATTCAATGGAAAGACGTTCGTTAAATCTTCACTTCATGACATGCTCTAAAACAGCATTAGCTTCATCTATTGCACTCATAACATCTGTCGTCTATGCAAATGAAGCGGAGGTTTCACAGCTCCCAACCATTACAGTGAACGCTACACAAAATAATGATGCACTATATACGTCTAAAAAAGTTAATTTATCTGGTTTTCAAACTGGTGATGTAAAGAAAGTCCCTGCATCTATTACCACCATTACCTCTGAGTGCATAGCAGACCAACACGCAAAAACACTGACCGATGTGATTAAAAATGATTCATCGTTAGGCGATGGCTACGCTGCTATTGGCTACTATCCAAACTTTGTAGCACGTGGTTTTGCCCTCGACTTAGGTTCAAGTTATCTCATTAATGGCCATAGTATACGTGGTGAGCAAAATATTGCTTTAGAAAATAAAGAGCAAGTTGAAATCTTAAAAGGTATTTCTGCGATTCAAAGTGGAATGTCGACGCCCGGTGGTGTGGTTAACTATGTAACCAAAAGACCTGCCGATATTAAAACAATTACAGTCGATGCAAATTCAGAAGGTGGCTATACACTGGCAACAGATGTAGGCGGCTTTTTAAATGATAATTTTGGCTATCGAATAAATTTAGCGCATGAAAGTATCCACCCAAATGTTGATCACGCAAATGGTAAGCGTGAGTTTGGTTCAGTAGCTTTAGACTGGAAAATTAATGAGCGTTCTAAATTATTGTTTGATATTGAAGCTCAGCATCAAAGTCAACGTTCAGTACCCGGTTATCAACTGCTTGATGGGCAAGAAGTACCAACAAATGTAGATCAAGACCGTTTATTGGGTTATCAGTCGTGGAGTAAACCGGTTGTAAATAACAGTGTAAATGCGAGTTTGAAATATCAATATGCATTTAACGATCAATGGAATGGTAGCTTAAGTGCGTCTCAAAGCCGTGTTGTGATTGATGATAATAGTGCTTTCCCATGGGGATGTTATAGCAGCATTTGTGAAGTTACCGGCTTGGGCAATACTTTTGATAAACACGGTAATTATGATATTTACGATTTTCGTAGTCCAGATGACACACGCATTACTAACCAGTTTGCAGCTGGGTTAAATGGTGAATTCAACACTGGTAACATTCAGCATCAAGTAGCTTTCGAATTACAACGTACTTATAAAACCTTAAAGCACCATACACCTCTGAATGTAGCGGTAGGAACAGGCAATATCTATGAAGATACGGTCGACTACAGTCCATCATCAGAAAGTCCAGGAGATCGTTACAAAGCTCTAGAGAGTGATCAGACTGCATTTACTGTATCTGACCGAGTTCAATTTAACGATCAGTGGTCAACTTTATTGGGTGGGAAACTTATTCATCTTGATGAGCAAGCTTATAATTCAAATGGGCAGCAAAGCCGTGATACGGATTTAAACAAGTTCTTGCCACAATTAGCGCTCATGTATAGCCCAACTACTACAACTAATCTGTATGCTTCATATGCTAAAGGTTTATCAGATGGTGGTGAAGCACCATGGTTTGCTAATAATGCTCTAGAAGTTTTATCACCTAAAAATTCTGAACAATATGAACTTGGTGTTAAGCAACAAATACGCAACTTCTTATTAACAGCAGCTATTTTTGATTTAAAACAAGACAATCAATACAGCAAGATTAATATTGATAGTCCTCCAGATTTTATTGAGCAAGGTGAACAACACAATCAAGGTATTGAATTAGGTTTAACAGGCGCCTTAACAGATACACTCGATGTAAGTTCAGGTGTTACCTATGCCAAATCTCGTCTTGTTGATATTGATAATGACAGCTACAAAGGCCATCAAACTCAAAATGTACCGAAAGTACGCGCAACTGCACAGTTATCTTATAAAGTACCTTCCGTTGAAGGGTTAAGATTACTCAGTGGTATGCAATACAGTAGCAGTAAATATGCAAACAAAGAGGGTACTGCAAAAGTATGTGGCTATAGCGTCTTTAATATTGGTGCTGCGTATAAAACAAATTTTGCTGGGCATGACACGACCTTTAGATTCAATATTGATAACTTATTTAATAAGACATATTGGCGTGATGTAGGGGCATTTATGGGGGATGACTATTTATTCTTAGGTAATCCACGTACAGCCCAGTTCTCTACAACTTTCAGTTTTTAAAATATAGAACAAATAAAAAAGGAGCTTATAAAAGCTCCTTTTTTATTTTCAGGAATTAAGCCGACATTTTTGGTTTAACCATATTATTAATCGACAAGATATCATCAAGCACTTGTGCTGATAATAAGCCTTCGTTCTGAACGAGTGCTAATACACTTTGTCCAGTTTCGTTTGCAGTTTTAGCAATACGAGTTGTAGTTTCATAACCTAGGTATGGGTTAAGTGCAGTCACAATACCAATTGAGTTTTCAACTAAAGCCTTACAATGTTCAGGGTTCGCCGTAATCGTATCAATACATTTACTTTGGAACATCGCCATTGCTTTACCGAGCAAGTCCATCGATTCAAATAGTTTGAATGCAATAAGTGGTTCCATTGCATTTAACTGTAATTGGCCCGCTTCAGCAGCTAAAGTTACAGCCAAATCATTTGCAATAATTTGGAAGCAAGCAAGGTTCATCGCTTCAGGAATAACTGGGTTTACTTTACCAGGCATAATCGAACTACCCGGTTGACGAGCTTCTAAGTTAATTTCATTAATGCCAGTACGTGGACCACTTGAAAGTAAACGCAAGTCATTGGCAATTTTTGAAAGTTTAGTTGCAGTACGCTTTAATAAACCAGATAAAAGAACAAAGTCACCCATATCTGAAGTTGCTTCGATTAGATCAGGAGCAGACTTAATTTTCTTACCAGAGATTTTTCCAAGTGCTTGAATCGCAAGTTCACGGTAACTATATTCAGTGGTAATTCCTGTACCAATCGCCGTACCACCAAGGTTCATATAAGCTAAAACATTTGGGATAAGCGTATTAATTTGCTCAAGGTCTTTTTGCAGAGTTACCGCAAAAGCACCAAACTCTTGACCTAATGTCATAGGCACAGCATCTTGTAACTGAGTACGGCCCATTTTTAAAATGTGCGCAAACTCTTGAGACTTGTTCAAGAAGCTAAGAATCAAATTGTTAAATGGAAGGTTTAACTCATCTAGGCTAAGTAACAAACCTAAGCGAATCGCAGTAGGGTACACGTCATTTGTTGACTGCGACATATTAATGTCGTTATTTGGATGCAAGTATTGATATTGACCTTTATAATGGCCCATATATTCCAAAGCAACGTTTGCTAATACTTCATTTGCATTCATATTAGTTGAAGTACCAGCACCGCCTTGCATCATGTCAATTGGGAACTGGTCATGGAAATTACCACGAATAAGCTGATTACAGCTGTATTCAATCGCATCAAATTTAGTTTGATCTAAGCTTTTAAGATTATAATTTGCTTCAGCACAAGCTAGTTTAACCATAGCTAATGCTTTAATTAAATTAGGGAAATTTCCAACTTTGCTATTTGTTAAGTTGAAATTTTCTAAAGCACGTAATGTTTGAACTCCGTAATAATGGTCATTGTTGATTTCTCGATGACCAATAAGATCCTTCTCAATACGGGTAGTAATATCAGCGTTCATCATTAAACTTCGAATTAGTTAAGATGATTCATCTTAGAATTCGAAATGCTTCACTTCTAATGCATTTATTAAAGCAATTATGCATTTTTTGCATAATAAGAATTGAGCTCTACTAAAATGAATAGGGAATAGTTGAGAATTTCTAGAAAATAAAATTTTAATAAAATTAAATATATTCAATAATTTATATTGTTTTTTTTAATGAAAGATAAGTCGCTAAAGATCAGAAAAATTAAAAATTCTGCAGCGAGCTAAACAATGATTTCTATATACAAAGGCCATTAAATTATTTGAATTTTCATGTGAATATTAATTTTAATAAATAAATAATGAGCTATGTTTAATAAATTTTAATAAAATTGTGATGCATTTCACATAAAAATACATATAATACAGAAAATTTTGATTTATTAAGTTTATGTTAAAAGTAACTGCTGCTTTATTAATATTGGGAAGTTTTGCTTGCTATCTCCTGTTGGGAAATGAAGAAAAAACTGAGACCAAAAGTTCACACATGCTTAAAGAAGCTCAGCAATCGATTAAGAATGCTGAACTATCTATTCAAAAAGCAAAACGAAATATTCCCACTGCATCGTATCAATAACTGAGGCAATAAAGATTATTGTTTATTAAATAATCTTTTGACTGAAATTTTATTAAGATGTAAGCGCTGTAAAGAGACAAATGCATGAGAATGAAGTTTATTGCATATGACCCTAACTCTGGTGAAAAACTAAGCTTGAAAGAGCATATTCATCACATGGATAAATACACAACTTATGTTTTTTTTAGTGATGAAAAAGACAACATGGTATTTAACCCGCAGAAAAAACAAATATTTGAAATCAGTCAATATACTTCAAACATGATGGTTGAAATTTCAAGAAAGTTATACTACTTAATTGGTGAATATTAGTTCATCTTTTATAGATCAGCACGAATATAAGTCATCGTTCTTAGTGATGATTTAATGCACTATGTGTCCGTCTATAGATACTTTAGTATAATAGTCGGAATTATCTTTTTATCTTATACTCTTCTTAAATATTGTATGAAATACAATTAATTATTATTACTGCTTAAATCCTGAAATGAGGTAAGGTAATCATTTACTCATCAATTATTACCTTACCGATCTATTGCAAGATTAAATAATAATTCTCTTGTTTTTGTGATTAGGCAGAGTAGACGAGATATAAAATTAGATTTTTTAATACTTTTTATAGTGGAATAGTATATTAATTTAAGAGTCTAAAAAATTTAATCAATAACCTAGGGATTGGTTATTGAAACAGTTCACAGTCCGCATTCTTCCCCAAGGTGCGGACTTTTTTTATCCATGAAATGATTAAATAAAGACCTATACTTATTTCTAAAACTTATCTTATTCAAATACTTTATTTATTTTTATGATGATTTTTTATGTATTGATTTCAAATATTTTTTTAGTTGAGTCGAACTTATGTTCATCTCTTAACGTGTTAAAACAAAACCTATTATTTTCTTATTTTCTTTTCTATGTCAGAATTATTAAATACTTCATTTTCATAGTTTGGCTTTGTCCATTCTCTTCTCGCATTTTTGCAGGTACTCCCTATGTTTTACCATTTTTATTCATCACTAGATTTATTCATGCTATTACCCAAAAATATCAATTAATAAAATTATAAATCTAAAAGGGAATAGATAAGATGAATTTAGAAGTGCGTTGGGTAGAGGATCTCCTCACATTAGAACGTGAACGTTCAATCTCAAAAGCAGCAGAGAAAAGATTTATTAGTCAGTCTGCATTTACTCGAAGAATTCAGCAAATTGAAGAAATGATTGGCGCGGAAGTCATCATTAGAAACAACAAGAACAATATCGAATTTACCGACATTGGACGAATTTTGTTGGTAATGTCTAAAAACATTGAGAAGCAGGTAGAGGAGACCGCAAAACTCATTAAAAATATTAAAAATGAAACTGAATCTACCATTCGTTTTTGTGTTGTTCATTCATTAGCTTCTGGTTTTTTAACAACTTTTTTAAAGAAATTTCCTACTCTTATTCGTGATTTAAAAATTGAAATTGTCGCAACGAATAGTGGAGAGGGTCTGTCTTTGTTAAAAGAAGGTGCCTGTGATTTCATGATTTGCTATGCAGATAAAAGCAATATTAGAAAAGTTGGAGATGATATTTTAAGTGGTATTAAAATTGCTGAAACAGTTATTGTTCCTGTTTCTGCTACAGAACCTGACCATAGCCCTAAACATACAATACAAAGTAATTTTGCTTTGCTTGCCTATAGCAAACATGCTTATTTAAGAAAACTGGTAGACCAACTGATAGAAGGTAAACTTGTTTATAAAACTTTATATGAAACGGACAATGCGACTAACTTAAAAGAACTGGTTTTACAGGGTTTAGGAGTTGCATGGATTCCGAAAATTAATGTTGAAGAAGACCTTGCAGCTGGAAAATTAGTCATTTTAGATCAGCAAGAATATTGCCTTGCGCAAGATATTTATATCTTTAAAAATAATTTGAGCGATAATAAATCGGTACAACAAATATGGAATGGTTTTAAAGCCCAGCAAGAACAATAACGCATACTCATTCGAAAGATGAAGTACACGATATTTATATATAAATTAATCAAATAAGTAGATTATGCTTAGGTCTTCATGATGAAAGGGATGATAAAGCATTGCCCCTCATCTAAGTTCTTTGCTAATTTAGAGTAAATTTCAATAAGTCAAAACTAGGGTATAGGAATCTTTCTATCATTTATACCTGCTTTTGAACCTATTTCACTGGATTATTGAGTCCAAGCGGAGACAATTTTGTTTGATCTAGACAGTAGATTATTAAATATTTTTTATCATATTTATCGGTTCAAAAGTGTTTCAATGGCTGCAGATGCCATTGGTTTAACACAGCCGAGTGTAAGTAACGGTCTAAACAAAATTCGCCAACATTTTAATGATCCTTTGTTTATTCGAGTTGGAAATGAAATGATTCCGACCGAACTTGCAAAGCAGATTTTCCCTCTGATTAGTGAAGTTATTGATAAAGTTGAAAGTATTAATAACTTTAATGTGAACTTTGATCCGCTAACGTCAGATCAGCTGTTTACCATTGCAATGACTGATGTATCACATTTGGTTTTATTGCCTCAGTTAACCAACTATTTAAAAGAAAAAGCCCCTCTTATTCGTTTAAATATTAGACCGATTACGCCAGAAACCAGCTATCAAATGGCAAATGGTGAAATTGATTTAGCGATAGGTTTCTTGCCACAATTAGAAGAAGGTTTTTATCAGCAGAAGTTTTTCCGTCAACACTATGTCGTAATTAGCTCAAAAAGCCATCCGCGTTTAGACCCGAATAACTTTACTTTAGAAGATTATATGCGTGAATATCATATCGATATTGATGCAGGTATTGGGCATTATCACATTAAAAATGAGTTGCAAAATAAAGGGTTGGATCGAAACATTTTGATTCGATTACCAAGTTATCTAGGGGTAGGTTTAGTTGTTCAGGAAACAGATGCAATTGCCACTGTTCCATATTATTTAAGCCAAGTTTTATTGGTCAGAGAGAATTTACAGATTTTACCTGCACCGCTTGATTTTCCAACTTATGACGTTAAGCAACATTGGCATATGTCTTGCCACCATAAGAGTAGTCATAAATGGTTCCGTCAAACTTGTTATGAGCTATTTAAAACAGCTTAAGAATTTTATTTATAAAAAAGAAGATGCAAGGAAAGTCCTTACATCTTCTTTTATTTTTTAATTAGATTTCAATTGCAACAGCAGTTGCTTCACCGCCACCAATACATAGGGCTGCAACACCTTTCTTTTTACCTAAGCGTTTTAATGCATAAATGAGAGAAAGGATAATTCTTGAACCTGTAGCGCCAATTGGATGACCTAATGCACAAGCGCCACCATTTACGTTAACTTTTGCTTCATCAATGCCGAGTTCGTGAATTGGTGCCATTGCCACCATTGCAAAAGCTTCATTAATTTCCCAAGCATCTACTTCATCAACTGACCAGCCAGCACGCTCAAGCACTTTTTGAATCGCACTAATTGGAGCAATTGTAAATTCGCTTGGATGTTGTGAGTGAGTAGAAGTTGCAACAATTTTCGCCAAAGTATTTAAACCATGAGACTGTGCATATTCTTCAGTAGTAAGTACTAATGCAGCAGCACCATCAGAAATTGAACTTGAGTTTGCAGCTGTAATTGTACCGTCCTTACTAAAAGCTGGGCGCAATGTTGGGATCTTATCAAGATTTGCTTTTAATGGTTGCTCATCTTGATCAACAACTTCCACACCTTTACGTGTTTTTACTTCAACAGGAACAATCTCTTCTTTGAAGTAACCTTCTGTAATGGCAGTTTGCGCTTTTTTAAGTGAAGAAATCGCAAAGTTATCCATTTGCTCACGGGTAAAGCCTTTGGTGTTTGCCATGTCTTGAGCAAAAGAACCCATTAAACGGCCTGTTTCAGCATCTTCAAGGCCATCTAAAAACATGTGGTCCTTAATTTCGCCGTGGCCCATACGGTAACCACCGCGAGCTTTCGGCAAAATATAAGGTGCATTGGTCATAGATTCCATGCCGCCAGCCACAATAATATTGGCACTGCCTGCTTTTAAGGTATCCGATGCCATTAATACAGCTTTCATCGCAGAGCCGCAAAGCTTGTTTATGGTCACAGCTCCGACATGATCAGGTACACCAGCTTTACGCATAGCTTGGCGAGCAGGGCCTTGACCAATACCAGCACTCAATACACAACCGAAAATAACTTCATCTACTTGTTCAGGTTTAACACCTGCACGTTGGATCGATTCACGGATGACAGCAGCGCCAAGATCTGGAGCGGTTAGAGAAGATAAACTACCCTGAAAACCACCCATTGCCGTACGGCTACCTGAAACTATAACTATTGAACTCATCTTAATATCTCTTATTGGTGTTTTTGCTAAATTTGCCTTTAGCCTAAACCAAAGGCGCCACTAAATTAAAAAGTTGGAGGGGTGTAACTGAGCGTTCTACCAAAGAACCACAGCAAGAATAAAACTAATGGAAAATGCACAACGAGCTGAGTGACTGTAAACCCAATCACATCTTTTGCTTTTAGTTTTAAAATGCCTAACATTGGAAGCATAAAAAATGGATTGATTAAGTTTGGTAAAGCTTCGGCTGCATTATAAATTTGTACAGACCAGCCCAAATGAACCTTTAAATCATTTGCTGCTTGCATAACATATGGGGCTTCAATAATCCATTTTCCACCACCTGACGGTACAAAGAATCCAAGTACAGCAGAGTAAACTCCCATCACAATCGCAAAGGTTTCTTTTGATGCGATTGAAACAAAAAACTCGGCAACATAATGAGACAGCGATAAATCCTGACTGTTTAAAGCTTGCGTCATAATAAATGCAATACTTCCATACAGAGGGAACTGAATTAAGATTCCTGATACGGCTGGAACTGCCTTTGCAACAGCATTTAAGAAGTTTCGAGGCGTGCCATGCAACGCTAGACCAAGCATTAAAAAAACAAAGTTGTATGTGTTTAAACTTGAAATAGCAATGATTGGATTGCTTTTTGAAAATTCAAAAAACATCCAGATTAAGCCTAATGCCACTACAATGATCGTTAAAATAGGCGAGTTTTCTAACCAATCGCCCGGACGATTAGTTTTCTCCTCATGTGGCTTGTCTTCTTCAAACTGCACATCAAAACTATCAATCGTTTTAACATTATTGCCTTTTGGAGCTGAAAAATATGCAATTGCGATTGAAACAATCACTAAAATAATGGTCATCGCAATTGATTGCCAAAGAAAAATCGTTTCGGTAAATGGAATAACACCAGTTAGGTTGTAAATTGATTCAGGTAAGCTACTTTTATTAGCTTGAAGCTGTGCTGCCGAAGAGCTGATTCCAAGAGCCCAAGTTGCACCCATACCAATGATTGCTGCCGCAGCCGCTGCGCGGTAATCCATATTCAGCTCTTTACGTTTTGCTAATGCAATCACTAAAAGAGCTGTAAGGATTGTGCTAACAGCCCAATTGACCAGTGAAATTAACAAACTAACAGTTGCAACCAAAACAATAGCACCACGTCCAGAATTTGGAATACGTGCCATTTTTTGGATGAGGTATTTTACGGGCTTAGAAACAGAAACGACATAACCTACAATAATGAGCATAGTCATTTGCAGGGTAAAGGGAATAAGACTCCAGAAACCATTCCCAAAAGAAGTCGCGACATCGTGAATTGGCGCACCAATACTTAAAGCGGCAACTGACACAATAATGACGCCGAGTAATGCAAAAATATATGAATCAGGAAACCATTTTTCAGACCAGTCACTAATCCGAAGAGCAAATCTTTCAAAAATTCCTTGCTGTTTTTCCATAGCTGAAAAATCCTTCTCGTTCTTATTTATAAACAGCACATCCGGTGCTTAAAAGGGTTAAGACTCAAACTCACTTACTAACTTGAGTCTTGCAGCTAAATAAATCTTAGAATTTACGCGACTAAGGTTTTATAAAACTCGACACCTGTAGCAGCTTGAATCTGTTCAAGCGTGACATCTTTAGCAAGTTCAATCAGCTCTACGCCTTGTGGGGTAATATCCATTACACCTAAATCAGTAATGACTCGATGAACCACGCCTTTACCTGTCAAAGGTAAACTACAGTTTTTCACAATTTTTGGCGTACCATCTTTTGCACAGTGTTCCATAAGCACCACAACTTTTTGGACACCAACAACCAAGTCCATTGCGCCGCCCATACCTTTGACTTTCTTACCTGGAATCATCCAGTTGGCTAAGTCTCCATTTTCAGAAACCTCCATTGCACCTAAAATTGCAATGTTGACATGACCACCACGGATCATGGCAAAAGATTCAGAGCTTGAGAAAAAAGCAGCGCCAGGGCGAGCAGTGACTGTTTGTTTACCAGCATTAATTAAATCAGCATCTACAGTTTCTTCAGTTGGAAACTCGCCAATACCTAATAAACCGTTTTCAGATTGAAGCCAAACATTAATATTTTCAGGAATATAGTTGGCAACTAGAGTCGGTAAGCCAATACCTAAATTGACATAAAAACCGTCTTCAAGTTCTTTTGCAGCACGTTGTGCCATTTCATTGCGTGACCAAGCCATTTTATACTGCCTCCGTGCTTAAAGTTTTATGCTCAATACGTTTCTCTGGAGATGCATTAAGCACAATGCGGTTTACATAAATACCCGGCAAATGGATTTCATCCGGATCCAATTCACCAATTTCAACAACCTGTTCAACTTCTGCGATAGTAATTTTTCCAGCCATCGCACATTCAGGGTTAAAATTTTGAGCAGTTTTACGGAATACTAAATTACCTGCTTTGTCAGCTTTATATGCTTTAACAAGAGCCACATCTGCTGTTAACGATTCTTCTAAAATGTAGTTTTTGCCATGAAAGGTACGTTCTTCTTTACCTTCCGCAATGAGTGTACCCACGCCAGTTTGAGTATAAAATGCAGGAATCCCAGCACCGCCAGCACGTAACTTTTCAGCTAAAGTACCTT
This sequence comes from Acinetobacter sp. V110_1, assembly GCF_031798975.1. NCBI lineage: Bacteria > Pseudomonadati > Pseudomonadota > Gammaproteobacteria > Moraxellales > Moraxellaceae > Acinetobacter > Acinetobacter sp. V110_1. Next base: position 456,070 of record NZ_JAVQNN010000030.1, on the reverse strand, counting down.
GTGGCGTAAGTTCTACATCAAGTTCGCCATTTAAATATTGGCGCTCAAACTCTTTGTTTTCACCTACATAAGAAGAAATCATTTTTTTGATTTGTTTAGTTTGAAGCAGAATGCCTAAACCAAAATCATCTACACCTGCATTATTTGAAATACAAGTTAGACCAGTTACACCGCTTTGCTTAACTGCAACAATTAGTTTTTCAGGAATTCCGCATAAACCAAAACCGCCTACAGCGAGTGTTTGATTGTCTGCAATAACATCTTTCAGTGCTGCCTCTGCATTGGTATAAACTTTATTCATTCTGTTGTTTTCCTATATCCCTTAGTGATTTAGTTTTAGCATCACATTTTGCGTTATAGAAGTTAATTTTTTTAAAGGATTAATAAGTATAATCAATGAATAGTATCAAATTCTCAACAAAACAATAGTTTTGCACTGACCAAAAATGTTGAAAAAATTATCATAATCTACTGAAAATTATAACAATTAATAAATTTATCTTAAATGTATGCTTAACTCATCCTAAAATACAGTATTTAATTTTTTAAAATTTATATTGAACCAAAGCCTCAATAAATTGAGTCGAAATATTTGAAATCTCGAAGTTCTTCTTATAAACAATTCCCACAGTCTTATGAATAGATTCATCCTTTAACTCAATCAACACGTTATGTTCTTTATCAATGTGTTTTGCAAAGTGTCTAGGTATTGCACTTACCCCTATACCGTAAGCCACAAAACTTGAGAGTGATGAAATTTGATGACATTCAACTTTTAAATCGAGCGTTATGTTATTTCGCAAACAGTTTTGCTCAACTAAATAACGAACAATTGAAGGTTTCTGCAAGGTCACGAATGGGTTTGAACAAAGCTCATGCCATGTAATAGAAGATGATTGAGCAAGTGGATGAGTCTTTGGCAATAGAGCTAAGAAATCTTCTTCAAATAGGGGCTTAAATTCTAAGCCTTCTGTGAGATCTGGTTCAAAACAAATACCAAGCTCAAAAATACCATCCTGTACTTTTTCTATAATGGTCTCATTTGGAATATCGTGAATTGAAAAATTAAGATTGGGGTGAAGTGCTAAAAACTGGTGAATGACTTCAGGCAAAATTGCATGAGTCACAAAGGGCATAGATGCAATACTTAAGGTTCCACGGTTGAGCTTAAAACGTTGTTTAACATCATTTTCCATCTCATCCCAATTGGCGAGTAACTTTTTCGCATAGGGAATAAGAGATTTACCTTCCTGTGTAAGCTCAACACGGCGTGTATTACGGTTAAAGAGTTTTCCGCCTAACTCTTCTTCTAAACTTTTGATGGTGAGGCTTAAAGCAGATTGGCTTAGATGTAGCTCTAAAGAAGCATTGGCATAGTTGAGAGTACGTGCAAGAGCTAAAAAAGCTTTTAATTGTTTAAGCGTCATTTCTTACCTTTAGATTACTCAACTTACCTTGAAGGGTAATTTATACGAAAATTTGCTTAATATGATGTTTTTTGACAAAAAATTAAGAAAAAGAATGATCAAATTCTTACTTAATATAGAACAAGCAATAGCTATTAAAAATACTAGCTACTTTAGTAAGTCGTTCCAGCAAAATTCATCCTTATTATTTGCAAAATATATGAACATGCCAATTAGATGAAAAAATAAATAACCCATCCAAATTTTTTGAGGGGCAACTTTCAAACCCTCTAATAATATAGTTATAGAATAGATAGTGATCATAAACGTGAAAAAGATAATATAGGTCGTACTTACTATAAATTTATGTTTTGGTGCTAATTGAGCAATTTTATATCCAATCAAAATTTGCATCCCCCAATTTATAATGAGTGTAATTATAGTCAAAAGTAATTTTGGTGCATTTAAGCTTTCTAAGGAAACCTGTTCGATTAGGAAAATAGTTTGCCACAGTACAAACATACCAAGAGGATACAAGACAAATTTAAGCCACATAGTTTTTCATTTTCTTATAAATATTTATCTGGGTATTCTATTGAATTATAAAAATAAAATAAATACTACTGTGCAAAAAATATATCTACATGCAAAGTCGCCCTTATTTCAATTAAAATATTTGTGAAGTTTAAATTCTTTAGAACTTAATTTAAAAGATAAATGAAATTGTGCAAAGGTAAAATTGATGAATAAAAATGTTCTTGGCTTAGTATTGATACCATTTATATTGAGTGGTTGCGTCAAAAAAGCAGAAGAGAAAACTACAGAGAAAATAGAAAAAACACCAACTACAAAGGTGAAAGAACCGCCTCCAAAAGAAGAGAATGTTATTCCTGCCATGATAGCGCGCAATTTTGTTGTGAAGTTTGAACAGCCCAAAATTTGTGGGCCTAATCCAGATGTAGAGGGGATTGTATGTACTTCTAAAGAAGCTATTGCACTTAAAAGTAATATTAATTGGATTGATGAAATAATTGATAAAGAAATCCGAAAGGATTATGCAGATGCTTTTACCCCTCCATCAGAAAAGCAAAAGCAATTAAATCAAACCCAAGCTGAAGGTCTTAATAATTGGTCAGAAAGTGTAGCTTATCGTTTTAATGGACAGTTTGGTCAATATGTACAACTTTCGAAAGTTAGCTCGGAATATTCTGGCGGAGCGCATGGCATATCCACTTTTGAAGATTATGTTTTTGACTTAAAAAGTAAAAAACGGATTGGATTAAAAGATATTGTAGTCACTGGAAAAATGAATGCACTTAAAGACGAATTATGGAAACAATACGAATATTGGTGTCAAGAAAAAGATATGGAACCCTATATTAGTAAAGAAGACTTTAAAGTAAGTGAAAATTTCTATATTAACCAATCAGGCGGGATTACATTTGATTTTCAGCTTTACGAATTAGCTCCATATGTCTTAGGTCCTGTGAGTTTAGAGTTACATGATACAGACCAACTGATAAAACCTGAGTTTTTACCACCAAGGCCTGCTTTAAAAACTGAAGTGTAGAGATTTATAATAGTTTGTAAATTGATTAAACCACCTTCGGGTGGTTTTTTAATGCATGAAATGTTAAATTTCATCTCTTAATAATATTGGGTAATATTATGAAAAGGATAATTTTTTTAGGATTAGTTCTAAGCTTAACTGGGTGTTCAACAGCTCCAGTTGTTTCAAATACTGCAAAATTAGTACCTAATGAAAGAATTTACAATCAAAGGTATTTAAAGAAACAAACCCCTGAACAAGCAAAAGTTACTTTTTTAAGAGATAAAGGTTTCTTAGGTTCTGGTTGTACTCATGATATTTATGTTAATAATGAAAAGGTATTTTCAATTCGCTCAAATGAAATAGCTACAATTTATCTTGAGCCTAAATATTATATTTTTAGATTAGAAACAGGTACAGGAATGTGTCCGAATATTGCAACTTCTCAAGAAACGGAAGTCAAACCTGGAGCGGAGATCGAATATCGAATCTTACTTCCATCTGACTTTAACTTAAGACTAACTCGAATGAAGTAAGAGATTAAAAATTTCTACGCCAATGAGTTGATTAAAATTAATGTTCATTAAGTTTTGATTAAACCCACTCATTGTTAAGTGGGTTTTTTCTTAATTGAACTAAGAATTATTAATTGCTTTAAAATTATTCTTTATGCAATTGAAGCCGTTTTTAGAAGCATTACCCTTAATATAAGAAATTTTAGATTCATATTTTTCATTTAGCTAAACTTACCAATGGTAGAAATAATAAACCTCTGAAGTAAATTGAAAATATGATTTATCTTACAACAGTTAAAACTTATAGTTAGCTAGTTATATTGGTCATACTTTAGTCTTATTTTAAGAATTAAGGCTACCGATGCACAGACTGTAAGAACAAGGCCTAACTGTTGTACTAGCCCAGCAAGTCCAAGCATACAACCCAACAGTAAATAATACGTTAAGCCGAATAACGCACCAGCTTTTCCTGCTTGTTCTCGATAATGACGCAGTGCCTGACTAAGTATGTTTGGGATGGCAATACCATAGGCTAGAACGACGCCAGCCATCGGAATCAAGATCCATACGGTTGTTTGTAATATCCAAGCAATCATGCTTGATAACATTGTGATGTAACAAGCATGTCTTACCAATATTTCTGGTTCTATATTTGAGGCAAGTAGCTTTCGATTTAGTAAACTACCCATAAGAGAAGAGATTGCTAATAATAATCCTGTCCAGCCAAATTTTTCTGAACTCCAGCCAAGTTGTTTAAAAAGAAATGGGGCAAGGCTGTAATAACTGAAAATCATTGTATTAAACAAGGCAATTAGCATGGCATTTTGCCAAAGCGAATTATCAAGGAACATACGGGCAGCTAATGTTCGTATGCGAGTGTGAGTTATTGGGTGAGACTGAGTTTCAGGAAGAAAAAAAAGCAGCACTTAGTATTAATAAGAGTATGGCAAGTAAAAACAAGGCAATAAATACGCCTATATAACCCCAATGACTTACTAACCATCCTCCACTTATTAGACCAAAAACCGGGCTTATAGCTAGTGCGGCTCCCATAAGGGAAAATACACTTGCTAGTTTTGTCGATTCATAACTGTCCCGAAGCATGGTTTGTACTACAACAGACCCAGCGGCAGCGCCAAAAGCTGAAATCATACGTGCGAATAACAAAAATTTGAAATTTACTGTTGTAATAGCTAATAGTGTCCCAGCCCCATAACAGATAAGTCCTAACATCATGGCAGAGCGGCGACCAATTTGATCACTTAACCATCCCCATAACCCTACACCTATAGCAAAAGCGATGAAATAAACTGAAAGCGTCTGAGCTGCTTGTTTACTATTAACTGCAAATGAGTGGGAAATGTAAGGTAGTGCAGGGCTGTATATAGTTTCAACTAGTTGAGGGAACATTATCAGAAGTGTTAAAAGCCACAAGGGTGGACGATGTATGGCATTCATAAAATGTCTTAATAAATGAATATTAAAGGTTATTATTCTTGAAAGATAAAAGTCTGATTATCATAATAAGGACTGAATATATTAATTATTGGACAGATTTTGAAAATTGCATCAGATAGTATTTTTGATCCAGATATTTTCGCTGATCCAGTGATTGGTATTGCATCAGATATAGGAAAACATGATTCTGGTAAGCATTGTCATCTTCGTCATCAGTTACTTTTTTCGGCTGCTGGTAGTATCACAATAGAAATAGATAAAACGACTTTTTTACTTCCACCACGACGTGCTGCATGGATTCCTGCAGGCATAACTCATCGAGCGATCATGCGTGGTGTAATGGCTTACCGCTCACTGTATTTTTTACCAACATCAAATTTATCTCAGTTGCCAGTACAGATTGTTGAAGTCAATCCATTATTTTTTGAAGTAATTGAAAGAATGGCATTTTGGCCATGGGGAATGCAGGCTGAACAACAAGCAAGTTTAATTACTGTTTTTTGTGAAGAGATATGTGCTGCACGAAGTGAAAATTGGCAATTAATGTATCCATCAGATGCTCGTCTAGAATCTTGGTTAGAGCACGTCCGTATGGGAGAACTACCTCCACGTTTAGGTCAGCTGGCTCAGCTAGTAGGTGCTTGCGAACGTACTATTAGCCGAATATTCATTCGTGATACAGGAATGAATTATCAGAACTGGAGACAACAATGGAGATTATTAAGAGCAATAGAAATGCTATCTGAAGGTATACAAATAAGTGAGGTGGCGCAACAACTGGAGTTTATCAGTGATAGTGCATTTATCGTTTTTTTCCGTCAACATACAGGTACTACTCCAGTCCGTTATCTACAGAATATTTTTAGCGAAAGCTTGTATAAATAAAATTTTCTCTATCGGTAATATTAGAGTTAATCTTAAAACAAGTAGCAAAAAGACTCTCTTTTAGTACTTTAATTTAATCCATGTTCTTCATAAAAATTGATCTTATTAAAACTATTGGAAATAGGAAAGTGTTTAGAAAAGTTAAAGTATCTTCTGGATTTTTTATTCGAATTAATTTATTACTTTTATGTTAAAAAGCAGTTCCTTATACAGAATTTCTACTAAAATCCCTGTTTTTTACTGATTGCATTATGGTTATTTATGGGAAATTTAAGAATTTTAGGTGAATCTCTGGAAAATGCGGAAATATTAAAAGACGTTCAATATCATATTAAAGATAGGAGATTACCTATCTCTTTAAAAGATGATTTAAACAAACAAGTTATTGAGATTGAAAAATATTTTGGTGAAGATGACTTTGAGAAACTCGAAGTTAAGAAAAACAAAATTAACATCTGGACAGGAATTCTTGCAGTTCCTATCTTAATTTATTGTATTGCCTTGTTCTTAAGTCGATATGTACATAATTTTGGAATTAATATTGATGTAGACATGATGAATCATATGTTATTTGAAAATATATTGAAGTACATATGGGCTATTATTCTTTATGCAGCAGTATTTTTTGGATTAATTTTTTACTTTTATTTAATGAATAATCAAAGTAAAAAATTAATTGAAAAGAATGTTGAGAAGCTTCTGAGTAAATAAATTTTAGAACATTTAAGCCTCGCATTGGCGAGGTTTTTTTTGTCGGCATATTTAAACGTTCTCTGGGCAATTTTTTCTAAAATTTCTTCTAAAAGAAATAGTAATAATAATTTTTAAAACTCAGAAAATAAATTATGTATGATTGACGTGATGATAGTGATAAGAGGATCCTTAAAATATTTAGGCATAAATTAGCAAGAAAATAATTAATGTTTAAAAAATGAATTATTTCAAGTATAAAAGAACCTATTACTTTATAAAAATGAGTTATTAAAAATGTCTCCTATCAAAGTACTTTTTGTTGCTGGATTTGGACCAATTACAAGAGTTAATGAAGAGAGTAAAGCACTCTATCAAGATACATTAAACCTTCCAATAAAAGCGATGGAAGGTAATGAATCTTATATGAGTACAGAAGATGGCGAGCTGGGCGGTGTAAAACACTTTGCACTGTGGCCATTACATCAAGCAGCAGAGTCCTGCTTTGGTCGAAAAGAATGGCCTGAAGAGTTTACTGTTCCTCAAAGTTGGATTGAGTTTGAAGTTGAAGATATTAATCAAGCTTCAGCTCATATGATTTTTAAAGGATATCAACTACTGGTAAATAATCGTTTAGAGCCATGGGGGCAGTCAGTTACTCGCTTTTTAAGTCCTGAAGGAGTACTCACTGGGTTAACAGTTACGCCATGGCTACGTACCGAAAACCAATAAATTAGTATTTTATCTAAAATATATTAGAAAAACGTTTACTCAGGAATACCGTAGTTTGGTTTTCTTTGTCAAAATCTTGATAATCTTAAAGACCTGATTATTCAGTCTTATTTTTTGATGAACGGTCGCATTGTCAAGTTGATCCCATAGTTCAAATGGGAAAAACTCTGAACTATGATCAAATACCCATAACCATTGGTAACTATGAGTCAGCGTATTACTATCAAAACGAACATCTTGAACTTTGACAATCTTAAATTGTTTATGATGTTCATCTTGAAGAGTGATTTCATGGTTCTCCATTAGACATCCACAAATTAAAGACAGTTTTAATTTTACTAAAATTAAAAGTATCTGTTTAGTTGATTAAGTTGGCATTCATTTACAAAAGATTTCTGCTTGTTAAAGTTTGTCATTTTCAAAATGATAATAATCTTTACTTTTGAAATACAAGGTTTTAAGTAGGCCGCATTGTAAGGATAGTATGTAAGTGTCAGAATGCACCATTGACATTTATCTTCGAGTTATCGCTATGAGTTTAATAGGCTTTATGTATGCAAGTAAAACCAATAGTGAACATAGTCAAATAAAACAAGATTTAATTGATATTCTTACAGAAGCTGTCAAATTTAATTCTAAAAATGACATTACTGGTGTGCTTTACTATGGTAATGGGTACTTCTTACAATACTTAGAAGGAGAGAAAGAACAAGTTGAGGCGCTGTTCTATAAATCAATTTTGAAAGATTCAAGACATCAAAACTGCGAAATCATCTTTTTGGAACCGTCTGAACAACGGTTATTTAAACATTGGAGTATGAAATTTGCTCCTATCAATACAAAAATAAAAGATTTCTTTTTTCATCATCATGTTGATGACTTTAATCCATATTTGCTTAACACTACATCAATTCCATCTTTTATTGAATTACTTGTAGATCAACCCAATTTGAAAGCGGATCAATATCAAGTTTAACCAATATTATAATTTTTGATTAGATATAACTTGAACAGGAAAATAGTAAAGGGTGATTATATTACAGCTTCTAAAAAAGCCCTGCATGATCAGGGCTTTTAAATTTTTATCAAATATAAATATGACAACTTAATGTTTATGGATGACTACTAACTAGTGATTTTTCAAACGCCATTTCCGCATCTTTTACAATACTAGAAAGTTTTTCTGGTTGAATAAATGCATTGGTTTGTCCAGCATCTTTACGCGCCTTATTGCCCAAGACATCTGCAACTTCTGGATGGCTAGTAAGCACAATATCTGCCTTCATATTTTTCAAACGCTCAAAACTCTTACGATAATCTGCAACAATATTTGGATACTGATGATTATTTTGTAAAACATTGCCAGCTACAGAGAGACTGCAAGGGAAAACAACATTTAGGTTCTTACCGTTAGATTTAACTTCAGTTGACCAAGTTGTACAACCTGGGGTATGTCCAGGAGTAAGCGTGGCTTTAAGTTTTAATTTTCCTAGTTTAACTACTTCTCCATCGTGAATGACTTTATCAACTTTAACTGGAGTAAAAGGAATAGTTTGGAAGGTGTTTTCACCTATAGGTTTTCCTATTTCTAAAGCCTTAACATCCTGCTGCATTGCAATTAATTTAGCACCAGTATCTTGTTTAATGCGTGCAAGTGCACCTACATGGTCCCAATGAGCATGGCTCGTAACCATAATTTTTACATCTGATAACTTAAAACCTAATTGTTTAATGTTCTGCTCTATTTGCTCTGTATTTTCTGGAAGGCCCGTATCTATCAATAAAGCTTGATGACCAGAAGCTAACAAATAAGCTGCAAGACCATGAGTACCTACATAGTATATATTTTCAGTAATTTGGAATGGCTGAGTATTTTGAGTCCAGTCATCGGGTAACTTTAATGGTGCAGCTGAGGTAGATAGAGAAGTCAGCAATATACTTCCTATAAACAACATCTTTTTCTTCATCTTTATTGGACTCGTAGGTTGATCGCAGTAATTAAAGTTTTATATTTTAACGCCTTTGCCATGATTAGGCCCTAATCTATTCATAAAAAACCTGATTATTCGGATAAAAAATTTTCTGCTTAATTATTAATGTAATGGATAGAATGTATTTAGTAATGAGAAGTTAACCTCCTTAATATTTATTAAGTTAATGATGTAATTAAACTAATTTAAAAAATATATTATTTAATTTCCTTTATTAAATAATATATAGGTATTAATTTAATTTACTCAATAATTAATAAGTTTTATAAAACAATAGCATTTTTAAATAATTAAATTTTACCAATTGGATTGATCAACTATTTGTAATTTATAGGTATTTAAAAATTTAAATAAATTACATTGTTTTTAAATATTTTAGTGATATTTTATTTTTAGGCACATTTACCTATTACCAAGCATAGATATTTTGATTTTTATCATTATAGGTTTGGGATAACCTAAATATCTTTTGGTAATTTTAAACCTAATATTTATTCTTTAAGGAGCAAAGAATATATGTGGGAATTATTTGTAATTCTACTTTCGCTTGGGCTGTTAATGTACACAGCTTACAAGGGCTTTTCTGTCATTTTGATGGCACCAATTTGTGCCTTACTTGCAGTTTTACTCATTAACCCAGCCAATGTTTTACCGTTTTATTCGGGTGTTTTTATGCCCAAAATGGTGAACTTTATTAAAGATTACTTTCTTGTATTTTTGCTCGGGGCAATTTTCGGTAAAGTCGTTGAAATGTCTGGAATTGCCGAATCTATCGCTCGAACTATTGTGAGATGGATTGGGGCAAAAAAAGCGATTTTAACCGTTGTGTTATTAGGTGCAATTTTAACGTATAGCGGTGTCAGCTTATTTGTTGCAGTATTTGCAATTTATCCTTTTGCAAACCAGCTTTTTAGACAAGCTAATATTCCAAAACGCTTAATTCCGGGAACTATCGCGCTTGGTGCATTCACATTTACCATGGATGCATTGCCAGGTACGCCGCAAATCCAGAACGTTATTCCAACTACATTCTTTGGTACCAATATTTATGCTGCACCATTTTTAGGGATTATTGGCGCTATTTTTGTTTTATCTGCAGGTTTAGCCTATTTGGAGTGGCGTCGTCGCGCTGCTGCAAAAGTGGGTGAAGGCTTTTCTGGTTTTGGAATAGACAATACGTCGTCTCAAGAAATTGAAGCCGATATATCTATGCAAAATAATGGAAGTACAGCTCGTCAGTTTTTAGCGTTTGTACCCCTTATTCTTGTTGCTGTAATGAACAAGTATTTGTCTAAGGCAATTAAAGAGTGGTATCCAAATGGCTTTGATTTTGCCACTGTAGGTTTAGCCGATTATACCGTTGATGTTGCAAAAACGGGAGCGATCTGGGCTGTAGGTTTAGCACTTATTGTCGGAATTATTGCTGCAATTTTATTTGACTACCAACGTGTAGTGACGAACTTTAAAGAGGGCATTAATGCCAGTATTGGTGGCTCACTTTTAGCAGTGATGAATACAGCTTCTGAATATGGTTTCGGTGCAATTATTGCGTCATTACCGGGCTTTGCCCTGATTAGTCATGCAATGAGCAGTACTTTTACAAATCCTTTAGTGAATGGAGCTGTGACGACAACCGTTTTAGCAGGTATTACCGGTTCAGCTTCTGGTGGTATGAGTATCGCTTTAAGTGCGATGGCTGAACACTATAACGCCGCGATTTTAGCTGCAGGTATTCCACCAGAAGTCATGCACCGTGTGGTTGCAATGGCGTCGGGTGGTATGGATACGCTTCCGCATAATGGTGCTGTCATTACTTTACTCGCTGTTACAGGTTTAACCCATAAACAATCGTATAAAGATATTTTTGCAGTTACGGTAATTAAAACATTAGCAGTATTTGTAGTGATTACGGTCTTTACCGTAACGGGTATTGTTTAAATCAGCACGTTATAAGTATTAAGGAGTAAATAGATGACTAAACTTTTAGACGGTAAAGTTGCTTTTATTACAGGTTCTGCAAGTGGTATCGGTCTAGAGATTGCTAAGAAATTTGCTCAAGAAGGTGCCAAAGTTGTTATTTCTGATATGAATGCCGAAAAGTGCCAAGAAACGGCGAATTCACTTAAAGAGCAAGGCTTTGAAGCATTATCTGCACCATGTGATGTGACCGATGAAGACGCTTATAAACAAGCAATTGAGCTTACTCAAAAGAACTTTGGCACGGTTGATATCTTAATTAATAATGCTGGCTTTCAACATGTTGCACCTATTGAAGAGTTTCCAACGGCTGTTTTTCAAAAGTTAGTTCAGGTCATGTTAACAGGAGCATTTATTGGTATTAAACATGTTTTACCAATCATGAAAGCTCAAAAATATGGACGTATTATTAACATGGCTTCAATTAATGGCTTGATTGGTTTTGCTGGAAAGGCAGGTTATAACAGCGCGAAACATGGCGTGATTGGTCTAACAAAAGTTGCGGCATTGGAATGTGCACGTGATGGTATTACGGTAAATGCTTTATGTCCGGGTTATGTAGATACGCCATTGGTTCGTGGGCAAATTGCAGATTTGGCTAAAACTCGTAATGTAAGTTTAGACAGCGCACTTGAAGACGTAATTTTGGCAATGGTTCCTCAAAAACGTTTGTTATCTGTTGAAGAAATCGCTGACTATGCAATTTTCCTTGCGAGTAGTAAAGCTGGTGGGGTAACAGGGCAAGCTGTGGTTATGGATGGTGGTTACACAGCTCAATAATTTAAGTGTTTTAAAAGCCGCTTATTTTAAATAGGCGGTTTTTTTTATTCGTTAAAATTTATGATAGTCTACTGTTCAAAATAATGATTTATCTCTACTCTATTTATTTATAAAAAATCTAATAAAATAAGTTTGTTAAAGTATGAAATTATACTTTAAAGGTATTTAACTTATTTCCATTTTTAAAATCTAATAGAGTATGAGAAAGTAATCTGTACTCTCTTTCTTGATTCGGTATTTTCAGGAAAACTCGTCAATTAAAGGATATTAATTGGCATACAAGTTGCTTTTTAAGCAATAAGTTATTTAGCTAGGTGAAAAGGATATGATATCACTCAGCCAACAGATGGAACTCAATCATTATTCACGCAAAGCTGAATTTGCGCAGAATTTGATGTCCGCGATTTGTGGTGAACACCGTCTAGACACAATTTACAAAGACACTCTCGATTTTCACTATGACGGAATGCGTTTGCCCAATAAAAAAATGGCAATCGGTACAATCAGTTATGGTGCAAACGTTGCCATTAACATCTCAAATTTAAAAGCGTATAGCATTAGTTTGCCGATACAAGGTCGACAAGCTCTCAACATTCGTGGCGCTCATTATCAATCTGATGAAAATAGAGGCCTTATTGTTTCAAATAACGATCAGCAAGATTTGATTATTGATAAAGATTGCAGAAAATTTCAGGTGGTTATTCCTGAGCGCAGTATGCAGATTGTCCTTGCGGATCTACTGAATAAACCTATAGAAGCTCCCATTATTTTTAACCCTGAAATGCACTTAGACTCTGAGCAATTGATTGGTGCATGGTGGAAGAATATTCAAAATTTTGTACAGTTAAAATCGCAATATAGCAATTTTTATGGTTTGCAAATGCTATCTGAAGACTATGAAAATTTTGTAATTAAAGCGTTATTGTTATCTCAAGAAAACAACTACTCTGAAGCTTTAAAGTCACTCTCACATCAGGATGAGCCAGCTTATATTCGTAAGGTTCGTAATTTTATTATTGAACATGCGCACGAAGAAATCTGTGCAGAAGATTTGCAACGTCTGGCAGGGGTTTCAAAATCAAAATTGTATGACGAATTTCAACAGTACTACGGCACCAGCCCAATGTCGTATTTGAAGAAATATCGTCTCCAACAAATTTATAAAATCTTGAGCACAACAGGAGCAGATAGAAAGGTTTCTATTTCAAAGCTTGCCTATGACTGGGGCTTTAACCATTTAAGTCGTTTTTCTCAAGAATATCGTGAAGAGTTCGGAGAAAATCCAAGTGAAACTAAAGGCAAAATTTTCTAATATTTAATTTTTCCAAATAAAAAAACTGATTTAGGTGACTAAATCAGTTTTTTTATTTATTGATTAATATTTATAGACTTTCTTCAAGCTTTAACACTTGTTTGTTTTTAGATTTCTCATAAATCACTTTCAGGCTAAGTGCAATAAATGAGATGAAGGTTGGTAGTGCAAGAATAAAGAAAATACCGCTTAAGCTTAGGTTGAAAGTGAAAATGAGCGAGCCAAAGAAAGCACCTAAAATTGCACCGATACGACCAATACCATGCATCCATGAAACACCAACCGCGCGGCAAACTGCTGGATAGAACATAGCTGCAAGTGGCAGTAATGAAGACTGTGCACCAGCGAGTAATGCACCAATTAAGAAGATAGTAAGACCTAACAAGAAAATATTTGAGCTCACCAGACCAGCAATAATGAATAGTCCAAAAGCAATGAAATATGAATATTTAATCACTGTAGTTGGATTCAGTTTATCCATGTACCATCCCATAATGGTTGCACCAATCACACCACCAAAAGGGAAAATCGCGGCAATTAAACTAAACTGTTGGGTACTAAAACCTGCTGTTTTTAAAATTGTTGGCATCCAGCTTGTTAAAAGATAAAACACCAATAGACTGGTAAAGCAGCAGAGCCAAAGCATGCTTGAACCCCAAAGGTATTTCCCTAAAACCACTTTAACCGGATTTTCATCTGAGGCATTTTCTGCTTGAGTTAAAACAAGTTTTACCGGTTCTTGGAACGAATGGCCTTGAATGTTTTCTAAAATACGCTGAGCTTTATCTTGTTGCTGACGTGTAATTAAGTATTGAGTTGATTCAGGTAATTTAAGCAATAAAGCAACCACTAAAATGAGCGGAATGCTTCCTCCAATAATAATCACTTTGGCCCAGCCATAGCTTTCTAATAGATAAGCTGACAACACACCGCCACAAGAAATACCCAGCATAAAACCACAACCAGCAAGACCTGTAAGGAATGCTTTACGTTTTACGGGCATATATTCAGAAACAATCGTACTGATGTTTGGCATGGCTGCACCTAAACCAACACCTGTAATAAAGCGATAAATCATTAAGTCTTGGGTTGAATTGGCAAAGCCACACAAAATCGTAAATATTGAAAACAAAAGGCTTGTAAAAACAATAACGCCTTTGCGGCCAAACTTATCGGACAGAGGTCCCGAAATAATTGCACCAATCGACATACCGACTAAAGCAGCACTTAAAACTGGAGCAAGCTGAGGCTTGGTAATTCCCCAATCATCGAGCAATGCAGGGGCAATAAAACCAATAATTCCCGTGTCTAGACCATCACAGAAGAAGACAAAAAAGCCTAGGATAAAAACCATCCACTGTAGCGGAGACAGTTTCTCACGGTTGATAATCGTGTTTGCATCTATCGTTCTCATATGTATTCCTTATTCATTAAAATTTTTTGCTGTAATTGACGAAGAAACGGTTTTCAGAGAAATCATTTCCATGCTTAACGTCGTAATTGATAAAGATGTATTGAAGAGCTAAACCTTTGAGGAGTGGCTGTTGAAGGGCATAATTGATGATAACGTTGGATTCACTTTCTTTATTTTTTAAGCCATCTGCTGTCTTAAAGTGATCGCCATATACATATTTGAAAGTGGTATTTAAACCAGGCACATAATCTTTAAAGTCATAGCCATAGATGAAGTGATAAGACTTTTCATCTTGTTTGAAGAAACCAGTCGTGTTCCAGTTAATGAAATAAGTTTCAGGTAAGAATCCATCTGGTAACGGGTAAGCTGACTCACCAATAATTTGCTGATAACCCAAACCAAAGCTATGATTTTTTACTTTAAGCGTTTCTAGTAACCCTACATTTTGTGCATCGATGTCAAAAAGATTTCCATTATCTTTGGCATTGAAATATTTGAATTTTGAATTAACTGAAAAATTAGAATTTTTCCATAGGTGGTCAACGCCGACATAATGTTTGTTATATAAATCCTCCATATTCCCAAAGTAATATTCACCCTTCAACGTAGGCGTAAATTGATAGCGAAGATCTATGTAGTTAAGTCCATCGGAGTAGCCAGTCACACCTTTTGAAGTAAAAGAAAATCGATGAAAATCTTCTTCATTTCGTGGTGATACTTTTTCAATACGGCCAATTTCAGCAAAAAGCTTATCGTTTAGCTGGCTCTTAAGATTAGTTCCCCAATAAGATGTCAGGAGTTGTCGGCTTGCATCTACAGTGGTTACGGGTAAATCCAGCCATAATTCACCAATGCTTAGTAGTGTCTTGTTATAGCCTAACTTTAAAGTCGCGCCATATTTTAGATAATCAGGTGCTTGGGACTGCGTGGCTTTATCAAAAGGTAATACCGTATCTGCAACATGTTTATCTTGGCTTAAACGAACCGCATATTGTGCTGAAGCATTTGCGCCAATTTGAATTGGGGTTCCACCAATTTCTAACGGCGTATCATGCATATTTGAGTTGTAAAATAGAGAAACTGATTGTGACCAGCTACCTGTATCTTTTACATCTGGATTGTCATAGTTTCTGTCTATATATGCATTTTTTGATGTAAATTTCCATTCTTCATCCGCTGAATAAGCCTGAGTAGAAAATGCACTGCAACATAAAATATTGATGAGCATTAACGTTTTTTGTTGTCCATAAAGTGGCCATGGTCGATGCATAAATAAACGCCTTAATTTAGAAAATGACTGGGCTTTTTTTATGTAATCAAACTAATTACATGACTTGATTGAACTATTTTTAGCCAATCGTCACTATCCAATAAGTCCTAATCTTCATCCATTTTTTCCAAATTAGATAAAAAGAATTAATTTAATTTTTAATTTAAAGTTATGAAATTTATTAGTTTTCTAATTTTTAGTGTTTTATCCATTTTTATTGATTTTGATAATTGCGCACAGATTGGATAGTGCTTGCAGCTTTTGGACAGCCTAAAAAAATATTCGGATAGAAGATAAAGCCATAACAATGTCAGGAGTTGACACTATGGCTGGTCAAACCGTTCAAATTAAAACAGCATCTGGAAAGCAGTTCAGTGCATATCTAGCAACACCAGAAACAGGAAAAGGACCTGGAGTAGTGCTTTGTCAGGAAATCTTTGGGGTGAATGCAGCCATGCGAGAAAAAGCAGAATTTCTTGCAGAAGAAGGCTATACCGTTTTAGTTCCTGATTTATTTTGGCGTGTAGCACCTAATATCGAACTGGATTACACACAAGAAGATTTTCAAAAAGCTTTCGAGCTTTATCAGCAATATGATGAAAATCTTGGGGTTGAAGATATTCAGGACAGCTTATCTTTTTTAAAGACCCGACCAGAATGTGACACCTCTACAGGTCTCGGTGTGGTGGGCTACTGTTTAGGTGGAAAGCTTGCGTATCTTGCAGGCTGTCGACTTTCTGAAGTGGCATGTGCCGTAGGTTATTATGGTGTAGGAATTGAAAAAGCGTTAGATGAGCTAGCCAACGTAAAAGGGCGTTTGGTTTTACATATTGCAGAACTGGACCAATTTACACCGCCAGATGCGAGACAAGCGATTGTTGATGCAGCCAACCAATATTCAAATGTACAAACTTATGTTTATGAAGGTGTTGATCATGCTTTTGCACGCCCTAAAAGCAATCATTATCACAAACCGTCAGCACGTTTTGCCCACGAGCGTACAGTAACCGCTCTACATGACACGATTGGACCGAAATATGACTTAGTTGCGCTATGGGAAGAGCATATTCGTCATGAGTTTGATACGCGTGACGTCCCAGCAACCATGGCAACGATGGTCGCAGAACCTTATGTCAACCATATTCCAACTTTAACTGGTGGTGTAGGCCAAAGCCAGCTTGCTCGTTTTTATCAATATCATTTTGTTCATCAAAACCCGAAAGATATGAAGATTACTTCGATCTCTCGTACGGTTGGCTCAACACAAGTGGTAGACGAATTCATTATGAGCTTTACCCACGACGCTGAAATTGACTGGTTATTACCGGGTGTAAAACCGACTGGTAAATATGTCGAGATTCCAATGTTGGGTGTAATTCAGTTCAGAGGTTCAAAGCTGTGTCATGAGCATATTTACTGGGATCAAGCGTCGGTGCTCGTTCAAATTGGTTTATTAGACCCAACAGGCTTACCAGTTGCAGGTGTCGAGACAGCACGAAAACTTCTTGATGAAGACCTTCCTTCAAATACGTTGATGCCATCTTGGTCAAGTAGTGAAGGCAAGCCAGTCAATTAAGGAGTATCTGCAATGAACATAGATTTAAAAGGAAAAGTCGCTGTGGTGAGTGGCGGTGCAACACTGATTGGTAAAGCTGTTGTACAAGCTTTGGTAAGTGCAGGTGCTCATGTCGCTATCTTAGATATTGATGCCAAAGGTAAGCCGATTGCCGAAAGCTTTAACCATGATGTGATGTTTATTCAAACCGATTTAACCAGTGATGCAGCTATTCAACAAGCTGTGGTGGATATTCACCAACATTTAGGTGAAGTGAGTTACTTGGTCAATCTGGCATGTACCTACTTAGATGACGGTTTTAAATCCTCACGTCAGGATTGGTTACAAGCACTCGATATTAATTTGGTCTCTACCGTTGAGCTGAGCCGTGCTTTTTACAATG
The DNA here is from genome assembly GCF_031798975.1 of Acinetobacter sp. V110_1. Taxonomy (NCBI): domain Bacteria; kingdom Pseudomonadati; phylum Pseudomonadota; class Gammaproteobacteria; order Moraxellales; family Moraxellaceae; genus Acinetobacter; species Acinetobacter sp. V110_1. The sequence continues at coordinate 438,133 of NZ_JAVQNN010000030.1, read as the reverse complement.
ACCTAAAAAAGCAGCAAGGTTCAATCGTTAATTTTACTTCAATCTCGGCCAAAGTGGCACAAACAGGGCGCTGGTTATATCCAGTGTCTAAAGCCGCGATACGTCAACTCACACAAAGCATGGCAATGGATTTTGCTGCCGATGGTATTCGCGTCAACTCCGTTTCACCGGGTTGGACATGGTCTCGTGTTATTGCAGAAGTCAGCGGTAATAACCGTGAAAAGGCCGATAGCGTGGCAGCCGATTATCACTTGCTAGGCCGATTGGGTCATCCCGAAGAAGTTGCCAATGTTGTTTTGTTTTTATTGTCACCCGCTGCGAGTTTTGTCACCGGAGCAGATTATGCGGTCGATGGCGGATATTCAGTGATGGGCCCTGAAGGATCACAGCCCGCTATTCCACGTTTAGCCGAATAGCACAGCGTTTTAAAAGCACATTTAGAAAATTATGGAGAAGATTATGCGCCGTATTGCAATTGTTGGAGCAGGACAGTCTGGTTTACAGCTTGGTTTAGGCTTATTAGATACAGGCTATGAGGTAACCATGGTCACCAATCGAACTGCCGATGAAATCCGTCAAGGTAAAGTTATGTCAAGCCAGTGTATGTTTCATACCGCTTTACAAACTGAACGTGACTTGGGACTAAATTTTTGGGAAGAACAATGTCCAGCGGTAGAAGGTATCGGACTGGCTTTAGTTAACCCTGAAAATGGTGGTAAAGCATTTGAATGGAGTGCTCGTCTTGAGCGTTACGCTCAATCGGTCGATCAACGCGTCAAAATGCCATATTGGATGGAAGAATTTGAATGCCGTGGTGGTCGATTGGTAATTCAGGATGTAGGTATAGAGGAATTAGAACAACTCGCAAACGACTACGAACTTGTATTACTCGCGGCTGGTAAAGGTGAAGTCGTTAAACAGTTTGAGCGTGATGATGCACGTAGCGTTTTCGATAAACCGCAGCGCGCTTTGGCATTGACCTATGTCAAAAACATGAAGCCAATTTCGCCATACTCTCGTGTAACTTTTAATATTATTCCAGAAGTGGGCGAATACTTTTCATTTCCAGCACTTACAGTAAATGGTCCTTGCGACATTATGGTCTTTGAAGGTATTCCAAATGGGCCAATGGACTGCTGGCAAGATGTCAAAACACCTGATCAGCACCTCCAATGCAGTTTGGACTTACTCAAGAAATTTGTGCCTTGGGAATATGAACGCTGCGCAAATGTTGAGTTGACCGATGCTGGCGGTTATTTGGCAGGGCGTTTCCCGCCGACGGTACGTAAGCCCGTTTTAACCTTACCGTCTGGCAAGAAAATTTTTGGGATGGCAGATGCCTTGGTGGTGAATGACCCGATTACTGGTCAAGGCTCAAACAATGCAGCTAAGTGTAGCAAGATCTATTTTGATGCCATTTTAGCCAATGATAATCAAAACTTTAGCGAACAATGGATGGTTCAAACTTTTGAACGTTATTGGGCTTATGCAGAAAAAGTGGTGGCTTGGACCAATAGCTTATTAGTACCGCCACAACCCCATGTTGTTGAGCTATTAGCAGCCGCAAGCCAAAACCAGAGCATTGCTTCCATTATGGCCAATAACTTTGATGACCCTCGTGCCTTTGCTCCTTGGTGGTTTGATGCAAATCAGGCTCAAGCATTCATGGCCTCAAAAACCGCAGCAAAAGTGGCTTAAGGGTAAAACAGCAAAGGGAGATAGAAAATGGACACAATTGAAACTTTAGCTTTACAAGCAATTAATGCAGAAAACCCAAGAGAAATCCGTAATTTGCTTGGACAGTTTGCAACTGGCGTTACCGTGATTACAACTCGTGGTAAAGATGGTCGGAAAATAGGTATGACAGCCAATTCATTTTCGTCGCTGTCTTTAGACCCACCATTAATTTTGTGGAGCCTTTCAAAAACAGCGCCAAGTTTGTCTGATTTTGTTGAAGCAGAATATTTTGCCATTCACATGTTGGCGCAGGAGCATCATCAGCTTTCGGGACATTTCGCTCGAGGTGCTGAAGACAAATTTGCAGGCATTGCACATCAAAAATGCAATGCAGGCGTTCCAATTTTATCCGATGCACTCGCAACCTTGGTTTGCCGCAATGTAAATCAGTATGAAGGCGGCGATCACCTGATTTTTATTGGTCAGATTGAACAATACCAACAACGCCAAGGTGAACCATTGGTATTCCACGCAGGAAAGTATCGGATTGCCGCAGAGCATCCAGAATTAGCCCATTAATTCACCATAATCACGATCAATCCGGTCGTGATTTTTTTATAGGAAATAAAAAGATGAAAAGCACTTTAATTAAGCATGGATTTTTAGCAGGGACATTGTTGGGTTTGTCATTAGTTTCTCATGCCTATGATTTACCGACCGTAAACTTAGGTATGACCAGCTTTCTCGATGGCGGTTTACCCGCAGGGCCCGGTTGGTATGCTCAAACTTACTTTCAAAATTACGATAGTAATAAACTGGTCGATGCCAATGGACAAAAATTAGGTTTACCTAAAACAGATTTAAATTATCAAGTACTGGTTGAACAGATTAGTTATTTATCGAATGTCCGAGTAAAGGATAAAGCCAGCCTAGGTATGAATTTTTTAATTCCTTTTGTTAGAAAAATGGACATGGATGATGGCTTGAATAATGCTGCTATTAAAGCCCAAAGTGGCTTTGGGGACATTATGATTGGACCTTTTATTCAGTTCGATCCAGTCATGGGCGCGCAAGGGCCGAAGTTTGTACATCGTTTTGAGTTTCAGGTGAATTTACCAACGGGCGAATATGATCGGCAAAAAGATATTAACCCCAGTAATAACGCTGTTTCATTTGACCCTTATTGGGCTGCAACGTATTGGTTTAATCCTAAATGGACTGCATCCACACGTATCCATTATCTCTATAACTTTAAGAATAATGACCCAAGCTATGCTTTTGCTGGAGCAAATGATATGCAAGCTGGGCAAGCAATTCATGCAAACTTCGCAACAGACTATGCCATTACCGAACAGTTCCGCTTAGGACTAAATGGCTATTGGTTAAAACAAGTGACAGATACAGAAGTGGATGGTGAAAAAGTCAAAGGTCGACGTGAACAAGTCTGGGCAATTGGCCCGGGTGCGATGTATAGTTTTTCTAAAAATGATCACTTGGTTGCAAATGCTTATTTTGAGCAAGATGCTGAAAACCGACCAGAAGGAACACGCTTACAAGTTCGTTATGTTCATCATTTCTAAGTCATAAAAAAAGCCTTTTATATTTATTGATATAAAAGGCTTTATCTATTTTTAGTTTACGAAAAAATTGAAGTAATTAAGCCTAAGCCTTCACTTTGACCAGAACGGCGGGTAGAAGAAGGTAATTCACCATAACGGCGTTTGTACTCTTGAGAAAAACGGCCTAAATGGCTAAATCCCCATTTAAATGCAACGTCAGTAACCGATAGATTTTCATTGTGCATCAGCTCTAAATGAGCTTGTTCAAAACGTAACTCTTTTAAATAAGACATAGGGGTAGTCCCCAAATAATTTTTAAAGCCAGTAAATAGGGTTCTCACACTCACACCTGCATGTTCTGCCAAAATTTCTACATTAAGTGGTTCATGTAAATGTTCTTTAATATAGGCTTCAGTACGCTTCACGAAATAAGGAGAGACAGTTTTTTCTTTATGCTGATCTATTCTATGTAATGCATTATTGGGTTGACCATAAATGAGTGCATTGAATAGATTCGACTCAAATTGTTTAAAGGCTAAAGGATGATGAAGCGGGTGTTGCTCGCATGCCAAAGCATCCATCAGTGTTCTAACGAGCTGTAAAAAATAGGCTCCACTTTGTGTAGCAAAGTCTAATTTAGGGTCAAAAACGAGTAAGTTATTTTCTGAATCGGCGATGTGTTGACGGCAATGGTAAGTAAAATCATCCTTTGAAACTTTTAGAATGAGCTGTGGTGAGTTTGCGTGCCAGCGCATACGTAAAGATTGCTGTGGAGAAATAAGAGAAGCAATTTGAGAATAAGAAATAAACTTTTGTGAACCGAATTCGATTTCTGCGTAGCCTTGAGTTGGAATTTGAATTAGGTAAAAGCTATCAAGGTGATCTGGTTCAATAATGACATCCGCACCATATTCCAAGCGACTAATAGACAGTGAGCCTGTTTTAACATGGTGCATGGTTGCACTGAAATCTCGCTTTTGATGAGAGATTTTAAGATCATGCGGTTTAAAAATTTGGCCTACATTTCGGCAAGTTTCGCTTAAATCGTGGTGATCAAACACCAGATTATGATTGGTAAAGATAGACTCATTTTGAAAATGACGCCCACTGAGTTCTGGGGAGTTGGCTTGGTTCATATTTATCCCTTTTGGCTCACTCCTGTATTTACTTGTGTTGTAAAAGCTTTAAAACTTCGCTGCACAGCAAGTAAATACGGCACTTAAAAAATTAAGTTACTCGCAAATTACAATGAGATATAAGCAAAATACAGACCAATTTAACCGCTAATTAATATGATTTTCTCAAATTTTTACGTCGGATTTTGTCCATCAATTTAATACATTTGAGAAATAGAATAGGGGGATATAAAAGGTGCTATAAGTTAATCTCATCATGATCTTATTCCTTAAGATCTATCAAATTTATAGCAAATCCGAGTGAACTGGTCAATTTATTTTGTCGGAATTTATTATTTTATGCTGTTGAATATAAAGGTTTTTTATTTTTTTAAATAAAAATTCAATATACCCCTTACAGAGTATATTGAATCATTTCAGGTTTAGTGGTTTTTAAATTATTTGCACTTAAGCTATTTATATTTTCAACGTGATGTATTGCTCTGTAAAAACTTCTCGCTGTAGATCCGGTAGTTTTGCAGAGCTTGTTCATCTAACCAATTTTTTACGGCTTCAATCATTGGCGGTGGGCCACATAAATACATATCAAAAGCCTGTTCAGCCAGTTGATCTTTATTTAAATGCTCATGAATATAACCCGCTTTACCTTGCCAAGTTTCCGTTGCCTTAGTCACAATCGGGTGATAGCTAAAGTTTGGAAGCTGTTCTGCGTAGGCATGTAAACGCTGTTGTTCACACAAATCGGTTTCACTATTTACGCCGTAATACAACTGAACTGCAGGTGAGTTTGGTTGATCAACCAAGTTATCAAGCATTCCCAAGAAAGCTGATAATCCTGTTCCACCAGCAACAAAAACCAATGGTCGCTGTACTTCGCGTAAATAGAAACTACCAAGTGGCGCTTCGATGAATAGGCTTTGTCCAACCTGACAGCGATCACGCAGGTAATTACTCATAACACCGTCTGGTAATAGACGAATTAAGAATTGCAATTGATTGGTTGCGTTTGGTCTGTTTGCAAAAGAATAAGAACGCCAATCTTCAGTATCTGGAATTTGCAAACGAGCATATTGACCCGGCAAAAACTGAAGTTGCTCAGCATGACTGCTTGCATCAAGATGCAAAATTGCTGTTGTCTCAGAAACCAGCTCAACCGCAGTCACTTTAGTTTCAATTTTTAAAGTATCGCCAGCATTGCAAATAGCTGAATCATGATCGAAATAAAAAGCTGCATCCGATTTCACACGCGTCTGGCAAGCTAACATTTTACGCTCAGCCAAATCACGCTCACTTAATGCATCTTCATCGACATATTCTTGTTCATAAATACCGGTTTCACACTGACCCTGACAGGTACCACAAACACCTTCACGGCAGTCTAATGGCAGGTTAATTCCTTGACGAACCGCTGCATCAAGCAGCAATTCGTCGTTATTTACCGAAATGAAAAAGCTTTTGCCATCGGCAAAGTTAAGTGCAACTGAATGTCCCATTTTCATTCCCCTTAAACGTGATAGAAGTCTAAAACGGAATCAATTTTGTCATTGAGCAAAATGCTGTGCTGACGACGAATGCGGAAACCATCTGCTGTTTGGCGTAAAAGATAAGTGGCATGCCCATAAAAACAGCCTTCTAAACCTTGACGGTTATACAGTGTTTGCCATACAACTTTTGCTTCAATTAGACCATCATCAAGTGTTCTAACTCGAATGTTATTCATGCTGTGTAAAGTACGTGGTAATGGCGTTGCCGAAGCTGCTTTTCCTGTACGAATACGGAATACACGGTCTTCAAGTCCAGTGCGGTCTGCGTAATAAATATAAGACAAGCCCTGATTCGGATCTTGAACATAGTTATGGTCATCAATCCATTGCGGAATATGATATTCACTATCTTCATCGTAAAGTTCTAAATAGGCATCCCAGTCATAAGCATCACAAAGTTCTGCTTTTTTGTACAAAAACTGAGATACAGCAAAATATAGTTCTTGTGACATGGTTACACCTCATCCATTAGGGCATTGTTTTCAAAAGTAATATCCTGCATTTTTAATGCTTTCTTGTTTAAGCCGTCGAGCATTAGGCGTTGCCAATGTCCATGCTGGTTTACATAGAGTCCTTCATGGGTAAACTCTCGGCCAGTAATAACTGGTTGAATGCCTAAATCTTGTGAGTTTTTGGTCGCGCCATATTCCCAAGACTGACAGCCACGAGAAATATCGCTCCAACGTTCAAGTCGTGCCTGAAAACCTTTTTGCTGTTCACGGAATTCAACTAAATCGTCTGGTGTACCAAGACCTGATACGTTAAAGAAATCTTCAAACTGGCGAATACGGTTACGGCGTGCTTCAGCAGATTCACCTTTAACGCCAATACATTGACTAATGACTTCGGTTTTATTCCATGCCACAGGGCGAACAATACGAAGTTGTGAACTAATTTGGTCCATAAAAAATAGGCTAGGGTACAAGTTCAAGTTTCTTAAACGGTGCATTGCCCATTCAGCATATTTGTCACCATATTTTTCGACCATATATGGCATAACCGTGCTGTAGCCCGGACGAACAGTTGGGTTTGGCATGTCACTAAATAAAACACTATGACCATTTTTGAAGCTGAACCAGCCATCGTCAGTTTCTGAGTCACCGGCCCCTAACTTGCTATAGTCAAGCGTATCGAGTTCTTCACCTTTTGATGCATTGACTTGTTGGCGGTGTTGGACTGTAGAGACATAGTTATAGTGAACAGTACTTACATGGTAACCATCTAAGCCATTTTCATTTTGTAGCTTCCAGTTACCTGCAAATGTATAAGATGACTTGCCTTGAAGTACTTCGAGTTCACCTGTTGGCGACTGATTAACCATTAAATCAAGGAACAGTTTTGCATCGCCCAAAAAGTCTTCTAGAGAATCTGTTGCTTGAGTATCAAGGCTTACAAATACGAAACCACGGTAGCTGGCAATACGGCCTTGTTTTAAGCCACGGCTTGACTTATCAAAATCTTCACAATATTCACCAGGTGCTTTGACTTTCACCAAACGGCCATCTGACTTATAGCACCATGCATGGAACGGACATGTAAAGGTTGACTGGTTGCCTTTGGCAACACGTGTTAAGGTCGCTCCACGATGCTCACAAGCATTGACCATCGCGTGTAATTCGCCTTTACCATCACGGCTCACAATAATCGGTTGGCGACCAATTTGAACTGTTAGGAAATCATGATTGTTTGGAATCTCACTTTCGTGACATGCATAAATCCAAACCTTTTCAAAAATAAGTTCCATTTCCAAGTCAAATAGTTCAGGCTCAGTAAACATATTGCGTGCAATACGAAATACGCCATCGTTAGGACGGAAGTCGATACATCCATCTACAAAATCATTCCATTGTTTTAAATTAGATGAGGTCATTTGCTCAATCCTATTCATTCAGCTTTTAACTGATTGAACCGCGATTAGGCTTTGGCCTCTATCCGTTTTTTCCAGATCTTTATCCACTTTGTGCAGTTTTGATTTTTTAATAAGACTATTTTTAAGAGCTAATCGAGATTTAAATTTGTATATGTCTTAGCTTGTCAAACTTCCCTATAATGTTAACGAGCATAAAATAAACTTTTGTGAACTAAGTCTATGAAAGAACAAAACTTAAAATTACAGATTAGAATTTTTTTAGAGCAGAACATTGCGTTTGGTCCGGGTAAGGCAGACTTACTTGAAGCGATTGAGAAAACTGGTTCGATCTCACAAGCCGCAAAATCTATGAATATGAGCTACCGCCGTGCGTGGCAGTTGGTAGACACCATGAATCAGTGCTTTGAAACAGCTTTAGTTGAAACTCAAACAGGCGGAACACATGGTGGTGGGGCAGCCGTTACAGCTATAGGCCAAAAAGTCTTACAGCATTACCGACAAATGGAAATCAATGCTCGACAAGCCTTAGAACAGGACTATCAAATCATGAGTAGCTATTTAAAGAAATAAGATGAGAAATACTTTAAAATCAAAGAATTTAAGCGCGAATCAGTTTTATCTACCAATAGTTTTCAGTTGTTCAGAAAAAATATCCATCTTTATAAATAATTTCTACTTTTCATCGTCTATGCTTATCGCTATATTCTTGGGTATATATCGCTGCAAAAAACGACAAAAAGGTAAACATAATGGTAAGTGATACGAAGATAAAAAAGTTGGCTTTAGCCTGTTCGGTGCTCAGCATAGGCTTGGTCTTTAATGTTCCAGCCAAAGCTGAATCGGTTACCGTTTATGCAGCAGCGAGCTTAACCAATGCAATTAATGATTTAGAAAAAATTTATGAAAAACAAAATAAAGTAGAAGTTAAAACTTCATATGCAGGCTCATCGACATTAGCGAAACAAATTGAAGCTGGGGCACCAGCAGATATTTTTATTTCAGCAGATACCCAGTGGATGGATTATCTACAAAATAAAAAATTAGTTGCAACAAATGACCGTATAAATCTATTAGGCAACCGTCTGGTTTTAATTACCCCTAAAGGGCAGTCACTAAATGTAAAACTAGATAAAACAACCGATCCCAATAAAGTATTTACTGGCAAGATTTGTACAGGGGATACCAAAAGTGTGCCTGTAGGCAAATATGCTAAACAAGCATTTACCAATTTAGGTTGGTGGAGCCGTATTGAGCCAAAGTTAGTTGAAACAGAAGATGTTCGAGCGGCATTAAACTTTGTTGCGCGAGGTGAATGTCAGGTTGGGATTGTCTATGCAACCGATGCAGCGATTAGCAAAGACGTGAAGGTAGTAGGCGTATTTCCAGAAAATACACATTCACCAATTATTTATCCTATAGGGATAATTAAAAAGAACTCAAACTCAGCAAAGTTCTATCAATTTTTACAAAGTAATCAAGCCAAAGCAGTCTTTAAAAAGTATGGCTTTAGTGTGTTGGCTCCAGCAAAACCATGATGTTTTCTTTAACCCCAGAAGAACTCAGCGTGCTGCAACTTTCTTGTAAGGTTGCAGCAAGTTGTCTTGTGGTCAGCATTATTCCTGCAATTTGTGTGGGATGGTTTTTGGCACGAAAAGAGTTCTGGGGTAAGTCATTCATTGAAACTTTGGTGTTCTTACCTTTAGTGCTACCACCAGTTGTTCCTGGTTATTTGCTTTTACAGGTATTTGGGAGCCGCGGCATTATTGGGCAATATTTGGCGCCACTCGGAATTGATTTTGCATTTAACTGGAAAGGCGCCGTTCTTGCTTCAGCAGTGATGGGTTTCCCGCTATTGGTTCAATCTATTCGATTAGCAATTGAACTGGTTGATCAGCGTTTAGAAATGGCAGCAAAGACATTAGGTGCCTCATCTTTAGGGGCATTTTTTCATGTCACTTTGCCTCTTGCCAGCAGTGGTATTTTAATTGGTGCTATTTTGTGCTTTTGCCGCAGTTTAGGTGAGTTTGGTGCGACCATTACCTTTGTAGGTAATATTTCAAATGAGACACGCACTTTACCTTTGGCTATGTATAGCTTAATGCAACAGCCCGATACAGAGGCCGCTATTCAACGGCTTATAGTTTTATCGTTAAGTGTGGCTTTTTTAGCTCTATGGTTTGCACAGTGGTTTCATCGTTATCAAAAGAAGCGTTTAGGACGGTAAGGTTATGTTGATTGATTGCCGTTTTCAGCTACACATGGGTCAGTTTCATATTGAACCTAGTTTCCAGTCAGATGCTGCTGTTATTGGATTATTTGGTGCCTCTGGATCAGGTAAAACATCAATTCTACATGCCATTGCAGGACTGAACACACCGCGTAGTGGACTCATTAAGATACAGGACCAAACATGGTTTGATTCAAATCAAAACATTAACTTGAGCACCAAAAAGCGACATGTTGGATTGGTTTTTCAAGATGCTCAGCTTTTTCCGCATAAAACGGTAAAGCAAAATTTATTATTTGGTCTTAAGCACCTGTCCCAACAAGAACGTCACTTTGAAGCTGATTACATTATTGAATTATTAAAGTTAGGACACTTATTACAACGTATGCCCATTAAACTCTCAGGAGGGGAAAAACAGCGCGTGGCACTGGGTCGGGCATTGTTATATTCACCTAAGCTGTTACTACTAGATGAGCCTTTATCAGCATTAGATGCGAATCATAAAGCTGAAATTATTCCTTTTTTTCAGAAAGTAAAAGAGGAAATTAAAATTCCGATGATTTATGTAAGTCATGATATTCAAGAGATTAAACAACTGACCGAAACAATGTGGATTTTATAATTTTTCATATTTCACACATTATTTCAGTCTAGTTAGTTCATGGTTGTTAGCTAGCCCATAAACTACCCGTTGGTGCAGATTTTCGGCGATCTTGGGCTTGTTGATAAAAACGCCAGAAAGCGAAAGCAAAAATGATAGCTAAGAAATCAACCACTAAGAAATCAACCACTAAGATTTCTCCGCCATGTACCCATAAGCCACTTTGAGGAATGAAGTAGGCTAAAAGGGATGTAAGCGGAATCGCAAATAATACTAAAACTAGAGTTAACAGCAATTGTGGTAAAGCTTTTGCATAGCCAATCACAAAGGTATAAATCAAACTCAGTAGGAAAATCGCATAATAACCATACATGAAGAGGTGATTTATGCTTTCAATGTTAAGCGCTGCGAAGAGCCACCGACTAGCTAACATTATACCCACGACTGCTAAAACACACCCTAAACATGCACCTATCGTTAAGTTCGCAAGGAACACCACATCTTTACGTTGAACAGGAACAGGGTCTTCAGCACGCTTTTGTTTACGCGCACGAGTTTCAACCCAAAGGATGTTACCTGTATAAAACAAGAAAGCACCACCAACACCTAAAACAAAATAAATCCAACGTACGCCAGTACCACCAAAACTTCCAAAATGTAGGCTAAACATGGCGTTGATTAACTTATTTCCAGCATCAGTCTGTGTGTTAATGCCTTTATGGTTAAAGTGCTCAACTGCATAGGGGTTCATACGCATAAAGTCTTGATTTGCTCCACGTAACATCTGATCGGGACTATACAAGGCTATACGTGCATTGGCTTTTTCAGGTTTATCGAGGTTACTGAACTGGATATAGTCAACTGAATATTCAGGTGCTACTTTTTTTGTTTGAGCTAGTATTTGCTGTACATCAACCTGTGTTTGTTTAGGTTGAATAAGCGCAGGGGGAGAACGCTGAAAAACAGGCTGTCCTTTGAGTGCAAGCTGACCAATCGCATCGTAAAAAAAGTCATGAAAAGCAAAGACAATAACGCTAATGCTTATAATGATGTGAAAAGGTAAGCTGGTAATTCCAATCACGTTATGCGCATCTAACCAAAAACGCTTTTTATTTTTACCAGGGCGAATAACAAAGTAATCCTTTACCAAAGTTGGTAAAAGTATGATCACTCCTGAAAGCAGGGCAAGAAAATATAAAATAGAAACCACGCCCATCACATAGAGACCTAAACCGTGATGGCCTGCCATGCCCGGTATGCCTGCTGTTTCATGCAACTGTTCGATTAGCCAGCCTGCTTTAGATAAGTTTTCTTGAGCAACGATTAACTGACCTTTATCATCTAAGCTTGCCATCCACGTAGTCTGAGCCGCATTAAAGCCATCTCCACGTTCATGTTCACTCCAAGTAATGGGTGCATAGTGAAATTCATTGGACGCTAAGTTTAGTGTGAAGTTCTTTTGTGCAGCAGGATAGGCAGCCTGAACTTTTTGAATAAGTTCATTATATTGGTCGGGTGAGACTTTCGGTAAAACTTGCTGTGTTGGCGTAGCCCACTTACTAATATGGTGCTGAAACATGCTGAGCCCACCAGCAAAGAAACAGATAAAAAGCAAAATTCCTGCACATACACCCACCCAAGTATGCATGCTTTTTGCTAATTTCATGATGTCTGAACGTACTTTCATGTTTAACCCCGTAAGACAAAAATACAGCTATACGCTAGGGCATTGGCAATCAATAAATAGATAAGCGCTTTTCGTCCAGTCATAAAAAAATAACTGCCAAACATAATCGGCATCCAAACCCAAGGAACACTCCACATACCCACTTGCACCAATAAATCCATGGCAACATAAGGTTGGCCTAATAAAACAATCAAATTACCAATAGCGATAGAAAGACTTAGACCTAAAACACCACCAGCAAAAGTTTTACTCCACCAGTCTGGCTGGATCGGAGACTGAATTTTAGCTTTCATGAAACCAGTTTCCGTTTAAAAAGCGCCATAAAAGGAAGAAACGACCACGCAAAAATGATGAGCATAAACCAACAAAAAGCGGCAACCACTTTCGGTAAGCTTACAAAAAGTGCAATGAATCCAATACTTAATAGCACTAAACCCAAATACTTAAAGAAAGTAGGAAGATGTCGAGACAACAGATTTTGATTGCTATGACTACAATAGATACTGACCGCTCCCAACAGGGTCAAAAAAAGTCCTATAAGTTTCATAATCGATGTTTATAAGTAAATTAAAGTCAAAATTTATCCAATAGTATAAGTAAATAATAATTATTATCAAATGATAAATATAATTATTTATAAATTTGCAGTGAGTAAGTTAAGATAGAAGATAACTTATTAAAAATATTTATTTTGAAGTCGAATACGTGAGCAATTATCTATACATTCCTGAACAACTCAGTACATCAATTTATGAAATCTCGAGTCCTATTTTTCTTACATCAGAGCTATTGTGTTATGGGCTAGATTTATCACAAACAACGTATTTGCATATAGACCAACAATTAGAGCATCCCCTAAAAATTGCTCAAGCGTGTGTCGATCGTAAAAATGAGTACTTATGTGGCAGGGTCTTAGCTCAGGCAGTTTTAAATCATCATTTCGGTTTAGATCAGCCAATAACCTCGATGTACGAACCTTTGCCCATTTGGCCATCCCATGTTTTGGGTAGCATTAGTCATTCACAAAATAAGTTAATTGTTGCGCTATCTAGCCATGCGGTTTATTTGGGAATTGATATTGAGTACTGGGTGACCTCAGAATTTGCTCGAGAGAGCGCACATCTTGTTTTAACGCTATCTGAGTTTGATTTATGGAAAAATAAAGCGGCTAAATTTTTTGATTTTCCCCGCTATGTGAGCTTAATTTTTTCTATAAAAGAAAGTCTATATAAAGCGGTTTATCCCACTGCAAAGCAATATATTGATTTCTTAGAAGCATCTATCGTTGATATTAATTTTGAAAATCAAAAATTAACGCTAACTTTTTTGCCGGAAATTCAGCACCGCTATCAACTCTTAGAACGCTATAACGGTGGCTGGACCATAGAACAAGACCATATTATGACTTGGGTTTTTCAGGCACGTCATTCTGCTTAAAGCAAAGAAGGCAACGAATTGCCTTCTTTTTTATTTAGAGATTAATTTTCTTGTAATTTAGGATCTTGGAATCCAGTTTCACGCATATCTTGAGAGTTGAATAGGAACATAAAACCGACTGCAAAGCTTAATATGCCAAAGAAGAGGATACTTCCTGATATTGGTAAGAACCGAGTTAAAAGACCTAAAGTTGTGGTGGCAATCGAATCGCCTAACGCATCTTGTGCAAGCCAGATTGAATTAATACGCCCTAAATATTCATCAGGTGTATGTCCTTGTACAATGCTGTATTGAAGCAAGTTGGCAATCGACATCAAATATCCGAAAACACATAAAATTGGTAAAGTCACGATGAGCCAAGGTGAAATTCCAATCATAATCATGCAACTAAAAACACCTAAGCACGTATAGAGCATGACTAAGCCGGGTTTGAGTAACCTTGTTGTCCATCCACTGAGTAAGGCGCCTAAAGTCGAGCCTAAAGGCACGGCCGAATACATAAGTCCGAGTTCAAATGCGCCGCCGTGAAAAATTTCATCTGCCATTTGCGGAAAAATAATGCGAATAGCACTGCTAAAACTGAGCAATGTTCCAATTAAAATGGTACTACCGACTACTTTATTTTTAAAAACAAATTTAAACCCTTGAGCTAATTGGCGAAGAGGACTTTCGCCATTTGATGCATGTTGTGGTTTAAGCGCAGGTAGCCCCATCAATAAAAATACAGTAAGTAAAGTACCCACCGTTGAGACCCAATATACGGTTGCAACACCGCTAGCAGCAATTAATATACCGCCGATTGCAGGTGAAATAACGGTTGCAAGCCGTACGGATACCATACTGATCGCACGGGCTTGTACAATATTTTCGCGTCCTACAATCACAGGCATGATCGCCATCATTGCGGTTACGCCTAGTGCACCAAAGAAACCATCCCATGCCGATAAAAAATAAATCGCATAGAGCGAAGGGTGCTCAAACATGGCGTTGATGGCGAGGCCTGCAAAGCCTAAACCACACACACCACGAGCCAATAAAATTAGCCATTTTCGGTCTTTGCGATCTGACAGCAAACCACCAAGTAACAAGCCAATAAACATGGCAATGCCTTCAAAAGCCATTGCAACAGCAACGTTAAGCGAGTTCCCCGTAATGTCATAGACTTGTTTTGGAATAGCTACGACCAACATGCCAATCGTTAATAATGACAATGTGCGAGCAATAAATACATGTCGGAAATGAGCATTACGTTTTAAAAGACTAAAGTCGGTCAATATAGATTTGAAGCTCATGGCGTGTGCTCCTCTAAACCGCGTGCCTGACAAATCATACGGTTTAAAATCGGGCCAAGTGTTTCAAGCTGCTGCGGAGACAATATATCGGTATGGTCCGCTTCACTCAGTCGAACAATATTGAGTTTTTTAACTAAAGGTGACCATTGTTGTTCTGGTTGGATATACGGCAGCAAGTCTTTTTCAGCGACAACTAAGTGTAGTTCACCATTAAAGTGCGGCATCTTATACGGTTTTAATAAACGGACGGCATCGCGATAGTTTGCGAAAATATCCTCTTGTAAACGGCGGGTTTCTTCACTTAATGCCGTATCTGCATCGGCTAAAATATCATTGAAGAATTGAAGCTGTTCTTGTTCAGCTTCAGCATTCATTTCCTCTATCGACAAATCTAACCATTGATGAATTTCAGCAGGGTAAGTGTCTAACAAGCCGAGATAATCAACTTTTTCACCTTGTTCAGTGAGCTTCGCTGCAACTGCATAAGCCACAGTGCCACCAAGTGAATAACCTAGTAACGTATAAGGTCCTGTTGGTTGTTGCTTACGCATAATCTCAAGTTGTTTTTCAACCAATTCGGTCATATCAGTACTATTTGCCAATAGGCCATCTGGTCGAGGTGACTGCAATCCAATAATAGGCAAATCAGAATGTAAATAACGATTCAGCACCGTATATTGCCATGCCGAACCAGAACCGGGGTAGAAACAGAACAATGGATGCCCAGAGCCAGAACGGATGGGTAAAATTGGTTGCATGCCAGTTTGTTCAACTTCTGCCAAACGTTCTTGTGTAAGAAGTAAAGCCGCTAAACGTTGAATCGTGACATGACTCATCAATTGGCCAATTGGAATGGTCCGCTTAAATACTTTTCGGATTTCAATTGCAAGCTTCATCACCAAAATGGAATGTCCCCCAATCGCAAAGAAATCTTCGTTCACACCAATATTTAGATCTGTATTTAAAACTTGCTGGACAATTCGTGTCAGTTCATGTTCAAAAGCAGTGGTGGCGTACTGTTTTTCTGTATTTGAAGGAGTAAGGTGTGGTTGCGGCAGTGCTTTACGGTCCAGCTTACCATTATGGCTTAATGGGAATTGCTCGACCAACATATAGTGTGTTGGCACCATATATGCAGGAAGCTGTTTTGCTAATTGTTTCTTCAGCTGCTCAATGTCCACAGGTGCTGTTGTTTGCAAGTAAGCGACCAATTGAACATCTGCTTTACTTTGCTCAGAAGAGATAGCATGTACAACCACATCAAGACCACTGAGTAAGCGTAATTGCTGTTCAATTTCACCCAATTCAATACGTTGCCCACGTATCTTTAACTGGTCATCAGCACGGCCCACATATTGAATACTGCCGTCTGCATGCCAACGGGCAATATCACCAGTGCGGTACATGCGTTGACCTGCTGCAAATGGGTTAGCCACAAAACGTGTTGACGTTAAGTCTGCTCGATGTAAATAACCCATGGCCAATTGATGACCTGCTAAATAAAGCTCACCGTCCACTCCAACAGGAACAGGGCGTAAGTATTGGTCTAAAATATAAAGCTGGGTATTCCAGACTGGATAACCAATAGCAATACTGTTTTCGTTAGAGTCTAATTCTTGAGTTACATCCATATAACTCACATCTACCCCAGCTTCTGTTGGGCCATATAAGTTATGCAATTCACACTTAAAGTGCTCAGTAAATGATTTTGCTAAAGCCGTTGGTAACGCCTCACCACTACAAAACACTCGGCGGATTGGCAAACTTTGACGCTGAGCAGATGACAAAATTTCGGTAGCAGCATTTTCAAAAATAGCCAACATTGAAGGGACAAAATGTAATGTTGTTACATGATATTTTTGAATGAGGCTTAATAATGCCAATGGGTCACGGTGTGCATCTACAGGTGCCATAACCAATCGTGCACCTACTAAATATGACCAGAAAAACTCCCATACTGAAACATCGAAAGTACAAGGCGTTTTTTGCAAAATCGTATCGTTGGCTGATAGTGGATACTCTGATTGCATCCATAAAATACGGTTCACAATGGCTTGGTGAGAAACCATGACACCTTTTGGTTGGCCTGTTGTACCCGATGTATAGATTAAATATGCCGGATGCTGTGGGGTAATCACTGTCGTTTTATAGCTACTTAAATCAACCTTTGTTTCATCAAACAATTCATTAAAAGCAAAGGTGGCTATTGATTGAGGGGCAATAGCAGCCAGATCTTTTTGTTCACCAATCACAAGTTTAGATTTGGCATCCTGCAACATAAATTTGATGCGTTCAGACGGATGTTGTAAATCAATAGGTAAATAAGCTGCACCTGCTTCAATCACCGCTAAAATAGCAATACTGAGTTTGATTGATCTTGGCAGGGCAACGGCAACTATGTCTCCAGCCTGCACGCCCATTTTTTGCAATTGCTGAGCTAAAGCACAAACTTGAAAACGTACGTCACTAAAACTGAGCTGATGATTTTCATCAGATAATACCGTTTGTTCAGGCGTAATTCGAGCTTGTTCTCTGAGTAATTGCTGTAATGTGCTCTGGCGAACATCATGTTGAGTTTGATTAACTTTCTGGATTAAATCACGCTCTCCAGCAAGTTGTAAGCGATAGTGACCTAGAGAAGTCTCTGGTTCATTTAATGCAATTTCAATCAATTGAACCATTCGCTCTAAGAAGTGTTCAGGCTGATCAATTACACCACGCTGTTCGAGTAATAGCTCAATTTGATGATCAGGAATAACCAGCAAAGCAAGCGGATAATGGCTATAACCGCGATTTGTAAGTTTGGAAATCGCAGCATCCCCAAGTTTTTGCTGTAAATACTGATTATCAGGATAGTTTTCTACGACTAGCAAACTATCGAAAAGATTACCTTGTCCGACTAATTGCTGAATTTCACCCAGACCCAAACCATCATGCTCTAAATGTTCAACATGTAATTGTTGTAACTGAGCCAATTGTTCCCAAAGTGTTTGCTGCATGTTGAGCTTTACACGTACCGGAATCGTATTTAAAAACAATCCGATCTGCTGCTCTAAGCCATTGATAGGTGCTGAACGTCCAGAAACAGGGGTACCAAATACAATATCTTCACGGTGAGCATAAATATTTAAAGTCATTGCCCAAATCATTTGCATGAAGACATTGAGCGTGATGCCTTGCTGGCGTAATTTGTGTTGAAGTTTCGCACCCAACTCAGCACTTAAACGATATGAAGTTTCTTGTACAGCTTGCTGTGCTTGATTAAATAAAATAAGTGGCTGTAAATCAGCTAAATCACGTTGCCATATAGCTTTTGACGTTTCATGATCACGCCCAGATAAAGCTTTAATCACCGTTTCATAACTATGTTCAAGCACTGGCAGTGGTTGGTTAGTTTGCTGATAGGCTTTAATAAAGTCTTGTAAAAATAGTGGAGTTGACCAACCATCTGTTAAAAGGTGATGCACCATAATCAATAATTCTGACTGTTCTGGAGCATGTTGAATTAAGGTTGCCCGAATTAAGCCGTAGGGGTGGTCGAGATGAATCGGTTGCTGCAATGCTTCTTGAATGGTTTGCTCAAGCAAATCGGGAGTGACTGAGCAAAACTGAACTGGCCAAGCTTGAGTAGGATGTAGTGAATAGATAAAAACAGGTTCTTCAGCTAATTCACTATCAAAATGCCCACCTAGTTGCGGGTGACGTTTTAATACGGTAATCAACGCTTGCTGTAAACGTACTGGATCAATGTCGCCATTTAAACTAAGACGAGTAAAGGCATTATAGTTCGATTGATTTTCTACTTGAGATAAGAACAGCATGCCTTTTTGCAAAGGAAGCAAAGGTAAAATCGTGCTGTTTTTTCCATATTTTTCTTGAACTTTTTGTTCTAGATCTACTGAAAATAAAGGTTTTGAAACAGCCGCTTGTTGTTCATCTAAACAGGTGAGTTGCGGTGCCATAGCGGCGACTGTTTTAAATTGGAATACGTCACTTGGTCTTAAGCCGTAACCACGTTGGCGCAATTGAGTACAAAGCATAATGGCAGAAATACTATCGCCACCTGTCATAAAGAAGTCGTCATCAATTCCAATTGCGTCAAGCTTAAGAACAGATGCAGTAATTTGACATAAAAGTTGTTGTTCAGGCGTTTCGGCCATTCGGCTATGGGTACGAATTTGAGGCTTTGGCAGTGCCTTTTTATCGACTTTGCCACTTACATTTCGTGGAAATTCGGACATAACAGTCAGGGCAGATGGCACCATATATTCAGGCAGGTTTTGACGTAACTGACTTAAATATTGCTGACTTAATTGCTCACTGGTTTTTTCATCAAGTTCAATGTCTTTGACCACACAATAACCGAGTAAACGATGACTGTTATTAATCGGTTCTGCAATCACGACTGCACTTTCAACATTGGCTAAAATTGAAAGTGCATTTTCAACTTCACCGATCTCAACTCGATAACCACGAATTTTAATCTGATCATCACAGCGTCCCATAAATTCAAGTTTACCCGCGCTATTCCAGCGGACTAAATCACCTGTACGGTACATGCGCTGTCCATGTTCAAATGGATTCGCTACAAAGCGGGCAGCACTTAAGTCAGCGCGACCTAAATAACCATTGGCAATCCCAAAACCAGAAATATAAAGCTCACCAATCACGCCAGTCGGGCATCGTTGCAAATGACGATCTAATACATAGGCCTGTGTATTGCCAATAGGGTTACCAATGACAGGGCGAGCTGTCTGTTTTAATTCTGCTCGGAAAGTATCAACCGTATATTCGGTTGGGCCATACAAATTATGAGCAAAAAGTGCTGGCTGAGCATTGAGCTGTTGCCATAAAGCTAACGGTGCAGCTTCACCACCAATCAAAATAAGACTTGGATGATGCTGATTTTCAGCAAATAAGCCGTTTGTCATCATTTGCGCACAAAAAGATGGAGGCAAATCAAGTGTATCGATTTGTCGTTGTTGAATTTCTTGCACTAAGCCAAAAGCATCACGACGCATGTTTTCATCAAAAATATGTAGCTCTTGGCCCCATAACATCCAGAAAACTTGTAACCAAGATGAGTCAAACGAGAAAGAGTGTGTATGCGCTGCACGTAACGGACGCTCAGGGAAACGCTCATTTACAGCTTCTAATACAGGCCAGTAAATGGTTGGTTTATGTGACAAAATGAGGTTGAGTAAAGAACCATGTGTGTTCATTACCCCCTTAGGACGGCCAGTACTACCTGAGGTAAAAATTACATAAGCGACGTCTTGGAAATCAAATTTACGATTTTCGGCAGGAATATCACTCGCATCTTGCTTTCGAATCTGTGTTTGGATGTCTTCATGATCAAGATATAACTGCTGAATATTTTGTGGTAGTTGCTGTGCAAGAGCTTGTGTGGTTAATACAAATAATGGATTTGCATCTTCACACATCATTTGCATACGATCGATTGGATAATCTAAATCGAGAGGTAAGAAACTCGCACCAGAGTTTAATACGGATAACATCACCACAACTGAGTCAATCGAACGAGGAATAGCTCCAGCAATGATCGTTTGCTTTTTGGCTCCATTTTCTTGTAAAAAACGAGTGAGTTGATTCACTTGTACTGCAAGCTCAGCAAAACTAAGATGTTGAAGATTTGGACGTTCGCCACTCACAATTGCGGTACGTTCGGGATAGTTTTTAATTTGCTCATAAAAAATATCTAAAACATTATTATATTGTTCAGGATGGCTAACACGTGGACCAATACCACTTTGAGTTAGGGCAGCAAGCTCTTGTGGTGTCGTAATATTAAAATTGCTACATGCCTGTTCTGGACGAATTAGAGCTTGTTCAAGCAATAAAGTTAAGCGTTGACCATGGTTAAATAGTTCATCTTGTGTATAACGCTGCGAATCTGCACGTAGTTCGATAATGAGTTCTTGGTCTTGAACAATAAAAGAAAACTCAAAATCATCAATTGGCCCTGTAGAAATATGGTGTGTTTTGACCTTTTCACCGTCTAACACCAAATCTTGATCAAAAGCTTTATAGTTTAAAATAGGACCGTACATTCGTTCATGAATATCGATACTATTTAAATCTCTTAAAATTTGTTCAGCATCGTATTTCTGATGTGGACGAATTTGTCGTAATTGCTCTTGTACATGTTGAGCCAAGCTTACCCAACTGTCTTTTTCAGCAACTTTAAACTTCACAGGCAACACATTTACCGTCGGTAAGGTTGAGCGAATCGCCTTTGAACCTAAACGACGCATAAATGGAATACCGTTAACTAAATCGGCTTTATCTGTCATTTTGTAAATATAATGTAATGACAATGACATCATCATATCATTCAAAGCTAATTTAGATTGCGCAGCTAAAGCTTGAATCTGCTCTAAAATTCCTGTCGAAAAACGCAGCTGATGCTTAATAAATGTCGCTGTGGTTTTTGCCGCTAAATGATGTGAACTTAAACTAACTGGACTAGGTAAATCTTCACAATATGCCTTCCAGAAAGCTTGGTCTATTTTAAATTGATGGCTATTTTCATAAGCCTGACGTTCCGAAATAACATCATTAACGCCAATGAACGGAGAAATCGAAAGGTCTTTTTCTTCTTGTAATTGTTGATAGAGTTCAACAATACGTTTGGTCAGGTTAATCATGCTAAAACCATCAAGCATGATGTGGTGATAGCGTTGATACCAATACACTTTATCATGCGTCGTAAATAACACCTGACGAAACAGTTGAGATTCACCCGTTTTAAGTGATTTAGCACATTGACGATCTGATGGCATCCAGTCCCATAAACGCTGCTGAGCTTTTTTAGGCGTTAAATGACAAAAATCAAATTCTTCAATTTGAAACTGAACTTGGTTATTAAGTTCAATAAACGGTTGAGATGGGTCAGATGAATACGAAGCAATGACCGTGTCGGCTTCATTTAAGCCGATCTGAATTGCTTTTTTAAACGTTGGGATATCGACAGTTTTTGGTAGTTCCAAACAATGTGCAATGGTATATAAATCTTCAATTGAACTTAAATGATCGGCAAGGAAAATGCCGAGCTGAGTAGATGCCAATTCAAAACGAGCTGGTTGAGAAAGGTCCGGAGTAAATTCATTATTTAATGCCTGATTCATGACAATACTCCTTTACGCTTGTTGAAAGGGGTTAATTGCAAGCCAGTGCTTTTCTACATATGCGATACACGAAGCCCGTGTATCAGGTCCATGCTGAATATCCCACCCCGATGGCACCTGATGTTGAGCAGGCCATAAACTGAACTCACCTTGTTGATTTTTTAAAACCTGAAAAGACAAACTTTCGTTATCGAAAGGATTAATATAGTTTTCCTGTAAGTTGCTCATGATATTGTTATCCTTGATGAAACAAATGGTTATAGTGAAAGAGTTTTTTGCAATGCCTTAAGCAAGTCAGTACGCCAGTTCACGGCATCATGTCCGCCCTGAAAAGTGTGAAAACTCACTTGATTGAATGATTGCAATTGTTGATAAAGCTGAAGGGCATCGTCCCGCATATCGGTTTCATACGTGCCGGCACTGATATAAATTTGAGTTGTTTTTGATAATTGATGAGATAGGTTTTGAAGCAGTTCTAAAATATTACCTTTGTGTTTTTGCCCTAAAATACTGTTTGAAAAATCTGACCACCAATAAGATCCAGATTGCAAAATCAGGGAAGTAAAAATGGTCGGAAACAGCAAAGCGCTATGTAAAGTGCATAATCCACCTAAACTTTGACCACATAATGTAATGTCTGTTTTAGAAATAAAGGAATATTCTTTTAAGAGTATTTCAATGAGTTCATCAACCAACGCCCGACTAAATGCATCATGGCAGCCATAATCTTGTTGGCGTTGTTGACTATTTAAACTATGAACAAAAACATAAACTGCTGGACGAATCTTATTTGAATCAGTCAAATGCTGAATTTCGGGAATAATCGAAAGTTCTCGGCTCCAGATTTGGCCATCAAGCAATATGACGAGTGGCAAGTCTTCTTGAGTTGATTGATGACTAATAAAAACGTCAACTAAATAGTCCTGTTGGCATAAGAGACTTGACCATTGAAATGTTTTTGTAATTGGGCAATCGTCTATGAAAGCTTTTGTGTTTTCGAGTTGAATTTGATTGATGTATCGGGCCAGATGTCCCGTATAAAACTCATGTTGATTAAATGAGTCAATTTGAGCATTTTGTTTAAGCTCCTTTTGCCACCATAAGCGTCGTGTTGCCGCACAATCTGTTTCTGGCGCTTCTTCACTAGCAGTAACTACAACATAACTACCAGTCCAAGCTAAGGGCAGCTCTATTTCAAAGAAGTACACATCTGTCCCAGCTATATGGCTAAAACGATTCCACTTTTGATAGATAGAAGGGCTTTGTGAATAGATATCAATATAGACAAAGATACTTTCTCTAGGCTCAGGACCACGCCAAACAAAGGTACAGAGCGCTTTATTTTTTTGTAGGTTAACTAGCGGACTACCTATTTTTTTAACGGTATTCCACCAGACCTCACTCCCAACATTGAGTTGTTGAAATAGGGGATGTAAGGGATGAGAAAATGGCTTCATTTTGAGTCCATCTCGACAAGAAAGCGCGGTCAAATTAACAAAATGATTCTCATTAGTAAATGAAAACAATTATCATTATAATCAATAAAAAAAGATGCGTTTTATTAAAATTTTTAAAAATCAATGAAATAGGTCGAAATGTTGGTTAATAAATAACTTGATTTAGATTGTAATCTTATGTTTGATATTTATCGCACTTGATAATAATGATAATTATTTGCAATTATGTGGCGGAATTTACTATTCGAGTCAAACTGGAGTAAAACATGAGCTCTACCATCGTAGTCACAGGTGCTGCAAGAGGTATTGGAGCTGCTATTGCAAAAAAATTATTGCAGCAAGGGTATCAAGTGATCGGCATCGACCGACAGGAAAATCCTGAACAATGGGAAATCACACAAAAGATAGAAAGCAGTGAAATATCGCGTTGGCAAGGCTTTCAGCAAGATATTACTGATCAAGAAACAACAGCGAAGCTCATTACAGATATTTTAAACAAACATAGCGTAACGGGTTTAGTGAATGCGGCGGGCGTTTTGATTATGCGTTCTATGCTTGAGGCAAAAACAGAAGACTGGCAAACACTTTTCGCTGTAAATGTCATGGCACCCATCGCAATAAGTCAACAACTTGCCAAGCACTTTTGTGAAAAAAAGCAGGGAAGTATTGTCACGATTAGCTCGAACAGTTCACGTATGCCACGTATACAACTTGGCATGTATGCAACGAGTAAAGCTGCGCTGAGCCATTACTGCCGTAATCTTGCGCTTGAAATCGCACCTCACCAAGTAAGGCTTAATATTGTTTCGCCAGGCTCTACGCTAACTCAAATGCAGCAGCAGCTTTGGACAGACAATTCACCTCCGCCTGCGGTAATCGATGGAGATTTAAGCCAATACCGTACAGGCATTCCCTTAAGAAAATTAGCCCAGCCTGAAGATATTGCGAATACGGTTAGCTTTTTACTTTCTGATCATGCTGCACAAATTACCATGCAAGAAATTGTGGTTGATGGAGGAGCCACTTTAGGCGTTTAAACATTCATTCATTACAACAAAATAATTGTATAAGGAGTTGCGAGATGTCGGCACAGCATCCGTATTTTATCCAACGAGAAAATTTTACTGAAAGCAGAATTACACTCGCAAAAGAAGTTTTAAATTGCACTGATAACGCTGGTTTTATATTTACGACTCCTGAATACATCATATCGAGTCATCAAAAACTTAAAGATATTGAGGTTACAAAAGACACTCAGTTAAAAGAGTGGCTAAACGAAGCCCGTTTACAATTACAACAAGCAATTGCAGATGGTTATAGCGATGCCAAGGTTATGGGTGGGTTGCCATTTAGTTCATCGGCAGATGTTAATTTAATGCTGATGCAAGATGCCAAGGTTTACCAGAAAGCTTTATTTTCACAAACCGATATTAATCTTGATGACTTAATCTTAAAGCAGGCCGATTATTTACCTTCAGGCGAACACTATCAACAGCAGGTTGAATATTTAGTACAACAAATGCAGGCTCAAAAGCTAAATAAAGCAGTACTTGCTCGTATTTTACAACTTGAATTTGAAGAGAATCTTCCAATCTCAGATGTATTTTATAACTTGGCCAAGCATAATCCTGAAGGATATAACTATGCAGTCGCAAGATACCCTCAAAGCGAAGGTTGGTTTGTTGGTGCAAGTCCTGAACTTTTAATTGCAAAGCAAAATAATAAAATCTGGAGTAAACCTGTTGCGGGCACATTAGCACGCGATGATGATCCGATTATTGACCAAAATAATGCCAGAGCATTACTAGCTTCACAAAAAGATCAACATGAGCATGCTCTTGTCATCGAAATGATTGCTGATGAACTCACGCCTTTCTGCAAGCAACTGCATGTGCCCAAACAGCCTTCACTTATTCGCACCAAACGTCTTTGGCACTTGGCCTCACACATTACGGGTGAGCTTAAGCAAGCCGATACTCATGTTTTTGACTTAATTGAACGTCTACATCCGACACCGGCAATTTGTGGTGAGCCAAGCTCTGTAGCAAAAAATTTGATTCAACAACTTGAACCATTTAACCGTGAACTATTCGCCGGAACCATGGGTTGGGCCGATGCCGAAGGTAATGGTGAATGGTCGGTGACTGTTCGCTGTGCTCGTATTTATCAAAATATTGCCCGTTTATTTGCCGGTGCAGGAATTGTGGAAGCTTCTCGTCCACAAGCTGAACATGCCGAAACTGCTGCAAAGTTCCGTACTGTACTTGATGGCTTGCACATTTCACCAGACCAATTACCACGATAAGGAATAACTAAATGACGACTAAGAATTATTTAATTGGCGCTGTGCCATATCCAGCAGAATTTGCTGAGGTTTACCGTAAAAAAGGTTATTGGCTTGGACAAAACTTGAGTGATTTCTTGCGTGAAAGTGCTCAAAAGTATGCGAAAAATATTGCAATTTATGATGGTGATAAAGTTGTTAGCTATGAAGAATTTGACAACCTAGTTGATTGTTGTGCCAACCATTTATATCAATATGGCTTACGTGCGGGCGATAAAGCCGTCGTACAAATGCCAAACCGTTACCAGTTTTATGTTTTATTTTTTGCACTGATTCGATTAGGTGCTTTACCTATCATGTCTTTGCCTGCCCATCGATATGCTGAACTCAGTAGCTTTTTTAAACAAACGCAAGCAAAAGCTTATTTCTGTGCAGATTTTGGTACACAAAAATTTGATTACCGAGAGCTTGCTGAAAAGCTTCAGCAAACAGCACCTTGCTTAGAGCATGTATTTATACTTGGAGATGCTGGCAATTTTGTTGCTATCGAAAACCTATTAAAAGAAACAGAAATTCTAGCGGAAGCAATCTTGCCAACTACAGCTGATCAAGTAGCTTTTTTACAGCTTTCGGGGGGCAGCACAGGTGTTCCAAAACTGATTCCACGTACTCATGATGATTATCTATACAGTGTGCGTGAGAGTGCCAAAATTTGCGAACTCAATCAGACTTCACGTTTATTGATGGTTTTACCTGCGGCACATAACTTTTCAATGAGCTCGGCTGGTTCTTTAGGCATTTTTTATGCTGGTGGCGCGGTGGTTTTAGGTACAGATCCAAGTCCGGAAACTGCATTTCCACTTATTAAAAAACACGGTGTGACAGATGCTTGTTTAGTTCCTGCATTGGTTCGACCGTGGATGGACAAAGCAGCCAAAGATCAAGATTCAATATTATCGACTCTACGTTGTTTACAAGTCGGAGGCGCGCGTTTACCCGATGCTGTTGCCTTACGTTTAATTGATGAGTTTAAGGTTAATTTGCAACAGGTCTTTGGAATGGCTGAAGGGCTGGTGAACTACACCCGTTTTGGTATGTCAAAAGAACAAATTATTCATACTCAAGGTTTAAAAATATCACCAGATGATGAAATTTTGGTATTGGATGATCATGACCAACCCGTAGACGCTGGAGAGGTAGGGCATCTACTCACTCGTGGTCCTTATACCATTCGCGGCTATTACCAAGCACCAGAGCACAACGCTCGTTCTTTTACACCGGATGGTTTTTATCGAACAGGCGATTTAGTACGTATTCGAGAAGATGGCTGCATTGTTGTGGAAGGGCGTTCAAAAGAACAAATCAATCGCGCTGGTGAAAAAATTGCGACCGAAGAAGTTGAACAAGCTTTATTAACTCATCCACAAATTCGCCTAGCAGCATTGGTTGCTATGCCTGATGAGATTATGGGTGAAAAGAGCTGTGCTTTTGTTGCATGGCAAGCACACGCTGATGATCCAAGCCCAATTCGTCTTGCAATGTCAGTTCGTCAACATCTGAAAGACTATGGACTTGCTATCTACAAAATTCCCGATCGAGTCGAATTTATCGAGCAATTTCCATATACAGCCTTTGGAAAAATCGACAAAAAAAGATTACGTCAACAATTTGAAACCAACACCAATGTTCTTGCTTAAAGATAAAAAAGGAAAAATTTGATGAGTATTCCTAAAATTGCCAGTTACAGCATGCCACAAGCGCACGAGTTTACAGCGAATAAAACACATTGGCAGTTGCATACCGATCGTGCTGTTTTATTAGTACATGATATGCAGCAATATTTTTTAGATTTTTATGATCAAACTCAAGCGCCTATTCCAGAGCTCATTAAAAATACCAAAGAACTGATTGAAACTGCGCGTAAATTTAATATCCCTGTCGTCTATACTGCACAGCCCGGTAACCAGACACCTGAACATCGCCAGTTATTAACGGACTTTTGGGGAACTGGTCTAAAAGATGACCCATATATTACCCAAATTTTGCCGGAAATTACGCCTGATAAAAATGATACTGTCTTAACAAAATGGCGTTATAGCGCTTTTAAATTTTCTCCACTCGAACAACTTATGCGTGAGTCAAACCGCGATCAACTGATCATTTGTGGTGTCTATGCCCATATTGGTTGCCTCATGAGTGCGGCAGAAGCCTTTATGCTAAATATTCAGCCGTTTTTATGCGGAGATGCACTTGCTGACTTTAGCCGTGAAGAACACGATATGGCTTTAAAATATACAAGTACACGTTGTGGGCAAGTCATGACAACTCAGCAAGTCACACGAGCTTGGGCGCTTGAACAAGCTGCATCACCACTCACTGAAGAAGGTATTGTTTTGGCAGTGAGTGAACAGCTTCAGATTCCTGCATCAGACATTCAGTTAAATGATGATTTACTCATGCTTGGACTTGATTCGGTACGCCTCATGACATTAGTGGGTAAATGGCAAGCTTACGGCGCACAAGTGAGTTTTGAAGATTTAGCTGAACAACCAACACTAGAAGTTTGGATTGATAAACTAGTCGCTTAAATTGAAAGAATAAAAAATGGCAGATTTAATATCTGCCATTTTTTTATTTTAACTTTTAAAAGGATGTATTGTCCTTTTTAATACGACTGTTAAATCTCAAAGTTCGACTCAACCATAGTTTACTCATTGCCCACTGAAAACTCGGTAAACTATGAACCACAACAAAGAAGAACACAGTAAATAGCGGTACAAGTAAAATACCAAACACGACACTACCAAATACACTCATTCCAATTTCATATCTACTTGCAGCGCCTGCACCAGTTGCAAAAATTAAAGGAACCACACCAGCACCAAAGGCAAGAGATGTCATCAAAATCGGACGTAAACGTAGCTTTAAAGCCTCACTTGCCGCATCGATTTTACTTTTCCCTTGTTTGAGTGCTTGAGTCGCAAACTCAACAATGAGAATCGCATTTTTACAAGATAAGCCAATACCTGTTAATAGGGCAATTTGAAAGTAAACATCGTTAGGTAACTTAAAAATCCAAGCAAAAATAATAGTGCCTGTAATGCCTAGCGGAAGCCCAAGCAAAATAATAAGAGGCACTTTCCAGCTTTCATATAAAGCAGCTAAACATAAGAAAATAAATAAAATAGAGATAATGTATAAGAATAAGGCTTGCTGACTGGATTGCTGCTCTTGTAACGAGAGACCACTCCATGCGACATCTATACCAGACTGTTTACTGACCATATCACTTAACTGTTGCATTGCTTGACCTGAGCTAAAGCCAGAACTTACATTTGCTTCAAGTTGAATGGCAGCCAGTCCCATAAATCGGGTAAGAGCTTCTGGGCCACCTGTCCACTGACTTTGCGCAAAATGAGCAAGGGAAAGCATTCCACCTGTATTATTTCGTACATGCCAATACGCTAAATCTTCAGGTTTAGAACGAAACTCTGAATCACCTTGCATAATGATTCTCTTAATTCGACCTCGTTCAACAAAATCGCCAACATAGTTTCCACCCCAAGCAGTCGATAGTGTTGAGCGAATTGCTTGTTGGTCAATTCCTAACATTTTGGCTTTATTTTGATCGAGTTGAATAAATACTTCGGCTTTATCTTCACTCACAAGCGGACTTAGATTTTCAAAGGCCGAATAATTTCGAGATTCTTTTTCTAAGGCTTTATATTGTTTAATTAATTCATCGCGCCCTTGACCATTTACATCTCTAAGCCAAAGTTCTAAAGCATCAGATTGACCTAAACCCGATACACTTGGTGGCATTCCTACCATGACTTTAGCTGGCAAGTTTTTTTGTAAATATGCTTGGGCACGTTCACGAATAGCACTCGCCGTATTGGCTTCTCCTTTACGCTCATTCCAATGTTTAAGCGAAACAAAGGCCATACCTAAATTTGGACCGCTCCCTGAAAAGTTTTGTCCATTTACGACCAGTACGGTATTAATATTTTTGCCTTCATGTTCAAAGAAATAATTATTGACGAGTCTTCCAATTTCTTCGGTTTGAGTCATTGAAGCACTGTTATGCAAACTATAGGGAACAGCAAGTAATCCTTGATCTTCATTTGGAATAAAGCTTGTAGGCAAACTGCGGTAAATCATCAATAGAATAACCGCGATGCCCACGACCAATAGACTGGAAAATACTTTAAACTGGATTAAACGAACAGATAAAAAACTAAAAGCTGATCTGACTTTTTGAAGAGCAAGCTCAAGCATTTGTCCCCATTTTGGTTTTTTATTATGTTTTTTTAATAGAACTGCGCACATTGCAGGTGTAATGGTCATGGCTACAAATAGCGATAACAACATGGCTGCTGCTAATGTAATAGAGAACTGACGGTAAATCATACCCGTCGAACCACTAAAAAAAGCCATTGGAATAAATACCGCGGTTAAGACCAGCGTAATACCCACCAATGCACCGCTAATCTCTTGCATCGACATTAAACAAGCTTCACGTACACTTAGCTGTTGTTCGTGCATAAGCCGTTCCACATTTTCCACGACTACAATCGTATCATCAACCAATAACCCAATCGCTAAAACTAGAGCAAATAGGGTAAGTGTGTTAATGCTCATCCCAAATAAATACAACACCACAAATGTGCCACTTATGACGATGGGAACTGTAATGGTTGGAATAAGAGTTGCACGCCAATTTTGTAAAAAGAGATACATCACAATAACAACAAGCACGATTGCTTCAAGCAAAGTGATAATGACCTGCTTAATTGACTCTTCAATAAATGGTGTATTGTCTCGTGGATAAATGACTTTATATCCAGCTGGTAAATGCTGGCTAAGCTGAGCCATTTTTTCTTTAATAAGAGCAGAGGTTTCAATTGCGTTTGCATCGGGACTCAATGAAATGCCCAAACCAGCAGAAGGGTAGCCGTTTAGCGTATTAATACTTTCATAGTTTTCGGCACCTAACTCGACTCTCGCTACATCTTTTAAATAAACCAGACTACCATCTACATTGGCTTTAACCACAACCGATTTAAAATCGTTGACTGTTTTTAGCCGCGAACCCGCAGTGACTTTGGCATAAATATTCTGTTCAGCGGCCGAAGGCATGGCACCAATGGAACCTGCAGCAATTTGGGTATTGTAGTCTTCAAGTGCCTTTTCAATATCACTCGGCATAAGTTGATAATTTCTAAGCTGATTTGGATTTAACCAAATACGCATGGCATAACTTGAACCAAATACATCAACTTCACCAATTCCTTGCAATTGTGAAAGTGGCTGTTCAAAGTGATTAACCATATAGTCCGATAAATCGATATTGCTGGCTTTACCTGTCTCATCGTATAGCCCCACAATTAACAGCATATCACCTGTGGTTTTCCAAATATTTACCCCTTGCCGTTGCACTTGCTCGGGGAGACGGTTTAATGCACTGTTAATGCGATTTTGTACTTGTAATTGTGCTTTATCGATATCTGTACCAATTTTAAAGTGAATATCAATGCTACCCGTTCCCGAAGATTCACTATTTGATGTGAAATAAAGTAAGTTATCTAGTCCTTTGATTTGTTGTTCTAAAATCTGCGTTACGCTTTCTTCAACTGTTTCAGCCGAGGCGCCACGGTAGTTAGCAACCACTCTAACGCTTGGGGGAGCAAGGTTTGGATAACGTTCAACTGGCATTGCCCGAATAGAGAAAAAACCAAAAATAAGAATAGTAATGGCAATGACAGATACAAAAATGGGGTGATAAATAAAAAATCGAGAGAGCATTGTTATGTCTACTTTAAGCTTGTTTTCAATAGGTTTTTAGGCACACCAAATTGCAATGTTAACTTTTTTAAACCAAACAAACAATAATGATTATCATTATATAAATAATAATTACTTTTATCTTGAACAATAAAAGTCATGGGGCTATCATGCTCGGCACATCATAAATGATAACAATTATCATATGGTAATCGTTATAAAGTATAAGGACCGAGAAATGACATTAACGAAAAAGGCGCTGGTGGTCGCTCTCTCAACACTGCTTCCATTCGCAGTCCAAGCAAATACAGATATTGAGCAACAGGGTACAAATGAACCTGTTCAAAAACTTAAAACTATTGTGGTTTCTGCTGCTTTAAAAGAACAAGATGTAGATAAAGCACCCGCATCTATTAGTGTCATCACGAGTGAAGATATTGAACGTAGTGCAGCACTTAGCCTTGCAGACGTTTTACAAAAACAAGCAGGGGTATATAACTATAACAGTGGTCAAGATAAAATCGTTATACGGGGAATGCTGAATACCTCGGGGAACTACACCTTAATTCTTTTAAACGGTAAACGCATGTCATCTAATGGCGCCATGTGGCGAGGTAATGACTTTGACTGGAGCGCAATTCCTTTAAATAGCATTGAGCGTGTTGAAGTGATTCGTGGGCCTATGTCATCACTCTATGGCGCAGATGCGATGGGCGGCGTCATTAACATCATTACTAAAAAAGCAGAAGATGGACAATTACACGGTTCTATTTTTGGTCAGTATAACCGAGCAGACCGTGGTGATGGTAAAAACCAGTACCGTTACGGGTTTAACCTATACGGTGGTTTAACCGATAATTTAAGTTTTACTTTGGCAGGCGACGCCTATAACCGTGATGCGTGGTATAGAAATGGCCAGCCAGATCCAGATGGTGCATATTTTGTAGAAAAAGATACCAAAAACCTAAATGGTACTTTAAGCTGGAATATTAATGACCAGCAAACCTTAGATCTAGATTTGGGTTATAACAACGATAAACGCCCGCTGACGCAAGATGCAGCAACATCTATTCAAGAATCTGAAATGAAGCGAACCAATGTAGGCATTGCTCATCGTGGTAAATGGGCTTGGGGTAAAACAGAAGCTTATATTGGTAAAGAAACAGCTAAAATCTATGACTATGACAGTGAGTACGATGCACCGCAAAGCCGTCACTATAAACAAGAAAATTTAATTGGTCGTGCTTTTGCCAACTTTGACTGGCTCATGAATAACACGACTGCTGGTTTCGATTATAAAGACCAGAAAATTACAGACGTTGTAAGTTATATCGGCACTGGAAAAAATCAGCAAAAAAGCTACGGTATTTTTGTGCAAAACGATACCCATATTAATGATGCACTTACCTTAACATTAGGTGGTCGTTATGACGATTTTGATGACTTTGATGGTAAAACTACGGGTAAAGCTTATTTAGCATATCAACTCGCTGAAGGAGTCATAGTTAAAGGGGGTGTGGGACAGGCATATAAAGTACCAGCACCTGCTCAGTTAGACATTAACTACTCGATGATTTCATGTGGAGGTAGTTGCCACATTCGAGGTAATCCAAATTTAGCACCTGAAGAAAGTACAAACTATGAAGCGTCTTTAATTGTGACGCGTCCAAACTGGAATGCTGGCGTTACGATTTTCCAAAACGATGTAAAGAACTTGATTGAAGCCATTACCTTAAGTGATGGTGACCTGCGTTTAGTAGGTGATTTTAGAAAAATCTGGACCAATGTCAGTCGTGCAGAACTCAAAGGTGTTGAGCTTACAGGTGGATATGATTTCACTGACAATTTAGGTGTTAAGGCAAACGCAACTTATCTGGATACGAAAAACAAAACTACAGGTAAAGACTTAACTGAACGACCAGAATGGCTTGCCAATGGCTCTATTTCTTGGGCACCAGTTCAAGACTTTCGTGTAAATGCAGGCGTGAGTTATGTAGGCAAACAAATGTACTCAGCGACTAAAGAATTACCAGCTTATACGACCTATGACCTTACGTTTACCTCGCCAATTTCGCCACGTTTAACACTGGACTACGGTGTGAAAAACCTGACCGATGTTGACTTGGAAGATAAAAACAAAACTTTTAATACCAAACTTTATGGCCGCAATTACTTTGTGAAAGCGACTTATAGTTTCTAAGTTAAAACTAAGTACAAAGCCTATTCGTAGGGGAATAGGCTTTGTTTTTTATTAGGCAAATATCCATAATTTTCAAACCAATGTAGACAAAATAATTTTAAGAATTTCTATACTTTTCAACATTAAGGCTAATTAATCATGACGGCAACTTCAAAATCATTATTAAATGGACTACCAATAAAAAAATCGAGAATACAGGTTTTTGAAATTTTAAATCAAAATCCACAAGGCTTAAGCGCGGTGAGTATTTATGCACAAATTAAAAATGAACATAAAATTACGCTCGGAACAATTTACCGAATTCTATCTGAGTTTGAAAATCGCAAGCTTATCAAAAGGGTCTTCTTAGGAAAAAGTAAAAGTATTTATAAAATCAGAAAAGATAAAATGAGCTGTAACTTAATTTGTCTTAAAACCGCGGAAGCCTCTAGCTTTGAACATGAGAAAGTTAAGGAATTACTTCATGAGGTTATGGACATTATTTTTGCGAATACAGGAACTAATATCAGCAGTATTGAACTTAATCTCTATACTGAATAAAGAATCCCTTTTAAATTTTCATATAAAAAAATAAAGGACAGCTTCGTACTGTCCTTTATACGTCACTCAATCAATTACTTGATGACTTTAATTCGGGTTGTAGCCGGAATAATTAACGGTGAATTTTTAGCAACATAGCTCTCAAAGGCATCAATATCTTGACCACCACCAACACGGTTCTGGCCATCCTTTAACACCGTAAAGTTGTCACCACCATCTGCCAAGAAGCTATTGACTGTTACACGGTATACCTTGGTGTCAACCAATGGGGAACCAGCAATCATAATATTGCTTGCTCTCGGTGAAGCTGTTGTATTTGCTGAATATTGATAACTTAGCTCTTTAGAAGGCTGTAAAATTTTAGGTGAGTTTGCATTTCCACCAGTCCATTGCTGCTCAAGGACATCTCGAATTTGTTTACCGGTCAAACTCAGCGTCACAATCGAATTACCAAAAGGCTGAACTGCAAAAATATCACCAAAGGTAATTTGGTTATTTGTATTAATCAGTAAATCGGCACGTACACCACCTGGGTTCATGAGTGTAAAGTCTGAACCTTGGTCGCTTGCTTTAAGAGCAGAGGCTTGCTGTGCATCAGCAATCATATCGCCTAACGGACTTTCACCACTTTCGACTTGAGTACGGCTCACAACGGCAGTAGACGTTCCAACCACGCGCCCAGAAATAGTCGTTACTGCTTGACGGTATTTGTCTAAAATCGCTTCGATACTTGGTGTCTTACTAAATTTTTGATAAAGATCTGTAAGGCTTACAGTGGTGGTACCTGAAGTATAGGCCTCACTTTGAACCGGAACTTGTTTAGCATCTTTTTTAATGATGTCGCCGGTTTTACCATCTAGCTCAATCTTAATATCGGTAATCAGTGTGCCATATTGACCAGCTGAAGTCAGTAAGAATGGTTTAGCCGGATTTTTAGTTGCATAGTCACAAATATAAGATTGATGCGTGTGACCTGAAACAACAATATCAACTGCCGGATTTAAGCGATCTAAAATACCTAAAATAGGCCCACTTAAACCATCACATGTTTTTTGATTAAGCTTAGTACTTGGTGCTGCACCTTCATGGACAACCACCACAAAAGCCTGAATGCCTTGTTTTTGTAGTTCAGGAATTAGGGCATTTACCGTATCGGCTTCATCACGAAACTCAACGTCTTTAATGCCAGCAGCAGACACAATGCTTGGAGTCGCTTTAAGCGTTAAACCAATAAATGCAACCGGAATTCCGCCATAAGTTTTGACTTTATAGGCTGGAAAAATGGTTTTGCTTGCATCGTTTTTCATTGCGACGTTAGCGGCAAGGAAATTAAATTTTGCACCACTAAAGTTTTTATTAATTTGGCAGGGTGCTGTGCTTGTATATTGTTGACAGCCACCATTTTGCAAACGGCGTAACTCATCTGTACCGCGGTCAAACTCATGGTTACCCACAGCATTAAAGTCAATTTGAATATCATTCATGACATCAATGGTAGGTTCATCTAAAAATAGTGAAGAAGTCAGTGGGGAAGCGCTAATTAAGTCACCCGCTGAAACAACAGTATTATTGGGATTTTGAGCTCTAAGTTTCTTAATTGCGTCTGCAAAGTAACTCACACCCCCAACTGGAATACGTACTGTCTGAGATGCATCATTTGGGTTAGCTGCATCAACGTAGCGTTTAGGCGGTTCTAAATTTCCATGAAAGTCATTAAAAGCTAAAATATCGACAGTCTGATTACTTCGTGGTGCAGATGTATTTGAATCATTGTCATTGTTATCATTACAACCGGCTAATAAAGCCATCGCCAGACATAAAGATGTTGTCTTAAATAATATATTTAAAGTCGTCATTTTTTATCAATTGGTGAATTAAGATGCATAAAAAATACGCATACTGTGTGAATATTTGATGAAAACTAAATCTTAATCAAAATCAGATGATCTTTAAAAAAATAATGCTAAGATGGTGGTAGATAAGCATGATCAAAAGGAAATAGATAAGGCGCTAAAACAGACCGTAATTTTTAAGGTTTTCATAAAAAATTCATGAATTTGCAATAAAACAGTTACAAAATGTCCGGTGAATAAAATCGGTTATACATTATTAAATTAATCTTTTTTATTCATGTTCACTTTTTATCAATTATAAGAGTCAAGAATGACATCATTACCAACTTTATCTAGCTCAAACCAGCATAATTTAGAGACATATATTAATAGAGAACTCTCTTTATTAGAGTTTCATAAGCGAGTGCTTGCTCAGGCCAAAGATATTGAACACCCATTACTTGAACGTTTAAATTTTTTAATCATTTTTTCGCGCAATCTGGATGAGTTTTTCGAAATCCGTGTGGCAAGTTTAATCCAGAAAATTAGCTTAATGAGTCAAGCAACTGGGCCAGAAGGTTTGCCATTAGTAGAAGTATTAAAGCAAATTTCGAAAAATGCGCATGAAGCCGTTGAAGAGCAATATAACATTTTAAATTATACGTTGTTGCCACAGCTACAAGGTTATGGCGTTCACTTTATTCAGCACGGCGATATATTAGAAAAGCATAAAGACTGGATTAAAGAGTACTTTTTTAAAGAAGTACAACCTGTAGTTACTCCAATTAGTTTAGACCCTGCGCATCCATTTCCAAGATTGGTCAATAAAAGCCTTAATTTTATTGTGACTTTGGAAGGTAAAGACGCTTTCGGACGCCAAATTGATTTAGCTATTGTACCGGCACCGCGTTCGTTACCAAGACTTGTTAAAATTCCAGAACATATTTCTGGTGGTGCAGAGCATTACATTCTGCTCTCGGCTATTATTCATCAGCACATTTCCGATTTATTCCCCGGCATGAAAGCGACAGGCTGCCACCAATTTCGTGTAACCAGAAATGCCGATTTAACAGTTTCTGAAGATGTAGAAGACTTGGCAGCAGCTTTAAAGGGTGAATTGTCTTCACGCCGTTTTGGCCAAGCGGTTCGTTTGGAAGTAGCAAAAAAATGTCCTGAAGAAATTGCTAACTATTTATTAGAACAATTTGATTTAGATGCTGAACATCTTTATTACGTCGATGGTCCTGTCAACTTAGCCCGTTTTATTTCAAACTTTGATTTGCCAGATTTACGCTATAAACCGTATCAACAAGTTTTACCAAAACTTCTCTATAGCAAAAAGCCAATTTTTGATGTGTTAAAAGCAGGCGATGTTTTACTTCATCATCCATTTGACTCTTTTGCACCTGTTATCAAGTTCCTTCGTGAGGCTGCACAAGATCCAAATGTCTTGGCAATTAAACAAACCTTATACCGGAGTGGCGCCAACTCGGAAATCGTTCAACTTCTTGCAGAAGCTGCGCGTAATGGAAAAGAAGTTACTGCGGTCATTGAGTTACGGGCACGTTTTGACGAAGAGTCCAATATTGAAGTAGCCAACGTATTGCAAGAAGCGGGCGCGGTTGTGGTGTATGGCATTGTTGGCTATAAAACTCACGCTAAAATGATTTTGGTCGTTCGCCGTGAACAAGACAAAATGAAAAGATATGTCCACTTAGGTACAGGCAATTATCATGCGGTGAATGCCAAAATTTATACCGATTTTGGCCTGCTTACCAGTGATGCTGAAATTTGTGAAGATGTACATAAGATTTTCCAAGAACTGACTGGTATGGGCAAAATGGCGAAGCTTAAAAAACTTTTTCATGCACCTTTTACCTTGCACTCTCAGTTGCTAGAGCTTATTGAACAAGAAATTAAAAATAGCCTTGCTGGCAAAAAAGCACACATCATCATTAAAGTGAATGCGCTTACTGAACCACAGCTCATTAGCGCGCTTTATAAAGCTTCCCAAGCGGGTGTACAAATTGATTTAATTATTCGCTCAATTTGCTGTTTAAGACCACAAGTTGCAGGGTTGTCCGATAATATTCGAGTACGTTCAATTGTTGGACGCTATTTAGAACATACTCGGGTTTACTATTTTTATAATGATGGTGATACAAAAGTGTTTTGCGCTAGTGCAGACTGGATGGAACGTAATTTATTCTCGCGTATCGAAACCTGCTTCCCAATTGAAAGTAAAAAATTAAAGAAACAAGTGATTGAAGATGGGCTAAACAATTATCTAAAAGATAATCGTCAAGCGTGGGAACTACAAGCCGATGGAACTTGGGTGCAATGTCAGCCTAAAGAGGGGCAAGAGCTTTATATTGCGCAGCAACACTTAATGAACTTAGCCGTGTAAAACATCTGTCATAGCAGAATATACATCTGCTATGACCTTTTAATCGCCTTTGATTGATAAGGAGTTATTAAAATTTGGACAAAAAACACAATTATCGAACAATATCTTGTACCAAGCTTATCTACAAACGTGACATTTTTAATTAGAATAAATTTTTAATTGCTTTATAAGATTTGATCAAGTGATTCATTTCACAAGATTAATCCTGACTGGAGAAAAATTTATGCAATGGACAAAACCAGCTTTCACTGATTTACGTATTGGTTTTGAAGTAACAATGTACTTTGAAGCACGTTAATTATTTCTATTCAAATCTGTCATAAGCCCTAGTTTTGTTCTAGGGCTTATGTCTTTCTAATAAGATATTAATTTTATGTATATTTATATTTTAGGTTCAGCGGCTGGAGGCGGCTTCCCTCAGTGGAACTGTAATTGTCCTAATTGTCATGGTGTGCGTACAGGTACGATTAATGCCAAAGTACGTACTCAATCTTCAATTGCGATTTCAGAAAATGGCGTAGACTGGATTTTATTAAACGCATCACCAGATATCCGCCAGCAATTATTTGATTTTAAAGCAGCTCAACCTGCGCGTAAATTACGTGACACGGGCATTACCAACGTTATTTTAATGGATAGCCAGCTTGACCATACCACTGGACTGTTAACTTTACGCGAAGGCTGTCCAATGAATGTGTGGTGTACTGAAATGGTCTATCAAGACCTGACCACAGGTTTTCCAGTCTTTAACATGTTGAAGCATTGGAATGGCGGTCTTCAATACAATGAAATTAATCCTAAACAAGCTTTTAAAATTGATGGTTTCGAAAATTTAGAATTTTTACCTTTAATTATTCAAAGCGCTGCGCCGCCATATTCACCACATCGCCATGACCCGCATGAAGGCGACAATA
The DNA here is from genome assembly GCF_031798975.1 of Acinetobacter sp. V110_1. Taxonomy (NCBI): domain Bacteria; kingdom Pseudomonadati; phylum Pseudomonadota; class Gammaproteobacteria; order Moraxellales; family Moraxellaceae; genus Acinetobacter; species Acinetobacter sp. V110_1. The sequence goes on along the minus strand of NZ_JAVQNN010000030.1, from coordinate 398,537 downwards.
TTGCTTTAATCATCAAAGATCATAAAACGCAAAAACAGTTGTTTTATGCGCCAGGGCTTGGAAAGATTGACGATCAAATCATGCAGATTATGCAAAGTTCTGATTGTGTCATGATTGACGGTACACTTTGGACCGATGATGAAATGCAACAAACGGGTGTAGGTAAAAAAACTGGCCGTGAAATGGGGCATTTATATATTAGTGGTGAAGGTGGTTCACTGTCTTATTTGAACCAACTCAATACACCGAAAAAAGTGCTGATTCATATTAACAATACCAATCCGATTTTAAATGAAGACTCCGCTCAGTTTGCCGAACTAAAGGCAAATGGTGTAGAGGTTGCCTATGATGGCATGCAGATCGAACTCTAAGGTGAAACATGACACAGACACCTGAAGCTTTAACGACCGAACAATTTAAACAGGCCATTATTGATAAAGGTCAGTATTATCATATCTATCATCCATTTCATGTGATGATGTATGAAGGAAAAGCCACTCAACAACAAATTCAGGCTTGGGTTGCAAACCGCTATTATTATCAGATCAATATTCCGCTAAAAGATGCCGCGATCATGGCAAATTGCCCAGACCAACGCATGCGTCAGGAATGGATTCAGCGCATGATTGACCAAGATGGTGAATATCCTGACGGTGGTGGTCGAGAGGCATGGCTACGCTTGGCAGAATCTGTAGGTTTGAGTCGTGAGCAAGTGATTTCCGAAGAATTGGTGTTACCGGGTGTTCGCTTTGCTGTAGATGCCTATGTAAATTTTGCACGCCGTGCATCATGGCGTGAGGCTGCAAGTAGCTCTTTAACCGAATTATTTGCGCCTCAAATTCATCAGTCACGACTTGAATCATGGCCACAGCATTACTCTTGGATTGATGACAAGGGCTATGAATATTTCCGCTCTCGTTTAAGTCAAGCACGCCGTGATGTTGAGCATGGTTTAACAATCACGCTTGATTCATTTACTACCCATGAACAACAACAAAGAATGCTAGAAATATTACAGTTTAAACTGGATATTCTATGGAGCATTTTAGATGCCTTAACACTGGCATATGTACACAATGAAGCACCTTATCATAGCGTGACCAAAGAACGGGTATGGCACAAAGGACTATTTAAATGAATAAAGAACAATTTGATGTAAATCTTGTGCCGACATGGCGACAAGGTTATCGTTTCCAATTTGAACCCGCTCAAAATGGCTTTGTGATTTTATATCCTGAAGGCATGATCAAGTTAAATGAAAGTGCAGGAGCCATTGGACAATATATTGATGGGAAAAATAATGTCTCTGCCATTATTGCCCAGATCAAGCAACAATTTGGCGATATAGCTGAAATTGACAACGATGTTATTGATTACATGTTAGTTGCCCAGCAACAGCACTGGATTGATTTAGTATGACCAATGGTGTTGGTTTACCACTATGGCTACTAGCGGAGCTAACGTATCGTTGTCCGCTACAATGTCCATATTGTTCAAACCCTTTAGACTATGCACAGCATAAAAATGAACTGACCACGCAAGAGTGGTTTGACGTTTTCGATCAAGCGCGTCAAATGGGTGCTGTACAACTCGGTTTTTCGGGTGGTGAACCTTTAGTGCGTCAAGATCTGGAACAGCTTGTGGCGCACGCACACCAACTGGGGTTTTATACCAACCTCATTACCTCAGGTATGGGCCTTACCGAACAGCGTATTTCCCATTTAAAGCAAGCTGGTCTAGACCATATTCAAATTAGCTTTCAAGCAAGTGATCCTGTCGTTAATGATGCTTTGGCAGGATCAAAACATGCTTTTGAACAAAAGTATGAAATGTGCCGACTTGTTAAGAAATATGATTATCCGATGGTTCTTAATTTTGTGATTCATCGACATAACATTGACCAGATTGATAAGATTATCGAGCTTTGCCTTGAACTTAATGCAGATACAGTCGAGTTAGCAATTTGTCAGTTTTATGGTTGGGCATTTTTAAACCGTCAAGGTTTATTACCAACACAAGAACAACTCATACGTGCAGAGCGTATTACCAATGAATATCGCGACCAGTTAAAAGCACAAAATCATCCTTGCAAACTTATTTTTGTGGTGCCTGACTATTACGAAGAAAGACCAAAAGCCTGTATGAATGGCTGGGGCAAAATTTTCTTTACAGTAGCACCTGATGGTATGGCTTTGCCTTGTCACGCCGCTAGACAGTTGCCTATTTCTTTCCCAAATGTTCGTGAGCAAAGCCTTTCCAATATTTGGTATGAATCTACAGGTTTTAACCACTTCCGTGGCGATGCATGGATGCCAGAAGGTTGCCGTAGTTGCCCAGATAAAGACCGCGACTTTGGCGGGTGTCGTTGCCAAGCCTATATGTTAACAGGCGATGCAAGCAATGCAGACCCTGTCTGCGGTAAATCACCATATCATCAGCTGATTGAACAGGCACGTGCCGAGAGTGAGCTCGATTCCTCTCTAGAAAAACTAGTGTTCCGTAATACTAAAAATTCAAAGCAATTTACGGTTCAGCAAAACATTCCTGTTCAAAATATTGCAGATGAATAGTGGTGAGAACGTAAATATGAACCATAGCTCAATTCCTGTTTTTGATGGTCATAATGATGTACTAACGCGCCTTTGGTTAAGCGATCATCGCAATCCTGCTCAAGCTTTTATTCAGGAACGTTTAGCAGGGCATCTCGATTTAAAACGCTGTCAAGAAGCAGGCTTTGTTGGCGGTATGTTTGCTATTTTCTTACCACCTTTTGCCTATGTTCAGCAGCATCATCCCAACAAACTATTTGACCAAAACACATCTGACTTCACACAACATCAAATTGAACAAATTTGTCTGGAACAACTCGATTTAGCAAAACACCTCGCCGAGTATTCTAATGACATTCAAATTTGCACAACTGTTCAGGATATTCAGCACTGTTTAGCAAAACAAAAGTTAGCCATTGTATTGCATATGGAAGGCGCCGAAGCATTACAGCACAATCCAGATTTACTCGATGTATTTTATGATGCAGGGCTTCGTAGCATTGGACCGCTTTGGAATAGACCCAGTCGTTTTGGACATGGTTTAAATGCTAAATTTCCCCATTCACCCGATACGGGAGCTGGCCTTACACACGAGGGCAAAGCATTTATAAAGCGTTGTGCTGATAAAAAAATGGTGATTGATGTTTCCCATATGAATGAACGAGCTTTTTGGGATACAGCTCACATTCTTCAACAGCCCATTGTCGCGACTCATTCGAATGTCCATGCTTTATGTCCACAAGCCAGAAACCTAACAAATGACCAACTCAAAGCGATCAGAGACTCTAAAGGCATAGTTGGGGTAAATTTTGATGTGGCGTTTTTACGTAAAGACGGGCAACGTGATGCCAACACATCCATTGATGTACTTATTGAGCATCTTGAATATTTAATAGATCAAATGGGGGAAGATCATGTCGGTTTTGGTTCCGACTTTGATGGAGCACTCATTAGCCATGAAATTGAAGATGTGAGGGGGCTACAACTACTCATTGAAGCAATGCAAAATCGACATTATTCAAATGAAACTATAGAAAAAATTTGTTTTTCTAACTGGTTAACCGTACTAAATCGCATTCTAAGTAAATAATTTATTGCTAAACATATTGAAAATAGCGAATTATTTTGCATTTTTTATTGGCCGAAATGACTAAAAAAAGTACAAGTAGTTTAATTGTCAACCATTCGGTAAATTAATTAGAATCAGTTTTACTAAATGTAAGAACATTTGGTATTTCAGGTCTTTAGTGGTTTTCACGTGCGCCCATTTCTTTATGAGAAGTAGAAATGGGCGTTTTTTATTGCTCACTTGTAAAATGTGAATCTCATCACAAGAATGACCAATTAATTGCAAATGATCCCTTTCCCATCTTGACTAAAAGTTCAGCATTAAATACATTGGAATTGTATTTAAAGATAAATAAGATTGCTTAAAGCAATTAATAATACTGCTTAATCCTGAAATACAGTAGAAAGCCTATTCTATTTTTTAGAATAGGCTTTTTGCTTTGTATCAAAATTGATTTATGAAACTATTACACTCTTCAATTAACATAAAAATTAAATACCTTACAAAAGCGACTCAAATCAAAGCCCTTAAATAACAAAGAATATGCTATTAATTTAAGTTGATTTCTCAAAAGTTTCTCCGTCAACTGAAGAGGTGCAAAATGTTAAAATCAATTTTAGTGCTAGGAACAGGTATTGCTATTGGCATGTGCGTGTACAAGAAGAAGCAAAAAAACAGTAAGAGCTTTAATACCGATAGCGATACTGACTCTTTGATTAGTAAGGATAATAATAAAAATAAAGATGATAGTTCACTCGACAATGCTGTACAGGTTTAAAGCTAAATAAAGGGGTTCATACGTGGACCCTTTAAATATAGTCTTATAAATTAAATTTACTTAAAATAATTAAGCTTTTTTATAAGCTAATTTAATAATAACTCCTATTTTAAATAATTATTTCACTATTCATTTAATTATTAAATAAATATGTTTAAAACAAAAAAAACACTTCAAATGTTAAATTTTACATGTTGTAGCAAAACACCCTTTATTATTTTTAACGTTAAGAATAAAAAAATGGAGACTAAAATGTCTAAACGTCATATTTTAAAAGAAGTTAATGCAAAAAGTATGTGTGGTATGGAAATCGTGGTAGAGCAAATTTTTGAAAATGCACTTGAAAAAAATTTGGCTTCAACTGCAATAGAACAAAACTGGTTACCGCTTTCCAAGATTGTGATTTCAGACAAAGTCATCAATTTAGATCAAGACAATACTTTTGCTCATCCAAGAACAGGTAAAGTCTTTAAGGTCTTAAACTCTTAAACAATTTGGTTTTAGCATGAATATAAAAGAAATGATTGAGGCGAAACACTTAACTGTTTCGCCTCAATCAGTTTTATGGATTAGTTTTCTTCTTTAAAAATAGTTTTTCTGCGGCTCCCAATACAAAAATAAAGAAGACCGGCACGAAAAATACAGCCAGAATAGTCGCAGAGATCATACCTCCAAATACACCAGTCCCTAGAGCATGCTGAGTTTCTGAACTCGCACCACTTGCAATTACCAACGGAATCACACCACAAGTAAAGGCAAGGGAAGTCATTAAAATTGGACGTAAACGTAACTTCGCTGCCGCAACCGCTGCTTCAATTAAGCTCATACCTTCTTCTTTAAGCATTTTTGCAAACTCAACAATTAAGATCGCGTTTTTGGCAGATAAACCAATAATGGTAATCAGACCAATTTTGAAGAAAATATCATTTGGCATTCCTCTTAACATAATGGCCAAAATAGCTCCAAAAATACCTAAAGGAACAACCAACATAACGGAGAGTGGAATTGACCAACTTTCATAAAGTGCAGCTAACACTAAGAATACGACCAACATCGATAAAGCAATGAGAAATGCCATTTGCGATTCAGACTGTTTTTCCTGCAAAGAAATACCTGTCCATTCATAGCCAATTCCTTGAGGAAGTTTAGCAATCAATTTTTCCATTTCTCGCATTGCATCGCCTGAAGAAACTCCAATATTAGGAACCCCAGCAATACTTAATGAAGGACGGCCATTATATCGATTATATTGCTGCGGCAACTTGTTCCACTGTGGAGTAACCACCTCAGATAAAGACACCAGTTGTCCATTTGCGCCTGCAACCTTCAAGTTCAAAATATCTTTTAAATGCATGCGCGATTGTGCATTGGCTTGAACAATAACTTGCTGCATACGACCCTGATTTGGGAAGTCATTGATATACATTGACCCCATAGAAGTCGAAATAATATCTGAAACAGAAGCAAAGCTAACACCTAAGGTATTTAACTTCTCACGGTCTATTTTCAAACTAATATTGTCACCTTGTGGCAAGCCTTCTGGATAAACCATATAAAACTTTTTGTTTTGAGCGGCCATTTCCATGAGTTTTGTTTGCGCCGAAATTAAAGCTGGCATTCCTAAATTGGCCTTATCTTGTAAACGCAAGCTAAAACCTGAAGAGGTACCTAACTCATCAATGGCTGGAGGAAGTACCGACATCGTTGTACCTTCCTTACTTTTCGCCATTTCTGCATTAACAAAGTTGGTATAGTCAGTTGTAGATTTATCACGTTCACCAAAATCTTTTAAGGTTGTAAAAGCGAGCGCGACGTTTTGGCCAGCGCCACTAAATCCCCAACCCATAATTGAAATATTGCTTTTTACATCGGATTGTTCATTTAAATGACCTTCAAACTCTTTGACAATTTTTTGAGTTCGTTCTGCAGTTGCATCAGAAGGCAATTGGAACGAAGTTAAAAACCAGCCTTGATCTTCTTCAGGCATAAAGGCAGTTGGCCAATATTTCATACCGGCAAAAGTTAGGCCTGTAATCACCACAAAAATGATGAATGTAGGAATCGTATGTTTAACAACTTTTAAAAGAATAACTTCATACTTTTTTGTGACCTTATCAAAGCTTCGATCAAACCATGCATAAAATCCTTTCTTTTGATGGTGCGCATCAATTGGTTTTAGCAAGGTTGCACAAAGTGCAGGAGTTAGGGTTAAAGCTAAAAATGCCGAGAATAAAATTGAAACCGACATGGTAATCGTAAATTGGCGATAGATAATACCAACCGAACCACTTGCCAAAGCCATTGGTAAAAATACAGCCGCTAACACCAAGGTAATACCAATAATTGGGCTGGTAATCTCGGTCATGGCCTTAGAAGTCGCTTCTTTAGGCGATAAGCCTTCAGTTGCCATAATCCGTTCAACATTCTCGACCACCACAATCGCGTCATCAACAATAATCCCGATTGCAAGCACCATACCGAACATGGTCAACACATTAATTGAGTAACCTGTCAAAAGCATGATGGTAAAGGTGCCGAGCAGGGCAATTGGTGCCACGATCGCAGGAATTAAGGTATAGCGAACATTATGAAGAAATACATACATCACAATAAAAACCAGCACCATGGCTTCAAGTAAGGTATGAACTACTTTTTCTATCGAGATTTTAACGAAAGGTGCAGTGTCATAAGGAATACTAAATTGCATTCCTTCGGGTAGGTTTACTTTTAATTCATCGAGTTTCTGCTTTACCGCATCGGCTGTTTTTACTGCATTTGCACCAGGGCTAAGCTGAATTGCCGCAGCCGTTGCAGGTTTACCATTTTCTAAAATTGCAAAGCTATACGATTGCGCACCCATTTCTACATCGGCTACATCCGATAACTTAATATGAGCACCGCTAATATTGCTCTTTAAGCTAATATTCTTAAACTGCTCAACTGTTTCGAGTTGCCCTTGAGCAGATAAAGGTACTGTAATTAGCTGCCCGTTAACTAAAGGGCGGTCACCAAGCCGACCTGGTGCAATATCAATATTATTGCTGCGAATCGCATTGTTTACGTCACTAATCGATAGACCATAAGAAATCAATTTATTGGGGTCAACCCAAATCCGCATTGCTTTTTCAGCACCAAAAGACTGAATTTTTCCGACACCCTCAACACGTTTAAGCTCTTCGACCACATTACGAACTAAGTAATCACTTAAATCGACTTCTGAATAACGATGGTTAGGTGAGTTTAAACCAACCAGCATTAAAAAGCCCGAGGATGATGCTTCGACTGCTAAACCTTGTTGACGAACAACTTGGGGTAAGCGGGCTTCAACCGCTTTAATCTTGTTTTGTACGTCGACCTGAGCCATATCGACATCAGTGCCGGGTTTAAACGTTGCAGTAATTTCAGCGGTTCCTGACGAATCGGTTGTCGCGCTATAGTAGAGTAAGTTTTTTACTCCCGACATTTCCCGTTCAATGAGGGTAATAACGCTATCATTAATCGTTTTGGGAGTAGCGCCAGGATAGCTTGCAGTAATGTTCACCTGAGGCGGCGCAACACTCGGAAAGCGTGCAATAGGCAACTTTGGAATACTCAGTACACCAAATAAAATAATAAAAATCGCAATTACCCACGCAAAAACAGGGCGGCGAATAAAGAATTGAGACATCATTTAGCATCTCCTTGCTTCACCGTATTTTCTGCCGAGGCGACTTTCCATGCTGAAATCGCTAGCTTTTGGTTAGGCTGAATACGTTCTATTCCTTCAACGACAACTTTATCTCCAGCTTTCAAGCCCTTATTGATGAGATAAAATTGTTGATATTGTTGGCCCAGCTCTACAGGGCGTATATCTGCACCACCTTTGGCATTTACAACATAAACTTGTGGGTCGCCGTTCATATTGCGCTGAATAGCTTGTTCCGGAACAAGTAAAGCTTGTGGAACAGAAGCGCGTTCAATATTGACGCGAACATACATGCCCGGTAGTAATTTTCTTTCAGGATTGGTCACTTCAATACGGATGGTGACATCACCCGTTTCAGGGTCAACATTAATATCTTCAAAAAGCATTTTTGCCGACACGTTATAAGGTTGTCCCAAACTATTTAAAATTTGCACACCTTTTTGATTGTTGGCAGATAATTCTCCACTTTGTAAGGCTGCCTTTAAGCGCTCATATTCACCAATAGACTGTTTTACGTCGACATAAACTCGGTCAATTTGTTGAATGGTAGCCATCGTATTGCTATCAGCTTGGCTGACTAGAGCACCTTCGGTCACAAATGATTTACCAATACGACCCGAAATTGGCGCTCGCACTGTGGCGTACTGTAAATTAAGATTTTGGCGAGCAAGCAAAGCTTTCATTTGAGCAACATCTGCGATCGCTTGGCGATACTGCGCCTCAGCATTACTTACTTCTTGCTTACTAATTGCATTGCTTGGTAAGAGTTGCTGGTAGCGTTCTAGTTGTATTTTTAAACGATTAACTTCTGCTTCAGCTTTATTTAGACCAGCTCGATTACTATTTACATCAGCTTCAAAAATTTCCGAGTTTATTTTATATAAAGGTTGTCCAGCCTTGACTTCACTACCTTGGGTGAACAGAACTTTTTCAACAATACCGCCTACCTGAGGACGAATTTCGGCTGTACGGAAAGCCTGAACACGTGCAGGTAGATTTTCACTAAAGTTCACAGACTTCGGTTGAATTGCTAAAACAGTGACTTTAGCTTCTGGTGCTTGAGCTTGATCTGTCGTTTGTTCTTTACCACAGCCATGTAAAACAAGACTAATTGAGAATATGAATGGAACTAAAAAATGCTTCTGCACTTTTGTAACACCTAATGGATTTCTAGATGCTGGCATTATTTTTGATGTGTGTGTAACAAAAATTACTAATGTGTGGAAAAAGTGTGGAGATTTACGGAAAAATGCGCGTATCATAAATCAAATTTTCTTGCGTTTTATTGCTATGTTCGAGTCAACCTTTACGTTTAATTGTCAAGATAAGCTTATTCTTGTGGTAGAAGATGACTATGATATTGGCGATATTATCGAGCATTATTTAAAACGCGAAGGCATGCGTGTCGTACGTGCCATGAATGGTAAACAGGCCATTGAAATACATGCAACTCAGCCTATTGATTTGGTCATACTCGATATAAAAATGCCCGAATTAAGTGGGTGGGAAGTTCTAAATAAAATTCGGCAAAAAGCAGCTACACCTGTAATTATGCTGACTGCTTTAGATCAAGAAATTGATAAAGTTATGGCTCTAAGAATTGGGGCAGATGACTTTGTTGTAAAACCATTTAATCCCAATGAAGTGGTTGCACGCGTACAAGCAGTATTACGGCGCACCCAACAAAATCAGCAAATGTCTAACCGAAATCTGATTTATAAAAGTATTGAGGTTAATACCGAAATTCATACTGCTTATATATATTTAGGTAACAAGCAACAAGCACTTAATTTGACCCTGACCGAATACAAAATTTTGCTATTGATGCTACCCCATCCACATAAAGTTTTTACCCGTTCTGAACTGATGAATCATTGCTTACCAGATCGTGATGCGCTTGAGCGTACAGTTGATAGCCATGTCAGTAAGCTACGAAAGAAAATGGAAGAGCTAGGTTTAGAGAACATGCTAATTAATGTTCGTGGGGTAGGCTACCGTTTGGATAATCCGCATGAAAAATAAAACCGGCATTAGTAAACAACTGATTATTGCACTTAGCTTTACCAGTCTAATTGTTACGTTGAGTTCGCTCATATTAGGTTATGGTACCTATTATGTTGCGATCGAAGTTGGTCTTATTTCTCTAGAAAAATTAAAAGAGAGCGATGAGTTTTTCCACTATTTAGACGGCGTATGGTTATTCGCCGTGCTTCTATTTGGTACGGCATTTTCAATTATTTTAGGTATCAAACTTGCTCAACGTTTTATTGTGCCGATTAATCTATTAGCAGATGCAGCAAAAAAAATTAGTCAGGGTGATTTATCTGCACGTGTGGACAGTCCTATGCATCATACTTCCGAAATTGCTGAACTGATGCATAATTTTAATGATATGGCTCAAAAGCTTGAAACTTCTGTACAAAACGCTCATGTCTGGAATGCTGCCATTGCCCATGAGCTAAGAACACCTGTCACAATTTTACAAGGACGGCTACAAGGTATTATTGATGGTGTCTTTAAACCCGAGCCGGCTTTATTTAAAAATTTACTGAGTCAAGTTGAAGGATTATCGAACCTTGTGGAAGACTTACGTACTCTAAGTCTTTTTGAAAACCAGCAGCTCAGACTTAATATTGAAACGATAAATTTTAATGAGATTGCCTATAAAGTTGTGCATATGTTTCAAGAAAAACTACAGACTGCTCAACTTAAAGTAACTTTCAATATTCAAGCACCAGAAGTGAAGTGCGATCATAGACGAATAGAACAAGTTTTAATTGCTTTACTTGATAATGCCACGCGATATGCAAATCCGGGCAAGTTAAAAATTTCAACCCAATATCATCAACATGATTGGGTTTTAGAAATAGAAGATGAAGGGCCAGGTATTTCAGCTGAGCACCATAAAGAATTATTTAATCCTTTTTTTCGGCTTGAACAGTCAAGAAATAAAGAGCTAGGCGGAACTGGCTTAGGACTTCCAGTTGTACAGGCACTGGTGATTGCGCATAAAGGACAGGTTGATTACATCAATCAAAACTCACACAGTATTTTTAAAATTAGCATTCCTCAACAAGAGGAAAATGAAATAACTTAACGCTTTGATTAACAGAATTTGCATTTCTTGACTCGTGATTAACCTAAAAATGCGTTAAGTTACTTATAAATTTTTAAAGTAAATACTGATTTTTTATGATAATTGAGATAGAAACCCATCCACTACAGCCATTTTTACCTGAAAATGCCCGTTTATTAATGCTAGGGAGTTTTCCACCACCCCGTAATAAATGGAAGATGGACTTTTACTATCCAAACTTTCAAAATGACATGTGGAGAATTTTTGGCTTAATCTTCTTCCAAGATAAAACCTATTTTTTAAGTGAAAATCAGAAAACATTTAATGAAGAACGTATCCGAAATTTCTTAACTGAAACAGGAATAGCCATTTTCGATACGGCTTATCAAATTAAACGCCTCAAGGGTAATGCTTCCGATAAATTTCTGGAAATTGTGACTCCAACAGATTTAGCTGCTTTACTTCAGCAAATTCCTTTATGTCAGACGATTATGACGACAGGCGACAAAGCCACTGATACCTTAATTTCGGTTTTACCTGAAAACACTGAAAAACCTTTAATTGGGACATCGACATCAACTTACTTTGCAGACCGTAATATTCATTTATATCGGTTACCATCCTCTTCTAGAGCATATCCATTAGCTCTTGAGAAGAAAGCAGAAGCCTATCAAAAATTCTTTAGTGAAATTGGATTCTTGTAATATTCAAAATTACATCATCCATTCAATGGGCAGGTAAGAAACAGCTTTAATCATTGTTCTTTGAAAGCGACTAGTTCCCGGGTCTTTATCATATTCAATAACTTGCCCATTTGACTGATAATCTAGCCAGATAATTTGCCCTTGGCTATTTAGTTTTAGTTGATAGGCTACTTGCGGCAAATACCGATCTAACATGACCGAAATTTGGGTCTGTAGCTGGCTAGATTCGATTACTAAGCCAACTTCGGTATTTAAGTAAGTAGAGCGGGGGTCAAAGTTAAAAGAACCAATAAATACTTTGCCGTCTACATCAAAAAATTTAGCATGCAAACTTGATTTGTTTTTATCTTTTGCTGGTATAACGCTCCCCGTTACAATTTCGTACCAAGTTCTACGCCGCCGTTCTAGCACAGGTTTAAACTCATAAAGCTCAATGCCATTTTTAAGCATTTCTACGCGGTATTGGCTATAAAAAGCATGTACGATCGCAACATCATTTGCAGCAAAAGAGTTGGTTAAAGCACGAACTTTGATTCCTTCAACTCGCAGTTGCTTTAAATAATAAGTACCTTGTTGTGTCGGTACAAAATAAGCCGAAGCGAGTTCTAAGTGCTGCTTAGGTTTACCCATAATAGACATGACTTGCCCATAAAGCATTTCATGTTCGGTTGCAGTACCCAAAATCTTCTTGGGCGAGTCTGCTACAAAGTGTGCTTTAGACCACTGAATAGGGTTATGCTCTAAAAGCTCTTTTAAATAGCTCTGCGCATCATAAAGCTTATCTTCAGTAAGGCTATGGTCTTCATGGTGTAATTGTTCATAATGCTCTCTTAAAGCTTTTAAATGATGCTCAGCACAAGTTCCAATAATGTCAGTTGCATTTACACTTAAGGTACTTTCCCAAAAATCGGCAAATACAGCTTGGCCATGTCTTACGGCGTCTCCATAGAACAAAATATCCATATCTGTAAATTGAAACTTACTGCTTGCTTCAAAATATTCACTACTAATATTTCTACCGCCTGTTACTGCAATCGAAGCATCTGCAATAATGAGCTTGTTATGCATACGGTGATTTACTTTTTTGAAGCGAAAAATATAGTCAAAAATGCGTAGATATCGAAACTTATAAGGATTAAATAATCTAATTTCAAAATTGGTATGCTGTGAGAGACTTCTTAATATGCCATCAAGTTTTATGCCGTTTTGATCATCAATTAAAAGTCGAACTTTAATACCTCGATCTGCCGCCTTGAGCAATTCATGCAAAATGAGGTTACCCACAAAATCATTGGTCCAAATATAATATTGTAGATCTATCGTTTCCTTGGCATTTCTAATTAAATAGATACGTGAGGCAATACTCATAAATGCATCATCAAGGGCTACAAAGGCGGTAAGACCCTGACGCGTTTTTTCTTCTGCTGCATCATCATTCCACCAGTTATTTGTCTTTATCACTATATCTTTCTCATTAGGATCGTATCTATCTGTATAAGAAGGTAAATCAGTAAAACCCCAAGCACTTAAGGCCATATTACTATACTGTTGATATAGCTGATTGATCATGTAAGCATTTAATTCGCATCCAAGTTAGAGCTATCTGAGCATTCTTATATTCAATTTATATGTCAAAAATCACAATAACTGTATGATTTTGTTGTACTCTAAAAAAACCATAAAATTAAAATTTATATAAAACAATGTATTAAATGATATTTTTAAAACATCACAAGAGGTCTATTCAATGATCATTTTGCCAATGTGAGCTGCATTTTACTGCAAGAAATTATTTCGATAATTTAGGAGTTTTAGCGATAAAATAGTGTCGTAATTCTCATTATTTTTATAAGTTGTGCTTTAATAAATAATCGAGCTGCACAAATTCACATTACTTACAATGAGGTCACTAACAACTACATTAAAACACATGATTTCTATCATACTTCCTTAAAAAGCTGAGTAAGCAACCTCCCAAGAATAGGAAGGAAAAGGAGATAGGAAATGCCACAATATTTAATGATTGCTGAAAAGGTACATAAGAAAATTGAAGAACAAGATCTTTTCTCGGATAGTCCCACGGAACACCTGAATAACTTAATAGGCGTAATCCGTAAAGAAATTAAAGACACTAAATTTAAGCTTAAATATAACTTTATCGACTTCGAAGAATATCTGACAAAACCACTAGATGAATGCGCCGTTAAGATTGATATTAGTCTAATGCCTAGTCATAAAAATAAGGATGAATATATTTTATGGTTAGCAGGATTTATAGAAAGAATGACTACAGGTGGGGAGACACAAATTCCGCCTATTTCAAAATTTATTCCTCCAGATTTTAAATTTAATAGTGAGTTTGATAACTTTAAAAGTTCATCAGTGACGGCACAGACAAGTGATGATGGTGAACTCATCATCAACTACTTTAAATCAGAAGCTTTTATAAAAATGATAAAAGAAGAAAAATAACTTAAAGAATATAGAAGTGTTTCCACCACACTTCTATGTATCGCTGTCAAAATTCAGCGACCGCCTTCTGGGGCGGTTTTTTTTGACCTTAACAATCTATGTTGATATGGATCTATTCACATAAGTTTTCACTGTGAACATAACTTGCTTGTTCGCTATAAAAACAGATACAGAAATCAATGTTAGTTTTTAATTATCTTCACTCATGAAGGAGATATAGAAATTTTAAAATACATTTTTTTCCATTGAACCCGAGCTTTTCTCGTATTTTTCAAATAAAGATAGGGTAAAAGGCTCTCTTGTAGACAGTTTAGTCTAGATGTATTCTGAACCTAAAGAACTTTCATATGTGTTGGTTTTTTAAAAGGAGGTGTCTATGCTCCATAATTTTAGACAGTTTTTCTGTATGCACATCTGGGAATACGACTTTGATATTTCACATGATGAAGTAAGAGAATGCAGGAAATGTGGGAAAATTCATAAGATGAAGAATTCCCATAAAATGACTTAAGATTAAAGTATTATACTTTTAATCATATTAAGTAAATTAAAGATAAGCTCAATAATTAAAAAATATTGAGCTTATTTATGATTCATATAAAACCTATTAATTTACTTGGAATATAAATTAAAGTAGATCACAATTTAAAATAATAAATGGTTTCAACTTACATAATTTTATATTAAATTTAAAAATAAATAACATTTTAATAAAAACTAAAAACTTATTTTTATAACTTTGATTTTATACTCATATTTTATAAGAAATTAATAAGGAGATAGAAATGCCAAAATACTTACTATTAGCAGAAAAAATTTCTAAAAATATTAAACAAGATTACACGAACAATCATCTGAAAAACTTAAATAATTTAATTATAGAAATAAAAAAAGCTATTACGGGTACTGAGTTGAAGTTTTTATATAATTTTTTTGATTTCGGAGGTGCTCTTCTTAACTTTCAAGAGGAACTACCTTTTAAGTTTGATATTAGTTTGCTTCCCAACTATAAAAGCGAAGAAGATTTTATTTTATGGTTAGCAGATTTCATTGATCGAATCACTATCGATACAAGTAAAGGAGATTACACAATAAAAAAGAGGTTAGCCATTCCCAGCTCTATTGTTGAAAAACTGATATGTAGACCTTAACCATATAGCTATTTCTAATAAATAAAAATATAAAAAGAACTGCCTTACTTATCGGCAGTTCTTTTTATATTTAAGTGATGACTACTTGATTTCTAAGGTTCTTGTCGAGGTGCAGAGTTCATGTCATGTCTGACTTTACTTATATTTTCATAAATAACTTTACGCATTCTATTTATTGCACCTAAAGGTTTATGTTCAGGTAAAGCATGCCAAGGCGTAAAGGTAAGATTTTCACAAAATTGATTTTGTTCAGGCGTATCAAAGTTTTGCTTTGGAATACGAATAGTCGCAACTTGATAAAAAGGTGCTTCTTTTTCTTTCCATTCTGTCATTGCATCTTCAACTTGCATTTGAGTTGAAGTTCTTGGTTGTATTAAAAATTCCATACAAATCTCTTGCTTCTGCAAGCTATCTTTTAAAGCCTCTCTTAAAAAATTATGGTTTGGATGATCAGGTAGAGCTGTAGACACCGTTGAGCAATTTCTTACAGAGTACTTAACAGCTTGACGGTCACTACCCAAACCGAGTTGATAGGGCACCATAGACCAGTAACGTGCATATAAAGGATTAGAAATTTTAGAATTACGCGCTCCTAAGGCATTCATTGTTCCTTTAAGTCCTAAAGCAAACGGAATATGAAGCTTTCTAAAAGTACTTTTACTATTAATATCGTGCATAAAAGAAAGATATCTTTGTCCATCATTCACAAAAAAGACTGGGTGATTGATCATAATAAAATCTTGAGTTGTGGCTTCTTTTTCACTTTCTAAAATTTTCTCGCCGGGTACACCTAAAACTTTTATAGCCATGCCACGGGCATCTTTTTCAATATCCGCTTGAGAAGCATCCTTGGAAGCATTCGAAAAGCGAATCCATGCCTCATAGCTTTTATCGGGAACAAATACACCTTTTGCGAGTTGAGTTGGAATATTTTTAAGTACATGAAACTCGGCACGAACACAGCCATGTGCTTTAGGATGTGCATCTCTTAAGGCTTGTCCTGATGAGTATTCTTTTCGGATAGATTCTTCAATAACTGTCGATATTTGTTGTGCTGTCAGCTTTTCATTTGGCTGAAGTTTTTCACCCAAATATGTGTCTGGCTCTGAGTAAGATTTTGCAATACTAGAAGAAATAACAGTAGGTTTAGTATTCTTATAAAATGCGTTATCACTG
Organism: Acinetobacter sp. V110_1; assembly: GCF_031798975.1. Lineage (NCBI taxonomy): Bacteria > Pseudomonadati > Pseudomonadota > Gammaproteobacteria > Moraxellales > Moraxellaceae > Acinetobacter > Acinetobacter sp. V110_1. The sequence continues at coordinate 381,877 of NZ_JAVQNN010000030.1, read as the reverse complement.
CAACCACTTAATAATGATAGCGCTGGAGTAAAAATAAGTAATACTCTAAAGTGCCTTAACTGAGAAAAATTTGGCATTCATTGCTCCTTATTGCAAAGTCCACTTTAGAATTAAAATAATGTGTTATTTTCATATTATTTTAAAGACAATAAGAATTATCTACTGTTAATAGATTAAACTCAATTGTTACTTATCTGAACAATATAATTAAAATTATTATTTAATATAAAGCTTCTTAAAACCATTAAGAGCAATATGACATGATAAATAATTCAGAAAATGTACAAAATAATTCTACTGTTTCACCTTATCCCATTACTCAAAATATACTTATTGATCGGTTCAGCCCAAGCTATTGGAGAATAGATGGCCCACAAAGCATGTCTTTTGCCATTACCAATTATGGCAATGGTTTTGAAGCATCTTTCCGCTCACGCATGACCACAGACTTAGCTGGTATTAGTTGGGACTCTTACGACTCTAAAGATCATAAATTGCTAGCTTATGAAACCAAGTATAGCTATTCGGGTGTGATTTGGGACTTTGACATTGAGCTGTCATCGTCTATGCCTGTTTTAAATAATGAGTCATTAACCCCAACTTTAACGGTTTACTATAACGATAATGGGGTAGATAAAATTGCGTATATTGTTTTGTTCAACTATGCGAATACTCCATCTTCAAGATCTGCCCATATTCATATTAATTGGGATACAGTCAAAGCAGGTTTTTCGGCCACAGATAGCTTTCCTGTGACCAATATTCAGCGAATTTCATTTTCAGCGTTTACAAGTAGCTATAACGCACATTCGTCATTGCCTTTAAGTCAGGCGGAAGATGGTTATATTCGCATTACTAATTCAGTCGTGACAGGTGCAAATGCAAAATTAAATCTAAGCCGAGTGGTTGTACCTCAGCATAATTATGGTTTGTGTACCAGCTATGACGACCATTACGATCTGAATCCACAACGAATCGTCGATAACATGGCTGCTTTGGGATATCACGGTTTTATTAACCATTATTGTGGTATGTCGCACTATCCTGAAATGATCTGGAGAAGTGATATTAATAGATTTCAGATTCCAGATACCTTAGTGACCGGACAAGATGTTGTTAACCCATGTACCCGTAAATGGCATGAGAAATATGCCCAAGCTCTGCATAATGCAAATATGCAACCCGTTTTTGGGGTAAGTTTTGAAATGTATTCGCTAGGAGCAAATGAGTTCTGGGCACAGCGCGACTGGAATAGTAATTTGGGTAAAACAGGCTACCAGCCTCCAAGTTATTTCTTCAGTTTAAGCGATCAAAATGCTTTGGCATACTTACATAAAGTTTTTATTGAGTTTGCAGATACCATGGTGACGGGTGGATGTGATGTCAACATGCAAATTGGTGAGCCTTGGTGGTGGTATAACACTGATACAAACTTACCATGTGTCTATGACTATCCAACTAAGTTAGCTTTTAATGCAGATACAGGCTTATATGCGCCAGACTTAGGAACAATCTATGAGGCGATGAATAAAACAGGAACACCGTATGATGAATTTAAAACATGGTTAAGAAATAAGTTAGGGCAGACCTGCCAAGATATCCGAACAGCGATTAAAGCAAAATATGCAAATGCCCAAGTGTGTCCATTAATCTTTTTCCCATCTATTCGTTCTCCAATACAAACTCTTGCAACTTATATCAACTATCCAAGTGAACACTATTCTTATCCAAATTTTGATTACATCATGACTGAAGCCTATGATTGGCTTTTAGAGGCTAAATTAGATTTAGCTCATCAGGCTGTTTCACAAATACCAACTCAAGATTTAGGCTATCCTGTAAATAAAGTGGCTTATTTATCAGGCTTCGTACCAGATGCATCTATTGCTTATATCTACGGGTTCGATAAAAACAAACCGTATCGCACACCAATCTGGCAACGGATTTTTGGGGATATGAAAAACAATGTGTCTCTAGGGCTAATGAAGCAATTTATCTGGGCATACCCGCAAGTGATGTTTGATTCGATTACAATCGATACTACTCAAGCTCCAGACGGCTTCTTTGTTGAAAATACGCTCTATACACCTATTAGCGATAACACACCATATCCACCGGATATTTACCTATAAGTCAATATAAAGTGTTTAATATAAATGATTTGATCAGAGAAGCTTCTTAACATAAGAGGCTTCTTCTTTTTGAAACACGGGCTTGCTTAGACGTATCTGACTGGCTATGCTGTGATGGATTGCGATGAAAGCCAATTTTAATTCAAGCAAAATTAAGCTCTTGTATTACAGTTACATTATCTAATTTGCTCGACTATAAATACCGAATGATATAAAGGAAACCCAAAGATGAAATCTCGTGCAGCTGTCGCCTTTGCTCCAGGAAAACCTTTAGAAATTGTTGAAATTGATGTTGCACCACCCAAAGCGGGAGAGGTTTTAATCAAGATTACCCATACTGGTGTATGTCATACCGATGCTTTTACACTGTCTGGTGATGATCCTGAAGGTGTTTTCCCAGCAATTTTAGGTCATGAAGGTGCAGGTGTGGTTGTTGAAGTCGGTGAAGGTGTAACGAGTGTTCAACCGGGTGATCATGTTATTCCGCTTTATACAGCAGAATGTAAAGAATGCTTATTCTGTAAATCTGGAAAAACTAACCTGTGTGTTGCTGTACGTGCCACTCAAGGTAAAGGCGTTATGCCGGATGGCACCACACGTTTTTCATATAATGGTGAGCCGATTTACCACTATATGGGTTGTTCAACCTTTAGTGAATATACGGTAGTAGCCGAAGTATCTTTAGCTAAGATCAATCCTGAGGCAAATCACGAGCAAGTATGCTTGCTGGGCTGTGGTGTGACGACTGGTATTGGCGCCGTGCATAACACAGCTAAAGTACAAGAAGGTGATTCAGTTGCGGTATTTGGCTTAGGTGGTATTGGTTTAGCTGTTGTACAAGGTGCGCGTCAGGCAAAAGCAGGACGTATTATTGTAGTAGACACTAACCCAGATAAATTTGAACTTGCTAAACAGTTTGGTGCTACAGATTTCTTAAATCCAAAAGATTATGATCAACCTATTCAACAAGTCATTGTAGAAATGACAGGCTGGGGGGTAGATCACTCATTTGAATGTATTGGTAACGTCAATGTTATGCGCTCGGCTCTAGAGTGTGCACATCGTGGTTGGGGACAATCTGTCATTATTGGTGTAGCGGGTGCAGGCCAAGAAATTTCAACTCGTCCGTTCCAGCTAGTTACAGGCCGTAAATGGTTAGGTACTGCGTTTGGTGGGGTAAAAGGCCGCTCACAACTTCCTAAAATGGTCGAAGATGCTATGAAAGGTGAAATTCAACTCGAACCTTTTGTGACTCATACCATGCCTTTACAAGACATTAATACCGCTTTTGATTTAATGCACGAAGGTAAATCAATTCGCACAGTCATTCATTTCTAAATGAAATAAAAAAGGGCTGTGATTCAGCCCTTTTTACGCTTAATAGTTTTACATTTTAAATGGCATTACCACATATGTCAGTTGTACCCTGAGGGTAGTTAAACTGTAGCGCATTACGGTCAGTAATGAGTTCAGCAGTTAACTCTTGTCCAAAGAAGTTCGTAGAAAAGATTCCTACACTTTCATAAAGTGTAAAACCCGCATTCTGAAGTGTAGAAGGTAATGTAAATTGATATCCTTCATCGACCCCATTAAAGATAAAACCAACTTTTTTAGTATCTTGGTTAATATATATTCCTAAGCGTTGATACTCATTAGAATTATTTACCATATTCTTATTTTTGTAATACATATTTGTTGGACCATTATTATCACTAACTCGAGATGTTAAGTAATAATTTAAACTAGCGGGATTCTCACCAAAATCAGGATCATAAGTTCCAATATTAAAATTATAAAATGAACTAATCGTATAATTATTATTTGTTGTACCTGTAAAAGTGATATGGGATATATACGACGAGTTCCCAAATGATGAGCTACCCGGTGCTATTGTTGGCACCTTAAGCTCCATCTCTAAAGCAATTATGCCTGTTTGAGGCAATAAGAAATCTCCCATCTCACTTTTTGAAGTCAATTTTGCTTTACTTTTTGCTATATACGCTAAGTAATCGTAATTATCTTCTGCAATCGGATTTATTTTAAAACCGAACTTTTGTCCCTCAATAAGTGGAAACTTCTTCATTGGTAATTCATCAGAATGTTCACTATTCCATAAATCATAATCTTCTTGAGTTGCATCAAAATTATATTGGCAGACTGGGGCAGAATTAAGGGAGTTAGTTTGAGCCAATAGCATTTGAGTTGCCAGCTTTTCATTATTTGTATTGGCTGTAACTTTTTTAGGTGTTACTTTTTGGCCGGGTTCATTACGCAGTGTTGTATTGGTCTTATCAGAAGATACTTCATACATGGCCCAGCATAATGTAATTGCACTAACTGCAACGATACCTATTTTTTTCATAGATGTTCCTATAAAGTTAAGTATTAAGTTCTTAGAAAGTATTGATAAAAAGTTATTATTAGTTTTTAAATATCTGATATTTTTGAGTTTATAAACTATTGAATATGATTAATCATATTCAATAGTTACAGTTGCCATAGCACGAACTTTACCAGGTGTAACATTCGTTGCTGTTTGATAGTAGCGGGCAGTCATTGGTACGTTATATTGAAGTGTCTGGTTAGAAGACAATGTACCTAAAGCGAGCTTGTCTCCTTTTTTGATAACCTGATTTTTATTTTGATAATTCCAAAGTAACTGTACGCCCACACCATTTGCTTTTTCAGAAGCTGCAGCTGTATTCGCTAAAACCTGATTGTTTGTACCATCTTGAGTAAAGTCATAAGTCAAACTAATGAGGTTTTTCTCTTCATAACCAGTAGGGTTGATACCACCATTACACAGAATGTTCATATCAAAGGTTTGTTCGCCCTGCGTTGAACCCACACCTTTGAAGCCAGCCTTTGTAACAGTAGGAAGCTGTACAACTTTATTGATATTACCTTGTATTTCACATGAAGAAGATGCAATGGTAATCGCATTGGCATTAACAGTACTTGTTAAGAAAGGTTTATCTGGAAAGCCGCGAATATAATAACTACTATATCTACCAGGAACTAAAGTCCCTGAACCTGTTTGTGAGGCAATCTTAATGATTTCCACAACAAAATAGCCATCTGCTAAGTAACGATTACCTGAGATTCCACCACGCTGATAAGGGTAATAACCAGAAAAATTGGTATTATTATCTGCTTCACGATATAGGCGAATACCAATACCCGGAATATTCGTGGTATAGATGCTATTGCCTAAAGAACTTAATGGATAAGCTTGCGTTAATTCCGCGACTGCAACATCTCGACTATCACAATTATTCGCTTGTGTTCTAGTGCGCGTAATAGGAAAAGTCGCTTTTCTTAAAATAGCACCGACTTGATCACTAGGACGTACAACAACACGTCCCACCGCCATAAGTACATCATTTGCTTCATAATTAACTATATAGCACGCGGCATTAGCTTCACCATACACGCCAAAGCCAGCAGCAAATAGAGCACCCGTTAATAATATTCTTTTCATTTGCAGACAGCCTCCGTCATTACCACGCTTTGTTGCTTATTTTGTAGCTGGTTACTTACATTGTACTCAACCGAACAACGCTCATTACTTTCATCACCCCATTTTACATAGAGACTGTCTTGAGCTTGCGGGGTACGTAAATAAATCATACTACCTTGTGCAACAATACCTACAGCTTCGTCTTTTTGGTTAAAGACTTGTGCAGCAAACGGTAGACTGTTGCCATCTACAGTTTTACTTTTAATATAAACCGCATAACCAGTTTTGGTTGCAAAGTCTACTTTAGCAATTGCACCAGCAAATGGAGCAATACGTTGACTCGTTTCTTCAAGTTCTACTTTGCTAGACATTTCTTGAGGGTCAAGCGTAATGTCATTAAGACGGTATGGAGTAACATAAGGAACTACCGCATAACCTGCTTTGTTGACACTTAGACCAACCGTATTATTTACTTTTGCGCCAGCTGCATCAGGTGCATGTACAAGTACCATTGTTTGACCTTGTTCAGGGCCAAATAAGACACCTTCTGAGTGAGCAACAATACTACCGCTTAAGCTCACCATTGCTTGCTGATAAGAATCAGCTACGCTATAAGAACCACCAACAGTTGTATAGTTAGTACGATAACGACCATTGACGTTAAACGATGGGTTTGTATAGTCTTGATGCGACATAGAAGCACCATAACTAAAGCGATCACCCACCATACCACTTGCACCCACTGTACGACTATCTTCAGATGCAGTAATGTTGACATTGACTGAGTTCTTCTTGAAGTTCATTGGGAAAGACAATGTCATTAAGTACTGAGTATCACGTGATTGAGTGTTTGAACCATATTCAACTTGACGGTTAATCGCAGACAAGCCATAAGTTAAACCATGGTAATTGTTGCTATAACCAATTTGATACTGTTTAGTCGTTTCGCTACGATTCCAATAATCAACCCATGAACCTACCATGTAGAAGTTACCCCAACCCTCAGGAAGGCCTTGGTTTAAGGTAATTTGGAATTCACTACGTTGACGACCGGCAGAATAGGTATTTATGCCTTTGTCTTCTAAATCACGAATAAGAAGAGCATCACGCAATCTATAGAAGTTTTCAGTTGAGTAGCGATAAGCAGCAAGTGTTAAGTTCGTATTGGTTGGGGTAATTAATTTACTATAACTCAAACGGAAACTTTGCCCTGACTGAGAAGCTTGCTTTTCAAAGTCAGCTTCAGAGTGGGTAACGTCAAATGCAATTGCACCAACAGGTGTTGCAAAAGCGGCACCTAACAATAAAGCTGTATAATTTTCAGAAGCCTGAATTCCGGTATAACCTGTTAAATAGTTGTTAATACCTTGTTGATATTTACCCTGAACCACCCAAGGATTAAGATCAATATCACGGTCACGGAATTGACCTACAGTTAAAGAATAACGGTTCATACCAGGACGTAACATCTGTACAACAGATGCATAAGGCACGGCAAATTTTTGAATCTCACCATTTGCTTCAATAACAGTAACTTCAATCTCACCACCAAAACCAGTAGGGTATAGGTCGTTAATTTCAAAGTTACCTGGTGCTACTGTTGTTTGATAAATAAGTTGACCTTGCTGGCGAACTTCAATTTTTGCATTGGTTTTAGCATTACCACGAATACGTGGAGCATAGCCAAGCATACTATTCGGTAACATTCGATCATCACTTGAGAAATCGATACCGCGATAGCCATAAGAGTCAAATACTTCGCCGTTGGTAAAGCTATCCCCAAGTGTTAACACACCACGATATTTTGGAAATGCTCGCTGCAGGTAAGTACTTGTTTCTTCGTAACTTGATTTAGACTGATTTTCAGCAGGTGTATCTTGCCACTGCCACTGACCGTTATGACGTAATTGCCAGCCACCTAAATTTAGTCCGGCAGTGATTCCCATAAATGCATTTGACGTTTCACTTCTATCATTAGAATGAGTAAACGTCTTATAAGCACTACCACTATAAGATAAAAAGCCTGCATTAATACCACGATCCCACACACTTGGATCGACATAACCTTGCGCATTTTTTTGTAATGCGACTTGAGGAATTGAAATATCTACACGTAAGCGAGAGTTATCAAACTCATAAAATGCGTTTTCTACCCATTCTTCAATTTTGTAGCAAGTATTATTTTCTTTTTGAAGGGGAGCATGCTTAGTCAAAATCTCTTGTTTTACGCCGTATTCAAGAAGATTCATTCCTGTAAAGCAAGTCACCGCATTTTGCGTTGGATCTACAGCTTTAAAAACCATGCGGCGTTTACCAAACCATTGACCATTTACATATACGTCAACGTTGTATTCGCCAGGTAAAACAGGATTGCCATATTTAAAGCGAGAAATATCAACTTTTTTTGCATCGCCAATTAAAAAAGCAGAATCAAACTCAGCTTCCACAGGAGCACTCGCAGCTGTTTCTTCAGCGTGCACGAATACAGGCATTGTCATTGTAACAACACCAGAAGCCAAGTAATAACAAATATGGCGTTTTAATAATTTATAAGATTCTTGCCGTTTTTTTGGCATAGCTAAGTCCGCCTACTCACATAATAGGTGCTTAAAATTTATTAAAAATATAAATCTGATTATTGAAGTTTTATTGAGTGTTCGACTCGACCACCGTAGTCATTCACATTAATAAAACTCATATCCTGAAGATTGCCGTTCTTAAGCTGAACAGATGCATCAGAAAAAGGCTTAACCATGAGCCCTTCAGGTAATAAATCAACTTTTTTATCACCCACTTTCTGAAAAATAGAAGTCATCGTGATATGAAAAGGTGTTGGATTTCTTACCGTTAAGTTTTGACCAGATTTAACCCATTGAAGCTTATCTGCTGCTAAGTTCGCGTCATCTTTAATCGAAGCTGGACGATAGAAGAATTTAATACGTGAGCGAATGGCTAATTGCAGAAAATTATCAGGTGTCGTATCTGAACTCTTTGAAGTTGGTCTTGGAGGAATATCCAAAACGTTTAACCACAAAACAGTTTCTTGCTTCTGATTTAACTGAGAAGCAGTGGGTAAAGCAGTGATACGGAAAGTCTGACTTTTTGTTGCTTCAACACGAGAAATTGGAGGAGCAATCATAAAAGGAACTTTTGATTGATCCGGAGTACTTTTTGGGTCGCCTTCATCAATCCAAGCTTGGACAAGAGCTGGTTTTGAACCGTTATTGCTAACTTGTAGCGTAACTTCTCGGGCATCTGATGGATAAATTACACGAGTGCCATGAATTACAATTTCTGCATGAGAGGCAGGTGCGGCTACCGCTGAAGCAAATGCCAAACCTAACAAAAAATTATAACTGTTCAATTTCATTTCAGGAGTCTCAACCAAGGAAGTTCGGGAAAGCGTTACACAAAAATAGGGTCCCTATAGGAATATAGAAACCCTACCATCCATCAATTATTGATAGATAATTGTGTATTGAACAGAAGTGTTCACTTTACCAGCAGTAGAAGCGCCAGTTGCATAGTATTCAGCATAGTAGTTAAGGTCTGCACTACCAGCTTTAGCAACGTCAACCCACTGAGAGTTTGCTTGAGCGCCATTTGCACCAGCAGCAAGAACTGGAATTACTTGGTTGTTGCTACCTAAAAGTTGAACGTTAACGTTTTTAGCACCAGTAGCGTCTTGGTTAAGTAAACGACCAGTATTGAAGTCAACCGTTGCACCTGGTTCGAAGTAAGTCGCAACTTTACCTTCTGAACAGTTAGCTAATTTGATTTGGAAAGGAGTACGGCCAGCAACGTTACCAGCAGCAGCTAAAGTTTGTTTAGAAACAGTTGGAAGAGTAACTGTGAAGTCTTTACCAGCAGGTGTAACGATGTCACAAGTTTTGTCTGTTACTAAACCATTAATTGTAATTGTACCATCAGCAGCTTGAGCGTTCGCAATCCCTACAACTGAAAGAGCAGCGATCAAAGCAAGTTTTTTCATAGTGTTTTCTCAAAAGTCTGGATAAAAGTTTAATCTGTTACTTTTCCAGAAGTTGGCATCTTGAAAAGTAATGCGGCGATACTAACACTTTTTAAACAAAATGCAAACTTCATCACACTATTTTTCCGTAATAAGAAAAATTTTTGATCATTTGATTTACAATAATGAATACTATTTTTAATATAAACTACTGTTTTTAATATAAAAATTAAATAATATCTGGCTATAAAAACAACTGTAAAAGAAGCAATACAATTAAGGGAAATTATTTTAAGGAAAATTTAATGAAGTGATTATATAGAACTATTTATCTTTGTGTTTGAAAAAACGTGAATAATTTAACATTTTTTGGAGAAAAGAGCGAATTTTTAATTTCGGCTAGATTGCCATATGAAAATCGGAAATTCGCTCTTGAGCTATACCTATCTATTAAAGAGAAATAAGACTTAGTTGATGTGAGCTATCAATGATAGTTAACAAGAACAACCTTTTTATTAGCACTTATGGTTTCGATACTCGTATCCATTTTTTCAGTATGTCTTGCTAAGTTGAATACATTATCTTTGCTTAAATATTGAGTATCAATAGTCGTATTCAGAGTATTGATTTGAGCACACTCTTTTTCAACATTTATTGTAGAACAAGTATCTTCAACAATATTTCCTTTAATCATTATTGTGTTATTCGCATAACAAAATAGTGGGGAAGTGGAAAGTACCGCTAAAACTACCATTTTAAATATATTATTTTTCATTTTATATATACCTATTTATTAAATAGTTAATATAAGAGATACAATATTTTTTATTTAAAAACAATATGCAAATTCATTTTAATAAAAAATAAATAAATAACATGTGACCTATATCTCATTAATTATTTTATTTATATAAATAGTTATTATTTTACAGGTATTTTATTAAAAATGATAATCAAATCACATTTTGCAGTAATAATGAATCTTGGTTGATATAAAATTAAATTACTGATAATAAATACTTTAATTAAAATATTCTTAATTTTTATAAAATTAAGGGGTGGATCGAAATAATTTAACAATTAATATTATTTAATATAACAATATATAGTTGCCATAAGTTAATTATATAATTATAATTTCATCTCCAAGTTTTTTGATAATTATATAAATTAAAATAAAAGGCTTTAATTAATAAAAATAATATTGAATACATTTTAAACAATAACTAAAGCTAGTTAGTATTATTAAATAAATTGTCATTGTATAGTGTTAAGCTGTAATGCTGCCTAAGGTTATACAGTTTGATTTTTAAATAAGTACATTAAGTGAAACTAAGACAAGATTAGTGCAATGAGATTCACAAAAAGAAAAATTATTCAGTTGTCAATAAAATTTTTATTTAATTGTGTTATAATAAAAGTCTATATACTTTACAAGAACTTATAAATGAAACGCATACTAATTAGCTTGATTGGTCTATCATTATTTAACTTGGCTCAAGCGCAGGATTATCCAAATTATGAGGATGAAAAGAAATATCTGCAAATGTTAGAAAAAGTTTATCCACGGTTATCGGTGATTGTACATGGAAAACTGATACTAAATAGTGTAGAAAACGATATAAAAAGTCTCTCAGAAAAAGACAAAAGATATGTTTGTGATATGGCAAATGCAGCTATAACTGTTGATAAGATAGTTATAAATACACCAGTTCATGAATATTATTTTGAGTCAACAAACTATCTGCAAAATTTCATTACAACTGATTCAGCAAAAATTCTTAAAGCAGAATTACAACTAACAGGATATAACTGTGTTTAAATTTAAGTTTCAATTTTAATCGAAAGCATTGCATGACTAGATTCCCATCTAGTCATTAAAATCAAAGATCTAAGTGTAAATCATACAATAGTTCGTATAATGTATATTATGTTAAATAAGATATGTAGAAACCTACCTATATATGACTTTGGCTACTCTACGTTGCTACTGCACCGTTTATTCTTAACTGTGGTCAATTATTAAGCTTGCACCACTGTCTGCTGGGCCTTAGCGCTTTTAATTACTTTGGCAACCCTATTTCTAGTTTTAGCCAGAATAATTCTCTAGGCAGCCTTCTATAAAATGTAATTACACTTTATATTTGCCCTAGCAAGCTGAGTTACTCATTACATCCTAAAGATGCTTTTACGAGCTTGTATTCTGGTTTACTAGCCACCGTAAAGATTTCTTTTACTAGATTGCCTTTTGGCTACTAGAGTTATTAATTTGCTTAGGCTAAATTGCAATACACAAAATTTTCTCTATCTTATTGAATTTTATATAAATATTTATATAAACCCTCTTTACATGCTCTTAAAAACTGATATAGTACGTGTGTGCAGCTATTCTTTAAATTTAACTCACTGATAGTGCTCAAATTATATAAGCCATAGCTAAATCACAAAAAAATTAGATCCAACTCAAAGCTGTCTTTTGACTTTTTCTCTTTAAATTTTTATTGAAGTGTCATATCTAATCTAAGCCAGATTCATAAAATAATTTTTATAATTTAAATAATGGATAATTAAATATGGATCGTTTGAAAGTTATTTTATTTATTACAAGTACCTGTTTAACAACAACACTTTATGCCAAGCAACAAGTCGTCTGTGTGTTTGACCCAATTGGTAAATCTGGAGAAGCTTTTGCTTTAGCAAAGGATTATGCACTTGAAGCTAAAAATTGGGGAGCTGATCTATCTTTAAAAGCATATGTTGATGAACGTGTTGCGGCTGAAGATTTAAAAGTTGGAAAATGTGATGGAGCAATTATTAGTGGTTTACGTGGGCGCCAATTTAATAAATACACAGGATCTTTAGATGCTGTTGGCGCATTAACAAATATGAAAACGGCAATTAATGCCTATAAGCTGTTGTCATCACCCATGGCCGCCAAAAACATGGTGGTAGGCCCTTACGAAATTGCAGGTTTAGGGACTATTGGCCCTGCATATTTATTTGTAAATGATAGAAGTATCAATACTCTCGCTAAAGCTGCCGGTAAGAAAATTGGGGTATTTAAATATGATGAAGCTCAACCAAAGCTTGTGCAACAGGTTGGCGGTCAGGCTGTATCGGTAGACGTGACCAACGCTGGCGCAAAGTTTAATAATCATGAAATTGATATTGTGCCCGCTCCTATTGTGGCATTTAAACCTTTTGAACTACACAAAGGTTTGGGGGAGAAAGGAGCAATCATTCGTTTTCCTTTAACTCAAATTTCAGCAAACTTCATTATTCGTAAATACCAGTTTCCAGCAGGTTTTGGGCAAAAGTCACGGACTTGGGTAGCCAGCCAACTCAATAGAACGTTTGGCGTTATTGCTAAATATGAAAGTGATATTCCTTCAAAATATTGGATGGATATTCCTAAAAATGAACAATTAAACTATATGAAAATGATGCGCGAGGCACGTATACAGCTAACCAAAGCAGGTATTTACGACCCCAAAATGATGAATTTTTTGAAAAAAGTAAGATGTAAAGAAAACCCAAGTAATTTTGAATGTGCATTAAATGATGAATAAATTAAGCAAACTTCTTCTTTCATCATTAACTTAAACCAATTTTCTTACACGGATGTTTTTAGATATCCGTGTTTATTTAATTAAGTAATTTATATATTGATTTCCAATTTCAATAGTTAGAGAATCACTCGCAATCATAAATAACTACAATAGAGTTTTATATGCTTTCTAAGCAGAAAAAGAATATAGCCCTTTACTACATCTTTCCTTTAATTTTAGTGATTGGCTTCTATGCCTTTTTTCGTGTATCTATTCTGCCTTATATTTATACCAAGCAAGCGCAGCATCAACTTTTAACAGCAAATAATCAAACAACTGAGATTTACTGGAAAGAACCAGCCCTCTTAGCCGATAAAAAGTATCCAGCAATTATCTTTTTACATGGCATTCAGAAAGATAAACAAGGTGCTATAGCCTTTGTACGCTCAGGCTTGTTAAATGAATATAGTAAAAAGAACTTTTTTAGTTTTGCTGTATCTATGAGTGGATATGGTAAGTCATCTGGAAAATCAGACTTTTGTGCTAAAGCTTCACAAAATAATCTTGTACAAGCCATTAATTTTGCCCGATCACAGCCACATGTTGACCCAAACAAAGTTGCAGTCGTTGGTATTAGCTGTGGTGCTTCCATAGCAAATGTTGTGGCAAATTCTGGAAAGATAAATGCTTTGATTTTGGTATCGGGATTTTATGATTTTAAAGGTATGTATGCCGAGTGGAGTTCTAACACTAGAACACTACCGTCAAATGTAATGAATGAAATAAACCAAACCATTGCTGCTGAAAAAAATATAGAAACTGCATCTGCTGCTAGATCATCGCTACCAATTTCATCTCAATATCCACCTACTCTTATATTGGTTAGCACTAAAGACCCTATTGTTGACCCAAAGCAAAGTATTCAGCTACATCAATTACTTGATAGTAAAGGTATTCCAAACACCTTAGAACTTATTCAAGATGCCAAACATCCTGCGCCTGCTAATGTCTGGAAAACTAAAAGTGATTCATTTTTAGAAAAAACTTTGAATATAGAATTAAGTGATCAATGAGTTGCTCGATAGATACTTATAGCAACTAAACAAGCCTTTTATAATAAATCGCTGTTCCGTCATAGTTCCCGTTTGAACTTAATGCAAAACTTGGAATTACACCCACACGAACAAATCCAATCTTGCTATATAAAAGTTCGGACACATCGCCTTCACGCGTATCTAAGACAAGTAAGCGAAGACCTTTTTCTTTTGAAAAATTTTCTAGCTCATTCATTAGTAATGTTGCTATTCCTTGTTTTCTTGCTGCTGTAAGCACCATGAGTTTTTCAACTTCGGCTCTATGAACGCCGTTCTTTTTACTTACTAAGGATAATTGGACACTACCTACGATTTTTCCTTGTTGAATGGCAATCCATAGACGGCTATTACCTTGTGCTAATTTATTATTGACCTCACGCCAATAATTTAAGACTTGGTTCTTTTCTATAGGAGCTAAGAAACCTATTGAAGCTCCGCTATTGATAGAATCTTCTAACAATAGTGATAGGCCTTCTTCATAATCACCAATTTCATTGATCTCTAAAATTTCAATATCTTTCATATTTTTTCTCAAACTTCTTAAATTATATTAAATAAATTTATTCTAAAGATAACTGATCTATTGAGATATTTTCATTGTATATAGTTTCTGGAGATAAATTAAAGAGTTCATGAAGCAACGTTTCTATAGTTAAAACTGGAGCTTTATAAAAGCGAGGTTTAGAATAGTCAGCCTCACCGTTTTCTATAAAATCTAGATATTTATTTATATTATAAAGTAAAGTATTTTGAGTATGTCTATTTCCAGTACTTTGTAATTCATGAAAAGCAACTGTTGCACTTACAGCACTATAAGCAGTAAAAGAAAGCCTTCTAGCTGTAGATTGTATTGTTTCTATTCGCTCTATAACATTCTGATTAAGCTCAAAGTCATCTACCCAGCTATCTGAAACTTTAGCCAAATAATACTCATAAGTACTGTAGAAGTATCCTATATTAATCATTTTCCAAACTGATAAAATAGATTCTTTGACATCATTTCTATTTATGATTTCCTCTTTTATCAAAGATAAAGAAATTACTTTACTGTCTACAATTCCATTAATATTTAAATGAAATCTATTATTATTTATCAATTTATTAAAATCATACAATTCATCATCATTAATTTTATTAAAATCTTTTAAAGATATTTTTAAATAATCTTTTAAAATTAAATTTTTAAGAATTCTATAAACTAATTCTTTAGATGGAAAAATATACTTAATTCTACTCTCATTTAAAAGTACTCCCCAATCCTCCCCACTGTTTGAGACAACACTTGCTAAGAGAATAAGATCATCTGTTCTTATATTTTCTAACTCAATTTTTTGTATATTTTGAGGATGCAAAGGATGATCTAGTCTTTCTCTCTCTTTAAGGTATTTTGTTTCACCCTCCTCAAAAATTTTTAAAAAATCTTGACTTGAGCTTATTGGTTTACCACTAACGATAGATTTGAAATAAAAGAAATCATCCCATGCTGAAGCTCTAATTGCTGCTCTCAAAGTATTTGAATAAAGTGCATTATCATAAGAATATGTATTAGCTAAGTTATCAGAATAAATAAATATTTTTGCATATTCTATAGCTTTAGAGTCATTTCTTAACAAGTTATACAAGGATAAGAAAAACCACATAGTTTGGGTTATTCTATTCTTATCAACATTATCAAAGGCAAATTGAGTGAATCCTTCTAAATTTCTTGTTTTTGATTTAATAACTTCATGAAAGTATTCATAAAAATATAGCAAAACTTCTTGATTATTATAAGTTCCATATATTTTCTTAAATGCATTAACATATGTCTCTATTTTTTTATTGGAATCTATATTAAGTAAATAAGAAATAAATTTAAAGTATGGGTGAGCTACCTCTATTTCTACATTATCAATTGGCTTAATAATTTCATTAATATTGTCTTTAACCTTAAAGAAATCAGAAATATGGTTGATTAAATTTAATAATAAAACTGGTATACCTTCATCTTTTTTAAACAAAAGTTTTATTGTATTTTCACGCTGCCTACTATAATCTTTATTCATGACTGCTAAAACTGCACTAGCAAATAAAAATTCAGAAGATTGTTCTAAGTCATAATTATTATTGGTAATAGTATTAATTTGAACGCACATATCTATAAGTGAATTAGTACAAACTATTTTCTTTTCATAAAAGTAATGGCAGCTTCTAAAAGGTATAACTGATTCTCTTTTAATTAAGAAATTATCAATATCATATATATTAAGCATTTAAATATCTCTATAAAGTTTAATTAGATCCAAGTGTTTTCATTTCACTGTCATGAGTAGGTATCTGAATTAATCATGAATCTAATAACTGATATGCTCGAATAGTTTCAGACCTCGTCAAGATCTAAGTTTACTAGTTATAAAAAATCGTTAACTTATGTAACTATAACATTTTAAGTAACTTTTTTTAGATCTTTTATCATTTTTCCTTTACGTATGCCAGACAAAACTAACTCTTCACTACAGTCTACGTTAACCTTATGACTAGACTTAAAATATCTAAAAACTGCTCTACAACTTAAATCTTAATTGCCGACATCCCCCTCAAAAACACCTCCAACACCCTTTCATCAACTTCATCTGAACTTAAACGCTGAATGATTGCACCATCAATCATATATAAAAAGAGTTTGGCATCGGTAAAGGAAGCATCGGAGTTAAGTGTTCTAAACTGGCTATATATTTCGTTGGTGAGCCATGTTCTATATCTCACGGCGATTGTGTACGCGTTTGGGTAGTTATTTTTAGTTTCAAAAATGGCTTTAAATAACAAGTAATACAGCCCGTCTATGTCTGCGTGTAAGTCATAGAGCTTTTTGAGTTTATCGGCTGCGCTGGTGTATTCGTCGTATTCGACCATAGAAACTACTTTTTCTTGGAGTCGTTCTTTTTGTACGACTAGGCAAATATCAATAAAGCGTTCTTTAGAGTGAAAGTAGCGATAAAACGTCATTTTGGTTATTTCGGACTCGCTCGTAAGTCTGTCGATACCGACCAAATGAAAGCCGTGGTAATGGAACAGCTCAATTGCTTTATTTACGACGTTAAAAGCACGTGTTGGGAGAGTTAAATTTTGCATATTTTTACCGTTATAAATTAAATTTTTGTTGTATATAAATGAGATATAAAACCCTTCCACTTTTCTAAAGGTGAAAAAAAGGCGTAGCAAAGCCGTAAAGACTGTGCCGAGCACATCTCAAGTTTTAATTGTTGATGAAAGTTTTAAGTAATAACGAGCAAAAGCCTGAAAAGCCTTACGGCGATCAAGCTGCGTTAAATGTTTTAAGCTGTGTTGTTATAGCTTTTGGCAAAGGTTGCCAAGAAATACTGGATACGCAAAGCTAACTCCTTATATATGGAGTTCTGCCAGAGCATAAGATTTATGGTGGCAGAACGGAAGAGGGTTAGCAGACTTGGTAATACACAAGCACACCCGAAGGTGTCCCTCTCCCGTCCTACCGCTACGGGAGGAGACTAGGAGCTTACACACAAAACTATCCCTCAGAAAGGAATAATTCTGATGCGGTATTACAGGCGGTCTGCTAAAACCGACTGGCAATGTGGCCAGCAAGCAAATGGTAATCTTCAATATTTGAGGTGTCAATGTGAAATTGGCTAGAAATTATTTAAATAGTTATTATTTTTCATTTAATTAGATAATTAAGGAAACTCTTAAGTAATATTTACAATCATCTTTTATATCATTAAGTTAAAGTTTAAAAACTTAAGAGATAAAAATGAAATCTTAACTTTCATTCACCTCCACTGTATTTAATGCCTCTCTAACAAATCGAAAATTAATAGTTGCCTCACACAATGAAGGAATTAACTTTTAAACTGAAGAGGTTGTACAGATATAATTGTAAAATTATATCTGTACAATTTATTATCTATTAATAATCACCCTTAGTTTTACACCACTAATTTCATCTATATATGCAGCAGTAGCCCCGATCACTGTTAATTGATCATCAGACATTTTCACTTTGGAAATAGCAGGTTGAACAATAGCAATACCTAGCTGAAAGTCAGCATATCTAGCAATTTTCGCTAAATTGATTAAGTCCTCGAATTTTCCTTTATCAATTCTAGAAGCTTTCCCTTGTTTCAAACGTTCCCTCTCTCTTTCCATTAAACGCAAAATTAATCTTTCTTTATCTGCGAACCACTTAACACTTTTTTCTGCTTGACCTACAACTTGATATACATCATCGATTCTAGCACCAGGCGTAGCTACTCCATCTTTTTTGGAACAATATTTACAATGGAATAAGTCTATGATTAGTTTATTATCATCAATGTTTTTTATTGCGACGATATCAGCAACTTCACCCGCACCATCATCATCAAAAATAAAATCATAATCATTCATAATTTTTTTAATGGTAAAATATTGAATTGAATGTTTTAGCTTACTTGTTGTTTGTGATTCAACGGATATATCAACATCCTGCCAATCCCAGTCTTCTGTATTATTAATGTCATACTTATAAACATAATTATCAGTAGGGTAATATCTAAAACCACCATCGATTATTGAAGTATCTCTCAAAAAGAGCGTTGGAGGATTTTCCTCAAAGAACTCAGCAATTAAATATGATTGTTCACCAATTTTGATCTCTAGGTTATCTTCTGAATGAAAGATCACCTCTCCACGGCCTTTAATCTTCATGGAGATTTTACTAAGTCCATATTGTGTTCGTAGAGAGAACTGAAGCTCTTTCATATCTAGAGTCTGTTCATCACTAAAAATTAAATCACAATTTATTAATGGCTCTTCCCATTTAGTTGCTTTAACAGTTATTTTTGATTCATTTTTTCGAAGAATCTCTATTGGCCATTCAACGGCAAGTACCTGAATATTTGGAAACGCCTCCAACTCTTCGGTTTGCATGGCAGTTTTCATAACATCATTTGTATTAATAGTATCGTCTAGTATTTTAGTACCCACTCCTTTACACCATACTACCCATTGGTCTAAAGAATCACTATCCATAGCCCAAACTTTACCTTTATATGAACAGCCAATACTTACAAGCTGACCATTTTCATACCCTTTACCAAAAATATTCGATTTAGTTGCTCTATTTGCCTCTATGTCAGGAATTTGATCATTAATTTCTGTTCCAGTATGCATAGAATAACGTAGTCCCTTCTTATTTTTATTAAGGCCGACGTTTTGAAGTTTTAATCTTTTTAAATTAGCCAATGCTCTAAATATGTATTCACCTTTGACCTGAATAGCATCTTTAGCAATTAGTTGCATTAATCTTTTGACCAAACCATCTTTTGAAGAAGAATGAATAAAAAGTAAATCCGTTTCCTTATCATAGAAAGCAATATATAAATCCCATGATTCATCGTAAAGCTCTTTAGAACTTGTCCAACCTACAGGCAAATATGACTTAACAGAAAAAATCAATGTATCCTGTTCGTCATTAATTACTGAATCTACGATCTGAAACTGTTTATTTCCAAAATCACTAAACTGCTCTGGCTTCCATTTAGCAAACTTCATTCTATAAATAGTAGTGCTTATACTTGGAGTTAATCCCAAATCTAATAATTTACTAGGTTCAGAAAATTCCTCTCGAAATGCTTGATACTCTTTTTCATTTTTAATTTTTCTAGAGCTAATGCTGCTAATTACTGTATTCCAATCTGAATCTTCTTTATAAAGTTCTTCCAAACTTTCATTAACACTAGGGTTGGCAATGTTTGCAATAAACTTGGCATCACCAACATTCTTGGTCGTTCTTGTAAACCTACCCGTAAATTGGAGCATTACATTTATACTTTTATGAGGATCATGAATGGCTGAAATTTTTAGCTGCGGAAGATCGAATCCCTCTCCAAGCATATTTACACATACAATTATCTTATGTTCTCTATTTCTAATTGCATTAAGAACTTCTGCTTTCTTCTTAGTTGCACTATCTATTAATACAGGGTTAAGATCTTTTTCTTTCGAATATATATTGAAGATATCTCTGGCTCGCTTCATAGATGAAGCTCTAGCCATAACTATATGATCTAACCCCTGCTCTAAATCTTCTCTTAATAACAATATAGCTTGCTTAGCTATCGCCTCATCTGACTTTTCTTCAACAAACTCTCGTACAGGGTGAAATACGATAGGTTTGAAATATCCTTCCTCTTGTGCCCGTTTCAAAGGATAATTGAAGATTATTTTTCCCTCTACTCTTGAACCATCACTTCGAAATGGAGTAGCTGTAAATTGAAAGACAGATTTATCTCTAAATTGTGATTTAATCCTTGCCCAAGTAGAAGCCGTTACATGATGAGCTTCATCAACTATTAAATGTGTACATTCACCAGTAAGCTTATCAAAAAATTCCTTTGAAAATTTTGATAGAGATGCCGCAGATGCTATTAAAATATTAGCATTTAATATTTTTGATAATTCTTCCGCATTAGTAATCCCATGTTTGATGGTTGAAACTACAGGATTGAGAATATCCGGCCTAACCAAGCCTAACTCTCTCAATAAACCAAGTTCAACAAACTTTTTTTTTGTTTGCTCTCGTAATGCATCTGATGGAACAATGACTAAAGTTTTTTTAAACTTCCCTGCTACTACAATTGATAGAATAGTTTCAGTTTTACCTGTACCTGTTGGCATAACAATTGTTGCTGCATTTTTTTCATCTGATCTTTCATAACCCAATGCTGCAAATATTCCACCTAATTGTGGTGGTCTAAGTCCATTGACTCCCAAAACTTGATTTTCTTCAATAAAAAAGAAATTAGACTTTAACCATGATTCAAAGACTAAATCAGGTGAGAGTTCATGGTCATTAAGTAACAGCTTAGTTATCGTACTTTTCCCTATTTTAATCTCTTTCGATTGCATTATTTAAACACCTTTTAAAATTATACTTTTCATATCATGAAAATTTTTATCCTATGAAAGGAGAACCATCCCACCATATAAGTATTTTTAAGTAGCTATAGATTTCTTTATAAGATCATAGATTACATCATCAGCTAATTGAATCTTTAACTCGACTTTTATATCTGCAACTTTAGTACAGTAGATAATATTAGATATCAAACTTTTCCAAGACTAAATATTTTCTATATAAATTTATAAGAACTTACTGAATAAATAATTATTAAATTTGCCGATACCGAATTTTTATATAGTTAATTAAGAAGTATTCGTATGAGTCACTATTCAGTATAAAATTATGACCTAAGCGACCATCTTACAAATTAGGCCGCGTCATATACTTAAAGTGATAAGAGCAAAAAATGACTCAAAATCAAGTTGAACTCGCAGAGACATTGTCAAAAGAATCTCATCAAGGTCAAAAGTATGGCCCTCATGATTACTTTGAGTACCATATTAAAGGTGTGGTCAATTCATTAATCGAGCATCAATTTTCAGAAATTTACATTATTACCGCCCTTCTCCACGATAGTGTTGAAGACACGCCTCTTACGCTAGACAAAATCGAAAGTTTATTTGGAAAAGAAATCCGCGATGCCGTCGATGCACTAACTAAACGTGAAGATGAAACACGCGAAGAATATTTACTCCGTTGTGGTTTAAATCCAATTGCTCGAGTGGTGAAACTTCATGATGCAGCCTTTAATGCGCATAACTCACATAAAGACAATAATCACTCACGTGTCGATTATTACCTTCAAACCATGTTAGCTGTTTCAACGGCGCAAGATAAGTTAGGCTAAAGGGTCAAATTCGCTAGGTTTATTAAATCCCAAACGAGTTATCTTGATTTTGTAACGTAATCAAAATCACTATTAAAAAGTCTCTTGCTCTAGCCGACATTCATCATTTTGCGCATATATTTGCTCAAATCTATTTAATTTACCTAAAACTGAGCAAATATTTGCGCATTCATGACCTACGGTGAAGCTATATAAGGGTTAAATACGCCCAACTTCTAAGTATGGAATCAGGTTTTTATCAAAATTTGGTCTTGGGTCGCCCTCATAACTAATAAAACCATGCATACCCGTTAAACGCTCACCTTTATAAAACTGGTTTAGCTGATAACGCGGGTCTTTATGGGAAAGCGTAAAACTCACCACACCAACGCCCTGTTGTTTTGACTGGTTATAGGCATCTTCGAGCATTTTATGATGCAAAGCTAAATCTTCGGGATGACACATAAGCGTATGCAATACATGGTACTGAATAGAGTCACCCAGTTTAGGCAAGCGCATACCTTTAGTAATTGGGGTTAACAAGTTATAAACGGGTCTAAGCACACCTATAGCCGAACTATAATTTAGAATCTTGGTTTGCTTAATACTATGCTGATCCCACAAGCCAAACATACCCACCAGTTTTTCGCCCTTAAAGTAAAGTGAAAAGTCTGAGAGTTTCATACCTGAAAAATACTGATGACCTTGGGCAAGTTCTTCGAAGTTATAGGCAGGTATAAAGTTGTAAAACTCAGCCATATCGGCAATAAACTGATTCATGGCTTCCACATGTTCGGCTTCGGCTATACAACTACGAATCACTTGAATGTCACTCTGTTTATTAGCTTGCTTTAAAAAAGCCGTGATTTTTCGTTTTGCACCTGTACTCGTCAGGCTGAGTGTCTCTATAAGTCCTTCATCATAATAATCGGGCATTCCCGTTTTACCCGTTTGTATAGCGGCGCGTGCGGCGTGGTTATCATCAAAAATAATCATTTGGCTAAAGTTAGGTGCATGCATGGTCTGTTTTACATGCTTGGCTAATACCTTCACCAGTGATTTACCCCGATAGCTATGATCTACCCGTAAGTCTCCAGCGTAGCGTAAGTTCTGAATGCTCCGATCGACATAACAAGGACGGTAGCCATTGCTATAACAAGCGAGTTTCTTTTGACTCTCTAGGTCTTCAATCACCACATGCAGTTTATGCCGATACACAATGTCGGACGCCTTAAAATAACTCGGTTCACGCTGAAAGCTAATTTGTATGCCTTTGGTGGTCATGGGAACAGCAATTAGGTCTCGTAAAGCCTCATCATCTGCCAAAGTTGCTTCACGGGTAATCAGGGTATTTTCTACGAGTGGTGTATTTGTTTTATTCATTATTCACCTGTTGTGCGGTCTGCATAGGAACCAAACTATTTAAACGTCCCATTTGGTCGAGTAACTGATAGACAAATACCACTTCGTCTTGGTCATTTACGGTTTTTTGGGTTTGAGCATCGAGTAGCTTCTGCTCGGTATTAAGCAAGTCAAAGGTAGTTTTGGTGCCGACATCAAACTCTTTACGTGTATAGACAAAGGCAATAGACGCTGCCTCTATGGCATTTGCCAATGCGTCTTTATTTTGTCGGATGGTTTGAAGCTGTGCATAGGTGGTACGGGTACGCTTATTTAAGTCCAGTTCAAGGCTTCGTATTTTCTGATGAGCCAAATCGATATCAGCCTGCGCTTTTTTGACATTGGCGCGATTTAAACCATCGTCATAGAGCGGTACATTAAGCTGTAACCCGACCATATAGTTATTACTTTCAGAACCAATATAGCTCGCTTCATCTTGCTTTCCGGCACGACTGGTCAGCATAACTGTTGGCCAGAGTTCCCGTTTAGTTAAAGCGTATTGTTTCTCGGCGGCTTGCATTTCATATTTAGCGCGCATTAAAGCCGGATGATTCTTGGTTTGAGCCAAAATTTCATCTAACCCATTCGGTATAGCAGGCAATTGTTTAATTGCAACAAGGTTGTCAGGTGTTGTACCTGTTACTTGGTAAAACTGTGCTTCGCTTACAGTCAAGTTAGACTGCGCCTGTGTAATATCGGCTTGACCTTGCGCGACTTGGGCCAAAACCTGAGCCAAGTCTGCACGAGTAATCATACCAACATCAAAACGGCGCTTTGACTCATATAAAGACCGTTGCAGATTTGCCATAGTCTTTTGTCTAAGTTCTAAAATGGCTTTCTTTTTTAATACGTCGGTATAGACCATGACGGTATTTAAAATGGTTTCCGACCGTTGATCTGATAAACCTTGATGTTGGGCAGAAAGCTGACTTTCGGCAATATCTACACCCAAACGATGCCGCCCAGAGGTATAAATCGGATAATCTGCCTGTAACTGCAAACTTCGTCCTTTACGGTTTCCTTCGGTTGGAAACATGACTTTTGGTGGCGTATCTATTCTTTCATAGTCAAGTTGCCCAACTAAATTGACTTTGAGTCCATCGCGCTGTTTAGCCTGTTCAAGCATAGCAGTAGACTGGTTTACGCTTAAACGGCTGACTTCAAGCTGACTTTCATGTCTTAAACTGGCAGACAACGCCTCGTCTAAAGTCATGGCCTGTGTATTCGACACAACCAACACGCCTAAATACAAGGCGTGTCGAAGTGTTAAAAATCGAGTATTAAATGACTTCATCCCTTTCATAGTTGTTCCAAACTATTGAGGGTGACTTTTTTAAGTGGCTCAGGCTTGATATTGCCTTCGATAATGCCATCAAACATGACCAGTTGCTTATACGCATTCCAGCCGTTATTGGCTTGACGAATTTGAGGTTGGTCGAGCTGTCCCAAGTTTCGTGCAAGTTCATAATGGAAGTTTTGACGTAAAATACTGTCGATATATTCATTGTTAATGCTGTGATGAATTTCACCTTCAAAAAGCACGCAATAAAATGGTTTAACTTGTTGTTGGGTATCAATCGCCAGTAAAGAAATCGCTTTCGATTCTGTTTCATTTAACTGTGACAACAACTGTTGTGCGGTTTCAGGTGCAAGTTTCTCACCGACCAGATCTACCCCAAAACGACGGCCTTGGAACTCAAAACACGGAATTTGCTCTATAAAGCCAGTCACTTTTAAGCAGTCATCCAGACAGTAACGCAGTAAGCCATTCCCCGAAGTAATGAGTGGGCTGACCACATCACCTTGTTTAAGCTGCCATGAAGGAACAATTTCACCTTGTTTCTCACCTTCTAAATATTCAAACTCATAGAAATGACTTTGGTAGGCCAATGGGTATTGGTTGTTATAGGGAATAGTCACTACACCTTCGGTTGCCCATAACCCTTTGCCTTCAAACTGAACACTGGGCAATTTCTCTTTTAATTTCTCGGCCCAAGCTTTTGAGCCTGCGGTATCCCAACTCGACACTAAACTTAACTTTGGCCAAAGTTTTTTAAAGTCGATCTGTGCGCCGTTTAAACTTGCAATTAAAGCTTGAGCACTTGCAGGGCTATGCGGTGCGGTAACTTCTTTTAAGGAAGCCTCACGATTTCCCCATTTGCCACTGTTAAGCACTTCAACCACATCTTTTTGCAATGACTCCAAACGCTCAAGCAATTGCAGCGCAAAAGTCGGACTCCACACCGAAATCATGGCTAAGTTACGGTTTGCAACCAAATAACAAATGGTGGCAAACAGTGCATCGTCAGCATTGGCTGCAAATGCAACGTTACTTGGAACCGCTTGGGTAAACTTAGACAATATACGTTTACCTACGCCAAGTAGCGCACTGTCATCATTTAAGTTTTTATCTTTTAAAACTTCACGCTGGCTTTCAGGCAACCATGACACCGACCAGTAATGTGTACCCGAACTCAGCTCTGGACACTTACGATATAAACTTGCCATCCACGGCGCAATCGCATGGTCAAGTTCATCTAAAAACAGCTTGGTGTATGGAATAAACTTGATTTGTTCACTCGAACCACTGGTCGGCTGGAAACGAACCAACTTACTACTAGACAGTGAAAGCTGTTGTTCACGGTAACGTTGAATATCTTCTCGCCATGCGCTATAGCGAGTCGCAGGAAAGGCTTTTACAAACTGCTCATAGTTTTGAACCTTTTTATCTTTGGCAAAGGTAGAAGTCTGTAATATCGAATGCAAAATTTGACGTTGTGTGGTTTCTAAAGCATTAAACTGTTTTTGGAAATTACGGTCAGATGCATCACACCATTTTTTTAAAATAAGATGCGAGCCTAGAGTCAGCCATTCATTAGATTTCATTGGATAGCCTCTCTACGTTTTGTTTTATGGGTTACACAAGCTTCAAACTTTCCTTTACTGGTCGGCTTCGTCATGAGCTTCACAGGGAAACGAGCAATATCTTTCCAGCCCAGACGGCCTATACACGGCAGTTCTGTGCCTGCTTTCCAAGTTGGATTTTTTTGTTCAAAGAAATGAATGTTTGGATTCTTTTCTCTCATTTCGGCGGTAATGGGTGCAACTTCGCCTTTTAGTGGCTGATAGTCATCACCAAAGTTGAGTAAACCTGCTTCACGGTCGTAATATTCGCCAAAGAATTTTTCACAGTAGTGCTCAACCACTTCCGAAAGATGTTGGTTTTCATCTTTAATGTTTGGGTAATACACATAGTAATTATTGGCAAGTAATAGATAGGTCTTATAGCCCTTAGAAATGAGTAACCAATAGAGTTCGTTAAAAGGATATTTGATGCGAAGCTTAATCATAAGTTTGAGCATGGTACTTTGTAAGCTACGCGTACCCCAGAACTTCTTCAAAATAACCGTGTCACCGCTAAACAACACGGTGTAGTCTTTACCGTTTAAGTAGAAGTGCTGCACCACTACAGTCGAGAAACCCACAATCTCATCTGTTTCTGAGTCAAAAATTAAGATCGCACCGCTTTTATTTTTAAAATCGTCTACAAAAATAGAAAATCTGGTATTTTCATAATACTGTTCGTAAATGGAATACATCACTTTTAGTCGATCAGTATCAATTTGCTCTCTTTCAAAATATTGCCCATAAGTTGTGTTTTTCAGGTTCAATTTTGAAATCAGTTTATATGTTGTATTAATCATAATACTTTAATCTCCCACATCCAGATCTGTGAGTTCCGCTCGCTCATAAGGCGATGTTGGAAACTCGTATAAATGTTCTTTTTCTAAGAAGGGATACGTTTTGATATGCCCTATTGTTTTTCATTCTTTAAAAGCTGCCCTCTACTGCTAAAAATTTACATATTCATTTTCTTCCCCCTGTCCATAAAGATGGTTAAAAATGCGGTCACAAACATAATGATTGCGAGCATGCGTAATAAGTCATTAAAGCTAGATGTCAGTGCCTGAAAATGAATGTCGCGATAAATCACACTGAGCGCGATTTGCTGGGCATTTGCACCGACTTCTTGATATTGCGCCGTGAGCTGGTCGAGTCGTTCTGTAAATATCCAGTTTTGCGGTGTCATCGCCTGATTAATCTGGGTAACATGCATGGCTGTTAGCCAGTCTAAAGATGAGTTAATAAGAGCCAGTCCAACCGCGCCGCCGATATTACGCATGAGGTTATAAATACCACTGGCATCGGCTACTTTACTGAGTGGCAAAGTACTCATAGCCAAATGCGAAACCACAATTAGGCAGATCATAAGACCAATACCACGGTAAATTTGCGGCCAAAACATAAAGTCATAATCGCTGTGAATGCTGAGGTGCGAATTGAGCCAAACACCAAAACCAGCCAGAACCATTCCAACAAATACGGTTTTGCGGGTATCAAAATTAGGAATAAGCCATGCAAGGAACGGCGCAAAACAGAACATGACAATACCTGTCACCATCATGACATGACCAATTTGGCTACTGTTCATTTCACGGACTTGCCCAAGGAACACGGGAATCATGTAACCCAAGCCATACAGCGCCATACCGATCACAAACGTTGTGATGGCACTTAAGGTAAAGTTTTTGTTTTTAAATACCGATAAATCGAGCAAAGGTTTAGGCTGGGTAAAACTTCGAGAGAAGAAAATCATGCCGCCTACAACGCAGACCATAAATGCAATACGAACGCCTGTGTCTGCAAGCCAGTCATGACGCGCGCCTTCATCGAGGAAATATTCAAGCCCACCCAAAAACATCGCCATACCAATAAGACTAAACCAGTCCATGCTTTTGATGAGTGAATAATTGGCACGGTCGATATTTGGGCCTGAGTAAATGACCGTGGCAATGATAATGCCCGGAATAATATTAATCAGGAACATCCAGTGCCATGAGAAGTTATTGGTGAGCCAACCTCCAATGGTGGGGCCAATCGCTGGGCCTAAAGTACTGATCATACCAAACATGACCAAAGGCAATGA
The DNA here is from genome assembly GCF_031798975.1 of Acinetobacter sp. V110_1. Lineage (NCBI taxonomy): Bacteria > Pseudomonadati > Pseudomonadota > Gammaproteobacteria > Moraxellales > Moraxellaceae > Acinetobacter > Acinetobacter sp. V110_1. The sequence goes on along the minus strand of NZ_JAVQNN010000030.1, from coordinate 353,558 downwards.
GCGTTTTGGCTCGGGGAACAGTAAGTACAACGCCGTCATGGAAGTCGGAATCATCCCGCCGCCCATAAAGCCTTGAATCCCACGGAACACCAGTAAACTTTCCAAGTTCCACGACAATGCACATAGTAAAGAACTTACCGTAAAACCAATTGCACACATGGTGTAATACACCCGTGTCGAAAGCACCCGCGAGACAATACTCGACATTGGAATCGCAATAATTTCGGCTATTAAATAAACCGTTTGTACCCAAGTGACTTCATAACGACTTGCACTCATACCGGCTTGTACTTCGTTTAGAGAACTCGCCACAATCTGAATATCAAGAATCGCCATGAAGTTGCCAAAAATCATGGCAGCAAAAATTGCCCATGCAGTTTTTGCAGGAAACCTCCACTCGGCTTCAACATGCTTATTCATTTTCTTATTACCTAAATTTTTTTTATTAAGTTCTTAGGTCAACGGTGGCACTCACCGACATTCCAGGTTTAATCAAATCAATATGCGGGCTTGAATCTATGGCAATACGTACAGGAATACGCTGTACAACTTTGTTAAAGTTGCCTGTTGCATTGTCTGGTGGCATGAGTGAGAAAGTTGCACCTGAAGCTGGTGAAAAACTCTCAATTGTTCCGGTATAGGTGAGGCTCGGATAGGCATCAAGTTTTAACTTTACCTTCTGACCAACATGCATTTTTTCAATTTGGGTTTCTTTGAAGTTCGCTTGTACATACAAACTATTTTCAGGAATGATTGCCATTAAGCGGGTTTGTGGAGAAACACGTGAGCCTTTTTGAATTGCAAGGCTACCGATCTTGCCCGAAACAGGACTCACCACTTTTGAGGAAGCCAGATCGACCTGATACAGGTTTAAATTTGCATTGGCACTTTGGATATCTGCTAAAAGCTGTGCTCGACTGGCTTGTAAGCTCCCCAACTGAGCTTCTGCTGCATTTACTGCGGCTTGTGCTTTACTGAGCTGTGCTTGAGCGGTTAAATATTGAGACTGAACCCCTTCAAAGTTTTGACGGGTAATTACGCCATCTTTTAATAAGTCTTGATAACGCTCGAACTCTTTTTTCAAACGAGATAGGTCGGCTTGTGCTGCTACTACACCACTATTTGCTTCAGTAATTGACGACTTGGCAGACTTTTCATTTTGTTGTTGTACGCCCAGTGCGGCTTCTTTTAAGCTGACCACAGAACGGGCTTGGTCATAACGAGCTTGGTAATCACGATGGTCTAATACTGCTAAAGTTTCCCCTTTTTTTACCACCTGATTATCGTTAATTAATAACTCCATCACTTCGCCTGAAATCTTTGGCATAACCCAAGTCACATCGGCTTGCACATAAGCATTATCAGTAGATTGATAGAATCGATATACCAAAAAATAATATACGATACCGGCAACTAAAAATAACAGCAGGACACTAAAAACACCCCAAGTTATTTTCTTTCGACTTTGGAAATTAGTATCAGTTTCTAGCTGAGCTACGTTATCCATATTCATTCCGCTTATTTGTAATATTCGATTTTTTATTTAAGCCAATAAAATTATTGGTTTCTTTTTTACGTAACTTTTCACTTGGTTTTATTCAATGAATCGTGACAGCGTAAAATTTGGTGCAAATTATGGTTCTGAAGTGAATTAAATATCATTGACCTCTTAGCCATATATTTTTTCTATTTATGTCAATAAAGCATATTATATAAACTATGTTTAAAAATTATGTAATTCGAACTAGTGTAGATTTCTCGTAATAAATCCATTTAAAAATTAAATCTAATTTATTGTTAATAAACAAATTAATTTTAAATAATTTCTAATCAGATAATCTTCTAACACAGAAAATTATTGCAAAAATATTAAGAATAAATTTTATTGTGTAATATTTAAGTATTATTAATTAAAATAATATGTAATTTTAAAATGATTTAATAATTAAAAATTTTATCGTTATACAAATAAGATACATATAAGTTATAAATATTATATTTTCTCAAATTAACAACAGTAAAACTGACAGGATACATAAACCTAATAAGTAATGATTGTTTAATAAATAAGCCATTATAACAAGTAAAATGGCTTATAATTTTCCAGATAAAAACAGACTTACCAATAAGCTTCAATCTATTATTAAAAGATAAACAAACCTTTAAAAATAGTGATTTAAGTGGTTTTGTTTATTGATTTAAATCCTTAAAAATTTCTTCTAAAGTTATTCCTATCGCAAGCAGTTCACTATCTTGATGAGCTAAGCCATCTATTTCAAATCCAACTGGTAGTTTTGATTTCGCGCCCTTCCCAATAGGTAAACTCAGTCCCGGTATTCCAATATTACTGCCGGGGTCTGTATTTCGCATAAGTGTCTGGAAAGTTTCAATTGAATAAACTTGTTCGTTTGCTAGTGGTGCAACAATCGGTGATGTCGGAAATAATAAAGCATGTAAGTTATGCGCTTTAAATGTGTTTTGGTAGAGTTCAAGCAATTGTGGCCGAGCTTCGCTAATCGCTTTTTCATACAAAGGTAAAACTGGAACAAGTTGCCCCGTCGGATCTAGAGTTAGCTCAGGAAGAATATTCAATTTAAAAATTGCCTGTACATCTGGGCTTGAGATCTGATCGACTACAGCCTCTATGGTCAAATTTACATGATGATCTTTCAAATATTGAATTAGGTCATATTTGCCTTCATAGATGGCCACAGGAAATGAAATAGCTTGATTGAGTTGTTCTAAATTTGGCATATCGACAGGAATAATTTCGACTCCAGCATTCTTTAACATTTCAAGCGCAATATGAGCCTGCTCATGAACATCTTCATCTAAATGATTCCAAAAGTATGAATTGATACCGAGACGAATTTGATGAGGCTGTAATGGTTCTTTTCTTGGTTCTTGAGTAATAAGCTCATCAACTAAGATAATGTCAGATACGGTATGTGCTATAGGGCCAGCGGTATCCCGAGTATGTGAAATTGGGGTAATACCGTTTTGTGAATACCGTCCTACTGTTGGACGAAAGCCGACACAGCCATTTAAGGCACTTGGCAAACGAATAGAAGCGCCTGTGTCTGTACCCATAGCAATCGGAACCATACCCGCCGCAACAGCCACCGCACTACCCGAAGAAGACCCGCCCGCAATGTGTAACGGGTTTACGGCATTTCGTATACCCACCACACTTTCTATATGCATGGCAGTATTATAACCAGTTACCCCAAAGGCCAATTCGTGCATATTGGCTTTACCAACAATGATTGCACCTTGCTCAATGAGTTTTTGAATAACAGGTGCAGAAGCTTGAGGTCTAAATTGAGCTAAAGCTGGTGTACCTGCACTATTTGGAAAACCTGCAACATGAATATTATCTTTAACCGCAATTAAAATACCCATCAAAGCTGGGCACGGTTTTCCACTCAGTAGATATTTATCCCAATATTGAGCTTGCTGAATTGCCGAAGCTTTATCTGTGCTAATAAATGCATTTAAAGATTGCTGTTTTTCAATAGTATCGAAGTAATGATGCACAAGCTCTTCACAAGATACTTTTCTTTCATGAATGAGTTTAGTAAGGATATCTACTGAAGCATTTGATAGATCAAGTGATTCGATCCAATTATTTTTTTCATTTGTATTTAACATAGTAATTTTTAATCCATTTAAGTTGTAATTTTAGAAACTTAGTACAAATTGCTCATTCATTCGCATCCTCAAAATTGAGGATTGCTTAAACTTTAATATCGAATGAGCAAGGCCATTTCAGTGCGATTATTGCAACCGATTTTTCTCATAGAATTGTTCAAATGAGTTCTTAATGTAGTAAAGCTAATATCCAGTAAATTGGCCACATCTTTATCACTTAAACCTTTAGATACCAAGCGAACCACTTCTTGTTCACGCGAAGTCAAACCGTATTGGCTTGATAAATCAGTGGGTAAGGCTTGAGTAAAATAAGGTTCAAGCAGATTTAATATTCTTTTTTCACGCTCACCAAACATGTCAGCGTCTTTTGCACGCCAAATACGTAAATCGCCAATATCTATACCATTTCGGACAAAATAAATATTTATGCCGTGATACAAACCATAGGCTCTTAAAAACTCATTGTAATAGGGTGTTTTTTTCAGGTCTGCGAGAGGCATGACTTCATTTACAAAGGTTGATTTTTGACGTTTGCGAAGCTGTGCCGTAATCGGATCATCAAATTGCCAAACACACTCATAGTCCTTCATGGCTTTTGGGTCGATTTTCCATATAACGCCTTCTCTCGATAAGTTATTGGTTGAGTCCCAAATGTAAGATGCAGCGAAATCAGCCCGTAATAAAATGGCAATATCTGCAAGAATATTTTCACGTAAATTGTATTGCCCTTTCCCTGAGCCAAGTTTCCATAATATTTCGGAGAACAAGGTGAACTCAGATGGACTGAAATCCTTTTCTAAAAGTGCGGTCATCGTTTACCTATATAACGAAATCCATCGAATTTTAAGAAGATCGGTTAAGTGCTTCCTTTGAACTTATTCTTATTATTAACTCCATCCTTTTCTATAACATTTATATGCAAATATTAAAATAATTTTAAAGCATACTGCCTACTTAAAAATATTTCTTTCTTAAAAGCGGCTATTAGAGTAAAACCCTGAAAACTCAGGGCTTTGAAAGCCTTAAATACATAAAAATAAATTTAGCTCAAATGTATTATTTTTTACATTCAGATAGATACTTTTCAATCATGAAATTGACTATATCTGTTTCACCACGAGCCTCCCTAGTTTTTTCAGTATTGTAAGTTTTCCAAACTTCATCCCAATGGTCTTTAATATATTTGACCATACATTCCTTGTAAGGATTTGGTGTATTTTCATGAATATGCGCTAAGAATTTGTCTTGATGCTTAGCGGTGGAATTGGCACAACCAAATAATGAAATCATAAGAACTAATCCTATACTTAAATTCTTCATTTTTTAATAATATATCCTTTTAAAAAAACACCTAAAGGCAATTTAACCTGTACTGAGTTTTAACATTAATTTAAATTAAAATTACTTCAACTCATCTTCTTTTTTTGGAAGTTGAGACTGATAATTTATTGATAATTTTTTATCAAGATGAATATCCGTCTTAGCCCCTATTTCCTTCCTTAATAAATAAATTACTTCAGTAACTCCTTCATTAAGTTCATTTGTAAATTTTTTAATATTTTCGGCAATTTCTTCATGCTTTTCTTCAAGCTCTTTTTCTTTTTCTGATATAGGTTGTATTAACCTCTCTGATTGTTTAAGTTTAAAATCTATTAATTTAAATATATTTTTAGATCGCTCATCTTCAGGGTTATCAATATGTAATTCATCTAATTTTAGATAAAACCTATCTAAGCTTTCTAAACTTTCCTGATGATCTTTTACTAAAACTTCTAAACTTTGAGATAAATCGAAATAACTTGCGATTTCAAATATGATTAATTCAATCTTTGGTAAAATATTATTTAAATAGCAAATAACTTCTTTTTTAGTTTTTGTATTACAGACAAACATAACCTTGTCTGTACAAGTTGAGAAATTAGAAAAACTACTAAAAAGCTCACTTTGATATTTATGCTTTTCGATTTGAATTAATTGTAAACCAGCTATTAACTTAGAATATGCTTCAGCAAACTCTAAATAAACAGTTTTTCTCGTTTCTGCTAAACGAGATACTTTTTGTAAATGTAAAGCGGTATACCAAGAAAGTATAATACCAACTACTATGCCAACTGCTCCTACACATGATGCTATTAATGTGTAATAAGCTTGAATTTGTGCACCCTTAATTGTAGCAATTGCCGAAATAATCTCTTCACTCATAAAACTTCAAATAAACAACTAATTATCTTGAAAATTATTATAAAACAAATGCCTTGCCAATAATCGATATTTAGCGGGGCTTCTTGAAGCTTATACAGTTTATCGTGGAAGATATCTTTTTGAACCTGTGCTATTAAGGCAGTAATGTCCACCCCTCGGCCCAACACAATATGTTCCAGATGTACAATAACAAGAACTATTGGTCGTTTGACTATAGCTTCTTGAAGTACGAGTGTTAGTAGATGTGCTTCTAGTCTTGGTATTGTTATATCTTTTAGGCTCACGTTGTTGAACTGAGTAAATAGGTTGCTGGTTATCCAAGCCCCTTTTAGTGTTTCTATAAACAATTGGTGGAGTATAACAACCAGCAAAACCACATAAATATCTAGAGTTAATCCATTGTTGTTTATCAGAGGCAGGAGTCAATAATGCCCATTCATCTTGATATCTGAATACATAAACTTCACTACCTCCTTTCAATTTAAAGATTTCATTACCATTAGGCATATCTTTAACTGAAGCAGAATCTACACTAATCCAATTCTTAACTGGATTAAATCGTTCAACTTTTGGCTGTGAATAGTCGATGTTTGGTAATACCACACATCCAGTTAAACCTAAAGCAATAACTAACCCTATTAAATAATTTTTCATTTTATTAACTTCTTAAAAGGAATATTTTTCCAGCGAAGTAAACAATAAGCTATGTGATAAAAGCAATATATACTTTCATCTAATACATATACATAAATACGAAATTAAAGAACCCGCTTCTAATCAGAAACGGGCCATAAAAAAACAAAAAACTTTCAGCGCAGTATTTGATAGTGATACTACAAGTTAAAATATGTATTTACAATATATTTTAAGAATATAAATGTTGAGATAGGATATTAGCAAACCAAGTATTAAATGCTTGCTTTGATACGAAAGATGGAGCTTGGAATAGATCGATATCAACATTTAAATCATGATGACCAACAACTTTATATCGACCACCACCTAAAGTAATGATGTTCGTATAAGGGTATTTCAATGTTGTTAATACATGGCCTAAAAATCTAGCTTGCTTTTCTTTATCGTGCTGATACGTCTTAAATTCGTGTGAATTTACGAAGAGATCATATTCTCGATCTATTGTTACCTTAATTTGCGTAAGTTCCACTTCGATCTCCTTATTATGGGAAATCTTTTTATAACATATAAAAACTCACTATTCGGGAGCTCTTAAGTTAAAAATTGATATCGATGTTATCGAAAACAGATGATGCAAAATCAACTATATCTTTCCCGATCTCAATAATTAAATCTGTTACTTCAACTGGATCAGGATTTACAGAATTAAGCACAGAGTTTTCCTGCTTTTGCTCATCCTCGACATCTAATTGTTCTATATTATTAATTGGATCATTTTGATTTTGCATTAATTTAAGTCAGTAAAATTCAGTTGAACATACTTTAACTGAATCCAGTATGGTTTTAAATCTTAAGCTTCAACTCCTAAATACCAATTTTTCCAAGAACTGGTTCCTCTAATTTCAAGAGGCACTGTTGGAATCAGTTTTTCTTTTAATATTTCAGTTTGTTTAAGGGCTTTAGCAAGCCTTGCTTTAACGGAATGAATACATTCACGGTCACCAAATTCGCAGCGGTCTAACGTTGTACCGCCACAAGGCCCATTGGCTAAACCTTTTGGACACGTTTCAGGGCAAATATATAAAGTATCGCTTAGCCGACACTGACCACAGCTTTCACAGCCCACTAAGCTGTGTTTACTCAGTACTTCTGTTTTAAGTAATACCTTAGCGACTAAGGAATTTTCCCAAAATGATGCTTTAAAAATAAACCGTCCAATACCTTTAGCAATTTTTGATCCAAACATTGCTTCATGCATAACATGTAGCTGGCGATATTTAATTAATTGTTTAGACGTTGGCTGACGCGAAAACCGAGCAATTTCAGGCGAAAACTCTTTGCCTGTAGTGACTTGCCAAAGTGAATTCCAAAGCTCTTCTAAAGCTTTAAGCTCCAGATGTCTGTATTGCTCGACGTAGCTTTCAAGCAGCATTTGCTCCTCTGGCTTATGACAAGCAGATAAATGAATACCCGCAAATCCTAAGTGTTTACATATCAAAATCTGTAAAGCACAGCGCAAATAAACACGGTCTGTATGCCCTGCCTGTTTTTCCTCTGCCAAGACTTTTAGCATGTGTGGAGTAATCACAATACCCGCAACTTTATGCTTTACCATGTAGTTAGCACGGCCTAAAGTCAGTGGCATGACGCAAGCCAGTATTTGCTGCGAATAATCATGCTTGGTTAAAAATGATTTGGCTTGTTTTAAGGCTTCAATGTCATAGCCCAATTGGGTAATGATAAAGTCAGCGCCTGCTTTAATTTTCTTATGTAGTTTTAAATACTGTGCATCACGCTCAGCTTCGACATATTTAAATGGATTAAAGGCAACGCCAATACGAAACCCGCCGTGTTGCTTAGCTGCCATTACGGCGTTTACCGACTCTAGGTAACGACTACGAGGCTGTCCATCTCGACCATTATGATGTTCTTTGAGTTTATCGCCTGTCAGCAATAACAAGTTTTGAATATTGGCTGATTGAGCTTGTTGTAAAAATTGCTCGAAGTCTTGTATGTCTCGGGCCTTACCTGAAAAGTGTAAGACTTTATCGATTGAGTCAGGGTAGCTTTTGCTGGCTTCAAGTGGCGCGATATCATGATCTGAATGTACGCGATCTGCCAATGTCATTGCAGCCGGATATCCTGCAAACTCATGTTTCACAGGATAAATTTCATGTAGTGAAGTGAGATATTCCACCAACACAAAAAACTGGTTTTGCTGGAAGCAGGGAGAAACGTGTGACATAGGCAAAGTGCTGATCAAAACATGACATCAATCATAAGCGCGGCATTATAAATCAAAGTGCATCAAGATGCGCTAGTCAGAAAGCTCATTGTTTTGCTTATCTTCACTCTCTTTATTTCTAGGTAATTCGAGTGAGCGAGGAAATATAAAATCGAAAGAATCGAGTGCATAGCGGTAAAGCTGAGCTGGCCGTTTGCCTACAATTTTACTGTGGTTGGTTTCTTCAACTGCGCCCGCTTCTATCATACGGCGTCTAAACGCTTTTTTATCTAAAGATTGCCCAAGAATAATTTCATAAATAGTTTGTAGCTCGGTTAGCGTAAATAACTCAGGCATTAGACTAGCTGGCAATGCGGTATAGCGAGTTTTACTGGTTAAACGCTCTAAAGCCAAGCTGAGCAATTCATTATGATCAAACGCCAATGCTAAATCTTTTGCTTTTGCTACAGGCACCCATTCACTGTATTCAGCCAATGCTTGGTGTTGATAGGCATTAAAATCGATTAATGCAAAATACAAAATCGTCACAGCCCAGCCACGCGGGTCACGTTTGGCATTGCCGACAGAGGCAACTTGTTCCAAGTAAGGTGAACTAATTCCTGTTTTTTCGACCAGCTTACGATAAGCCGTTGCCATCAAGTCTTGATCATGGGTTAAATCGGCAAAACCACCGGGTAAGGCCCATTGGTCTTTGGCTGGAAAGTTGGGCCGCTTAATGAGTAATACCTGCAACTGACCATTCAATACCGAGAAAATAGCCATGTCTACAGTGAGTAAAGGTGCGTCATAATCTCGGCGATCATAACTGGCAAGGAATTCTTGTTCAGTTTGAATAGTCACGTTCAGTCTCTCAATGAAAATGATGAGCCGATACTTATGCAACGGCTCATCTAAACTCAGTTATGCGATGGATAAACGCTCACGAATTTGATCCAAAGTACACTCATATTGAAGTTTACCATTTTCAAAGACGGTTTTTAGTGCTCCACCTTGTTCTTGTTCGGCTGTTTGCTCATCAAACAAGGTAAAACCATTTTCACTTTCTTCGATGCGTAAAAGACCTTTCGCAGATTTTTTCACACCTGAGTCAGTAATTGGGTCTTTGAACAGCTCTCGGCCTACACCATTCACTTGTCCCCAAGTCGCTTTCACAGCAAATCCAAAAGTATCGCGAGTTAAGTAGTTATAGGTAAAGCTGCCGATCCCAAACACCAAGTTGTTTGAAGCAAAGCCTTTGGCTTCAAGTCCTTCTAAAATGCGCTGTGCACGCTCTAGAGTAATCGAGTCACCATAAATTAAACCAACACGTTCATTCAGTACTTTATAGCCTTGGTCTGTGGTTGTACCGCCAAACACTTCCCATAAACATTCAACTGCGCCTTTGTAGGCTGGGCTGCCGACTTCAGCGTCTGGGTCACCACAAATAATTTTAACAGGGTCGCCAGAGTCTGGACGGAAAACCAATTTAGCCAAGCCTAAAGCATTGGGTTGTCTTGCCAGAATTTCAGGTTTTAAAGTCACCGTAAACTCGGTAATCACTCGCCAAAAATCCCAAGTGTCAGATACAACACTGACAACACCCGACGGATAAAGCTCGCAAATTAAACGCTTAAATGTTTCTAGCTCACTGTCTTCTGTACCCATACACATCACACTGTGTTCAGTCGCTGGTACAGAAACTCCAATGACACCTGTGGCATTGTAATATTCTTCTGCGTAGTCAATTGAAGCAACAGAGTCTGTTCCAATAAAACTGGTTAAGTGGCCCACACCAGATTGCGCCGCATCATAAATTCCGCTCATACCACGGCTACTAAAATCGTGTCCTTGCACAGGTACAAAATCGAGTGGTGCACCAGTTTTTACGGCATATTGTGTTAATAAACGTTTGTACTCGTAGGCAATTGTGGCCGTAGTACAGCTTTTCCAAAGCTCAGCACTTAACACGGTTTCAATATAGTTCGTTAACCAAAAGAAACGCGGGTCGGTATTAATTACGGTGAGCACAGGTACGCGCATATTGACGCGACTACCTTCTGGCAATGCTTTAATACGTAATGGTAAATAGCCCAAGTCGTGTAACGCTTCAATGTGGTCAACCGGTACAGCACCGTCACCTAATGAGCTATCCATACGGCGTTTATAAGCAGCCACCACTTTGTCTTTAGGTTGCTTATAAAAGCCTTCATTCCACGTATCGATTAAAAAGTGTTTAATAAAACCCTGAAGCCCAAAGAACACCACTTTATCGTCAAAGTCTGGCAACATTTTAGCGAGTCGAGATGAACGCGGCGTAAAATTTGCGTACACGTACTCTGTACCTGCTGGATACTGACGTCTGTGATCAGCTTTATAAAAATCGATAGCATTTAAAGGATTAAGTTTAATCGTCATCTTTATTCTCTTTATTTTGCTGCAAAAGCAATTACTGAAATTTTGTCTGATGGTTGTTGTGGAAAGCTGTCCGAGGTAAATAGTTGGTCAAGCAATCCATCAAAAACCTCTATTCCTTTACTGAAAATACCGTGGGTCACGTATAGAACGAACTTATGGCAATTGAGACGACGGAGTTCTTTGGCAATACCAATAAAAGTCGCACCGCCATCGCAAATGTCATCGGTAATGACAGCTGTTAGGCCTGATAAATCAGTCGCATGTACATGTGTACCTAAAATTTTTCCAGTTACAGGGTCACGTTTTTTATCGCACTGAACAATAGTAATGGGTTGTTTGCGCTCAACATTAAAAGCGTCTGCAACCATTTTTGTGCGTGCTTTTGCGCCTTTGTCTGGGCAAATCAGCACGGTTTTTTCATTTTTTAATAATGTGCTTAGCGCTTCACTCTTTGCGATGATGTCGACTGAACTAACATTTACAACTTCGTTAAAAGAAGTATTTGCAGCAAGCAATGCTGTTGTTACTTCACTATGGCAGTCCCAAACAGTTACCTTGCCTTGTTTACCCGCTTTTTTGTCGGCATTGATGTTGAGTAGTTTTGTCATCACATCAAGTGAGAATGCTTGGCCTACTGCACAAATACGATCCTGACGTGCGTATGGAAAATACGGAATTTCTAGGTCAACGGTTAAACCTTGAGTCAGCAATATATTTTCAAGTAACAAATAGTCCATCACATCGTGACTTGAGATCATTTGCGCACGCACCAATACCTTGCCAGATAGTGAACCTAACGTTGTCTCATCAATCTGAACATGACGCTCTCCACCAGAAAACTGCGTGAATTTCACTGGAATTTCATTTCTTGCCGCATCTAAAAGCTGGATAGCCATATCATCCTCTTTTTTGTCTGATGACCTTCGATGAATATATAGTGGCATAAAGCCACTATATATTTCAAGTCTATTTTTCAACCTTTTTTCAAAGCCCTTTAAGACATAAAATTTGCAGTTTTAGAGCATTTAGAGATTTGTTATTTAAGAAAAGTTATTCTTCAAACAATTGAAATAAAAAATTAATTTACGAAAAGCATGACGAGTAGAACTATTATTAAAAGTAGCGGATACAACTTTGCCCGCCATAAATCAGGTAGTTTTGAAATAAATTTTTCAATAAAAAAAGGAAACCATTTAGGTCTCCTCATACTCTACACAGATTGGTTAACCCGAATCAGAGACTTGTTAATATGCTTCTGAATTAGGTTGCCAAATATCGATCAAGGTTCTGTAAAGCAAAGCTGATTACTGTCGCTAACTCTTCTTTGGAATATCCATCTCTTGCCTGAACAGATAAACCATGGAGAACAAGCGCGTAATATTGCCCTAAAGTTTTAGGGTCTGCATCTGCGATCAATTGACCATCTGATTTTGCCTGAACAAATCGTTCGACCAGACTCTGTCCCCGTGCAATACGCTGTGCTTTCATCCATTCCAAAACAGCTTGGTTTTCTTCGCCTAGCACACTGGCTGCCGACACGACCATGCACCCATAGGAATGGTTGGTTTGCGTGTAAAGCGCTAGTGCATCTTGAAATAATTGGTTGATTGCATCCTTAATATTTTTTTGCTTTAAAGCATTTAGCGCAAAATTACCTTCGTTCTTTTCATAGTGATTTACGGCCTCTCTAAACAAGGCCTCTTTTGAGCCAAATGCTTTATAAATTCGAGCTGAGGCAATCCCCAAAACTTCAACTAAATCTGACATTGATGTGCCTTCATAGCCGTGAAGCCAGAAGAAATCTCTCGCTTTTACGAGGGCTTCTTCTCGATCAAACTCTCTTGGTCTGCCAGCCATAATGACCCTTTATCAAACTTAGTACGTGTTTTCATTATTATTCGAAAAAAATATTTTCACAAATAAATCAAAGAGATTTATTCAAAATAGTCCAGTTTTGTTTTGATTTTCAAATAAAAAGTTGTTTTTATCCAAAATTCAGCCTATTGTTTGTCGATCGACAACTAATTAGGTTTTATTATGAAAACCATCAAAGGCCCTAGTATTCATCTTGCTCAATTTAGTGATGATGTTTTCCCTTTTAACCGTCTAGAAGATATTGCTGCTTGGGTAGCAAACCAAGGCTTTGAAGCTGTACAACTCCCTGCTTGGGATAAGCGTTTATTTGATGTCAATTTGGCAGCAGAAAGCCAAGATTATTGCGATGAAATATTAGATACTTTAAGCAATCATGGCTTAAAAATTAGTGAGTTAACGACTCATATTTTTGGGCAGTTAATGGCTGTGCACCCTGCTTATGACTCAATGTGCGATAACTTTGCCCCATCTCATTTGCATGGCAATTCAGCGGCTAGAACCGAGTGGGCAAAACAACAAATGCTCGCTTCAATTCAGGCATCTGCCCGTTTAGGTCTTAAAGACATGGGGACATTTTCAGGCTCTTTGGCGTGGCCTTATGTATTTCCATTTCCTCAAAGACCGTCAGGACTCATCGAAACGGCGTTTGATGAATTAGCGCGTCGCTGGCTTCCTATTTTGAATGCTTGTGATGAACAAGACGTCAACCTTTGCTACGAAATTCACCCCGGTGAAGATTTGCATGACGGCATTACATTTGAAATGTTTTTAGAGCGAACTCATAACCACCCACGTTGCAATATTCTTTTTGACCCAAGCCATTTTGTTTTGCAGCAACTGAACTATGTGGAATATATCGATATCTATAAAGATTTCATTCGCATGTTTCATGTTAAAGATGCCGAATTTAATCCAACAGGTCGCCAAGGAATGTATAGCGGCTATCAAAGCTGGGGAAATCGAGCGGGTCGATTCCGTTCTACGGGTGATGGTCAAGTTGATTTTAAAGCGATTTTTTCAAAGTTAGCACATTACGACTACGAAGGCTGGGCAACGTTGGAGTGGGAATGCTGCCTCAAAAATAAAGACGATGGCGCACGCGAAGGTGCCGAGTTTATTAAGCAAAATATTATTCATGTTACCGATAAAGTGTTTGATGACTTTGCTGCTGCCCCTGTGAATCAGACTCAAATTAATCAGTTATTAGGTATTTAAGGAATCGTAAGAGAACTCAACATGAAAACTCAATTATTCAATGAAAACTCACATAACGAATTCCAACATCATTACACTCACATCGAAAGTAAAAAATTACACTACGTGACCTTAGGTGAAGGTCCCGTTGTATTGCTTATTCCAGGCTGGCCGCAAACATGGTACGCGTGGCACAAAGTCATGCTTGAATTGGCGAAACAGGGTTATCAAGCAATCGCTGTTGATTTACCCGGAACAGGAAATTCAGCTCCACTGGATGGAAGTTACGATACGGGGCGTATTGCTAAAATTTTATCAATGCTCATGACTGAACTTGAATATCCAACTTATTCGGTTGTTGGTCACGACATTGGCATGTGGGTTGCCTATGCGATTGCATCAGACTTTCCTGAATCAGTGACTCGTCTTGCGGTAACAGAAGCAGTGATTCCCGGTTTAGCACACGCACCTCCTATTTTTGTTGAACCGAGTGAAAATATCTTTCTTTGGCATTTCATGTTTAATCAGACCTTAGATTTACCCGAAGCTTTAATCGCAGGCCGCGAAGGTACTTATTTAAATTACATGTTTGATAAATGGTCGTGGCACAAAGACAAAGTAGCGACTGAAACCTATATTGAAGCCTATAAAATTCCGGGTCGTTTAACGGCGGGTTTTAATTATTATCGCTCTATTCCAGAGACCATACGTCAAAATAAAATCAGAGAAACGAAAAGCTTAGACATGCCAGTTTTAGCCATAGGCGCTGAACATGCCACAAACAATGCCCCTTATGAAACCATGAAAAAGGTTTCACCGCATTTAACCAGTGCGATTGTAAAAGACTGCGGTCATTTCATTATGGAAGAACAGTCAGAAACATTCAGTTCACTTATTTTAGAGTTCTTGCAGCAGGAAAAAAGCGATGCCTCTACTTGCTGAAATTGAAAGCTGGCTTAAGTCCAGACCAACCACACAGGCTGTAAACTCGTTACAAGAACTTAGGGAGCAAGTAAATAAAGACATTATTGATCAGCAAGGCATTCAGCATGATGCAAGCTATCAACAAAGTTTTTGTGTTGCTGTGTCAGATGGTGCCGAAATTGAAGTGCGTGTTTATGTTCCCTATTCGCTCGAAAATGTTGAGCAACGGCCTGCTTTAGTTTTTGCACATGGTGGCGGTTGGTGTCTCGGAAGCTTAGATGCATGGAACCGCACTTGTAGGTTGTTAGCAGAATCTATTCAACACGTTGTATTTTCTGTGGACTATCGTTTGGCTCCAGAGTTTAAGTTTCCAACACCTTTAAATGATTTTTTTACAGCATTTCGCTATATCCATAAGCATGCTTCACTATTTGGAATTGATCAAAACTGTATAGCTGTAGGTGGTGATAGTGCGGGCGCAAATATAGCTGCCGCCGCATGTTTAAAGGCAAAACAACACCCAGAAATTATGGTGAGCCATCAACTTCTTTTCTACCCAGCTTTAGATGCCACAATGAGTAGCAAATCTTATGACCAATATGCCGAAGGTTATGGTTTAGAGTCATCCACAATGGTTTATTGCTGGGATCAATATGTGCAAGATGAAAGTGAAAAACAGAATGAACTTGTAAGTCCGTTACTCGCTCAGTCTTTAGATGGACTGCCAGATGCGACCATTTTTGTTTGTGAATATGACCCGGTTCGAGATGATGGTGAAAGATATGCTCAAAAACTGTGGGATGCAGGTATTCAGGTGAACTTTCATTTGTTAGACGGAATGATTCACGGCGCGATTCACATGACAGCAATTACCTCAGAAGCAAAAGCTATCTATAGTAAAATTGCACTATAACCATCTATTCATAGCTAGCATTTATAAATACGTAGTATGTTGATTTATATGTGCTAGCTACGGTAGTTAAATCAATAATTAACTGCCAACAAGCATCACGAACAAAACCAGCATTAAAAGTAGCGGATACAATCTTGCCCGCCATAAATCAGGTAGTTTTGAGATAAATTTTTCTGAAAAATATAGCCCGATCCATGTTCCAGCAACCAAGAATAAAGCAGCTTCTAACCAGATTAGACCGATAAATCCACTAGGTGCCCATGTAGATTGCCAAAGTGACAACACACAATAAGTTAGCGTTGCAGTTAAAGACAAAGGCAGCGTGAGAATATTTGCAATAGCCGCAGCCTCTGCCATAGAACTACCCCGCCGCCGCAACAAAGGAACTGTCATTACACTGCCACCCACACCTAAAAGTGCTGCAACCCAACCAATTATTCCACCTTTAATGAGTTCACTGTTTTGACCATAGTTTTGCGTTTGTCTTGATGCAACCATAAAGCCTGGTCGGTAATAACAATCAATAATGGTTATGAACACATAACCCATAAATATCCAGCGAAGCCAATTTCCATTAAATAATGAAGCCATGACCGCACCGACAACTCCACCCAATGCGATACCACTCCATAAAAAGCGGATTTTTTGCCAATCTATATGTCCAGACCGATAGTGTCGAAAAGTTGCAAAACTTGCCGAACACAGCATTACAAAAGCTGATGTAGCTACGGCGATTTGCATCGCATGTATCCCAACCATACTTTCGTTACTGTACTTTTGAATAATGACTGTATAAAGCAAAGGTACAGCAACAAAACCGCCGCCAAAACCAAATAACCAAGTGGTAACACCGGAAAGTAGTCCAAATAAAAATAGCTCATATAGCATCGTTATCTTCCTCACGTTTATAGAGGCATGATATAAAATAGACCTATGGCAAACTAACGTAGAAAAGCCATATTTTTAATTATTTCAGACAAAATATATGCGTAATATTCCAATTAACGATGTAGACCATCTACCGCAAGCGGTTTTAGCGTTAGGATCGGACTATCCTGCTGATACCTTGTTAGATACGCATAGCCATCGCCGTGCTCAGTTCTTATATGCACCCGAAGGGCTTATGAAAGTTGAAACTGAAGATGGACAATGGCTCGTGTTACCGTACAGTGGTGTATGGA
This sequence comes from Acinetobacter sp. V110_1, assembly GCF_031798975.1. Classification (NCBI taxonomy): domain Bacteria; kingdom Pseudomonadati; phylum Pseudomonadota; class Gammaproteobacteria; order Moraxellales; family Moraxellaceae; genus Acinetobacter; species Acinetobacter sp. V110_1. The sequence continues at coordinate 336,343 of NZ_JAVQNN010000030.1, read as the reverse complement.
TACCCCCAGGCAAACCACATCAGGTATGGCTATCTAAAGTCAGTACTTATAGTTTGTATATAGAAGTAAGTAATGCCCCAAGACAGGCAAACTATTGCGAGGTCGTGCAAGTTTCACCGTTAATGCATCAGTTGCTGATTCAAGCAAATCAACTGCCTGTTGACTACCAACGTGTAGGCCGAGACGGCGCTGTTATCGATTTATTGTTATATGAATTAGAAGCTGCACCAGCCCTGCCTCTGTTTATTCCATTGCCTCACAACACATTACTATCAAAACATTGTGCTGAGTTTATGGAGCACCCCGATATTCATAGCAGCCCTAAAGATTGGGCACATGTCCATAATAAAAGTGAACGAACTTTTCATCGTTGGTTTAAGTCAGAAACGGGCATGTCATTTCAGGCTTGGCGTAATCGAGTCTGCATCATCTATGCTTTAAATGCATTAAAAGCAGATATCTCGATTACTGAAATTGCCTTTAGTTTGGGCTATGAGCACTCGGCAGCATTTACTGCAATGTTCAGTAAAATTATGGGTTATCCGCCTACCCATTTTCAAAAAAGATTTCATACGCACAATAAAGCGCTATAAAGATTTACTCATATGAATGGTGTCATAGGTCTCGATCCACTCACGGTTAATGACATCAAAGCCTTGTAGACGCCAAAACTTTTCAGCCGCTGGCAAAAATGGATGAGTGTGCAAATACAAAGTGGTAATTTCATTGTTTTTTGCATGGCTAAACAACATGTCACATAGTTGAGTTGCGATACCATTACGGCGGTATTCAGGCAATACAAACAACTTAACCACTTCCACTGTATTAAATGGCAAATTTAAATCAAAACGATGGTCATACGCCCGATATGCAATAGTGCCAATAATACGGTTTTTATCTTTTACCGTAATAAAGCAACCTAATGGATCATTAACATAATATTGCCCAAAATTTTTTAAATCTTTGGGAACTTGCCCATGATAGATTTCTGGGAATAATAAATGTCTTGTATAAAGTGCAAACTCTACAGCAGATGCATAGTCTGATTTGTCAGCTAGATGATAGTGAAAAGTCATATTTATAGCCAAGAATGGTCAGGGATAACAATGGTTTTGTCTTGAATCATGGCTTCATGGAACTCAACATCATAGACACTTTTTAAAAACTTCGGATCGGTGATTCGTGTTTTAGACTCAGGCTTAACTACTTCGTGTTGGCGCATAAAAAACAAATGATCTGCAAATAAAAAAGCCAAATTAGGATCATGCATAATTGCAATCACCGTAAAATTTTGCCGCGACAACTGACGCAATTTTTTCATTAAATAAGACTGGTAATAAACATCGAGATGATTGGTTGGCTCATCAAGCAAAATCACTTTGGGTGCTTGCACTAAAATTCGGGCAATCATAACCAATTGCCTTTCACCACCCGATAGTTCGGTATAAGGACGGTCACGTAAATGCTCAATATCTAAATCAAGCAAAGCTTGGTCTACACGCTCCCAGTCTGATTTTGAAGGTCTATATCTGCTAAAAGCGGCACGTCCCGTAATTACTACATCCTTAACTAAAAATGGAAATACGGTTTTATGAAACTGCGGTAAAAAGCCAAGTAACGCAGCCCGATCTTTACCTTTAAAGTCTGATAATGGTTTTCTAGAGTAACGGATCAACCCATCTTTTACAGGTTCTAAGCCCGCCATCAATTTAAAAAGTGTCGATTTGCCACAGCCATTGCGCCCTAAAATGACGGAGAACTGATTTTCAGGAAAATCCAAGTGAATATTTTTGAGAACCTGTTTAGGCCCATAGGCATAATTTAACTGATCAATTTGAATCATGCCCAATGAGTCCTCTGTGTTTTCATTAACAATAAGAAAAATGGCGCACCAAGTAACATGGTAAAAATACCAATTGGTATTTCAAACGTTAGTAAAACTCGAGAAAAGTTATCAATCATGAGTAGGAAACTACCGCCCAACACCATGTTGGCAGGAATACTGTAGCGGTGATCTGGCCCAACCAACATTCTCACAATATGCGGCATAAAGAGTCCATATAAACTAATAATGCCAGCAGCAGCCACAGAAGTTGATGTACATACAGTCACTAAAACAATTAAAAGAAACTGTTCCCACCTTGGGTTAACACCAACCGCCTGCGCTTCTTCAGCACCGAGTGCCATTAAGTTTAAACGCCAACGCATTGCAAATAATCCAGCAAGCCCAATACAAATAGGAAGCACGGCGTATTGAACCTTTTGCCAAGATGCCTGATGTAAGTTGCCCATCGTCCATTGCACAATGGCTTGTAATTTAAATGGATCACTTAGATATTGAATAACTGTAAGTCCTGCCAAAAACAGCCCCGACACAATCATGCCGGATAAAATTACCATCACTAAAGACGTCTGGTTTTCATGTTTTTGATGTGCAAATAAATACGTTAAGGCAACAGCACAAACGCCAAAAATAAAGGCGGATAGATTTGGTGAAAGCCAACTTAGAGAAAGTGCCAAAGCTGCACCAAACGCCGCACCAGAAGAAATACCGAGTACATACGAGTCAACCAAAGGGTTACGAAACAATGCCTGTAAACCGTTACCCGCGGTTGCTAATGCAGCTCCCACCATAAAGGTCAGTAAAATTCTGGGTAATCTGACATTTACTAAAATGTTCTGCATCAGCCTAAATTGTTCAGCATCAAAATATGGCGTACCAAAGACTGCTTGCACACCCCACCGCAAATAATCCCATGCACTCAAGGTTTGCGTAGGCCCAATGACCAGCGAGATAAAAATCATGACGAACGGTAAAGGATAAAACCAGTAATATTTCAGTTTTTCCATATTCATTGCACCAACGCTTTGGCGAGGTGCTCACCATACAACTTGGTTAAAATACGCTGTTGTAAAGCACTTACTGGTAAATCGGACTGTTCAGGGTAAATGCTGTGGTTCAAATAAATCGCCGTAATAATGATTTTGATGGTATGTGGGTTATAAATAAATGCAGGGCTCAAATTAAATACCTTACGGTTTTGTACGGCACTTAAGCCTTGTAATTCTTTGCGTTCATAAATCAGTTTTGGGTTGGTGTTCCAAAGCACAATATTGTCAGGATTCCATTCTATAAGAGTCTCGGGATTTACATTCGGTTGGTTAGCATTGGTCTGAACAATGTTGTAAGCACCTGCCAGCTCAATAAAGTCATTCGTAATTGACTCCCGTCCCGAAGTGGAAAAAATTCGCCCACCTGACCACGCATAGTAAATCGATTGCTTATTTGGCTGACGTGCTGTTTTGCCTGAGACTTCTGCCATAATTTCATCAGAAAACCTCAAAATTTCTTGAGCTCGCTTTTGAGCTCCACTTAGAACAGCAATTTCAGATAGCTCTTCTTTCACTTGCTGGTAAGTGCCAGACTCCATTACATATACAGCGATACCAAACTGTCGTAATAATGCGATCGTTTGGGTCTGCCCGCTCCCCAAAATTACTAAATCGGGTTTCAACAACACAAGACTTTCAATATTGGTTGCATTGGCACCTTGTGAAGGCGTTGCAAGCTGTTTATTGGCAATGCGTTGATCTATTTTTGAATAGGCGTTAAATAATAAAGGTTGAATGTATACTTCGGCTGGTATGCCAATCACTTTATGACCTTGCCCTAGCATATATAAGCCATCTAAACCTGACTCAAATAGAGAAACAATTCTTTGCGCTGGCTTGGCTACACACACTTTTGTATTTGTACTATCAAAAACGCATATCGAATGAACTGCTAAGTTTTCTTTAGTTTTTCTACTTTGTTCAGATGAAGAACATCCACATAGAATGAGTAAAGTGAGTATTGAAGCCCAAAACCTCATTACACCTCTCCATGCACAAATATGGTGCAAAATAAAAAGATGTATTTATTTGGTGCAATTTTCATGTGAAAAAAACACCATAAGAGAGCAAAACGGTTTGAATCATCATTTATATGAGGTGCAAATTAAATGTTTAATTGAAGATATGAATAATTAAGCAATAAAAATGCCAGAATTAAAAAATAAATTTACTCATCAATCGGTTGTCATATTTGTTTCAAGCCAGAAAAAATATTTATGGGCTTTCACACTTCTCTAATAATGAGTTAACTAATACCAGTTATTCTTTAAATATAATTGAGTGAAATATTACAAAATAATGAGATCTAAAAACATAAAAATTAAAAAAACGAAACACAATACTCAAAAACATAGTTATTTTCTCATTTTAAATTTTATCAATTAAATAAAAATTAATAATAAACAAAATCTTAGTTAAAATAATAAAATTAAGTTTTTCTAAAAAATTACAACTTTAAAAAGTAAATTAATCTAAAGTTAATATTAAATATAAATCTTTAATAATGACTATTTCATGTGCTAGATTAATGTGCAAGAATTATCCAATTATTTGGAAATTTCTCATACTACAAATAACTTACGAACTATAAGAATATTAAACACGACAAGGATTTTAAACCATGAAAAGAAATTATTATATATTAGGCACTCTTTTATGTGGCATGAGCTTAGCAACACATGCAGACTCACTACGAATGAGTGCCACGGAGTTTGCAAAAGACCCAGCCAAAGTAAGCGCACTGCAAAAAGGTCTCGAAAAAATGCGAGCAAATAATAATGCAAATCCATTATCTCCGGAGTTTCGTACAAGCTTTAATTATTGGGCAAATACTCACGGCTATTTTGGTACGGGTACACATGGCACTGATAAAACTACATATCTTAAAAACCGTATGGCAGGTTGCTTACAAGATAATAGTCAAGCCTTATGTGATAGTTACTATAAACATATTCAAAATTCTACAGTTCCAAACGATGGCTTTACCGATGAAGTTTGGGGTACATGCCAACATGGCAATCTAAACTTCTTACCTTGGCACCGTATGATGCTTTATTTTTACGAGCGAACAGTGCGTAAATATGTTGGGCAAGATTACTCTCTTCCTTATTGGGACTATTACCAAGAAAAAGCGGCTAATGGGAAAGGACTAGCGCTGCCTCAATTGGTTCGAGGTAAACAAGCAGGTAGTTTATATGACCAGTTCCGTACACCAGGTTTAAATGAGAATATCAGCGCTATAGATCCAGACGATGCCAGCGCTGCCCAAGCATTTAAATGGAATGACTTCACATCATTTTCCAACCAGTTACAGTCTCAGCCTCATGGTGTAATGCACTGCGCGGTAGGTAAAAACTGTGTGCTACCGGATATGGGATTTGTACCAATTGCAGGTTTAGACCCTGTATTTTATATGCACCATGCCAATATCGACCGCTTATGGCAATGTTGGCTAAATAAAAAAGCCAATGGACAACCCATCACACTTGAGTGGGCAAAGAAAAACTTAGGTATGCCAGATAGCTGGTATAACACTCGATACACCTTTGCAGACGAAAACGGCAATAAAGTCACCATGACCATTGCTGATGTATTTACCCCTGGTAAAATTCCGGTGCGTTATACAAATGAAAACGCTTGTAAAGTTCAAGCACCAGTTATGAGTAGTCAAGCAGGAAAAGTAAATCTATTCAAAAAGGCGCATAAACCAGTCAGCAGTAATAAAACCATTCAACTGATGGGTGTAAGTCAAAAAGTAGCTTTAGCACCTCAAACCACAACCTTCTTAAAAAGTGCTAGTCAACTTTCTCAAACCACACTTTCATCAGGACAAACTTATTTAATCTTAGATAATGTACAAATGGTAGGTAATCCAAATCTAACTTATAAGATTTATTTATCTCCTAAAAATAAACCTGACCAAAAAATTTATGTTGCCACAATTAACTATTTCGGTGTGTTAGATCATAGCCACGGCGGGCATGCGAGCAATGGTGCTATGGGTCAATTGGTCTATCAAGTCAGCGATCAAGTTAATCAATTAGGCATACCTGCTGAAGACTTAGAGGTTCAGTTTGTTGCTACCGATTTAACCCTTAACCCAGTGAAGCAAAAGGTAAGTTCTCAAGGACTGAGCATTTCTCAAGTTCGCTTAGAAACTTCAAAATAATAATTAAGGGAGAGGCCTGATTTTTCAGGCCTATATTTATTATGAAAATAGCTCATTTAATATTATGTACCCCTCTAACTTTGGTTTTCGGATATGCGTCGGCGAATGATTCTTCTGAACGCATACTAGAAGACCCGCCCCATATGAATGTTACGCGTAAACATGTCGCTTTATTCGCCGTACCCAACCCAACGACTGCATCAACAAATGCACCGCAAATGCAATCTTCAAATGAAGCCTTATTTACTTGGGAACTTAAAAAAACTAAAAATCAACTCTGGAACCCAGCCACAAAAAGTTATGACACAGTCATTTTACGAAGTTACCAAGGCACAGATACACAGCCCAATACGCCATATATTGCACCGACCATTGAAGTCTTTCCCGGTGAAACCGTACGGGCAAATCTAGATAATCAACTGGATATAGACCCAATTACTCACCAGAAACCCACTAAGGATTTAAGCTGTACCAGTGAACATACTGATGTGAATAAACCACATTGTTTTGATGGTACCAACATGCACACGCATGGTTTATGGATTAACCCGGCGGGAAATAGTGATAACGTTTTAGTTTCGATTAATCCGGGCGTTAATTTCCAATATGAGTACAACATACCGCCTGACCATCCAGTCGGAACATTTTGGTATCACCCGCATCGACATGGTTCAACCGCTATTCAAGTTGCAAGTGGTATGGCCGGTGCTTTAATTATTCGTGGATATCGTCAGCCTACCCCAAATAAAACAGGTGATCTCGATTTACTTACCTATGGTTTTAAAGAAAGAACTCTGGTTTTCCAGCAAATTCAATATGCTTGTTATGATGCTAACGGAAACATCAAAACTGATAGCAATGGCAGCTATATTTGCCCAAACAATCAAATTGGTGAAATTAGAGATTATCAGGGCTTTGGCCCCGGTGAGTGGGGAAAATCAGGACGCTATACGAGCATTAATGGTGAAGTTCAACCTTTCATTACCCAAGCTGTAGCTGGGCAAGTCGAACGTTGGAGAATAGTCCATGCAGGTATACGAGACAGTATTAACCTGAGCATTCGGCAAATGCAAAATATCCCTTCTCGACTCGATTTAACACCAACGGGGGAAAAGAAATTATTAAGCGAAAGCTGTACAGGACCAATTGTAAGTCAGCATCTTATTGCAGCAGATGGCTTAACCCTCAAACAGGTTATGGACAAAACAGTCACTGTTTTTCAACCGGGTTACCGTTACGACGCATTAATGCAATTTCCTCAAGAAGGTCGTTATTGCTTAATTGATGAAGCAGCTTCCGCTTCTGCTAACGTGGACCGTGCATTTTCAGAGAGACATTTACTGGGCATTATTCAAGTAGATAAAGCCACTTCAGCACCTCAGTCTTTAACAATGGCGTTAAGCAATAATGCAAAACAAAATATTGCGCCAGATATGCTTCCCGCGGTACTTCAAGATTTACAACAAAATCTAAAACTTAGCCATTTTGTTCCTCATCATGACTTACCAGCTACACCGTATAAACAATTTTTAGAATTTAATATTGATACAAATGCTGATCCAGTTCAGTTTCAGGTCAATGGAAAACCGTATCAACCAGACCGAATTGACCGTACGCTCGAGTTAGGTAAAACCGATGAATGGATACTTACCTCTAAATTGGCCAGCCATCCTTTCCACATTCACGTGAATCCGTTTCAAGTCGTAGCCGTGTATGACCCTAATGGAAAAGATGTCAGTGATATCAACGCCGTTGATGACTACGACAAATCGACTACTCCTGATCCACAATACCGTGGTCTCAAAGGTACATGGAAAGACACCATCTGGGTTAAAAATGTAAAAGGAGCCAGTTATAAAGTCGTTGTCAGAACCAAGTACGAACGCTACATCGGTGACTTTGTATTGCACTGTCATATTTTAGATCATGAAGATCAAGGCATGATGCAAAATATTCGAATTAGCCTTCCAGATGGAAATGGTGGCATCACACAAGGACATCACTAATCCTAAGATTTCATCTTTAGACCTAATCAAAAGGCCGCTTCGCGCGGCCTTAGCTTTATCAATTTTATATAGAACTCTTATTTTCTTGATAATTGATATGTTTTAAAAATAAATCGACAGCATATTCAACCCAAACACTAATTTGTTGGTCTGATATTAAATATTCAGGATGAGTTAAACATTTTAGATGGGCATCACTTCTTAACAGTGATAAAAAGATATTCGCCGCAACTTCCGAAGAAGACGTTAATTTAATTTCTCCTTGTTGAACAAATTTATCAAGATAACCCGCAATCATATTTGCCAACCGTTGTGGCCCCACTTCAAAGAACTTTTCAGATAACTCAGGAAACCTTACTGCTTCTGCAATACAAACCCTAAAAAATGCCAAACCTGAATGCGACAAAATAAAACAAAGGTAGGTTTTCCCAATTTCGGTTAAAGCTGAACGTAAATTTTTAGCTTTTGTCTCGACCGACATAATTTGTTTTTGCATGTTGGAACATTGACGTTCAATAACCGCAGCAAACATTGCTTCTTTATTTTTAAAACAACCGTACATGGTGGCTTTTGAAACACCAGCTTCTTTTTGAATCATATCTGTCGTTGTGCCACTAAAACCGTGGATCAGAAAAAACTTTGTTGCTGCATCCAGAATTTTTTGATCTTTTTCATTGGCTTTAATGCAATCTGACATACGGACCTACAAACATATTTAGCAATTTCATGATTAGTGTAACCCATCGAAAAGTTCAAAATCGAGAATTGACGTAAATTTAATAAGATAGTAGAGTACCGATCGGTACAGTTGAGCTCAATAACTGCTCTATGCAATGAGTTCATTTTAAAATTTAAGGTAAAAGATGAATATACGACCACTCATCGGTTTGGCGGGTGCAATATTTGCAGCAATGACCGTCGAATTTAATAACCGAATTACCAGCATTACTTTGGTCGATATTCGCGGTGCAATGGGCATTAGTGTCGACTCAGGCTATTGGGTCAGCAGCATTTATGCCAGTACCATGATTATTGGAATGATTCTGTCTACCAGTTGGGCCGTTATTTTTTCCATGCGTAGAGTTCTTCTTTTTGCCATCGGACTTTGCCTTGTCTCTAGCGTTTTAATTCCTTTTAGCCCCAATATTGAAATATTTTATTTATTACGAGGCTTACAAGGTCTCGCCAATGGTTTAACCATTCCTTTACTCATGGCCTGTGCACTTAGATTTCTAGGCCCAGAAATCCGTTTATGGGGTTTAGCCTGCTATGCGCTAACAGCAACTTTCTTTCCCAACTTAAGTGCTGCACTCTCTGCATTTTATTTAGATGTGATTGGTTGGAAAATGATATTTTTCCAGACCATTCCTTTTTGTGCGTTAAGTGCTGCGCTGGTTTACTTTGGTATTCCGCAAGATCCGTTAAATTATTCAAGAATAAAAACTTACGATTGGACTGGCGCGATTTTAGCCATTATTGGCTTGGCAAGCTTAAGTACCATGCTTTTACATGGCAATCATTTAGACTGGTTCCATTCAAAATTGATTTGTGTTTTGGCTTTAATCAGTGCCATTACCCTACCTTTATTTTTAATACATGAATGGCGCTATCCAACGCCATTAATTAAACCGCAAATGCTCGAAATACGAAACTTTGCTTACGCTGTTATTGCCCTGTTTTGCTTTGTAATTATTGGCATGTCAACCAGTACATTACCACTCAATTACTTAAGCGCTGTCCATGGTTATAAGCCCACTCAAACCATGTGGATTGGTTTACAAATCGCGGCTCTGCAATTTATCTATATTCCGATTGTCATTAAGATTTTAAACCAAGCTTGGGTCGATAGCCGTTATGTACATGGGTTTGGTTTACTTCTAGTGATGGCTGGCTGCTTAGGTGCAAGCCAACTGGATACCACTTGGAATCAAGATCAGTTTTATTTTTGGCATGCCATTTCATGTTTAGGCCAAACCTGTGTTGTGCTGTCATTGCTCATGATGGGTACAAACAGTGTCCATCCTACTATGGCAATTTACGCCTCACCAATGATTAATACTCCGCGTGCCATTAGCGGTGTACTGGGTGTGTGTATATTGGATTGGGTCAATCGAGTACGTGGTGAATACCATTCAACACGGCTGATTGAAAATACAGCCCAACATGTTTTTCAAAATATTCAAGGCCCTGTGATTAACCCGGTTACTCCACCTGTACTCACAGCAGATGGTGCAAATCGTGTTTCAGGCGGTTTATCTGCCTTAAATTCTGCTATTCAGGCACAACAATCTGTGCTGGTCATTAGTGACCAATATCTGATTTTAGCGGGTCTTACCGCAATTTTATTTATCGTTATGCTGATTTTACCAGTTCGAACTTATCCGCCACGTATTGCTCTCATTAAGTTAATGAATAGTCATAACTCAGGAAAATCTTTATGAGTACTCTAGAAGCCCAAGATCACTCTGCGACCGAGTCAGCCAAATTAACAAAGGTGCAATATCTCAAAAAGCATTGGGTTATGGTTATTGCGTTCATTATTGTTTTAGTCTCTATTTTATGGGTTTTAAAACTTATATTTTTACCATCTTCGACTATTGAAACAGACGATGCACGTGTAGATGTAGAGTACTCAACCATTGCTCCTAAAGTCTCTGGAAATATCGAAGAAATTTATATTAAAGATCATCAGACCGTAAAAAAAGGCCAGCTTTTGGCACGGATTGATGCAAGAGATTATGAAGCTGCTTTAGCTGAAGCAGAATCTAATTATGCTAAAGCGGAAGCTGATCTAAATGAAGCAAAGCTGGCAGTAGAAAGACAACCGACTGTTATTCGAGAAACAGAGGCTCAGCTTAGAAAAGTAGAAGCTGGAATTAAACTCACCAAAGATAATACAGCGCGTTATGAGCAACTACAGGCACTTGGTGCTGAGTCTAGATTAATTACACAACAGTCAAAAACTACATTGACTGAGCAATATGCTGACTTAGACAGCAGTAAAGAAAAAGTTACCGATGCACAGTATCAGCTCAACCAATATAAAATTCAGGTTCAAGCCAAACAAGCTGTTTTAAAACAAGCTCAAGCGGCACTTGATAAAGCAAAGTTGAATTTGAGTTACACAGAAGTTCGAGCACCTATTGATGGCATGATTGGTCAAAAGTCAGCTAACGTAGGTAACTTTGTGAGTGCCGGTAATCCACTCATGGTGGTTGTTCCTTTAGATCAGGTTTATGTAGAAGCAAACTTCCGTGAAATTGAGCTAAAACAAATTAAAATCGGTCAGCCTGTCACTGTCTATGTTGACGCTTACAATGTTGAGCTAAAAGGTATAGTAGACAGCTTCTCTCCATCTACTGGCGCATTTTTCTCTCCGATCTCTGCGACCAATGCGACAGGTAACTTTACCAAGATTGTCCAGCGTTTACCTTTACGAATCAAGCTTATTGAAAACCAAAAAGATATTAAGTTGTTGCGCCCAGGTCTATCTGTTGTAGTTTCTGTGGATACGACTAAAAAATAAGAGCTTTTAAATAAAATCTTTAAAATAATTCAGCCGGTGGGTACTGTGGCTTTGCACTAGCCCACCGGAACCTAAGTCTAACTTCAAACTTCTAATGCAATTTGTATTTATCGAAGTTCATTTCAAAATACTAATTAATCGATATTTCATAATGAAAATTATCGGCCAAACCATAAGACTCACGGTATTCGACTGCCACACCTTCAAGGTTTTTTGCAATACGGCATACCTTAACCAAAGGATCTCCAAGCTTATTATTTAAATGGCTATCTTTAATATTTTTCTCAAAAGTTAACCGTTCTGTTGCAGAAGAAATAAATTGACCACAGTGCTGATAATAAAAAGGATAAAGTAGATTCCCAAACTCAGCGATTGGAATTTCTTCCAGATTTTTAAATAATTGTTCAGGCAACCAAATTCTTTCGCTTAACACAACGGCGTCTTCATCTTTACGGACACGCTCGATATAAAGCAATTTTTCGTTAAGCCCAAGTTCCAGCTCTGCATTCACTTCTGGTATTGCATTACATACTTCTACTTTTTTAATTTGTCCTTGTGGCTGAATGAACTCGCCTTTTTTATTACGCAATCTAAAAAAACGAATAAGTGATTTTTCAAAGTTAGGTTGCTTAAGGAAAGTACCTTTGCCCTGCTGTTTAACTAACAAACCGTCTTCAACTAGTCCTTCAACCGCCTTTCTAACGGTTCCTACCGATACGCTATACATTTGAGCAAGCTCTTGTTCACTTGGAATAGGCTCTTCAACTGTCCATTTTGACTGGATCAGTAGCTTTTGAAGCTCCCAACGGACCTTTTCATATCGTGGCAATTTAAAATTTTTAAATGCAGTCTCATCAAGCATTTGCGTTAAACATTATGAAATCGATTTGACAATATTAGCATAGTTATATGTAATACAAAAAACCAAACATATATATGTTTAGATGTTTATATATTTATCAAGGAAGATAATATGGCTGCATTGATGCTTATAGCTTTAGCCGTATCTATAGGGTTGGGTTATAAAACCAAAATCAATATTGGATTTTTTGCAATAGCATTCGCCTACCTCATTGGCTGCTTTGGGATGGGTTTGAAGCCTTCAGAAGTTATTGAGTTATGGCCTGTCAAAATTTTCTTTATTATTTTATCGGTCACTCTTTTTTATAACTTTGCTCTAGCAAATGGCGCTTTAGAAAAACTTGCCAGCCATCTTTTATATAAATGCCGTAAGTTTCCTCAGTTTTTACCCTTAGCGATTTTTTTTGCAGCAACTATTATCGCAAGTCTAGGGGCTGGTTTTTATACCGTACTCGCATTTATGGCACCCATTACGCTACTGCTTTGTAGAAAGACCAATATGAATATGATTATTGGTGGAATGGCTGCAAATTATGGCGCTTTAGCTGGCGCAAATTTTATGACATCACAAAGCGGCATTATTTTCCGAAGCTTAATGGAAAATACTGGTATTAGCTCACAAACCGCTTTTTCATATAGCAGTGGAATTTTTATTATCACTTTGATTATTCCAATTATGGTGTTGGGAATTTATACACTGTGGAATAGAAAAAGCAGTTCTATCGTTATTGAAGATCAAAAGCCTGAGCCATTCGATCAAAAGCAGAAACAGTCCATCTTCCTTATAGTTTTAATGATGTCGATTGTTTTAGTTTTTCCAATATTGCACCTTGTTTTCCCAGATGCAAAAACCATCAGCTTTTTAAACTCTAAAATTGATATAGCTTTCCTTGCTATTACTTTTTCACTCATCAGTTTACTCATGAAACTTGCCGATGAAAAAAAGGTGGTTGCACTTGTGCCTTGGGGAACACTGATCATGATTTGCGGTGTCGGTATGCTCATCTCATTAGGTGTAAAACTTGGCATTATTACGACACTTTCAGAATGGTTAGCACACAACGTTCCTGTCTGGGTCATTCCATTACTTTTATGTCTGATCAGTGCCGTTATGTCTGTATTTTCAAGCACTCTCGGCGTGGTTGCTCCGACTTTATTCCCCATTGTTCCAGCTCTTGCTTTGAGTTCTGGCCTAAATCCACTAATGCTCTTTATTTGTATTGTGGTTGGCGCGCAATCCACAGCAATTTCTCCTTTCTCGTCTGGCGGTAGCCTCATTATGGCTTCAGCTCCAGCAGACATCGACAAAACTAAATTTTTTAATCAACTGTTATTTAAAGCAATTCCCGTAGGAGTCATTGCCGCTTTAATCGCTATTTTCGCTTTAAAAATTGTAATGTGAGATAAAAATGAACTGTATAGATACACATGCACATGTTTTTTCGGTACAGGACCACAGTATCGAAACAGCGCGCTATATACCTAATTATGATGCAACTGTGCAAGGTTTTATCTCTCATCTTGATCAACACAAATTCACGCATGGTGTTTTAGTTCAACCTAGCTTTTTGGGAACCAATAACCAAACAATGCTAAATGCGATCCAGCAGTACCCTGAGCGGTTAAAAGGGATTGCCGTCGTTCAACATACCACTGCTTTTGACGAGTTAGTACAACTCAAAGAGCAAGGCATCGTTGGTGTTCGTTTAAACCTATTCGGTCTTAACCCTCCTACGTTAAATACGCCTGAATGGCAAATGTTTTTACGAAATGTGGAAAGCCTCAACTGGCAAGTTGAAGTACATGCACCACCGAAATATTTAGTTCAGCTTTTACCTCAATTAAGTGAATACAACTTTGATGTGGTGATTGACCATTTTGGTCGCATTGACCGTATTAAAGGGATTAATGATCCAGATTATCAAAAGTTTTTAAGCTTGCTTAATGTCAAGCAGCACTGGATTAAAGTGTCTGGTTTCTATCGTTTGGGTACTACTCCAAACAACATAAATACTGCCCAACAAGCCTATAACATTTTCAAAGACAAAGGTTTTTTACATAAGCTCGTTTGGGGAAGTGACTGGCCCCATACCCAACATGAATCATATATGACTTATGAAGATGCGATTCATGCCTTTAAAAAAATTGTGTTTGATAAACATGAGCAATGTTTAATTTTAAATCAGAACCCGACCAAGCTGTTTGGTTTCTCACGTACATAAGGAGTATGTATGAAAAATGATATCGCTATATCGGAAGTAGAAAAGTCAACAATCCGTAAACTTTCTTTTCGTATTCTTCCCTTCCTCATTCTTTGTTATTTCATTGCCTATATTGATCGGGTAAATATTGGTTTTGCCGCATTAACCATGAACCAAGAAATTGGTTTAACTGCTACCGCCTTTGGTTTTGGTGCCACCTTATTTTTTATTGCATATGTCATATTTGAAATTCCAAGTAATATCGCCATGGAAAAGCTAGGCGCACGTATCTGGATTGCCAGAATCATGATTACTTGGGGTATTGTCGGTTGCTGTACTGCCTTTATTACTGGCCCTATTTCATATGCAATTTCACGGTTTTTACTCGGCGCTGCCGAAGCTGGATTTTTCCCAGGCGTATTACTGTATTTAACGTTATGGTTCCCTAAACGATATATGGCCCGAATTGTTGCCGTATTTATGGTTGCCATTCCTTTATCTAACTTTATTGGCTCACCTTTATCTGCCTTACTATTAGGCTTACATGGTTTAGTTGGTTTAAGTGGATGGCAAGTTCTTTTAATTTTTGAGGCATTACCTGCAATTTTGCTTGGTATATTGTGTTTAGTTTGGCTTCCAAATACCCCGAATCAAGTAAAATGGTTAAGTTCCGAACAAAGAGAATGGCTATCGAACACCTTAACTTTTGAAAAGAACCAATTATTAAATACTGAAAAACAAGACACTGCCGAGCAGAAAAAAAGTAAGTTTAAGCTTCTAATTACCAATAAATATTTATGGTTCTTCGCGATTATTTATGCAGGAAGTTCAGCAACCAGCAATATTTTATCGTTATGGATGCCTCAGATTTTAAAAGCCTTCCATCTAACTGCCATGCAGACGGGTCTTTTAAATATGATTCCGTTTGGTTTAGCTGCCGCTTTCATGATTGTTTGGGGCGTACATGCCGATAAAAGTGGCAATAAAAGTCTCAACACAGCTATTCCATTGTTTGTGACGAGTTTTGGTTTACTTCTTACTCTTTTCACATCATCTTTAACATTGAGCTTGCTTTTATTCTCACTCGTTTTGATGGGTAACTATGCCATTAAAGGTCCTTTCTGGGCATTGGTTTCTGAACGTTTACCACCTACTTTAGTTGCTGTAGGTATTGCAGCGGTAAATACCATCGCACATGTGGGTACTGGGCTTATGAACTCTATTATGGGTATAGTCAAAGATTATTCGGGTAGTTTCCCTGTGTCACTTTTACCGCTCTGCATTCTGACATTTATTGGCGCCGTGATTGCGTTGTATTTAGGAAGAAAACCGACTTTACCGAAAGCACAGAAGGTCCAAAAAGTGGTTTAGCTTTTAGAAATAAAAAATTTAATCAAAAGAGACCCATTAATGGTCTCTTTTTTATTTATAACAAATATATAGACGCTAAGATGTATCAATATTTTCCTATTCTTATACGAAAACTATAAGTTTGTCTGTCTTTACTCCAACAAAAAAGCCCATCTTCCGATGAGCTTTTTATTTAATTATGGCTATTAATATGTATTAAACTTTAAATTCTGCTATTACAAAGTTTTTTACTATTTCATCAAAATTTGGTTTCAGAAGAGTTGGCTTGCTATCTTTTATAGTTTTATACCAATAACTTGCTGCAACTCCCATGCTAATTAAAGCTAACAATTTCATTGCTCACCTCACTTATTGGGAAGAGTGGACTTCAACTTAACATCCGCGTTTGTAGCGTTCCAATTCGTTTTAGAGAGGTTTCTGTATATTTTTTAAGCAATGTGTATAAAGAAAGCTCACTTTTTTAAGAGCTTTTTCCTTTAACACCACGTATTTATATTAAGAATAATTAATAATCGTCATTAAATTTTAAAATAAATTTAAATTCTTTAAATATTCTTTATTTTAAATAATAAGTAAAAAACCACAAAATACACTTAAAATTTTAAATAAGTCTCATTTTGCTATTGCTGATCTTTATATCATTTGTCAATATAAAGACATTTCAAATATTAATAATTTTTGGTATGTCAAATCAATTAAATAGTTTTGTAGAATTATTAGATAGTCTCGGTTTGCCTGAAGAAATTAAGAAAACTTGTATAATCATAATCGCAGCTATTATAATTTTCTCAATGCTGGTTACAATTTTAGAAAAGATTGGAATTTTCAAACTTTTAAAAATATTTTTTTCTAAAATTTTTTCTGCCCCAAATACGAATGAAGAAGATATTAAGGTTTTAAATGAGCTAATAAACTTTGAGCCATTAAATCTAACCCAGATCAAAAATAAACCATATGCTTTGAATGCTAATTCACTAAAAGAACTAGCTCTTTTAAATAGTTATTTTAAAAGTAATTTAACAGATATATTTACTCTAAGATTTTTATTTACACGCGAAGAACCTAAACGAGCTAAAAGACTTTATTCTTCTAAAATTGATAAATTCATAGAAAAATCTGGAGACAGATATATTCTAAGAAAATGGGTAAATTTCTGGGTAGTATATATTCCATTCTGTATTTGGCTATTCATTTATTGTTATTTAGCATTTATCTTATTAAGAGCCTTATTTTATTCAAAAGAATTTCAAAACCATGAAACCATTGCTTTGTGGTATTACTTCTTAATTGTTGTTGTAGTTCTTGGAACAGGATGGTTAACGAGTTTTCTGCTACGACCTTGGCAAGCCAAAACTTTTACCAAACTTAAAAGTAGTAATCCGAAATTAAGATTACAAAGAAAAAATTATAAAAAATAAACATTTATTTTAGGAATTATTAAATGAAACCAGCTATCGTTATTGGTAATGTTACCGACCATGGTGGAATAGTCAGTACTGGCGATAGTACATATTTAATTGATGGTAAAGCTGCTCATCTGGAAGGAATGACTCACTTCTGTCCCAAGTGCAAAGTTACGGTTACTGCTCTCTCAAGCAGTCCGCTTGTAGTTATTAATGGTCGGTCAATAATTGTTGCAGGTGATAAAGCCAGCTGTGGCGCAACTTTCTTACCAAGTCAAAGTTTATGGGTACGTGATCAGGGCAGTTCCAGTGGCTCTGGAAATTCTAAAACAAACGATAGTTTTGTTCAAAATACAGAAAAAGAAAACAGTGTAATTTTTCAGTTTAATGACCTCAAAACTGGTAAACCATTACCCGATTTTCCATACGAGTTGACCCTTCCAACTGGTGAAAAAATTCAAGGTAAAACAAATAATGCTGGAAAGACTGAACTTGCAGTTACGGGCGTTAAACCTGAACAAGTCAAAATCGAAACCTTAGATCTTTCAGAACCAATGCCACCTCTGGAGTAAGAATTATGGGTAATCAACCAATTACTAAAAATATTCCCCCTAATAGCAAAGCTTGGGATGGTTATCCTTCTAAAGTTGAAAGCTGTAATGTCCCTAAACCATTTTGCTATTTACAATTTGATCGCCCACTTGCAATGCCTTACACCTTTATGATGTCTGCACAACAGTGGGAATATGTTGAAAAAAGAAATAAGTTAGAATTTTTATTAGCTGTTAGATTCGGCATGGAATACGATATTGCTAAATTAAATGAGGATGTTTTGATCTCTACAGGTTTCCATACGGGCATGTATGTTAAGTTTCAAAACTATTTAAGGAAACACTATCAAAAAGATGCTGTTGTATTAATGGGTGTTTTTCAAAGTAATGCTTTTACCACAAGATTTGGAACAACTTTTGCGATTGAAGATTTAGTAGGCCTAAAAGGTGCTATCGATGATTTGAGGATAGACGATATCATGACTGGGGCACATATGATTTCACGAAAAAATGGTCATGCTACACAAATTAATAGAAAGATGTATCGACAAAACTTTAACCAAGACTACAATCCAACTATGTTAAAAACCTTAGCTGCTCAAGGATTGTATCCTGATGAAATCGAAGGAATCTTCTAGAATGAAGAAATATTTATTAATTTGCCTTTTACCTATTTTTGCTACTGCTTGTAGTGCTAAACCAACCCCACAAGAAGAACTAGATATTCAAGCTACCTTTTTGCCTACTGTATTCAATCTTGATGCTGGTACTTATGCTTTAGCACCGAAAGAAGCTCCTACTGCTTTAACTAAACAATTGTATGATGATGCATTATTTAAGCTTGGTTTATTAAAAAGATATGATGACCAAGCAAGTGCGGAGTCCAAACTTGAAAAGTCTGTGAGACCTGTTGCTTTAAATACTTTATGTTTAATGAGTAAGTTTGTTAATAACCCAACTTATATAAAAGCTGTAAAGCATAGTATTGAGCAAGAGCCTGATTTAAATAAATGGCTCAAGGAACAACAACCAAAGTGGCAAGAAGCTTTGAAAAAAGAGGACAAGGAAATTTTTGATCATCCTTGTTTATAAAAAGTAGATTTCTAAAGAAAAGAAGCGTAACTACTAGTTATTCTTCTTTCTATTACTTACCATTAGTTGTTTGACAATAAACTGCTAAAGTTAGTTACATACTTTTGCCACTTTAAAAAAGTCTTTTGTATTATAAAACATACTAATTTCTCCCCATTTTACGTTATCTTTCTCTCTATAAATTATATCTTTAACAACAGTGCCATCCGAGTTAATGACAGCATCCGCTACCAATGCCGCTTGTTGAGTATTACAGTTTATTTTCATTTTAATAAATCTTTTACCTAACCAAGTGGGACGACCATTGGGCTTCATAACTCCAGTAAACATCATAGAAATTATGGGGTATCCATCACTATAATGTTCACGTACACCAGGCCTAATATACGTAGCATCTGAATTGTTTTTAGTTAAAAATACCCATGTAATATCATTTTCGATAATATTTTTTTCTTCAACTTTATTTGTCGAAAGATAAGTTGCAATAGACTCATTCTTAATATGCTGTGGGACAAGATCTGTTTTGGAATGAGCTACTTCTCTACTATCTTTTTTTAAATTCTCATCTACAGCTTGTTTTGGAACTTCATTTTGATTGCTAGAAGATGACTGATCATAAATTGTATTTGGTTGAGAATAATTATAAGGATAACTGCCACTTGAAGATGTAGTTTTTGTACCTACCTTTCCATTATATGGATTGACGTTACCAACTGTACTCCAATTATTATAAAGTCGTCCATCTGGTTTAGAACGGATGTGTGGACTTACATAGGTTCCATTTTTGCGATAATATCCCCGTACTGCTACACCTGCATGAACAAAAGATATATAGAAATTGCTAGCCAGAAGTAAACCGACAAATGTAAAAGTAGTTTTAATGGTCATATTAATGCTCAAGAATATTTTAGTTTATTCATCAATAATACAGTTTTATTTAAAAAATGACTTTAAGTAATCCGATATTGCCTAATTATGCCACTACACCTCAAGCAGTAAAACTAAGAAAAAGAGACCTTTTATGGCCTCTTTTTCTAAAAAATAGAACTTGGTAAAAGCTTTTAAATTTATTTTTTCATTAGTTTAAAAGCAACTACATAGTCACCGGGCGGTGTTTGCATAAAGTAATGGCCACCTGCAACAATGACAACATACTGCTCTCCATCAATAGAATAAGTCATAGGTGTTGCTTGTCCACCCGCAGGTAATTTGGCACTCCAGATCGACTTACCAGTTTTACTGTCAAAGGCATGCAAACGGTTATCAGTTGCAGCAGCAACGAATACAACTCCACCATCTGTAATAATAGGCCCACCATTATTAGGTGTACCAATATTAATAGGTAAATATGTTGGCAATCCAAATGGACCATTGTGCTCTGCAGTTCCCAAAGGTTTTTGCCAAATCACTTTCTTGGTGTTCATATTAATAGCGGTAACCATTCCATATGGTGGTTCATTGCATAATACATTTGTAATTGGAGCATAGAATGGTTGAACATTTACTGCATAAGGAGATTCAGCCATTGCCGCAATTGAGCCATTTTTCTTAGCACTAAATTTCGGATCATCCATCGGTAAAATACCTTCTTGATCTGCTTTAGCTCTTGCAACCAACTGGTTGTACATTGGGGTATTACTCCAGTTAGCGATCAAAATGCCATTTTTAGGGTTATAAGCTATGCTTCCCCAATCACTACCACCATTAAATCCAGGATATTGAATCCATGGTTTATTAACCGTAGGAGGCGTAAATTCACCAACATAATATGCTTGTCTATATTTAATACGACAAAGCATTTGATCAATTGGTGATATGCCCCACATTTTTGATTCTATTAAATCTGAAAACCCTAACCGAGGAATATCTACAGACCATGGTTGTGTAGGCGAACGCACGTCATCTGGAATAACAGATTCAGGAGCTTGGCGCTCGACAACTTTTGAAATAGGTTTGCCTGTAATTCGGTTTAATACAAATGTTTGTCCTCTTTTTGTTGGCATAATGAGCGCTGGAACAATCTTTCCTGATTGATCTTTATAATCAAGTAGAGTTGCTTGTGATCCTAAATCATAATCCCATGCGTCCTTATGAACAGTTTGAAAACTCCATTTTTTTACACCTGTTTGAGCATCTAATGCGACAACTGCGGTAGAAACTTGATTTTCTTCTTCTGTACGTAAAGCACTATAGTAGTCAGGTGCTGAACTTCCTGTTGGAACATAGACTGTACTTAATTTTTCATCAACAGTCATGACTGTCCAAGAGTTAGGCGTACCACGGCTATAAGTTTCACCTTTGGGAGGTAATCCATGTTGATTTGGTTGTCTTACATCCCAAGCCCATTTAAGAGAACCAGTATCAACATCATATGCACGTATTACACCAGAAGGAGCTGTACGGCGTTGGTTATCTTGAACTTTATGGTTGACTACAATTATCCCATTTACTACAGGGGGTGGCGATGTAACAGCCATGAATCCTGGAACTGTATGACCAATTCCTTCTAGCAAGTTCACATGTCCGTTTGTACCAAATTGGGGACATGCCTTTCCTGTTTTTGCATCTACCGCTATAAGTTGCATATCTAGCGTGCCTTCAATCACCTTTTCATGACATATTTGATTGTCAGGAATTACTTTTGAAGTATAGAACGTGACACCGCGACACACTGCTGTCGACGGTAATTTCTCGTAAGCTAAATTGTGTTTATATTCCCAAATTTTCTTACCAGTACGCGCATCTAATTTCAGCATGTTATTAGTAGCAGTACACAAGTAAAGAGAATCATTGACTTTAATTGGTGTTGTTTGTGCAGCCCACTTATTTTTTTTATCTACAGGAGGCATATCTCCTGTACGTGTTATCCAGACTTGTTTTAATTGATTAATATTTTCAGGGGTAATTTGATTAGTGGGTGAAAAACGGGTTCCCTGCGCATCTCTTCCATAATACCGCCAATCTTCAGTAGGCTGTTGATTATCCGAATGGTATTGAGTAAGAGCTGTATTTGGAATTTGGTTTTGATCAAATATAGAGTAATGTGGAAACCAAGCTAATGCACCGGCTATAATAAAACATAAAATGATTAGACCTGTTAAAATACGAGAGATTCTTTTGCTAACGCCTTGTTCAATATAAGGTAAAAGCAAAGTTAAAAACAAAGTAAAAATAGCAATTGTTGCAACCCTAGGTATCCACCCCCAGTATCGATCACCTACCTCCCACATTGTCCATATTAAAGTATAAATAAAGACGCCAGCAAAAATTTTAGCTCCTAGCAATTTATTTCTGAATAAATAAAAACTTGAGACTAAAAGTAAAAGCCCTGTTATCAGATAATAACTAGATCCATTCAGATAGATTAAATACGCACCCCCACAGTACAATATAAGGGCAAATATCATTTGAAATAGTGCATAGGTTTTTATAAAAAAAATATGCATATTAGTAGGTGCATCTTTCATTAATACCTCTTTAATTTTTATAGAACATGAGAGTGCTAATGAATAGTTAACTAACCTCTTTAAATATGATTTTTTCAATACTTAAAGACTCATTTTTAATTCACGCTTTCTTATTATATTTTTTTTAACGCAAATCTTTGTTGCCAAATTCACAACTTTAAATTTCACTTTTGACAACATAATTTATCTTTAAGGTATAATTTTAATTATTTATTTAAATTTCATGCTACAAAATACGTTATTTCTATAATCTATTTTATGACTATAAAATATAAAAGAGGAACACCCGTATGTTCCTCTTTCTACATAAAATTTATTCAGAAAAACTTGATTCAAACTTTAGAACTTCTTGTATAGAACTTCTTTTTTCCAAGTTATATTTCAAATTGAGAATCTTAGGCCATTTCTCTAAGTCTATAGAAAAATAGTCACACCAATGAAGCATTACAAAGAAATAGAAATCTGAGATTGAGATTTCATTGCCGTTTAAATACCGATTTGACTGAAGTTTATTTTCAAGAAAATCAAAACTTCTTGACAACTTGTGTTTGGATACTTCAATCCAAGACTCAATCTTTTCTTTGTAGAAAAAAGCAGAGAAATTTTTATGTATATCCATACTAATAAATGACAATAGACTCATCATTTCATAACGTTCAAAAGAACTAGATTTGGGTATTAGATTTTTCTCTGGAACCAAGTCAGCTAAATAAGTCAGTATTGTTGTAACTTCAGTTATGACTTTACCATTTTCAAGTCCCAGTGCTGGAACTGCACCTTTAGGATTAATCTTTAAATAATCCAATCCGGATCCAGTGACTTTTGTTGATAAGTCTACAAACTCTGTATCAAATACTTGCCCTGTTTCTTTTAAAGCAATATGAATTGCCATTGAACAGGCATAAGGATAAAAAAATAATCTCATTGATAACAACCATTATTTAAATAGAAAAAAAAGGTAAAAATACAAATATGTACCTTTACCTTTTGAAATTATTTAAGTTTCTTATCTACACTCAGGCCACCTGCGCCAAAGATAACAAGAGCCAGTAGACCTCCAGCCATTGAAATGTTTTTCATAAACATAATTTGGCTGTTCATATCAGAACCACTGTGAAATAGCACTGCTGCCACTAACGAGAAACCAAACAATAGAAATGCTGCAAGTCGCGTTTGAAGACCAATCAATACAAGGAAACCACCTCCAAACTCAACCAGAATTGCTAATGGCAATAATGCAGACGACACTCCCATAGACTCCATATATCCAGCATTACTCGAATATTGAAATATCTTTCCTAATCCGGATAAGACAAAAATTACAGATATCATTACCCGCATTAGAAGTGATGCAAATCCAAATACTTTTGGATGTTGGATAATTTTTTCGATTGCGTTATTAATTCTAGTCATGATTATTCTCTCTCAGTTTGGAGCAGGAATAGCAAACATTTGTGGAATACTATTAATTGCTTTACTAATTGATTGAGAACGAGTTGGAAAAGCCATTCCTTCAGCACGTACTACAAATACGTCTTGTATACCTAAGAAATTAAAAATATCTTTTAAATAAGATTCTTGATGATCCATAGGAAATTGATCACCATAAGCACTACCGCGAGCACTTACAATAATAACTTTCTTACCAGAAACTAAGCCTTGTGGCCCATTCTCTGTATATCTGAAAGTCCGACCTGCAATTAAAATTCGGTCAATCCATGCTTTCAAAGTGGTGGGAATACTCAAGTTGTACATCGGTGCCCCTAGTACAAAAATATCCGTTTCTTCAAATTGTTGAAGAATACGTTCATCAACTTGGGCTTCTTCACTCAAACTATCAAAGTGTTTTGAAAAATGTGGAAGTGGTTCTACATGCAAATCGCGATAGGTTACCTCTAAAGGACCATGTTTTTTTAACTCTTGAACTACTGCTTGCCCAATCTCCCGAGTAGCCGAGAATTCACCGAGAGCACTTGAGTCTAAATGTAAAAGTTTCATTTCATACCTATAAGGGTTTTAAGTCGTGAAATGAGTTTATTCGTTTTATATTTGCCACTTAAGCCCTATAATCGGGAACATATGTTGCAAAAAATGCAACCAACAAAGATAAAGTTCGAAGTAAGATAAATTATTGGTTCATTAAGGTTAAAACACCGATGAAAGATTTAAATGATTTATATATTTTTGCTTTAATTGTCGAACATGGTGGTCTAAGTAAAGTAGAACAAAAAACAGGTATATCTAAATCAAAATTAAGCCGAAGACTCTCAAATTTAGAGAAAAATTTAAACGTTAAATTATTACAACGAGATTCTAGACAAATTAAGCTTACGGCAATCGGTGAGCAGATTTATCAATATGTACAATCAATGCTTTTAGAAGCGCAAACTGTTTATGACTTAATAGATCAGTTGCGCGGCGAGCCGATTGGATCAATTACTGTAAGCATTCCTATAGATGTTGCAGAAAGAATTATGCCTCTCATTCTTCCTGAATTTATGGATAGATACCCCAAAGTAGAAATTAAATTTATTGTCACTAACAAGAGAGTTGATATCCTTAAAGAATCTGTCGATATTGGGATCCGTATTCGACAGAACTTAGATAGCGATCACAATTTAGTGATGAGACATCTTGGTTATACACAATCAGTATTAGTCGCCAGTCCACAATATCTCAACCAATATGGTACACCTACGCATCCTAGCGATTTAAGTAAGCATAAATTGTTAAGTAATATCGAAAATGAAAATCAAACTTGGTTCTTTAGCAATCAAACTATTAATGAAAATGTAAGTTTGCCTATAAAACCATTTATCAAAGCTGCAAGTTTAACTTTGCTTAATTGTTTAGCTACCGATGGAAAAGGTATCGCTTTGCTGCCTTTGTTAAAATGCAAAAGCCTGATATTAGAAAAGAAACTTATCGTCGTTTTACCTGAATGGGAACTTCCAACTGGAAATTTTCATTTAATCTTTCCATCTCGAAGCGGTGCTTTACCAGCATCAAAGGTTTTTCTTGATTTCTTAATCGAAAAAATTCCTCCTCTACTCAAAGAAATGCAGGATATCTAATTAAAATCAATATATAAAAAGTCTATACCTGATTTTAGGTATAGACTTTTTTTACTATTGATAGGCATACATTAATAAAGCTGTGATTTCACCATTCTTTGGAACTGAAGTTTCAAACCCATAATATTGTCCATATTTTGGTCGCAAATATTCAGTTGCCTGATTACCTATTGCATCAAGATATGCTGGTAGCTGGGCCATATGTGAATTTGTTTTCTGAGGATCAGGAGCTCCTACTCCCCACTGCACTACGCCATATGATTGGCCCACTGCTTGTTTCATATCTTTTAGGAACTCTAAATAGAAATCTACATCAGCTTTAGATCCAACATTTCCATGGCCACCACTCAGAAATACCCAATTTAAACTTTTTAATTCTTTTAAATTTTCTTCAAAATAAAGAGGAACTTCAGCACCAGCGAAACCCCAATAAGGTAATTGGTCGGCATTTATTAGATCGGGAATATGTGCAACTTTCTCACTTGGAATTAACCAAACACCTGTATCGGCAGTATGTGCTGCATATTTGAAACCATGTACTTGAACATTCACCCCTTCAAAATTAAAACTACCATTTTTAAAAGCAATTGTTTCCGTAGGTTTTGGTAATTTACTTTTAATTCGGTTTAAAAGCTCTGCTGTAGCATCAGATGAAATAATACGTACTTTGACACCTGCCTTTTTAGAAGCTTCAACAATTACTGGAGCTGAGCTGATATGATCAGCGTGCGCATGCGAATAGACAATTGTTGTAACAGGTAGTTTTGTTACTTCTGAGATCGCTTTTAAAATCTTTTCTCCAGCATTTTCAACTGGGTCAAATAACAGTACTCCTTTTTCACCTACATAAAACATCGTTCCATAAAATTGAGATTGAAAAAAATAAGTATGTTCTGTCATACGTTGCAGTACATACTCTTGTTGAAGATTTCGGTTATATAGCCGATCAATTTTTTCCGATGGATTTAAAGCTTTTTTACTCGATTGGGAAACATAAACCGCATTTACAGTAGACGGAGCTTCTGGAATATCTATCGTACTTTGAGCATTGGCTCCATGACTTATGCTCAAATACATTAAGCCTAGTAGTGTTGTATTTAAAAAGATCTTTTTCATTCGAAACCTCAGATATACAATTAAATTAAATGTTCTATACTTGATAAAAACATTCTTATATTTCTGATTTCGAAAGATTAAAACAAGCTACTAAAATAAGAACTTAAGTTGCAAAAATAAGAACAGTCAGCAGTTATTTTTTAACTTAATATTCTCGTATTAATAAATTTTTTTTAAATATAAATGCTCAACGCTATTTTCTAGATTCGTAACAAGCTTTTTTTAAGTTTTCCATTGCTTCTACTGGCATAGGCGCTGTCATCATTGCATGATAATTCATACATTCTGGAGTTTCTTCCTTTTGCACATTCTGATTAGTAACGCAGGCAGAGATAATAAAAGGGATAGATAATATTCCTAACAATTTCATAAGCAAACTCCCAAATTATGATGAAATAATTCTAAATAATTTTATTTTAATATATGTTTGATTTTGTTAAATATACTCAAAAACCAAACAACTAAAAACATGTTCAATTAATAGTAAAAAACCTCTCCACCACCATATCCCTTTCATCCAAACTATTTGAGCTTAAAATCTGGAACATCAAGCCATCTATTAGGTTTAAAACCATATCTGCACTTGGTTTTAACTCATGGGTTTCTAAATTAAAAATGAGGTCAAAAATCTCATGAAGTAGCCATTTTCTATATTCTATTGCCATACGGTAAGCCTGTGGGTAAGGGATTTTAATTTCAAAAAAGGCTTTTAGTAAAAGGTAGTACAGGCTATTAAAGTTGGCATGTAAGACAATTATTTCTTTGAGTTTATCTTTTGAAGTGCGGTAATGGCCTGAGTAAATAATGGCAAGCACTTCTTCTCTGAGCAAGCTTTTTTGAAAGGCAATGCAAATTTCGATCAGGCCTTCTTTTGAGCCAAAATATTTATAAAAGGTGGATTTGGTAATTTTGGCTTCTTTAGCAATCAGGTCTACGCCCGCTGTGTGAAACCCGTAAGTTGTAAATAGGTGTATAGCAGTTTGAATAACATGTAGTTTTTTCGAAGATATTTCTAAATTTGACATAGTTTTGCCGTTATAAATTCTTGTTGTTTCTAAATGAGATTAAAAAGCCTGTGCCTTTTCTGGGAGAAAAAAAGGCACAGCAAAGCCGTAAAGACTGTGCTTGGCACATCTCAAGTTTTATTGTTGCTAAGTTTTAGACGTAATGATTTAAAGCCTAAAAAGCCTATAGGCAATCAAGCTGCTTTAAATTGATTTAAGTGGTGTCGAGATAGTTTTTGACAGTGACTGCCAATAATTTATGAATATGCATAGCCAACTCCTTCTTTTGGGAGTTCTGCCAAAGCATTATAAATTATGGTGGCAGAACGGAAGCGGGTTGACGGACTGGTTTCAACTCCAGCACACTCGAAAGTGTCCCACTCCCGTCCTACCGCTACGGGAGGGAACGAGGTGTGCACACAAAACTATTCCTCAGAAGAAATAGTCCTGAAGTGGTTGAAATAGCGGTCCGTCAAAACCGACTGGCAATGTAGGCCAGCCCGCAAATGGTAATCTTGAACAATTAAGGTGTCAATGTGAAATTGGCTAGAAATTATTTAATTAATTATTGTTTTTCATTAGATTACATAATTAACTAAAACTATAAATATCAACTTAATAATATCTTATAAATACAATCATTTTCTTAGACTAATACAAACCCTTAATAGCTTATTAAGTGGAATTGTGTTACTATTTTTTTAGTAGTCACCATTAAGTTGATTAATTTGATATGAGTAAAAATAGCAATCTTGAAGTCTGCCCAATCGCCAGAACACTTTCAGTTTTAGGTGATGCGTGGAGCATGTTGATATTACGAGATGCTCATGCAGGTTTTACACGTTTTGATCAGTTTCGTAAAAGCTTAGGCATTGCACCAACCATGCTAACAAAACGGTTAGCTGTTTTAGTAGAAGAAGGCTTACTCGAAAAAAGACAATATTCTGAACACCCACCACGTGAAGAGTATGTATTAACTCAAGCAGGTAAAGATTTTTTACCAGCTTTATTTGTGATTGGTGCATGGGGTCGAAAATATAAACCCTTTGAGCAACCTGAGAAAATGGTAACTTTCATTGATGCAGAACAAGGCACTGAAATCAAACCTATTGTAATTGACCAAGTGACGGGAGCCGAAATTGGTACTCGCCCGATCAGTCAAAAGTAATGAATGATTTAAATATAAAAGCACTCAATTGGAGTGCTTTTTACAGATCAGAGCTTTTTATATTTATTCATTCATTATTAATTTACTCAAACATGCCTAGATAAACTGGCGTTTCGGCTGTCAGTCCAGCATGCACGTTTTGGGTAATCTCATCTGCTAAGAGTTCAGATTCCCCTCTCTCTAAAGCAGCTATTGTCATTTGTGCAATAACATCAGGTGAAGTTTTATTTCCAGCTAATCCTTGAGCCATGTCTGTGTCTATGAAAGCAACATGCAGCGACAAAACCTCTGTTCCCTGTGCTTTTAACTCTTGTCGCATAGCATTGCTCAAAGCCCAAGCTGCTGCTTTTGAAGCACTATAACTACCTGTAACTCCAGGTAAAGTAGCCCAGCTTAACGCTGAGATCACATTAATTACAGCGCTGCAATTGTGAGTAGCCAGAATTGGTGCAAATGCCTGAGTTACCCGCAGTGGCCCAACTGCATTTGTTTCGAACTGATCCCGAAGTAAATCGATAGATGAAGGAGAAAGAATAGACCCAGATCCACCGATACCTGCATTGTTTATTAATAAATTTACGTCGCCCAGTTTTCGTGCTAACTCTTCAGCCTCATCTGGACTGGTGACATCCAAACGAACAGGTACTATACCTGACTCAATTGTTATGCTCGATGGATTGCGCGCTGCCGCATAGACCTTGCTGGCACCGGCAGCGAGTAATGCACGTACAAAAGCTGCACCCAACCCTCTATTTGCACCTGTAACAAGTGCGACTGAACCTTTAATATTCATAATAATATCTTCTATAAATTTAAGAAATTAGACGTGTGAAGCCAAATGAAGCATGACGTAGTGCTCATAATGGCCGACACCATTTTTTACGATTGGATCTTGTGACGTGAAGCTAGCGATATCCTCTTCATCTGCAATCTGGTAAAGCGAAAGGCCATACCCATTCCCATCATTAATAACAGGACCATGGGCGACAATAACGCCTTGATCGAGAAGTTTATTTAAAAAATCGCCATGCTGTCCCATCCATTTCTTCTCATCATCAGACATCGTTCCGAGAAAATCTGCACGTGGTGGGATCCATTTACATAAGTAATTTTTCATTTCATATCCTTAAAAAAGAATGAGTAAATTGCGTAAATATTTAAGTATCTATTTGGCAGTTTTGACACTTTTAAGAATCGAACTTTCGAACATGCAGGGAGCATAGCTCTGTAAGAAAAGAATTAAGCCCGTCATCTTTCCAACTGGATTACTGAATTTAGGTTCTTTAGTTTGGATAAGCTTGGTGATAGTTGATACTACGGCGTCTGGCTCTTCCGCCTCATCCATACCTTTTTGTGTGGCGGCTTGTACGAGTTGGCGATAACTATCATAGTCAGGAATAGTACGTTCCAATGTTGAAACTGAGCTGTTCCCTAAATTCGTTTTGAACCACACTGGTTCAACCATACTGACCTTAATATTAAAATGATCTAATTCAAAACGCAGAGATTTAAAATAACCTTCAACCGCATGTTTTGAAGCAGTGTAATAAGACAGATTAGGTGGGCCAATCAAACCGACAATTGAGCTGACTGTGATAATTTGACCTTTCTTCTGTTTGCGAAAATACGGTAGTAAAGCATTTGTAACTTTAATAGTGCCCCAGAAATTAGTTTCAAACTGTGCGCGCCCAACTTCAATTGGGGTTTCTTCTGCAATGCCAGTAACCATATAGCCTGCGTTGTTGACGAGTACATCAAGTTGCTCAGTAAAAGAAAATAACTCTTTTATAAACGTCTGAATGGAACTGTCATCATCAATATCGAGTCGTAATAGTTTGAAAGGTACCTTATTCTCATATTGCTCGGGCTGGCGGCTAGTACCAATAACATTGAATCCCGCCTTATGTAGTTGGTTGGCTAG
Organism: Acinetobacter sp. V110_1; assembly: GCF_031798975.1. Lineage (NCBI taxonomy): Bacteria > Pseudomonadati > Pseudomonadota > Gammaproteobacteria > Moraxellales > Moraxellaceae > Acinetobacter > Acinetobacter sp. V110_1. The sequence continues at coordinate 305,521 of NZ_JAVQNN010000030.1, read as the reverse complement.
CATCAGTCCAAAACCAGATGAAGCGCCTGTAATCAAAATTGTCTTTTTCATTTTTTACCGACCTCAAGATTTTAAATCATTAATCTCAGGGTGTATTTTGTCGACAATTATAGTGACCATCACTAGCGTAGCACGCCAATATAATCGCTAAATACGCCAATATAAATGAAGGTTAATTGGCGCGTTTCGCTATTGAGATGGCGTCATCTCCTCTCTAGAATGAAGAGATGACTATCAAAAAAAATATTCATCGAAACAACGGTATGCAAGACTATTCAATCTGGCCAGGCTGGCGCCTGTTGATGCAAGATGCGGGTATTGAAGCCTCGCCAGTTTTACGTCGTGCGCAACTTCCTGGCGACCTTTTTGCTCGCCAAAATGTTCGCTTGAATCCTGAAAGTTTTTTCAAACTCTGGAATGCTATTGAAGACGAGGCCATGTCTGTTAATGCCGACATTCCTGCTGCTTTACAAATAGCAAAAGTAATGTCATCAGACTGGTTTGATCCTGAGCTTTTTGCTGCTCTGTGTAGTGCCAATATGAGCTGTGCTCTTGAACGAATGGCAAAGTACGTCAGACTCATTGCCCCAATGATCTTCAAGATAAACCGCACCGTAATGCACACTACTGTCTCAATTGGCTTTATGGACAATACCAGACAACCACCAGATGTATTTCTTATTTTTAAGCTCGTTTTTTTTGTACAGCTTGTACGTTTGGCAACCCGCTCCCCTGTGAAACCATTACGAGTTAGTTGGCCATCGGCATCAGATTTAAGAGATGATTTTACGATCGCCTATGAAGCTTTTTTTGGTACGTCCCTCACTAATAGCCCTGTAGCGACTTTAGTTTTTTTAACTGAAGATATGGAGCGGCCCTTTCTGACTGAAAATCACAAAATGTGGCTTTTCTTTGAACCTTCTTTGCGCCAGAGATTGGCTGACTTGGATAAAAAGTCCGGTATGTCAGAAAGAGTACATAGCACGCTACTGGAAACCATACCGGCTGGAGAAGTATCAATGCAGGTAGTGAGTCGAAAGCTGGCAGTGAGCACACGCACACTTCAACGTAAACTTCAAAATGAAGGTACATCATTCCAGCAAATTCTCAATAATGTACGTGAATCTCTTGCATATCACTATTTACGCAATACCGATATGTCGAGTTCTGAAATATCTTTTCTATTAGGATTTGAGGACTCAAACTCTTTTGCCCGAGCGTTTCAGGCTTGGACTGGAAAGACGCCGCAAGCCCATCGCAGCAATTTATCTTAATAAAAATAAATTGGTTATTTTGCTCGGCTACGTTGGGTTGCATAAGTTCCCCAACCACTGAGTAAAACTGATTTAATAAATGCCCATAAGCCACTTTCTTTAGGTTTCGGCTCTTTACCTTTACCAATCCGTTTGAGTTGTTGGGTATACCAAAGTACTTCCATAATCCCCAGACTATCAATTTTTTTGATGCCAGTTTTGATGGGTTGCACTGACTGAAAACCATTTTTTCCTGCCAGTAAAGATTTGGGTACATCAGGTTCAATTGCCATAAGTCTTGCAATTCCAATAACATCACATGCATGTGACTGCAAAGCTTGATCCATACCTTCTACAGTTCGGAATCCACCTGTTACCATCAACGGCGTTTTAACAAGTGTTCTCACCTTTTCTGCGAAATCAATAAAGAAAGCTTCGCGTGCAATTGTCGATGCTTTTTGTGGAGCTTTGGCTACTCCAGATTCGTAGGTGCCACCCGATATTTCAATCAGGTCAATGCCTGCATTCGCTAATGCCTGAATGGTTTCTAAGGAGTCTTGCTCGGTAAACCCGCCTTTTTGAAAGTCTGCCGAGTTAAGCTTAATCGCGATAGGAAACTCTTTACCGACTTGTTTTCTGATCTCTGTATAAACTTCCATTAAGAAACGGCGACGTTTTTCTGGTGTACCGCCCCACTCATCATTTCTTAAATTGTGCAAAGGTGACAAAAACTGGTTAATCAGATAACCATGAGCAGCGTGAATCTCAACTCCACTAAAGCCAGCCTTTTTACATATCGCAGCGCTACGCCCAAAACGCTGAATAATTTCTAAAATCTCTTCGTGTGTTGCTTCATCAGGTGTTGCAAATAAAGACTGCATTTCTGCACCAAATGGCACTGCCGATGCAGAAATGTTACGTACATTTAATCCTTTCGGTGATTGTTTTCCCGGATGATTTAACTGTGCCCACAATTGAGAACCTTGTTCGGTCACGGTTTTTGCCCATTTCTGTAAAATTGCAAAATCACGCTCATCCTCAACCACCACATTGCCAGCCTCACCTAAGGCTTTACGGTCAATCATAATGTTGCCAGTTATGATCATCCCAATCCCTGATGCCGCCCAACGCTGATATAGCCGAACATGTTTTTCGTTTGGATTATTTGAATAGCTGGCTAAAGTTTCACTGGTTGCAGCCTTCGCTAACCGGTTTGGAATGATGACACCATTCGGTAAAGTTAAAGGCTGATTCAAAAGATTCGTTTTTAATTGCAGATGAGTCATGGCTTATCTCACACAGTTAAAGAGGATTTTGAATGAGGTTGAATAAAGTCCACTAAACTTTGAAACCACATCACATCCACAAAATTTCCGGTAATGACAAGATCTTGTGTTTTAAGTGCAGTTAAAAAAGTGTTTACACTGTCTTTCGCTGACAACACAGCAAAACCTTTGCTACCCGTTTTAAACGTAAAGGTAAAACTTGGTGACTTGGTTAGCCCTGAATAAGAGTTAATCTTGCCATTTTTTACTTCGAAATAGCGGCCTTCACCACTTGCTGTTTGAATCTGAAAGATGACATTTTTATCTTTCACATAAGCTGCGCATTTCGGGTTCTTTTTTACAGCACGCTGCATGAGCTTGGTCAGCATCCACAGCAATAATTTAAATTTCATCATTTTTATCTTCTTGATTCATCAAATTGAATGGACCGAACTCATGGGCATTATTCATCTAAAAACTGGATTGCATGTTTTACGAAGCGTTCAGGGTACTGAAATTGGGCACCATGACCTGCATCGGGATAAATAAATAGCTGAGCGTTTGGAATGTTAAGTGCCATGTGATATGCATTGATGGTTGGAATCATCACATCATCGACACCATTTAAAATGAAAGTAGGTTGTTTAATCTCACGTAAATGTGCAAAAGGATCTTGTTCATCAAGTTTAGGTAAAAAATGCATATTGGCTTCTATCTGTGCCTGCATGACTTCAACTGAGCTTGCTGGATCTTGGTTTTTACGCTCATGGCGACGTTGCCAAAATTCATGACCCACCTGAATAGCAGCTTCAGATCGGCCAAAAAATAAAAAGAGGAAGTCTTCTTCAGATGGCACAGCAGTTGTTGCATGTTTCAATACCAATGCAGCTACTTCTGGGTCATCACCGCGTGGTTTACCCCCTCTTGGCCCTGTACCTAAAAGCATCAATTTTCTGACGAGTTCAGGATGGCGGCGTACTAAATCTTGTGCCTGAAACCCGCCCAGTGAAAAGCCTAATAGGTCAACCTGCTTTAAGCCTAGTGCACGAATAACTGCTGCCGCGTCGTCTGCCATATCTTCAATGCGAGTACGGGGCTGGCCAGTAGATGAAGCAATGCCGCGACCGTTAAATAAAATGACTTCACGTCCTTGCGCTAAACCATCAGTAATCAGTGGATCCCAATTGTCTAAACCGCCTCGGAAATGCTGAAGAAAAAATAGCGGTGGTTGCTCTGTATTTGCATTACCCCATCGACGATAGGCAAAATTTGCTCCATCTACTTCAATGAATTGGGTCTCGGCTGTTTGGTGTGTAATTGTTGTCATGGTCATAGTCCTAAATTTAAGTTCTTATTTCGCTAAGAATGTAAGTGACTGTTTTACAAAATCTTCATTAAACTGAAATATTCCCCCATGACCTGCATCTGGATAGATTACAAGTGAGCTATTCGGTAAACGCTTTGCTAAATCATAAGTATTTACTGTTGGCACCATTCGGTCATGATCACCGTTGGCAACAAGAACAGGTTGTTGAATCACAGAAAGGTCAGCAGGTTTTTTACTTCCCCATTTTTTTAATGCTTTAAGCTGGGCACGATAGGCAGAAATAGTGATTTCTTTATCACGGTTTTCAGTACGTTCATTAATACGTTGAATAAAGGCTTTTGCAGAAGCTTTACCATTTTCTGTACGAGTGAAGAAAAGATAAACCTTAGGGTCTTGACCAGTCACCATTCCACGAACTAAATCCCAATTAGAAACTCGCCCGACTGTACTAATTCCAGTACCGCCCGCAGGGCCAGTTCCCGATAAAATCATTTTTCGAACTAAATTTGGCTGCTTCAAAACAATCTCTTGTGAAATCATGCCGCCCATCGAGAAGCCGAATAAATCAACCTGTTTAAACCCTTTTGCTTGAATGAAAGTAATCGCATCATCTGCCATTTGTTCAATTGACTTTGCTGGTTCACCAGTCGAAGCACCAACGCCGCGATTATCAAACACCACAACATGATGTTTAGCCGCAATTCCATCAATAATTCGTGGGTCCCAGTTATCTAGTACAGCAGCTAAATGGTTTAAGAAAATGACAGGTGTTCCACCGTTTTGTTGACCATATTCTCGGTAAGCGAAGTTAACGCCACCTGCACTAATAAATTGAGTTGGTACATTCTTCCAATTTGTATCTTGCTCGGCGTGTTGCCCTGCTTGCGGATTGCTAACAGCACTTGATGACACTTTATGTGCCTGAATTGATGGTTCATTAAAAGAAACCGATGGCACAACTTCTGCCTGAGTTAAGGGAGCGCTAAAAACAGATAATGCCGTCAAACTCATAGCAACTGTATTTAATAAAAATTTCATTTCTCTGATCCTCAAATTTAATTCATTGATCTGATTCATCTGTTTTTATGAGTGATCTTTCAAAGAGAGAAAAGATAAAAACAGAGTTAATATCGATTTAGTACTAACTATACATAGACAAAAAAGCATTGTCACTATCTTTTTAGTAGTAACTATTTTATTTTTAGATTATGATTAAAAAATCAAGTCGAAATTCATTCGTGAATTGACTACAAAATTTAAGTGAGGAACATGATATGTCTAGCAAAGTAGTTTTGATTACAGGCGCATCTTCGGGTATTGGATTGGCAACGGCCGAGCTTTTACATGAGGCAGGTTTTGTTGTTTATGGCACAAGCCGACGAGCAAAAGATTCATCAAATCATAAGTTTCATCTTATTGAGTTGGATGTAAATCAAGAAGATTCCGTTGCCCACGCCGTTGAAAAAGTAATTGCGAAAGAAGGCCGAATTGATGTCTTAATTAATAACGCAGGATTTGCAATCGCACCTGCTGGTGCCGAAGAAAGTTCAATGCAGCAAGCACAGGCTATTTTTGATACCAACTTTTTCGGTGCAGTTCGCATGACTCGTGCGGTAATTCCGCACATGCGTCAGAAAGAATCAGGATTGATCTTAAATATCAGTTCAATTCTTGGGCTTTTACCTCTGCCTTTTGGCGCACTATATGCTGCATCAAAACATGCACTTGAAGGTTACTCTGAATCTTTAGATCACGAATTAAGATCTCAAGGCATACGTGTGTCACTTATTGAACCTGCTTATACCAACACTTCTTTAGGTGTGAATTTACTTGAAGCAGATAATAAAATTTCTTTTTACGATCAAACTCGTGAAAAGCTACATAAACAAATGATTAATTCAATTAATAAGTCAGATGACCCGAGTGTCGTTGCCAATACAATTTTAGCGGTCATTCAAAGTCAACATGTTGTGCCACGCTACACAGCAGGAAAAACTGCAAAAAATTTAAAAGCGTTAAGACGATTTGCACCTGCAAATATCTTTGACAAATTAATACACCGCAGCTTGAAAGTTTAGAACAAACCCACGCTTATAAAACTTTAAAATAATTTTGAGAAATAGAGGTTTCAAATGAAAGCAGCCTACATTAGCCACTATGGCAATATTGATAATGTACAATTCGATGAACAAACCAAGCCTTCTGTAACTAACGATACAGTGCTTGTTAAAGTTCATGCAGCAAGCATCAACCCTCTCGACTTAAGAGTTTTAGAGGGCGAATTTAAAGCAATTCTTCCAGTGAAGTTCCCCTTTATATTAGGGAATGATTTTGCAGGTACAGTGGTAGAAGTAGGCTCGAAGGTTACCCAGTTTAAAGTGGGTGATGAAGTTTATGCCAAGACCGATCTAAACGGCGCATTTGCTGAATATACTGTGGTTCAACAGTCTTCACTTGCACTTAAACCGCAAAATATTTCGATGGAACAGGCAGCCGCCCTGCCTTTGGTTGCCCTAACTTCATGGCAAGCACTGGTTGAAATTGCAAAAGTTAAAGCTGGCCAAAAAGTGCTGATTCATGCAGGTTCTGGGGGTGTGGGTTCAATTGCAATTCAACTTGCCAAGTCTCTTGGCGCTACGGTTGCAACCACAACCAGTGCCAAAAACAGTGGTTGGGTAAAAGAGCTAGGTGCTGACATTATCATTGACTATAAAACAATGGACTTTGAGCAAGAGCTTAAAGACTACGACGTAGTTTTAGATACACAAGGCGGAAAAACCTTAGAAAAATCACTAAACGTTCTTAGACGTGGTGGACGTCTTATTAGTATTTCAGGGCCACCTGACCATGCTTTTGCAGAGGTAATTAATCCAAACTGGTTCCTAAAATGTGTTATTCCGATGTTAAGCTGGTCAATTCGACATAAAGCAAAAAAACTCGGCATTACTTACTCATTTTTATTTATGCAACCCAATGGTCAATACCTCTCAAAAATTACTGAACTGGTAGAAGCTGGAAAAATTAAACCCGTAGTTGACCAAACCTATGACTTTATTCAAATTAAAGAAGCGCTCCAATATGTAAATACTGGACGAGCAAAAGGGAAAGTTGTTTTACAATTTGATGAATAAGGTACATAGCTCAAATATTATCTAGATTACGCAAGGGTTCGAAAATTATATAGCCGCTCATATGGCGGCTATAGACTATTAATAAGATGAATTAAAAGGTCTTATTCATTATTTTTGAGCCTAAAAGAAGCAATATTCGTACAAGCTTTTATTTAGTTAAGTTCTTTTATTGTAGATAAAAAAGTTAAGGCTTGCTCAGTTGACCCTTCATTTAAAGGGCTGTGGTTGGGGTTAAAGTATCGCAAACATGCAAATATTATATTATCAACTTTAGGCACACGGTCTTGTCGAGCTGCTCGGAAATAATCTTTGAAACGAAAACGATGTGGTAATTGCGCATCTTGTTCTACTAGATTTTCGACAGCAACATAAGCCAAAACAATAAATAGAGGGAACGTGAAAACCGCTGCCCCCACTCGAAGTACATTACTATTGCTAAAATATCTAAACATTGCATCGGCTACTTCACGGTGCTCAACCTCTTCAGCCCCATGCCATTGCAATAAACGTAACATTTCCAAATCGACAGGTGCTTGTTGTAGCCCCTCTGCATTGAGAACCCAATCCCCTAATACTCCAGTCAGATGCTCAGCCGCGGCCACCATTGCTAATCGGGTCGTTAGCCACATCGACTTTAAGCGTGGATGCTTCAATTCATAGCCTAATGGTTTTGGGCCAATCATGTCATTAAATATCCAATTCGTCATCTTGGTATAACGACTTAAATCAATCCCTAACGCCTCTATATGCCGAGTTCCGAGAGTGTGCCCATAACTATGAGCACCCTCTTGTTTAATGAAAGCAATTGCTGCCTCTTTCAGTTTTTCATCTTTAATATAAGGCAATGCATCTCTAAACGTCTCACAAAACCAACGTTCTGGTGCAGGTGTAATTGGGTTAATTGAATTTAATATTTGTGAAACTATTGGATCGTCATAAATCCAATGCGTTGGCGTTTCAGTAAAATTAAATACAGGACGCCGCGGAACAATCACATGGTTTTGTCTGATTAAACTATTCATGATAATAAATCCTTATATATCAAAAGCGCTTACCATTAATCCTGAGTCAAAATGTTAAAACCCATACGTGGACCAAAGGCAATCAATGTTCGCACTAAGCCCTTAATCGCTTTGGGTTGTTGCCCACTGCTAATACGGCGAAATTGCGAAGCATGCCAAGCGAGTTGTAAATAGGCATCTACGGGTTTGTATCCAATGGCTGGAATTTTTGCTGGTTTTAATACCGATTTTCCTGCTAACAGTTGTTTGGCTAAATCTGGCTGTACTGCAAAAGGCCGAGCCAATCCAACCAAATCGACCGTACCATTGGCAACAATATGGTTCATAAAATCTACATCGCGCAGTCCACCTGTTAACATGAGTGGTAATTTGCTTTGTTTACGAAGTGCAGTGGCATAGTCAATAAAATATGCATCACGCTGAGCAGAACGATCTGGCGCATAGCCTAACTGTGCAGGGGATTCATAATTCCCGCCTGAAATCTCTAATAGGTCGATCCCTTCTGCTTCTAAAGCTAATGCAATGTCTATCGATTCTTCCTGACTTAATCCGCCTTTTTGAAAATCGGCAGAGTTGAGTTTTACACTTAATATTTTGTCTTTGCCTATTGCAGCTCGCACAGCCTGAACTGTTTCAATGAGCATACGGCGTCGGTTTTCAGGACTACCGCCCCACTTATCTGTCCGAACATTGGCTAGAGGTGATAAAAATTGTGAGAGTAAATAGCCATGTGCTGCATGAACCTGTACTCCATCAAAACCAGCTTCAATAGCCAGCCTCGCAGTTTGAGCAAATCGATTGATCTGCTCATATATTTCTCCTTCGGTCATCGCACGAGGAATGCGAATAATATTCATAGCAGGTAAATCAAGCCCAACTGCTGAAGGGGCTATTGGCTTTTTCAAAAGTGGTAAAACTGCAACACGGCCGGGATGGTTAATTTGCATAATAATTTTGCTGCCATTGGCCTTAGCAGCCTGAGCCCATAACTTATTTGCTTGCAGAAATTCTGCTGACTCTAAAACCACATTTCTTGGTTCAACAAAAGCACGATGGTCAATCATGACATTGCCAGTAATTAACAACCCTGCTCCACCTCTAGCCCAAGCTGCATAGAGTTGCTGTAAGTCAGTGGTCGGTGAACCATGCCGATCAGCAAGTTGTTCACTCATTGCAGATTTGGCAATTCGGTTTGGAATGCTAATGCCACAGGCTAACGTTAAAGGACTTGCTAATGTGGGTTTTGAATTAGGTTTTGTCATTTTGTTTCTTCCTAAATTTAAAAATCATTCATTAAGATATAGGTCTTTTAATTTCATCATTTGCTCACGGTTATCATGTTGCCAAGGATGAAAATCTTTAGAATAAAAATCTAAGTAACTGCGGCTAATTTTTCGGATCACACCTTGACCACCAAGCAAATATTTCAAACCCACAAATAGGCTTTTAAAATCTCTATTTTTGCCAGAAGCCTTTAAAAGCTCTTTTGTTCCTCTGGTGGTAATTATGAGAAAAGAAAGCGTGGTTTCTAACATCACCAACCGTAAGAAATAAGGTCTATTCACTAAAGATTGATAGACATCAAACGCCACAGCTTTATGCTCTGTTTCTTCAATGGCATGCCAAGCCCAAATTTTTCGCAAATGAACATCAAACAACGCTAAGTCTTCGGGTGCAATACTAATAAAATAGTCCGCTAAAATTGCCGTTAAATGTTCCATACATACCGTGCAAGCCAACTGATGCTCTAAAGAAAATCGTTGCTGCAACATACGGTTCATCTTTTTAAAACGTTTATAAATACGTTCAACGGGATAACCTTTTTTAAGCATGACAGCATTAAGCGCATCGTGCTCTTTGCCGTGATGAGCTTCTTGGCCAATAAAAGCTCGGACTTGTTTAAGCAAAATAGGATCGCTAATTTTGTCCTGATAATTACGCACACTATAAATAAACTGCCGTTCACCATCTGGAAACGCACTTGATAAGGCAGTAAATAACATGGTCAGCAAAGGATTATCTTTAAACCAAAACTCTGGTATTTCATCTGGAAAAGATAAGTCTAACTGGCGCACAGTAATGTCAATTGATGCGGAAATTTTAAAAAAATCTTGTGCTGGCTTTGACTCAAAAACTGCATTCATCTTTATTCTCCAGCTATAAAACGCGTGGATTAAACTGACGTAATAAAAATAACGGCGTACGTAACCGAGGTATTTGAATCGGTGGAATTAACCCTCCCGACAAATCAACGCGATGTAGTCTGGCCTCTATAACTTCGCCTAACCCCATATCATGTAAAGGATCGTTTGCTGTGCCTGTAAAACGTAAGTTCATTTCAACCTGACGCACTTCAACTGGATGCTCTTTCGGGGTAAATCGAACTTCACGTGGTAAACCAATTCCTAACCCACCCGTAATATTCCGATGCGGCAATCCTAAGATTGGAGGTGCATCATGAATAACTTCACCCAGCTTGGCTTCCATTTCAATGAGTGTTGTACCTCGGCGTGAAGCTTTGCTTAAAATGCGTTTGCCATCATTTTCCCAGCTAATTTCCCCCATCTTTTTAGGGTAGCCTAACAATTCACGGCCAATAATCATGGCGCGGTCATCGTCCAAAATCATCCAAGGACAAAAGATTCCTGTTTTATTGCCAACTTTAATATGAACAAATAAACCCGCTTCGTGGTAAGCGCCCGTATAGACATTTTCGGGAAAATAAGCACAAAACAAATCAGCTCTGGCAGGTTTAACCAGCGTCATTCCAGACGGTAACCAGCGCGCCATTGCTTTTTCATCAACTTCAACGACAGCAGTCAAATATTGAGCATTGTGATAAAGCTTATTGCCCAGATTGGCTAAACCCATAGGCACACGTAAGTCATTAATCAACTGTTTCATGGGCTTAATCTCGAAAATACTTGTTTAAGAATGGGCAGTAAAATAATGCGTGGTGTATAACGCCCTCCAAACGTTTGAGCCTGTGCCACGAAACCCGGAATCACAATTCGACAATTCCGATCCATTCCTTGAATGGCTTCTTTGGCGACGCGTTCTGCTGTTACCCAAACGAGACCGCCACCTACACCATCAATTTTTGTAATGCCTGCAACTTCGTTAAAACCAGTTTTCGTTGGCCCTGGAGCCAGTAGCGTACAGCTAACCCCTGTCCCTTTAAGTTCGCTATGTAATGACTCGGCAAAAGAATTGGCAAATGCCTTGGTTGCTGCATAAGTTGCATTTGCTGGAGTCGGCTGATGACCAGAAGTAGAACCCACAATGAGTATTGCCCCAGCTTTTCTTTTAATCATTTGTGGCAACACAGCTAAAGTCAGGTCATGAATTGCCACTGAATTAACTTCAACTTCTTCTCGCTCTCTGTCTGCATCTAAGTCTTGTAGGCAACCAAAAGTCGCAAATCCAGCGTTATTACAAAGAATGGCTACTTCAATATTTTCTAAATAATCACGAAATTTAGCTCGCGCCGCCCGATCACCCAAATCACATGGATATAAATCTACGGATATTTGATATTCGGCTTTTAATTTTTCAGCAAGTGCCTCTAATTTTTCTACACGGCGAGCCACCAAAACTAACGAATAACCGCGCATAGCAAACTGTTTTGCTAGCTGTTCACCAATGCCCGATGAAGCGCCAGTAATCACAACTCGAGAGGAAGCTTGTGGAATAGGTAAGCTCATAATTGATGCTCAAAATATAGTAAATTGATTATTCCGAACTTTTAACTTGAGCGTGAGATGTGGATCAGACATACTGATAATCATTTTCGGCCATAATAAAAAACAATATGAAAGATCCTTATGGGCTTTCCAAAGCCAGCATTCCTATTTCTTATGCGCATTTGTTACTAGAAATCATGGTCGACAAAGGATTTTCTGCGCTTGAAATTTTGAAGAAAAGTAAAATTCCCTTAAACCTTTTAGATCAACTAGATGCGCGAATTACTCCTGTGCAGTGGTCTAAACTGGCATGGGAAAGCTTGTTATTGTCGAAAGATTCTGGCTTAGGATATGAATATGGGCTAAAACTGCGTTTAACTGCTCATGGCCCGATGGGATATGCGTTAATGAGTAGCCCAAACTTACATCAGGCTCTCGATGTTTCAACGCAATTCTTCAATATGCGATTAAAAGATTACCGCATTGCTCTGCTAGACGATCATGAATTTTCTATTATTGAAATTAAAGAAACTCATCCTGTTGTCAGCAATCAGCCCGCGCAAGTGGAAAAGCTTAGACGATTTTTTTATGAATGTTTGATGATTGGGGTGATTCAAGCTGGTCAGTTTTTGATAGAGCATGACTTTACTGAAATTGAGTTATGGGTGGATTGGCCAGAACCTACCTATCACAAAGCCTATCAGCATTTATTGCCACCTATTCGATTTAACCAAGCAACTAATCAAATTCGATATAAAAAACAGCTTCTAGATTTACCCATTAAAATGGCAGATCCGATTGCCTTTAAACAAGCTCTGGTGCAGTGTGAAGCTGAACAAATCCGTTTTTCCGAGCAAATTAAAGATATATGCCTGACCGTAAAGGCCGAACTAAACTTAAAACCGCAGGTGGGTTATCCCTCATTTGATGAAATTGCGACTCGCTTAAACATGTCTAGCCGAACATTACGGCGCCATTTGAACCAAGTCGGTTCTTCATATCTGCAACTGCTTGAAGAAGCTCAACAAAAAGAAGCTGAACATTTGTTACTTCATAGTGATATGGATATACAAGAAATTGCGCTTTATCTGGGCTATATACAACCTACAAATTTCACACGAGCTTTTAAGAAATGGACAGGTCAAACACCCATTACATTTAGAACGAATCAATAATGTAGATCTAACAAAATATATCTTGCTGTCTTGCTATTTTTATGTATGATTGAGTAATCACTCAATTAATGTGTTTATATATGGCTCGTCCACGCAGTGAAGATAAACGTAATGCAATTTTAAGTGCTGCTATTGAAACATTAGCAGAGCTTGGTGAACGTGCGTCTACCTCAAAAATTGCAAAAGTCGCTGGTGTCGCGGAAGGTACTTTATTTACCTATTTTAGCAACAAAGAAGAACTGCTGAACCAGTTATATCTTTCACTAAAGGCTGAACTACGTCAGGTCATGATGCTTGGTTACCCTGCTGATTCTGACCTGCAAACACAAATGTCACATATTTGGCAAAGCTATTTGGACTGGAGTTTAGAAGCTCCTCTTAAACGAAAAGTCATGGCACAGCTTTCAACCTCAGAACAGATTACTGAGCAAAGCAAACAAATTGGTATGCAAACCTTTTGTGACCTCACCCAAAATATTCAAGAACGCATTAACGATGGCAAATTAAGAGATTATCCACCGTTATTTATTGCTTCAATTTTAGGTGCGCTTGCAGAAGTTACACTTAATTTTATTGCCCAAGACCCTTCTCAGGCCGAGCGTTATCGTAAATCTGGTTTTGAAGCGTTTTGGCATGCAGTTTCAATTTAGATAAAAGTTAAGGATGCACAGCGTCCTTATTTTTAAACCAATTAATGAGTGAGTAAATACTTATTTAAATAAATCAAAATAAGCACTTAGCCCAAGTTCTTATTTGCACATATAGGTTTGTTCCAATAAGGAAAAACAAGATGACTATTTCAAACACAACAGACTTGCCTTCTCCCTTAATGCCATCTCAACAGCAGAATGGCAAATTTAGAAATACGCGTCCCAACCAACACAAGCCTTCTTTTGGCAAAACGCTCCAGCTCATGTGGAAGTTTCTATTTAACAAACCAAAAGACACTGTTCCAAACAGAGAAATTCCTGTTTTAAGTTTGTCGAAAGAACAGTTGTTAAGTGCACCCGATCGCTCTCTATTTCGTTTGGGCCACTCAACCATCTTGTTAAAACTACAAAATGAGTTTTGGTTAACTGACCCAGTTTTTTCAGAGCGTGCATCACCTTTTCAGTGGCTTGGACCAAAACGTTTCCATCAGCCCCCAATTAGCATTGCCGAATTACCACCCATTAAAGGCGTGATTTTGTCACATAACCACTACGACCACCTCGACTACCATGCAGTCATGCAGCTTAACGATAAGGTTGAGCATTTCTTAACACCGCTTGGTGTGGGTGACACACTTATTAAATGGGGAATTCCAGCAGAAAAAGTTCAACAACTTGATTGGTGGGATACTACTCATGTGGATGGACTAAAATTGGTAGCTACCCCTGCTCATCATTTTTCAGGCCGTGGTATGGGCGATAGCAATACGACGCTTTGGGCTTCGTGGGTGATTATTGATAATGACTTACGTGTATTTTTTAGCGGTGACACAGGCTATTTCGATGGATTTAAAGAGATTGGACATCGCTATGGCCCTTTCGATCTCACCATGTTAGAAACTGGTGCTTACGACCCCGAATGGCCTGATGTTCACATGCAACCAGAGCAAACTTTACAAGCACATATCGATTTAAAAGGTCGTCATTTGTTACCTGTACATAACGGTACTTTTGATTTGGCACTTCATGCTTGGGATGACCCGTTCGAACGTATTGTCGGTTTAGCTAAAGAAAAAGCGTTAGCGATTAGTACACCGCAAATGGGAGAACTCTTAAACTTAAACGAACCAAATGTCGAAAATTATTGGTGGCGCTCATAGTTTGATATAAATAAGCCGAACACTCATTTTAAGCGCTCGGCTTATCTTATTTATAACTTTGAGTGATTTTCACGAAGCACTCTTTTCAAGCGTTTCTATAATCGCTAAAGCTGTCTTTCTAGCTGAAAAAGGGTTTTGTCCGGTAATTAAGTTGCCGTCTTGAACCACATACGGAGCAAAAGGAATAAAAGCCTTTTCATAACGAGCACCATATTCTTTCGCTAGCTCTTCGGCGCTGTATGGGACTTTTTTCGCTACCCCTGCCAAAACCTCTTCACTCCATGCAAAGCCAGTTAACTTTTTGTCTTCTATGAGTCGTTTACCATTTGAAAGCCGTACATTGAGCAAGCCACAATAGCCATGACAAACACTCGAAACAATCCCACCTTTTTCATAAATGTTTTTGGTGATTTCTTGCAGTTCAGGGTTATCTAAAAAATCCCACATCACACCATGACCACCTGTGTAGTAAATCACGTCATAGTCTTGCCAATTGATATCTGAAGGCTTAAATGTATTTGCCAGCAGCATTATAAAAGATTGATCTTTTTCTCGATCTTTAACAGACTTATCTGCAACTAAAGGCAAAAGTGACTTAGGTTCAATCGGTGTTTTACCACCATTTGGGCTAACAATATCTTGTATATAACCTTGCTTTTCAAACTCATCATAGGCATGGGTAAGTTCGCCTAACCATAGCCCTGTTGGTTCATCAACATCCTTATAGCGTGAAATATTAGTCACGACATGTAATATGCGTTTAGACATTTTTTTCACCTCATTTCCATATTTATAATTCTATTCTTTCATCTATCAAAGCATAGAAAGCTGTTACTGAAAGTGTGTGCTTGGTAAAGTTATGAACCTTGCTTTTAAGTGACTATAAGTCTAAAGTTAACTTGAATGTCAATAGAGTCTGTAGCTATGAATATTAGCGAGTTATCGAAATTAAGCGGCTTAAGCACCCCTACAATTCGTTATTACGAGCAGATCAAACTCTTGCCTAAAGCAAAAAGAAAATCGAATGGTTATCGTGAATATACCGATAACGACTTGAAGCAACTTTCTCTCATTCAACAAGCCCAGCAAGTCGGGTTTTCTTTAGCAGAAATTAAAGCTTTTTTGCCTTCAAAAGTTGCCACTTGGAACCATGATGCACTCATCCAAACCATTGAATTAAAAATTCAGGAAATAGAACTTTTAGAACAAAAGCTAAAGGTGAGTAAGCAAAACTTACGTACCATGATTAATGCCATTAATGACAAACCCGATGAAATTACGTGTGAGCAAAATGCAGAACGGCTTATGACCCTCTATTTCGACAAAGTAAATACACCGTAGTTTTAAACTTTAAATAGAACTTTTCTTGAAAAAAACCAATTATAGGCCAACGCTGTAATTGGTTTTTTTCATATAAATATTATAGAAAAAATTAGCTTATCTTTTGATAGTGAAGCCCGAGAGCTCCTGAAGCAAACGTTTTATTTTCAATGAGTTTAAGATTGGTCTTTTGCTGAATACCTTGGAATAGTGGTAAGCCACTACCAATTAAAACGGGCGAAACCGTAATTTTATATTCATCAATTAAACCAAGTTGCATGAGATAGTGCGCGAACCGTGGACTTCCTAAAATCACCATATCCTTACCCGCTTGCTGTTTCAGCTTATTAATTTCTTCTTCGACATGGTCTTTTACAAGACGGGAATTATTCCATTCAACCGTATCTAATGTGGTTGAAAAAACGATTTTTTCAGTCTTTTCAATCCACTCAGCATGATTGCGTTCATGCTCTGAAGCTTCTGGATTTGAAAGCATGGTTGGCCAATAATTATGCATCATTTGGTAAGTCGCACGTCCCCAAATCACCGTATCAGCAGTGCTCAAAATTTCTTTGGCATGGTTAGCCAAATCGGCATCGTAAGCAATCCAGCCTATGTCCATTGCCCCATTTGGACCTTCGACAAAACTGTCTAGCGATGCATGTAGAAATAGTATGAGTTTTCTCATTATTTTCATTCCTTTGTTATAAAAAAATTTTATCGCTTTTTAGTATATTCAATTTAAATTATTTCTTATGGAGTGTTTTGTTTTCTATTTTCTTTTCATCTATAGAAAGCTATATTTACTTGAAATATTTAAAAATAACCCGAACAAGAATGACTCCTTGTTCGGGACTATCTATAAACATGCTGTTTTAATAAAAGCTTTTAATTAATGACCAGTGGACCAGAACCCGGCAGCTCAGTCACTAGCTTATAGCCCATCAGCTTTGCTGGCGTATATGTACCGCCTTTCACGGTATTTTTGAGTAAATAATTCACCACAGTCAGTGAACCATTTACGGTAAGGCTATAAGCATTTTCCGTTTGGATGCGGGCAGTTTTGATTTCCCCACGTGAATTTCTGGCTTCACCCCAAACATAAGTAGGTACTTTCGCGCGGAGTTCCTCATTTGGCCCAACAACCGTTTTTTCAATACGTGACTTAATAAACTTCTGCACAGCATTGATTTTTAATATTGGGCGTAAATAGTTCATCATTTTCGCGCCAAAAATCATTTTAGGGAATGCAGGTACAAACACTTCAATGTTTGGAATGCCTGTTGTATAGAACGCTGTAGATACGTCTCCCCACGGAACACTCATGGCACTTTTTTTACTGTCACCAAAATCAATGGTCCGAACATAATGTGCTAATGGAACGGTGGTAATTTTTCCGTTTTTACGAATTTTTCCGCCTTCAGCCATGCCTTCTGTACTTGTTTTGGCTGTACCCGGCGAAAACCCTGTTCGAGAGTCAAAACCAAGTGCTAAATGGGTCGCATCTGGCAATGCTTCTTTGAGCGCAGCAGCGACACAATCTGTCGGAATTACATCGAAGCCAACACCCGGACAAAGCACAATATCGGCTTTTTCAGCTTGGCTGTTCAGTGACTGTGCCAATTCAAATACAGCGATTTCACCCGTAATATCTAAATAGTGAGCGCCGACATTTATACAAGCTTCCATCATGGGTTTTGAGGTTGCTGAAAATGGCCCTGCACAGTGCATAACCAGTTTAAAACCTTGGAGTTGCTCACTGACCGCATTTACGTTATCGAGCCCAAAAGCTTTATAGTCGAGTCCCAACTCTTGAGCGAGTGTTTCAACCTTAGCTTTGTTACGACCAGCCAAAGTTGGTTTTAGACCTTGGCGTACAGCTTCACGAGCGATTAACTCGCCCGTGTAACCATTTGCTCCATAAATTATCCAGTTTGAATCATTCGGATTTGTCATAACACAACTCACTTATTAAGAAGCAAATGAATAGTCACGCATACCTTTTTTGTATTGGCGGGTACGGCATGACATCGCTGATTGTTGCAAAATTAAAGCCCAAGCTGGTGAAACATTTGGTTTTGTTTTTTTACCAGCGCTTACATTACGTAACTGGAATTTGACCACAGCCATATTGGCAAGTGAAGCCAATGTTTTATTTTCCCATGTAATTGGCTTGAGTTCAGGTGAAATATTTTGGCCTTGTTTCCAAGCATTTGGCAAATTGGGTTCAATCGCTAAAGCTGTGGCAATGCCAACCATATCGACACCGCTTTCAACCACTTTGTCTGCGACTTGTTTACGGCGTATGCCACCTGTGACCATAACAGGCATTTTGGCAACTTTACGAATTTCTTGTGCAAATTCTAAAAAGTAAGCTTCGCGAGCAAGTGTACGACCATCACATGCTTGACCTTGCATGGCTGGCGCTTCATAGCTACCGCCTGAAAGTTCAACCAAATCGACTGCATGTTCATTTAGCATTTTAACCACTTGCTGAGCATCTTCAGCGCTAAAACCGCCACGCTGGAAATCGGCCGAATTTAATTTCACTGCAACCGTAAACTGTGGTGAAACTACTTTACGAACTGCTTCAACAATCTCAATTAAAATACGAGCGCGGTTTTCTAAAGAACCACCCCAACGATCTTGGCGTTTATTGCTCAGTGGTGAAAGAAACTGGCTTAATAAATACCCATGCGCTGCATGAATTTCCACACCAGTAAATCCTGCTTTTTCACCTAATCGTGCCGTGTTTGCAAAACGCTGAATCACTTCTGCAATCATGGATTCAGTCATTTCGTTTGGCGTATTAAAGCGATTTGACATTTTTCCTAAATCTAAAGCAACAGCAGAAGGCGCCCATGTTTGTTGCCCTAAATTTGATTGCATTTGACGCCCCGGATGGTTAATTTGAAGCCAAATCTGAGCACCTTTTGAGCGACCAATTTGTGCCCATTTTTTAAAAGTATCCAGATGCTTTTCATCTTCAAGCACTACACCGCCCGGTCCAGTCATCGCTCGGCGATCTACCATCACATTTCCGGTAATAATTAGACCTACGCCACCATTTGCCCAAGCCTGATATAAACGCATTAATTCTTCTGATGGTGCATGGTTTAAATCAGCCATATTTTCTTCCATTGCCGCTTTAGCAATACGGTTAGGAACATATGAGCCATTTGGGAATACTAATTTTTCGAACACTTTCATTGGAATGACCTCATTCAGTATGGCTTTACTTTAAGGTTAAAGCTAACTTTAATGTCAATACATTTTAGCATTTCTATATTTATTACTTTCAATTTCATTTACTTATAAATAAAAAAGAGGCACTTAATAGGCCTCTTTTTTAAAGTTTAAAGCTTTAAATTATTCACGAATAAACGCCAACAAGTCAGCATTAATCACTTCATGATTGACAGTTAACATACCGTGAGAAAAACCTGGGTAGATTTTGAGTTGGCTATTTTGAAGTAACTCAGCAGATTTTACGCCAGACGTTTTATAAGGCACGATCTGGTCGTCATCGCCATGCAACACCAAAACAGGAATGGTGATTTTCTTTAAATCTTCGGTGAAGTCAGTTTGTGAGAACGCCACAATACCATCGTAATGTGCTTTTGCACTGCCTGTCATACCCTGACGCCACCAGTTAGCAATAATACCTTCAGATGGTTTCGCATCTGGTCGGTTAAAACCATAGAACGGGCCAGAGGGCAAGTCACGGAAAAATTGCGCACGGTTGGTGAGAACCTGATTTTGCAGATCGTCAAAAACTTCTTTTGGTAAACCTTCAGGATTATTTTCAGTTTTAACCATCAATGGTGGTACTGCACTGACAAGAACAGCTTTCTTAACGTTTTCTTGACCATGGCGAGCAATATAGTGAGCCACTTCACCACCACCTGTTGAGTGGCCAATATGAATTGCATTTTTAATATTCAGATATTTAACCACTTCTGCAACGTCATCTGCATAATGGTCCATATCGTGACCATCCCACACCTGACTCGAACGTCCATGTCCACGTCTGTCATGAGCAACTACACGAAAACCTTCTTTAAGAAAAAAAAGCAATTGTGTGTCCCAATCATCTGAACTTAAAGGCCAGCCATGATGAAAAAATAAAACTTGGGCATCGCGTGGCCCCCAATCTTTATAGAAAATTTCTACGCCGTCTTTTGTGGTTACATATCCCATCTTTATTCTCCTGATGAAAAACTGCTTGTTGATTCGTTATAAGGGTTTAGATAGTTATACTAAGCTTAAAGTTAACTTTAAGGTCAATCACCTTAATTGTATTTTTTAAAATAAAATTTATATGAAAGTACCGCCTTAAATTCTTCTCATCTTTCCCCTTTTTTATTTCATTTAAATGTCAAAGATTTTCATCATCAAAATTAAAATCTTGACTTTAAAGTTAACTTTAAACTTATAGTTTCTGAACTGGTTCTAAATTAACACGTCTTGAAATATACAGCATTAGCTACTCGGTCAATTAATGTAAAGGTGAACTTTCATGAATACAAAACAACAGTTTACTGAAGTTGAATTTGGGCAACAAAAAGTCAAAGTACCCCAAGGTGGTTATTATGACCGTTTCAGAATGAACCCCGATTTAGATGAAGTCGCTCAAGACCCTGCTGTCAGTAATATCGACTTTTTCCGTCATATTCCTAAAAAAATTGTGGAATCACGTGTAGGTCCTGTCTGGGCACCTAACTTTTATTATCGTAGTGCAAATGTGCAACTGCTCATGCTTGCACCTATTAAGCAAATTAAAGCAAAACTTCCCGCTGAGTTAACGCCATTACAACCATTTCCGGGTTACGGGTTGGTCGCTGTCACATTCTTTAGCTATTCAGTTTGTGACAATGACCCTTATAACGAAGTGTCGATTGCGATTGTTGTACGTCAACCTAATGCTCGTGGGCCACATATCGTAGAGTTAATAAAATCGATGCGTCAACGTCATTTTTATGCTCATGTTTTGGCGTTACCTGTCGATACAGAAATTGCCAGAGTGCGTGGTGTATATGGTTACCAGCTACCAAAATGGTTAACTAAAATTAATGTTGAGATTAACTCAAAAGAAGTACAAGCCAATATTTTTGATCTTGATGGAAAATTAGATTTAAGTTTAAAAACTGCTGTTCCTACTTTAAAACGTGTCGATTCTGAAACACATATTAATAAAGCAACTATGCTCCATGTAGTTGATGGCAAATGGCACCAGACGGAGGTTCAATCAAACATTCTTTCTTTCGCACAAAAGCTTTTTCCAAAGAAAGTAAGATTAGTGAAAAATGAAGGCCCTTTAACAAAGCTATTAAATGAACTAGGTGCTTCAAAAATTTTGCGTTTAGATGTTATAGAAGATGCGCAAGTCGTCCTTAATTTGCCTACCGTAATTAATTTAAAAGCATAAATAAAAAGGCCGTTTTTAACTACGTTTGAAAGTTTGAATTTATAGGCATCTTTTCAAGCGTAGTTAATTAGCCATTACTCATAAGTTTAACTTAGAACACCTTTTTTACAGACATTGTAAAAGTCGAATCGATCGGATTTGAAACAGGTGCGCCTACCTCACCATTGCTATACTTTTTATAATAAGCGTTTTTATCCCATGCCTTGGTATAAGCGAGTCCTGTACTCCAACCATCACCTAAATCTTTAATAAGTTCGGCTTTAACATCCTGAAAGTTTGACTCTGAAAAGTTTTTGATTCTTTCATAGCCATAGTGAGCGCCAAAAGTCCAAGTTTCACTGATCGGCTGGGTAAAGTTCAGATCTAAATAACTTGAACCTCTCGACCTTTTACCAGCAGGTCCACCCATGGTCTTAGAGTTATAACCGGCATAATCTGGTGTGTAGGTAACAAAGTATTTAAGGCTTAAAGGACCATAGCCAATTTGAGGTACGATTTCACCATAGTTATAACTGCTGCTCCCCGTTTCTGGTGTACTTTTTGCGCCTGGATAGTAGTAGTAAAAAACCGACATCCCAATTGAAAATTTATCGATTGTTTTTAAATAACCTGTATAAAAATCCCATTCAACCGAGGCATCTCGCAGATAGTTAGAGCTGACACTTGATGCCCAAGTCCCTACAAAAAAACCATTCGGATTGGCATAATCTAGTCCACCTTGCAAAGCAGGTTTACCCCAAGTTTGTTGAAACCCACGTGAAATATATTGGCTAGCAAAAGTAACATTCGCGCTATATGGAGAAGTTTTTTCTTGTTCATTTAATTGTTCAGCATGTACAACACAGGTAGACATAATGAGAGAAGCTGCACCTAAAATTTTTCTCATCTACTAATTCCTTTTAAATATTACCTATAATCTTAAAGTTTTAAAATAACATGATAATTCAATTTAAAACGTATTAAAAAGTTATAAATTTAGATTTCTCGACACTTCTTCTTGGCTATAGATCTCTTCAATACAATCTAAAATTTTAGGAATATAAGAACTTTGGTCCATGTTTCGCATAGATAGAGAAATGGGACTATAAGCTTCTAAATCTAAGATATTTAAATAAGTTAGATTCTTCATTCCAATATCACAGGCACTTTCCGGAATAATACAAATACCTTCGCCAGATGCCACTAGTCCAAGTGCCATATGAATTTCTCGGACTTCTGTCAGTTTGGCTGGAACTAGACCTAATTTGGTAAATAAAGCTTGAATAGTGGTCGAAAAATTAGGCTTAGGTGTCGTTGGGTAAGAAAAAATCGTCTCATTGATAATTTGAGATAGGTAAATTCCTGAATCTTGAAATTCACTTAATGGATGCTTTTTATGAATCGCGAGTTTTAATTTTTCTTTGCGAAGTAAAAGCCTTTTTATCGCTGGATCACTAATGGGTAAGCGACCAAAACCTAAATCAATTTTACCTAACTTTAAAGCCTCGACCTGATCTCGTGTGCCACATTCAATAAGCTCGACATGAATGTCAGGATTTTTTTGTCTAAATAGATAAATGACCTGTGGTAAACGCCCATACAGAAGTGAACTGACATAGCCAACTTTCACAATGTTCTCTACCAACTTCATTTTTTTAGCCATCGAAGCAGCTTGAGCGGTATGCGTTAAAATTTGAACGGCATGTTGGTAAAAAAACAGCCCTGCTTCTGTCACTTTTAATGGACGTGACCCTTTCACAAACAAATCAATGCCTAATTCTTCTTCTAGTTTTTTGATTTGACGCGTGAGTGGTGGCTGGGCAATAAAAAGCTTCTCAGCCGCTTTAGTCAGACTTTGTTCTTCCACAACGGTAACAAAATAACGTAGATGTCTTAATTCCATTAATATACCTTTTTAGTATCTTAAAATACCGTTCTATATCTATTTTAGGCTATTACATTCTTCTATGGTATGTAAACAAGTTCGTAATAGTTGAAACTTCATGTATAGAACCATAGAAACCATACTTATGGATATTCCAACTATCCGTCCTCACCAGTTGTCTGTGACTACAATGCGTACTCAGACTTTGGTGCTCGTTAAAATTACGACCACGGATGGTATTGTAGGTTGGGGTGAAGCGACCACCATTGGTGGACTGAACTATGGTGAAGAAAGTCCTGAAAGTGTCAAAGCCAATATTGATACTTACTTTGCACCATTACTCGCATCAGTTAAAGATTTAAATGTGGCTCAAACACTAAAACTGATTCGTAAGAATATTAATGGTAACCGTTTCGCGAAATGTGCCATTCAAACCGCTCTACTTGATATTCAGGCAAAACGTTTAGGCGTGCCGTTAAGTGAAGTTTTAGGTGGCCGTCTGCGTAATAGTTTACCTGTGCTTTGGACGCTTGCGTCTGGTGACACGGAAAAAGATATTGCTGAAGCTCGCAAAATGATTGAGCTAAAGCGCCATAACACGTTCAAGCTTAAAATTGGTGCACGTCCTTTACAGCAAGATGTTGACCATGTGATTGCGATTAAAAAAGCATTAGGTGCTGATGTTAGTGTACGTGTAGATGTAAACCGTGCATGGTCAGAGCTGGAATGTATTCATGGTATTCAACAGCTCCAAGATGGTGGAATCGATTTAATTGAACAGCCATGTGCAATTCAAAATACCGAAGCACTTGCTCGCCTCACCCATCGTTTTGATGTAGCCATTATGGCGGATGAAGCTTTAACTGGACCTGACAGTGCATATCGTATTGCAAAAAATCATGGTGCAGATGTATTTGCCGTGAAGATTGAACAATCAGGTGGCCTGATCGAGGCATGTGAAGTTGCCAAAATTGCAGGTTTGGCTGGAATCGATCTTTATGGCGGCACTATGCTTGAAGGCCCTGTAGGTAGCATTGCTTCTGCTCATGCGTTTGCAACCTTTGAAACATTAGCATTTGGTACTGAATTATTTGGTCCGTTGTTACTTACCGAAGAAATTTTGAAAGAACCGCTACGTTACGAAAACTTTGAATTGCACTTGCCAACGGCTCCAGGCTTAGGCATTGAAATTGATGAAGAGAAAGTCGAGAAGTTACGTCGTTAAGGCAACAGGATAAGGAGTTTCCCATGTTATTTCATGTACGTATGGATGTGCATATCCCACTTGATATGCCAGCCGACAAAGCAAATGAAATTAAGGCCGTTGAAAAGGCTTATTCGCAAGATTTACAACGCCAAGGCAAATGGCGTCACATCTGGCGTATTACAGGCCAGTACTCAAACATCAGTATTTTTGATGTCGAGAGCAATGAAGAATTGCACAATATTTTACAGGGATTACCACTTTATCCTTACATGAACATCGAAGTGATGGCACTTAATCGTCACCCTTCATCTGTTCGTGATGATGATTCGTAATCTAAGAAAATAGTTTGAGTGTGTGGTCTGAAGCGCATTCAAAAACTAAATATATTTATTCAGAAGGTAACAAGGAACGTGGCGGCACTTATTCGCTAGCAAAACAACATGCCCGCAGCGCTGCCACCCAAAACCGTATTGCATACTTAAGGAGTTTTAGTATGAACCGTCAACAAATTGATGCGCTTGTAAAACAAATGAATGTCGACACTGCAAAAGGCGAAGTTGATGCACGTGTTCAACAAATTGTAGTGCGCCTTCTCGGGGATTTATTTCAAGCCATCGAAGATTTAGACATCCAACCTTCAGAAGTATGGAAAGGTTTGGAATATTTCACAGACGCAGGTCAAGCAAACGAACTTGGACTTTTAGCAGCTGGCTTAGGTTTAGAGCACTATCTTGAT
The DNA here is from genome assembly GCF_031798975.1 of Acinetobacter sp. V110_1. NCBI lineage: Bacteria > Pseudomonadati > Pseudomonadota > Gammaproteobacteria > Moraxellales > Moraxellaceae > Acinetobacter > Acinetobacter sp. V110_1. The sequence goes on along the minus strand of NZ_JAVQNN010000030.1, from coordinate 280,300 downwards.
TTACGTGCAGATGAAGCTGATGCAAAAGCTGGCGTTACGGGTGGCACACCGCGTACCATTGAAGGCCCACTTTATGTAGCTGGCGCGCCTGAAACCGTTGGTTTTGCTCGTATGGATGATGGTACTGAGTCTGGCAAAATCGATACCTTAATTATTGAAGGTACCGTGACTGATACTGATGGCAATATCATTGAAAATGCTAAAGTTGAAGTATGGCATGCCAACAGTTTGGGTAACTACTCATTCTTTGATAAGTCTCAATCTGACTTTAACTTACGTCGTAGTATTTTGACTGATGCTGATGGTAAATATGTTGCATTAACGACGATGCCAGTTGGGTATGGTTGCCCTCCTGAAGGTACAACTCAGGCCCTTCTTAACAAATTAGGCCGTCATGGTAACCGTCCATCTCACGTTCACTACTTTGTTTCTGCACCAGGTTTCCGCAAGCTTACAACTCAATTTAACATTGAGGGTGATGAGTACTTATGGGATGACTTTGCTTTCGCAACCCGTGATGGCTTAGTGGCAACAGCAGTTGATGTAACTGACCCAGCTGAAATCCAACGCCGTGGTTTAGATCACGCTTTCAAACACATCACATTTAACATCGAACTTGTTAAAGATGCCGCTGCTGCTCCTTCAACTGAAGTTGAACGTCGTCGCGCTAGCGCTTAATTGAAAGTGTATGTGAGTTAAAAGTTCGCTTTTGGCTCACAAAATTTATTCCATTTATTACTACCATTAAGAATTTAAATAAATTTTTAGCGGTAGTAATAACATCACGTTACCTCATGCTCTAAGGTTTCTCACATGATTGACAAAAGTAAGTCCTCTCTTAGCGAGGTACTATCGCAGATTAAAGATGGCGCGACCATTCTGATTGGTGGTTTTGGTACCGCAGGACAACCCGCTGAACTCATTGATGGACTGATTGAACTCGGTATTAAAGATTTAACGATTGTTAGCAATAACGCCGGTAATGGCGATTATGGTCTGGCTAAACTGCTTAAAGCTGGTTCGGTTAAAAAAGTAATCTGTTCTTTTCCACGTCAGTCAGACTCTTATGTGTTTGATGAATTGTACCGTGCTGGAAAGGTTGAGCTTGAAGTGGTTCCACAAGGTAATCTGGCTTGCCGTATTCAAGCTGCTGGTATGGGCCTAGGCGCTGTATTTACCCCAACAGGCTTTGGAACACTTTTAGCTGAAGGCAAAGAAACCCGCCAGATCGATGGTAAAGATTACGTACTTGAATATCCAATTAAGGCGGACTTTGCCTTGATTAAAGCTTACAAAGGCGACCGCTGGGGCAATCTCGTTTACCGTAAATCTGCACGTAACTTTGGCCCGATTATGGCCATGGCTGCTGATGTCACCATTGTTCAGGTGTCTGAGGTGGTTGAGCTAGGTGGCCTAGATCCAGAGCACATCATTACACCAGGTATTTTTGTACAGCACGTTGTACAAGTAGCGCCAGCACAGTGAGCAATAAGGAGAAATAACATGAGCTACCAGAAACTCAGCCGTGACCAGATTGCAAAACGTGTGGCACAAGATATTCCAGATGGCGCCTATGTAAACCTAGGCATTGGTTTACCAACCAAGATTGCAAGCTACTTACCTAACGATAAAGATATTTTCCTTCATTCTGAAAATGGCCTGTTGGCTTTTGGCCCACCGCCAGCGGCAGGTGAAGAAGACCCAGAACTGATTAATGCAGGTAAAGAGTTTGTGACCATGCTTGAAGGCGGCAGCTTTTTTCATCATGGCGACTCATTTGCGATGATGCGTGGTGGTCACCTTGATATTGCAGTGCTTGGTGCATTTCAGGTGGCAGCGAATGGTGATTTGGCAAATTGGCACACAGGTGCACCGGATGCGATTCCTGCGGTAGGTGGTGCGATGGATTTAGCGGTTGGTGCTAAAAAAGTATTTATCACTACCGACCATGTGACCAAGCAAGGTGAACCGAAAATTGTGGCTGAGCTAAGCTATCCGGTTACGGGTAAACACTGTGTTGACCGTATTTACACCGACCTTTGTGTGATTGATGTGACTAAAGATGGTTTAAAGGTGATTGAGAAAGTGGAAGGTCTTAGCTTCGATGAGTTACAGGCTTTGACTGGTGCAACTTTGATTGATGCGACTCAAGGGTAAGGTTTGCATAGCAAAACTCTATTACAGAATTCACTATTGTGACAAGCGACATGGATGTCGCCTGTTGGACAGGGAGGCAAGGAAGCCTTCTCTGTTCAACAAAGGTTTTTGTTACTTTTGACCTTTCAAAAGTAAGGTATCGCTTATACAACAGACCTACGGATATCACAGTAGATTACAGCCGTGATGTTATCCGTTGATATGAAAATTTATAAATCATCACAACGGGGGTCTTATGTGTTTAAGCCAGATGCCACCAGCTAATTCGTGTCACTTTTTTAAAAAAGTAACCAAAAACCTTTGTTACTCAGACACAACCTCCCTGTTGTGCTGAGCAACGAGGCGACATCCATGTCGCCACCGTGAAATATCTACGGAGAATGGCTAAAAAGGCCTGAAGTAAAGGACAAAAGTTAGAATGAAAAACGCTTATATCATCGATGCCATCCGTACTCCATTCGGCCGTTATGCCGGTGGTCTTGCTCCTGTCCGTGCCGATGACCTTGGTGCTGTGCCGATTAAAGCGCTCATCCAACGCAACCCAGATGTAGATTGGGAACAGGTCGATGATGTGATCTATGGCTGTGCCAACCAAGCCGGTGAAGATAACCGTAATGTTGGTCGTATGTCAGCACTACTTGCAGGTTTACCATATCAAGTGCCGGCAAACACCATTAACCGTTTGTGTGGTTCTTCACTCGATGCCGTTGCTATTGCTGCCCGCGCCATTAAAGCAGGTGAAGCGAGCCTGGTGATTGCCGGTGGTGTGGAAAGCATGAGCCGTGCACCCTATGTGATGGGTAAGTCGGACAGTGCTTTTGGCCGTGGCCAGAAGATTGAAGACACCACCATGGGATGGCGTTTCATTAACCCTAAACTTAAAGAATTGTATGGTGTAGACACCATGCCCCAGACTGCCGAAAACGTGGCTGAACAGTTCAACGTTAATCGTGCAGATCAGGACCAGTTTGCCTTGGTGAGCCAACAACGCACCGCAAGCGCGCAAGCCAAAGGCTTTTTTTCTAAAGAAATCGTGGCAGTTGAAATCCCTCAGCGTAAGGGTGATGCTGTTGTGATTGATACCGATGAACATCCACGTGCATCAACCACGCTTGAAGGTTTAAGCAAACTTAAGCCTGTTGTCAAAGCAGATGGGTCTGTGACTGCGGGGAATGCTTCAGGTATTAACGATGGTGCAGCAGCTCTGCTGATTGCTTCTGATGATGCAGTTCAAGCTTACAACTTAAAACCGCGTGCCAAGATTATTGCTTCAACAGCAGTCGGTGTAGAACCACGCATTATGGGTTTTGCCCCAGCACCAGCCATTAAAAAATTACTTAAACAAGCCAACCTGACTTTAGAGCAGATGGATGTGATTGAGCTAAATGAAGCCTTTGCTGCACAGGCTTTAGCAGTGACCCGTGATTTAGGTTTACCAGATGATTCTGACAAGGTAAATCCAAATGGTGGTGCCATCGCTTTGGGTCATCCACTTGGTGCTTCAGGTGCGCGCCTTGTGACTACAGCTTTAAACCAGCTTGAACAAACAGGTGGTCATTACGCTTTGTGTTCAATGTGTATTGGTGTGGGACAAGGCATTGCTTTGATTATTGAACGTGTTGAAGCACTTTAAGGAGAAACAAATGCCATCTTTTCAATCTGCCGATGCACAAATTAACTATCAAACTTTTGGTGAGTCGTCGTCCCCTGCTCTGGTGTTTTCCAATTCTTTGGGCACCAATTATGGCATGTGGCAAAAACAGTTTAATGAGTTAAAAGATCAATTTTTTGTGATCTGCTATGACACACGTGGTCACGGTTCATCATCTACGTCTGACGGTCCATATACTGTAGAGCAATTAGGTGAAGATGTTGTCCGTTTACTCGACCATTTGAATATTAGCAAAGCTGCTTTTTGTGGTATTTCAATGGGCGGTTTAACCGGTCAATGGCTTGCAATTCACTACCCTGACCGTTTTAGTCATGTCATTGTGGCAAATACTGCCCCTAAAATTGGACAAGAACAGGCATGGCTTGACCGTGCAAAATTAGTACGTGAGCAAGGTTTACAACCGATCGCAGCTACAGCAGCTTCGCGATGGTTTACAGATCCCTTTATCCAAAGTCATCCTTCAATTGTCAACAACCTATGTAACGACTTAAGTGCTGGCAGCGCAATGGGTTATGCCAATTGTTGTGAGGCTTTGGCTAAAGCGGATGTCCGTGAGCAGTTAAAAGACATCAAAGTTCCAGTATTAGTGATTGCTGGAACTCAAGACCCTGTAACGACTGTTGCAGATGGTGAATTTATGCAGCAACAGATTCCGCAATCAAAACTTGCAGAAATAGATACCTCTCATATTTCCAATGTAGAGCAACCAGAAGCTTTTAATAAAATCCTAAAGGATTTTTTATTAGGTTAATTTTAATGACTAGAAAAATGGCCTTTGTAGGCCATTTTTTATATCTTAGTTTTCATATTAAAAAATTAATACCGAATCATGACCGATTTTAATTCAGTGTAATCTTCAATAAATGCATCAGAAAACTCTCTACCAATGCCTGAAGCTTTTACCCCGCCAAATGGAACTGATGGATCTAAGAACGTATGCATATTGACCCACAAGGTCCCTGCTTCAATTTTAGGAATTAAACGTAAAGCTTTAGATAAGTCATTTGTCCAGATACTAGCGGTTAAACCAAAGCGAGATTGATTCATAAGCTGAATAAGTTCTTCATCAGTTTCGAATGGCATTACCCCGACCACTGGACCAAAAGTTTCCTCTGAAAATAAAGGATCATCCGTATTTTTGAAGGAAATCAAAGTCGGCTGTACAAAATATCCTGATCGATCAAGAGTCTCACCACCAGCAATAATCTGATTGTTGGCTTTAGCCATATCTAAATAATGTTTCACTTTATTAAAATGTGGCTGATTAGAGAGCGGACCAAACATACTTCCTTCATCCATAGCCGATCCAATTTTGAACTGCGAGAGTGCTTTCGAGAGTTTCTCGACAAGTTCATCATGTTTTGTACGGTGTACAAAAAAACGCTCTGGAGATGCGCAAACTTGACCTTGATGTACAAAAGTTGCTTGCAACAAAGTCGGTAAAATCTCATCAATATTTGCATCGGCCAGAACGGCTATTGCATTTTTACCACCCAGCTCCAGACTTACACGGGTTAAATCGCTGCTCATCGCGAGTTTACCAATGGCAATGCCTGTTGGTACTGAACCTGTAAACGAGATTTTCTTAACGAGTGGCGACTCAATTAAATATTGCCCTGTATCGCCCTTACCTGTCACTACATTAATTACACCAGCCGGAATACCTGCCTCAATGGCAAGTTCAGCTAAACGTAATAAAGATAAGCTGGCAAATTCACTTGGTTTAAGCACAATGGTACAGCCAGTTGTTAAAGCTGAACCGATTTTCCAAACGCCAATCATGAGTGAAAAATTCCAAGGCACAATCCCTGCAACCACACCAATCGGTTGTCTTAAAGTAAAGGCCGTATATTTTTCACCTTGCATAGAAGGAATAGAGGGCTGCATAGTTTGACCATTAATTTTGGTTGCCCAACCAGCAAAATATCTTAAGAAAATAACAGATTGTGCGACTTCAAGATGGCGGGAAATATTGATAAGTTTTCCAGTAGACAACGATTCGAGCTGTGCAAGTTCTTCACCATATTGCTCAATTAAATCTGCGAGTTTATTCAGTTTAACGCCACGTTCATACGGCGTCGTTTCAGCCCAAGCATTTTGAAAAGCATGTTCAGCACTTTTTACCGCATTATCTACATCTTGTTGACTACCAATACTAATTTGAGCAACAACTTGTTCAGTCGATGGATTTACAATATCTACTTTATCTAAAAGCTCGGCAGCAACTAATTTTCCATCAATAAAATGTCCATGTTGACGTGCCATAAATTGCTGTACACTTTCTAAAATCTGAACTTCACTCATTTTATTTCTCTCAATTCATTAAAAAGGATCTATTAATAGATGTATTGCAGAATCAACTGCGCATATACATTGGTCTTGTCATCGTAGTTTTGAGTACCACCACTATGGATATCGTGTTTTGGTTTATAGAGTCCCACTAAAGGAATAACGTTGAATTTTTTATTGACGGACCAGACGGAAAACACATCTAACTCATGTCCGTCTACATTAGTTAAAGACTTATTTACTGTTTTGAACTTATAGGCCAAAGCACCCAACATAAAGTTTTCTTTCAAATTCATCATGTAAGAAACTTGGTGAATATCTGCATTTTTATTGAATGGACCAGCATAGTTTCCGGCCACCTCTCCCTGAAACCACGTACCAAAGCCGACTGTATTTCCATAAAACATAGGGTCGTATTGGTCTGAAAAATGACTAAAACGGTAGCCTAATGAGGGCGTATATTTTGAAGATAAAAAGTTATAGTTCAGCGCTAAGTAGCCAGCATTTTCGTGGACATCTTTTTTATCTTGAACTACAAACTCAGTTTTAACTTGCAGCTCTGGTAAAGGTTGATAATTCAAACGTAAAGCATAATTTTTTAGATCTTCTCGCCCTGAAACCTGTTCAGCATCTTCTAGGTCTAATACATTTAAGTAAGTGAACCCAACGCCCTTATATTTAAGCTGATACATCAGATCAGTCACAAACAGTTCAGGTGAAAATTGTGCTTTATTGTTTGACTTTAAATAAGCCAGCTTTAGCGTTGTATTTTCTTGCGGTTTGTATTGAAGCAAACTTGTAAAATCAAAGCTTCGACGGGCTGCCAAATAATATGCTCCGCCCCGATCTAGGGTGCCATCCGCAGGCGCTTTACCAAGATTTAACGCATCACCCGCAATGAAGAACCCATCACCAATCATAATATTTTGTCGACCGATACTTAAATCATAGGTCGTTAACTCATCTTTATTGGTGCCGTCTTTAAAACCAATGATCCATTCATTCACATCTGTTTTACGTTCTTTGCCATTACTATTTTGGCCGGCGTCACCATCACCAAATGTTGCCGAGCTAATACCGCTCAAGCTTGCATAGAGCTGATTGTTTTTAAAGGTATATTGACCCTTAGCACCATATTTAAGATGGCCTTCTTGCCAATTTATTCTTTCGTCATCTAGGTTTTCGCCGTTATAGCTTTTACCGCTACTAAAAGCCCCAAAAGTTGCTTCAAAAGTTGGCTTAATTTCAAGCTCACCAGCATGCACAGTTGAAAAGAATGAGACAAAGAGAGTCCCTCTCATAACCTGAGAAAATAAATTTTTCATTGAGAAATTCCTTTTTTTGCGAACAGCTTAACCGTGCTCAAGTGTGGGTAACCAATTCATTACCCACTCTAGATCATTTACCCGTTTAGTGATGGTCGTGCTGTGTGTTTTGCTCTTCTTCACCCAAGTTTAAAGTCGGGGTGCTGTCAAAGAAGTTCCAAGGTTTGATGAGTGTATTCACCCATTCTGTTGGCATGATTGGCCACTCTTCAGCTCGTGCCACATGGGTTGTCCCTGTTGTCATCCACACCACAAGGTCTTTATTTTCAATATTCTCATTGTTGCCAATGAACTGTCCTAACCCTGTATCATGAGTCGAACGGTTTGAATATTTCCCTTCAGGGTAACGTTCGTCTGGATTGTACTGAGTCACCCAAATTTGCTTATCCATAAAGTTCAAACGTTTAAATAACCATTCATCTTTAGAAAAATTGGCTCCTTTTGCCACAGGGTGTGTTCCACCTGCAAATGGAATCAATTGATAAGAAACCGGATTGCCTAATTTATTTTCCTTGTTGAAATTCGTGAGTAAGCGAATAGTGGAAGGATCAAACTTTTCAGCTGCATTTTGCTCATTCGTAATGACTTTACTGTCAATTTGCATTGAGCTTGTACGAACACCACCTTTGTCATTGGCTTTCACCACAGGGTCCATATGCATAAAGCTGTTGTTTTCCCCATCTACATCCATGTCTAAGCGGAAGTTATAAATATGTTGGTGCGTTGTACCCACAATATTATGGTCAATTAAAGTTCCATATTTTGTGTCTTCTTTTGCGGTACTGTCATGCATGGTGCGTGATTTAACGCCTTTAACAGCTTCAATACCCGTTGCACCCGCATTAATCCCAATTACACCATTTTGGGCAAATACCCAGTCAAACATGTAATCGTAGTTTCCAACCGTACTAATCCAGCGCACCACAAGTTCACGGCGGGCTTCACTCGCATCTTGGTTACCAAAAATTTCATGATGTTTATATTCAGGTCCAGCATAACGTTCAAATACAGCAATGGCATTTGGAATCACTTGAGGCTGGCCTTTATAGTCTGCAATCACAGCATCAAGTAAAACAGCGTTGTCGGGTGCATCTGTTCCAGGAAGAATAGATGAGGTAAGTGTTCCCATTCCATATTCGCCAGAGTCCAAATAAGATTTGAAGTACCAACCAATATCAGGGTCGCCATATGGAACCACCATTCCACCCAAGTTCCCTTCATACATGACTTTTCGCTTCACCCCTTTATCTTTATAGGTCACGGTTGAAAGTTGTAAGCCAACACGAGAGTCTAAGGCCACATGCAAACACCAATTCCCCCAATGTATGGTTTGGCCAGTAATGCTAAAGTTTTTGCCCTCAGGTTCAGAAATATTGAGTGGTTTTAGCTTACTTGCTACGGGCTTATTCGACATATAAGGTCGATTTGCCATCGGCACAGGAATGATCGCACCTTCTTCAATCTTGATAATTTTTTCTTTATCTAAATCGACTACAGCAACTAAATTTTCAATTGGATGCGCCCAATAATTGCCATCGCCGACATCGAGGTAAGCAACAACTTTTAATATATTGAGTTGTTTGTCTAGACCATCTTTACCGCCAAAATATCCAACAGTTAGTGGAGTAGCAATCACTTTCTTCACATCGGAAATGCCGCGTTTGCGTAACGCGTCTTGATATTCTTTACTTGTCTCAATTACGCGCTGTACAGCTTCAAAATTATCAAGCAATACCATACCGTGAGTATCTTTAAGTACATTCCATTTTGTGATTTGTTGAGTATTAAGATTAACTTCACCTTCAATCGCTTGACTCCCCTTTAACAAAATAAATGAGGCAATACGATCTTCTTTAAATTCTTTGTGATTAATAAAGTAATCCCAGACTTTGGCTTTTTCTGGTTCTTTTAACTTTAACTCGGCAAAACGCATATTTTTATAGGCGTATTTCGAGCGATTAATCACATCAAAGGTCTTTTTAATTTCGTCAGAGTTTAGGCTATTGAGCGGGTGAAACGTATTTTCAATTTTAAAAGTTTGATCTAACCCAGACTGGAAGACTTCATTAAAAAAATCTTTTCCAATAACAGGCTTACCATCTTTGATTAGTAAAGGGACACTGAGCTTGAAAGGTTTGCCGTTCACCAAAACCTGATCTGAATTGGGTTTGGCTCGAACCACCATAGAACCCTTGGTAATCATATAAGTATTGGTAAAATCATCTTTTACAACTTTGGCGCCTTGCTCACTCATGTTTTGATAAAGTGACACCATTTCGGCCTTGCCACCATGCGCAAACGCTTGAGTATTGAGTCCCCAAAAGCTTGCAGCGATTGATAAGTTAAGTGCCAGTATTTTTTGTATGTCATTCAATAATCGTTGTTTACGCATTGGGTTCATCCTTTTCATCTATCCCTGAACTATCTGAATCAGATAGTTAAAATGCACTTCCTGTGAGTGAAATTTATTAGACCAACTTAATAGTTTTATGGTTATTAAGCTTATCTAACCTGCTCTAATGAATTTAATTTCAACACAGTTACATAGGGCTAGCTTGTTCAAGAATGACGTCGAACTTGTCTAAAAATGACATTGTGAGATGAAAGATTTAAACCGACATACCCTCTCTAAATTCTTTAGGGGAGATACCATAAGTCTTTTTAAAAATTTTTGAGAAATGAGCGCCATCCCAAAAACCCCATTTCAAGGCAACTTGGGTAATTGAGCTTTGTTTATTTCTTTTATCAAGCAAATCTGCTTTGACTTTTTCTAGGCGTTTGAGCTGTATATATTTGTTAATAGATAAATTTTCTTGAAGAAATAGACGGTAAAGATGACGCAGCGATACCCCAATATGTTCTGCAATTAATTTAGGTGTTAAATCGGGTTTTGCTAAGTTTTCTATAATATATCGCTCGGCTTTTTCCATTAGATTATTGGAGCTATTTATATTTTTATAATTAATTGTCGGTTTGATTAAGGCAATCAGTGCATCTTCAAAAGCATTACCATCTTCGGTTGCGTACCAAAGTTTGATGTTTTCAGCAGACATGTTTTTCAAAATATTTTTGAGTAAAAAACCACTCATATTTTGAGTAATCAGTTTTCCAAAATATTCGGTACTAATATTTTCTTTCAGTAATTTTTCACGCGACAGATGCACTGAAATTTGACTTACCAAACCTTGCGGATACATCGAAATTGTTTCGACTGGGTCGACCAACACAATATCGCCTTCATTTAGGCTTAAGGTTTCATTTTTATACTCAAGCAGCATTTTTCCCGAATACTGCAAAATCAAAAAACAAAAACGATTATTCACTCGATCAATTTCATCGGCTTTTCGGACAATTTTATTGGCATTGTTTTTAATAAAAGCAATTTCGGTATCGCCCAATAAAAAGCACTGAACTTCACCAATGAATAAATTACGGGTTCCGTCAAAATCGGTTTCAAAATTGCCGCACACACTTTTAATATGGTGCGTCCATGTGAGTAATGCATCGCTTACATATTGGTTCATCCCTTACCTCTCTATACATGTGCAACCGCTCAAAATTTTGCGTTTGTGGTGGTGCACTGTCTTGGCTTATTTGCAATCTTGTTTTATTGATAAACAAATTGTGTGCCAAAAATTCCTTATCCTTGGAATTGTTTTGATGATAGTCAGCTAGATGTAAAGAAGCTGATAAATCAATTCAATTTATCAGCTTAATGGGACTTATGCTACTCCTGCAAAATCTCGCAGCATGGTAATAAAAATATCCTTTTGTTCCTCAGAATACTTTTTAAACACCTCATTTTGGTGGCTATCGGCAATATCAAACAAATACTGCGCCGTTTGTTTACCTTTCTCAGTCAGTGCGTACAAATTATCGTGATCGACCAGCAACCCTTCAAATTTTAGAATTTCAGCCGATCTTTCAACTTCCTGCATTGGCATAGCAATATCGCGCGGTAAATCTTCCTTACTTGAAGCAGTACCACTAGCCAAAACAAGTAAGAGACGTGATTCACTAGTACGGAACCCAGAAGCCATTTGCTTAGGAATATAGTCGGTTTGATAGGCTTTAAAAGCACGACTCATTAAATAGCAGACATTGTTATATAAGTGTCCATAATGTGTTTGGTCTACGCCGTTCTGTTCAGTTTGCTTAACTTGAAGGCTCGGATGCGGCATGACACAAGAATATGCGCCTTGATGGTAGACCAACGGGCTTCGGCCTTGGTCATGGAAACGAACCACTTTACCAACAATAATCCAGTGGTCACCACCTTCAATCACTTGATAGCGTTCGCACTCAAACACAGCAGAACAATTTTCTAAGATTGGTGCACGTCCTGCACCAAGTTGAAAATTGGTGTCTGCAAATTTATCAATATTTCGTCTCGAAAACTTATTAGACAACTCAATTTGGGTACCCGATAAAATATTGACTGCAAAATGTGTCGCCTCTTCAAACACTGAAAAACTTGAAGACTTTTTATCAATACTCCACAAAATAAGCGGTGGATCGAGTGACACCGAGTTAAAACTATTTGCGGTTACACCGACTTTCTCACCTTGTGCATTTTGTGCGGTAACAATAGTAACGCCTGTTGCAAAATTTCCTAATGCTCGTCGGAACTGTAATGGATCGACCGTAAACTCATCTATTTGTTGTAATACATTCATCATCTTTCTCCTAAACCTTCTCTTACATCCATATAAATCGCGAGAGCATTAGATATCTAAAACTAATCTCGGTGTTTTAGAGCGCGAACAGCACACCAATATTTGTTCATTGCTGGCTTTTTCTTCATCAGTAAAATAAACATCTCGATGATCAGGTTCGCCTTCAATTACATCGCACATACAGGTTCCGCATACGCCTTGCTCGCAAGACATTTCAATGTCGATGCCTTCTTTAGCCAAAGCCTGCAAAATGGTTTCACCAGCTTCAACCATAATGATTTTTCCACTACGCTCAGCCACCACCTCAAATGAATCTCCAGAAGTATCAGTTTCAACTTGGAAATATTCTTTGTGGATTTGCTGTTCAGGAAAATCGTGAGTCGTGGCAAGGTTAATCACCCAGTCCATGAAACCGACTGGACCACACGTGTAAATATGGCTTTCCGAGTCAATATCTTTAATGGCAGATTCAAAAAATGCTCGGTGGCTTGCACCTTCGGATTTAAAATGGAAGGTTGTATATTTTGCTAACTCACCATTTTTAATTTCATCAACAAAAGCACAGTTCTCAGCGCTAGCACCACAGTAATGAAGCTCAAATGATTCGCCTTCGTGTGCAAGTTGATAGGCCATCGTGATTAACGGTGTAATCCCGATACCACCGCCAATCAATACACTGTGTTTGGCTTTTAAAAGTGGAAATAAATTTTTTGGTTCACTGACCTGAATTTGCATGCCATCTTTAATTTCATCAAAAGCCGAGACTGAGCCACCACGTGATTCAGGGTCACGTAAAATTCCAAGGCGGAACTTTCCTTCGTCATTTGGATTTTGACAAAGTGAATATTGGCGCACCATGCCATTCGGTAAGTGCACATCAATATGCGCACCCGCTTCAACTTTTGGCAAGGTTGTAGAAGTTGCAGATTCAAATTCCATGACTGCAATATTTCCACCTTCCACATGGCGATTTTTAACGACAACATCATAAAGTGTAGTCATGATTTAACTCCCTTTTCACGCGTAGCCTATTGGCTTAACGCATGAATAAACCACCGTTAATATCCCATGTTGCACCAGTCACAAACCCCGCATTTGGACTCGCGAGCAACCCACAAGTTTCAGCAATAAAATGCATACTTCCTAAGGATTTAACCGGAATATTCTGGATGAACTGTTCCATTTTCTCGTCAGACACCACACTATGAACGATTGGAGATTCCATCGGTCCTGGTGCAACCGCATTAACCGTCACCCCTTTTGCCGCAAATTCTTTGGCAAAAATTTTGGTTAACGTCACAATCGCACCTTTGGTTGCAGCATAGTGTGCACCCGTTGCAGTACCGCCATTTTGTCCTGCTAACGAGGCCATATTAATGATGCGTCCATAGCCTTTTTTAGCCATATATTGACCAATAATTTGACAAGCTTGAAAGGTGCCACGTTGGTTAACTTGGGTCACCCAATCAAAATCGGCTGCAGTAATTTCTAATACGGGCGTTGCTTTGGTAACGGTGGCATTGTTAATTAACACATCAAGTTTAGAAAATTTCTCTTCAATCCATTGCACCGCAGCATGAAAATCTGCTTCAACCGAAATATCTAATTTCACGGGAAACATATTTTGTGCATATTGACTTTGTACCTTGGCATTTTCGGCTTTTTCAAGCGTACTTGCTGACAAAATCACTTGATGGCCTTGGCTCGCAAAATATTCAGCAATCACATTACCGAGTCCAGAAGCAGCACCTGTCACTAAAACAACTTGTTTCATGTTACCGCTCCTAAAGAATGTAGCTAATACCAGCTAAGGTATCAGTTGAGTTAACCAAGTTAATGATTTTACGGTTAATCTTAAAGCCTGTAGCCGCATCACGCGTCAAATGGTAAGTAATATCTGCGGTGTAATGCTTGAGATTTTCTTTACGAAATTCACGTAAGCTTTGAGCACAACGCAAAACGATTTCATTATCTTGGTCTTGAATAACACGTACACGAGAAACACTACGCACAGTATTTGCTTTAGGCGCTGTAGAAATCGCTTCACCATTTTCCAGACGCTCTACACGCAAAGTACGCATATGATTATCGTCATAGGCATAATTTAAGTTGTTTTCGTAGTCAGTGAGGTTTGGGTCAATTGGAATGATATAGACACCTTTTTCATTCCATAAATTGAGCCATTCACGGTATTCACTGTGGTCTAACATGTCTGCTTCAGCCCAGATGAAAGCAGTGACTTCATTTAATAATTGCAGATTCATATTCATTGCTCTCTCCTTAAGCCTTCATCATCTTTTTCCACTGCTGATATGCTGCACGCATACCTGTTTCAGCACTGACATCACTTTTTAAGCCATCTTCAGTTTTGACTTCGCCCGGTAAACCACGGTTCAACATGATCCATAAATCATTACCCGCATTGGCGCCGTGTTGTACGCGTTCCCAAGCTTCTGAGTCATCTGGAGTACCAAAACCAAATGGACCTTGGAAATGTTCATGCAAACGTAGGCGATATTGGTTGGCAATTTGCGGACCACCGTCCATCGTAATTACCGAGTGATGAATTTCTGTTTCAGCAACTGAAATTGGCTGTAATACACGGAAGAAGGCCATCGAACATGCGATGTTCGGGAATAAATTTAAGTTAAAGCCAGAACCACCGACTGCACGAACAATACGGCGTACTTCTAATTCTTCATGGCCTTCATCACGCAAAGCTTGAGCCAAGTCTTCAAAACGTTCTTGTATTGGACGCTCCATGAGCTCTTCGTCTAAATCAACCAGTTCAGGAATCATCACCATTACACTGTGACCATTACCTAAATCTTCAACAAAGCCCGGTTGGTTTTCAAAGTTAAAGAGTTCTTCTGTTTTTTCATCTACAGAACTTAAGAATGACTTATGTACCAACGGGAAGTGATATGCATCGGTAGTATTTTCAAGCTGGATTTTCCAGTTACCCGGGAAACGGAAACGGTGTTCACCCAACACCTTAATTGGATAACCCGCACCTTGTTTCATAAACAGGTCAATCCATTTTTTCGCGGGCCCAAGGAACTCTTCAAGCGGTTGAATGTCTTCTTTAAATGAAGCGAAGATCATGCCGTTATATTCTTCTACCCGTAGACTCACCAGTGGTAATTCTGATTTATCTAAACAATCACCGTAGCTTTCTGGAGATGGCACACCACGTAAACTACCGTCAAGTGCATAACTCCAACCGTGGTACGGACATACAAAACTATTGGTTTTTCCTTTTTTATGTTCACATACGGTTGCTGCACGGTGACGGCAACGGTTTAAAAGTACATGGACTTTCTTTTTACGGTCACGCACCACAACCACAGGCTGTTTACCAATGTTAATGGTTTTATAGCTTCCACCTTCCGGAATTTCGCTGGCATGTGCAACCCACACCCAAGTGCTATAAAAGATTTTTTCCATTTCTTCATCAAAAATGCGTTCATCTTTATAAAGAGAAGTATGGGCACGGTCACTTTGAACCAAAGTATCGTAATCAGTGCCAATGTTATGCGTCGGGATAATACTGTTCATATCAATAGTCCTTTTAAATATGTCCTGGGTCATTCCTGGGAAGGTACCGGTAATTCGGCTTCACTGTGCCAATGCGATACGGGACGACTGAAAATATTCTGTGTTTGGAAATGTTTAATTTTCCATGTTCCATCTGCTTGCTTTTGGAACTTCACGTTGAGCTTTGCTGTATTCAGATGACTACGGCCATCTTTAAACGTTGAAGTCTGCAACATCAGCCATGAAGCATTTGCATCATTTTGATTTACATAAATTTGTTCTGAATTTACAAAGTGTGCATTCATAACAAAGTGAGATTCTTTTTGGGTATAGCTTTTAAACATGTCGTAAATCGACTGCCAAGAATCATAACGGCCAAAGGATTTGGCATATTTCTCGCCAATACCTTCCCAAATACAGTCTTGATCAAAAAGATTCATCAGCTCTTCAAGGTCTGTATTTGCATTGAGCTCGTCGCAGATTTCCATATAACGGTTCAGGCAGTTGCGAATGGCGTTGTGCGCTTCTAACTGTTCTAGTCGCTCTAAGATTTCTGCAATATTCACTTTGTCATTCATCGCCATCGCCCTAACGTTGGATAATTAATTCGCGTCCAACACGAGCTTCAACTTTGCAATATTTCCAAAGCTTGTATGGACCTTCACCCACCACCGTCGTTCTAAACAAATTACAAGCCGCATGTACTGTTTCAATATCCGGAACATCTGCAAGCAAGTACGTGGTCCAAGGCCAGCCAGCACTTGGGCCAACCATGCTTTGGTCATCATCAAGATTTCCAAAAACATGTACACCCGGTAAGTCATGAATGCCATTCCACATTTCACCAAACGCGGCCCAAACTGCTTTTGCTTCAGCAGGTTCCGCATCAAAAAAGTTTTGGTTAATCCCCATGCAGAACAAAACGCGTAATGATTTTTTAACTTCCATCTCAATATTCCTTTTTTAAAAATTAAAACTTATAGATAACCTGGGGTTGGCTTTAACCCGAAACTGATTGAGCCTGCATTTTGTAAAGTCGCATCGCCCATAAAGGCATGCTGAGTCACCACATTGGTGTCATTTACAAAACGGCTAAATGGATTGTTGGTATAGATCGCTGTCATGCCCGCGAGCATTTGCATTTTTCGGGTCACTTTGGCACAAACTCGCGCTGCATGGGTACATGCCAGACGCATATCACTAATTTGTTCAGCAGTGGCTTCACGACCAGCAATAATTTCATGCCAGACAATGTCCATGGTTTGATAAAACCAAGACTTTGCTGCCTGAAATTCCGCATCTGCTTGAGCAAACTCATATTGAGTTACTGGTCGGTTAGCAATTTCTGACCCACCCGTAATAGATGCTTTACCCGGTGCTAATTTTTCAAATTCTTCTAATGCGGCAGCTGCAACCCCAATACCCACTACGGTTAATACTTGAGTCGCTAAAGACAGTGATGGATATTTAAAAAATGGCTCACTTAGTTTTGAAGGTTCACCCCGTACAAAAGTCCATTTCTTTTCAACCAATACGTCTTCGACGACTAAGTCATGGCTTCCTGTACCTTTTAGGCCAACGGTGTCCCAAGTCATTTCAATTTTGGCTTTTTTTGCAGGCATCACTGCCATACGTGGTAAGCCTTGCATTTCATTATTTTTAAGCGGTGAAATCCCCACGCCGACAATGTCAGCTCCCATACAGCCACTTGAGAATTTCCAACGTCCACGAACCACGACACCTTCATCGGTAATTTCGGCAGGTTGTGGTGGAAAAATACCTCCAGCAAACACCACATCTGGTCCGTTTTGGTACAATTCTTTAAGTGTATCTTCAGGCAAACTTCCCAAATACGCAGGGCTCATACCGAAACTTGCCACCCAACCGACTGAACCATCAGCTTTAGATAGGGTTTCAATCAATTCACAAAACTGTCGTGGTGACCATTCTTCACCACCAAAACGTTTAGGCACCAAGGCACGATAAACACCAATCTGTTTAAGTTTTTCGATAACGTCTTGGCTCACATATGCCTGATTATCAAATTCACCTGTACAGGCACGTTCACGAATTTCTTGACACAAAGCGTCTAAGTCAACTGCTTTGTCTTGAGAAGCAAACTCCATTTTAGACAACTTATTCATCATCTAACTCCTTGTAATTTATTGCATTGCATCAACACAAAATTTAGCTATTGCGCATAATTGCTCATCTTTTTGATGCTTCGATACGATCTGTAAGCCCACTGGTAAACCTTCACTGGTTTTAAGTGGCACTGAAATAACGGGATGACCTGATAAATTAAATGGTCGAACTAAACCGGTAAGATTCAGAAAAGCGACTGTGTTTTCAGCTTCAGAAACTTTTGGTGGAATTTGCGGAAGTGTCGGTAGAACCAAGGCATCATATTTGTCTAATAAAGCATCGAGTTCTTGGGTGAGCTGCTCTTTTACAGCTTCCGCTTGTTTTACTTGCTCTAAAGTGGTGTGTGCCGCTTTTAATAAACGACCATTTACATCAGAACCAATTAAGCCAGTTTGGGTTAATTCACCAAAAGCTTGCCAATTTTCATAATTAATAATCTGCATGCCTGCATCATAAGCTGCTTCAAAATGTTCAACTTTTTCTGAAGTGGTCTGTAAATTTGCTTTTTGAAGTGCTTGATGAATACAGCTCCAAACAACCTCATCTGCTTTGACATCTAAAACAGCAATTTTTGGTGCACTAATAAATTCAGTAGGTTTGAAAGTTGGATCAATAATTTGCATGGCCTTTTCAATCATCTCGACTGAATTTGCAAAAGGACCAACACAATCTAAAGAACTTGACGGCGGATATACGCCTTTTCTGCTCACACGACCAAAAGTTGGTTTTAAACCAAAAACTCCGCAGCACGCAGCGGGCATACGGATAGAGCCGCCAGTGTCGGTACCTAAAGTAAAATCAGCTTGTTTTGCTGCAACTGCCGCAGCCGAACCACTCGAAGATCCGCCTGGAATAAGTTCAGGATATTTAGGGTTGATGGGTGTACCAAAAGCATGGTTAATGCCTGTAATACCAAAAGCCAATTCGTGCAAATTTGTTTTGGCAATAATTTCACAGTCTGCTTTTAAAATGTTTTTAACCACCTCAGCATCATCTTGAGCAGGTTCAACATTTAATAAAGCTCGACTACCAGCAATGGTTTTTAGACCTTGAATATCAATTGTGTCCTTGACCATCACCTTGAGCTTGCCACTTCCTTTGTGCACGCTTTGGCTAACAATATTCATTCACTTTTCCATGTATTTTTATTCATCAATCAAAATATCGGAAAATTTAATGGAATTGTCAAGTATTTTTTATAATTTGTTCTCAAGGAAATATCCAAAATTTTGTTTATAATAGGATTACCCTTTTTTCACTAAGTTATTGCTTAGCTATGCTTGATCATTTAGAACAATTTCTTCCTAATAAAGAACCGTCGAGTATTCAAAACTTCCCTTTTTTTTGGGTTTCCCAAGTTAACGGAAAATATTCACAACTCATTGAAAAATCAATAAAAAAACTAGGTATTGATAATACACGCCGTAAAATCATTTTAAGTACTAATGCTTTGGGTGAAGCCAGTATCACCGATATCGCTAATCTTTCTACCTTAAAGTTAACTACGGCAACAAAAGCTGTATATCGCTTAGTAGAAGATGGAATTGTTGAGGTCTACTCTTCTACCACCGATGAACGCATCTCGATGGTGAAATTAACTCCCAAAGGTGTCGAGCTGGTTGAACAGATTAATCAAATTAGTGTGGTTACCTTGGCAGGCATCCTAAATGCTTTTTCAGAAGATGAGCTTCACAATTTAAATCACCAGTTAAAAAAATTATTTGACCTCATGCCATCAAGTTAATTATTTGACTTGATATCGGGTTCAATGCGCTCAAGAGCAGCATGAAACAGTTCTTCTTTTCTCGCTGCTCTTTATCAAAATAAGTTTTAATATTAAAAAATAAATAAAAATCAGTTTCTTAATTCAATAAATTATTACTATCTGTTTACTTAACATACTTTTTAGGTATTCTAACATACTCAACAAGTAATGGAATTTTACATATAAAAAGAAAATAATAATTCCATGATCTTTAAAATCCCATTAACTCCTAATTGGGTTTAGACGCACTCTTCCGGTCTGAACGAGACCAAATTACTCATTTCTAGCCTATTTATTATTCTTATCTAAAAGGGGGAAATATCGAAAACTTCAGAGGAATAATAAAAGTTAGATATCAATTTCTTTAAGCGTTTTATACATAAGGATTAAGTGTATGAACCAAAGTAATATCGCTGTTGAAAGGACACAAAAGAAAAGCAATGCTTATGCATGGTATGTCGTAACACTTTGTATGTTGGCATATATATTTTCATTTATTGATCGCCAAATTCTAGCGTTGATGATTGAACCCATCAAAGCAGACCTTCAACTTTCAGATACTCAATTTAGCTTGTTACATGGCCTTGCCTTTTCACTATTCTACGCTGTGATGGGCTTACCATTAGCCTATATTGCCGACCGTTTTTCCCGACCAAAACTGATTTCAATCGGGATTATTGTTTGGAGTTTAGCAACGGCAACTTGTGGTTTAAGTAAAAACTTTATTCAACTGTTCTTGAGCCGCATGGCAGTTGGTGTGGGAGAAGCTGCGTTATCTCCAGCCGCTTATTCAATGTTTAGCGATATGTTTAGTAAGGACAAACTAGGCCGCGCGGTCGGGATTTATTCAATTGGCGCTTTTTTAGGTGGTGGTATCGCCTTTTTAGTTGGCGGTTATGTCATTAACTTGCTTAAAGGCGTGACACTCATTGAGGTTCCTTTATTGGGTGCGCTTAAAGCATGGCAAATTGCCTTTTTTGTAGTAGGTTTACCCGGCATCATTATTGGTCTGCTATTTATTCTGACCGTTAAAGACCCTACACGTAAAGGCCAACAGCTCAACCAAAATGGACAAGTTGACCAAGTCAAATTTTCACAATGCCTTCAGTTTATAAAAAAGCATTCGAAAACATTTGCTTGTCATTATTTAGGTTTTACCTTTTATGCAATGGCACTCTACAGCCTTACCAGTTGGACACCAGCATTTTATATTCGAAAGTTTCAACTCGCGCCGACTGAAACAGGTTACATGCTTGGTACGATTCTATTAATTGCAAATACATTAGGCGTGTTTTGTGCAGGTTGGCTAAACGACTGGTTTATTAAAAAAGGTCGTCAAGATGCACCGATGTTTACAGGTGTGATTGGGATTGTTGGCCTGATTATTCCAATTGCATTTTTTACCCAAACAGATCAATTCTGGCTTTCAGTCAGCTTACTGATTCCTGCAATGTTTTTCGCATCTTTCCCTTTAGTGATTTCAGCAACTGCTTTGCAAATGTTAGCCCCAAACCAATTTAGAGCACGTCTTTCTGCCCTATTCCTTTTGGTGAGTAACTTAATTGGACTCGGTATTGGTACAACATTGGTGGCCATTATCACAGATAAAGTTTTTGGTAGTCCGTTAATGGTGGGTTCTTCTTTATCTATTGTGGGCGGCCTTTCGTGTGTACTGGCTTTGGTCCTACTTTTTAAAGGCTGCAAATTCTTTAGTGAAAGTATGAAGCTTGAAAAATTAAATTAATAGGTCTCATCAATTGCCAAAATGTACTCTCTAATTAAACGCTTAGAGAGTACCGAAATATTCAAAATTACGTAGTGCCGAGGACTGGCATACATCTGGGAAATGGATTATGGAATTATTTCACCGTTTTAAACCACACACTTTAGCCGTTGCCACTTTATTACTGATGTGCAGCAACTCATGGGCCGCAAATCCAAATCAGCAAACTGAAGATGAATGGAAATTCACTTTAAAAAACGCCTATATCAACCGTGATTTTGATAATGATGCCTTAAAAGATACTGGTAGTTGGTCTCAGGCAGCGTCATTATTTTATAAATCGAAAATGCATGACACTCCACTGCAAATTGCAGACAAGCCTATTACGATTGGTGCCGATGCTTCTGTTCAATATGCTGTGCGCTTAAGTTCAGACAAACATGTCGCAGATACTATTCTGCCTTTTAATAAAGAAACGCAATCTCAGGCTTCAGACTATTTAAAATACGGCGCGACTTTAAAGCTGGGCTATGACAAAACCTTGCTGAGTGTCGGTGAACTCTGGCTAGATTTACCTGTAACGGCAGTCGATGCTAGTCGTCAGTTACTCACATCGTATTGGGGAACCAACTTAAAGTCTCAACTTTCAGATCAGCTCTATGCTGAAATTGGTCGGGTTGAAAAAGTGTCGCCACGAAATGAAGAAGACTTTAAAAAGTTTTCTTTCACATCAAATGGAATTACCAAAGAATCTGATGGTTTGAACTACATTGACTTGCGCTATCAATTCACGCCGTCTTTAAAGGGCGAATATTATTTTGGCAATTTGGAAGATCTGTATAACAAGCATTATGTAGGGCTTGAGCATACGTGGAAACAACCAACTTTTGCCCTGACCTCCAAATTTAAATATTTTAATGCGAAAGATGATGGCAATACCTTTGATATTGATGCCCAGAACATTGGTTTACTTGAAACCGTCAAAGTAAAAAACCATACCTTTGGTTTGGGTTACCAACAAATTATTGGAGAGTCGGCTTACCCATTACCAGATGGCTTCTTACCAGAAACTTATTTCATTAACTGGAATGCCACAGGCTTTTTCAAAGAAGATGAAAAGTCTTACCATGTCATGTATGGCTATGACTTTAAAGATTATGTGCCAGGCCTAAATGCGATGGTGAAATATGTTTACGGTCATGACTTTAAAGCAGCTAATGGTGAGAAAAACCACGAAACTGAGTCTAATGTGATTTTAAACTATGCATTTCAGCAGCCGCTCTTAAAAGGCTTTGCCCTGCAATATATTCGTATTGACTACAACGTTAAACACGGCAATGACTTTGGCGAAGACCGTTTATTCGTCAATTACACCAAAAAATTCTAAATAAAAATTACCCCCTAATTTTAGGGGGTAATTTTTTATCCTAATTTATTAACCAATCTCAAAGGTAAAACCTTCATGGCAATACTCATTGGTAACCACGGCCACTGCGGTACATAAGCTTTTACAGGTTGTTTTTCGATCGCTTTGACTAAAGCTTTACACCCTGTTTTGGCGTCGACTTCAAAAGGTAGATGTTTAGCACCTTCATTCATTTCAGTTCGGATGTAACCTGGGAAAATGGTTGAGACTTTAATTGGAGTATCTAGTAATTCAGCACGAATACCCTCGGCCAAGTGAGCGACCGCAGCTTTACTTGCCGCATAGGTCGATAAATGTTTTGGTAATCCGCGCATCGCACTCATAGACGACATGACCACCAAATGACCTGCATTTTGCGCTCTAAAAATTTCAATCGCTGCCTCACACTGTGCTAAAGCAGAGATAAAGTTTGTTTCGGCCGTGGCTCTATTAATTTCAAAATTACCTTTACCAATACGGCGACCATTTCCGACTCCCGCATTTACAATAATTCGGTCTAAATAGCCAAATTCTTGTTTAAATGCGCGAAATACTTCAAAAACCTGATCGTAATTGGTGACGTCCAGACTTTTTGCAATGACTTTAATACCGTACTGATTTTCAAGTTCAGTTTTTAAAGTTTCCAATCTGTCTAAACGGCGTGCACAAATCGCTAAGTTATAGCCTTTGGCAGCAAATTCATGCGCCATACCTGCGCCCAATCCAGAACTCGCACCTGTAATTAAAATTGTCTTCGCCATGCTTTTATCCTTATTTTAAATCCATGTCAGTAAATCTGGACGCTCAGCTTTTATAAAATGATGTTCATTTAAACTTAAAACCTGAGCTTCATTTCCAACCAAACGCAAAGTCGTGAGGCTTGTATTCGCAATTGCCCAATTCAAAGCAAAAGTTCGATTGGGGCTCAGTTCAAGCAATTTTCCAATTGCTACAGAAATCACACCACCAGAGGTAAAAACGACTGCATAACGAGGCTTGGTTTTTGCTAACTCATCACAAAGTTGCTGCAATGCTGTTTCGACTCTTTCTTTAAAATGTGGCCAAGACTCATCATATTCATGATGAAAATCGCCATCGGTCCATCGTCCAATTGCGCCTTCAAATATTTTGGCAAGATATGCACGTGGGTTCTGTTCTTGCGCCACGTCAGCTTTTAACAGTTCAGGCTGTTCAAAACGCGGTTCATAACGGGCAAAAACCTGTTGGTGGTTAAACTCATTCCATAAATTATTATGATGAATTATCGCATCTGGAAAGCATTCATTTAGTGCGAGCTTTGCAGTCTGCTCATGACGCTGCATAGTTCCTGCAACCACATAAGGTTGTTCTTTCAATATTTGCTTAAAATAATGACCTAACAAAGTCGCCTGAGCCTCACCATTTTCAGACAGTTCATCATAGTTACTTTTACCAAACGAGGCCTGTCCGTGTCTTACCAGATAAATTGTGGTCATCTTTTTAAAATACCCTGTATTTTCTGTAGAGATTGCTGAGCAAATTCTGAGTCTTGCAGTTTTTGCTGCGCGATAAGTTTTAAAGCTCGGATATGTAGCGCATGAATCACGATCCAGAAATCTTTAAATGCAGGATTTCGGGTTTGTTTATGGTAATAACGGTAATAGATTTGCTGAGCAATCACTGCTAAACGGAATACACCAAACACTTCATAAAAAGCCCAGTTTTGAGGCTCCAATCCTGTTTTTTGCAAATAATATTCAACGACTTCCTTACGAGAGAACATTCCCTTTAAGTGAGTAGGCTGACGGCGTGTTGATCTAAAAATCATATTATCCGTTGACTCAACCCAATAAGCCAAAGCGCTACCCAAATCCATTAATGGATCACCTAAGGTCGCCATTTCCCAATCCAGCACCCCAATCACTTCTGTTGGATGCTGTGGATCTAAAATCACATTATCAAAACGCCAATCATTGTGAATAATGCAAGTCGTAGAGTCTTGAGGGACATTATCTTTCAACCATTTTCGGACATATTTAAATGAAGGAACATTAATTGTGCGGACTTTTTCATAGCGCTTATCCCAACCTTCAACTTGTCTACGGCAATATCCTGTTCCTTTGCCTAGTTCAGCTAAAGGCGTGTTCTCATAAGGAACTTGATGTAGCTCAATCAAATTATCAATAACATTTACACAAAGTTGATGAACATCTTCTTCATTAAAACCAAGTTCAGGCGGTAATTTTGCACGAGGAATAATGCCTTCAATGCGTTCCATGACATAAAAATCACAGCCAATGACCGATTCATCCTGACAAAGTGCCACCATTTTAGGAAGCACGGGATAATAAGGCACAAGATTTTTCTGCACCATATATTCACGGGCCATATCGTGGGCCGATTTCGCTTTTGTTCCTTTTGGAGGACGGCGCAAAATTAAATCGGTATTTTCATACTTTAAACGATAAGTCCAATTCGACGCCCCGCCCGTATATTGAGTAACCACTGCTGGGCCAACCAACTCAACACCTTGGTTCTTTATCCAGTTTTCAACTGCCCCAATATCAAGCTCTTCACCTTCACGTACTTCACCGCCTATATCAATTACCGACATCTTCATTTCCTTTAAACTTATACTTTCTTATGACGACCGAAATAACCACGTTTGGCCAACTCTAATTTGGCAATCATGCCTTTATGTACTTCATCTGGACCATCAGCTAAACGTAAACTGCGTGCTTGGGCAAAGAAACCCGTTAATGGCGTATCTCTTGAAACGCCCGCACCGCCATGTAGCTGAATCGCCATATCGACTACTTTTTCTAATACACTTGGAGCGACTACTTTAATTGCAGATATTTCTGTTAAAGCAGCCATATTTCCTAAAGTATCCATTTTATAAGCAGCATACAAGGTTAAAAGTCTGGCTTGATCTATGGCTACCCTTGCATCAGCTACGCGTTCGAGGTTCCCACCAAGTTTTAAAATTTCTTTGCCAAACGCCGTTCTAGACATGCCTCGATCAATCATAAGCTCTAAAGCTTTTTCAGCAGCTCCAATACAACGCATGCAATGGTGAATACGCCCTGGTCCTAAACGACCTTGTGCAATCTCAAAACCTTGGCCCGCTCCACCAATAAAGTTTTCAAGAGGTACTCGAACATTATTAAAATGGACTTCACCGTGTCCATGCGGGGCATCGTAGTCACCAAACACAGGTAACATACGCTGAATTTCAACGCCCGCCGTGTCAATCGGTACTAAAACCATAGAGTGTTGATGATGACGGTCTTTGGTTTCATCTGGGGTATGTGCCATAAAAATAATGACTTTAGCATTTGGGTCACCTAAGCCAGACGACCACCACTTTTTGCCATTTAAAACAATTTCATTACCATCGATGAGTGCAGTTGCTTGCATATTAGTTGCATCGCTTGATGCAACATCAGGTTCAGTCATGCAAAAAACCGAACGAATTTTTCCGTCCAATAAAGGTTCTAACCATTGTTGTTTTTGCTGTTCACTGCCATAGCGCCATAACAATTCCATATTTCCTGTATCTGGTGCATTACAGTTAAAAACGGTTGGTGCCAATAAACTACGACCAGTTAATTCGGCTATATGCGCATATTCTTGAACAGTTAACCCAGCACCCAGCTTTTCATCGGGTAAAAACATATTCCAAAGACCGGTTTGCTTAGCTTTAGATTTCAGAGTTTCTAAAAGCTCGGGCCACTGCCACTTTTTCCAGTTTCCATCTGGATTTAACTCGTGAACTTCTTCCCAAAATTTTGCTTCGACAGGTTCTATTTCTTCTAAAATAAATTTTCTTGTTCGCTCTGCAAAATCCTGAGCTTTCTTGGAGAGTTCAAACATTCTTTTTCCTTTACATCATTATCTGGTCTTTACATCAACATAACTTGAAACTTAATATGAATGAAATGATTTTATTAAATAACGCCTCATGAATAATATTCATAACCTGCATGGCCTAGACTTAAGTTTTTTCCATCGAATTGATATCAATTTATATCCGCTATTTATCGCGATATATGAGCAAAAAAGTATTTCAAATGCGGCAAGCAGTCTCAATATTACGCAGTCGGCAGCTAGTCATGCTTTACAACGATTACGCCAGCAACTTGAAGATGATGTGTTTATACGAGTAGGCAATAAAATGTCTGCAACGCCTTTTGCAGAACAGATTTATCCAACTGTTAAGCAAGCGCTTTTAACCATTCAAAATATTAGCCAACAGAAACATGTCTTTGATCCAACCAGTTTAAAAAGCTTAAAAATCGCCGTGCATGATGAGATTGAACCGATTATTCTTCCAAGGCTTGCTCAACATTTTCAAAATCTTAATTTAGATTTGCAGTTTGTCAGTATGAAGCTAGATCGAAAACATATTATGGCGGACTTGGCGACGCAGCAGCTCGATTTCGTGATTGACCTAGAACAATATTTATCTCCAAAAATTACCTTTGATCATTTGGTAACAGATGAGTTCGTCATTTGCAGCCAACTTAAAGAAGTCGATTTATCTCGCTATATTAATGGACGCCACATTGGTGTTTCATCACGCCGTACGGGTGCTTTGCTTGAAGATATTTATTTAAACCAACATCAAAAAATATCAAGAAATGTATTTATGCGCTGTCAAAACTACTCAACGGCGTTACAAGTTCTGGCGGCTCAAGCCAACGCAATATTGACCATGCCCCGTATGATTTTGCAGCATTTATCTTATAGTCCTGAAATTTGCTTACATTCTCTGCCTTTTGAGATAACCAATATTAAAATGGGTATGTTTTGGCACGAAGATTTAAGGGATAATTTAAGACATCAATTTTTGCGACATGAAATTATTAAACTTTTTCAGTAAAGCAAATTGATCTACTAAGCTTCTATCGTACAAGGACCAGTAATGAGTAAAGATGAACGGATAATCCAAAATCAGGACAACAAAAAAACGATTCGTCATGAAGATTACATTGCTGGCATCGGTAAAGGCATGGCGATTTTAGATAGCTTTAGCAGCAATCAACATCGTTTAAACATTTCTATGGCGGCTGAAAAAACCGGACTCACCCGAGCGGCAGCAAGACGACACTTATTAACATTAGAATATTTAGGTTATCTTGAGTCAGATGGCCACTATTACTATTTAACTCCCAAAGTTCTTAAATTTTCAGGAGCTTATTTAGGTGCAGCT
This sequence comes from Acinetobacter sp. V110_1, assembly GCF_031798975.1. Taxonomy (NCBI): domain Bacteria; kingdom Pseudomonadati; phylum Pseudomonadota; class Gammaproteobacteria; order Moraxellales; family Moraxellaceae; genus Acinetobacter; species Acinetobacter sp. V110_1. Next base: position 252,412 of record NZ_JAVQNN010000030.1, on the reverse strand, counting down.
CAACTTCCAAAAGTGTCTCAGCCCTTATTAAATTTGTTAACTAACCAAACTTCTCTCATTTATTCAGTGATGGTGCTTGATGGTTATGAGGCCATTACCATTGCCCGTAGTGCTGCCCACCAACAAACCGACCGTGTAAATCCATATGGTTTACATTTGGGTAACCGCTTACCTGCTCATGCGACATCGGCGGGTAAAATATTACTGGCACATTTAAGCCAGCAAGAACAATTGGACTGGCTTCAAAAATATCCTCTTCAGCGTCTAACCAAATATACGCATGTCGAAAATGATAAATTTTTAGAGTTACTAAAAGAAATTCGAGAGCAAGATTGGTGTTATTCACGTGAAGAACACGAATTAGGTGTTCATGCGCTCGCCGTACCCATTTATGGACAAGACTTTAAAGTGGTTGCAGCTTTAAATATTGTTTCTCCAACTATGAAAACAACTGAAGAATATTTAATACAACACATTTTGCCGTTATTGCAAGAGACTTCGCGGGATTTGAGACAAGTTCTTTAAATCTTTCTTAGGCTATTTTACAGAGTTAATTTTATTAGTTTCTTAGGCTATTCGAACACTTAAACGATCTAAATGAATCTGCTTAGGCTATTTTTAGAAGTAGTTGAAAGGTATTTTCAAATAACGGATGCCATTTGATTCTGGTTCCGGAAAGTTTCCACCGTTCATATTAATTTGAATGGAAGGCAGAATTAATTTTGGCATTGCCAAAGTAGCATCTCTTTCTTGACGCATTTTTATAAATGAGTCTTTGGAAACTCTTTGGTTTAAATGAATATTGCTTTGCTTTTGAGTTCTAATATCTGTTTGACAGACATATTCATCACGGCCTTCGGGTTTATAGTCATGGCATAAAAACATGCGCATGTTGTTAGGAAGTGTATAAAGTTCTTGTACCGAATCATAAAGTGCAGCGGCACTTCCTTTAGGAAAATCGCATCTAGCAGAACCATAATCAGGCATAAATAAAGTATCGCCGACAAAAACAGCATCACCAATCACATAGCTCAAGCAAGCAGGTGTATGCCCTGGTGTAGGAATGTTATAGGCATCTAACTCTCCTATTTTAAAATGTTCATGATCTTCAAATAAATAATCAAAAGGCTGATTTTCATTAAATTTCTTAAAATCAAAATTATAAATAGCAGAAAATGTTTCTTGGACGATTGAAATCTTTTGACTAATCGCAATTGTACCACCCAATTGAGACTTTAAATATTGAGCCGCGGTCATATGGTCGGCGTGGACGTGAGTTTCTAAAATCCATTGTACTTTGAAGTTTTGCGCCAAGACATAATCGATAATTAAATCAGCGTTGGTTGTTTTTGTAGTTGCTGAAGCTGCGTCGTAGTCAAGCACACTATCAATAATCGCGCATTGACGAGTCGCTAAATCTGCAACAACATAGCTAAAAGTATTGGTGTTTTCATCAAAAAAATCTTTTACTAGAGGTTGTTGCATAAGTTTAATTTCCTTTATTTAAAACTCGGTAAATAAACATTCCTAATAACATTGCGACAATAAAATAAAGCGCTTCAAAATGTCCTAATCCGATAAGTGTTAAAGCTGGCGCTGGACATATTCCAGCTATTCCCCAGCCTATCCCGAAAATAAAAGCACCAGCAATTAGCCTTTGGTCAATCTGTGTATTCATTGGTAATTGAATTTGTTCATTAAAGATTGTTTTAGGACTTTTTATAGCCTTTTGAAATGGAATAAATGCCACAGCAATCGCGCCTAACATCACAAACATTAAGCTAATATCCCACTGCCCAAAGATATCTAAAAAACCTAATACTTTTTCAGGATTAGACATGCCCGAAATCATTAAACCTAATGAAAACAGACTACCAAATATAAAAGCCAAAATGTTTTTCATGACATTACCCCAAAACATGACGAACGATATAAACAGTTAACATGCCAGCGAACATAAAAACTGCTGTTGCTATCATGGAGCGTTTTGACAACCTGCTCATTCCACAAATACCATGACCACTTGTACAACCTGACCCAAGCCGAGTACCAAAACCAACCAATAAACCTGCTAAGATAAGAGCAAACATATTCGCTTTAATTTCAATTTCGGGTTGAAAAAAATAACCATAAATAAAGGGTGTAATAATTAATCCAGCAATAAACCAGAATGCAGAGCCTTTAAAGATATCTTTAGACGGATTAATGATTTGAGCAAGCAAACCACTAATTCCAGCGACGCGACCGTTTATATATAAATAACCGACTGTTGCAATGCCCAGTAGCAAACCACCTAAGAAAGCATAAACAATATTTGACATGTACTTACCCAAACAATATATATTTTTATAATATGTATTATACGCTTATTTATTTAGAAATACTTAAAATAAAACTCTTAAGTCTATAAATATCCTTAACAAGAAAAAGCCCCAAATTATGGGGCTTTTATCGTTAGATTAAATCTTTGATGCCTAATTGTTCAGGTAACTTTTCCATAACTTTATTTAGTCTGTTGTTTGCTGGAGAAATACAACCTGTGTAATGGCTTAATTTTGTTTCCGTGCCATTAGGTTTAATCCAAGTAATGTAATAGCTAGACATGTCAGTTGCAGTTTGCTGGCAACCCGCAGTTTTTGATTGAGTTCCTGTTTGAGGACGATAAGTTTTTAATTCACTGGCAAGTTTTTGATAATCTTTTACGCTACCTTGGATTTCTTTAACACCAAGTGTTTTTGTATATTGTTTACCTTCAAATCGAATTAAACCAGTAGGTGTTACTTCTACAGAGTATATTGGACATGCACCAAAACATGGACTAGAAGCATAACGAATTGTTTCTTGTGTATTAGGTGCTTGCTGAACAGAAGCACAACCCATTAAAGCTAAACCAGATAAAGTTGCAAGAACTAAAAATCTCATTACATCACCTATTATTATCAAGTGGCTTTAATCTAACAAATCATATCTAAATTGTCATTAAAGACTCATTTTTCGTCTCTTCATTTAGTAATGCTTAGGCTATTTTCAGATTTTTATAAAATTAGGATAGAATGCACATAAAAAAAGGCCCATCTTTCGATGAGCCTTAAGCCAATTAAAGCTTAAATTCCTGAAATACAAATTATTACTGGGTAGTAATAACCTGCGCCGACCATTCTAGCGTAATGCAATAAATTATATAAATATAATATAAATATATATTTACGCTCGTTTTTCCAACAAAAAAAACTGGTTTTTGATGATTAAAAACTGAATAATGTTTATTTTTAATTAAAATTCACGATCTTAAGTTAAACAAAACTTAATAAATTTTTAAAGTTTATTTATAGTTAAAACATTATAAAAAATTGCTTAATAGTTAGGCTATGACTAGTGTTCGTGTCGAATCGTTTATAAGAATTTTCTAAGTTTAGTAATAACTTCAAGCACTTTTTTACTATTTGGTAAAGCTATCTAACTAAAAATATAGAATTTCCATAAATACCTTAATATAAAAAAGATATAAAAAAATAAGGGCAAAAGAAAATTTATCCTTTTGCCCTCTTTAATCACTTCTCTAAGCTATATGCGATTACATAATCACCGTGGTCAGGAGACTGACGTGCTCCTCCCGCAGAAACAACCACATACTGTTTACCTGTTTTAGGTGAAACATAGCTGATAGGTGTTCCTTGGCTACCAACAGGCATACGTGACTTCCAAAGTTCTTTACCTGTAGAAGAATCAAAAGCACGTAAATAGTAATCTTGAGTTGCAGCAAAGAATACTAAACCACCCTGAGTTGCCATTGGGCCACCAATAGTCGGCATTCCAATTGGTGCTTTCAAGCCCATCTTAATACCCATAGGTCCCGTGTCTTCAACTGTACCCAATGGTACTTGCCATGCAACTTGACGAGTTTTCATGTCAATTGCAGTCATGGTACCAAATGGTGGTTTTTGACAAGGAATACTTAAAGCAGACATAAAGCGGTTTTTATTCACTTTATAAGGTGTACCTTTCATTGGTACCGCGCCCATACCTGTATTTACTTTTTCACCGCCACTCGCCTGAATCTTAATATCTTCAGGGGTTTGTTTAAGAAGTTGAACCCACAAACCAAGACGCATATCGTTTACAAACATGTAACGATGTGTTGGATCGAAAGCAATACTACCCCAGTTCATACCACCTAAAGAACCTGGGAAACTTAATGAAATATCAGTACCCGGTGCAGTGAATAGACCTTCGTAACGCATTGACTTAAAGTTAATACGACACATAAGTTGGTCAAACGGCGTTGCGCCCCACATATCTGACTCAGTCAAAGTCTGATTACCAATTTGAGGCATTTCAACAGAACGAGGTTGAGTCAAACTATATTGTTCACCCGGAATATTTGCAGCTTTAACAGGCTGCTCAATCACTTTAGTCAGTGGTTTGCCTGTAACTCGGTCAAGAACAAAGAATTGTCCCGACTTGGTCCCAATCACAACAGCTGATTTAGTCGTACCATCTTTTAATGGGAAGTCGACTAGACTCGGTTGCATTGGTAAGTCAAAGTCCCATAAGTCGTTGTGAACAGTTTGATATACCCACTTCTCTTTACCTGTTGTCGCATCAAGTGCTAAAACTGAAGTGTTGTATTTATGGTCTAATGGATTACGGTTACCACCCCAAATATCAACAGATGAACTACCCATAGGTAAGAAAACTGTATTCATTTGCGGGTCATAAGACATAGCAGCCCAAGAGTTTGCCGAGCTACGTTTATACGTTTCACCCGGTTTTAGAACATGATTAGGATCAGGATTACGAGGGTCAAATGCCCAGCGGAGTTTACCTGTAATCACATCATAACCACGGATAACACCACCCGGCATATCCGCTGCTACGTTATCAGCAATACGGCTACCCACCACAATGGTGGTACCTGCAATCGTTGGTGCAGAAGTGACTTCAAAACGTGGAGCTTTTGTTCCATCGCCTAAGCCTTCGAGTAGATTAACTGTTCCATTCACACCAAAGTCTGCACAGCGCTCCCCAGTATCCGCATTCACTGCAATTAAACGAGCATCTGGAGTATTGGTATATATACGGCGTGGACATGCTGTATTGGTCGCAACCGTAGTTACTGCATTCGCACCAGCCAAAGTTGGTTGAACAAGTGGTTTAGTCGAATCAAAGTATGCAACACCACGGCAACGTTCCCATGCATCGGCTTTAGAGTTTACTTCAGCTTTCCAGAGTTGCTTGCCCGAATCAGCATCGATTGCAAAAATGTTGTTATGTGGCGTACATAAAAAGACTTTATTTCCAACTTGTAGTGGGGTCATTTGGTCTTCAGCACCATTACCACTACCCGTTGTAAAATCACCCGTTCTAAAACGCCATGCTTCTTTTAGTTTATGAACGTTATCTCGGTTAATTTGATCGAGAGCAACAAAACGGCTACCACCCGTATCATTTCCATAATTTTCCCAATTCACCTGCTTTTTAGCTGGATCAACTGGTACTAAAGGTAGCTTTTCACCTGAACTTGCTACTGTTGGGTGCGGCTGGAACATTTGATAGAGCGCAATCAACATACCAATAACGACTAGACCACCAACAGCATACGCTGGAGCCGCTGAACCATTTTGAAATTGATAACGTCGAATTGAAGGTAAGGTAAACAGTAACGCAGCAAAAAGACCAGCAGGAAACATTAAGCGTGAGAATAACGGCCAAAACTCCCAGCCGGCATCAACAAATGACCAGATTACCGTACCAACAAAAACAGCAGCAAAAATCCCAACACCTAGTGCTTTTTTACGGAAAATGCTAATTGCTGAAACCGTTATAAATAATCCTGAGATAAGGAAATACCAAGAACCACCAAGAGATACTAGCTTCCCACCACCTACAATGTAAAAAACACCGGTAGCTAATAAAACTAGGCCTAATATAAAACACCATATTTTGAATAAGATATGAAACTTAGAATCTGACTCAGACATAGATCCTACTCCACATATACTGAACACAAATAGTTCAAGCATTTGGGCCAGTTAAACCATGTCTAACCAGCCATCATCATTGTTAAAAATTGACTTTCACACTCAGGCCCGCCACCCAAGCATCGTCAACCTCTTTTACACCAGCAGGTTGATGGATATATTGAATATTTGGACGCAACATGACAGCTGGAGACCATTGATAGGTATAGTTCAGCTCAATATTTAATTCGTCGTCTTGAATTGGAATATAGTTCGATGCGATCGGATCATAGCTATAATATCCACGGCTTTCGTTTGTTGCGATTTGCTTATCTTTAGCACGATCATTGACTACATAGTTGGCGATACCAAATCCAATCGAATCATTTGGACGGCTGTCAAATGGCCCTTTATACCAAAGTGCAAGTTGTTGAGTACTTTGAACAAAAGTCGTTGCTTTATCATTTACAACGCCATTAAAACTTACATATAAACCGCGTTTCGGATCTTGGCCGGCATGGCTAAGTTGTTGCTGAGCATTAATCCAGAAACTTTGTTTCCCGTCATGAACCTTACCCGCAGTTTTAACATCATTCGCCTCCGCGGTTGAGTACAGTGCACCAACTTTATATTCACCCGGTAAACCATTAAATAGAGCAAGTTTTGGTTTCCATGCAAGCTCAACTGGTATGGTTGCACCTTTCACATTATTCATATCCAGATTAAAACCATCACTATTTGATGCTGTTTTAATATTGTCTGGATTGACCTCATACGCACCAATTCCAAAAGTCCACTCGGGTGCAAACTGATATTTAACGTTTGCACCCCAAATACCAACTGGTGAGTTATACCAAATTGAACCAATTGATTTTCCTAACTGTCCACCACAAAGCAATAAGTTCTGAAACTCACATTGAGAACTATTAAAATCCTCTGACATACCCATACGGCCAACTTTGACTTGTACGGTATTATCCGCAAAACCTTTTTTGATCCATGCTTGAGATAAGCGCCAGATTTTTCCACGACCATAAATTTCTTGCGCGTTGCCTAGTTGGCTAGAGCGTGGGTCTTTAATACGCTCTAAAGTAAGCGCATTACCATCACGTTTAGTCACAACAAGACTCGCTGTTGTATCTTTCCATCCAGCGATTTTTTCTAAATCAAAGTTTGCACCTAAAGAAAGCTGTGCAGCGTTTTCAAAAGTATTATTGTCGTTGTAGCCACCATCTAAGTTTGTAGCAGCTTGGCTCATGATAGAAGCTGTAAATTTATAGCCTTGTTGCTCTAGCTGTTGGCGCTCGCCATTCCAATCACCAAGTAACCATTGACGGTCTTGCGACCACGGTTCATTTGCAAGAGCAAATTGACTGCCCATCACAGCAATCGTTAACACACTCAGTTTCATTAAATTTGGCATTTTAAATCCTTTTATCTTTTCTAAATGCGCCCCTGTTTGAGGCGCTTTATTTGTTGTTATTTAATTTGCGTAAAGCCAAGCTCAGAAGTGGCGCCAAAGTGATCTGTTACATTCGCTGTAATTGATGCAACTTTGACACTTGGTTTCCAATTGGCTTTTGCGTTGCCATGTGTATCTGTAGCAACTGTTATTGTTCCTAAATATTGCTCAGCTTCTTTTGAAGTCGCTTTTTGGTTGCCAAAAAACTCAACTTGATAGCGCTGGTTTGGTAAACCATTAACTTCGATATTAACTGAACCATTATTTGCTGTTAACTTAGGTGCTTTAATACCCTGATTAGGTTGAGGGTTACAGCCTTGTTCATTTGGTTGAGTACAAGTTTTTTGTAGTTTAGATGGCTCAATCACTACACCGCCACCACGTGAACCAACAAAACCTTCATGTTCAAGTGCAGGTACACCAAATACTATTGCACCTAAACGCTGATTTGGTACACATGATCCACCAGCTTCACAGCGTTTAATATCTTTAGAATTGTCCCAAATTAAGTTTTTAGTCAATGTAATTCTTGCATTTGCATCTTTTTCTGAGCGAATGGCAACACCAATACGGTTACCATGAACTTTATTGCTATCAAGAATGTTGCCATCACCAGTCATATTTAGACCAATCGAGTTATTGGTCATTTCGTTGTAGGCAATATAGTTACGCTTGCCCCAATTAATCTGTAAGCCATCCGAATAATTTTCAAACTTATTACCAACTACAGCATTGTCATTGCCCCACAAGATTTCAATGCCTTGTGAAGGCTCAGGGTTTACTTTAGTAGAAATAAAATGGTTATTTGCAATCAGGTTAAAAGCAGCGCCACGTGTTAGCTCTAAACCATCACCATTGTCTTGGAAAATGTTATCTAAAACTTTGTTGTTATTTGTAGTGGTTGCTGTCGGATTACCTTTACCATCATCTCCCGTAATCATGACACCAGCACCACCATAGTTATTACTAATACGGTTATGCTGAATAAGGTTATTGCTTGAACGGTTAACCAATACCCCAATACAGAAGCGATGGATATCTAATCCTTTTAAAGTCACGTTATTGACATCACGTAGTACAAAACCCGGTAAAGTCATAGTACGGACATTGGTACCATACTGCTCAGGGTTTGCACCTGGGCATGCTTTTGCTCCTTCGCCTTTAATGTAATTTGATCCATCAATTGCGATGTATTCACCAGTTTTATCCCACTCTGTACCAATAATTTTGACAGGTGCTTTAATTTCAGGTAGTGCGCTATTTAATTTAATCGCATAAGGTGCTTTGCCTACCGCCTGAATCAAGATCTCGCTCGATTCACTTGGGTTAGCATTAGCTTGCTCAATTGCCCAGCGTAAAGAACCTTTGTTGCTATCATCTTGATAACGGTCAACAACATAAGTTTGTGCTGCGGTTATTCCTGAAACCATTAAACCTAATGCAAGAGTAGTTAAACGTAATGTATTCATTTCATCATATCCTTATGATTTATGGGTTTGTTGGTTGAACGGTTTGTAAAATCTGTTTGAGCTTAGTCACATCGATTTGACCCGGCGCAGAAGCCTGACCAATCATGCCAAAGCTATAACTTCCGCCCATATTGGCAGTTGCAACACGAGAAATCGTACCTAATTGCCCCATCGACATTGTCAATAATGGCTTAGTGGTTTGCTGACTTACTTTTAAAGTGGCATTCATTAAAGTGAAGACGTCTTGTTTAGATTTCGGCATAACCGCAATTTTGAGAATATCTGCACCCATCTGATCTTGTTTTAACAAGCGTTTTTCAATTTCATCTTGGCTTGGTGTTTTTTGGAAGTCATGATTAGACATAACAATCAGCACTTTCTTTTGATGTGCTTTTTGAACAATTTCTGAAACTACTTTTTGATCACGGAACATTTCAACATCTAACCAGTCCATGAACGGATTTTTTAAATAAGCTTGATAAGTCTTCCCATAATCAGCATCGCTAATTTCGAGCTGACCACCTTCATTTTTAGTACGAATGGTGGCGATCATTGGCTTATGACCTAAAATCTTTTTTAATTCATGCCCCAATGCAATCACTTGTTTTGTATCACTTGCAAAACTGAGTAAATCGATACGAAACTCAGCTAAATCAGCATCCGCTGTATTTGCAATAACTTGAGCTTGAGCTAAAGCTTGCTCTTTAGTTTTTGCAGTGATCGGAACAATTGTTTTAACTGTTGTCATAGCAGGTTGTGTCTGGGCAGCCAAAGCAACAGGTTCAGCATTCACCTGTGCTACAAAAAATGGGAGTGTAAGCAAACTTAAGCTTAATAATGTTTTCATTTTCATATCATTCATCCTTAAAAAGGCTACACATATCCATGAATAATCAGGTGTAGCCTTAGGTGTTCCTTAAATATCAAAAAATACAGTTTCGTCATCGCCTTGAATACGAATATCAAAACGGTAAACAACTTCACCATTCTCTTCAGAACGTTTAGCAACAAGAGTTTGGCGACGCGGTGCCCACTCAATGCTATTTAAGATCGGATCATTAGCATTTGCCTCAGCTTCATCGTCAAAATAAACACGTGTATGAAGACCTAAGTTAATACCGCGAGCGAAAATGACTAATGCAATATGTGGTGCCTGAGTTGAACCTTTACGGCCTGCTGTCGCACCTGGCTTAATTGTATTAAAGCTCCAAACACCCGTTTCAAAGTCTGCACCTGTACGGCCCCAGCCCTGAAATGCTGGATCAACTTTTTGCTCACGTGTATCTGCCTGACTTGGGTAAATACCATTTGCATCAGCCTGCCAAATCTCGATCAGCACATCGCGTAGGGGTAAACCTAATCCGTCAAACACTTGACCTTCAAGACGAATACGCTCGCCTTTGGTTTGGTCTTGCACCAACTGGTTATTAAAGTTGTTTTCAAACACTTCAATATTTGCTTGTTGTGGCAATAACCCAATATGAACGTAAGGACCACCTGTTTGAGATGGAGTTTCTTTTAATTCCTGAAAATTCCAGTTGTTCATGCTCGTGCTCCTGATTAAGTCAATTCATTTTCGAAGTAAGTCGCTCGACGACCACGCAAAGTGATGTCAAAACGGTAACAACGGCTATCGGCTTCGATAAAGTTGTTTTTATCTTCTAGCGCAATCAAGGCACGACGTTGATCTTCAGAAGGAATTGTTTTTAAAATCGGGCAAGTGTCGATAAGAGTGTCGCCTTCAAAATAAAATTGCGAAATTAAACGCTGAGCCCAACCATCAGCAATTAAAGAGAAATGGATATGGGCAGGACGCCATTCATTAATACGGTTACGCCATGGATATGGACCTGGTTTAATGGTACGGAAAATATAAAAACCGTTTTCATCAGTTAAGGTACGACCACAACCACCAAAGTTAGGATCCATTGCACCAATAAACTTGTCGTTTGGATGGCGATAACGACCAGAAGCATTGGCTTGCCATACTTCTAGAAGTGCATTTTTTACAGGACGACCAAATTGATCACGAACATAACCATGCACAATGACACGCTCACCAATTGGTAAACCATCTTTGGCATAGTTCAAAATCAAGTCGTTATCTTTTGGACCGAACAAGTTTGAAGAAAAATGCGGCGCAGTAACTTCGGTTAGAGTCTCGTTAATAGAGATCAATGCATTTTTTGGCGAACGCAATACACTTGTTTTATAACCTGGCGTATACGCTGGTGGATGATCATCTGTATTACGTTGGGCGTAAGCACCCCAGCTATGTTGTGACATCTTTATCTCCTTAATCCTGTTCTTTCGCTGCAATTGGGTTTACTTCTATTCCCAACTCTTTAAAGACTTCTTCAGCCATATGCATTGCAGCGTTTGCCGCAGGTAAACCTGCATAGAGTGAACTATGTAAGATCAACTCTTTTAAATCTTCTTTAGTTACACCATTGTTGAAACAAGCGCGTAAATGCATGCGTAGCTCATCTTCACGACCAAGCGACAATAAAATTGCGATAGTGACTAAACTACGTGTATGACGCGGTAGGCCCGGACGAGACCACACCTCACCCCATGCGTAACGGCTAATAAAGTTTTGAAAATCTTGGTTAAAGTCATTTAAGTTTTGCAAAGATCGACCAACATGCTTTTCACCCAAAACTTCCGTCCGCACCTCAATGCCTTGTTTATAGCGTTGTTCATCATTCATCGTGATAGACCTCTATTAAGTTGCATCGGTATGCGCAACAAGTGATTTAACAAATACAGCAACAGCCGCAGCAGACGCCGGAATTAGTAATAAGCTAAGAATGGCAGTAAATGACCAATCATTACCAAGTAATACAGCCCCAATCCAAGCACCAAATACCGCACCGAAACGACCAATACCTGTCATCCAAGACACGCCCGTAGCACGGCATTGTGTTGGATAGAAACGAGCACTCAAAGCTGGCATTGAAGATTGTGCACCGTTAATTGCGATACCAGCACAAAGAACCAATACAGCAAGTAATGTTGAGTTTCCTAAGCTTTGACCAACAGCAATCGCAAATAGACCTGCAGCAAAGTAGAAAATGGCAATGACTCGGTTCGGGTTGAATTTGTCCATCGCCCAACCAATGAACAATGCACTTACCACACCACCGAACTGGAACAATCCACCGATAAATGCAGCACGTTCCATTGAAGCACCCGTTTCACGCATCAATGTTGGTAACCAGCTTGTAAGCAAGTAAACTACTACTAAGCCCATGAAATAGGTCAACCAAAGTAAAAGTGTTCCTTTCGCATAAGGTTTAGAAAACATAATCCCAAAGACATTTTTCTTTTGAGCTGTTTCAGTTTTCTCTTCAGGTACATGAAATGCAGTTGCATCTTGAACCTGAGTAGGTGCTATATGATTTAAAATTTTGCGTACTTTTTCTGGGTTTTTACCTTTAACAATTAAAAAGCGGTAAGACTCAGGTAAAACTAAAACCACTAGAACCATTAAAATTAAAGGTGACCAACCACCAAGTAAGAATAGACTGTGCCAACCGTAGGTCGGAATGAGCCAACTGCTAATAAAACCACCTGTTGCCATACCTAGGTTGTAACCACAGAACATACATGTCACGAGCAGTGAACGAATGCGAGTTGGACAGTATTCAGAAAACAATGTAGTGGCATTTGGCATCGCTGCGCCCAAACCAATACCTGTCAAAAAACGTAAAACAACAAGGCTATCTAAGTTGGTTGCATAAGCAGAAGCTAAGGTAAAACCACCAAATACAAGCATTGAAATAGCTAGAACAATTTTTCTGCCAAAGCGGTCAGCTGTTGGGCCCGAAACCAAAGCTCCAATAATCATTCCACCAAGTGCAGCACTCATTACTGGACCTAACTGAGAGCGGTCAACACCCCAGTCCTGAGCCAATGCTGGTGCAATAAAACCCATTGCAGCTGTATCGATACCATCAGTAAAAATAATTAAGAAACAAATGATTGCGATCATCCACTGATACTTACTGAGTGGTGCATCATTAATTAGTGCTTGAGCATCGATACTTTTGTTTGGTGTAGCGTAATCCTGAGACGCCATATTTGCCTCCTTAAGGCCAATTCCTTTTAAACTACTAAGCTATTAGATTTGCTGAATAAACCTAGTCAATTCCTGAGTAAATCTTTGCGGTTGCTCAATATTAGAAAGATGAGATGCTTCCAATTTAGCAAGCTGACTATTCTTAATAGCCTTCTGCATGAACTCAGCATCGACTACTGTAGTTACTGGATCTTCTGTTCCTGCAATCAGCAACACTGGAATTTGAATTTCTCCAATTTCATCTCTCAAATCAGCATGTGCTAAAGCACGACACGCATTGGCATAACCTTGTGCTGGTGTGTTTGCCAGACTTTGAATCGTCGTTTGTGCAACTACATTATGTTGATAGTCGAATTTTTCGCTAAACCAACGTGTATGTGTGGTTTTTACCAACTCAGCGAGTCCATTTTGTTCTACTGATTCAGCACGACTTAACCACGCTTCAGCCTGTCCAATTTTGGCTGCCGAGTTCGCAACCGTAATACTTAGAAAGTGCTCTGGATAATGAATACCCAACCAAAGCCCTGTAATTCCGCCCATTGAAATGCCACAAAAATGAGCTTTTTCAATATCTAAGGCATCTAAAATATCAACCACATCTTCAGCTAAGTTTTGCAATGTGGTGTCAATAATTACATCACTTTCGCCATGACCACGTGTGTCGTATGTAATGACATTAAAATGACTTTTAAGCTCATTTACTTGCGGCTGCCACATTCCATGATCTGTTCCTAACGAGTTAGATAGCACAAGTACTGGAGCATCTTTTAATCCATCGGTATATACAGCGAGCTGCTTACCTTGTCGATTGGTTATAAGCTGTTTCACTTTATGTCTCCTCCTTGTGCTTCTTGCAGAACAGCATCAATTTGAGCTTGAATGTTGCCCAAATAGTTTTCTGCTTTAAATATTTCCAAAATTTCTGTTTGACTAAAATGTTCTTTTACTTCATCTAACTGACTAACAACCTCAGATAAATGCTGCTTTTGAGCCACGGCTGTTTTACAAGCTGCTTCAACCAAGTGATGAGCATTTAAACGGCCAATCTTGGGAGCAAGTGCCATCATCACAGCTTCTGCCATAATTAATCCGTTGGTACACTCAAGGTTCTGTTGCATATGCTCAGCATTAACTTCAAAACCTTGTAAAACTTCACCAGTACGACTTAATGCGCCAGCGCAAAGCTGAAAGATTTCAGGAACAGCTAACCATTCTGCATGCCATGCGCCTAAGCTACGCTCATGTTCCTGAACCATGCTTTGATAGATGCTCGACATAAGTGCTGGTACACGATTTGATGCTGCAAGTACTGAAGCAGCTGCAACTGGATTACGCTTATGAGGCATAGTCGATGAACCACCACGACCCTTTGCAGTTGGCTCAAACAACTCTGCAATTTCAGTTTGCATCATGAGCGACCAATCACGTGCCATCTTGCCCGTATTCCCAACAATCATGCCAAGCACACTTGCGATTTCTACAATACGATCGCGCTCACCATGCCATGTACTTGTCGGTACAGTCAGATTTAGTTTTTTGGCAAATGCACTGACCACAGATGAACCTTGATCTTGCAAAGAAGCTAAAGAACCCACAGCCCCACCTAACTGAGCAGTAAACACACGTGATTTCATTGCATTTATACGATCTAAATCACGCTTAAATGCAGAAGCCCAACGAGCAAGCTTGTGTCCCAAGGTAATAGGCAAAGCTTGCTGTAACCATGTACGCCCAATCATGACTTGATAGCGATATTGCTTGGCTTGTTCTAATGCAGTCGCATAGCAGTGTTGAAGTTGAGCTTCTACAATATTCAACGCATCACGGCATTGCAAAATACAAGCTGTATCTAAAATATCCTGACTTGTTGCGCCCCAATGCACATAACGTGAAGCATCTTCATCAACATCTTTAACAATTGCCGTTAGTTGTTTTACGAACGGAATTGCAATGTTTCCAGCTAAGCCAGTTGCCACGGCTAAGGCTGAAAAGTCAAACTTTTCTATTGCTTGCTCAGCTACTTGGGTAATGGTGTTAGCCGCATTTTGAGGAATCACGCCAACTTGTGCCTGTGCTTGAGCTAACGCGACTTCAACCTCAATCATATATTTGATTAAAGATGAGTCACTAAAGATGTCGGTGACATCTTTTTGATAAAACAAACTGGCATATAACTGGCTCATGATTAGACTCTCTCAATAATCAAAGCAATACCTTGGCCTACACCAATACACATTGAACATAAGGCATAACGACCACCTGTTTGTTCAAGCTGGTTTAATGCTGTAGTAACTAAGCGTGCACCTGATGCACCAAGTGGATGGCCCAATGCAATGGCACCACCGTTTGGATTTACCTTGTTGCTCTCGTCTGACAAACCTAAATCACGAGTCACTGCTAAAGCCTGTGCAGCAAAAGCTTCATTCAGCTCAATCACATCCATCTGATCTAAAGTCAGGTTGGCATGTTTAAGTAGTTTTTTAATGGCTGGCGCTGGAGCAAAGCCCATAATGCGTGGTTCTACACCCACCGCTGTTGAAGCAATGATCTTGGCACGTGGTTTGAGGTTATAAGCTTGAACCGCTTCATCAGAAGCAATCAGCAATGCGGCTGCACCATCGTTAATGCCTGAAGCATTCCCCGCAGTAACTGTGCCATCTGCTTTAACCACAGGTTTAAGTTTGCTTAAAGCTTCAAGGGTCGTTGATGCACGTGGATGTTCATCGGTATCAATCACAACAGCATCACCCTTACGCTGAGGGATTTCAACTGCCACGATTTCTTTAGAAAAAAAGCCTTTGGCTTGCGCGCTTGCGGTGCGTTGTTGGCTCACCAAGGCAAACTGGTCCTGATCTGCACGATTCACGCTAAACTGTTCAGCGACGTTTTCGGCAGTCTGGGGCATGGTGTCTACACCATACAATTCTTTAAGTTTAGGGTTAATGAAGCGCCAACCCATGGTGGTGTCTTCAATCTTCTGGCTACGGCCAAAGGCACTGTCAGACTTACCCATCACATAAGGTGCACGGCTCATGCTTTCTACACCACCTGCAATTACTAGATTTGCTTCACCTGCTTTAATAGCACGGGCAGCAATAGCAATCGCATCGAGTGAAGAACCGCACAAACGGTTAATAGTGGTTGCCGGCACTTGATACGGTAGACCTGCAAGCAGTGCTGACATACGACTGACATTACGGTTGTCTTCACCGGCTTGGTTAGCACAGCCATAAATCACATCATCGACCTGTTCCCAATCTACATTTGGGTTACGCTGCATGAGCGCCTTAATCGGCACAGCGCCAAGGTCATCGGCACGGACAGGTGCAAGGCCACCGGCATAACGGCCAAATGGAGTACGGATGGCATCGATGATATAAGCGTTTTTTAATGTCATTTCCCTACTTCCTTACCCTTGAGTCGCATCAATTAAAGTTGCACCCGTCAAAGCTTGTAACTCATCAAAGCTAAGACCTTCTACTTTCTCAATCACCTTTAAACCTTCTTTGGTCACGTCAATCACACACAGGTCGGTGTAAATACGGTCAACACAGTGTTTACCCGTAACCGGATAAGTGAGCTCAGCCACAATCTTCGGCTCACCTTGCTTGGTCACATGATCTGTGGTGATAAATACTTTTTTAGCACCTACAGCCAGATCCATCGCACCACCTACCGCAGGAATCGCATCCGGTGCACCCGTGTGCCAGTTCGCCAAGTCACCATTCGCAGCAACCTGAAATGCCCCAAGTACTGCAATATCAAGGTGTCCACCACGCATCATCGCAAATGAGTCACCATGGTGAAAAAAACTGCCGCCTTCAAGCATGGTCACAAACTCTTTACCCGCATTAATCAGTTCAGGGTCTTCTTCACCTGCCGCTGGCGGAGGACCAAAAGCCAATAAGCCATTTTCAGAATGAAGGAAAATATCTTTATCGTTAGGTAAGTAACTTGCAATCTTGGTTGGTAAACCAATGCCCAAGTTCACATAGGCACCATCTGGAATATCTTGTGCCACACGTTTTGCAATCTGGTCACGGCTGAGTTTCTGGTAGCTCATGTTATTTCTCCTTATTGCTTACTGTGCGGGCTGTACTTGAACAACGTGCTGTACAAAGATACCTGGGGTGATGATGTGCTCTGGATCTAAACCACCTAGCTCAACCACTTCAGAAACCTGAACAATCGTGACATCAGCAGCCATGGCCATAATCGGGCCAAAGTTACGTGCAGATTTACGGTAAACCAGATTGCCCCAGCGATCGCCTTTGTATGCTTTAATCAAGGCAAAGTCAGCTTTAATCGGATATTCGAGTACGTAATCTTTACCATCGATCTGACGGGTTTCTTTACCTTCAGCCAAAAGAGTTCCAAAGCCTGTTGGGGTAAACACAGCACCTAAACCCATACCAGCTGCCTGAATACGACAAGCTAGATTACCTTGCGGAACAACTTCAAGTTCTACTTTCCCGGCACGGTACAGTTCATCAAACACATAAGAGTCTGACTGACGTGGGAAAGAACAAATCACTTTTTTAACTGAACCAGCTTTCAGCAGTTTAGCTAGACCGTAATCCCCATTACCGGCATTGTTGCTGACAATAGTTAGGTCTTTAACACCAAGTTCAATCAGTCCGTCAATGAGTTCAGCGGGTTGTCCTGCGGTACCGAAACCACCAATCAGAATGGTCGCGCCATCTTTAATCTGCGATAGTACCTCGCTTAGAGAGGACTTACTTTTGTCAATCATTAGACAACTCCATTGTGCTCATTGAAGAAGAGAGGTAAGAGAGTTAGGCACACTGAGGTGAGAAGAATAGATAAATATTTCACTCAATCCCGAGTGTTTCCCTTAGATTTCCCTTTTAAACATTTTTGATAATTTTCGTATTTTGATCTAGTAAGCTATATATAGTTTTGTTCGATTTAGGATTTTTTTGTTCGATTATCGAACATTATCTAAGTAAATCACTTATTCAATCTTACAAATTCAAGTTGTAAAAAAATACTAATTATTTTGAACAGATATGTAGAAATACCATACCTACTTAGGCTATTTTAAAGGTAAAAATTACCACCTATTCTGTACATAAAATCTTAAGTTTGTGATTGTAAAATCAAGCGAGCAAGTTCTAAATCATCGGGGTAAGTAATTTTTATATTGTCAGAACGCCCCATGACCACCTGTACACTTTCTCCCATAGACTCAAGTGCACTCGCCTCATCAGTAATAGTCAAATTATTTTTTAGGGCTATTTCTATTGCTTTTTTAAGGGTTCCAATTTTAGCAATTTGAGGAGTTTGAGCCTGCCACAACAACTCTCGACTCACAGTTTTGTCAATCTGCTGTTCTTTATTTACTTGTTTTAGCGTATCGCGCACAGGAATTGCCAAAATAGCACTCTGGTTTGTTTCAACTGCAGTTTTAACGAGAGCGTTAAGGCATTCAAAGGTCACACAAGGCCTTGCAGCATCATGTACTAATACCCAATCATTCTCATCCGCAATCTGCAGCAGATAACTCAAAGCATTTAATACCGAGTGCACACGTTCAGCACCACCATTACAAAAATGCGCTTTATGTTTATATTGAAAAGCTAAAGTCGAGGCAAAATTATCCTGTGCACCAATTGCCAAGACATAGCCACTTAGTGGAAGTTGACTTAAACGTTTAACTGTATGCTCTAAAACAGTAGCTTCTTGAATGTATTGATATTGCTTTAATTCAGTTTTGGAAAACCGACTTCCCGAACCAGCAGCAGGGATAACCGCCCATAATTTAATCTGGGATGTCTGGGGATGGAGGTGTCTCATTAGTTTCCAAATCTACTTTAGCGTTCGGGTCAATATAAATAGGCTTATAATTGGTACTAATTGTACTCATTTGCACAAATGTTTCATGAGGCTTAACTAGACCAAGATCAAGACGAGCATGCTCTTCTATTGCTTCTGTACCATTTTTTAGGTCAAAAACCTCAGCTGCCAAAATGCGGTTTCGCTCTTTAAGCTCATCATTTACTTCAGCTTGTTGTTGGATCTGTTGCATAAGCGCTTGATGAGGAAAATAACCACCCTCACCTAACCAGAACTGATATTGCAATATAGCTACTAAAACAATAACCAGTAGCAATATAAGTTTGCTTGAAGTGGATCGAAATACTTCTAACATAGCATTAAGAGCTTTAATTAAAAACTTTTATTAAGTTTTTGTATTGTATGACAATTTACAAGCGACATGCAAAATACCTGCAAAATTCCTGCAAAACTATGAATGGTCATATTACTTTAAATTGACCATTGTGACATGTTTCATTTTGTCAAAATTAAACTCAATTGGAAAGGAAAATAATGTTTATAAACACAACTGTTTATAAATCAATCTATGGATATAAAAGTTACTCTTAAGAATGAGTAAAAACAGCAAATATCATAGAAAAACCAGCAACTACTAACATACAATCCAGCAATAAATTAAAAGTTTTCTCAGACATCTTTATTACAAAAGTTTTGCCAATATAGTTACCAATAATTAGAGAAAAACCGACAGCAACTCCCGCAATTAAAATATTTTGTTGTAAAACGCCTAGAGCACCAAAAGTTAAGCTTTTCGTTACGTAAATACCAAATGAAGCGGCTGCCTCTGTCGCCAAGAGAGCTCCTTTCGTTAAACCGAAACCATTAAAAACTGGGAGTAATAAGGGGCCTGTCGAGAAAACAACGCCTGTAATATAGCCAAGCACACCACCTGCAATAACCATTTGCCATGAACTAAATTTAAAACTATGGCGTTTGGCATAATGCCTAATCGGTATTAAACAGAAGAAAAATATACCTATACATAAGTTAGACAATACAGGTGACATGATCCATAAGGTATTGGCCCCTAGTATCGTTGCTGGTATGCCCAAACTAGTAAATAAAAGAAATGCTTTAATATTAAGTTCTTTACGCCACATCACTACACGTGAAATATTCCCCATGATTGCAGCAATCGCCATAATAGGTACCGCAAGTTTCGCCCCAAAAATATAAGAAAGAATAGGCAATAAAATAATAGATGACCCAGTCCCTACTACCCCACTAATCAGTCCTGATAAAACCCCAATAAGAGCAAGTGCTACATAGATCATAGGTCTAACCAAAATAATTATTCTTAAGTATCTACAATAGTCTAGGTTTTAAAATCGTACTATAGCTCTCTTCTATTTTTGGCATTTAAAAATTTTTCAAAAATAATTAAATACCTATGAGCTTAGATGAATAATGCTTTTATAAAAACACATATTTCTTATACTTTTAACCAATAACCACCTAAAAAGTATAGTTTTTTAATTTTTATTTTGATAAGAATTTTAAATGTATTTTTGATACATATTTTAAATAAGTGAGAAAAAGATGGATCTTTCTAATATTTTTATAGGTGACACGACGTGGCCCTTTGTTTTAGAAATATTAATTCGCTGTACTGTCATGTTCATTATCATTATTAGTTTTTTAAGACTATCTGGTAAACGCGGTATACGGCAACTCTCCTTATTCGAACTGGCTATCATTTTATGTTTAGGATCTGCTGCTGGCGATCCTATGTTTACTAAAGATTTACCCATTGCCCACGCATTCGTAGCTTTTATAGTTATTCTTTCATTATATCGTTTTGTTACATGGGGTATGGTAAAGCACAAAAAAATTGAAAACTTGTTAGAAGGAAGAGCTCTTTGCGTTGTCAAAGATGGCCTTCTCGTCTATAAAGACTTCCAAAAACAGACATATTCTCATGACGAATTTTTCTCAGAAATGCGCCAGCAAAACGTAGAACATTTAGGTCAAGTCAGAACAGCACTGCTTGAATCCGATGGCATTTTGAGCTTACTTTATTATGAGGATGAAGATGTTAAATGGGGACTTCCTTTATTCCCAGATGCCTATCGTAAAGCTGATGTACTTAAAATTAATACTTTTTATTCTTGTATGAAATGTGGCGAGACTAAGGTTTTAAATAAACTCGATCAAGAATGCTCTCGTTGTCATCATCATAGTTGGGCTGAATCTTTAAAAACTCGGCGTTTAGGATAAATAAAAAAGTGCTATTTCTAAGAAGTAGAAATAGCACTTTTATTTTTAAATATTAATTTTTCATCAATATTTAAATAAGCAAAGCATTATTCAAAAGATTAGTTTAAACCTTTGAACTCAGCTTTACCGCGGTAAGCCGCTTTAGTCATTTCTTCAATACGAAGCAATTGATTGTATTTAGCAACACGGTCAGAACGGCAAAGTGAACCAGTCTTGATTTGACCTGCTGCTGTACCAACTGCTAAATCAGCAATAGTTGAATCTTCTGTTTCACCAGAACGGTGAGAAATAACAGTTGAGTAACCATTTGCTTTAGCAAGGTAGATTGCATCTAAAGTTTCAGTCAATGTACCGATCTGGTTATATTTGATCAGAATTGAGTTACCCACTTTCTCATCAATACCGCGTTGTAAAATCTTAGGGTTAGTTACGAATAAATCGTCACCAACTAATTGGATTTTGTCACCAAGAATTGAAGTTAAGTAGCTCCAACCTTCCCAATCAGACTCGTCAAGACCATCTTCAATCGAGATAATTGGATATTGATTTACAAGACCAGCTAAGTAGTCTGCAAACTGATGGCTTGTAAATGCACGGTTGCCTTCGCCTTCTAAAACGTATTGACCGTTTTTGTAGAATTCTGAAGACGCACAGTCAAGTGCAAGCATCATGTCTGAACCAGCTTTATAACCAGTTTGCTCAATTGCTTGAAGAATTACAGTAATTGCTTCTTCGTTTGAACGAAGGTTAGGGGCAAAACCGCCTTCATCACCTACAGCAGTGTTCAAACCTTGTTTCTTTAAAACTGATTTTAAAGAATGGAATACTTCAGCACCAGCACGTAAAGCTTCAGCAAATGAAGTGAAACCTACAGGCTCAATCATGAACTCTTGAATATCAACAGTGTTATCTGCATGCTCACCGCCGTTCAAGATGTTCATCATTGGAACAGGCATAGTCAAAATTGTTTGACCACGAAGATCTGCGATATATTGGAAAAGAGGGAGTTTCTTTTCTTCAGCAGCAGCGCGTGCAGCAGCCAATGACACAGCCAAAGTTGCATTAGCACCTAATTTTTCTTTGTTTTCAGTGCCATCAAGCGCGATCATTGTGTTATCAATGTCTTTTTGCTCAAAAACTGATTTACCCAACAAAGCATCACGAATCAACGTATTTACGTTGTTAACTGCTGTACGAACGCCTTTACCTAAGTAACGTGATTTGTCACCGTCACGAAGTTCTAAAGCTTCACGAGAACCAGTTGAAGCACCAGATGGTGCACATGCACGACCAACCACCCCAGATTCTAAGATGACGTCTGCTTCGATGGTTGGGTTACCACGAGAGTCCAAAATTTCACGTGCACGAATGTCAACGATTTGGCTCATGAACAATTCCTCTGTTGAATGAATAACGCGATGCAAGTTCCTGCATCAATGAGTATCTAACTTTTTGAATCCTTTAACTAAAGTATCCAATTCTTTTAGTTGTGCCAAGAATGGCTCAAGCTGCGACAGGCGCAATGCAGATGGACCATCACATTTTGCTTTGTCTGGATCTGGATGAGACTCTAGGAATAATCCCGCTAAACCTGTTGCCATACCTGCGCGCGCTAAAGTTGTAATTTGAGCACGACGACCACCAGCTGAGTCAGAACGACCACCTGGAGTTTGTAAAGCATGAGTCACGTCAAAGAATACAGGTACATTCATTTCTTTCATGATGTCAAAGCCAAGCATATCTACAACTAAATTGTTATAGCCAAATGCTGAGCCACGCTCACAAAGAATAAGTTTGTCATTTCCAGCTTCTAAACATTTATGCAAAATATGGCGCATTTCATGAGGAGCCAAGAACTGTGCTTTTTTAATGTTGATAATAGCTTGTGTTTTCGCCATTGCTTCAACAAGATCAGTTTGACGGCTTAAGAAAGCTGGAAGCTGGATAATATCAGCGACTTCGGCAACTGGTGCTGCCTGATATGGTTCATGAACGTCAGTAATAATTGGCACATTAAAATGTTTTTTAATGTCGCCTAACCATTCAATACCTTTTTCAAGTCCAGGACCACGGAATGAATGCAAACTAGAACGGTTTGCTTTATCAAAACTCGCCTTAAATACATAAGGAATATCTAGGCGTTTACAAATATCAATATAAGTTTCAGCAATTTCAAAAGCTAAATCTTTTGACTCAAGTACGTTCATTCCGCCAAATAATACAAATGGCAAATGATTTGCCATTTGTATATCGCCTAAACGTACAACTTCTTGTGGTTTTAATTGTGACATTTAAACTTTCCCAGTTTATTTAAAATCGCATTACTTACTTTTTTGATGCTGTGTTTTCGCAGCGTCAATAAAACTAGCAAATAATGGATGTCCATCACGTGGTGAACTTGTAAATTCCGGGTGGAATTGTACAGCAATAAACCAAGGATGATCAGGAATTTCTACAGTTTCAACTAAATGTTGTGCTGAAGAATAACCTGAAATCTTCATGCCCGCTTGTTCAATCGCCTCAATGAAACGATTATTCATTTCATAACGGTGACGATGACGTTCAGTGATCTCAGCTTTTCCATAGACTTCACGTGTTTTTGTGCCTTCAACCAATTCAGATTTTTGTGCACCTAAACGCATTGTTCCGCCTAAGTCAGACTCAAGACTACGTTGTTGTAATTCACCACGCTCATCTAACCATTCAGTAATTAAACCAATGAGTGGATATTTTGTAGAGCGGTTAAATTCTGTAGAAGAAGCTTCTGGCATACCTGCAACATGGCGAGCATATTCAATAACAGCCAATTGCATACCTAAACAGATTCCTAAGAAAGGAATGCGATTTTCACGTGCGTATTGAATAGCTTTCATTTTGCCTTCAGTACCACGTTCACCAAAACCACCTGGAACTAAAATTGCGTCAGCTGTACTTAAAATAGATACGTCTTGGCTTTCAAGCTCTTCAGCATTGACATAATCAATTTGTACTTTTACGCGATTTTTAATACCTGCGTGCAACAATGCTTCGTTTACAGACTTATAAGCATCTGGTAATTCAACATATTTACCAACCATAGCGACACGTAAAGTGTATTCAGGGTTCAATAATGCTTCAACTACATTGTCCCAATCTTCTAGATTTGCTTCTGGAAGATCATTAAATCCAAAACGCTCACAGATCAAGTCATCAACGTTTTGTTCATAGAATGTACGTGGAATTTGATAAATCGTTTTCGCATCTTTACATACCACTACAGCGCGTGCTTCTACGTTAGTGAACAATGCAATTTTGCGTTTAGTATCAACATCAACATCATATTCTGTACGGCAGATCAGAATATCTGGCTGAATACCAATTGAAAGTAACTCTTTTACAGAGTGCTGAGTTGGCTTAGTTTTTAACTCTGCTGCTGACTTAATATATGGCAACAAAGTTAAATGCATAAGCATGGTACGTTTATGACCAAGCTCAACCATTAACTGACGAACCGACTCCATGAACGGTAATGATTCGATATCACCTACGGTGCCACCAATCTCTACGATAGCAACATCATAGCCTTCACCTGCGCGAAGAACACGTTCTTTAATATTGTCGGTAATATGAGGAATAACCTGAACTGTACCACCTAAGTAATCACCACGACGTTCTTTATTTAAAACGTCTTGATATACACGACCACTCGTAAAGTTGTTTAGTTTGGTCATTTTCGCGCGACGTAAGAAACGTTCGTAATAACCCAGATCCAGATCGGTTTCTGCACCATCTTCGGTAACAAAAACTTCACCATGCTGGAATGGGCTCATTGTCCCTGGATCGACATTAATATAAGGATCCATTTTAACCATTGTGACTTTTAAGCCACGAGCTTCCAAAAGTGCAGCAACAGAAGCAGCAGAAATACCTTTACCTAGCGATGAAACCACACCACCAGTGACAAAAATAAAATGGGTCATTAAGTTTCTCGTACAATCAAGCCGAAATCGGCCTACAATGTTTGGCAATTTTACTGTACTCTGCCCCTATAAAGCAAAGTCAAACCGCATCAATTCAAAGAACAATAAACAACTGGTTATTCTATCAGCATTTTTAACAAAAAATTAGCTCAATCTGACATGATTTTTTCATTGCTATTTACTGTTATAATGCCAACTCCTCAATTAAATGTTGTTTTGGGCAATGGCAAATAAAAAACTTTTAATCTGTGCTGCAATTGCGGCTGGACTATTGTTAACCGCATGCGTTAAAAAAGAGACACCGAAAGAAGAAGAGCAAGACAAGGTTGAAACTGCTGTTTCAGAACCTCAACCAGCGAAACCTGCAAAATTTGAATCTTTAGAGAGTGTAGACACTCACCAAGAAGCTCAAATTCCAGCGCAACCACAAGTTGAAGTTCAGCGTGAAGAAACAACCAATACTACAACTGAAATTCGTCGCGAAACTCGTCCTGCGCATTCTGCTGAATCTTCACAGACACAAGTTGCTGAACAACCTAAATCTGAGACACCTAAAGTAGAACCAAAACCTGAAAAAAAACCTGAGCCTAAAGCAGAACCAAAACCTGAAAAAGCTCAGTCAAAACCTGCTAAGGCAACTGAGCCTGCGAAGACAGAAGATGACGCAGTTGCTGCTGCAATTGCTGCTGCAACACCAGCACTTAAAAACTAAGCTTCTGTTCAATAATGCCCAAATTAACTATTTAATTTGGGCATTTATATAATCTTCATAATATAAATAAATTTAATCCCTTTCTTTTTTATCTTTAAAGCTCCCCTGTCTGTCATTTTAGGACAATCTATTTTCAATCATTCAAAAATCATTGACTCAAATCTTGTCTGCTTATACTTTTTATATCAAGTTCCTTTTTGGAACTTAAATTAAAAGAAGATTGGAGCAAGAAAATGAATACAGCTTTAAACCGTATGCCGGCCTCTTTTCCTGTACGCCGCATGGACTACAATTTTGAAAATATTCCACGTTATTGGTGCAATGATGAGCCTTCACTTACCCACTATTTCACAGGTCTTTCTACTTTGTTTCCCGAAGGAGAATCGTATTTTGTTAGATCTGTGCGTGCTTTACGTGCTAAAGCTAAAGAAAATAAAATTTTAGACAGAGAAATAGGTGCATTTATTGGTCAAGAAGCAATGCATTCTAAAGAACATCATGCTTTTCATGTCAGTGCGCAGCAATATGGTTTAAATCCAGAGTCATTAGAAAAAGCGACAGGCATTGTTCTTAAAGCTATTGAGAAAGTTTTTAGTAAAAAATGGAATTTGCTTGTAACAGTAGGCTTGGAACATTACACAGCAGTACTCGTAGTCAGCATGATGCAATCGGTAAATGAGCTTATGACTGATACAACTATTCGTAACTTATGGTTATGGCACAGTGTAGAAGAAACCGAGCATAAAGCTGTTGCATTCGACTTATATCAGCATTTATATGGCAACGGATTAGGTGCTTATATTCCTCGTATTTCAGTTTTTACTTTTAGCTTAATTCTGATCACTGCTTTTTCAACCGTTTACCAATTTATTTTAATGAAACGGGATAAGCAACTGGCCAACTTCAAATCTTGGCGCAACTTTTTTAGCTTTGCTAGCAAACAATATAAAGTTTTGATTCCTAAATTTCTTGAATATTATCGTTTTGATTTCCATCCTAACCAAACAGATGAAAAAGCTTTAGTTGCTGCCACTAAAATAAAAATTGGTATAAATGATAAAACTCCACTCTTATCTTAAGAGGTAAAAAATAAAGCCCAGACTTTGGGCTTTATTTATGCATTTGATGATTGTCTATTTATTACGTTCAATTAAAAAATAATCAGACATCAGACGTGCAGCCCATGACGTACTACGCCATCCTTCATAAAATGCGCAATGACTTCCTTTTTTAGTTGTCACTACAGCCACCGTACTCATTTGCTGAATTGGCTCTTTGTAAGGCTCTAAATTTTTAATAGAACAAACAGGGTCATCTTCCGCGTTCAGAATCATTAATGGAATTTTAATATTCTCAAAAACATAAATCGGGTTAATAGATTTACAGTAAGTCTCGTAATCTTGAAAACCAGCCATTTCGAAGTATTCTTTTTCAAATTCTTCTAAATTGGTTGTCGATAAGACTTTTTCTAAAGATGCTATTTTGCTCCACGTATTTTGATACGGATAAATAAAATACTTAAAGAGCTTTTTAGTCATCATTTTACTGTAAAAAGGATGAACATTTTTAAAACCAATTTCAGTGTTATAACCCGGGCACATCGCAAAAGCAGCTTTAAAAGGTGTATCTTCGCCTTGTTCACCCAAATAGCGAACAAGCAGACCTGTACCTGCTGATGAACCTACCGCATATAAGTCCGATGCCGGAAATAGACTTTGAATATGATTAAGCTGTTCTTTTAGATCACGCGTAGATCCAAAAAGAGAAATTTGCGGCACAGGCATTGGCAAACCAGCGTGACCACGGCGTAGACACAGTGCAATTCGCCAGCCTGTATATTGATTTAAATCACGTACCAACTCACGCATACTTTCAGGCGTACCTGTAATGGTATGCATAATTACAACCGTTGGTGTATCTGCTGGTAAATTGTAACCATACCAAGCAATTGCTGTAACACCACCATCATTCATAGTGAGTTGATCAATACGGTCATATTCCAGCTTTATTGTCTGTTTTCTAATAAGATCAAAATAAAGTAAATGGACATGACTATTCGTTAACCAAGGCGCAGGACGGTATTTCTGTTTAAGTTGAGGGAGCTTATCCAAAATATCTTTTATTTTTCCTTGAGGATGATAATAGACTTTTGGATGCTCAGCGCCCAAAACTAAATCGAACAGCTCCGAACCGAAATCTTTAATTTTATTAAAAACAGATATGCCCATATCCAATAACTACCTATGACTATGAGTTAAATGATTGCCGCACTATGGCTGCAACCTGCCGTCCCCAAACTGCGTAAACTTCTTTACTTGGATGAAAACCGTCACTTGCCATAGGCAAGTTCATGGCTTGAAAAGTTTCAATATCGTATTGAAGAAACTCAAATTGGCTCTGTGGCGCCAACCATTGTTGTAATTTTTGATTCATTTGCTCTGCATATTGCCCAAACAACCAAGCCAATGGATTAGGTAAAGCTGAGAAATGTTGCATTGGAGGCACGCCAGAAACAATTATCAGCTTTGGTTGAAATCGTTTCTGAATATAATCAAATAATTGCTTCTGTTGTTTAATCCATGATTTAGCAGAAGTCAGCTTTGTGACATCATTTACACCAATAGATGTCACAATCACATCATACTTCTGCTCTTCTAGATGCTGCAAAGCATGAAAAACTTGTCGAGTCGTATCACCCGTTTTAGCATGAAGTTTCCATTGTAGGGAAAATTCATTCTGCAGCTCTTGGATAATTGCACCAGACAAGGCATCTTTTTGTGTTTCTACACCCACACCTGCTGCAGCAGAATCTCCTAAAATAAGCAGAGATAAAGGCTTGCCTTGACCAATGCTACCTTCTCGCTCACCTTTGGCTTCTGCTAAACGTGGCGTGTTCTTTCGAACTTTGCTGCCTTGTACAAATAATACGGGCAATAAAAGCAATGTTGAAAGTTTTAACCACATTTTATACACCTCAAAACTCTTAGGCTATTTAACAAAATTATTGAGGTTTGAATTGAGCAATTCTTATACCCATTTGCTCAGCCAATGCAGCTAAACCACTCATTGGGCGAATCATTACTTCAAAATCAATAATTTTACCGTGCTCATTAAAACGGATCATATCAATCCCTTTCAATGATTTATCGCCTACATTCGCACTAAACTCTAGCACTACATTTTCGCCATCTTCCGTGTAAAACTCACGATGATATGTAAAGTTTTCGAATACCTGAATCACGTTAGTAAGAATAAAGAAAACAACCTGTCTCCCTTCATACGGTTTATAAGCAACTGGTGAACGGAAAACAACTTCATCTGCCAGCAAATCATTTAAGTTCGATAAGTCATTTGATTGAATCATGTCGTGCCATTTTTCTAATGACTGTTTAGTTGTTTCGAGTGTCATTTTTTATTTTTCCTTCAAACTGGTTTTAGTAATGAGCACTCTCTTACCCAAGACAGTGCTCACTCCACTCATTAAAGAACCGCTGCTAATTCAGCGCCTTGACGAATTGCACGTTTAGCATCCAACTCGCCTGCTTCTTTAGCACCACCAATCAAATGAACATTCTTACCATCTGCTTTCAATTGGTCATACATAGCAGTAAATGATTCTTGGCCCGCACAAATCACCACGTTATCAACCTCAAGTACTGTTGGTTTTCCATCAACAGTAATATGAAGACCTTGATCATCGACTTTGTCGTACTGTACACCTGCCAACATTTTCACATTTCTGTTCTTAAGCCCTGTACGGTGAATCCAACCTGTTGTTTTACCTAGTCCCGCACCGACTGAAGAAGCTTTACGCTGTAACAAATAGATTTCTCGTTCAGAAGCCTCAACTTTCGGCTGCTTTAAACCACCAACGTGCTCATAGTGAGTATCAATCCCCCATTCTTCATAGAACTTTTCAGGATTTAAACTGCCACTTTCACCCTCATGGGTTAGGTACTCAGCTGTATCAAAACCAATACCTCCTGCACCAATAATGGCAACACGCTGACCTACAGGTACACGCTCTTTAAGTACTTGTAAGTAGCTCAACACTTTTGGATGATCAATACCTTCAAATTGCAATTGACGAGGCGTTACACCAGTTGCAACTACAATTTCATCGAAGCCTGATTGACTTAATTCTTCATAAGTTGCTTTATGATTTAATACGAGCTCAATGTTTGGGCGTAATTCAATTTGACGATTAAAATAACGTAGTGTTTCGTAGAACTCTTCTTTACCTGGTACAGTTTTAGCGATATTAAACTGACCACCAATTTGATGACTTGCTTCAAAGATTTTAACTTGATGTCCGCGATCAGCTGCATATACAGCAAAACTGAGACCAGCTGGCCCTGCACCAATGACAGCGATATTCTTCTGATTTTGAGTTTCTTTAAAAATCAGTTCAGTTTCATAACATGCACGAGGGTTAACTAGACATGTTGCGATTTTCATAGAGAAAATATGGTCGAGACAGGCTTGGTTACAACCAATACACGTATTGATTTCATCACTACGGCCTTCACTGGCTTTTAAAACAAACTCGGGATCTGCAAGCATTGGACGTGCCATTGAAACCATATCAGCATGACCCGATGCTAATACATGCTCAGCCATTTCAGGTGTATTAATACGGTTTGAGGTAATTAATGGAACTGAAACTTCGCCTTTTAATTTTTCGGTGACCCAAGTAAATGCAGCTCTTGGTACTTTGGTGGCAATTGTTGGAATACGAGCTTCATGCCAGCCAATACCCGTGTTAATGATCGTAGCACCAGCTTTTTCAATCGCTTTAGCAAGTTGAATCACTTCTTCTAAAGTAGAACCACCTTCAACTAAATCAAGCATTGATAAACGGTAAATAATAATAAAGTTTTCACCGACTATTTCACGTGTGCGTTTTACGATCTCGATAGGAAAACGAATGCGGTTTTCATAGCTACCACCCCATTCATCGTCACGATGATTTGTTCTGGCTGCAATAAATTCGTTAATTAAATACCCTTCAGAGCCCATAATTTCAACGCCGTCATAGCCGGCATATTGAGCAAGCTTCGCACAGTTTGCAAAGTCATCAATGGTTTGTTGAACCTCAGTAGAAGTCATTGCTTTAGGTTTAATTGGGTTAATTGGTGCTTGAATTGCCGAAGGTGCGACAATTTCTGGCTGATAAGAATATCGGCCTGTATGTAATATTTGTAATGCAATCTTCCCGCCAGCAGCATGGACGGCTTCGGTAATGACTTTATGTTTTTCGGCTTCTTCTGTGCTATCCAACTTAGAAGCATGAGCAAAGGTTAAACCTGCTTCATTTGGCGCAATACCACCCGTTACGATTAATCCCACATCCCCTTTAGCACGTTCCGCATAAAAAGCCGCCATGCGCTCATAACCACCGGGTGCCTCTTCTAGCCCAACGTGCATAGACCCCATCAATACGCGATTTTTTAATGTCGTAAAACCTAAATCTAATGGTTTTAATAAATGTGGATATAACGACATAACAACTCCTTGGCTTGCTAATCTGCTTGCTTAATGCAACTTGTTGCACAAATTTATAATCAAATTTTGACTTTTATGCAACATGTTGCATAATCTTATGAGTCACACTTTACTTTTGCTTACAAACGGATTGCCATGTCACTTCCTCATGTTTTACTGACCAGCTTATTAGAACGACCAAGTACAGGCTTTGAACTTGCCCGCCGTTTTGACCGTTCTATGGGCTTTTTCTGGAATGCCACACATCAGCAAATTTATCGTGAACTCAATAACATGCTTAAAAAAGGCTGGGTCTCTACTTTAGAAAATGAGATGGATAGTGGCCGAAAAAAAACTTATCAGGTCGAACAACTTGGCCGTATAGAACTCGCTTCATGGATGACACAGCAAAGTGAACCTGCACAGCTTAGAGATGACTTAATGGTAAGATTGCGTGCTGAGGCGCAATTGAGCAATAATCAAATATTACCCGAACTGTTACGACATCTTGGTTTACACCAAGAAAAACTCAAGCTTTACCAAAGTATTTACGATAAAGATTTTAAAGATAGCGATGACTTGAATGATCGAGTGCTATATATCCACAAAATGATTTTGGAACTCGGTATTACCATGGAAACTGAGTGGATTAAATGGTTAGAACAAGTCATTCCTCAATTAAAACTTTTTGCTCAAGATAACGTATCTGGAGAATAACCATGCCGTATTACACCATGCTCGATCAGGAAAGTTTATTTGTACGCCGTGTTGGTCGTGGTGAACCGGTATTAGTATTATCTGGCTTAGGTATGCAGAGTTGGCAATGGCTACCGTTTATCTATGCAAATCGCAAAGAATATGAGTTCATTATTCCTGACTGGCGTGGTTTTGGTGGGTCAAAAAACTGTGCAATTCCCGACCAAGATGCCATATCAAGTCACTGGCAAGATGTTGCTCATTTAATTGAACAGCTAAAACTTGAGAACTTTATTTTAATGGGTTACTCAATGGGTGCCACCACTGCAATGCACGGTATGAAGCATGCCCATCTCGCACAGCAGTTAAAAGCGTATTTACACATAGATCAAACACCAAAAATATCTGTAGATTCGACATGGCAATATGGTTTATTCGGCCCTTTACATGCCCAATTCAAACAACTACTCAATGATATTTATCAATTATTATCAAAGCACAAAAATGCTAAGTATCTTTATGAATTAGCGCTTCCAGACCGCCAAGAACTAGTACGTTTATGGGTAGATTTTATTGAATTGCAAAGTAGCAATCCATTTAGTCCTTTTGTTTTTAAAACTGCATTAAAACAACCATTTTTACAGAAGTATTTATTACCGATTCAACGTTTAGATTATTTATTTTGGTATGTCGAAAATTATCTTTTCCACAATGAAGATTATCGTGAAGCGCTTCAGCAACTACAGTGCCCAACAACTTTCTTTATCGGACGTAATTCGACACTTTACCCAGAAACTGGTCAAACACTTATTGCACACAGCGTTGAACATGCAAAAGCAATTTATTTCGAACGATCAGGCCACACGCCATTACTAACCGAACCGAAAAAGTTCGGTCATGAAATCACGACGTTCTTGTCTGAGCTTAAACAAGCTTCTTAAAATAAAAAAGGATCTGCTAAAACAGATCCTTTTTTAAACCAATAAATCATTAAGCAGAATGAGCTAACTCATTTGCTTTTAATTGTTCAGCAACACTTAATAAAAGTTGTTCAGTTTTATCCCATCCTAAACAACCATCTGTCACTGACTGACCATAAGTCATTTCACATGAAATCTTCTGATTACCATCAACTAAATGGCTTTCAATCATGACACCCTTCACCTGAGTTTTTAAGCGTTCAGCAACGATTTGCTGCAAAACCTCTGGCTGACGTAAAGGGTCTTTACCACTGTTGCCATGACTACAGTCAATGACTAAGGCAGGAAGATTTTGTTTATGTTTTTCACGTATTGCCTGAATTGAAGCTAAATCATAATTAGGACCATGATTGGCTCCACGCAAAATTAAGTGTGGCAATGGATTACCAGCACTCTGAATGACAGAAGGTAAACCTTGCTGATTCATACCAAGAAACTGATGCTCATTTTGTGCCGACTGAATAGCATCTAAAGCAATTTGAATTGAGCCATCTGTACCATTCTTGAAACCGATGCTGTATGGCATGTGACTTGAGATTTCACGGTGAATTTGAGACTCGCTGGTACGAGCACCAATTGCACCCCAAGCCAATAAATCATCAAAATAACCCGTGGCCATTGGGCTTAGAATTTCACTCGCAATTGGCAAACCCTTTTCAATAATTTGTAAATAAAGCTCACGTGATTTTTCTAAACCTAATTGCAGATTAGATGATCCATCAAGATTTGGATCATACATATAACCCTTCCAACCTACAGTTGTACGTGGTTTTTCAATATAAGCACGCATTACAATGAATATTTGATCTTTAACTTTTTCTTGTAATTTTTGCAGTTTTTCTGCGTATTCAAGAACCGCAACTGGGTCATGAATTGAACATGGTCCTGTAATAACCATTAAACGCTGATCTTTACCAGCAAGAATATTTTGAATAATTTGACGGTGTTCTGCAATTTGACGTGCGAAGGTCTGAACAAGCGGATATTTAGCTTTTAACTGGACAGGCAAACTAACTGGTGTTTCTTTTGTATTACTTTGAGTTAGTAGAGTATTTAAAGCATTCATTGGTCTTTTCCTTTGGACTGAAACCGAATCAGTCCGATCATTTATTTGAGCGTTTTGGATCTATTCGTTGGCAAAGGTAGGCAAAAGTAAAACCAATAAAAGTTGCTAAAGTATGAATAAGTCATGTTGTTCATTTTGAATTCCTCGATTTGAAAAAGATAAAGCATAAAAAAACCTGATCGGGGTTGCCGATCAGGTATTAACTGTGATGGGCAACTTTCGTGCCCGAATACGCTCAGGCAACTATCTAAATTGCCAGAAATAAAAGTAAGCGTTAGAATTCACAGATTGATTTAACATCTTTATCTCAAATATTAAAAAATGTTCCTTAAATCTAAAATACGCATTGTTGATGAGTTTGACAAGTATTTTTTGCGAAAATATTTCTTATTTTTTCACTTAAAACTTAACCGACCACTTTCATAATTAACGAATTAATCCTTGTGGCTGTAAAATAATCAAACTTGCACCACAAAGCACAATAAAGCCACCTAAAATATCCCATCTCGTTAAAGCAACCTGATCTACAAAACGAAGCCACATCAGCGCAGTAAAAATATAAATACCACCATAGGCCGCATAAATTCGTCCAGAGGCTGCTGGATGTAATGTAAGTAACCAAACAAAGACAGCTAAACTTAAGACTGTCGGCAACCACAACCAAGCGGACTTCCCTTCTTTTAGAATAAGATAAGGAAAGTAACATCCTAAAATCTCAGCGATTGCAGTAATAATAAATAACCCGAATACACTGAGTATTCGGGTTATAGAAAGACTATCAATTAACATAAATTAAGCTGGTTCTGCCGTATGGTGATCTTCAAAAACTTCAAGTTTTAGGCCAACTGCTTTGCCATCTTCTTTCTTCACTGATACCGCCACATTACCGCCATGATCTGCAAGTTCACCAAACAGAATCATTTCAGCTAATGGTTTCTTCAAGTGTTCTTGAATGAGACGTTGCATTGGACGAGCACCCATTAAACGGTCATAACCGTTGGTTGCTAACCAGTCACGCGCACTTTGATCTACATCTAGAACTACACGTTTTTCATCTAGCTGTGCTTGTAATTCTGTTAAGAACTTATCAACTACAGATTCAATCACTGTGGTTGGTAAAGCTTTAAACTGAATAACACTGTCTAAACGGTTACGGAACTCTGGTGAGAATGCACGTTTCATTGCTTCTTGGTTGTCCGAGCTATGGTCTTGCTCGGTAAATCCAATGCTTGCACGAGAAATACTTTCTGCACCAATGTTTGTAGTCAATACAATAATGACATTTCTGAAGTCTGACTTACGGCCATTATTGTCGGTCAACGCACCATGATCCATGATTTGCAACAACAGGTTAAACACATCAGGATGTGCTTTCTCAATTTCATCCAGCAATAAAACACAATGTGGATTTTTATGGATCGCATCTGTGAGCAAACCACCTTGGTCATAACCTACATAACCCGGAGGAGCACCAATTAAGCGAGAAACAGCATGACGTTCCATATATTCAGACATATCGAAACGAACAAGCTCAACGCCTAACAATTTCGCTAATTGCTTAGTGACTTCAGTTTTACCAACACCCGTTGGACCAGCAAACACAAAGCTACCAACAGGCTTGTCTGGTGATTTCAAACCAGCACGTGACAACTTGATTGCAGAAGCCAATGCAGTGATTGCTTCATCTTGACCAAAAACAACACGTTTTAGGTCACGCTCAAGATTTTCAAGTACTGATTTATCATCTTTAGACACAGTCTTAGGCGGAATACGCGCAATTTTAGAAACGATGTCTTCAATATTTTCAACAGTAATTAAGCTGTCTTCACTTTCTGCTTTTAAGCGGCGTTGTGCACCTGCTTCATCAATGACATCAATTGCTTTATCTGGCAAGAAACGATCATTAATAAATTTCGCAGAAAGCTCAACCGCAGAAACCAAAGCTTTGTCGTCATACTGTACGTGGTGGAAATCTTCAAACTTAGTTTTCAAGCCACGTAAAATATCAATAGTTTCAGAAATGCTTGGTTCATTTACGTCAATTTTTTGGAAACGACGAGATAACGCATGATCCTTCTCAAATACCTGACGATATTCTTGGAAAGTCGTTGAACCGATGCAACGTAAAGTACCATTTGCCAAAGCTGGTTTAATGAGATTCGATGCATCCATTGTGCTGCCCATACTTGAGCCAGCGCCAATGATCATATGAATTTCATCAATGAATAAAATCGCGTTTGGATTTTTCTTCAAAGCATTCAGCAATTGTTTTAAACGTTTTTCAAAATCACCACGGTATTTTGTACCCGCGACCAATGCACCAATGTCGAGGCTATAGACTTCTGCATTGCTCAGTGGTTTTGGTGCTTTACCATTTACAATGAGCCATGCAAGGCCTTCTGCAATTGAAGTTTTACCTACACCTGGATCACCCACTAGTAATGGGTTGTTTTTACGACGGCGGCAAAGAATTTGTGCTGTACGCTCAATTTCTTTTTCACGCCCAATGAGTGGGTCTGTTTTTCCTTTTTGCGCTTCAACATTTAAATTGAGCGTATAAAGTTCCAATGGCCCAGCATTGCCTGAGTTGCTTTCACCCTCAATGTCTTCAACTTCTTCTTCAACCTGAACTTCATCTTTACGTGTCCCATGAGACAAGTATTGAGTCAAAGTTAAACGATTAATTTGATGACGCTTAAGTAAATAAACAGCAAAAGAATCACGCTCTGAGTACATTGCGACCAAAACATCCGCACCTTCGACAGTACGATCACCACCACTTGATTGCACGTGGAAAATTGCACGTTGCAAAATGCGGTCAAAACTTTCTGTTGGATGTGGAGCTTGCTCGCTATTTTCGCCAAGCTTAGGAGTATGTTGTTCTACATATTCTTCTAATTCTTTACGTAAAGAAACAATATCAGCTCCGCATGCTTTTAATGCATTCACAGCCGAATCGTTATCGAGTAAGGCTAATAGTAAGTGTTCAACTGTAAGAAACTCATGTCTCTTTTGACGAGCCATGCTAACAGCCAAACGTAATGATACTTCTAATTGACGACTGAGCATGTGACCCCCTTATGCTTTAGGCTCAATCTGGCAAAGTAATGGATGACCTTGCGATCGAGCGTAATTATTAACAAGGTTTGCCTTGGTTTCCGCGATGTCTCTTGGATATACCCCGGCAGTACCTTTACCTTCATAGTGTACTGTTAGCATTACTTGAGTTGCTTGGTCAAGATTCATTGCAAAGTATTGTTGTAAAATTTCAATTACAAAGTCCATTGGCGTGTAATCGTCGTTCAATAATACTACTGCATATAAGGGTGGACGCTTGAGTTCGGGAGGTGCTGTTTGAACAACAACCTCTCCATCATGATCTTCGTTTTGCGAATCACTTAAGCGTGGATTGAAGTGCCAATCGACATAGCCAGACTGCTGAAAAGAAGCCTTAATATCTTTTAAATTTGTTTGACGCTTATTTGTTCGCATATGATGTTACTATTGTGAATTTGCTTCAGCTTGAGGAATTTCTGCAACAAAAGCAGAAGGTGTTTCGACAGGTTTGCCACGCTGCCAACTAAAACGTTTAATCACTGGTGTCTCAGAACCACCTGTTAGACGCACTTCAATATATTGAGGTGTAAAGCCCTTAGGCATTGTCCAACGGCCAGTCAAACGCTCAAAATCAGTGAAGTTAAAGTTCTTATCTTCAAGTGGCACAACCAAGACTTCAGTATCTTTAATCAGTCTTATTTCAACTGAACCTGAAGCACGGCGTTTACTTGGACTCACTTGTACCAGATCAAGCTGATATTCATAAGCATTTTCTGGTAGTGGTTTAATTGCCAAATCCTGAATGGTTAAGCTTAAACCACCACGTTGTCTTAAAATTTCACGGTAGATATTACTCATACCTTGTTGTTGTGTTTTATCAGCATTTGCTTGATTAAGTGCTGTAAACAAGTCATTCGCATTTGTAACAGCAACATCACGCTCTTGTACAGCTGCATTCAGGCTTTTGTTAACTGCATCTAACGCTGCTTTTTGTTTTTGCACTACTTCAACCAATTGCTCTGCATCTGCATCGTAACCTACAACAGTTAAACCTTGACGGTGCCCAATTGTATAGCCGAGCGCAAAACAACCACTCATTAAAATAGCAGCACCAATAAACAAAGGCTTATTGGTGTTTAAAAATTTTTTCTTTTGCAACGAACTTTCTACAGAAGTCGTCTGTTCCGAGTTTTGCATCGTCATCTCAGTGTTTAAGATCAGAGTCAAGACACACATTTAAATCGAAATTTAAATGTGTGTGAAGCAAAAAAGAGTTTTTTATGGTAATAAACCAATCCCTTGTAAGCCTTCGTCTTCATTAAAGCCAAACATAAGGTTCATATTTTGTACAGCTTGACCAGATGCACCTTTTACAAGATTATCCTGAGCCGCCAAAATAATGAGTTTATTTGGTTGTGGTTTATATAAAGCAATACGTAATTCATTTGCTCCACGCACACTGCGTGTTTCAGGTGAACTATTCGCAGGCATGACATCTACAAATTTTTCATTTGCATAGAAGTCTTCATACAAAGCTTGTAAGTCTGCTTGCTTACCTGCCTCAGTCAAGTCCACATAAATTGTACTCAACATACCGCGAATCATTGGTACCAAATGCGGTACAAATAAGAGCCCTTCAAAGCCACCTTTTTGCCCAGAAATATTTTCTAATGCTTCGACAATCTCTGGATGGTGACGGTGACCTGCAACACCATACGCTTTAAAGTTATCGGCATTTTCACTGTAAATCATGCCTAAGCTTGCTTTACGGCCAGCACCAGAAACCCCTGATTTTGCATCAATAATAATATTCTTGGTTTCAATCAATGCTTGTGCAGATTTTAAAAGTGGAGCCAAACCTAATTGAACAGTTGTTGGATAACAACCTGGATTACCAATGACTTGAGCCTGTTTAATTTTTTCACGATTTAACTCAGTTAAACCATAAACAGAATCTTTTAGTACGTCTGGGCACGCATGTTCCATGCCATACCATTTTTCAAACTGTTCAAGATTTTGCAAACGAAAGTCCGCTGCCAAATCAATAACTTTGGTCCCTGCTTCGATCAAATCTTTTGCATGCTGCATCGCAACACCATGTGGGGTCGCAAAGAATACAACATCACATTCTTTTAATGCATCAATGTTTAAATCTGAAAATTGAAGATCTGTATGCCCACGTAAGTTTGGGAACATATCAGCAACTGGTTTGCCTGCTTCTGTACGTGAAGTCAGAACTCGAACCTGCGCTTTTGGATGTCGTAATAAAATACGTAATAGTTCAACGCCTGTATAACCAGTTCCACCAACAATTCCGACAGAAATCACGTGCATTACCTCAAATATTGAATCTATACTTGCGGTAGTATGACAGGATGTCCAGGCTTACAAAACCATTTCATGCTTGGTAATTTTAATTTTTTTATTTTTTAGCGTTAATTACATAGCACTTGCTGGTCTGTCAGAACCAAACAAATATCAGTAAATAAATACCAGATTCATTTTGGAGAGCTAGGATGCTTGATCAATCAAAACAAACAAAGTTGTGCACTTATCTCGGCCTTAGTACTTTAATTTTAAGCGTAGCCCTTGTTGGATGTGGTGGTGGCAGTAGTAGCGGAGGCTCATCTAGTACCCCAACACCAACTGTGCCAACTCCTGAAGTCATGACAGATTTTACACTTAAAACCCCTGTCGAAATGCGCAATGTTCAACTCAAAGTTTATGACAATACCGACAATAGTATTTTGATTGATACCCAAGTTGCCAGTTTAACAAGTTATAATATTAAACTGCCAAGTACCAAGTTGAATCGGCTTTATCGAGTAGAAGTCACAACTCAAGCTTCATCTCAAGTATTTGATCCAATTAATTCTAAATATGAGAATATTTCTGGCGTCTATCACGCTTTTATTACCCCAAGCTCAATAAGTAATAAAACTCAACTGATTAGTCCAAGTTCAGAAGCAATTTATCAACGCGCTGTAATCCGATCAGGACAACTTCCACAAGAAACGATAGATCCAACCCGTATTGAACAATCACATGTTGATTTGGCTTCTCAAGATGTTTACAACGCCCTTATTAGCGCGTTTAAAGATGCTGCCATTCCAAGCTTAAGCCCAGCCAGCCCACTAACTGTGCTAAATTTATTACAGTATTCAACAAAGCAACCAAGTAGTTATGTTGATAGCTATCTGAGCTTTGGATATTTACAATATTGGAATACGATTCATGGCAATGTAAATACTTATCAAGAACTGACTAATAGCCTTGCAACCGATTTAAAAGATGGATATTTAGACGGCAAAAAACTTATTGGTGACAATACAAGCATGACACCTATTTTTAGTCCATCGCCAGATAATATTGACCCTGTAAAAAATACGCTTTTGGACATTGCAGCCAATCAAAAAGCAACTCGTGATTATTTTGCTACCAATTTAAAAACTGCAACATTGCAATTAGCAGATTCACAAAGTCAGTCTAGTTTAGATCAAACTGGATATGCTCTTTTGCAAAAAAAACTCTATTCTGGTGTTGTGCCTTCTGGAAATACGTCTGATTTTTTCCGTATAGATGGTGCTGGTGATTATCGACGTGCTGTTGGTTTTCGTGGTATTACGGCGACTTGTAATGGTTCAGCTTACCCGTGTAAACAAGGTTTAACCAGCATCAATATAGCTGACCCTAAACTCCCGGCCACAGACTATTTAGTCGGTCACTATGAAAACAGTGCATCGGGATGCCAACTTAATTTTCGTGCCAATGGTCAAATTGAGTTAATTCAAGGTTCACAAAGTTATCGTTCCGCCTTAAGCGCAGATAGTACAGATAACTTACTGCAAACAGACGCTGCAAGTTATAGCTACTTACTTAACTCAAGCTCATCTGAACCCAATAATTCAACACAGCAATATAATTTTATACAGCTACATATTAAAGCGAACAAAATTGTTAGTGCTCAAGCAGGCCTCGATAGCCGCAAAGCACCGGATGTATTACAGACAACACAATTAGAATGTAGCTTTAACTAAGCTGTGACATACCACCACGCAGGCAATGGATTACCTTTTAATTGTCTGCGATGCTGCATATAGTGAGGGTCGAACTTTGCAACTTCGGCCCAAAATGCAGGGCTATGATCGAAGTGTTTGGTGTGTGCTAACTCATGAATACAAACATAACGGGTAATTTGGGCTGGCATAAGAACCAGTCCTGCATGCAACATAATATTATGCTGACTACTACAACTTCCCCAACGTGTTTTAGGACGTCGAATTGCACATTCGGCATAACTCAGCCGAGTTTTTTGGCTAAGCTCTGACAAAAGAAGTGGTAACTCTTGTTTGGCATAAGCAATCACGGCATTTTGTAAAGCTTGGTAAGGTTGTTGTTCTTTAATGAATAAATAATTATTTTCCCAATCAAACTGAAAAATGCGATGTTGCTTTTGCACCACAACTTGAAAAGGCTGTTCTCTATTGAAAAAAGAAATTTCTGAAGGAATTTCAAACGACGTAGCCTGAACGTGTTGCTGTTTACTCCACGTCTCGATCAGCCATTGTTCAGACTGCGCCAAAAACTGCTGAATTTGTTTCTTACTACAAAATAACGGAACAGTCAGTCGTATAGACGCAGGCTCAACACGTAAGCGCAATTTTCTTGCCCTTACGTGACGAACAATTTTAATTTCTGGAATTTCCACAGACATTACTGTGCAGTACGCTCTTCAATACCATTATTTGTCGCAACAATAGCAATTGTTGCTGGGTTTAATGCAAAAATACCGTTAGTCACAACACCTGGGATATTATTGATGGTTTTTTCCAAGTCAATAGCGTTTAAGATGTTCAAATTAAATACATCTAAAATAACGTTTCCGTTATCTGTTACCACACCTTCACGATAAACTGGGTCACCACCTAAGCTGACCAATTTACGAGCTACAGCAGAGCGCGCCATTGGAATCACTTCTACTGGTAATGGGAAATCACGACCAAGTTGATCAACCCATTTCGAATCATCAACGATACATACAAATTTTTTAGCAATTGAAGCTACAATTTTTTCACGAGTTAATGCTGCGCCGCCGCCTTTAATCATATGCATGTGACGATCAATCTCATCTGCACCGTCAACATAAGCATCAAGGCTGCCTACATGGTTCATATCAACCACTTCAATACCTAATTTTTTAAGACGATCTGCTGTTGCTTGCGAACTTGCCACCGCTGCCTCTAATTGTAGTTCAGGTAATAAATCAATTAAAAAATTTACAGTACTTCCAGTTCCTACCCCCAAAATGCCACCTTTGGGTAAGTGTTTTAAAGCAGCTTTAGCAGCAGCTTGTTTCTTTTCATCTTGGGTTGCATATAGGCTCATTACATCACTCAACTATTTTTTGACATTTATGCGCCAATAAACGGCGCAAATGCACAAGGGTTTGCTACAATAATTTCCTATTTTAAACTGTTATAGGGAAGATGAACATGCTGTCTCGTGTGGTACGACAAATTTTACAAGCAACGGTTTATGATGTTGCAATTGAAACACCTCTCGAAGCAGCTCCACGAATTAGTCAAAAATTAAATAATACAATTCGTTTTAAGCGTGAAGATTTACAACCTGTTTTTTCTTTTAAATTACGCGGTGCTTATAACCGTATTAGTCAAATACCGAAAGACCAACTTGAGCGTGGTGTAATCTGTGCATCTGCGGGCAACCATGCGCAAGGCGTGGCATTGTCTGGTCAACGTTTAGGCATTCCTGCAATTATTGTTATGCCAAGTACAACTCCTGACATTAAAGTTCAAGCAGTTAAACGCTTGGGTGGTCAAGTTGTATTACACGGCGATAGCTTTGATGTAGCAAATAAATACGCTCAGCAACGTGCCGAAGTTGAAGGACTTGTATTCATTCCACCCTATGACGATGAACTTGTTATTGCTGGTC
Organism: Acinetobacter sp. V110_1; assembly: GCF_031798975.1. Classification (NCBI taxonomy): domain Bacteria; kingdom Pseudomonadati; phylum Pseudomonadota; class Gammaproteobacteria; order Moraxellales; family Moraxellaceae; genus Acinetobacter; species Acinetobacter sp. V110_1. Next base: position 209,455 of record NZ_JAVQNN010000030.1, on the reverse strand, counting down.
AAGGCACAATTGCAAATGAAATCTTACGTCAATGGCGTGATGTAGAATATGTGTTTGTTGCTGTAGGTGGTGGTGGCCTAATTTCAGGTGTAGCAGCTTACCTTGGTGAAGTTGCACCCCATGTGAAAATTATTGGCGTTGAATATGAAGAGTCTGCTTGCTTAAAAGCAGCACTAGAAGCAAATGAACGCGTAATCTTGCCACATGTAGGCTTATTTGCAGACGGTACTGCTGTTGCACAAATTGGTGCTTTGCCGTTTGATATTATTCGTCTTCGCAAATCTGATAACTCAGGTCCAATTGTTGACCCAGACATTGTGACTGTAAATACAGATGAAATCTGTGCTGCAATTAAAGATACTTTTGATGAAAACCGTAGCATTGTTGAACCATCAGGTGCAATGGCGTTAGCTGGTATTAAAAAATATGTAGCTGAGCATAAAATTAGCGGTAAAAACATGGTGTCGATTGTTTGTGGTGCCAACATGAACTTTGACCGCTTACGTTACATTGCAGAGCGTACTGAACTCGGTGAACAACGTGAAGCAATTTATGCAGTTACACTTTCTGAAGAAAAAGGTGCATTCTTAGGTTTCTGCCGCGCCCTACAAGGCCGCAATATTACCGAGTTTAACTACCGCGCAAATAACACAGAAGAAGCACAAGTTTTTGTGGGTATTAGCTTAAAAGGTGGTGATGCTGAACGCCATGAAATTTTAGAGCAGCTTAAACAGCAAAATTATGTTGTCGATGACTTATCTGATGATGAAGTTGCTAAATTGCATATTCGTTACTTAATTGGTGGTCATGCCAATCTGGATGATGAAAGATTATTCCGTGTTGAATTCCCTGAACGTCCGGGCGCATTACTCACCTTCTTAACTCGTTTAGGTCCAACCCACAATATTACCCTGTTCCATTACCGTAACCACGGTGCTGCTGAAGGTCGTGTATTGGTTGGCTTACAAGCCACAGATGCCAAACAAAATCCAGATGGCTTAATTGAAACCCTAGAGCAAATTAGTTATCCATATGCAGAAATTACTGACAATGTGGGCTATAAGCGCTTCTTGAAATAATCTTTGATTTTGATAAAAAAGCTGACAAATTTGTCGGCTTTTTTATTATTTAAGCCCAATATTTTCTATATTTACATTGCTTCTCTTTATCTCAAAGAAAATATCATTAAAAATAAAGCCCTAATTAAGTATAAAAGGTTATTTATGGCACAGTTCGCGGTCATCGGCTTGGGAAGTTTTGGAGCAACAGTTGCTCAAGAACTCACAAAATTAAATCATGATGTTATTGGCATTGATACAGTCAAAAAGAATGTAGAGAACCTTGCCGATGTTTTAACTCATGCTGTCATTGCTGATGCTACAGATGAACATGTACTGGATGAATTAAACATTCAAAATTGTGATGCGGTTGTTGTTGCAATTGGTGAAGATATTGAAGCCAGTATTTTATGTGTGCTGAATTTAAAAAATCTCGGTATCGATAAAATTTGGGTAAAAGCAAAAACCAAAGCCCACCACACAATTTTATCTCACCTTAATATCAACAAAATCATTCATCCTGAAGAAGATATGGGCGTACGTGTTGCTCAAGCACTCAATTATCCAATGGTAAGTCGTTACATGTCTTTAGATGATGATCACTATATTGTGAAAATTGATATTCCAGAGAAATTAAATGGCATTAACTTGTATGGGATTATGCAGCAAGCACCACAAGTTAAAACACTACTTGTAAAGCGAAAGCAGCAGATTTTATTTGAAACTGAAGAGACTTTTACCTTACAAACGCATGATATTCTTATTTTAGAAGGTCATTTACAGCAACTTAAAAAACTCTCTAATTGTTTCCTATAAAAACGAACCCCAAATATGTCTCTTAAGCCTAAACCACATAAAACACTAAATCTAAGTCCACCTTCACTTTTAGCGCTGGGCTTTCTAGGCTTTATTGTCTTTGGCACATTATTGCTTAAACTTCCAATTGCCAATAACGGTCATGTGAGCTGGATGGATGCACTATTTACAGCAACCTCAGCAGTTACGATTACAGGATTATCTATTTTAAATATTCATGAATCTTTTACGCTTTTTGGGCAAGTCATTATTTTATTACTAATTCAGTCCGGTGGTTTAGGCTTCATGACTTTTGCCATTTTAGCCGCACTAAGCCTTTCGCCTAAAATTGGTCTTAAGCAGCAAATGATGGCCCAAGACAGCCTTGGTCAAACCAGTTTATCAAAAGTAACTTTTGTGGCTAAAGGGGTGGTGACCTACACTCTCCTATTTGAACTCATTGGAATAGTCATTCTCACGTGCGCATTTACGCCTGCTTTTGGCTTCGCTCGTGGTTTGTATTATGCAATGTTTTATAGTATCTCTTCGTTTAATAATGCCGGTTTTTCATTATTTAATAACAGTTTAATGGGTTTTCAAAACAACTATGTGATCTGTCTTACGGTGAGTTTGCTTTATACAATAGGTGGACTTGGTTTTTTAGTTCTCATGGACATTAAACAAAATAAAAAATGGAAAAAACTTAGCCCAAACAGCAAACTGATTTTAACGACTATTGCCATTATTAATTTAGTCGCTTTTATTTTAATTTGGGCTATGGAAGCACAAAACGCTCATACATTAGGCATGCTAAGCGTAGGTGATCAAGCTTTACATGCTTGGTTTCAAGCGACTGTTCCACGATCTTCAGGGTTTAACACCATTGATACAGGAGCAATGACCAATAGTAGCTCTTTGCTTATGATGCTACTGATGTTCATTGGTGGTGGTTCATTAAGTACTGCTGGCGGTATAAAAGTGGGTACTTTTGTCATATTAGTTTTAAGTGTACTGTCTTTTTTAAGACGTACCGATGAAATCAGGGTTTTCAATCATTCTGTTTCCCACGACACCACTTATAAGGCCTTAGCAGTTACCGCGATTACCAGCATACTCATATTTATTGGGTTCTTTATACTTCTGCTTTTAGAACCGAAAGCCGACTTTATGAACTTATTATTTGAAGTGGTATCGGCAGCATGCACAGTTGGGCTGTCTCGAGGGATTACACCAGACTTACATAATGGTAGCTTGTTTATCTTAAGTCTACTTATGTTTGCAGGAAGACTTGGACCGTTAACGCTGGCATATTTAATCGCCACACCTAAAAAGAGTCGCCTCAAACATCCTCAGGCCAACATTCAAATTGGTTAATAAAAAAGCCGCTAAAAAGCGGCTTTTTTATAGGCTTCGAACTTAGTACCAGTTCATGAGTGAAACACCCAAACCTGCATAAGTTGCACGGTGGTTATAGTCAATTAAGCTTTCACCATATCCATTAAATAGCTGGAAGTGACCACGCAACTTACCACTGATTGGAAATGCCCAGTCAAACTGAACCGCACCATGAGAATCATCACCACCTTTTAAAGAGTGACGTAGCATTAGCGAGAAGTCATTGTCTTTCCACTTATAAAAAGCGGTTAAATCACCTCGACCAATATAATCTTCAATATCAGGGTTGTTATCATCTTTACTTGCTTCGTTAATACGTACCCAAGGACGAAGCATTACGGCAAAATTACCGCGCTCTAAGCCCACATTAAAGATGACACGGTTCCAGCTACGAGATAATGGATCTGAACGACCATTTGACTGGTGATTTAAAGTTACACCTAATAAACGACCATCCAAACCAAGCAACTCATAGTTTGTTCTAAACATTAAGCTTGCTTCAGGCTCATAATTCGTTTCACGGAAAGGACGAGATTCTTCAGAGTTAAATGTCTGCCAACGTGATGATTGAGTATAACCCACCCATAAATCACCATTGTTACCGAAAATATTTTCCCAAGCTTTCGTTTTTAAAGAAATTTGAAATTTAGTTTCCGTGGATTTCAAATCTTGAGCTTCTTTAACGGTGTTATTGGGATTTGGGCTACTTGGAAATTCATTTTTATCGCTGGTCCAAAATACAGGCAGCAAATAGACAGGCTGATAAGCTCGAATGTTCCAAACACCAAGTTTACTTTTTTCAGATAACTCCCAACGTTGATCTAATAAAGAAGTAGTAGGTTCAATTTTTGGAGCCTTCCCTATTACTTTAATATTACTAACTGTATCTACAACCTTCTCTTTAAATGTTTCAGGCTGAACAGCAGGTTTATCAATTTTTTTAACAGGCTCTGCTACTGCTGCAGCTTGAACAGCCGGTAAAGCTGAGGGCTTAAATACAGAGTCATAACAAGCTAGGCGATCAGCATTTGAAGCAAGGGCAACACATGCATCTACGGTCGCAGGTTCTACAGGGGCTAAGGTGTCAGCATATGCCACCGACGCACATAAACAGCTAAGCAGGGTTCCCATACTTAGCTGTAATGATGTGCGTTCAAATTGTCTGAACGCCATGTTCATCTCCAATTTTTATTTTAATTAACTTGTTTAATCGTAAAGCCCAGTTGTTGCAATTCATCACGTTTTGCAAAAGGTGCAACCACAGCTTTTACAGGTGTTTGTTCAATTAAATATTGACGCGCGACACGTTGTAAGTCTTCTAAAGTCACATGCAATAATCTTTCACGTAATGTACGACGGAAAGTTGGAGTTCTTGCATGTAACAGTGCATAACATGCTGTAATTGCTTCACCGGCTGGTGAACCAGGTTTGTCCATACTCGCCACCAAACCAAGAATTGCTTCTTCAAGCTGATGAGGTTGTTGCTCTGTATTTAACAACCATTGCACACTTGCTTCAAAGTCTTTAAACGTCTCAGCTAAACGTGGGTCACGGTAACTAAAGAAACGGAATGAACATGCATTTCCATCATAACTAGCACCGCCACCATAAGCACCACCTTTTTCACGAATAGCACTGTGCAAGAAACCATTCCGCAAGTAGGCTGCTAATACCATTAAAGGTGCTGCATCCGGATGAGATACGTCCACAGCTTGATATGCAGAGGCACAGAACTGAACATTGGTTTGAATTAACCAAGCTTCATGTTCATTATCATTTTCTTGCTCGACTTGGGTTAACTCAGCCGCTGCTGTATCAACGTTTAATTTATCCCAAACATTTTGAATTTCTTCAACTAAACGCTCTGACTGGTGCTCTTCACATACCAATAAGAACTGTTTAGGTGCTTGCAATAATTTGGTGTGGATATGCTTCAATTCAGCAATAAGTGCATCATAAGCGGCATCGTCTTGGGTAATTTTAGTAACAAGCTCACCTAACCAATTCAATGCACCTAAGCCAGTGTTTTGATAGTCACGTTGAGCTAATGCGCTCATGTTACGAGAAGCAATTTGCATCGCATAACTATGGCCCGCGCCCGACAAACGAGACTGCCAGCGTGTCTTACGTTGCTGTAACAACTCAATAATTCGCTCTTTCTCATCAAAACGAAGTTGTTCAAATGCTAATTTTAATAAATGAATCGCATCGAACTTCTGAGTTAAAGATTTAGTCGTTAAAGTTAACCAAGCACTAATTTTGTCTTTATCATCAACCTTACTGCGTAACGAAGCACCCATTCCCAAACCACCACTTACAGCTGTTTGTAAGTTTTGGAGTTCAAGATAATCGTACTCACCTGCACCAACCTCTCCCATTAAAATAGAGAGCAAATTGAAGTATGGTGATTTAACCACATCATCAGGAATCTGAATGAGGACTTGTTGATAGTAAATACCATTCGTTCCAGCATGATACAAATTCAACGGCGTATCCATTCGATTACAGATAATTTCACGCAATTGACCTTGTACAATATGCAAGTCAGCTGGAACGTCTTCTAAACCTACTTTTGGTAACAGCTCAAGATTGTCTGGTGTATCTTGACGCTCTTGTAACGCTTTGGTTTTAGCAATGATCTCTGCTTTGTCTTCTTCAGTAAGCTTTTCACCAATCGCGGCTAAACGTGCTTTTTCAGCTTCTTGCTCTTTTACTGACTTGGTTGCATCCGGTACTAAAGTCATTTGTACACGGTGCGGGTTATCTAACAAATGTGTTTGAATCAGATTAGATAACCACATTGGGTCTTGAAGTTCTTCTTTGACCTGAGCAATCGCACTGTCAACATCCCAAATCTGAATTGGGTCATTATGGTGAATAGCACCACTTAAACCGTTTAAGATCAGGCTTAAGCCATATGGTGTGCCGTCACCATTAATTTCACGTTGATGCAACTCAATTTGATGCAAAATCGCATCAACCAAAGCTGAATCAATTGGTTTTGCAGCCACTTCACGTAAAATGTTTAAAACACCATCTTTAAAGCTTTCTGCATACTCTGGGTTTGAACCTTGAACACCACAGTAGAATGTCATTTCAAAATTACTGTCATCTACGCCCATTAATGGACCAGTTGACTGAGCATAACCACAAGTTTCTAAATAATGACGTAGTGGTGACGCTGAGTTTTCAAGTAACACACCTTCGACCAAACGCATACCTAGACGTAGTTTGATATCACTCGCTTGTGGTAACAACCAAGACAATACATGGTAAGTTTTGTCTTTCAAATCATCACCATCAACAGCATAAGTTTCAGTGACTTCAACAGGTGCCGTTAAGCGTTTTTCTGGTTTTGAATATAAAGTTGTACCCGCAGCAAACTTATGTAGAGCTAGTTTTTCAAATTGCTCTTGTAACTCATACGCTGTTTGGTTACCGAAAGTCATAAATACCGCATTACTTGGATGGTAATGAGTTTTATAAAATTCGACTAACTGTTCATACGTTAAGTCAGGAATATCTTTAGGATCACCACCTGAGTTGTAGTGATATGTAGTTTCAGGGAATAGATGATGAGCCAACTGATGATAAAGCTGATCAGATGGCGCACTCATCGCACCTTTCATTTCATTGAAAACTACGCCTTTATATACAGGCTGATCATTTTCAAGTTCAATACGAATACCTTCTTGAGCAAAATCAAGAGGATTTAAATTTGCTGAAAAAGCAGCATCTAGATAAACAGAGAGTAAGTTTTGGAAATCTTTCTTATTTTGCGTTGCAAATGGATATGCTGTCCAATCTGCTGCTGTAAACGCGTTCATAAATGTATTTAATGAACGGCGAATCATTAAAAAGAATGGGTCACGTACAGGAAACTTTTCAGAACCACATAAAGCGGTATGCTCTAAAATATGTGCAGTTCCTTTAGAGTCCATAGGTTGTGTTCTGAACGCAACAAGGAATACATTTTCATCATAATCAGTTGCCAAGTGATAATGCACCGCACCTGTGACTTTATGCTTATATTCAGACACTAAAATATCTAATGCTTCAACATGGTGCTGACGTAGCAACTGAAACGCAGGGTGAACAGTTTGAGAAATGGTTTCAGTGACATCTACAGTCATGTGATCTCCTAACATATCGGATAAGTGAATAAGTCTCATTATAGCCTGAGTCGGCTTGAGATTGGCGAACAAAAGCCAAGTAAAATACTATGTTTTTGTTGAGTATTAGTTTTCATAGGCATAGCTTTGATATCAAGCACATAGCCCGCATCATTGTATCCTAGCAGAACAAAACCTTTTAATACTATCTATATCCTATACAACAAATAAAAAAGCTCATCATTTCGATGAGCTTTTTTGATATTTTTTTAATTAAAAACGATAGCGAAGAGCAACTTGTGCATTTAATGGGTCACCCATCATGTTTGAATCATTTGCTCCACTATGACCTGAAACAAAATAATCGCGATCAAACAAGTTATTTAAGTTCAAGTTCACATCATAACGTTCACTTTGATAACCTAAGGCCGCATTCACAACTGCATAACCTGGTAAAACGTTTTTGTTATCTGGTGCACTAAAGCGCGATGATTCACCACGACCACCTACAGCCGCATACCAATGATCATTAATTTGATATTTTAACCACAGGTTAGCAGTGTTGTTTGGTGTAAGCGCTGAGTGATTCCCCGTAAATCCAATAGTCGACTTTTCAATCTTACCATCCATATAAGAATAGCCAGCTAGCACTGACAACTGATCAGTCAACTGACCTGTTAACGAGAGTTCAACACCTTTAGTTTTTTGCTCACCCGCTAACAGTGCTTGATTTGGATTAGCCGGATCTTGGTTTTGAATATTAGTTTGGCTCATTTCAAACAAAGCCAATGTCACATTCAATTGATCATTTACATCCCACTTCGCACCCACCTCATAATTTTCAGTTTTTGTGGGACTTAAATCAGCACTATTTGTATATAAAACAAATGAATCAGCTAAAGGTTGGAAAGAACGGTTATAAGAAGTATAAAGTGAAAGATTGTTTACTGGCTGATAAACCAATCCGATTCGTGGAGAATAGGTGTTATCAGTTCTATTTAATATTTGAAACTTCACTTTATCATTGCGATCTTGAGATAGATTGTCATAACGTAAACCAACTAAAACTTTAAGCTGGTCTGTCACTGTCATTAAGTCTTGCAGATACACGCCGTAGTTTTCAAAGGTATTGCTATTGTTATTACGCGCAACTGTTGTTCCGGTATTAATAGGTGCCCAGTACTCTAATTTAGGATCATATAAATCAGTGGTTGTTTTAGCACCTTGCCAAAGTATCTCATCTTTATGCTGCTTACTATATTCAGCACCAATTAAGGTATTGTGCTTTAAGAAACCTGTATTAAATAAAGCGCTCAACTCTTGCTGAACATACACACCATCTTCATTACGCAAGCGTTTATTTTGAGTCAAAGTAATTTTTGATTTATCAGCAGGATGCGTATCAACACTATATTGACGGTCTAATGAGTAGTTATAGTGGCGAACTGCACCATGATATTTGAGTTGATCATTAAACTCATGATCCAAACTTATAGTTTGACTTGAGATTTCAGTGTCAACATCCCCGACTTCTTTACCGTTTAATGCACCATAAAAAGTTTTAGGATTTGTCTTAACAGGTTTACCTGTAATTGGATCTGTCGGGAAGCCTTGATCAGCTAAACGATCATCATGCAAATAGTCAGCCTGAAGTAAAAGTTTAGTTTTATCGCTAATATCCCACTGTACTGATGGAGCCACCGCCTGACGTTTTAAAAAGGCCTGATCACGATAACCATCTGAATCTTCAACTGCGCCAGTTAAACGAACCTTAACATTCTCTGCGACTTTTTCATTCACATCGACTTCTGCACGGCGTTGACCTGTAGTACCACCAATCAAGCTCACTTCACGCAAAGATTGATCCATTGGTTTTTTATTAATTTTATTGACCAAACCACCCGCTGAACCACGTCCATAAAGTACGGAAGCAGGTCCTTTTAGTACCTCAACTCGCTCAACATTCGACATATCACGAAAATACAATGCATCATCGCGAATACCATCTACATAATTATCTGTGATTGCTGAGAAACCGCGAATCATGACTTGATCACGCTGTCCATCACCGACACTAAAGCTCAAACCAGCAACGTTTTGCAAGGCACCTTGCATAGAGGTCACAGTCTGCTCTCTTAGAATTTGCTTAGGTACGACATTTACAATTTGAGGAACATCTTTTAATTGCATAAGTCCTTTAGTTGCACTTGATGCTTGTCCCACTTCTTGTTTTAAACTGATTTCCTTGTCAGCTTTGACTGAAATTGTTGGAAGGTTGGTTACCGCCTGAGAGTCTGTATCTGCAGCATATACTTGGCCTGTTATAACCCCAACTGATGAAATAAATAAAATAGAACGTTTCATGTAAGTTCGCTATGAATAATTTCAGGCGAAGTTTCAATGAAATACTATACGTTTGTAAATATTATCAAGAATCATTATTAATTGATAATATTTATTAAAAAGAATATTTCAATTGCTTAGGTAAACAATAAAACTCTGCTAGCCGCTGAATTACCTGAATTTTATTCAACAAACTACAGCAAATGTGAGCAATGGTGTAAACTTATCGATCTGATTTTTTATTCTGTGACAACACATATGGCAACTGTAGATCTTTTTGCAATTGGTAATGCATTAATCGACCAAGAATTTAAAGTGTCTGATGATTTTCTTAGTCAGCAAGGCTTACAAAAAGGCACAATGCAGTTGTCTGATGGTGAAACACAATCTGCTTTATATGAAAATTTAAAGCAAACTCAAGATTATAAAGGCCAAGCAAGTGGCGGCTCTGCTGCAAACACAACTGTAGCCTTTAGTGCATTAGGTGGTAGCGCTTTTTATGGGTGTCGTGTTGGTCATGATCAATTAGGTGAAATTTACCTACAAGGACTAAATGATGCAGGCATCCAAACTACCCCAAAGTCAATCAGTGAAGGTGTAACAGGTACCTGTATGGTACTTATTAGCCCAGACTCTGAGCGTACCATGCATACCTATTTAGGTATTACGGCTGAACTCTCTCAAGATCAAATCGATTTTGAGCCACTTAAAACAGCAAAATGGCTTTATATCGAAGGTTACCTTTCTACAAGTGAAACAGCTCGTAAAGCAGTAAAACAAGCTCGAGAAATTGCAAAAGCTAACGGTGTTAAAATCGCTTTATCTTTATCAGACCCAGCAATGGTTCAATATGCCCGTGAAGGCTTAGAAGAACTTATGGATGATGGTGTAGATTTATTGTTCTGTAATGAGCAAGAAGCTTTAATGTATACCAATACCGCTACAGTTGAAGATGCTCTCACTCAATTGCGTTTTAAAAACCATACTGTTGTGATTACACAAAGTGCAAAAGGTGCTCTAGTTGCAAACCCAACTCAACATTTCCATGTACCAGGCCGTCACGTCGAAGCTGTAGATACAAATGGTGCTGGTGATGCTTTTGCGGGTGCATTCCTTTATGCATTAAACCATCATGAAGACTTAACTGCTGCTGCACAGTTAGCCATCTTAATTTCTAGTGAAGTTGTGTCTCAATTTGGTCCTCGTTTAGCCATTAATGACTATGCTAAACTCCTCGAAAATTTTCAGAAGGAATGTGCTTGAAATGGAAAGGATCTGTATGACGGAAGAAGTTCCTGAGCGTGAAGCTAGAGCTTTTGACACTTTACAAGGAACGACTATTTTCATTACACAGCGTGATGGCTCATTCTATGCCTATCAGAATTTATGCCCACATTTACAAACCGAACTTGAATATTTAGAAAATCAATTTCTAGACCAAGACAAAGAATATATTCAATGCTCTACTCACGGTGCTTTATTCAACGTGGAAACAGGCGAATGTATTTCAGGTCCTTGTTTAGGTGATTTTTTAAATAAAGTTGAGATTAAAGTACATTCAGATGGCGGTATTTATATCGTAGACTGAGATCATCAACATTAGAGTTTCTACCATGGCTGATTTCTTTTTTAATTATTATCTTATGCCATTTCATTTAAGTGTTGTGGCTTTGATATTGCTCAGCGTGGTAGAAACCATTGGTATGTATATTGGGTTACGCCCAAGCCAACTACTAAAAAAAATTGCACCAGATTGGCTTACTAACTCGCCATTACTGAATGTTAAGTTTTCTAAAGCTCTAATTTTCGTTTTTTTACTTATTAATTTCAGCTTTGCAGGTTATTTCTTACAACTCTCTTTCTTTGCAATACAGCATTACTTTATTACTCCTTTTTATTTAATTATTCCTGCGCTGGTCATCGCAATCTTTTTTACAGTGTTTATGATCCACTGTCTTGACCAAGTGATTAAACCAAAGCTTACCCATACCAATTACAATCTGTTAGGACGACTAGCGACGATTTCCAGTGGTAGTGCCAGACCCGGTTTTTCAGCTCAAGCGCGTGTCCGTGATGAGTTCGGTCAATTACACTATGTACAAGTTGAACCAGAATTTGGTGAGTTAGAACTATATTCTCAAGTGATTCTTATTAAAGTTCATAAAAGCCATTACGTTGCCAAGAAAATTTCTCTCTCAAACGATCTTTTCGCTCCTGATTAATTATTTTTAATTTCTTTAGCCTTTTATCGCTTTTTACAGGCTTTATTACTTCTCTCTATCCTATTATTTTCTTTAATTAAAATTAATCCAACTATTTTAGTTTGAAATAAAAACACCTTTATTATATCCAACCATTTTAATCAGAATTAAATTTAACCATACTATTTTAATCAACTTAATATATTTATTTACAAGTGTTTTAGTTGGATTTAATAATCAATCCATACCATTTTAGTTAGATATTTTATTTAAAATTATTTAAATTTATAAGTTATTGTTTTGTATAAAAAAGATAATTAAGTTTTTATTTAAAATATATTTATTGTTTATTTTTAATATATTTTGATTAATAATGAAATTAATATGTATCGAGGTTTATTTTATGAGCCTTAAAAATCTAGATATTAATGCCAAATTAGTTAGAGAAATTACGATTATTCTAATAATTAAAGTCGTGCTTCTCTTAACAATCAAACATATTTGGTTTGATGCTCCCACTATCCCCAAAAATTTCGACAATCAAGTCGCTGAGCATATTGCAGGCGATAACACTTCCCACATTAAGGAGACACGTTGATGATTTCTGAAAGCGTGGTTGATCTTTCGCGGTTCCAATTTGCTATGACCGCAATGTATCACTTTCTTTTCGTACCTTTGACCCTAGGCCTTGCGTTTATTCTGGCCATTATGGAAACAACTTACGTGATATCTGGTAAAGAAATTTACAAAGATATGACTAAGTTTTGGGGAAAATTATTTGGTATTAACTTTGCCTTAGGTGTAACTACAGGCTTAACCATGGAGTTCCAATTCGGGACAAACTGGGCATATTACTCACACTATGTAGGTGATATTTTTGGTGCACCACTGGCAATTGAAGGCTTAATGGCATTCTTCCTTGAGTCGACATTTATCGGTTTATTCTTTTTCGGATGGGACCGTCTGAGCAAAGTACAACATTTAGGTGTAACTTGGTTAGTTGCTCTTGGCTCTAATATGTCAGCTCTCTGGATTTTGGTTGCCAATGGTTGGATGCAAAACCCTGTTGGCGCAGCATTTAACTTCGAAACCATGCGTATGGAGCTTGTCGATTTTGGCGCACTTATTTTCAACCCAGTTGCGCAAGTAAAATTTGTACATACTGTTTCTGCTGGATATGTAACAGGTGCGATTTTCGTACTCGCGATTTCAAGCTATTACTTGCTTAAAAAACGTGATCTTCCTTTTGCTCGCCGTTCATTTGCAATTGCCGCAATTTTCGGACTTGCTTCTACACTTTCAGTGATTTTGCTTGGTGATGAATCTGGTTATGAGCTAGGTGATGTGCAAAAAACTAAACTCGCTGCAATTGAAGCCGAGTGGGATACTCACCCTGCACCTGCGCCATTTACTTTATTTGGTGTACCAAATCATGAAGAAATGCGAACAGACTATGCAGTTAAAATTCCTTATGCATTAGGTTTAATTGCAACTCGCTCAACAACTAAAGAAGTTACTGGTCTTAAAGATCTCATGCAGCAGCATGAAGTTCGTATTCGCAACGGTATGCTTGCTTATGCTGAACTTGAAAAACTACGTGCTGGTGATCGCTCACCAGAGTTATTAGCTTCATTTGAGAAAAACCAAAAAGATTTAGGTTATGGCCTACTTCTTAAAAAATATGCACCAAATGTCGTAGATGCAAGTGAACAAAACATTCAAGCCGCTGTCAAAGACACTGTTCCAAATGTGACTGCATTGTTCTTCTCTTTCCGTGCAATGGTGGCCTCTGGTTTCTTAATGTTGCTTCTTTTCATTTTAGCCACTTGGGCTGTAGCAAAAAGAAATGCTGAAAATAAACCTTGGTTACTCAAATACGCATTGTTTGCGTTACCTCTTCCGTGGATTGCTGCACAAACAGGTTGGTATGTCGCTGAAGGAGGTCGTCAACCTTGGTCTATCGGTGAGATTTTACCGACACACTTATCAACTTCGAGTTTAAGTACAGGTGATGTATGGGGCTCTATCCTCGCATTAGCAGCGTTCTATACCGTCCTTTTAATTATTGAAATGTACTTAATGATTAAATTTGCTCGCTTAGGGCCAAGTTCTCTTCACACTGGTAAATATCATTTTGAAAAACAAGAGCCGAAAGCACCTGTTAATGGGGAGGTTTTATCATGATTGAATACGAACTCCTAAAAATCATATGGTGGGTGTTAGTTGGGGTCTTACTCATAGGGTTTGCTTTAACTGATGGCTTCGATATGGGCTCAATGGCACTCATGCCTTTTGTCGGCAAGACTGATAACGAACGTCGTGCTGCTATCAATACTATTGCACCGCACTGGGATGGTAATCAGGTCTGGTTTATTACCGCAGGTGGCGCCCTATTTGCAGCTTGGCCTATGGTTTACGCAGTTGCATTCTCCGGAATGTATTGGGCCTTATTACTTGTGCTATTTGCCCTATTCTTGCGCCCTGTAGGTTTTGACTATCGTTCTAAACTTGAAAATACAAAATGGCGCAACTCTTGGGACTGGGGCCTTTGTATTGGTGGTGCCGTGCCTGCTCTAGTTTTCGGTGTAGCATTCGGTAATTTATTCTTAGGTATTCCTTTTAGTTTAGATAGCACATTGCGCTCTGAATATTCGGGTAGCTTCTTTGCTCTTCTTAATCCGTTTGCTTTAGTTTGCGGTATCGTCAGTTTATCTATGCTGTGCGCGCACGGCGGTGCTTGGCTTATGCTGCGTACAGACGGCGCTTTAAAACAGCGTTCTGCTAAAGCCACCCAAATTATGGCAGCAGTATTCTTGGTTTGTTTCCTTGTAATTGGGGCATGGTTATACTTCGGTCAAGTTCCTGGTTATAGCTATGCTGCTATAATTGATCCAAATGCTGCTCTTAATCCTTTAGCTAAACAAGTCATCACAAATAACAACCCAGGTTGGATGAACAACTACACCAGCTATCCGATCACTAAGGTTGCTCCAGTTGTCGCAATTTTAGGGGCAATTCTTGCCTTCTTTACAGCATCAAAAGCAAAAGCAGGTTTAAGCTTTGCCGGTACAAGCTTAATGATTGTAGGTGCAATCTTAACTGCTGGGTTTGCTCTCTTCCCATTTTTATTGCCATCGAGTATTAACCCGAACTCTAGCTTAACAATGTGGGATGCTGTATCAAGTCACCGTACTTTAGGTGTTATGACTGTTGCTGCATGTATTTTTGTTCCAATCATTTTGCTCTATACAACTTGGTCGTATTACAAAATGTGGGGCGTGATTACCAACAAACATATCGAGTCAAACTCGCACAGCTTGTACTAATAAGGAGAAGCAAATGTGGTATTTCGCATGGATTCTTGGGATTTTGATGGCATGTTTTGCAGGTGTATTGAGTGCTCTTTATATCGAACATCATCAAAATTTAGATGAGGAATAAATCATGGCAAACGCAATGACAGCATCAAATCAACGAAAAGCTCAAGCATTTGCAATGGCCATTTCATTTCTGTTGGCATTGCCGCTTGCTGCAATTTTACTGGTTCATCCTTCACTAATGTTAGATGCAAACGGACACTACAATCATAGCCAGCTTATGCTGGTCATGGTGGGAATTTCTGGAGGCTTCATTTATGGTGTTGGTTTTGTACCCCACTTCTGGTTATGGAAATGGTTGTTTAGTCCATGGATAGCTTGGCCTCTCATGCTTTTAGGCTATTACATCTGGTTTCTAACCTAAACAAAAAGGACCTCATTTGAGGTCCTTTTTCATTTCAATCAGCTTAATAGGTACAAGTGGAACTCCAACATCTGCTTCAAGTGGATATGGTTCTTGATTGCCTGTTTTTGTATATCCGCGTCTCTCATAATAACTAATTAGCTCTGAACGCACATTCAAAACATACATGATGGCACTGTCCAATTCCGGTACTTTGTGCAAAGCAAACTGTTCAGCGTACTCCAGAACCGAACGACCTACTTTCATATTCTGTAAATTAGGATCGGTACAGAATGTTCCTATCTCAACCGCGTTGTTTTGAAATGTAAGGCCTATGCATGCAGCAATTTGTGAAGAATTTATTTCTGCAACCAATAATACTGAGTTAGGTAATTCTAATTGCTGTTTCAATTGCTCTTGACTAATACGTTGGCCTTTTACAAATTCAACTTCAGTTGTCCAGCTTCTACTTTGTTGCGCTCTATAGGCCTGATTAATCAAATCTACAAGTGAGGGAATATCACTCACTTTAGCTAAACGGAAATTTAAATTTATCATAAATATACTTAGGCTATTTAAAATATTCTAAAAAATAAAGCCGATATTAAATCGGCTTTATTTTGAATAGCAATTGATTAATTTGATTGTTCAGCTAACCAAGCCATAAATTTTTGACGCTCAGCTTTAGAAGATTTCTGCCACACTTCAACCAACCGTTGATCATTACTTTGCGCAGCACCTGTCGAAGGAACCGTTGCAGCAACAGATGTAGTAACTTGAGAAGTAGATGGCTTGGCAGCAGCATAAACAGCTTGAGGCTGAGGTTTAGAAGGTTTTGTTGTAAAATCAGCTACCTTACCCAACAAGCCAGTTGCAAACCAAGGTTTTGCTTCATTGTTTGCACCAGTTTGCTGAACAACTAGTTCATTATTTGAATTATATAAAGCCACTGTTGGTTGCTCAGCATATTTCTTTGCTTGCTCATATTTTTTTGGCACATCAACCATCGCCAGCTTATAAGTTTGGCCGTCTTTTAATGTTGGTGTTTGAATTGTAACCACGCCCGACTTAACGATATCGTGCTCACCATTTAAATGTTCAAAATATTCTTGATAACGTACACTTAAGTTTGTTTCGCCGGCATCGACTTTGTAACTATTTTTAGAAGAACGAAATAATCCAGAGTTGACTTCTTGACCATTCACCGCAAGGATTACAATTTCCTCTGGTGCTGTAATTGTAACTGCTGAAAATACTGAACCGCTGAGTAATAAACCAATCGCAGCAACACTTAATCTTAAAGTCATCTGTTCACGTCTCTATAATATTTAATAGTTTGTAAAAACATGAGCAATATGCAACATGATTATGACCATTTTATGACAAGCTTTATTTATACAAACTTAGCCTTAATTTTTTTAAAATATATTATTGAATTTTAGTCATTATCTATTTTAAAACAAAGTTACAACCCATTTTTCAAGCATAAAAAAAAGAGCACCTTCAAGGTGCTCTTTTCATCAACCAAACTTAGTTGAATGTTTTAAAACGATCTTCATCGCTAATAAATGCTTTCTCACCAGCAGGAGCTTCAACAGAACCAAATACTAGCTGAGCACGTAATTTCCAATTTGCAGGTACATCAAATGCAGCAGCAGCATCTGCGTCAACAATTGGGTTATAGTGCTGCAAAGAAGCACCTAAGCCTAGCTCTGAAAGTGCTGTCCAAGTTGCGAACTGAGCAATTGCAGTTGAATGTTCAGACCAAACTGGGAAGTTGTCTGCATATAATTCAAATTGCTCTTGTAAGCTTTTAATAACAGCTTGATCTTCATAAAATAATACTGTACCAACACCAGCAACAAAACTATCAATTTTTGCATTTGTACCAGCAAAAGAATCTGCAGGAACAATTTTACGTAATGCTTCACGAACTAAATTCCAAAATTTAGCATGTGATTCACCATAAAGTGTCACTACACGTGAAGATTGTGAGTTGAATGATGATGGACTATGTTTAACCGCTTCACGAATTGTTTCTTCAATTTTAGTGCGATCTAATGCAACATTTTTACCAATTGCATAAATAGTACGACGGTTTTTAATTTTATCTAAGAAAGTAGACATTTTGTTATTTCCTACCTATTTGATTGACCATTGGCCGTTGTTTGGGAATGAATATAGTCTATGAAACTCATTTCTTATAATCAGCATTAAAAATATGACAGTTCGTTTTATTTTCGCAACAATAAAAAAAGATATTAATATAAAAAAACCTCACTATTTCGTGAGGTCTTATCAACTTAACTAGACATTATTTTTCTGTTTCAAATAATGCTGCTACAAATGATTTCGCCGAGAACGGTCTTAAATCATCAATTTTTTCACCAACACCAATGAAACGAATTGGCACATGAGTACGGCTTGCAATATTGAACAGTACACCACCTTTAGCAGTACCATCTAACTTAGTAATAGTAATACCAGTTAATCCCACTGCTTGGTCAAATTCTTGTACTTGGTTAATTGCATTTTGCCCTGTACCAGCATCCACTACTAACATAATTTCATGCGGTGCGGTTGCATCAATTTTTTGCATAACACGCTTAACTTTCTTAAGCTCTTCCATCAAGTTGCTTTTGTTATGTAAACGACCTGCGGTATCCGCAATTAGTACATCAATACCTTTTGCACGTGCACTTTCAAAAGCATCAAAAATAACCGAAGCACTGTCCGCACCGTGTCCTTGAGCAACAACAGAAATATCGTTACGCTCACCCCAAATTTGCAATTGTTCAGTAGCAGCTGCTCGGAATGTATCACCTGCAGCTAGCATTACTTTTTTACCTTCGCCTTGTAAACGCTTAGCAAGTTTACCAATTGTCGTTGTTTTACCTACACCATTCACACCAACCATTAAAATCACATATGGCGATTTATTTGGGTCAATATGTAAAGGCTTAACACGAGGCGCAAGCAAAGCAACCAACTCTTCTTGTAAAGCTTTATAAAGTGAATGTGAATAAATCAAATCGCCACGAGCGGTACGTTCAGTCAAGTTGGTAATAATTGTTTTGGTTGCTTCAACACCAATATCAGCAACTAATAACTGCTCTTCTACTTCTTCAAGCAACTCATCATCAATTTCTTTACCACCAATTAAGATGTTGACCATACCATCAGTGAAATTACGACGGGTTTTAGTCAAACCATCCTTCATTCGTCCAAAGAAACCAGATTTTGGCTTTTCTGACTCTAAAGAAGGTGCAGTTTCAACAGCTTCTTCAACTTTTACTTCTTGCTTAACAGGTGATTCAACGATAGGAACATCGATAGCAGGTAAATTAGGCAATGTGACATCGTCATCCCCGATCTCAGCATCTATCAAGAATTTATTTTGCATATTCGATTGTTGTTGCATGCCGATTCCTTGAAAAGCAGCGTGTTAAAAAACGGAAAGTTTAGCATAAATTCAAGTTTTTGCCTGCTCCAATAGCGAGCAAAACCTTGTTGAAATAAAGACAATACTTATTGAGTATCTTCTTGCGCTAATGCTGGATATTCTTTGATATGATTGTGTTCAAATTGATAAGCATGCATTAATTTCAGATACTCTGCTCGATGAATCTCAGATTGAGTCATAATCAACTCAGCCATATCCTGAGTTCTAGGATAAGTCGCCTGTCGAGAAAGTTGTACAATTCTTTGGTATTGCTCTGAATTGACAGGACGAAGTAATGCTAAATAAGAAAGTACAAAAATACAGGCAATAATAATAATCACAACTAGATTAAAACATTGCTCTGCCTTTAACTCAGACTTTAATTTAAGTAAATTTTGTTTGAATGTGAGCATGACCTACCTCTAATTTATGTAGTGTAGGGTTCAATGCACTTCAGCACAAGATCAAAATCCAGTAAGGCTAATATTCTTTATCCTTACTGGATCGTAAACTTTAGCTGATTAGAGATCGAATTACAGAGAAGTATAAAATTGCAGCAATAATCACTAAAACAAGAAACATAGCAAAAATGCTCAAACCTTCTTCTGCATCTGCTGGGTGCAATTCATCTTCATCTGCAATTTTTCTAAGCTCACCATCATATATATTATAGAACTGAGCTTTTTGACTAGGATCTAATTGGCTAGCGTAATCAAAAACGCGTTTCCTTTGTGCCAAACAATAATCACCTAAATGTATTTCTTGATGAAAAATTGCTTCGTCTAATAATTTACGATGATAATGAGCAAGCTCTATTATTTGGTCCTCTTTAGGAGGAGTATCAAAAACAAAGCCATCGATTGTATTTGTCATAGTTATTCTCCTTGTCTTTTATTCTCATATTGATTTTACTCAAAATTATTTGCGAATAATGTTTAATCATGTATCCTAATAGTGAAATAAAGAAAGCTGATCAATAGTTGACAAATCAATTAATCTGTAATATTAGTTTAACAATTCTAAGTTAAATTAGATTAAAGGCAGCGACCTTTAGAAAAAGTAATCATAATTACAATAAGGAGTTTTATATGATTCAACGTATCTCTCATCATGATTTAGAACATGTATACGCAACTGCAGTTAACACAATTCACTCTCAAATGAATTTCCAAGATGCAGTTGCACAGTTAGAAGAAGTTGCTCGTGCTGGTCACGGTAAAGCTGCACTATTCTTAGCAGAATTATACTATCAAGGTTTCCGTGTTGAACGTGACTCCCTGAAAGCACAATATTGGCAGAAACTGGCCACCATGCAAGCATAAAGAAACGTCACTTAGGTGGCGTTTTTTTATGCCTATAAAAATTCAATATAGACAAACTAAATTGCTATTTTTCTTGCGCTTCACCAAAGCTTTAGTCGCTTTGTCTTGCTCAGGTGGCGTTTTTTACGTCTATAAAAAACAAAATGAATCATAAGCATAATAAGCTTCTTCAATAACTACGAAAACAATATTTTCATTTGGTATTTATCATTGATATTTCTAGTCATCAATATTTGTTTACGTTTTGACACCTGTTTAAACTGAAATGTCATCTGATTCTCTTATAATAAGCTAGATAAGTTAAAAACCTTTAAATTGAAAAATGAATAATTTAAGTAATCTACAACCGGTTTCTAAAGACTTGATGATCAAGATTTATATTTTAAGAACCATGATGTACTGCGGGGTTCTTTGGGGACTATTTGATGAAGGATGGGCCATTAAATCGGATCAGGAAGATTTCATTTTCCCATTTTGGCTAAATGGAGTTCAAGCGCATCGATATGCTAAAACTCACTGGCCTAATTACAAACCTAGAAAAATCACTCCAAAAGACTTCCATGAATCTCTACTACCAACCTTAACACGGTTAAAAGTTACCCCTGCTTTATTTAATTCATCTCACCGCAAGTTAAAGCTATCTACTCAGCAAATGCATCATTTCTTTTTTAATCATCCTAAATGGCAGGTAGCTTAATTTTTAAGCCACCAAATATAGAGTGCTTTTTGAACGCTTGAGCATAAAACTTGTATTTGAGTGACTATCGAGTCTTTGCAATTTTGTAAAATCAGGCTAATTTAAATCAAAATGATAAAACAACAGGACAGAAGAAATGACTATCGTTGCACAAGTAATTAAGAACAAATCACAACAAGCTATTTTCACAATCTCACCCGAAGCAACTGTCCTTGAAGCAATCACGATTATGGCTGAAAAAGGAATTGGAGCTTTAGTCGTAGCAGAGGGTGAAACAGTAGTTGGAATACTATCTGAGCGTGATTACACTCGAAAAGTAACTCTAATGGAACGCTCGTCTTATAGCACAACAGTTGCTGAAATTATGACAGCAAAAGTAATCACTGTAGGCCTAAACAATACAGTTGAAGAATGTTTACAGCTCATGACCGATCGTCATTTACGTCACTTACCTGTATTAGAAAATGGAAAACTAGTTGGTTTTATTTCAATCGGTGACTTAGTTAAAGCAGCAATGGAAGACCAAAAAGTTTTAATTGAACAATTAAAGCAATATATTTCTGGCTAAACGTACAAAATAAAAATGGGCGATTAACGCCCATTTTTATTGTCTTTAAAACTTAAAGATAATTGATAATTAAAGCAACTAAACGTTCTAGCAAAATATCAGCTTGAGCTTGAGTCATATTAATTGGAGGTAATAAACGAACTACAGAACCTGCTGTTACATTAATAATAAGCTTGTATTCATCACGAGCAATCGCAACAAGTTCAGCACAATCTTTAGGTAATTGAATACCAATCATCATACCAAAACCACGCACTTGTACGCCTTTATCTGCTAATTGAGCACGTAATTGATCAACAATATAGTTACCCACTACTGCTGCATTCTCTACTGCATTTTCCTTCTGGATCGTATCAATTACCGTATAAACCACACGAGAACCCAATACCGTACCACCATAAGTCGACCCATGGCTGCCAGGCCCTAATAAGCCTACAGCTTTACCTTGGGTCATTACAGCACCCACAGGAAAACCATTCCCTAATCCCTTAGCAGTGGTTAAAACATCTGGAATAATATTGGTATGTTGATATGCAAAGTATTTACCAGTACGACCATTACCAGTTTGAATTTCATCTAACATCATCAACCAGTTGTGCTGATTACAAAGGTGGCGAACTTCTTCTAAATAGCTAAATCCCTGTGGCGCAGTATTAATACCACCTTCACCTTGGATCGGCTCAATCAAAATAGCAACAATATCTGGATGTTGTAGAGCAGCTTCTTGAATCGCTTCGATATCACCAAATGGCACTCGAATAAAGCCTTCTACTAAAGGAGCAAAACCATCTTGTACTTTCTTGTTACCAGTTGCAGAAAGTGTCGCCAAAGTACGACCGTGAAATGATTGTTCAGCCACAATAATCTTTGGCAGACTTATACCTTGTTGAGTACCAAATTTACGAGCAATTTTGATTGCACCTTCATTTGACTCGGCACCACTATTTGAAAAGAAGATTTCTTCCATACCAGAAACTTCAGCAAGCTTCTGAGCAGCAGCAGTTTGCCAAGGAATTTCAAATAAATTACTGGTATGTACGAGTGTTGCTGCTTGTTCAGCAATAGCTTCAGCAATAGCAGGATGAGCATGTCCTAAACCACAGACAGCAATACCCGTTAATGCATCTAAATATTCTGTACCATCTTGTGTATAAAGATATGTCCCTCGGCCTCGGACAAAACTGATCGCTTGGCGACCATAAGTAGCCATTAAGTGTGTTGGTTGATCAGGTTGTACTGGAGCTAGGGTAATATCAGTCATCACGAACTCTGTCTGTATGAGGTTTTAAGAAGGGTTTATATAAACAAAAACTTGCGCTGATGAAAAGTCTCATCACTCATTTATCTAAAATTTCGTCTGCTTTTTACTATCACTTCGGTTTATACAATAAAATATTGAATATTCTATGCAACTTTAAGCAACAAGGTGGTTTGCAAAGCAATGTGAACACCCCCTATAATGCTGCAAGATTAGTTGAGGATCTACATATGACTGAACAAGCACGTGATACTGAAGCGTTAATTCGCGATCAAATTGCGAAGCATCCCGTTTTACTTTACATGAAAGGCACTCCACAGTTTCCACAATGTGGTTTCTCTGCACGTGCAGTAGAGGCGCTCAGTCAAATTGGTCGTCCATTTGCATATGTGAACATCTTAGAAAACCCTGATATTCGTGCAACTTTACCAAAAATTGCAAACTGGCCTACTTTCCCACAATTATGGGTAAATGGTGAGCTTATTGGTGGTAGTGATATCATGCTCGAAATGTTCCAAAATGGCGAATTAAAACCATTAATCGAACAATACAGCGCAGCTCCAGAAGCGTAATAATAAAAAAGCCAATCGAAAGATTGGCTTTTTTATACTCATGAATTTAACAATCACTTATACCCACATAACGAAATAAACCATCTACACCAAGATCTGCTTTTAAAATAGTTAGATTTTTATATGGTGTAGTCATTATCGCATCAAAAATATTCATATTCGGATCTTCATGTAACTCATCTACATTTTGAGTCATGCATTCTTCAAAACGGTCGGCTACAAATTCAAAGCCCAAATCCATCGCAATGAATAATGTATGTTGACAAGGTTGAACGTACTGCTCTTGTGTCCAATCAATAACCGCAAGCTTACAAATTGGGCAAAGAATATTAGCCTCTGCATTCTGTAATTCAACTAACTGGTAAGACATACTTTAAGAAAAAAATCGAGAAAAATATATTTTATGAAAATTAAGGCATGAACGCCATATTTGATTTTCAACTCCATATAATAAACGACAAACACATTCCAATGTAATTACATTTAAATTTCAAATTATCTAAATCCCCCTTTTTAAGTCATATTTATAAGCTTTTTACAAAAAATTAAAATCAAACTTTATCGTTGCAAAACTAATAATGTAAAATCTTTAGTGTTGCATAAATAGGATATTTTAATGCTCACAGATCTTGATGATTTTTATTGTTTTGCCCTTGTTGTTGAGCATGGTGGATTTAGTGCTGCCGAACGTGTTACCGACATTCCAAAATCAAAATTAAGTCGTCGTGTTTATAATTTAGAGGAAAATTTAGGGGTTCGCTTAATTCAGCGTAGTTCTCGTCATTTTGCTGTTACCGATATCGGGATGGATATCTATAGACACGCGCAAGTCATGATGAATGCTGCTCAAGCAGCCCATGATTTAGTTGATCACTTAAGTATTCAACCGAGAGGTGTAGTCAAAGTAAGTGTTCCGGTAGACATTGCACAAAACCAGCTACCTAAAATTTTACCGGCATTCTTAAAAAAATACCCTGAGATTCGTTTACAACTGATTGTAAGTAACCGCCGCGTTGATGTTATTAATGAAGGTATTGATGTCGCTCTACGCGTCAGATCAAAATTAGATGATGACCCTAGCCTAGTCCTTAGACAGTTTTCACTGATAGAACAAAGTCTCTTTGCGAGCCAAGCTTATTTAAATGAGTTTGGTAATATTAAGACACCTGAAGAATTAAGTGATCACCGAATTTTAAGTTTGTCTGAAGAACATTTAGATCAACAATTTATATTACACGGTCCAGATAACCAGCTAAAAAAAGTGAAAGTTAGTCCAACTGTAATGGGAACAAATATCTACATGCTCGCCCAACTTGCGAGTCAAAATTGTGGTATTGCGTTGTTACCTGACACAGCGGCTGAAGACTTTGTGAAATCGGGGCAACTTGTGCAAATCTTGCCGGATTGGAAAGCAGCTCACGGTATATTCCATGCTGTTTATCCTTCTCGTAGAGGATTACTCCCAGCAGTGCGTGTATTTATTGATTATCTTGTGGAACAACTTTCAGAACATTAATAAATTAAGCTCCATAAAAAAAGTTCGATAAATTATCGAACTTTTTTATAACTATTAAATTTCCGGATAGCTTCCCACACCTTCTGGCCATGGTGTCAGTAATTCAAAACCTGTATCTGTAACAGCAACCATATGTTCCCATTGAGCAGATAAAGAAAGATCTTGAGTAATAACCGTCCAACCATCATTTAATTCTTTAACTTGAGGTTTCCCTGCATTAACCATAGGTTCAATCGTAAAGACCATACCTTTCTTCAGAACTAAACCTTGGCCACGTTGCCCATAATGCAGAATATTAGGTTGCTCATGGTAAACTTTACCAATACCATGCCCACAGTATTCACGGACAATACTATATCCTTCGCGATGAGCAACTGATTGAATGGCATAACCTATATCACCTAAAGTAGCTCCTGGTTTAACCGTGTGAATACCAGCAACCATCGCCTCATAGGTCGTTTCAACTAATTTTTTCGCATGTGGATTTACGTTGCCCACATAATACATACGGCTCGTATCACCGAAGTAGCCATCTTTGATAATTGCTACGTCAATATTAATAATATCGCCATCTTTTAAAACTTTATTTGGCGAAGGTATACCATGACAAACAACTTCATTCACTGAGGTACAAATTGTTTTTGTAAACCCATGATAACCAACATTAGCAGGAATAACTTTTAAAGTATTTACGATGTAATCATTGCAAATATTATCTAAATATTCAGTTGTTACACCTGGCTTAACATACTTCCCTATCATTTCTAAAACTTGTGCAGCCAAACGCCCAGAAATTCTTAATTTTTCCAGATCTTGTTCAGTTTTAATTGTAACAGTAGAAGCTCTCATTCAATTTTATCCTCGTAGGGACTGTTTTTACCATGCCTACAAAAATGTTAGTTAATTTAGAGTATTTTAGAATGGATATAGGATAGGCGGAAAGCTTTAAATGCCCAAATATTCAACATTCATAATCGTATTTTATATTTTTATTTTTACATAATTTCCTTAAAAAGTCAGACTTAAAAACTGTTTTCTTTATTTCTTTCAATGATTTTTCAAATAGATAACTTAACCAATTGATATTTTTCATATCTCTGAATGATTTTCAAGTCCTGAAAAAAAGCTTTTTCACATAAAATAGCGCTTGATCATGATCTCTTTTGCTCTAAAATTCTTTCTTTTTTGTTAAATTTAATTTATGCAACATCTTCGTACCGGAGATATTATTGCCTTAGGTTTTATGACCTTTGCCCTCTTTATTGGGGCTGGCAATATTATCTTTCCTCCCATTGTGGCACAACAAGCCGGTGATCACGTATGGTTAGCTGCCATAGGCTTCTTGATTACTGCCGTTGGCTTACCCGTAATTACGATTATGGCACTCTCTCGTATGCAGGGTTCCATTGAAATCATTAGTTCACCTTTAGGTCGTATCGCAAGTCTGATTTTAACAGTAGTCTGTTATTTATCAGTTGGCCCTTTATTTGCTACGCCACGTACTGCAACAGTTTCTTATGAAATTGGTTTTTCGTCTTACTTTGGAACATCAAGCAGTAGTCTTCTAATTTACAGTGCGATTTACTTTGCATTTGTAACTATTGTTTCTTTATATCCAAACAAGCTTTTAGATACAGTTGGACATGTTCTAGCACCTCTAAAAATTATCGCTTTAGCAATTTTAGGTATTGCAGCGGTTATGATTCCTGCGGGTTATGTTCCTGCTCCAATTAATCATTATGTTAACTCTCCTGTTTCAGAAGGTTTCGTAAATGGTTATCTCACTATGGACACTTTAGGTGCCTTAGTATTTGGTATCGTCATTATTCAAGCAATTTATTCGCGTGGTGTTACTGATAAAAAACTAGTAACCAAGTATGCAATTATTGCCAGCCTTATCTCAGGTGTTGGTCTAACTTTAGTTTATTTAAGCTTATTTAAATTAGGTTTAGGTAGCCATGAAGTCGCACCAAATGCAGCGAATGGTGCTGTAATCCTACATGCATATGTTCAACATGCTTTTGGAAACATGGGTTCATTATTCTTAACTGGCCTCATTTTCTTAGCCTGTATGGTTACTGCAATTGGTTTAACTTGTGCATGTGGTGAATATTTTGCCCAACTCACTAAGTTACCGTATAAGCTTTTAGTTTTCATCTTAGTTGGTTTCTCTTTCATTATTTCTAATCTTGGATTAACCAAACTCATTGCCGTATCAGTACCGGTTTTAAGTGCAATTTACCCACCTGCTATTGTGGTTATTATGCTCAGTTTCTTCTGGAAATTTTGGCATAAGCCATCGTTTATTGTTGGTTCAGTAACAAGTATTGCTTTAATTTTCGGAATTATCGATGGGCTTAAAGTTGCTGGTTTTGGGGATAACCTTCCTACTTTCCTTCAACATTTACCATTAAATGAACAAAACTTGGCATGGTTGATCCCATCTTTAGTTGTTCTTGCGGTGACTACCCTTATCGACAAAGTTAAACATAAAAGCATTTAATCTGGTGTTTTTTTGAAATCGAGTTTTACCCAAACATGATTTTATATATCGAATAAAATGCTGCGTTTACCCAACCGGCATTTTATTTCCAACACCAGTATTTAATGACAATTCAACTATAGATATAATTAATTTTTACTGTAATATTACACTAAAATAATTTTTAGCTTACTCAGGAAAGAAGAGCATAAATGAAAACTAAATATTACCTAACATTAGCAGATGCAGAGTTTTTAATGGAAGAAGCTCAAAAATATGCAATCGAACATAATTTCAAAGTCAGTATAGCCATTGTTGATGAAACAAGCTCTTTATTACTTATGAAACGCCTAGATGGCGCTTCTCCTCTCAGTACACATATATGCCTAGAAAAGGCTAAATGCTCATCAATGAGCGGTCGCCCTTCAAAATTTTACGAAGAACTTCTTCAAAATGGCCGTCTTGGTTTCTTAAGTCTACCAAGTGCTAAAGGTATGCTAGAAGGCGGAAAAGCGATTATTTATGAAGGCCAGATTTTAGGCGCAATTGGTGTTTCTGGTGTCCAATCTTTTGAAGATGCTGAAATTGCACAACACGCAATTGATGTCTTCTTAAAGAAACAAAGCAACTAAATTAAAATGAGAGAAAAGAGAAATTATTACACTTTTCACCTAAAAATTTCTCTTTTCTAAAATATTAAGTATTTTATACAAAAATATTTAATATTTACCTTTCTTATACCTTAACTATTTATAAATATAGAGGTTTTCATAAAACTGTTCAAAATTTTTTCAATTGACTATTGAATTAAGCTAAAAATACAAGTACAACATTAAACTTATTCTTGACTAAAACATTCGGTTTTAGCGCAACCACAAGGAGGGATGGAGATGTTATCATTACATTTCAACAAACAAGTCTTCATTAACACTCTGAACAGTAAAGATTCAGTTGTTTATGGAGTAACAACGCTTGCTCTTATGCTGACTCTACTGTTTCAAGGTATGATTAAAGGGAATCTCAAACCCGAATACTTTATGTATGCCATGGTTGTTTCTTTCGTATTTTGTGTATGGGCCTTTGTCGACCACAAAATGCGAAAATTAGCTAAAAGACGACTGAGTCAGTCACAGTAATACAAAGATTAAAAATGGATGAGTGATCATCCATTTTTTTATTTGCTTAAGAACAACAAGATCGTTCCCATAACTAAAATAGCAGTTGCTAGTAGCTCAGTAACAATTAAACCGATCATCATGAAAGTCATCAACCATGTCGGTAAATTAAAGTGCCCTAACCTATGAGGTTTTTTAAACTGATTGGTCGTATCCTGCAAAAACCCGTGGATGATATAAACTAAAATTGAGAAGCTAAAAAATAGTATATTTGCCAATACACACCATAAAGCAATATCTTCATTTAAAACCGTAAAATAACTTAATACAGCCAAAATGAGTGTAGCTGCTGCATAAAGCAAACTGCTTCTATGTGCAATGTCTACATAATAATGTGCACGGCTTAATTCAGAATGGCGAATTTGCCAATATTTCCATACTCCTGTTAACATTCCTATCCATAAAAAGACACCGCTAAAGACTATAGCCAACTGTACAGCTTTCGATATTTCCATAATTTCCGTTATTCGTTTTATTAAAATTTGATGAGCTGTATAACATAAATCTTGACTTTGTAGTCACATTTTAATCAAGTACCTTTTCAGAACTCATGTACATTAAGGTAAATGATTAGACAATTCACTTTAACTCTATGGATAAGACTTTTGAATCTTTTTGGATAACCTGTAAAGATGGTTATCAGCTTGCAGCTCAATTTTATCCTGCTCAAGAAAAGAAAACTGA
Source organism: Acinetobacter sp. V110_1 (assembly GCF_031798975.1). NCBI lineage: Bacteria > Pseudomonadati > Pseudomonadota > Gammaproteobacteria > Moraxellales > Moraxellaceae > Acinetobacter > Acinetobacter sp. V110_1. The sequence continues at coordinate 180,115 of NZ_JAVQNN010000030.1, read as the reverse complement.
ATACCCTGTCCTTATTTGTCCAGCAACAGGTATTACTAAAAACTTTTATCACTCCTTTGCAACTTGGCTAAGTCAACAAGGCCATGATGTATTGAGTTTCGATTTCCGTGGTATTGGCGAGTCTCTACATGGAGCTTTAAAACAAAGTACCGCAAGTATTACCGACTGGGGAACACTTGATATTCCTGCGGCAATTGATGCTTTATTAACAAAAACGAAAGCAAACCAAGTTATTCTTATTGGACACAGCGCGGGTGGACAATTACTAGGAGTCGTACCTAACTATAATAAAGTTGCAAAAGTAATAACGGTTGCAGGCTCAACTGGACATATTAAAGGCCTTAAAGGAAAAACCAAGTTTCTAGCGCCAGTTATGTTTAATCTTATCTTCCCTGTTTCTAGTGTTGTTAAAGGTTATGGTGCAACTCAATTTATTGGTATGGGAGAAAATCTACCTAAAAAAGTTGCTCAACAATGGCGAGAGTTTTGTAGCCGTCCCGGATATGTGAAAAATGCTATAGGCAAGACTATTTTTTATGATTTTCATTCAGATATTCAGTGTTCAATTACTGCTATTTGGGCTGATGATGATGAAATTGCAACTAAACGCAACGTACAAGAATTATTAAGTTTATATCCAAATGCAAATAAAAAAATGATTGAACTTAATCCAAAAGATTTAGGATATAAATCAATTGGCCATATGCTGTTATTTAAAAAATCACATCAAAAACTTTGGCCTATTTTAGAACAAGAAATAAATCATTAATCACCGCTTTTATTTTCGCCTCTAAGTCAGCAATCCGGCTTAGAGGTTTTTTTGTATTAAAAACGAGCAGCTTTTTACTTAAATGCGTCGATATACATTTAAAGTTCTGCTAAGGTAATTCATCTGAAGCTGTTGTCAAAACAGGTATATTTACTTGTTTAATGCAAACAGCTTCTTTTTTTCTGTTTTAGCTAAAGCCAAAGAAATTGTTCAAGGATAATTATGCTAGCACTAGAGCCTCAACATATTCATATGAATCAACGTGCTGTTGATAAAACACATGCATTAAAGTGTCTAGTAGATATATTGGAAAAAGATGGGTTAGTTACACCTGAATATATAACAGGACTCGTCAATCGTGAACAACAAAGCGCGACTTACTTAGGCCAAGGTATTGCTATTCCCCACGGTACTCCTCAATCACGTGAATATATTTTAAAAACAGGTATTCGCTTAGCCCATTTTCCTGAAGGCGTGATCTGGGATGGAGAAAATAAAATCTATTTAGCTGTCGTGATTGCAGCGAAATCTGATGAACATTTACAAGTTTTGCAAATTCTTACTCGGGCATTAATGCATGATGTAAGTGAACAAGTAAAAAATGCTTCTAAACCTGAACAAATTATAGAATTACTACAAGCTCAGCCATTATCTTTAGCGCTTCATGAAAATCTTATTCAAACCGAAATTGATGCGCAAGATATCGAAGACTTATTTTGGACAGCTTCTCAAACGCTAAAAAAACATAATTTTGTAAAATGTGGTTTTCTAAGTTCACTTGATCCACAACAAGCCATTCAACTGCAAGATCAAATTTGGTCCATTTCCAGCAATCACTTTGTTCAGCAACCGGCTATTAGCATTACTAAACCATCAAAGGTTTTAGAGCTAAATGGTAAAAAGCTAAATACACTCGTTTGTATTGCTGCTAATGATCAACTCGATAATGAAAGATTTAATCGTTTAATTGATATTTTATTTAACCCAGAGCAAGTTGCCGAGTTAGATAAAACTCAAACTCCAAACGAAATTGCAAAAATTATTGGGGCTGATGTTATTCCAGACTGGCCTCAACGCTCAGTGGTATTAGCAAATGCCCACGGTTTACATGCTCGACCAGCTACACATTTAGTCAATCTCACAAAAACTTTCCAAGGTGATATCCAAGTTGCTGTAGATGATGGTAGCTTTGTTTCTGCTAAAAGTTTAACTCGTCTTTTAGCCTTAGGTTGTAAACGTGGGCAAACTCTACGTTTTATTGCAGAACCAGAAACCGATGCAGTAGATGCCTTAGATAAAGTTGTCTTGGCAGTGCAGCAAGGTTTAGGTGAAGAAGTTGAAGTAATAGCAGTAGTAACCAGCGAATCACCTGAACAACTCCCTACCCAAACTGCAATATCAAATGCTACGACATTGGGAAACAATACAGGCATTGCGGCATCAAGTGGTTTAGCTTTTGGTCCAGTACATGTAATTAAGCCGAAGGTTTATCAATATGAACGCATGGGTTTAAGTGTAAAAGCCGAGAAAGAAAATTTAGATATTGCATTACATGCTGTAAAAAACAATATTCACCAAGTCATTGCCAAAGCGGATGCTTCTGAAATTAAACAAATCTTTCAAGCTCATTTAGAAATGCTTGATGACCCTGATTTAATTAATGGTGTCTATCAAAAAATTAATCAAAATTTATCAGCACCAGCTGCTTGGCATGAGCACATTGAAGCTGCTGCCAAAGCACAGGAAGCCCTACCAGACCGTTTACTCGCTGAACGTGCAACAGACTTACGCGATATTGGTGATCGAGTCTTAACACAGTTATGTGGTGAAGTGGTTATTGAAGAGCCTAAAGAGCCGTATATTTTAATTATGCATGATGTTGGGCCAAGCGATGTGGCTCGTCTTAACAAAGACCGCGTTGCAGGTATTTTAACTGCCATAGGCGGTGCAAGTGCTCATAGTGCAATTGTGGCACGTGCTTTAGGCATTCCAGCTATTGTTGGTGCTGGTGAACAAGTCTTGGAAATTGATCAGAAAAGTACCCTACTCATTAATGGTGACACGGGAACTTTTGTTTTAAATCCAGATACCTTTCAAATCGAACAAGCGAAGCAAGAGCGTGAGCAACAGCGTCAAATTCGTGAAGAAGCCGAACGTCATAGCCAAGAACCTGCTATTACTTTAGATCAACACCAAGTCGAAATTGCTGCCAATTTAGGTAAAGTTCAAGCAACAGCACAAGCAGTAGAATGTGGTGCAGAAGCGATTGGACTACTTCGTACAGAGCTGGTTTTCATGTCTCATAGCAGTGCACCGAGTGAAACTGTCCAAGAAGCTGACTACCGAGTAGTATTAGATGCACTTGCAGGCCGCCCACTTGTTGTACGAACATTAGACGTAGGTGGTGACAAACCCTTACCTTACCTACCAATTGCTGAAGAAGAAAATCCATTCTTAGGGTTACGGGGAATTCGTTTAACCTTAAGACGTCCTGAGCTTTTAAGACAGCAATTAACTGCTTTATTAAAAGCATCGGATAATCGTCCATTACGAATTATGTTCCCTATGATTGGACGCGTTGAAGAATGGCGTGCTGCAAAAGCGATTCTTGATGAAGTAAGAGCTCAACATCCATGTGACAATTTACAAGTTGGCATTATGATTGAAGTTCCTTCTGCAGCTTTACTTGCACCAATTCTTGCACAAGAAGTCGACTTTTTCAGTATCGGAACAAATGACCTAACTCAATATACTTTAGCGATTGACCGAGGTCACCCAATACTCTCAGCTGAAGCAGATGGATTGCACCCAAGTATTCTCAATTTGATTGATCAAACTGTTAAAGCTGCCCACAAACACGGCAAATGGGTGGGAATCTGTGGTGAGCTCGCAGCAGATCCGAAAGCTGTACCCATTCTCATGGGATTGGGCGTGGACGAACTGAGTATGTCGCCAAATAGCATTCCACTAGTAAAAGCTCAAATTCGTACGCTGAGCTATAGTCATGCTCAAAAACTTGCGCAACAAGCTTTATTGTGTGATAGCGCCCCTGCTGTACGCCAGCTCTCTGAACAAGACTTATAAAATTGGGAATAGTAATGGCTAAAATTTTAACAGTTACTTTAAACCCTGCAATTGATGTAACCATCCAACTAAATGAGTTACAGGTAGGTGAAGTGAACCGACAAGAGTCGGTAGAAATTCATGCGGCTGGTAAAGGCCTTAATGTTGCACAAGTATTAAAAGACTTAGGTCACGATGTAATCGTAACCGGTTTTTTAGGCGAGCATAATCGACAAATTTTCGATACACATTTTACCCAAGCTCAATTTCAACCCGAGTTCATTTATATTGACGGGGAAACACGCCAAAATATAAAAATTGCTGAGCATTCTGGGCGGATGACCGATTTAAACGGCAAAGGGTTCTTTGTTTCTGAAACAGACAAACAAAGCCTATTTAATAAGATTGAAGCTCTGTTACCACAAGTTGAGGTGGTTGCAATAGCTGGTAGCCTACCCCAAGGTTTTAGTATTGATGAGTTACAACAACTTATTCAACTGATCAAAAAACAAAATAAAAAAGTTGCATTAGATACCAGCGGTAAAGCTTTGGTTGCCGCAATTGCATGTCAACCTTGGATGATCAAGCCTAATACGGATGAGCTCGTAGAAAGTTATCAACGTCCTGCAACAAGCTACGCCGAACAAAGAAAACTTTTTGACAGCTTAGCCGACATTGAGCATGTGGTGATTTCAATGGGTGAAGATGGCGTAAATTGGCTGCATGCCACCCATTCCCTACATGCTCAAGCACCAAAAGTTATTGTAAAAAGTACAGTTGGTGCTGGTGATTCCCTCTTAGCGGGTATGATCCATGGACTTGTAAGCCAACTATCTCCTGAAGAAACTTTAAAAACTGCGACAGCAATTGCAAGCCATGCTGTAACACAAATTGGTTTTCGAATTCCTAGTCCAGAGGCTCTAGACCAATTAAAAGCACAAACTACTATCAATTCATTGAGTGAATCTGATGCAAACTGCTAAACATTTATTATTTGTCACTAATAGTCCGCAACAGCAAGTCAATGCTTTGATTTTAGCTCGTAAACTTGCTTTAGTCGCAACACAACATGGTTATAAACACAGCGTTATTTCACTCGATGAGTTTGAATCAGGTGATGACTTTAATCATGTGATTATTATTGGGCAACAACCTAAAAACCTAAATATTTTTGGTCAAAGTACTTTGTCTTTAGTATCTATTGAAGATATTAAAGAAGATGCAGATAAAGCACTTTTAACGGCGCTTGAACACTCGAAACCAGCAAATGAATGGGATCAAAAACCTAAGCAGACTTCAAATGCAGCAACTCACTTTGTTGCAATTACTGCTTGTCCAACTGGAGTTGCCCATACATTTATGGCAGCTGAAGCGTTACAGCAAGGTGCAGAGAGACTTGGATATCAAATCGATGTAGAAACTCAAGGTTCTGTGGGTGCGAAGAATATTTTATCAGCACAAGCGATTGCGGACGCCGATATTGTTATTCTTGCCACTGATATTGAGGTCAACACAGACCGTTTTGTAGGTAAACGTGTTTATCGATGCAGCACTGGGTTTGCCTTAAAACAAACCGACAAGGCCTTTGCCGAAGCAATTGCGAATGCACAAGTTTTAGAACAAGGTAAACAACAAGCTACAAGGGAAAATAAAGATAAAACTGAAAAAGCTGGTGTGTATAAACACTTATTAACTGGTGTTTCTTATATGCTGCCTATGGTTGTTGCAGGCGGCCTGTTAATTGCACTTTCTTTATGTTTTGGTCTAAATGCAGCCGAACAAGCAGGCAGCCTACCAGCCATATTAAAACAGATTGGTGCGGCAGCATTTACCCTAATGGTACCGATGCTGTCGGGTTATATTGCATATTCAATTGCAGATCGTCCTGGCCTTGCACCTGGTTTAATTGGTGGGTTATTAGCAGCACAGCTACAAGCGGGCTTTTTAGGTGGCATTGTTTCGGGCTTCCTTGCAGGTTATATCGCATTATTTATTGCCAAAAAACTTAAACTACCAACTAGCTTAGAATCTCTTAAACCTATTTTAATTATTCCATTATTAGGAACATTATTTGTCGGTCTCATTATGTTCTATGTGGTTGGCCAACCAGTAGCACATATTTTTGAGTTAATGAAAGATTTCCTTAACAACATGGGCACCACAAATGCCGTATTAATGGGAATTATTCTGGCAAGTATGATGTGTATTGATTTAGGTGGCCCAATCAACAAAGCTGCTTATGCTTTTACAGTCGGTTTACTTACAACCAATACTTACATGCCAATGGCAGCCACTATGGCCGGCGGAATGGTTCCTGCAATAGGTATGGCAATTGCGACCTTCCTTGCTAGAAATAAATTTAGTACAGGTGAGAAAGATGCCGGTAAAGCTGCTTTCGTGCTTGGTTTATGCTTTATTTCAGAAGGTGCAATTCCATTTGCAGCAAAAGATCCAATGCGTGTTATTCCAACTTGTATTTTAGGTGGTGCAGTAACTGGCGCATTAGTTGCTCTATTTCACTGTGAACTTGTTACTCCACACGGCGGTGTATTTGTACTTCTGATTCCAAATGCAATCAATCATGCTTGGTTATATCTAGCAGCAATTGCAGCTGGAAGCATCGTCACGGGTGTAAGTTATGCCATCCTTAAAAAGACCCAAGAAGAAAAATTATTAACAAATTCATAATTTAAGAAAAAGGAGAATATTGATTCTCCTTTTTTATTTCTATTTAATTTTATTGATTAATTTGAACTGCACGAGCCTTAACTTGCTCAGGATCTTGGGCTAATATCACTCCAAGAGTTAGCTTTTTATTAGATTCTTCTTTTAATTTCTGAGCTTCTAGCACTCTATTTACATATTTAAGTTCTAATTTGAAAGAATCACCCTATTTAAAAAAAATATTTTAATATTTAAAAATCAATAACATAAAAACAAATATTCAATAAAATTTATAGATTATTCATCAATCGTGTTAAATATATGGTAAATTTTTAGTATTTCAAACCAAAACAACTAGTTGATTATATTAAACATTTCTTTATTAAATGGATTGATTTTTTATAGTTATGACTTTACAGACAAAAAATTTTTATAGAAATGTCACGTTCAAAACAACTTTTTTTTTCTAGGATTCTCATGCAAACAGATATCGTTCATTTTACGAACAAGCGAGCAGCCAAGTTCAAATAAACGGTAAGAAATAAGTTTTATCAGATTAGCAAAATTTATAGTTTGGCCTTGTTAAATCAAATAATATAAATTTTGCTCATGACTTAAAGTCCTGATATAACTTGCTTAGTGAAACTATATTTTTCAACTATTAAAATTAGTTTCATAAAATGCGATCCACCAAGGTATGGGGAAAAGTCAATGACAAAGAAGTATGCGCGTTTTTTACCTACAACGGAATCTTTCACTCTTGAAGATTTTCCATATTATTGGATTACTCAGGTCCATGCTCAATATGTTCAAAATATTGATAATGCCCTTAAAAAATATGGCTTAGATAACTCACGTAGACGCATTATGCTTGCGCTAAGTAGTAAACCTCACGCTAGCGTGTCTGAGCTATCTGACATGATTATTTCAAAGATGTCGACTACAACTAAAATTGTTTATCGCTTAAAAGATGAGGGTTTAGTTGAAACATATTCTTGCCAAACTGATGGTCGTATTACACGCGTATATCTTACTGAACGTGGTACTGAAATGATTAATAAAATTAATGATCTAACCAGCGTAGTACTTGAGCAATCATTTGAAGGTATTACCCCTCTACAGTTAGAAAAAATGATGGAAAGCTTAAAAATGCTTTTAAAAAATCTATCTCGTTAATTTCTTTTAAACTTGCAAAATTTGTTTAGATTTCAAGCTCTCTTATGAGGGCTTTTTTTATATTTACTGAACAGGACTCAGAACCTAGATTTCACAAAGTAGCCAATTAAACACTATGCTTGTTGACATGTTCTTTCAACTCCAGTAGAAACTCTCTTTTATTATCTACATTGTAATTTTAGGAAAATGGCTAAAAGAAAATATAAAAGTGATAAGTTTCAGGTGCGTCGAATTAATCGCCAATGGTGGGTACTTGAAAAGGACTTGGAAACGAACTGCTATGCTAAGCATGAACAAGTAGCTACAAAAACATTAGCGAATAATTATGCTGATGATTATATAGAGCAATACTATATGAATCTCTATATTCAAGAACAATTGAAAAAACCAGAAACTGTATAAAAAGCCTTTATGGCTTTTTTTATTTATAATTTAAAAAGTTAATAAACAATTAAATTATAAAATTATGGCATAAAAAAAAACCTACATCTTGGGGAAAATGTAGGCTATAAAATGCACAAAAAGGAATGATATATCCTTTTTGACAAGAAGAATTTTACGCTACTGCAAGCTCTTATTTTATATTACTTTTGTAAAGTTAATGGTGGTTATTGTATTAATGCTTAATAATTGAAACTGATTTTTTATATAAATTTTCTAACAAAAATATCTAAAGTCATTTTATTTCTTGCTCACTTAAATATTTTATTTGCTATGAATTACTCTATAAACTCTTCTTTTTTGATCTATAAACACCTGTTTTAACAAGTTTTTTACAAAAATAAGCATAATTTTTTAAAGTTAATACTCTATTTTTTACACTCTTAATAAAATTAAAAGTTAATAAATAACATATGCATACATGAGTAATATCAATTTTATTTTAGAAAAACATTTATTCAAGGCGAAAAAAACATCAAATATTATTTTTTTATAGCTTTTGTGGTGACGACACAACTATTACAATACAGTTTATAAATAGTTTAACTCTTCAGCAGTTTTAGGCATGTTATGACTTCAATGTCGAACACTACCCAAAAGCACTTTATTGTTGAGCAGTTTCCTCTACCGACTTGGGTCAATGATGAAAAAGGCTTAATTTTATACTGCAATACGGAGTGTACAAAGTACTGGCACGATACCTCTCCTCCATTGTTTCAGCAATGGTTAGATTTCGTGTACCCTGCCGATTTAGAAGAAGTTAAAAACAAATGGTTAGATGCTATACGACTGCAATCAAGAGTTGAATTTAAATGCCGTCTTTTACATAAGAGCCATCAATATCGATGGTGTAAACTTTCAATTCAATTATCGAAATATCATGAACCTTTTCAAGAAAATCAATGGTTTATTAGTTTTCTAGATATTGATCAAGATATACAAGAACAACAAAGCCTACGTAAAGATATCGATATACAGAATCAAATGCTCGATATTAGTGTCGATTGTATTAAAGTTTTAAATACAGATGGCACAGTATCTCATATGAATAAATCAGGGTGTCTTGCATTAGGTGTACCTGTCGATGAAAAAAAATTCGGTATGCGATGGTTAGATCTTTTACCACCGCATATTCGTAAACGCGGAAGAGTTGCTTTAAAAAAAGCCTTACAGGGTAAAGTGGCTCGATTCGCTGGCATGAGTTGCTTACCAAATCAAGATCCTGAATATTGGGATAACATGCTTACCCCAATTCAACATACAAACGGCGAAATTATTCAAATATTGTGTGTTTCTCGGAATGTCACTCAACAATATCTTACTGAAAACCGATTACGAGATATTAGTGAGAGAGATGAACTTACCGGATTATTTAATAGACGCTCATTTAAGCTCCAATTAAAACGTACCCTAGCCTACTCACGAGAAACCCAAACAAGTGTAGGGTTACTTTTAATTGATTTAGATCACTTCAAACACATTAATGACACCATCGGTCATAGTGCTGGCGATCACTTATTAAAAATTCTGTCTAAACGTTTTAATCAGTGCGTAGACCATGAACGATGTTCTGTCGCTCGCTTAGGGGGCGATGAGTTCGCAGTTATTGTCAGCCATTTAAAAAATGAAAATGATGTCCGAGAGCTTGCTGAAGTATTGCTTCAACAACTCAATCAACCCATTACATATGCGGGGAATGTACTCAACGGCGGTATGAGCATTGGGTGTGCCATTTACCCGCAAGATGCGGTTGATCAATCAAGCTTATTAAGCTGTGCAGACATGGCATTGCATGACTTAAAAGCTCGAGGTCGTGGCGGTATACGTATGTATAACCCGAGTATGATGCAGTTGACTGAAGCCATCGCCTCTCAACTTAACATTGCTCGACAGCTTATTCGCCACCATACTATCCAACCCTACTATCAACCTAAAGTTGATTTAAAAACTCATGCTGTTGTGGGCTTTGAAGCATTACTGCGTTGGCACACGACTTCGGCTCAAAGAGGTTTGCCTTCACAAATTGCTGAAGCTTTTAAAGACTATGATTTAGCCAGTAAGATCGGTGAAATTATGCAGCAACAAGTTTTGCATGATATGGCTAAATGGATAAAGTTAGGCTTTCAGCCACTTCCAGTATCACTAAATGCTGCACCAGTTGAGTTCTTAAGAGATAATTACGCTGAACGTTTATTAAAAAAGATTCATCAACTTGAAATTCCTACATATTTAATTGAAATAGAAGTTACTGAGCATATGCTTGGGGACCGTGGCTCTGAATATGTTATTCGCGCACTCAATAAATTAAAGCAACATGGCGTACGCATTGCTTTAGATGATTTCGGAACAGGATTCTCTTCTCTAACGCATATACGAGACTACCCAATTGATTGTCTAAAAGTCGACTGTAGCTTTATACAAAAGATGCAACAGGACCCATCAATTTATGCAATTGTCCAAGCAATTGGTTTACTCGCACCTAATCTCTCACTCGGTTTAATTGCAGAAGGTATTGAAACCCCAGAACAAAAAGAGCTACTTCTTAAATTTGGTTATAACATTGGACAAGGTTTTTTATTCGAACAAGCTATTGATGCAAATCAAGTTATATCTATTCTTAAACAAGGTCAGGCTTATTTAGAAAGCCATTATTCGATGAATTAATCTGTATATATACAAAAAGTAGTCGCTCACTTTGCACACTAAAAATACACAATAAAAACGATAAAATTGGCGATAATATAACCATAACGATAACAAACTTAGGTTCTTCAACAATAAATATTGTCACAAGGCAATAAGGAGCAATATATGAGTTATCACCATATTTTAGTTCCAGTCGATGGTTCTCCTACTTCACTTATTGCGGTTAATCATGCTGCAAGTCTTGCTAAAGCGTTTAACAGTAAAGTCACTTTAGTATATGCGCTCACTATTGATCCTTTTATTTCAGTTGAAATCATTGATAGTACAGAAATTGCACAAGATTACTTTAATAAAGCGAGAGCTTCGATTCAGGGCATTTTAGATCAAGCTAAAGAGCAATTTAGTCAACACGGAATTTCTGTTGAAACAAAGATTGTTGAAGGTCAAACAATTCACACAGAAATTATCAAAGCAGCAACTGAGCTAAAAGCTGATTTATTGGTAATTGGCTCTCATGGACGAAAAGGTTTTAAAAAGTTCTTCTTAGGAAGTGTGACTCAAGCACTGTTAGGAGAAATCCATGTACCCGTATTGGTCGTAACCGAATAGATAAATTTAAAGTTCAAAAAAACCCAGCTATAGAGCTGGGTTTTTTACATAAACTACTTTCCGTTATACGTAAATTTAATGAGAGAACCAGGATTCTCTAAAGTATGCGTTACAGAACCATCGTCTTTTTGCACATTACCCGCTGTATCGGTCAGTACATATAAGACATTGCCCTCCGGACTTGCAATCACGTCACGATAACGGTTATTGCTTTTAAACATCGGGATGGCATCATCTAAAGTCGCACTATATGTTGGATCTAGCTTAATACGGAAAATGACTCCACGTTTTAAAGATGGTACCAATAATGTATTTTCCCATCCCGGAATCGCCTTTTTACCTCCCGTATATACATATGCCGATGACGGTGCAACCGTTGGCCAGCAGACATAAGTCATATCACCACAAGTTGGATCATTGTAGTTATAGGTATCTTGTACGGTATACAACGTTTTCAAAGGCGCTACAAAATTTTTCCCAGTCCATTCAGACTCTTTAGTCACGGGAACACCTTCGGCTACTTTTACCCCGTTTTGACCCAAATCTTTAATTTGAGATTTATTGGTTGCAGCCGAATAGTTGGCATAAGCATAGCCACTATCATCTTTATAACCTGCTACATTTGGCCAACCATAGTTCCCACCTTTTAAAATGAGATTAATTTCATCATCAGAATTTGGCCCTTGCTCAGATTGTAAAAGCTTTCCATTTGGAGCAAATGCTAAACCTTGTGGATTACGGTGCCCTAAAGTATAAATATGACTAACTACCCCATTAAAGCTCGGGTTATCTTTAGGAATACTTCCATCCAGGTTTAAGCGTAATACCTTGCCCATATAGGTATGGTAGTCTTTGCTGTTCAGCTCTTGCTGAGTTGGGGTATGCTGCGCCTGATTTGGTAAAAACAAATAAGCCAGTTGATTTCGGCCTTGGTCACCAATCGTATAGTAGATTTTTTGGTCTGGACCAATAACAAGACGGCCTGACTGATGGTCTTTTGATGATGGTAAGCCTGCAATCAAATCAACAGGTTTTTCAAATGTATCTGTTGTTTTGTTATAGGTATATCTACGGATAATCGTTTGGTTAGGTAGTTCTTTATCTGTAGATTTTGGATTTTTAAAAGTACCCGAAATATAGATATAAGGGTTATGTTTAAAGTCAGGATGAAAAGCAAAGCCTAACAAACCATTTTGCCCATCCGCATCATTCACAATTTCAGGAACCTGAAAAACTGTTTTTGCGCTACCGGACTCAGGATTTACTCTTAAAATTTTACCGGTTGCACGTTCGGTTAACCAAATCTGATTGTCTGGTCCCCATAACAAAGCATGCGGTTTATTTAAGTTAGACAGAATAACTTTTTTATCAAAATTTTCTGTTTTTGCTTTAGCAAATTGCGCTGGCGTAAGCGGAATGTCCGCAAATGCCGTATTAAGCATAAATAGTTGTGCAGCACCTAAAAGAGTGACCTTGGCTAATAAATGTTTATTCATAATTCCACCTTATAAATTTTTTAAAGAGTTACTCAAATCAAAAACGTTTGATTTGTATAAGTTCTCTATATCTTTTGTATTATGATGAATAGCATATTTATTAAAATCCAAATTTCTGAAAGGCTCTGTTGCATAAAAGTAGCTATTCAAAACAAATGAATACTTTAAAAGTTATCTTATAAATAGTTCATCAAGTTTTTAAACTGATTGATATGAAAGCAACCTTTAACAAAGTAATTGAAAAGTAAAAATTAATACTGAAACAGACAATTCAAACTATAAAAACATACATAACACCCAGCTAAAAGATTCAAGCTAGAGCTTAAGGATTTCAGCAGAAGTCAGGTTCAGTTATGTGCGCAAATTTTAAACCTCTTAAGAAAGATCATGCTCATCAATTAGACTTATTTGAACCAACGTTTGATTACAAATCGGATGTTTATCCAAGTGATGACTGTCCACTGATCTTATCTCACCAAAATGAATTGGAATGGCTAAAAGTTAAATTTGGAATGTTACCTCCCTATGCCAGAGAAGTTTCATTTAAGTATGCAACCTATAATGCAAGAACTGAAACGGTTGAACAAAAACGTTCTTTTAAACACGCTTGGTCACATAATCAATTCGGGCTTATACCTGTTGAAGCTATTTATGAACCGAAATATATCAATGGAAAAGCTCATTGGTATGGCATATTCCGTCAAGATAGGGAACCATTTACACTTGCGGCAATTTATGAAGAAACCATCATTGATGAGCAGAAAGTTCGGTCAATGTCATTATTAACAATAAACGCAGATCAGCATCCATTCATGAAGCAGTTTCACAAACCAGACGATGAAAAACGTTCAATTATTGTGATACCAAATCATCTCAGGAATGATTGGTTGAATTGCAAGCACACTGAAGCATCTGATTTTTTCTTAGATATGCCACTATATGAATTTATATCTCTACCGAAAGCAGATATGAAGAAATAATAATTAAATATTTAGCACTGAGGACACATATAAAAAATTAAAAAAGGCCCGCTTGGGACCTTTTTTTATATTGGACATTAAGGCGATTTGTAGAGCAAACGGTTTGGGCTACCAGACGGATTTTTCACTACATTACTGGTTGCTTGATTTAACAAATTAGTCAATATCGTTTGAGGCGTAGCAGTAGGTGTGCTTTGAAGCATTTCAGCAACTACACCGGCAACATGTGGAGTTGCCATTGAGGTACCATTTAATACTTTAGTGGCTGTATTACTTCCAATCCAAGAAGAATTAATTTGACTTCCCGGCGCAAAAACATCCACACAGCTTCCATAATTAGAATAACTTGCTCGAGTATCAGTATTGTCCGTTGCAGCAACTGTAATTGCATTACTTGTTCTTGCAGGAGAAGAAGTACAAGCATCTGTATTCGAGTTACCTGCGGCTACGACCATTACATAACCATTATTATATAAATTTTCTACTGCACTATCTAAAGAAGAGCTTGCTGCCCCGCCTAACGACATGTTTACAACGGCTGGTTTACTTCCATTTTTCAAAATCCAATCTAAACCAGCAATAACATTACTTGAAGCACCAGACCCATCACATCCTAAAATCCGGACTGGAACTAGTCTTACACTCTTGGCAACACCATAAGTCGTCCCCCCTACAGTCCCAGCAACATGTGTGCCGTGTCCATTACAATCGGTCGTTCCATTACCATCAGATATTGCTGTATATCCATTTAATACACGACCTGAAAATTCTTGATGGGTAGACAATATACCAGTATCAACAATATAAGCTGTTGTACCCGAACCGGTCTGCGAATAAGAATATGCTGAATTTAATGGTAAAGCTTTCTGATCGATGCGATCTAGTCCCCAATCAGGATTACTTTGGGTCGTTGCATCAATATTCACAACAGTATCATTTTCTACAGAAAGAACTTGTGGATTCTTTTTCATCGCTTCAATAAAGGCTGTTCCTGCCGTATCAGGTAAATAAATTGCAAAACCTTTAAGAGCACTATCGTAGCTCTGCAAAACCCTGCCACCATGTTGTTTTGCAATATTCTGTGCAAAATCTTTAGCAGGTCCAATATCCTTGTTCAAGATGACAATATATTGATTTTTAATAATTCCTTTTGCTTGAGAAGAGTCTATTGCAGAATTTAAAAGATTTGGTGCTGCGTAAGCTAAATGGGTCGCTGCCATTGAAAGAAAAATGGCAGAAACTTTGCGAATATTCATGTATATCTCCATATATTATATTTCAGGTATTTTTATGATAAGTAATAACTTTTTTATTTAGGTTTAACTTCCAGATGAAAATTTTAAAGAGTTTTATCTGTTTTTAACCTAAATCATATTTTCATAATTTTTTATTTCACACAATATACTTCAACTTTTTTAACAGAAACTGTGATAGGAATCTAATTAAAACTTATATATTTTATTCTTTTATAGTCAGTTATTCTTTAATATTTGGGATCAACAATATAGAAAAGAATAACCATGATGAGCAAAACTATAGTCATGATTGTTAAGTATGTCCCTACAGTATTAAAACTTTTTAAAAACTTCAAAATATCCATAACAACATGATAGATAAACAATAAATTAGAAAAATTATTTCAAAATTTACTCATTCAAGCAATCATAAGTAATTTACAATTTTTTTAACTATAATTCCTACGTATAGTAAATGTATAAATATTTTATTTACTCAAATTATTATTCATATTTTTAAGCTATAAAATTATTATGTAGGCAAATTTATTAAAAATATAAAATACATTCTCTCTATTTTTATAAAAGTAAAATTAACTATAAAAAATTAAGTTTAATATTTCTTAAAATTTATGTAATTACCTTTTATTTACCAATTAACTTATTTAAAAACAATTTGATGAATAAATACTTTTAATAAAAAATACCCTCATATCTAAGATACGAGGGTATTAAAATAAAAAACTTTACAGACGCAGTATGTGCATGAATAAATATATACTTTTAAAGATATATTTACAATACCTCTTTCATATTTTCATTTAATTGGATGTGATCAACTTCATCAATTGCTGCTTTAGTACACTAAATATTTATGATCAAGAGACGATACAAAATAAAAAAGTCCGTATCTTGGGAAGCTACGGACTATAAAACTCATCTAAGCAACAGCTAAACAGTTTGTCGATTAGAGAGAAAACACTATCCTTTTAATCTAATTGAGTTATTAATTTAGGTCAACTTGAAATCCAACGCAGTGATAAAAAGCTACTTAAATGTGATACGTTTTACATTTCCACTCAAACACAACCTAAAATTAATATATTCAACTAAATTTAATAAAAACATATATCATTTAGCACGCCATCATTGAATAAACTTCAAATTATTGATTCCAAATATTAAAACCAATCATCCACCTTTAAAAGTCGGATTATACAGTTCATATCTATTCAAACCTACCTTTAAAATAGTGCTCTAAAATAGAATAATGATTGACCCCAGAAATAGTCTCTAAAGAGAATAACTCCTGATCTTGCCCCCCTTTATGCTCAAAATAATTTTGGCTTTGCCATCTCAACTCACTTAGCTCCAACTCTCCACACAAAACTATACAAGGAATATCAACACTCTCTTTGTGATAAATAGGGCTATATTCCAAAATATCGTCTTGTGATAAGTTTAATGCATGATTTAAATGAGTCTCTCGTATAGGTGCTAAATCATAGATACCACTTAATAAAACTGCTTCAGTTAATAAAGGATGGCTTAAACATAATGCTCCGAGATGCGCACCTGCTGAATGGCCCACTAATAAAACTTCATCCGTTTTCCAATTCTGCTGTGCAATAAAATCTAGAGCTTTTTGAGTTTGAGCCACCATTTGTGAAATATGACTTTGAGGAGCCAAGTCATATTCTAAAAGTACACACTGCGCCCCTTTTGCCAAAATATACGGCGCTATAAAGGCAAAGTCCGATTTATCACACCACTGCCAATATCCACCATGTATAAAAATCACGGTCTTATTGGCATGTGCTAAAGGGAAAAAATCCATCGTTGATCGGTTCTGTGAACCATACTTTATATCTTTTATATGATGATAGGCTTGATAACTCAGCAAGCTTCTATATTGAAAGCTTGCTAGTATTTCACCTTCATTTGCTACCGTTGTAGCATTATCATATTGTCTCATATACCGATCACTTCAATGTTTCTTCACTAGAGTTGAGATTTAACTTTACGGTGGAACGTTTTAAGTAGAAGCAAAATATCAGAACAAGCACTAAAGGTACGCCAAACTGCAAAGTAGATTTAAACTCATTGGTAAACCAAGTGGTTACTGTAATACTCAAAATCGCAATAAAACCAAATAGTGAGATGAATCGACTGGCTGGAATTTTAAATTTTAGCTGTATGTTTTGCTGAGCCATATGCTTTCTAAAAAACATATGTGTCACAAAGATACTCCCCCAAGTGAACAACGCACCAAACATCGATAGCGCAATCATGATTGGAAACGCAGAAGCCGGATTAATTGTATAAACAATACTAGCAATACCAATCCCTACCGCGGAAAGCAACAGTGCATTTACGGGTACACCGTTACTACTAATTCGGCCAAAAACTTTTGGTGCATCGCCTGCACGTGACAAGCTAAACAACATACGAGTTGAGATATAAAGCATGCTATTCATTGCAGATAAGGCAGCTACAATTACAATAAAGTTTAAAATACTATCGGCATATGGAATACCAACAATCCTCATGACCATAACAAAAGGACTTGTTGCATCTGCTCCAATCAAAACCGTCCATGGCACCAAAGTAACGATGAGAAATAAAGACAATAAATAAAACAAAATAAGTCGGAGTGCTGTGCTTTTAAATGCCTTTTTTACTGCTTTTTCAGGGTCTTTTGCTTCACCAGCTGCGACGGCGATCATTTCTATACTTAAATAACTAAATATTGAAATAATGACACCAATCCATACCCCACTAAAGCCATTGGGGAAAAAGCCTCCATGCCCTGACAAATTAGTCACAACTTGCTTTGCGCCCTCCTTGCTTTGAGTCAAGATACCAATAGCCAAAAGAATAAACACGATAATGGCAAAAACTTTGATTGTGGAAAACCAGTACTCCACCAAACCAAAGGCTTTAACACTATAGGCATTTACAACAAGTAAGGTCAGTGAAAAAAATCCAATCCAGACCCAAGAGCCTACATTTGGAAACCAAAGCTTCATATAATCAGCTACAGCGGTAATCTCAGTGCCTACCGCCAGCACAATACAAGCCCAATAACAGTAGCGAACTAGAAAGCCAGCAAGTGGACTCATATAATGTTCTGCGTATGCACCAAATGAGCCCGAGGTAGGATGCTGAACCGTCATTTCAGCCAAGCAAGCCATAAGTGCAAATGCAATTAAACCACCAATCGCATAGCTGACGATGACTGCAGGACCAGCAAAGCTAATTGCAAATTTGCTTCCCATAAACAATCCGGTTCCAATTGCTCCGCCAATGGCAATCATACCCATCTGTTTTGCGGATAACTTTTTATGCAGCCCAGCTTCTCTATTTTGTATTTCATCAAAACTACTCATAGGCCCTCCTAGCCATTTGTTTTATTTTGATTCCTTAAAAAAATCAGGTCACTTCACCGCGAACTAAATAGCGCTTATTTTTCCATTCACTATTCAGCATAGTTTCTTTTAAATGCTGTACTGCATTCCAAATATCTTCAAATCCTAAGTACAAAGGTGTAACACCAAATCGCAACACCGCAGGTTCCCTATAATCACCAATCACACCACGTGCAATAAGCGCCTGAATAATTTCATAACCGAATTCATGACGATAACTAACATGACTACCACGATATTTATGATCTAAAGGCGTAATTAACTCAAAACCAAATTCAGAGCATTCTTGCTGTACCAGTTGAATAAATAAGTCAGTTAATTTCAGCGATTTTTCACGGATTTTTTGCATATCAGCATGTAAGAAAATATCGACGCCGCATTCAATAAGACTCATAGAAATAACTGGCTGAGTCCCACATAAATATCGGCGGATACTATTCGCTGGCTCATAATGCTGTGCCATATCAAATGGTTTTTTGTGACTCCACCAGCCAGATAAAGGTTGCCAAAACTGATCACGGTGCTTTTCATTGACCCAGAGCAATGCTGGCGAACCAGGCCCCCCATTTAAATATTTATAGGTACAACCAATCGCAAAATCACTACCGCTTTGATTCAGGTCCATTGGAACAGCACCAACGGAGTGACATAAATCCCAAATCACCAAAGCGTCTTTAGAATGAATCTGCTCATTAATAGATGACATATCGTAGAAATACCCTGTACGGTAATTCACGTGAGAAAGAACTACTACAGCAACATCTTTCTCTAAAACCCGAGCTAAGTCTTCTACGTCATCAATCAATTCAACTTGATAGCCCTTTTGTATTAAGTCAATGAAACCTTCAATAATATAAATATCTGTTGGGAAAGCATCCTTTTCCGCAACGATGACTTTACGTTCAGGATTTTTTTCGGCCTGAATTTTTACCGCTGCTGATAAAACTTTAAATAAGTTCAGTGTAGTTGAATCTGAAATAACAACTTCGCCTTGTTCCGCACCAATCAGTTTAGCGACTTTGTCACCCAGTCTTATTGGTAATCCCCACCAATCAGCCTTATTCCAGCTATTGATCAGATCTTCTCCCCATTCTTGGGAAATAATATGCTGAGCGACAGCCAAAGATTTCTTTGGTCTAGCACCTAAAGAGTTGCCATCTAAATAAATAACACCTTCTGGCAATGCAAATTCATCTTTAAATTTTTTGAGTTCATCTTCCTGATCCCAATACAAACACTGTTCACGAGTAATCATTTGGTATTGCACCTATTTCAACATTTCCTTTGTATTTGAATTTTATCACGTCAATTTGTACGATTTATTCGATAATATTTGATTAAAAACGGCTATTTTCGTATAGAATTCTAATTAAAATTAAAAAATATGGATGGAATTCGAAAATGAATGTAGATGCAATCGATCTAAAAATTTTGAAGTATTTACAAGATAATGCCCGCTTAAGCAACCAAGAACTTGCTGATCTCGTTAATCTTTCAGCCTCTGCTTGTCACAGACGAGTCAAGATTTTAGAAACCAACGGAATTATTGAAAAATATCAAGCGAAAGTTAACTACGAAAAATTAGGTATAAAAATTGAGGCGATAGTTGAAATAAAACTTGCTCAACTCACCGAAAATGATCACAATTTTTTCTTAAGCCAGATCAAGAATTTTGATGAAGTGATTAATGCTTATATCATTACAGGCGAATCTAATTATGTTCTGCATGTCGCCACTAAAGATCTAAATTCTTTTTCTCACTTTGTTATTAATACACTCAATAAAATTAAAGGAGTGGTAAGCATTAATTCTAAGATTATCTTACAGAAAATTATACAAAAGCCACTGTAGACTATATAGTTAAATTAAAAATTATATTTACAGAGCTTTTACTATGATCGAAACCGAACGTTTAATCTTAAGACAATGGAAAGAAACTGATGCTGCCCCCTTTATCGAAATGGGATTGGATAAAGATGTTATGCGTTTTTTTCCAAAGCTTTTATCTGCTACTGAAAGTATAAATTTAATTCAAAGAGCATCAGCCCTTATTGATGAAAAAGGTTGGGGATTTTGGGCTGTAGAATTAAAAGAAAGTCATGAGTTTATGGGTTTTATTGGCCTACACGACCAACCAGAACAATTTGATTTTTCCCCTTGCATTGAAATTGGCTGGAGGATTGCTACAAAATACTGGAAAAAAGGTTATGCCACAGAAGGAGCAAAAGCAGCGTTGGACTATGCCTTTAATGTTCTCAATAAAGATAAAGTAGTTTCTTTTACAGCAACTGTGAATAAGCCATCTCAAGCTGTGATGGAAAGACTAGGAATGTATAAAGTTAAATACTTCAATCATCCGAAGCTTCCAGACGAACATGCCCTACAAGAACATGTTCTTTATGAAATAAATAATCCTAAGTTTAAGTTATGAGTAAAGTACATATTGGTATATTTCAAGCATTCCAATGAATTAAAAAATAAGGATTATTCATCAAAGTCATAACCTACAGAAGTAGAATGCTCCCAATATTCATTAATTTTATCTGCAATAGCTTCCTTATCCATTGTAGTTAAAACATAGAAAAGTTTTGCTTCTTTGTTTTTTCTCAAAATTAGTAGATTGTAATAGTCATATTCAGGGCCATTTAGTCCTAATGATGGCTGTTCTTCACAGTGCTTCTCAGCCTTGTAATGCCATTCAAGTTTATAAGTATCAATACCATTGGCGGCATTGATCACTATGCCGTCATTGGCGCCTCCAATAAATCCAATTTTCATTGCCTGCTCTAAATTGTTATTCGGATAATTTTTAATATAACTTTAAACAGGTACGGTTCAATTTATAAAATGTTTGCCAATACGTATCCTATGTAAATCAAAATAACGAGTTTATTACTTCATGGCACGTAAATATTCATAAGCCTCTTTTTCATTGCTCTCCAGATGAACTCGTGCTTCCGTCTCATCATTTAAAGTTTCGTTTATTATTTTGGTATCTTTATAAGAGATTTGATGACCTATTTGAAAATCTGCTCCTAATGCATCAATCACGATAAACTTTCCAGCAGCGTTTGAAGCTATAAAAAAACTGTTGTTACGATAACCATATCTAATTGTATATAAGCCCACTTTCATTCCAACTTTTAATAATATTTAAATAATAATTCCATAGAGTTCATAGAAAAGCAAAAATACTTATCAAAAAATGAACCGAAAAATAAATATAAATCTATATTTCTAAAAGACTTTATTAATCACCTTCCTCCTATTTTACTTCCATGAATATTTTCAAAAATTTGTTCAAGCTCCACTATTAAGTAGTTTTATCATAAAATATACCTTCAAAAAAGTAAGAGCAGATATATAGAAGCTATCTTATGAAAAACACGATTTTTCTTTTCTCTCAATATTGAGTAGTCCAAACTTTAGGGGCACTATTGTTATCTACTCGTTTATTCATTACAGACCATTAGAATTTTAAAATGATGAAATAACAACAAATCAGTCCGTTTTCCCGACTTTAATGATTATAATCTTAAGCTACTTTTCTTCCATGTATATTTTAGTTGGAGCTCTCAAAACATGAATAAAATAGTGCTTTTTGACATGGACGGAACTTTGTTAGATTTGGCTTTTGACGATTTTATATGGAACGAATGCCTACCTGAAAGACATTCTCAGACACATCAAATCTCTTTAATAGAAAGCCAAGAAATATTAAGCCAGTTTTATCGTAGCAATAAGCATACTCTTGCCTGGTATTCTTCAAAATATTGGACAAAAACTACAGGCGTAGATGTTTTAAAGCTTCAACAAGAATTTCAACATAAAATTAAAACACGATCAGGATGCATGGAGCTACTTCGCGCTCTAAAAGAACAAGGTTATCAATGCTGGTTAGTCACTAATGCAGACTATGCAAGTTTACAATTAAAACTTGATAACATTCCTATTCAAGATTTTTTTGATGTGATTGTGTCTAGCGAACAAATTGGTCATGCAAAAGAAGAACTTCAATTTTGGCAAGAGTTACAACGTTTATATTATTTTGTACCAGAAACGACTATTTTTTTAGATGACACTCTTCCAGTTTTAAAAACTGCTGAAAAATTTGGTATAAGACACTTGTTTACTATCTTACAGCCCTCAACTCTTAAGAGTAAAAGGCAGTCACAAGATTTAGAGTATAAAGCTCTAGATCAGCTTACAGAGCTACTGTCTATTTTGAATCAAACTGATAGAAAGGATAATGATGTCAAAATTGCGTGAAAACGATGCTGTGGAAACCATGCGTATTGACAAATGGTTATGGGCGGCACGTTTTTTTAAAACTCGTTCTATTGCTAAAGCAGCAATTGAAGGAGGAAAAGTACATCACAATAATGAGCGTGTAAAAGTTTCTAAAGAAATTCGTGTTGGGATGGAACTGGTTGTTCAGCAAGGTTTCGATAAAAAGACGATTGTTGTTAAAGCACTTTCCAACGCTAGAGGACCCGCTCCTGTTGCACAACAACTTTATGAAGAAACCGAAGTAAGTATTGCAAGACGGGAGTTGATTGCTTCCCAGCGAAAATTGCATAATCTAGCTCGACCTGACCATAGACCAAGCAAGAAAGATCGGCGACAAATCAATCGGTTTAAACAGGATAACGATCAACATTATGAAGACCATTGGTCTTATGATGAGGAATAAAAACGTCGAGTTGTGTCGCACTCACATATACAATATATAGAAGCTAGAGAAAAAATCTGTCACTATTAGCCCTGTGAAACAAGTTGAGATTCAATGCATCCACTTGGGTTAAACGTGATGAACATAGAGTATTGAGGTTTTTGAGATGGATGAGAATAAAAGCAAAGCATTACAAGCCGCTTTGAGCCAAATTGAGAAGCAATTTGGTAAAAACACGGTTATGCGTCTCGGTGACAACACTGTTCAAGCAGTTGAAGCCGTATCTACAGGTTCTTTAACTTTAGACATCGCATTGGGGATTGGTGGTTTACCGAAAGGCCGTATTATCGAAATTTATGGTCCAGAATCTTCTGGTAAAACTACAATGACATTACAAGCAATTGCTCAATGTCAAAAGTCTGGTGGTACATGTGCCTTTATCGATGCCGAACATGCCCTAGATCCTCAATATGCACGTAAGCTTGGTGTAGATATTGATAACCTACTTGTTTCACAACCCGACAACGGTGAGCAAGCACTTGAAATCGCCGATATGCTTGTTCGTTCAGGTGCGATTGATTTAATCGTTGTGGACTCGGTAGCTGCTCTCACACCTAAAGCAGAGATCGAAGGTGAGATGGGTGACTCTCACATGGGTCTACAAGCACGTCTTATGAGCCAAGCACTTCGTAAAATCACGGGTAACGCTAAACGCTCAAACTGTATGGTTATTTTCATTAACCAAATCCGTATGAAAATTGGTGTTATGTTTGGTAGCCCAGAAACTACGACTGGTGGTAACGCACTTAAGTTCTATGCTTCAGTTCGTTTAGATATTCGTCGTATCGGTCAGGTAAAAGAAGGCGACGAAATTGTTGGTTCAGAAACCAAAGTTAAAGTCGTTAAGAACAAAATGGCTCCTCCATTTAGAGAAGCTATTTTCCAAATTCTATATGGTAAAGGTACTAACCAATTAGGTGAACTTGTAGATTTAGCAGTTCAACAAGATATCGTTCAAAAAGCTGGTGCATGGTATTCATACCAAGGTAATAAAATTGGCCAAGGTAAGAATAACGTAATTCGTTATTTTGAAGAAAATAAGCAAATAGCTGAAGAGATTGAGCGCAATATCCGTGAGCAATTGTTGACTACAGGTACAAATGGCGCAGTGCAAATTGAAGATGATGAAGAAGAACCAGATCTTTTATTAGAATCTTAATTATACATGAGTCATAAAACGCCCTTCGGGGCGTTTTTTACAAGGAAATTTATATGTTCAAAAGAAACGATGAGCAATCTCAACAGCGCCCTCCTCTTACTGGCCAGCGCTTACGCTCATATGCTTTTGCTTTACTTACTCGCCGAGACTACTCTAAAGCAGAATTGATTGAGAAATTAGCTCGTTATGCACAAAATATAGAAGAAGTGAAACAACTTGTTGAAGAGTTATCTGAACAAAATTACCAAAGTGACCAGCGTGTTGCGGAATTAACATTGGCTAGCCAGATTCGTAAAGGCAAAGGTCCAAAACGCATTCAACAAGCTTTAAAAACAAAACAGATAGAAAATGATTTAATCGCCGATGAAATTCAAGAAATTGATTGGGTAAAACAGGCGTATCAACTTAAAGTTAAAAAGTTTGGAGAAGCCGTAGAGAAAGATCCAAAACTTAAAGCAAAACAGATCAGATTTCTACAATATAGAGGATTTGATTTAGATGTAATTTTAAAAGCAATCCAACGAAGGTTGGATTAAAAGAAAGGTGGCAGCCCCACTAGCAAAACTTCGGCACATCATAGATCTGCTACCGTTGCTACCTTCCGGTCCTGGCGGGGTTCACAGAGTACAATTGCGAAGCCACCAGCGGGGCTACCATTGCAAAACAAAGTATAGAGATTTTTAAAAGAGTTGCAACCCTTCTCTGTCTTTTTCGGCAAGTTTTTGTTTCGATTGATTAATTCATCAGCAAAAATAGCTTAAAACACTAAAAATGTAATTTTCTGAACTTATGCTCTTTTCGTATTTTGCATAAAATATGCTTGAAGATTGTAAACTATCCTTGCATTTAAACTGTTAACTGCTTTAATTGCATTGATCAATGAAAAACCTTAGATATTTAGAGAATTGTTTTTTATATTCCTGTATCGAGGTGGCTTTTATATAAAATTATGGATTTATACACATGCAAATGAAGAAGCATTCTTTATTATTTATTGCCTTAATGAGTACCACTTCTCTATACGCAAACATTCCTATTGAGTCTCGTGGTTTAAGTCAAAATGATGGTAGTGCATCTAATACTTCTTCAAGCAATATTTCAGTTTCTACAAATTTAAACTGGGAATTGATGCAAAAAAACCAACAATTAGAAAATGATGTCCGTACTTTAAGAGGTCAGTTAGAAGAACAAGCGAATGATATTGAGCAATTAAAGAAAGACCTTGCGAACCGCTATACTGATTTAGATCAACGTCTAGAATTGTTACATCAAAAAGTTGACCCTGACAGTGCTACACAAGAAGATAGCTCAAATACGACTGCTGATAGCACTACTTCTACTAATACATCAGCACCTCAATCTCAGCCTACAGATGGCAACAAAGTAGTTGCAGCTCCACCTACTCCAACCACCTCTGAACAACAACCTAGTGCACCCGTAACAAACGCTCAACCAGTCACCGCGGCCCAAAATCAATCAAATCCACTTGAGCTAGAAAAAGCCGCTTATACAGTAGCTTTAGATGCTTACAAACAAGGTGGAGCAAAAAAAGCAATTGCTCCGATGCAAAACTTTATTAAAAACCATCCTAATAGTATTTATACAGGTAATGCCTATTTCTGGTTAGCAGAGTTTCATTTAGCTACAGACCCAGTGAACTACAATGAAGCGAAGAAAAACTACAATATTGTCGCTAGCCAATATCCAAACTCTAGTAAGGCACCTCGAGCACTGTATCAGCTGTATAGTATTGCGAAAGATGTTGATAAAAATACTGTGTCAGCAAATCAATATAAGAACAAACTACTTACTCAATATCCCAAATCTGAAGAAGTTAAATTCTTTAAGAAATAATTTAAACATATAAAAAAGGCACTGTTTTTAACAGTGCCTTTTTTATATCTTATTAAAAATTAACGCACAATTCCGCGTTCAGATTGTTCAAGCGAGTCAATTAATAATTGAGCTTCCGGAACAGAAGGCAAAATTTCACTTTTAATTTGCTCAACAGCTTGAACAGAGGTCAATCCAGATTTAAATATCAATTTATAAGCTTCTCTTAAGCCCTGAATTGTATTTTTAGACCAACCTTTTCTTCGCATACCTTCAGTATTTATACCAAAAGCATGAGCAGGATTACCAGACGCCATAACATAGGCTGGTACATCTTTAAGAATTAGTGAGGCCCCACCAATCATGCTGTAAGAATCAATCTTACAGAATTGATGAATTCCAGAATTACCACCCACAATAACATGATCCCCAATATGCACATGTCCAGCGACACCAACATTATTGGCAAAAATATTGTGATCACCTACGATACAGTCATGTGCGATATGTGTATTGACCATCAATAGGTTATGACTACCTATCTTAGTCAATGAATTATCTTGCACAGTGCCTCTATGTAAGCTGCAATGTTCACGAATTAAATTGTTGTTACCAATTTCAAGCCAAGTTTCTTCACCTTTATATTTGAGGTCTTGGCAAACTTCACCAACACTTGCAAACTGGAAGATCTCATTATTTTGGCCAATTCTGGTAAAACCACCTACTACCACATGAGAATGTAATTTAGTACCAGCACCAATAGTCACTTGAGGACCAATAACACAATAAGGTCCTATTTGAACATCTGCAGCAATCACTGCAGATGGATCAATAATGGCGGTAGAATGGATTAAATCGTGATTACTCATGCCTGCTCTGTTTTTTGGTGTGAAATCATAATCTCAGCGGTTGCTGCTACAATGCCATCAACGCTAGCTGTACAATTGTATTTGTAAATGCCGCGCTTCTGCATTACCAACTCAGATTTTAATACAAGTTGGTCACCTGCAACTACTTGTTTTTTAAATCTAACTCTTTCTGCACCAGCAAACAGGAACAAAGAACCCGGTTTTGGTGTTTCATTGTTCATAATAAAACCTAGAACGCCTGAAACTTGAGCTAGTGCTTCAACAATTAGAACACCAGGCATAATTGGATATTCTGGAAAATGTCCTTGTAGAAACTCTTCATTGATAGAAACATTTTTATAACCAACAATACTATTGTCAGTAACTTCAGTCACACGATCAACCAATAAGAATGGATAACGATGCGGCAAATATTGACGAATCGTTTGAATCTGCATTGGTAATTCAGGGATGGCAAATTTAGGTGTAGTTGACTCGGTCATAATATTCTATTTACGCAAATTAAAAGTTGATTCAAGAGACTCTATTTGAGCTTGTATATGATCAAGTCGTTTAGTGATTTGGGTCAATGGCACATCTGCTAATTGTCGCAAGCGTACAATTGTCTTTTTCCAATGACTATTTTCAAACAACCCAATTCCTGAAGAATAAGTTCCAGCTTCAGAAATATTTTTTGTGACCATTGACATTCCGGTTAAAGTCACATTATCAGCAATTGTAAGGTGGCCTGAGACTCCACATGCCCCAGCTAGAATACAGTTTTTGCCAATTTTTGTGCTTCCTGCAATACCACACGTAGCTGCAATAGCAGTATTTGAACCAATATGAACGTTATGTGCAATTTGCACAAGGTTATCAATAATTACCCCATCTTCCAAAATTGTATTATCAAGAGCACCTCTATCAATACTACAATTTGATCCAATGCGGACATCATTACCAATGATAACTGAACCTAGTTGAGCAATACGATGCCATTTCCCTTGATATGGAGCAAAACCAAAACCTTCACTACCAATTACAGTATTTGAATGAACACGTACACGATCATGTAATTTAGAACTGCCTGTAATAGTGACATGAGAATCAATAAAACAGTCTTTTCCAACTTCTACATAGTCATCAAGTTTAGTATGCGACTGAATGACTGTATTATCACCCACTACGCAATTTTCACCAATAACTACATAGTGTCCTATATATGCGGTTTCGGAAATAACAGCAGATGGATGAATTTGAGCAGTGCTTTCTATACCTGTTGAAGTAAGCTTTCTATCAAATACGTGAGTAAGGATTGCAAAAGCAAGATAAGGATTATCAACAATAATGAAATTATCTTTTTCAGGAAGATGTTCTTTTAAAGCAGCGGTAACAATAAAAGCTCCCGCGCGGCTTGCTTTAGCTTGTTCGAGATATTTATCACCATTTACAAAAGTAAGATGGTTAACATCCGCATTTTCTAAACTTGCTAGGTTTGAAAATTGAAGGCTACCTTCACCAATTAGCTCACCTTTAACGAGGTGAGCTAATTCATCTAAACGATATTGTTGCACTTTCATTAATTTATTTCATTGAATTAACCTTTTGTATCATTTTATCAGTTAAATCATACTTAGCGTCATAGGCAACAGTTGAATTTTTATTCAAAATAAAGTCAAGATTATTTTCTTTTCGTAACTGCTCAGCAGCTTGTTTAACTCTAGTCTCAAAAGTTGTGTTCATACTTTGCAAGCTAGTTTGAACTCTAGACTGTAAACCTTGCTGTGTTGAATTAAATTCATTTAACTTTGATTGATACTGAGATTGTAATTTTTTAATCTCATCTTCTTTCATTTTTTGGCCTTGGGTTTGAGCTTGACGTTGAAGTCCTTCTAACTCTTTACCCAATTGCTCAAGTTTAGTCGTTGTAGGTTTCACAGACTGGTTTAAGCTTGCATTTTGTTGCTTTAAATAAGTACTATTTTCAACAACTTTAGCGAGATCAATCACACCATAACCAGCTGCATTAGCTGCTACTGAAGCCACCGTCAAGCCTAACCCTAACATTAATGTATTTAATTTTTTCATGTAAATTTCTTTCCTTATTTCATTTTTCAATGAAGTCGTACTTAGAAAGTACGACCAATTTCAAACTGGATTTCTTTAGTTTCATCACCTGGTTTATCATTTAACGGGAATGCATAGCTAAGTGACAATGGTCCAATCATAGTAATCCAGGTTACACCCACACCCACGCTATAACGTAAGTTACCTAAATCAAAGCCGTAGTTATCTTCACAATATTTTTTAACATCTGAAATTGACTGACCATTAATGGTCATGCCTTTAGTGCCATACACAGAGTTATCAATATTACATTTGGTATCGAAGACCTGACCACCTTCAGCAAACAGTACAGGGCGTACCTGACGAGTCCAATCACCCTTAAATGGCATAGGCAATGCCAACTCAGTACCAAATTGAACTAGAGCATTACCACCAACATTTTCAGGTGAAGGATCATTTTGTTTTGTTTCTTGTAAATTTACACTGGCATATTTAGGTCCCAAAGTACTGTTGTCATATCCTCGAACAGAACCGTAACCACCCGCATAAAAGTTCTTATAGAATGGTAAATCGTTACCATAACCAAGCTTACCATAACCACGAAGAACAAAGCCTGATTTACCAATCGGCAAGAATGCTTGCGTATCATAAGTTAATTTTTGATAGTCAACATCACTACCCGGTAAACCAATTTCAAGACCTACACGGTGAGACATACCAGACGTTGGGAAAATTGGTCTATTTAACGTGTTATATGACCAACCTAGGTTTAAGTTATAAGTAAAGAACTCGCCTTCAAAAGCATTATTATAGAATTCTGGAGCTGTACACTCTCCAGTTTTACTATCAATTTGTGATTTTCCATTAGCATCTAAGGGACAGTACGATCCTTTGCCTGTTGCCTTACCACCATTTGCCAATAAATAGTCACGCACATAGGTAGAAACATAAGGACCAGTCGTCACTTTAGTATTATCAATACCTACAGATGCACTTAAGCTTTGGTTTTCATCAATTGGATAACCAAAACTTAAACTACCACCAAAACTATCTGTTACATAGTTGTTAACGTTATAGTTATCATTTAACTTAGTTTTACGATAATAAACGTTATAACCACGGC
Organism: Acinetobacter sp. V110_1; assembly: GCF_031798975.1. Classification (NCBI taxonomy): domain Bacteria; kingdom Pseudomonadati; phylum Pseudomonadota; class Gammaproteobacteria; order Moraxellales; family Moraxellaceae; genus Acinetobacter; species Acinetobacter sp. V110_1. The sequence continues at coordinate 149,846 of NZ_JAVQNN010000030.1, read as the reverse complement.
TGACCCCATCAATGGTAAAGTAAGGGTCAGTAACACTTAAGTTGTAATAGTCTTGAGTTTCTGAACGAGACAAATCAATTGCAACTCGGTTACCAGTACCCATAAAGTTAGTTTGACTAAGTCCTGCTTGGAACGTGATACCGCCATTTTGCGAGTAACCTACAGCTAATGTGGTAGTACCTGAATGTTGTTCTTCAACATTTACATTCAAATCGACCTGGTCTGGTGAATTTGGGATACGAGCAGGCTTAATATCAACTGTTTTAAAGAAGCCTGTACGCTCTAAACGAACTTTAGACAAGTCAATTTTTTCATTACTTGCTAAAGCACCTTCCATTTGGCGCATTTCACGACGTAATACTTCATCGGAAGTTTTGCTATTACCAGTAAAGTTAATACGACGCACGGTCACTTGCTGACCTGGGTTTACATAGTAATTTAAGTCAACAACACCAGTTTCATTATTAATTTGCGGAACGATATTTACATCAGCAAAGTAATAACCAGCGTTACCATACTTACGTAAAAGTAATTGTTTAACCGCATTTACCTTTTCTTGTGAATAGGTATCGCCATCTTTATAAATTTTTAGGGCTTGTAATTCTTCAGGTTTATAAAGCGCATCACCTAAGAATTTAGTTTGACCAAATTTAAACTGGTTACCTTCCTCAACAGCAACTTCAATAAAGATATGTTTTTTATCTTCACTGATATTAAGCTGAGAATTATTAATATTGAAATTAATATAACCCTTGTTAAGGTACATTGCGCGTAATGCTTCAAGGCTTGCAGCCATTTTTTCACGCGCATAACGGTCATTACGTGTGACTACTGAAGCCCAACCACTTTCTTTAACAGCAAATGCTTGTTTAATTTCACTGTCTTTAAAAACAGTATTACCAATCACATTGATATCAAAAACTTTTGCTGGCGTCCCTTCGTTAAAATTAAGTTTTAATTCAACGCGGTTATTTGGTCGTGCAACGGTATCAACAGTAACGCTAGCATCATAACGACCTTGTTGAGTATATTGCTGCTCTAATTCTGTTTGAATGGTTTGCAAAGCAGATTTCTTAAAAACCTCACCCTCTGCAACACCCATTTTTTTAAGGCCTTGTTCTAAGGCCTCTTTAGGAATAAGTTTATTACCCTTAAATTCAAGTTTTGAAATAATTGGGCGTTCAATAACATTAAAAACCAAAGTATCGTTATCTTTTGATGCTTTAATATCATCAAAAAGACCCGTGGCATACAATGTTCGAATTGCTTCGGCGATCATCGGTTCATTAACGCGATCGCCACTGTTGATTGGCAACATGGTATAAACATTTGCAGGAGTAAGACGGACTAACCCGTTTACACGAATATCTCTAACAACGAAATCATCAGCTGCATATGCTTGTTGTACCGCTGCCATAGCGCTAACAAGTGCCAAAGGCATTAAAAAATGTGTGTGCCGCATGCCAGTTTTTTCCAGTAAGTTATAAATCCATATACGTTTACAAACGCATAAAGTCATTAAATAAAGCTAAAAGCATCATACTACCGAGCAGTACCATACCAATTTTTAGACCAAACATTTGTATTTGTTCAGAAACAGGTTTCCCTCGAATAGCTTCAATAATGTAATACACTAGATGGCCACCATCTAACATTGGAATTGGTAATAAGTTTAAAATTCCAAGACTTACACTCATTAAAGCCATAAAGGAGATAAAAGTTTCCCATCCCATTTCTGCACTTTGTCCAGCTACTTTTGCAATGGTAATTGGCCCAGAAAGATTTTCTAATCCAATTAATCCTTTAACCATTTTCACTATCGAATTCAAAATCATGCTAGAGATTTGGCCAGTTTTATCAAGTGCCATTTCAAAAGCTTGTATTGGAGTATATTGAATTGTTTGCTTATATTCGTCAGGAATTGTAATTTTTCCAGCATCACTTTTTACACCAAGAACACCATTGACTTGTCCCATATTATCCCGCTTCCCTTGCGGCATAACTTGTAAATGTACCAACTGCTCATGACGTAAAACGTCAATATTAAGTAGTTTTTCTGGAGAACGCTGAACGACTTCAACTACATCAAACCAATCTTTCATAGGTTGACTATCAATCGCAACAATACGATCACCTACTTTCATACCTTGACGAATTGCTGCACCATCTTCGGTTAATTCTGTTACAACAGCAGGAATGATAGGACGATAAGGCAAGAAACCTAATAATTCCAGTGCAGAATCATTCTGGTTTTTTAAAAAATCTTTAATTGGTAATACAAAATTTTTCTCGGTACCTGCACGATCAACATCGATATTTACAGTACCTGTTTCACCCACACGATCAATTAAAGCAAAATTTAGCTTTTCCCAAGTTGCGGTCTCTTTTCCATCAACTGCAATAATTTTATCGCCTACATGTAACTGGGCAGCAGCAGCTGGAGAATTTGGAATAATTTTGCCAATTTTAGTATTTAATTGTTGTTGTGCGGGTAAAAATAAAACCCAAAAAAGAAGCACAGCAAAAATTAAGTTAATTAACGGCCCTGCAGCAACAATAGCTATACGCTTCCATGGTTTTTGACGGTTAAAAGCATATGGTAGATCTTCTTCTGCGACATTACCTTCTCGCTCGTCTAACATTTTAACGTAGCCACCCAAAGGTAGAGCAGAAAGCTGATACTGAATACCTGACTTTCTAGATGTCCATTTCAGTAAGGTTGGGCCAAAACCAATTGAATAAATTAAAACTTTAACCCCAAGCTTTCGCGCGACCCAATAATGACCAAACTCATGAATTGCTATTAAAGGACCAAGTAAAAGAGCTGCTGCTGCAATCATAAAAAGCGCATTCATTTCAGCCTCCAATACTTGATATATATTTCTGAGCTATAGACCGAGCCACTTTATCTTTATCTAAAATGCACTCAATGCTCTCAGCCGCTGCATTCTCTAAATCTTGCAAAGTATGCTCTACCACTTGTGGAATATGTGTAAATCCAATCCTTTCCTTTAAGAATGCTTCAACAGCAATTTCATTTGCCGCATTCAAAATGGTAGGTGCCAAACCACCTGCACGCATTGCTTGTCTTGCCAAATTCAATGCAGGAAATTTTTGGGTATCTGGCGCCTGAAAATTAAGTTGAGAATACTCAAATAAATCTAAAGCAGGAACGCTTGTTTGTAAACGCTCAGGCCATGCTAATGCATGTGCAATCGGCGTACACATATCAGGATTACCCATTTGTGCTAATGTTGAACCATCAACATACTGCACCATAGAGTGAATAATACTTTGTGGATGAACAACAACTGTAACAAAATGTTCAGATATTGAAAATAAATGACACGCTTCTATCAACTCCAACCCTTTATTCATAAGAGTAGCTGAGTCAACTGAAATTTTTTGCCCCATTGACCAGTTTGGATGTTTACATGCCTGTTGGGGTGTTACATGTTCCAACTGTTCTAGAGAATGATTTAAAAAGGGACCACCAGATGCGGTTAGCAGTATTTTGGATACGCCTAATTGCGGTTGCCCAGTTCTATCGACTTGTAAATAGTTATGAGGTAATGACTGGAAAATAGCATTATGTTCTGAATCTACTGGCAATAATAATGCCTGATGATCAAGAGCAGCTTGCATCATGATTTCACCAGACATAACTAATGCTTCTTTATTTGCAAGCAATACTCGTTTACCTGCTTTAACAGCTGCCAAAGTAGGCAATAAACCAGCTGCACCTACAATTGCAGCCATCACAACATCAACATCTGCATGTGATGCAATATCAACCAAACCATCTTGTCCAACTAAAATATCAATACCCTGTATATTTTGTTGAACAAATGATGTTTTTAGTTCAGCTATTTTGTTTTCAGGAACAACAACAACTTTAGGGCGGAACTGTTTGCAGATTTCAACAAGTTCAGGAATTCGACTATGCGCCGAAACTGCAAAGACTGAATACTTATCTGGATGTTGACTTAAAATTTTTAAGGTACTTTGCCCAATAGAACCGGTTACACCCAATATGCAAACAGATTGTGTCATCTATAAATCTACACCAATAAGCTTTAATATATACATTCCCGTTGCAAAAATCGGGGCTGCTGCGAGTAAAGAATCAATACGGTCCAGTACACCACCATGACCTGGCAAAACACGGCCAGAATCTTTAATACCAGCACGGCGTTTAATCATTGATTCAAATAAATCACCTAATACTGAACCAAATACTGTGATTAAAGACAAGATCAGGAATAAAAGTTGTTGAACCCAAGTTAGATTTAAATATTGATATTGCACTACAAGCATGACAATAACTGTAGTGAGAATACCACCATATAAACCTTCTACTGATTTGTTAGGACTTACTGTAGGTGCCAATTTTCTTTTACCGAATTTACGACCTACAAAATAAGCTCCACTATCTGCACCCCATACAAGCAAGAACAAATACATCAACCACCATGGTGAGCTTTGCCATACTACAAATATCGCAGTCACTGCTGCACAGATAAGAATTAAACCAATGACATAAAGGGTCGCGTTATACCACCCATCAAATTCAGGAAAAGACTTAACCCAATAAACACTAACGAGCCAAGTTAAAATTGAAGCAGACCATAGCAGTAATGCAATGTCATGAAAGAATAAGGCAACGCCTGAAACAAAGGCAACTAGTAGACCATAACCCCATGCTTTAGGCTTTACTACGGCGCCAGCTTCATGAGGCATTAACTTATACCACTCATACCCCGCCACCGCTGCTGCTACAATCATAAGTACCAACATTGGATAATGTGATTGCGTAGCAAACATACAGCCTAAAACAACTGCAACAAGTACCAATGCGGTAACAATCCGCTCTAACATTATAAATTCTCGATTTTCTCTTGCTGAATTTGTTCAGATGTTTTACCGAAACGACGTTCACGCCCTGAAAATACATTCAATGCATGATCGAATTCCTCGACTGTAAATTCCGGCCACAAAGTATCCGTAAAATACAGTTCCGCATAAGCTGCTTGCCATAACAAGAAGTTAGATATACGGAAATCTCCACCTGTACGGATCAACAAGTCCACAGCTGGCAGATCGTTTAGACTGACATATTTTTCGAACAAATCAACATTTATTTGATCAGCGTCAATTTCACCACGTGAAACTGCTTGGGCAACTTGTTTAGCTGCATTTGCAATATCCCACATACCACCATAGCTAATCGCAATGGTTAATGTCATGGCGTCATGATGTACTGTTTGTTGCTCTGCATCTTCCATTAAGGCAACTAAATGTGAAGGTAATCTAGAACGATCCCCTATAAAACGCAAAGCAATATTGAATTTCTTCATGCGAGGTATTTGCTCATGAATGGTTTCTTCAAGAAGTTTCATAAGCAGATCGACTTCATATTGTGGTCGATTCCAATTTTCACTCGAAAATGCAAAAACAGTTAAAGCACGGACGCTAGTTTTTATACAATGTTCAACAATAGGGTCAAGAATATTTTTACCCTCTCGATGCCCATCACCTTTTTGCATTTGGTTTTTCTTTGCAAAGCGGTTGTTGCCATCCATGATGATGGCAACATGCTTAGGAAGATGATACTCTTCTGATTCGGTCATAAAATTAGACCTTCATCAATTCTGCTTCTTTCGCTGCAAGACGCTTATCTACTTCTGCAACATATTTATCAGTGATTTTCTGGATATCATCACCTGCACGACGCTCATCATCTTCAGAGATTTCTTTCTCTTTCAACAATGCTTTGATATCACCTAAAACATCACGACGAATATTACGAATAGCAACTTTTGCATTTTCAGCTTCGCTGCGTGCAACTTTCTGCATATCACGACGTGTTTCTTCAGTTAAAGCTGGTAAAGGCACACGAATTGAATCAGCAGTAATCGGGTTTAAACCTAAATCACTTTCACGAATTGCTTTATCAATTGCAGATACCATTGTACGTTCAAATGGTTGAACGATAAGCGTACGAGAATCCTCAACACCAACGTTCGCTACTTGGTTTAAAGGCACATCAGAACCATAGTAAGGAACCATTACCCCATTTAAAATTGATGGGTGTGCACGGCCGGTACGAACTTTAGCAAACCCTTGTTCCAAAGACTCAAGAGTTTTCATCATACGCTGTTCGCTGTCTTTTTTCAGATCGTTAATCATATGATCTTCCTTACTTATTTATTCAAGGATGTATATAACAAATTTAATTTAGCGCTAGTATAAAGAGCTTTGCAGCACACGTACATTACTTAGTAACGCGTGTACCCTCTTTTTCACCCATTACAACTGATAAAAGCGCACCAGATTTATTCATATCAAATACTTGCAATGGCACATTATGGTCACGGCATAAACAAATTGCTGTTAAATCCATAACACCTAACTTCTCATCCAACACCTGATCAAATGTTAAATGATCGTATTTCACCGCATCTTCGTATTTGCTTGGATCTTTATTATAAACACCGTCTACTTTGGTTGCTTTCAAAATTAAATTTGCTTCAATTTCAATACCACGTAAACATGCTGCTGTATCAGTAGTAAAGAATGGATTTCCTGTTCCCGCAACGAAAACACATACTTCGCCTTGGCTTAAGTGGCGAATTGCATCACGACTTGAATATGACTCTACAACAGTACCAATTGGTAGTGCAGACATAAGACGAGTTCTGATGTTACGACGCACCAATGCATCACGCATTGCCAAACCATTCATGACAGTTGCAAGCATCCCCATTTGGTCACCTGTTACACGGCCAACCAAACCATCTTTTTGTAACTGGCTACCACGATATAAGTTACCGCCACCCACAACGATACCTACTTGCACACCCAAGCCAACCAAATGTGCAATAGAAAGTGACATTTGATCTAAAACTTGAGCATCAATACCCATATCTTTATTACCTGATAAAGCTTCACCAGATAATTTTAATAAAATTCGTGAATAACGGGGGCTGATTGTTTCCGCCATGATTTTGCTCCAAGACCTCTTAAACTGAATGCTTTTTGAATCGTGATTCGATTAGACCGATTTAATTTTAATTAACTTTGCAAATAAGTCGTATTCATCCGCATCGGTAATTTCGACTTCCAACATATCGCCTGGTTGAATCGTGCTCTTATCGATATCTTCTACAAAGACATTACCGTCAATTTCCGGAGCATCGGCATAAGAACGTGCAACAGCAACAGGATATTCATCTTCCAAACTATCGACTAATACAGTCATCGTTTGACCAATACGTTTTTGTAATTTGGCAGCAGATATTTGCTGCTGCACTTGCATAAAGCGCTCGTAACGCTCTTGCTTAATTTCTTCTGGCACATGATCTGGTAAATCATTTGCCGTAGCGCCTTCTACTGGTGAATAGGTAAAGCAGCCTACACGATCAAGTTGAGCTTCAACTAACCAATCTAGCAAAATCTGGAAGTCTTCTTCAGTTTCACCTGGAAAACCAACCACAAAAGTAGAACGGATTACAAGATCAGGGCATTTTTCACGCCATAATTTAATTTTTTCTAAAGTATTTTCACTATGTGCCGGACGTTTCATTAATTTAAGAACGCGTGGGCTTGCATGCTGGAATGGAATATCGAGGTATGGCAAGATTTTACCTTGAGCCATTAAATCGATCACTGCATCAACATGTGGGTATGGATATACATAATGTAGACGAACCCAAATACCAAGCTGACCAAGTGCTTCACACATATCAAAGAATTTAGTTTTTACAGGTTGGCCATTCCAGAAGTCCAACTTATATTTAGTATCTACACCATAAGCTGAAGTATCTTGTGAAATAACCAAAATTTCTTTCACACCTGCGCGTTTTAATGCAGCCGCTTCTTCTAATACGCTACCAACTGGACGTGATACTAAATCACCACGCATGCTCGGGATAATACAGAAGGTACAACGGTGGTTACAGCCTTCAGATATTTTTAAATAAGCATAATGTTTAGGTGTTAAACGGATACCTTGCTCAGGAACAAGATCAATAAACGGATTATGTTTAGGCGGCGCTGGCACATATTCATGTACAGCTTCCATAACGTCCTGGTAAGCTGCTGCCCCAGTAACTTTTAAAACATTAGGGTGCATTTGACGAATTTTATCTTCGTCTTTACCCAAACAACCTGTAACAATAACTCGGCCATTTTCACTCATGGCTTCGCCAATTGCATCTAACGATTCTTGTACTGCAGATTCAATAAAACCACAGGTATTAACAACAACTAAATCAGCACCATCATAATCTGATGCAACTTGATAACCTTCAGTCTTTAACTGAGTTAAAATTCGTTCAGAATCTACCAATGCCTTAGGACAACCTAAAGAAACAAAACCGACTTTGGGGGTCTTCATGAATCTGCGCTCCACTTGAATGCGCGTATTGTATGTCTTTTCTCGTCTCAAGCATAGGTGGAAACCCCACTCTTTGTGTAATGCACCAAAATACAACCAATATTTGCACCAAAACTCAATATTGCACCAAGTTGGAACATGGTATTATTAGCAAGCAGGCTGCTATTTTTGACCAAAAGATATTAAGAACGATTTTAGAGCGCTTTAAATACGCTTAAAACCTTAAAATAATCCATAAACAAAGTTGGCGTATATTTTGCATCATTCATGTTCTATAACGGTGAAAACCGAGAACCAATGAAGATGCCATTGCGCCATTTTAAGACAGGAACGATTCGCTAATGGATCAACACACACCTATCGACTATCGCCTTTTGGTAGACAATTTAACTACTGCGATTTTATTAATCGATAGTAACTTTAATATTTTTTATTTGAATTCAGCTTGTGAAGCACTTTTTGACATTAGTTTGCTTCGCGCTTCTGGACAACCGGTTTTAAATTTACTTCATGCACCTGATGATACTTTTAATACGCATGAAGCTTTGCTCAATACTCTAAAAACAGGACAACCTTATACACGTCGTGAAGCTGTCATTAATGTCAACTTTAAAGACTTACATGTTGATTATACGGTCTCACAGTTAAATGCAGGTAAAAGCTACCACCCGCTCTTACTTATTGAGCTAAATCCTATTGATCGCATGTTGAAAATTTCTAAAGAAGAAAACCTGATTCAACAGCATCAAGTGGCTCGACAGTTAGTTCGAGGGGTTGCTCACGAAATTAAAAATCCTCTTGCTGGAATACGCGGTGCAACCCAGCTACTTGCTCGGAGCTTAAATGACGAGAGCTATGCGGAATTTACAGATGTCATTATTAACGAGGTAGACCGTCTTACCAATTTGGCTGACACCATGTTGGGTTCAAGACAACTGCCAAGTTATGAGAACGTAAATGTACATGAACCTTTAGAACGTGTACGTTCTTTAATAGCAAATCAAACCAAGAAAAAAATTAAAATTACGCGCGACTATGATTTGTCTTTGCCAGATGTAAAAGCCGATCGAGATCAACTCATTCAAGTCATGCTCAATATTAGTGTGAATGCAATTCAAGCGATTACAGAGAATAAATCATTTTTTACAGATCAAGAGCCTGAATTAATTTTACGTACCCGTATTCAACGTCTAGTCACCATTAATGGTGTGCTCAACCGCTCTGCTGTAAGAGTCGATATTGAGGACAATGGACCGGGTATTCCCGAAAGCATTTTAGAATCTGTGTTTTATCCTTTGGTTACAGGACGAGCAAAAGGTACAGGGCTTGGCCTGAGTATTGCACAGAACATCATGCATCAACATAACGGAATGATTGAATGCCAATCAGTTCCTGGAAAAACAATGTTTAGCTTATATTTACCTTGGGAGTCAGACCGTGTCGCGAAATAAAATATGGGTTATTGATGACGATCGCGCCATGCGATGGGTACTTGAAAAGACCTTTAAAGAAGAAGGATTTGACGTCACCAATTTTGAAGAAGCTCAAACAGCACTCGAACGTTTACATCATGATGCGCCTGATGTCATCTTAACTGACATCCGTATGCCAGGTATTGATGGATTAACTTTCTTATCTAAAGTCAAAAACTCTCATCCCGACTTGCCTGTGATCATTATGACAGCGCATTCGGACTTAGAGTCTGCTGTATCTAGCTATCAAACTGGTGCATTTGAGTATTTACCAAAACCGTTTGATATTGATGAAGCTTTAGCATTAGTCAATCGTGCGATTTTGCATATTAATAAATTGCAGCAGCAAGAGGCTACAAAAACTGCTTCTCCGCTACAATCGACAGAAATTATTGGTGAATCTCCTGCTATGCAAGAGGTTTTCCGAGCAATTGGCCGCTTATCGCAATCACACATTACCGTTTTAATTAATGGCGAGTCAGGAACTGGTAAAGAATTAGTTGCGCATGCGTTACATAAGCATTCACCACGCCGCGCCAAGCCATTTATTGCTTTAAATATGGCAGCAATTCCTAAAGATTTAATCGAAACGGAATTATTTGGTCATGAAAAAGGTGCTTTTACCGGCGCTAACACTCAACATCAAGGTCGTTTTGAACAAGCAAATGGCGGAACTCTCTTCCTTGATGAAATTGGTGATATGCCTTTTGAAACACAGACTCGTTTATTACGTGTACTTGCTGATGGCGAGTTTTACCGAGTAGGTGGACATATCCCAGTTAAAGTTGATGTCCGAATTGTGGCTGCGACACACCAAGATTTAGAAAAATTGGTGAATGAAGGACGCTTCCGTGAAGACTTATATCATCGCTTAAATGTAATTCGCATTCATATTCCTAAGCTTGCACATCGCAGTGAAGATATACCGATGCTGGCTCAACACTTCTTGGCTCGTGCTGGTAAAGAGTTAGGCGTAAGTCCAAAGATTTTACGTACCGAAACGACTGACTATATGCAGCAACTACCATGGCCTGGTAATGTTCGTCAGCTCGAAAATACTTGTCGTTGGCTAACCGTCATGATTACTGGTCGTGAGGTTTACCCTGAAGATTTACCTTCTGAACTCAAACAAGTTCCACTCCAAAAAAATAGTGAAACTAGCCAACCAGCACCATCTTTTGAGCGTATTTCGCTACATCATTGGGATGAATTGCTAAACCAATGGGCAATTCAAAAGCTTAAGAATGGTGAAATGAAAATTTTGGATATTGCTACGCCGATGTTTGAGCGTACTTTAATTAACGCAGCACTACAGCAAACTCGTGGACGCAAACGTCATGCAGCCGAGCTATTAGGTTGGGGACGTAACACCCTAACCCGAAAGCTAAAAGAGCTAGGAATGGATTCTGCTGATGACGATGATGAGGACGAACACAAAGCGACTTTATCAGAAGCCTAACAGCGAAGTAAGAATTAAAAAGCGGCTAAAATAAATTAGCCGCTTTTTCTTTATCTCGATTTATATCGAAAAGATATGGTTAAACTAAAATGTGAACATACAGTTACATCATTAGAAATCTCAAAAATCAAACTTAACCACCTATATTTTAATATATTTTTTCATTTCCACATTTGCTTTACTGTTTACCCGATAACCTAAAAATATAGCGATGACCATCGTTAAAGATAGTTTTGCTATACTAGATAAGCAGTCTTAATCGCCGTTATTAAATTTTATGCATGATCCAGTCCTCGAATCACATCATCCTATATGTGATAAACCTCAAACACGCCGTGGTATCGAACGTCGTTTAGCACTATTGTTAAGCGCAACCGAGCTGTTTTTGGAAAAAGGATATGATGCTGTTTCTTTAGATGACATCGTCAACCATGCAGGGGGTTCCAAGGCCTCTATTTATAAATATTTTGGTAATAAAGAAGGACTTTTTACCGCTATTTGTGACTATAAACGTGAAATGTTCTTTAAAGATGTTTGTATTCCATTTCAGCCAGAGAAAAGCACTTTAAGAGAGTACCTAGTTCAAACACTTAATCGTGTTTATGTTCACATTATTCAACCTGAACATATTGCGTTTTTAAGACTTATTATCGAACAGACCGAATGTAATACGGTCCTCATACAATACCTATATGATAAATGGGTACATAATCTACAAAACACACTTACTCAAGCATTAGAATTTGCGGATAAATCAGGAGAAATTACATGTCCTTCTCCTTATCATTCTTCACTCATGTATTTTGGGATTTTACGCGATATTGAATGGCGTATGATTATGGGCATGCCGGCCCTACCAGATGAGAAAGAAGCTTTTGATTATATTGAATATTGTGTAGATATTTTTTTAAAAGGCCACCATAAAGTCTAATTCTTTTGCATTTTGAAATGCTTATAGTATAGTAGACTTCTTTTTTCCCACATCCACCCAGCCAACAACAGATAATTGTTGTATTTAAAAGACAATTATTATGGAGTAGCTACATGGCTTTAAGACATTTCCTGACTTTACGTGATCTATCTACATTAGAACTCAACCGCGTTTTACAACGCGCAAGCGAACTAAAAAAAATGCAACAGAGCAATAAGGTATATCAACCTTTTGTTGGTAAAGTATTGGGAATGATTTTTGAAAAATCGAGCACACGTACTCGTATTTCTTTTGAAGCCGGTATTAATCAATTTGGTGGTAGTGCTATCTTTTTATCGCCTCGTGATACACAGCTAGGCCGTGGTGAACCAATTGAAGACTCAGCACGCGTTATTTCAAGCATGCTTGATATTGTGATGATTCGTACTTTTGGTCATGACATTGTTGAACGTTTTGCATCTTATTCAAAAGTTCCTGTCATTAACGGTCTGACCGATGATCACCACCCTTGTCAATTACTTGCAGATTTGCAAACTTATATTGAACATCGTGGCAGCATTGAAGGTAAAACCGTAGCCTGGATTGGTGATGGCAATAATATGTGTAATTCATATATTGAAGCTGCACATTTAATGGGTTTTAAATTAAAAATTGCTTCGCCAAAGGGTTTTGAACCTAAACCTGAGTTTTTAGCAGAGTTTGGACATTGTGTTGAGCTTTTTGACAATGCTGAAGATGCGGCTGTAAATGCTGACCTTATCGTTACAGACGTATGGGCAAGCATGGGGCAAGAAGAAGAACAAAAATTACGTAAGAATGCATTTGCAGCTTTTCAAGTCAATGAAAAACTGATGAGTCTTGCGCATCCTGATTGTTTGTTTATGCATTGTTTGCCAGCACATCGCGGTGAAGAAATTTCAGAAACCATGCTTGATCATAAAAACTCAGTTGTATGGGATGAAGCTGAAAACCGTCTACATGCACAAAAAGCTTTAATGGAATTTTTATTGAATGAAAATTTGAAAAAAGCTTAATCTCGATAAAAAAACAGCATCTTTAAGGTGCTGTTTTTTTATTTCTATAAAACTCTTATTTTTCTTGTTTATTTTTTAAAATTTTTCACGATGTTGCTGAATATATAAACAGTCTATATTTCAACTACACTCTAGAATCGTGTATAACATTCTACACAATAAGCCAAGCCTACTCTTGTAGAGTGCGATTATGACAACCCTTGAAGAATCACTATCTCAGATCCCTGCATTTTCAATTATTCATGAACATTTATTTAGTTCAGCACAACCTTCCGTTGAACAGCTCAAACTGATTAAAGAGTATGGCTGTAGTACCGTTATCAATTTAGCTTTGACAAACTCACCGAATTGTATTGAAAATGAAGATCAGGTTTGTCTTGAGCATGGTTTAAATTACATTCATATTCCAATTGACTGGGAAACACCGTCTTCTGACCAATGCTTATTGGTTTTAGATTTAATTGATCATTTGGTTCAAAATGAAATTGTTTGGGTACATTGTGCCAAAAATAAACGCGTAAGTTGTCTCATGTACGTATACAGACAATTTTATATGAATATGGACATGCCAACTTCTCAAGATTTACTGCACGAGATATGGGAACCCAATGAAACTTGGACTGGACTGATCCATAGTATTACCTTACAGCTACAAGGCCGTAAGGCTACCTTAGAACTTCAACAGTCTTTGCAACAAACTGATGATTTAGTTTAATTAGAGATTAATACCGTCGCTGTTGCTAAAATTCCTTCTTGGCGGCCTGTAAATCCGAGCTTTTCGGTAGTGGTCGCTTTGATACTAATTTGATTTAAATCTACATTCAAAACATCCGCAATGCTTTGTCGCATCTCTAAATTATGTTTCGCTAGTTTAGGACGTTCACAAGCTACTGTAATATCGGCATTATTCAAACGATAACCACGATCTAAGATTAACTGATAAACGTGTTTTAACAGTACACGGCTATCCGCTCCTTTAAACTCTGGATCGGTATCTGGAAAATGCTGACCAATATCGCCAAGCGCCAGTGCACCGAGTAAAGCATCACATAGCGCATGTAACACGACATCGCCATCAGAATGTGCTTTCAAGCCATGCGTATGTGGAATCTGAACGCCAGCTAAAGTTACGAAGTTACCCTCTTCAAAAGCATGCACATCCATTCCTTGTCCAATACGAATTTGAGCAACCATATCAACTCTTCCCTTCTATAAAAACTTAAGAAATCTTGTATTCAACTGTTGTGTTTCGCTATAGTACACTTAGCAAAGTAGACTGAAAGTATAAGCGATCATGCCGTCGAATACTGATATGAATCAATTGAAAAGATTAAGTTTTGTCGTGACATTGAGTTGTTTATGCTCATCGCTTGTTTTTGCGGAATCTATCGACTGCTCTAAATCCAAAACAGAGCTCAAAATTTGTTCAAAAACCTTTAGTGAAGCACGTAAGCAACTCAACAATAAATATCTTTCTGCATACCTAGTCACAGATGCACCATTAAAACTTTTACAAGATACACAGACTTTGTGGTTTAGACATACACAACAATGTAAAACCAATTCATGTTTTCAACAGCAGTTTGATGTACGTGGGGATGACTTAAATTTCTATGCATCACTTAAACAAACCCTGACGCAGCATTATCTTAAATTTGAAAATGGACATATTGCTTCCCAACCTGTTCATTTACAAATACATCAACTTGCTAAAGATAAAATCAAAATTGAAGGCTTAGCATACCGCAATCCAAATAACCGAAAAGATGCTCAAACTATTTCATTAATGGCTTATAGCTCTCCTGAGCAGAAAAGTGAAATTTTAGATAATGAGCATCACTGTAAATACAAGTTTGATTTTCAAAAGGCCTTACTTATTGTAAAAACTCAACAAAAAGGCTGCGAACGATTTACGGGTGTTTATCGACTATATGATTAATTGATATAAAACGAAAAAGCCAGTGCATCTACACTGGCTTTTCTTTTTTAAGCTGGATATTTTTGTAGAATATCCTGACTCACCAAAACAGCTGTCGCCGCTGATAAAGTCCAACCTAAATGGCCATGTCCAGTATTATAAAAAACTCGTGGCTGCTTAGACTGTTTTACGACTGGTAACATATTAGGCATCATTGGTCTTAAACCTGCCCAAGGCACAACATGCTCAGTTGAAATGTCAAAATTACGGTTCACCCAATTCACTAGAGGTTGAATACGATCCGCTCGAATGTCTCGATTATAGCCATTAAACTCAGCTGTACCTGCGATACGTAAACGATCTTGACCCAAACGAGACGTTACAATTTTGGCGCTTTCATCAAGTAAACTCACCCATGGTGCATTTTTAATGCTTTTCTCGTCTTTCAATTGGACAGTAATTGAATAGCCTTTAACTGGATAAACATTTACACGCTCACCAATCATGTCAGCCAACTGATAACTTCCAACACCACCACAAACAACTAGAACATCACCTTCTAATTGAAAGCTATCTGATTGAGAAAGATGAGGATGTTCAGCACTTGGCTGACAATTCAGCACTACTTTATCTGTATGACACTTAATATCAGTAACTTCTAAACCAAACTTATACTGAACCCCATATTGTTTAGTCTTCTCAGCTAAAGAAGTTGAATACTTATGAATGTCTCCAGTTGCATCACTTGGGGTGTAATAACCACCAAAGTAATCACCAGTTAAAGATGGCTCGATTGACTTCATTTCTTCCGGTGAAACTGAATAACGCTCCAAAGTACCTTTGTTTAAGACGTCATTCACTTGTTTAGCAATGTCATAATCAGCCTTGCTGTGGTACATATGAAGAATACCGCGTTTCTCCAAATCAAATTGAAGCTGCTCTTTTTCAGCGACTTCAAACAAGCGCTTACGCGCGAGCAATGCTAAGCGAACAGTTTCTATAGTATTGGCCTCATAGTTTTTAATATGAGATAGAAACTCAACTAACCAGCTGTATTTGTGCAAACTAAAAGAAGGGTTAAGTAATAGAGGAGCATCTTTTTGCCTCATCCATTTAAAACCTTTTATAACGGTCGCTTTCTGATTCCAGACTTCTGCATTACAAGCAGATAATTGCCCTCCATTTGCAAATGATGTTTCCATAGCTGGATAAAGATGGCGATCAATCACTGTGACTTGGTAACCTAATTGAGATAATTCATAGGCTGAAGTAACCCCGGTGATTCCTGCACCAATCACAATAACATGTGGCATAACAGACTCCTCTGAAATGCAAAAACATTTCATCAGTACAGCCCATCTGTCATTTGTACCTGAGAGTTTCGACCTAAATACTACCTTTTAGTATTTCGATCTTCCCCTTCGGTGAGTTTATGACTTATAAGTTTTTATTCTTCATCTTATAAATCTTAAGCTTCTCTCCAGATTTTTTAATTATTACAGTCCCTTTTGCCTGAGAGTTTCCGGGCTTGTTGCTCCTTCGGCGGGTTCCTAAGAACCTCTCTCCCGCAATAATTTTGTATTTATATAAGCAATGTATCTGCCACTTTTAAAAAAACGCATTCTTTTCTTGTAAACTTTTGTACAGCAATCTAATTAAATAGAAAAGTAATTGATTTAATTATAAAAAAAGGTGAATTATTTAAATTCACCTTTTGCAATTTATTAGAGCTTTCCTTCAAGCACTTGGTCAGAAACTAGACCTTTCCATTGCTCTCGCAAGGTTGGTAAATAAAACTTCTCACCAATTGTGACCAACTCAGCATCAATCAATGCATGAATTTCGTGCATAAAAATATAATCCAACGCAACTAAAGAAAGCTGATGATTTTTTTGTGCTACTTTTTTACGTTTCACTTGAGCTTGTTTAATGAGCTCATTTGCAAAATTTTTATCCTTATATGTAGTGATGGCATTTAAACGAAGCTCAATAACCCCCCAACCCGCCAACAATTTTTTGAAAATTTCAAAGTCTTTTGTTGTTGATTCCCAAGTTACGTTTTCCAGATCATTATCTTCTGGCAAAACAGGTAACAGTAAATCACCAGTACTTGGAAAAATCTTTTTAAGATTTAACAGAAATTTAACAGGCTGATCACTTGGGTAATCATTAAACTGCACATGTTGTTGAGTATCTGTTAAATAAATAGAGAGCATTCAAAAAATCCTTAGCTAAACAACTGTTTATTATGTGTTTAATTTCAATATCGCAAAATAAATGTAAATTAAAAACAATACAAAAACAGGATAAGGTGGGCATTTTAACAATTATGGCAGCTTATTCAACTCTAAGTTGGTTTGATTAAGATATATAAGAAAAATTAAATTCAAGTAACTTTGCAAACAACGCTTATATAAATTAATTGCTCAAAAAGTGAGTGAGTATTAAATATACTGAAACTCAGCCTCTTATTAAAATTTAATGTTACAATACAGTGATTTAATCAATTTCATCTGGCTCCCAAAGAAATGAATAGATCACAGTTAATTTTATTATTTTTAAGTATTACTACTTTTTCTTCTTCTGTATTTTCTGAAACAATTATTTCCCCAATTAAGCAAAAATTTTATGACCAAGAATCGAAGCGCCATAGAAGTATGCTTGAGGTTAATAATAATTCGAATCATAAGTTTAGCGAATCACAACACAATCCTTTTCACTCCGATCCACGCAAGCAAAAAGTAGATTTTTTCGAAATTGCCAAACAATACCAAGATGAGAAACCTCAAAACCCCCACTCCTACTCTCCTGATCCAACTGTGAATATGAGTGATCATGATCGAAGTCTCTACTATATTAGAAATCATGATGATATAGGTCTTAAAAGGGATATTCGCATTCAACAATATAGATCATTAAAACAGCAATATGATAAAGGCGTTATTTCCAATGATGAATACAAAGAGAAAGTTTACAAAATTTTAAAATAAGCTTTTATATATTCTGAAGCCTTCTTTTAATGGAAGGCTTTTATAATAGTTTTGATATAGATTGTTAAAAAAACTTTAAATAACAAAGATTCATAGTAAATAAGCAATAAAAATTAAACAGTTTTAACTGCTAAAAGACGCCAGACTATTCAGATCTTCTCTACACATAAAGGAGAGATCCATGAAGATCCGCGCTTCACGTACCTATTCAACTTATTCAAATCATTACTTTATTTCGAAAGAATATGAATGCAGCGTTATTCCACTAAAAGGAATGTGCTTTACCGATCTTGGTTTGACCGAAAATGGTGTAATCGCACCTATAGAAATTGCAGAGGTCACTATAGATCCAGCCTCTAATTCATATCATGTTCTTTTAGCAAAAGACGCGCACGAATATACAAAAGAAGAACTAAAAAGAAAATTTGAAGAAATGAAAGCAAATGGTTGGGAATATATAGAAGATCTACTAGTGTAGTTTTTATTTTCAACCTATACGTTAGAGCACATATGAAAAGCTCTAGATTTAATGTGTAAACATAATAGCCATCAGTAGTACTGTACATTCAATACAAAATGATACTGCTGATGGCTATATAGACCGCTTATTTACTATTTGGCGAAACCATTTTTTCAGGTTTAACGACTTCATCAAATTGTTCTGCTGTTACTAAACCAAGCTCAACAGCCACTTGTTTTAAAGTCTTATTCTCTTTATAAGCAGTTTTCGCTACTTTTGCAGAGTTTTCATAACCAATAACTGGATTCAATGCAGTAACTAACATGAGAGAGTTATGCAAGAAGTGATCAATTTTATCTCGATTAGGTTCAATTCCAACCGCACAATGATCATTAAAACTATTGCATACATCGCCAAGAAGCTGAATAGATTGCAATAAATTATAAGCAATCACTGGCATAAATACGTTTAACTCGAAGTTACCCGAAGCACCTGCAACATTAATAGTGGTATCGTTGCCAAGCACTTGTGCAACCACCATGGTCATTGCTTCACTTTGCGTCGGATTCACTTTACCCGGCATAATGCTTGAGCCTGGTTCATTTTCAGGAATGCGAATTTCACCAAAACCACAGCGTGGGCCACTTGCTAACCAACGAATATCGTTAGCAATCTTATTTAAGCTTACTGCTAGAGTTTTTAATGCACCTGATGCAAAAACAGCAGCATCACGCCCTGCAAGTGCTTCAAATTTATTAGGAGCAGTAACAAATGGCAAACCTGTTAAAGTTGCAAGCTGAGCTGCGGCCTTAACAGCATAGTCAGGATGAGCATTTAACCCAGTTCCTACTGCTGTACCACCCAATGGCAACTCATACAAACCAGTTAAGGCTTGTTGTAAGCGCACTAAACCATGCTCAAGCTGCGAAACATAACCGCTAAATTCTTGGCCTAAGGTTAATGGTGTGGCATCTTGCAAATGAGTACGGCCAATTTTAACAATATCTTGAAATTCATCGGACTTCTTCTGCAAAGTCGCTTTAAGCTGTTCCACAGCTGGAATCAGTAATTCATTGATTTGCAAACTTGCCGCAACGTGAATAGCCGTTGGAAATGAGTCATTGGTAGACTGCGCACGATTGACATGATCATTTGGATGTACTGGTTTTTGTGCACCCAGTGCTTCGCCTAATTTTTGGTTGGCAATATTGGCAATCACTTCATTACAGTTCATGTTGCTTTGCGTACCAGAACCTGTTTGCCAAACTACGAGTGGGAACTGTGAATCCCATTTTCCTGCAATCACTTCTTCGGCAGCTCCCACAATGTATTGACTTAAATCTTGTGGTAACTGTCCTAACTCGGCATTGGTTATTGCTGCTGCTTTTTTTACCAATCCCATCGCTCGAATCATGGCACGGGGTAAACGCTCCTGCCCGATTTTGAAGTTCTGTAAGCTACGTTGGGTTTGTGCTCCCCACAGTGCTTCATTTGGAACTTCAATTTCACCCATAGTGTCATGTTCAATTCGTGTTTGCATAGAAACCTCGGTTATCTGGTTAAAGAACTCACGGGCTGAAGCAATTTTTGCTTTGGCTAGTTAATTTTAGTATCGTACTCAAGCATTCCATTATTGTAAATAAGAATCATTATCTTATCTTCCATTTAATGTATTTTGATAGAATCTCCACTCATCTTCAATCATTTGCTTTAAAGTTCGTTTTGGATCCCACTGTAATAAAGTTTTTGCTTTTCCTATATTTGCACCAAGTTGAGCCAACTCTTCATGCTTATAAATTGCCGATTGTGTCGGAATTTCAGCTTGGGTCACTTGTGAAATTTCATCCAATAACTGACGAATTGAATGTACTTGGTCATGTGCAATATTAAATGCTTCACAGCAATGGGTTTGATCACGTAGCCATAGTAGAGTTGCACTTACCGCGTCACATACATCTAACACATGTAGAAAGCTACGTTCCACGGTATGGTCTTCGGTCGAAACCTGATCTTGTAATTCAATTAAATCACGCTGCATCGCTGCCACTTGCAGTGCAAGCGGTACAATATTTTTAGGGAGCTGCGCAACATACTCACCTAATACACCATGCTCAAAAGCACCTACAATATTTGATAGGCGTAAGATCGCAATTTTCCATTCATGATCAATTTTATGAGTATCTCTAATGATTTCTTCAATCATCTGTTGAGATTTGATATATGGATTAGGATAACCGTAGTTAAAATCTTCTGTTTCGCTTAACTGCAAACCAGATTTTCCATAGACTGCCAAGCTAGATAAATGAATGAAATGACGAACACCTGTACGTTGCATCGCACGTAATAGGCTCATAATGCAACTGACATTATCGTTGTAATATTCGAGCGGTTTTAAATTAGACTCTTCAATAGATTTAAAACCAGCTGTGTGAATGACTGCATCGATTGAGTACTGTTCAAATACTTTGTTCAATGCAGGTGTATTACGTACATCAAGTTTAACAAACGGAACGTACATACCAGAGATGTATTCTAACCGCTCAAGCGTTTGCAAGGTCGAGTTAGCCAAATTATCGACAATAACCACTTCTTGGCCTTGAGCCAACAGACTCAATGCAATGTGTGAACCGATAAAGCCTAAACCACCTGTCACTAAAATCATTGTATACTTACCTTTCTCTTAATGTATCTACGCCCATTTAGACGTATGACCATAGTGAATTCTCAATGAGTACATTACTACTAATAACCTCTGCTCCTACTTCAATCCATGCTTGGCATGCACTGGGCCTTGCTCAGGCACTCAAAAGTAAAAATGAAGACTTTCGTGTATTCTTTTACCAAGATGGCGTTCAAGTTGCGAATGACTTTCAGTGGGTTCCTGACGACCAGCGTAATTTAACGCATGAATGGCAAAAGCTCGCGATCCGACTTCCTGTTTGCGTTAGCGCTGCTCTTGCACGCGGGATTACCGATGCAGAAAATGCGAGTCGCCATCAACTTAGTCATCACAACCTAGCGAACAACTTTGAGTTGGTTGGACTAGGTGAACTTGCTGATGCAGTACAGTCAGCCTCTCGTCTTCTTCAATTCTAAGTTACTTTGTTAACTTAGATTGTTGCTTTTAAAAGGTATATTGTGTGAAAACTGTACTCGTTATTTTGACCCAAGCCAATCTAACCAGCCTACAAGTCAATGAAAGCCTCGCCGCTACTATGGTTTTAGCAACCTTTGGCTCACCAGTCAAAGTATTATTGAAAGATGCAGCTCTTAGCCTCTTACAAAATGAACATAACTTTGACCAGTTGCAGCATGCTTTTAAAATTGCTTCAAACATGGTGGATAGCTTTGAGTTTTATGACTTAAGTCCAATTCTTGTTGAGATCAAAAATAAACAGCATCCTTTTGTTCAAAACAGTGAGCAGGAGCTAGAGTTTGTTCAGTTAGATACTGAACTCATCCAATCTTTCGATCATGTCTTATATTGGTAGATAAAGGTGTAAATTTAATGACGCAATCAACACTTTATCTGGTGCAAGCTTCTTATCACCATACCCCTCGTATTATTGAAGAACTTGAAAAGCTTTTTCATCAAGACGATCAGATTGTTTTTATGGGCGATTCAACCGCACAGCTTTCCGTAGACATTTGTCAGCAGTTTGGCTCAGTTTCTTGTTTAGCTCATGAAAAAGATTTAATTGATGCAGAAACCTTGGCTCACGTTAAGGTATTAAACTATGACCAGTTTGCAGATCTGGTTTTACAATTTAATCGATGCATTTCTTTGAAGTAATATTGTTAGGCTCATTTTTATGAATTTAGAATTAGATCAAGATGGTCATTTAGTCGACTATACGATTTGGAATCCCGAAGTCGCACAGGAACTCGCCAAATCTCTCGATCTTGAATTAACAGATTGGCATTTTGAAGTTTTAGCTGCGGTTCGCCAATTTTATCAACAATTTGGGCACTCTCCTGCAACACGCCCTCTGATTAAGTTTTTAATGAAAACCGTCAGTCCTGATATTAATAATGCTGTTTTACAGCAAAAATTTAATACTGGTTTAGTTGCACGCCATCTCAGTCGTTTGGCAGGCATTCCTAAACCAGCAAATTGTTTATAAATTTTTATGCAAACTTTTTAGCGGCAGCGACACACAAAATTGTTACTGCCGTTACCATTAACATCGACCAACTTACATGTTCATGTAATAAAAGTGCGGCAATCGCGAGTCCCATCAAAGGTTGTAAAAGTTGTAGCTGGCTAATTGCAGCAATACCGCCTTGAGCAAGACCTTTGTACCAGAAAAAGAACCCGATAAGCATACTAAATAAAGATACATAAACCAGCCCTGCTATCGCTGATGTAGATACATCTTGGAAAGAAACAGGCATATAAAAAACAGTAGCAAACAGCATAATCGGTAAAGCTAAAATAAGCGCCCAACAAATCACCTGCCAACCACCTATTTTTTTCGAAAGTACTCCTCCTTCTGCATAGCCAAATCCACACAAAATAATTGCAATAAGCATGTATAAATCGCCGATGCCAAAAGATGCTTCGCCCGACAAAAAGAACATGTAGGTAAAGACAACCAAACTGCCTAAAATTGCAAATATCCAAAAAAATAGATTTGGCTTTTCTCCACCTCTTACAACAGCGAATATAGCAGTAGCTAGCGGCAAAAGACTCACAAAGACAATTGAATGTGCTGCATTCATATATTGCAAAGCAAGCGCCGTAAATAATGGGAAACCCACAACAACACCTAAAGCAACTATTGCGAGTGGCCACCAATCTTGCTTAGCTGGTCTTTTTTCTTTAAGCAAAAAGATAAGAGTTAAACCTAAAACGCCCGCAATAACTGCTCTTGCCGCCGTCAGAAAACCAGGATCAAAACCGGTGACCGCAACACGGGTAGCAGGCAGTGAACCTGCAAAAATTGCAACCCCTATAAAACCGTTCACCCAACCATTCATAAACTTTTGCATATTATTCTCCGCAACTATACGAAGAATTTAAGCTGTGATATGGTGTTGATACCAGATACAAAGCAGTACAATTTTAAAAAACTGTTATGTATAAATAAGCAGTACAGTTAGAGATAATTAACGTGAACCAGTCAAAAACAAAAATCGAGTTTGTTATTTCACAGATTGAACAACAAATTAAAAATCGTTCTTTAACACCAGGCTCCCGTTTACCTTCTGTACGCAAGCTAGCAAAAGATTTAGGTTTTTCAGTTTCTACTATTGTCGAAGCTTATGAGCGATTAATTGCCGTAGGTAAACTTGAATCTCGTAGTGGCTCCGGTTTTTATGTTGTGGGACCGCTTGCCCCTTTAGCTTTGAGTGAATTAGGCCCTAAATTAGATCGCTCTATCGATCCATTATGGATTTCACGTCAGTCCTTAGAAGCAAAACCTGATGCGTTTAAACCTGGTTGTGGCTGGTTACCAAATGACTGGATGCCACTTGAGAGTATTCGCAAAGCTTTAAGATCTGCTACACGTAACGAAGATGATAACTTAATGGGCTATTCGTCACCTTTAGGACTGCCAGCATTAAGAGATTTACTCGCTAGACGAGCACAAAGTAAAGGTATAGAAGCAAACTTGAACCAAGTTCTTTTAACCGATTCTGGTACTCAAGCAATTGATCTGGTTTGTCGTTTCTTACTTAAACCAGATGATGTAGTTCTAATTGATGACCCTTGCTACTTTAATTTTCATGCTCTACTTAAAGTTCATCAAGTTAAAATTATTGGCATTCCCTATACACCAAACGGACCAGACATAGAGGCATTTAAAGAAGCGATTGAGACCTATAATCCGCGGCTTTATATTACAAACTCTGGAATACACAACCCAACTGGTGCAACACTCTCACTTTCGATCGCTCATCAATTATTAAAACTCATTGAGCAGTCTAATTTAATTGTGATTGAAGACGATATATTTTCAGATTTTGAACATACTTCAGCGCCACGGCTTGCGGCCCTAGACAACCTTTCACGCGTGATTTTTATTGGAAGTTTCTCTAAAACGCTCTCTGCCTCTATTCGCTGCGGCTACATTATTGCGAAACCAGAATGGATTGATCAAATTACCGATTTAAAAATTGCTACCAGCTTTTCTCACAATGGACTCTCAGCCAAGATATTACATACAGCTTTAACCGATGGTTCATACCGTAAGCATCTAGATGTGTTAAAAGTTCGTTTAGCCCAATCCATGCAGGAAACGATAGCAAAGCTTAAAGCGATTGGAATAGAACCGTGGATTGAACCAAAGGCCGGAATTTTTGTGTGGTGTCGTCTACCAGAAGGAATAGATGCAGCAAAGATTGCACAGTTTTGCTTGAATCGAGAAGTGATTCTTGCTCCGGGTAATGCCTTTAGCCAATCAAAATCGGCAGGCCAATTTATTCGTTTTAATATTACCCAGTCAAACCATGATTATATTTATAAGACTCTTACAGAAGCACTTCAGCAAGAGTCTTTAAACAAAGAACTTTAAGCTTGTTTTTTCTTTTGTTCCATATAAGCAAAGTAGCCCGGTCCAGCCGAAACTTGAACTTGTTTTGCATGTAAAGGTTCACGGCAGACCGAACAAACCATGACTGGTTCAAATTTATGACCACAAGCTTTATGGCGATATTCCAAAGGTTTACCTAAACCTTGATCCATCCATTTATCTGCCCAATTCGCCATAGATAATATAATTGGATAAAGCTCAAATCCTTTATCAGTGAGACGATATTCAAAACGTTCCTGACGGTCAAAATAAGGAGCTTTGACTAAAATTTCGTATTCAACCAAACGCTTTAAACGATCCGACAGCACATGACGAGTGACACCTAGTGATTTTTGAAAATCATCAAAACGGCGAATTCCCATAAAAGCATTACGTAATATTA
Source organism: Acinetobacter sp. V110_1 (assembly GCF_031798975.1). NCBI lineage: Bacteria > Pseudomonadati > Pseudomonadota > Gammaproteobacteria > Moraxellales > Moraxellaceae > Acinetobacter > Acinetobacter sp. V110_1. The sequence continues at coordinate 124,266 of NZ_JAVQNN010000030.1, read as the reverse complement.
GCATCGTCCACCGATCACCAATTACTGATAGCATACGGGCAACAGAACAAGGTTGATCACCGATGTCATCCCATTTCATCTTTATGCTTACCTCAATATAGAACTGGCCTACTTGCCTTATTATTTATACCCTAAACCACTTAATATGTTATATGCAATATTCAGCTTAAAAATAAGTTTTTAATGTACTTATGACGCCTATTTTTTAAATAACCATGAATAGAAATACTTATAAAATATGATTAACTTATAAGTATAAATTAATCATATTCAATTTATTTATAGGCTAATTTGAAATAAAGATTCCTTTTAATAAAGTACCTGACTCTAGTTTTGTACTCGCAGGAATACGAACTAGACAATTGGCTTGCATAAGGTTACTCAGCATATGAGACTGCTGCTTGGCCAAACTTTTTACTCTAAGTTGTCCTGCATCAAAATAAGCATACATTCGTAAAAAACGCTCACGTGCATCTTCTTTTAAATCATGCTCTAAAATTGCAGTAAACCATTCTGGTCCGCATCTATTACCCTGTAATGCATCAAGCAAAGATTTACCATAAACTTGCATTGCTACATATACCGCAGCTGGATTACCCGGTAAGCCTAACAAATAGCAAGAATGGCTAGCTTGTGAATTATGGTATTCGGCAAAGAATAAAGGTTTACCCGGTTTTTGTTTAACTTTCCAAAATATTTGTTCAAACCCAACTTCGAAAGCACATGGTCGAACAAAGTCATAATCACCTACTGACACTCCGCCTGTGGTTATGATGACATCATGGCTGTCTTTTAACTGGTTAAAGTATTGGGTGACCTGTTCAGCTTCATCTGCAACATGAATGAGTTCGATATCTAAACCATAATCTTCAAACCAAGCTTTTAATAAAGGCCCATTTGCATCAAAGACTTTTCCATCGATTAAATCATCTGCCGTTTGAGCAACTTCATCACCTGTGACTAGTACTGCAACTTTTGGTCTACGATAAACAGTAAGCTCTTGCATTCCCGCCATACTTAAAGCAGCCAAGCTTCCAATATTTAGAAACTGTCCTACTTGAGCAAGCAACTGTCCCTGCTGGATTTCTTCACCAGTAAAACGGATATCAGCTTGAGGGCGTATATGCTCCGTTACACAAATTTCTTGAGCCGAAATAATCGATACGATTTCTTGCCGAGCTACATGCGTTGTCCCTTCAGGAATTTTGCCGCCCGTAAATATACGAATCGCCTGACCTTCACCGAGTATGTCATGACTCTCGCTTCCGGCACGAATCTCACCTGTAACTTGAAACTTTTGATTATTTAAATCTTCTGCATGGCTACAAAGTGCATAACCGTCTACCGCACTTTGAGAAAAACTTGGTAGATTAATTTCAGAGTAAATATCTTGAGCAAGATAACTACTTAGGCTATTTGTTAGAGTCTTTTGAATAGAGCTTAAGTTTTTAGGCTTATTAATCACTAAATCTAGTGCTTCATCTATACTGATTAATCCACGCTCTGCACCACAACCTGACATTATTCATAGCCTCCCGGATGCGGTAAATCACGGCAAACATCAAAAATATGGACTAAGGCAGGTAAAATAGCAGCCATTGATTCGCTTGCTCCACCGCGGCTTCCCGGTAACGTCACTACTAAAGAACGGTCAATAAACCCTGCTACTCCGCGTGACATAGCAGCATATGGCGTGCGTTTTTGTCCAAATGAGCGAGCAGCTTCCATTAAGCCATCTAACTTACGTTCTAAAAGAGGCTCCAGCGTATCAACCGTAATATCACGCTTACCAATTCCTGTACCGCCGACGGTCATAATACAAGCATACAATTTGGTGAGTTCTAGGACCAATTCTTTGAGATCATCTGCTTCATCAGGCAAAATTTGGTAATGGATCGGATCAAATCCAGCTTCAGTTAAAGTTTCAACTACAGATTTTCCGGCCGTATCCGGCTTTCTACCCGCTGCTACGGTATCTGACAATACAATAACCGCAGCCGAAACAGGCTGACGCAATACCCGTTTAAAATGGGATTTTCCGCCTTTTTTCTTAAGTAGTTTACATTGATCCATCCAGAGTTCTTCTGGTTCACAATGGGGCTTTAACATGTCGTAAATGGTTAAACCTGCAAGGCTTGCCGCCGTTAAAGCTTCCATTTCTACGCCAGTTGGCCCAATGGTCTCAACGACAGCAATAATTTTTACAAAGTCATGTTCCAATTCATATTCTACATCTGCCCGATAAATCGGTAGCGGATGACATAGTGGAATCAGCTCATCAGTTCGTTTTGCTGCCAAAATTCCTGCAACACGTGCTGTTTTTAATGCATCACCTTTTTCCGTGTTTCCTTGTCTTAATAATTCAATACAGTGCGGTGGTGCATATAAAATCGCTTGTGCTTCGGCAACACGATAACTTTCCGGCTTCATTCCTACGTTTTTCATTATTTATCCTAGTCTTGCTTATTTCAGTGTGAGTGCTCATGGCCGGCATGATGATGGTGATGTTTGTGGTCGTGCGGTGCATCCTTACGAATACAACAGCCCTCTACATAATGACTTGTGCCATCTGTAAAAAACTCTTCTTTAAAGACAGGTACTTCATGCTTTACCCGTTCGACCGCTTCCTCACATGCCTGAAAAGCTTCACGGCGATGGGCTGCATACGCAATTGCAATAATGGCTGTTTCACCGACATCCAGATATCCAATTCGATGAACCACTCGCACATAAGATACCTGATACTTTTTCTCAATTTCTAGTTCAATTTCACGTATCATTTTTTCTGCAAGCGGTTTATACGATGTATATTTCAGCGCCTTTACCGCTTTACCTTCGTGGTGATTACGAACCGTACCCATAAAAATATCGATACCGCCACATTCAGGAAAAGACTGAATCGGATCAAAAGTATCCAAGCTTAAAGCCTGCTCTTGTATTCTTGCGAACTCTTTCATGACTCATCCTCCGGCAACGGGTGATAATAAAACCAAAGTGCATGGCTCACTTAAGACAGTTTGTCTGGTTATGACATTATCACCAATCGCACATGCACATTTTTCCATGGCTTTTGTAGATTCCGGATGCAATAAAACAATTTCATCTAATACATCTTTAACTAGACTATGGCTAGGACAAACTAACAAAAGATTTTCAGGAAGCAATTTTTCAATTGCACCAAATGCTTCGACTTTAATTTGGATAGATTGTTGCATTTATCCCCCAAGCATATGCATGCTGATTTTACGGGTTTGTTGATGTTGTAAGGCATGGAAACCTTTTGCTTTATGCCAGATATAAGGATGAACCAAATTCTTTAAATTTTGGATATACACACCATATTCTGGAGTATGTTGTTTGCTTACCAGCGTTTGAAGCTGAGGCTTAATATTTAAGCCTTGCGGTGCAAATAAACAGTTATATAGTTCGCCTTTTGCGGTAAGCCGTATACGGTCACATTGGTGGCAAAATGAATGCGTAATTGTGGAAATAATTCCTAAATGGTAGCTACCGTTAATTAGATATTGACGCGCTGGCTCATGTTGCTGCTCGATGACTTGTACCGAATAATACTGTTGCAATACCTGTAAAATTTCAGCCTCACTTACCACATCTTTATTTGACCAAAGTGCATCACCATCAAGCGGCATAAACTCGATAAAACGCAAAGGAATATGATGAGCAATTGACCATTTCACCATAGGTAAGATTTGATCATCATTTCTATCTTTCATTAACACGCAGTTAATTTTAAAAGGTAATCTTACTTCTTTTGCAGCTTGTATCCCCTCTAAAACAGGCTCCAATTTTTTCTTGGTCAACTCTTTAAACTGAACAGGATCTAAACTATCTAAACTAATGTTTAAATCATCTAATCCAGCGTCTTTTAGCTGCTTGGCATGTTTAGCAAGGTAATGACCATTGGTAGTCATCGATATACGTTTTAAACCTAAACTTTTTAAAGACTGTAGATCTCGAATGAAATGAACAATACCTTGACGCATTAATGGTTCACCACCCGTAATGCGAATACTCTCGATACCTTGCTGCACCATAAAATGACAAAATTGAAAGAGCGCTTCAAAACTAAGCAAGTCCTGTTTATTTAACCATTCTGGATGCTCAGGCATGCAATATACACACTTAAAATTACAGCGATCAGTTACAGAAATTCGTAACTTACGCTTGATACGCCCATATTGATCTTGCAGAAGGCTTGGCGCATTTTCAGAGTGATATTGTTTCATCATTTGCACTCATATCGAGAACATTTCAAATCTTGCGAGCACCGATTATGAACAATCAAATACAAAAAATTGCATCTTAATAGTGCTTTGTTCTTTAATAGCAAAATTTGTTCCAGCTCTACTTATTTTCCATAATATTTAAATTTTTTATAGACTTTTCACCGCACTACCTTAAGAACAATTAAAAAAATAAATCTCAAGTTAGCACGGTAAAATCTATGTTTTACTTGATTCTATTTCTAACACTTTTCTAGACGGATGGGTACATATTTATGGTACGGCGTTTTCGACAATGGATCACAATGTTCAGCAGAAATAAGTAAGTTTAATTGTGGCCCAATCGGTGCTCCATTTTGAAAGCGCATACCGTAGCCATGTGGCAGTGACACAACACCTCTTCTCATCCCATCATCCAACTCAATAGCTACCTGAATTTCTCCATGTTGTGAGATACATTTAAGCTGCCCTCCTGTATCTACATTTAAGTGCCTTGCATCTTCGGGATGAATACGTAGTGCACCTTCTGCATCTACTTTTCGCCAAGCAGGGTCACGGTAAATTTGGTTGGCGTTGTAACTACGGCGTTCACCTGACAAAAGGATGAAAGGAAACTCTTCAATATTAACGTTATGGCTTTTCAAGCTTGCGAGTTCACTTAACATCTCGGGAATTGCAAGACGTATTTTCTTATCTTTATAAGCCACCAGTTTCCAGACTTCGTCATATTCATGTTGCGATAAAACCATACCTGAACGTTGCTTTAATATCTGCTCAAATAATTTGACTCCTTGTGTTAACGGATTACCTTTATAACCTGCACGGCGTACTGCTTTGGTATGTAAAACAGCATATTGAATAGATAGCGGCAATAAAAAAGCAACTGAATCTGCATAATTGCCAAGTCGTTTGCCCAGAGTTCGATAAATAATAGAAGCAGCAAAAGGGATATATTTTTTATGGCGTGCCAAGGTAAGTCCTAGCGCCGACAAGTATGGTAAGTAGGCAGTTTTTTTCGAGTCGACCGCAGCTATTTTTTCTAAAACTGGGAAACTCTTCGGAATAGCATTCATCGCTTCCAGTAATCGAGTATAAATTTCGGCTTCCGGTAAAGTGTTTGCTTGAGCAGCCAATACGGGATGACGCAGGTGAAAACCATTCTTAGGAAATTCCAAGTTAAAACCAGTAAATTCCCATTTTTCAAACTGAGTATGAGCAGGCAAAATATAGTGTGCAAGTCTCGCGGTTTCTGTCATCGCAACATCAACTACCACCAACAAATCTAATGCATTAAATGCTTCCTCATAAGCTGGTGTATCAGGATAGGTTAATAGTGGATTACAGCTATCTACAAACACAGCACGAATTCGCTTTTCCCCTGCTTTTAAGATTTCATCGGGTAAAATATTAGGCGGGAAAAACCCGGAAATTGGGAACATTTTATGGTAAACACTACGTCGATATTTAGACTTTCTTTCATCTGTATCGCTTAAAATTGGAATAAACATGGTATGCAAATTATTGGTACCCTGTTTTCCAAAGTTCCCTGTCAGTAAGTATAAAAGCTTTTCTAAATAACCATTTAATGTTGTATTCAAAGTATGTTGAATACCTAAATCGATACGTACACAGCCTCTTTTTGCTTTGGCAAACTCTCGAACAACCTGATAAATCAAATCGACAGGTACATCAGCTTTAGCAATATAGTCTTCAATCGGGACATGGTTAAATGCAGCTTTTACGTCTTCAAACCCATGTGTGTGCTGCTCAATAAACGCTGCATCATAAAGCTTTTCTTTAATAATGATCGCAATCATGGCCGACATTAAAAAAGCATCTGTTCCCGGTTTTAGCTGTACGTGAATGTCTGCTTGTTTTGCTGTTTCGGTAACACGCGGGTCGAACACCACCATGGTTCGGTTCGGATCTTTCTTAATATGTTTTAGCGTGTCTCGTGCGTTGGGAATACCGTGTGCTTGAAATGGATTTGTTCCAATAAAAAGTACGTAATCTGCATGTTCAACATCTTCTGTCGTATGGCAGGACTGACTACCGAATAGGCGGCCATTGAGCCAAAAGTCACCTGTTTTTTCTTGGGCAAGTGAGTTATATGCATAATAACTTTTCATAGCCAATAAAAGTTGTCGACCATAAGCTGCACCGAGGTGGTTACCCTGTCCACCGCCCCCAACCGTAGCAAAAGCAGTACCGCCAAATTTATCTCTAATCTGCACTAATCGATCAGCAATTTCTTGTATCGCGACATCCCAACTAATTTCTTGAAATAAACCATCTGGCTGGCGTTTTAAAGGTGCGGTTAAACGGTCTGCATGTTTCTGGTAATGCTGTAATCTTGCGGCTTTTTGGCAAATGTAACCTTGAGAAAATGGATGTTCAGGATTGCCTTTAATTTTGACAAATTGGTTATCTTTAATTTCTACGCTCAAACCGCAGTTTCTTGAACATAAAATACATGCGGTCACATCTGTTTTTCTTTGCTGAGCTGCGTCCATCATTTTTCTGGCTCCGTTTATTTTTATACATCTGGCTAGAATGAAAATAACAAGTTCCAAAATAGAACTTAAATTCTAAACAGTCAATAACTCAAAATTTAAAAAATGATTTCAGATTATCAATGTAAATTTTAAATCGATATGATTGAAGTTCTAATTTGTCGAAAAAATCTCTTTAAATGCTTTAATTTGTTTGTATTGTTGAAGTTCATCTAAAGAATTAATGCTATGGAAAAATAAGTTCTGCTTTTGAAAAATGGCTACTTGTGCATGTAAAAGTTTAAAGCAATTTTTTAAACTCAATTGTTGCTTATCAATTTGCTGCTCTAAAATTTCTAGACTTTCACGTTTTAACAAACAAAATGGGTATAAAGCATCTCCGTTAATTGAAACGTAAGCTGCCTGAGCTTGTTTATTTTTGCGAAGTGCACTGTGTAATTTCGCAACGACTTGCGTAGGTATGTAGGTCACATCACAAGGAATAAACAAAACATAATCTGCCTTTACATGTGACCATGCACTTTTCATCCCCATAAGCGGGCCGAAAAAACCAGAAGCATCATCTTGAAAACATTTAATATCAGGCACAATACTTTGATAGATTGAATAGTCTCGATGACTATTCACCCAAATTTCAGATACTGAAGATTTTAGCTTTTGGTGAATCTTAAGAAGTTGCGTATCGCCATCGAATTGTTGCAACAGCTTATTTAAACCATTCATACGGCGGGCTTGTCCACCCGCCAGAATGACCAGATCAGTTATGGGATATCCCTTATTCACACTTCTACCTCTTGCTGGCAAGCTTTAATTAAGCCACGGATTTCAGGTAAACATGATCCACAATTGCCACCAGCTTTTAAACAAGCAGTGATCTGTTTTTCATGGGTAATATTTTGTGTTTTTATTGCTTCGATAATTTTATTCTTACCTACTTTAAAACAACTACACACCAAAGGCCCATCATTATTAGTAGCCGACATTGGCATGCCTGCTAGTAAAGCTTTACGGTGCAAGGCGCTCAAACGTTCTCGTTTAAACAGACTTGCTACCCAGTCACGGTCTGGCAATAAATCTGGCGGTGCAATATATAAACTTGCAATTACAATGCCATCTTTCAAAATAATACTATGGCTCAGTTGTGAAGAAATATCTTCTATGCTTAACCATTCAAAGGTTTCATCGGCAAATGGCAAAAAGCTTTTCAGATTCTTTTGAGTATCATGAAAAGTTTGGCGGTCTGCAAGTTCATAGCGATTGGTTTTGACCATTTTGACTTTAGTCCACCATGCACAGTGATGTAGCGATTCTTGAATATGCGAATCGTATCCTTCACGAATATAGAGCACACCTTGCCAAGTGGTATAGAACGGCTGAATAGTTACAGGCGTATGTTTGAACTCGGGCTCACCTGAAATTGCATCAACTTCTGGATTCACGACTTTACCAATACGGGCGTCGGATGCGACCTGTTCAGTCCAGTGAATCGGTGCAAAAATTTGCCCACGACGGACACCTGATGAGAATGTCACGCGTAGTACACAACTGCCCCATTTCGAACGAACTTCTACCAAGCCTTGATCACGTACACCAAACTTCAATGCATCACTCGGATGAATCTCACAGAATGGTTCAGCACGATGACTGGTTAAATTTGGCGACAAACCAGTACGGGTCATGGTATGCCATTGATCACGAATACGCCCCGTGTTCAAAATGAGCGGATAATCTTCTGAAACCGCATGTACCGGATTAGTTGCAACAGTCGGAATTAGTTTTGCCTTGGTGTTTTTGTGACTAAACTGGCCCTTACCAAACAGTTGTTGAACAGCTTTAGCGTCTTGTTTTTTATCCCATACTGGCCATTGCACTGGTTGCAGAGCATCGTACTCAGCAGTACTTAGGCTCATTAAACCTTTTAAATTGAAATAACGAAACGTATCAGTTTGCTCACATGTTTCAATATCCGCATTATCTTGTGCTGACAAAGCCGCATGTTCATTGAAAATATCAACAGCACTATTAAAGTCAAAACCTTTAAAGCCTAATTTTTTCGCGACTTGGCTAACAGACCACCAATCTGCTTTTGCTTCGCCCGGTGCAGGTAAGAAAGCACGTTGACGTGAAATACGGCGCTCAGAGTTCGTCACTGTGCCATCTTTTTCACCCCAACCTAAAGCTGGAAGCAAAATATCGGCGTAAGCTGTAGTATCCGTATCGGCACAGATATCTGACACAACGACCAATTCGCATTTCTCTAAAGCACGTTTCACCTGATCGGCATCTGGCAAACTCACCACTGGATTAGTTGCCATAATCCAGATGGCTTTAATTTTTCCGGCTTCAACCGCATTAAATAAATCAACTGCTTTCAAACCAGCTTGAGTTGCAATAAATGGGCTATCCCAAAAGGTTTGCACTACTTTTTGATGTAATGGGTTATCTAAGTCCATGTGTGCCGCTAGCATATTGGCTAAGCCACCCACTTCACGGCCACCCATCGCATTGGGCTGACCTGTCATCGAAAATGGTGCAGCACCAAGCTTACCAATTTTGCCTGTTAGTAAATGACAATTAATAATACTGTTGGCCTTATTTACGCCCTGACTTGATTGATTCACACCCATTGAAAATAGGGTAATTACTTTTTCAGTTTGAGCGAATTTTTCAACAAACTGCTGTAATTTATCGAGTGCAATTCCCGTACGCTTTGCCACATATTCAATATCGGCTTCTGGCTGACTGCTTGCCAAAACTCCTTGCAAACCTTCGGTATAAGCATCAACAAAAGCCTGATCGGCATGACCATTTTGATATAGATATTGGAATAGGCTATTAAATAAAGCGACATCTTGACCCGGTAAAATCGGCAAATGCAAATCCGCTTGTTCACAGGTACTGGTAAAGCGTGGGTCAATCACGACCACAAACATATCCGGATTTTGGCTTTTTGCCTGCATAATCCGCTGATACAACACAGGATGGCACCATGCGGTGTTAGATCCGACCAATACCACCATATCTGTATGTTCAAAATCTTCATAACTTGCAGGCACAATATCTTCACCGAAACTCCGTTTGTGACCTGCCACCGCAGATGACATGCAAAGGCGTGAGTTGGTATCTATATTTGCAGTACCCAAATAGCCTTTTACAAACTTATTCACCACATAATAGTCTTCAGTCAAAAGCTGACCTGAAACATAAAATGCAATGCTGTCACGACCATATTTGTCGATACAAGATTGGAATTTATCAGCAATTTTATTGATTGCCGCATCCCATGTCGTTACCACCCGATCAGCTTTGCGCCCCATCATTGGTTGTAAAACACGTGTTTCTAAACCTAAAGTATCCGCAAGACGGCTACCTTTAATACATAAGCGTCCAAAGTTGGAAGGATGCTCAGCATCCCCCTCAACTTGCACCACAGGTCCTTGAGGTTTTTGTTGGACGTTTACGCTAACACCGCAACCTACACCGCAATATGGACATGTTGTTTTGATTGTTTTTGCAACATGATCGGAGCTATCGACTTCAACGCTTGGAATACTATTCATAACTGCTCCTTTCCCTATTTAGCCTGCATTTTTTAATGCAAAATCTCGACCAAATAGCAGTTTATTTCTAAATGAAGAAACAGGGGTTTGGTCTGCAATTAATTCTGCATACCACATGCCATCTTCAGTATCACCAAACAATACTGCACCGACTACTCGATCGCTTTGAATGATAATACGCTTATAAATCTGGCGTTTTTCATCGTTCAGGATAATGTCTTCATAATCATCTTTCGGCTCAAAATTACCAGCCGAGAATACATCGACACCACTGACTTTTAACTGAGTCGGCACAGTTGGTGCTTTAAAAGTTAAGCTGCCGTGCTCTGCTAAATGGGTCGCGCAAATAAAAGCTTGCCCCCATAGTGGCTCAACCAAACCAAAAGTTTGACCACGGTGTTCAATACACTCACCCACCGCGTAAATACTTGGGTCAAATGTTTGCATGGTGTCATTCACTAATACACCACGATTGCAACGTAATCCTGCACTTTGGGCCAAAGCAATATTTGGACGAATGCCCACAGCAAACACCACAAGGTCAGCATCTAAAACTGTGCCATCTTTCAATCGAATTTGCTTCACATGCCCATTTTCATCACCAATTAATGCTTCAGTATTGGCTTCGGTAATGATTTGAATGCCTTTTTGTTCAATGCTATGACGAAGTAAGTGACTTGCACGACCATCAAGTTGACGTTCCATAATACGGTCCATCAAATGCAATACTGTGACATTCATACCGCGTTGTTTTAAACCATACGCCGCTTCTAAACCGAGTAAACCGCCACCAATCACCACTGCATTGGTTTTTGAATCGCAGTATTCAATCATGGTGTTGACGTCATAAATATCGCGGAAAGTTAATACACCCTTTAAGTCAACACCTTGAACTGGTGGAATAAATGGTGCCGAGCCTGTTGCCAGAATCAAACGATCATAATCAACTGTCTGACCTTTTTCGGTATAAACCACTTTACGTGGGCGATCAATTTTTACGGCTTTATCACCGGCAATAAATTTAATGCCTTTATCGTCATACCACTTTGGTGGATGCAACATAATGTCTTCAATGGTTTTTTCACCCGATAAAACCGGAGACAACATAATACGGTTATAGTTCCCCCATGGTTCTTCACCAATCACCGTAACTTCATAACGGTCTGGTGCCATATCCAGTAAATCTTCTAGACAACGCATCCCTGCCAAACCATTCCCGATCAGCACCAGTTTAAGTTTGTCTTGTGATACACCTGTATTGGTAATATAAGTTTTTTGCGGCACTGCATTGACCCAAACACGGCCATCAACAATTTTGCTCGGATAAACTGCCAATTTTTGGTCTTTATCTTCTAAACAACGGCCCGTTGCCAAACTAAAATGTTGTTTATAGATTGGCGATGCAATGACACGCTCACCTTGTAAATCACCAATAATGCCGCGGCTCATCACATTCGCTTGGCTAAACGGATCTTTATTACTCAGTACATAAACACGTTTTTCATGCCCCACACGGAAGATTGCAACCGCTTGACCGCCCACTAGCGCTCCTGCACCCGTGTTTGGGGTTAAATCATCGAGTGCACACACATCAATCCATTGATCATCAGGAAGCATATTTTTGTCTTGTACAATATTCATATAAGTTCTCCTTTATGCTTCAACCATTGGAATACGGTCTTCTGAACGTTCAGCTTCAGTTAATGGGCGGATTTGACCACGTTCAGTTGTAAATTGAATGTGCGGATCAGTTTGTTCATTTGCTCCTGCGTTGATATACGTTTGGAAGCGTTTGCGAACTTCAGGATTTTCCACCGCAGTACGCCATTCGTCTTGATATGTGCCAATGATGTGTTCCATACGGCGTTCAAGCTCGGCAGCCAAACCAAGAGAATCATCCACAACTACAGATTTAAGGTAATCTAAGCCGCCTTCCATGTTGTCACGCCATACACTGGTACGTTGTAAACGGTCTGCAGTTTGAATGTAGAACATAAAGAAACGGTCGATATAACGAATAAGTGTTTCTTTATCTAGATCAGATGCGAGTAATTCTGCATGACGCGGTTTCATACCACCGTTACCACATACATAAAGGTTCCAACCCTTTTCAGTGGCAATCACGCCTACATCTTTACCTTGCGCTTCCGCACACTCACGTGTACAGCCAGACACTGCCATTTTCAATTTATGTGGTGAACGCAAACCTTTGTAGCGGTTTTCAAGTTCAATCGCCAAACCAACCGAGTTATCTACCCCGTAACGGCACCAAGTGCTACCTACACAAGATTTCACTGTACGCAACGACTTACCATAGGCATGACCAGACTCAAAGCCCGCAGCATTTAACTCTTCCCAAATAAATGGAAGCTCATGAACTTGGGCACCAAACATATCAACACGTTGACCACCAGTAATTTTGGTGTACAAGTTATATTTCTTCGCAATTTGGCCAATCGCGATTAAACCATCCGGAGTGACTTCCCCACCTGCCATACGCGGTACAATGGAGTAAGAGCCATCTTTTTGAATATTACCTAGGTAGTAGTCGTTACTGTCTTGCAGACCTGCATGACTTGGCTTAAGTACGAAATCATTCCAGCAAGATGCCAAAATATTTGCTGCCGCCGGTTTACAAATATCACACCCCAAACCATGACCATGTTGATGAATTAAATCATCAAATGTCTTGATTTCATTGACACGAACCAAGTGATACAACTCTTGACGCGAGTACGGGAAGTGTTCGCAAATGTGATTGTTAACAGTCACACCTTGACGTTGTAACTCTGACTTCAATACTTGAGTCACTAATGGTGCACAACCACCACATGCTGTTGCTGCTTTGGTGCATTTCTTTAATGCACCTAAAGAAGTCGAACCATCGCTAATTGCTTGGCAGATGTCTGCTTTTGATACGTTGTTACATGAACAAATAGTCGCACTGTCTGGCAGCAAATCGACTCCGCTACCACCAGATTTTGCTGCTGATTGTTCAAAACCCGGCATGATTAAACTTTCAGGCACTTCCGGTAAAGCCAGACCATTAAGCATCATTTGTAAAAGGTCGTTGTATTCTTTGGCATCACCCACTAAAACCGCGCCAAGCAACTTGGTTTTGTCGGCATTTACAACAATCTTTTTATAAACCAGTGCATGTTCATCTGCATAGAAATAGCTTAATGCACCTGGGGTCATAGCATGTGCATCACCAACAGAAGCAACATCAACGCCCATCAACTTCAACTTGGTGCTCATGTCTGCGCCAGCGAAGCAATGACACTCTTCATCTAAAATGTGTTTTGCTGCAATACGCGCCATGTCATAGCCCGGTGCAACCAAGCCATAAATTTTATTTTGCCAAAGCGCGCATTCACCAATGGCATAAATGTTTTGATCAGATGTTTGGCAATAATCATTAATCACAATACCGCCACGCTCACCAATCGCAAGTCCGCTATTACGCGCTAATTCATCCCGTGGGCGGATCCCCGCAGAGAATAAAATCACATCAGTTTCGAGTTCACTACCGTCGGCAAACTTCATCACATGAGTGGTATTTACCCCAGACTCAATAGACTGAGTCGCTTTTTGTGTATGGACTTTTACACCTAAATCTTCAATTTTACGGCGTAAAACCTTGCCCCCTAAGTCATCAATTTGAACTGCCATCAAACGTGGTGCAAACTCAACAACGTGTGTTTCTAAATCTAAATCACGTAATGCTTTGGCTGCCTCAAGTCCAAGTAAACCACCACCAATGACTACGCCTGTTTTAGCCTTTAAACTTGCTGCACGAATGGCATCTAGATCTTCAATGGTACGGTAAACAAAACAGTTCTCGCGGTCATTACCCGGAATTGGCGGAACAAATGCATATGAACCGGTCGCCAGCACCAACTTGTCATAGCTAATCACATCACCATGATTGGTTGTTACGGTTTGTGCAGCTGTATCAATCGCCACTGCTTTAGTATTTAAACGCAGGTCAATGCCATACGCATCGGCAAAATCAAAACGTGCTAAAGATAAATCTTTTGCCGATTTCCCTGAGAAGTATTCAGTCAAATGTACGCGGTCATATGCGATACGAGGTTCTTCCGCGAGAATCGTGATTTCCAGTTCATCATCTGCTTTTTCTAAAATGGCTTCGATGAATTTGTGGCCCACCATACCATGACCAATCATTACCAATTTCATAGTGTTTCTCCTCAAATCACGTTGCTTTTAAGCTGCGTTATTGCGTTCTCAAATAGACGTTGTTTTTTTGCATTGTGTTCTACCGAGAAGCGAATCAATCTCACAAAGCATGTAGCTGCTTGGAATCCATTTTTCCCACTCGTTAATGACACCCAATACACAGCAAAGTCATAAAAACAAATAAAAAAAGCGAGCCCCCTCATAGAGAAGGCTCGCATCGCTGGAACTGAAAAATTAGTTAATTCAGATGTAACTTTTTTATGCAATAAAAATAAAGACATGACCTTCACTCCGACTGAACGTAACTTCTTTGTGTGTACGGTTGCACTCACAAAATCGATCAGAACGGACATCGTTGGCCGTCTTTAAAACTTATGGTCGTCTTCGACCTGTAATTAACTAAGCATTTTGCATGCCAATTGTTATAAAATTCGACAACCAAAATTTTTTATATTTATTTTCAATTGGATAGTGTTTCTCTATCTTTCCTCCCCAAATAATAACCTATTCTCTTTGCACCAAAGCTCTACACTTAAATGGTTTAAATAAAAATACGCCTTGCCACAAAATGAATCGTATTTTTGCACCAAGATCGATCAAACTAACTTTTTGGCCTCCTAGAATGTCAATTAATCCTAATTTTGGGTTTAATTTTGGATGGCACTAATCTTGCTTAAAACTCAATAACAAAAAACGCGTCGAATTGGCGCATTTTCTCAGCCTGATTTTCTGAACTTATGCCAAAACTCAAAATAGCTCTTATTGATGATGATCATGCGCGAGCCGACTATATAAAAAATAGTCTGCTTGAAAATGAATTTGAAGTGGTGGCCTGCCTTACTTTGGACCACTTAAATATTTTTCGTCTTGAAGATTTACAAGCCGATGTCATCTTGCTCGATATGGATCATCCCCATCGAGATATTATTGAAAGTTGTGTCAGTAGTTATGACCTACCCACTGTCCTGTTCACCAAAAATTCAGATAAAGACACCATCAAACAAGCCATAGATGCAGGCGTGACCGCTTATATTGTAGATGGCATAGACCCTGCTCGCTTACATACCATTTTAGAGATCTCAATTGAGCAATATAAAAAACATAAAAAGCTCGAAGGTGACTTAAAAGAAGCCCAAACCAAACTGGCAGACCGTAAAGATGTTGAAAAGGCTAAAGTACTACTCATGCAACTGCATGGCTTACCTGAAGACACAGCTTTTCAGCTTCTCAGAAAAAATGCCATGAGCCACCGTATAACCATTGGGGAAATGGCACGGCGTTTACTTAACGCTCAAAAACTACTAAATGATCAACTAAAGGACGAATAAATGAGCACATTAGAAAAGACTCAATTGCAACTCGGCTATATTCCTTTACTTGATTGTCTTGCATTGCTTTGGGCAAAACAGCAAGGTTTTTTCGAAGAAGTCGGTTTAGATGTTACTTTAGTTAAAGAAGCATCATGGGCAAGTCTACGCGACCGTTTGGCTTTTGGGCTATTAGATGCCGCACATTGTTTATCAGCCATGCTGCCTGCAGCAGCCGTGGGTGCAGACCAAATTGGTATTGCACTACAAACCCCTCTCATTTTAAGTAAAAACCGTGCCTTTATAAGCTTAAGCCAGAAATTAATTCATCAACTGGCTATTAATAACAATGATGATGCACAAACTACCGCCCAAAAAGTGACGAGCTACATTAAAGAAGATAATGCTCTATCCTTAGCCCACGTATTTAAACATTCAATCCATCATTATTGTTTAAGAGAATGGCTTGCTTTGGCAGACTCTAGAATAGCTCAAACGCTCAAACTCAAAGCACTTCCGCCACCGTATATGGTCGAAGCTTTAGATAACCATGTGATTGATGGTTTTTGTGTAGGGGAACCGTGGAATACTCAAGGCGAACTTTTAGGCTTAAGTAAAATCGTATGCTCAAGTCAGGACATTATTCCCAATGTGGCAGATAAAGTTCTCGCGGTAACTCAAGAGTGGGCTGAACAACATCCTCAAACTTTAATTGCACTCACCACAGCAATTATGAAAGCTCAAAAGGAATTGAGTAATTTAAAAGATTTTGCACCTGTCTTAAAGTTGTTGGTCGATTTTGGAATTGTCCGCTTTCACTGTTCTGAAGAAGTACATGTCGATAAATACTATATGATTCAAAATATTGTAAAGCACTTGGTTAAAGAAAATGCTGCCCCACAACCTGAAGATTTCCATTGGCTATTTGAACAAATGCAAAAATGGGAGAAACTTCATTTATCCCCTGCTCAAATCATAGAACTGAGTGCTCAATGCATTAATCTCGATTGCTACAATCAAGCCAAGCTAAGAAATACTTAAATCATCATAAAAAAAAGCTGTCTTTTATAACAAAGACAGCTTGAAAGACCCATAAGACAAATGCGTTATACGCATTACTATATTTAAAGGACTCAACCCATCGATTAAATATAGCTCTTATGGTTTCGATCATAACTAATTAAAACTTATCATTTTCAGACATTTCCATATCAATAACTGACAATTCATTCCTTTTACAGCCTTTTCATAATTTCGACGAACAACCAGAACTCCCCTAGATATCTGTCCATAATTTTGTTAACTTGATTATGTTACAAATTCAAAATATGTATTTTGAGTTGATGAATTTGGGGGATGAAAGAATGAGAGAAATCTCACACCGCGAAGTTTATGCACTGGTTGATATCAATAATTGCTATGTCAGCTGCGAACGACTTTTCAACCCTAAACTCATTGATAAACCTGTAGTTGTTTTATCTAACAACGATGGCTGTGTGGTTTCACGTAGCGAAGAAGCAAAAATTTTAGGTATTAAGATGGGAGTACCGTGGTTTCAAATTGAGAAAGATGCTTTAGAAGCTGGTGTTGAAGTTTATTCAAGCAATTACACTTTATATGCCGAGATGTCCCGTCGTTTTTTTGCTGTCCTGGGACAATTTTTTTCTCCAGATGATATAGAAGCTTACTCTATAGATGAATGCTTTATCCATCTCACCCCTTACCTTCAATCTATCGATACCTCAGATTACTGCAGTGAGGTGAGAAAGACTCTCCTCCAATGGTTAGGTTTACCTTGTTGTATTGGAATTGGATATTCAAAAACACAAGCAAAACTAGCCAATCATTATGCAAAGAAAATTAAAAGTTTTAAGGGAATCTGTAATTTCATCACCCTAGATCCATTAATTATGGAAGACCTCATGCAACAGACATCGGTCAAAGAAGTCTGGGGAATTGGCTATCAATTGGTCAAACAGCTACAAAGTTATGAAGTGTACTCTTGCCTAGACTTAACTTTTGCCAATGAACATCATATGGCAAAGGCATTTTCTGTGGTCATGGCACGCACTATTCGTGAGCTAAAAGGCCAATCATGTATTGAACTTGACGATCCTGCTATTCCAACTAAACGGATTTTAGCATCACGAAGTTTTGCTCAAGCTTTATCCAGCATTGAGATTATTAAACAAGCACTTATTTTTCATCTTAATCGGGCGCACCGCCGTTTAATGAAACAAGAACAACTTTGTGCCTGCATTCAGGTCATGCTTTATGAGAAAACTGATAAGCCACCTTATAAAAAAGCCACTTCTCAGGCCATTGGTCTTCACTATGCAACAGATGATTTATGCATACTAACAAAAGCAGCAATGCAGCAAATTGATGTTTTATATAAAGAAAATAAAAGTTATATAAAAATTGGAGTATTATTTTGTGGTCTACACGCGCGTCAACAACACATTGATGATTTATGGCAGCCTCTGGAACTTATTCATCAAAGACAACAATTGATGGAAACTTTGGGGACGGTCCGTAAGCGTTTTGGTAGTCATTATTTACAAGTGGGGTATCACTCGCGTAATCCATCTTGGCAAATGAAACAATGCCATCGCTCAAAAAACTATCTAACTCGCTGGAATGAAATGTTAACAATTGAAGATGCCCATACTGTCGTTACACAAAATACATGAACTGTTTTTGTCAATTCGGTTTAAAATAAGCTCCGTTAAATTACTTGAAATTTTGTCATTTTTTAACATTGCTAATTCGTCGCAAAATTTACAATATATAAGCCGAATTTGGTGTACCCTTTCTGCGACAATTAAAAGAAATTATAAAAAACTTGTAGAAACATATGCCATAATAAGCAAACTTTGCAGACATCTTGCAAAGATTATTTGCAACTTTAGAGCTGGAGCAATCTGAATGAGTTCGACCATTTTGGTAATTCATGGACCGAATTTGAATTTGCTGGGAAAACGCGAACCAGAAGTATATGGTCATCTTACCCTAGACAATATCAACCAACAACTTATTGCTCAAGCTAAACAAGCCTCTATTACACTAGATACTTTTCAAAGCAACTGGGAAGGTGCCATTGTTGACCGTATTCATCAGGCACAAACAGAAGGCGTAAAACTTATTATTATTAACCCTGCTGCTCTTACCCATACTTCAGTTGCTTTACGTGATGCCCTACTTGGCGTTGCCATTCCGTTTATTGAAGTACATTTATCAAATGTTCACGCACGTGAAGCGTTTAGACACCACTCTTATTTATCAGACAAAGCAATTGGCGTGATTTGTGGTTTAGGTGCAAAAGGTTATAGCTTTGCACTCGATTACGCTATTGAAAAAATTCAACCATCTAACCCAAACTAGTTCAGGAATAGTCGCCCATGGATATCCGCAAAATTAAAAAACTCATCGATTTAATGATTGAGTCTGACTTGCAAGCGATTGAAGTTAAAGAAGGTGATCAATCGATCGCTTTAACTCGTCGCAATCCTGTCGTTGCTGCGGCTGGTGTAGCACTTCCAGCAGCTCCTGTTGCTGAAGCACCTGCTGCAAAAACTCCACGTGGAGCAGTTGAAACTTCTCCTATGGTTGGTGTGTTCTATGCCGCTCCAAGCCCAGGCGAAGCACCATTTGTTAAAGTAGGTCAAACTGTATCTGCTGGTGAGACTTTGGGTATTATCGAAGCAATGAAAATCATGAACCCTATTGAAGCAACTCAAAGCGGCGTGATTGAAGAAATTTTAGTGAAAAACGGTGATGTGATCCAATTCGGTCAACCTTTATTCCGTTATCGCGCGTAATACCTCGGGGACAACTATGTTGCAAAAAGTTTTAATTGCAAACCGTGGTGAAATCGCTTTACGAATTACCCGGGCTTGCAAAACATTAGGAATCAAAACTGTCGGTATCTATTCAGATGCTGATAAAGATTTGATGCATTTACGTTTCGTTGATGAAGCAGTATGTATTGGTCCGGGTGCAAGTAGTGACAGCTATTTAAACATCCCAGCAATTATTACTGCTGCAGAAATTACTGGTGCTGATGCAATTCATCCAGGCTATGGCTTCCTTTCGGAAAATGCCGAGTTTGCTGAAATTGTAGAAAGCTCAGGCTTCACATTTATTGGCCCTCGCCCAGAACATATTCGTTTAATGGGTAACAAGGTTTCTGCAATTGTTGCAATGAAAAAAGCTGGTGTACCTACAGTACCTGGTTGTGACCATGCAGTAACCATCCACAACGCTTTAGCTGAAGCTAAAGAAATCGGCTTCCCGCTTATTGTTAAAGCGGCAGCTGGTGGTGGTGGTCGTGGTATGCGTATTGTTGAACGCGTAGATACATTACTTGAGTCAGTTCAAGCAGCTCAACGTGATGCAGAAATGTGGTTCGGTGATGATACTGTATACATGGAACGCTTCTTACAAAAACCTCGCCATGTCGAAGTTCAAGTTTTAGGTGATGGTAATGGCCATGCGATTCATTTATATGATCGTGACTGTTCATTACAACGTCGTCACCAAAAAGTGTTAGAAGAAGCTCCTGCTCCAAATCTACCAGAACAAGCACGTGCTGATATTTTAGAAGCTTGTGTTCACGCATGTCAGCTCATGCAATATCGTGGTGCGGGTACATTTGAATTCTTGTTCGAAGACGGTGAATTCTTCTTCATCGAAATGAACACCCGTGTTCAGGTTGAACATCCTGTAACTGAAATGGTGACTGGTGTTGACATTATTGAGCAACAATTACGTATTGCAGCAGGTTTAGGCTTAGAACTTCAACAAGAAGATATTGAAGTGCGTGGCCATGCTATTGAATGTCGTATCAATGCTGAAGATCCAACAACATTCTTACCTTCACCAGGTAAAATTGAAAGTTTCTATGCACCAGGCGGTGCTGGTATTCGTTTAGATTCTCATATCTATCCTGGATACAGCATTCCACCTTATTACGATTCAATGATTGCAAAATTGATCTCTCATGGTAAAGATCGTGAAACTTCGCTTGCTCGTATGCGTCAAGCGTTAGACGAAATGATTCTTACAGGAATTAAAACTAATATTCCTTTACATAAAGATCTTATCTTGCAAGACAAAAACTTCTGTGAACAAGCAATGGACATCCATTACCTTGAAAAACACTTGTTGAAAAAAGTGGAAGAAGAAAAGAAAGCTGAAACTGCATAATATGCATAATAAAAAAGCCTCTTACATAAGAGGCTTTTTTATATCTATTTCAAATTATGGCAACATGCGACGTAGTGTTGCAAAACATTGCTCACCTTTAGCAGTTGAACAGAAATTGATGGTATGGTCATTTTTCCATTGCACAAAATATTGGGAAACATCCCCAGTCTGATCTTGCTGCTGACCAGAGCAATCAACTTTATTATTATCAAATTTAATTTGCATCACTAAGGCTGATAGCTGCTCTTTAGGGTCGTCCGATGGTTGGTATTCATAAATACCATATGACCATTCTTCACCGCTTTTAATCACCACATCATTACTACTACGGAAGTTATAGTACTCTACACATTTCTTATTATTTGGAATCTCCATTCCCCACAAGCCCATAATTTCAGGACGAGTAACAATACGTATAGCGTTAGGATTACTTGCAGTGCGAACAGGTTGTTCTGTTGGCTGTTGAGTCACTGTCTCAGCCATAGCAAAACCAGAAAAAGCCAATAATAATCCCATAATATAAATATTTTTCATAGATTTATTAATCATTAAACGCATGGGTTTAAGTTAGCACATTTTTTTAGAAAAACATTGTTTCATAACCATATAAAAACAATATTTTTCAACAGTAACGAACCGATACTTCTCTTCAAACAATTTTTATCTTTAACTACCTATGGCTAACAATTTTAGTAATGTTCTCAATTAAGAAGCAGGTTTTTCAATTTGTTTAGGGAGCCAAAATACAAAGCACAACCCTAAAAGCACGACTAAAGCAGCGATCATAAAAATATGTTCACCAGTAAAAATTTTCCAATAATGTCCAGCCAAAATACTTCCAGATGCCACTCCAAGCCCCCACATGGTACTGTAGAAAGCTTGACCACGCCCTTGTTGCCCGATTGAAAAGTTTTGGAAAATAAGCCGCATTGCAATAAGGTGAAACAAGCCAAAACTAAAAGCATGTAAGCACTGTGCAAATAGCTGGCCTATAAAATAATGAGAAAAAACGGCAACCAATAACCAGCGTATACTTGTTAAAACTAAACATATGGCAACAAGACTTCGCCAAGAAAAATATTTAAAAAATGTGGCAGCAAATGCAAACATTACAATTTCAGCCATCACTCCCATTGCCCATAAAAAGCCAATTTCGGTCGTACTGTAATTTAAAGATTTTAAAAAATTGCTATAAAAACTATAAAAAGGTGCATGTGAAAAAAGAAGAATAAATTCAATAGTGAAAAAAGCAGTAACTTCTGGACGCTTCAACACAGGCAATAAAGGCTCTAAATACTTTTGTGAAGTGGGAGCTCCCTCGGGTTCATGAATCGTAAAGGCCCAAATAAATGCAAGTGAAGCAATAATAAGCAATAAAATAGGCAACATAGAAATTGGAATAATTTCTAAAATTGCACCTATGGTGAACACACCTACAATAAATCCCACCGATCCCCATTTTCGGATTTTGCCATACAGCTTTGCTCTTTGGTCACCTAACCAAAATAAGGTTACCCCTTCAAACTGAGCTAAAATTGCGTTTTGAAAAAAACTAAAAATAAGCATGAGTAAAGCGACAGATTGGAAGGTATTAGGAACTATAAAGATAGCCAACCATATGCAAGCCTCCATCCAAGTTGCGAGCCGCACCAGAAGCATTCTTTTACCAGATTTATCTGCGATCCAACCCCAGACTAAAGGCGCAAAGAAACGTGTCACAATAGCAATAGATGATAAAACACCTATCTGCTGATAATTAAATCCTTGGTCTTGAAGATATAAATTCCAGTACGGCATGAATGTGCCAACGATGGAATAGTAAAAAAAGTAGAATCCACCTAGTCTGGTTTGGATTGTAAGTGATGGGAACAAGTGATAAACCTTTGTATTTTCAATAGGCTGAAATTCTAAATGGTTGCATAGGTATATCTACGTTTACCCTCACTTGTAGTTCAGCGGTCTACAAATTTAATTTCAAACATTTTGTAGACTGCTCATTAGTTAGACAAAATAGATACTACTTACTGGCCGTCGCAATTCTATCATTTACATAAAAAACTCATAGCGTTATTCGCTACTCATAATAGAAAATATGAAAATACAAGATTTTCATTTAATAAATGTTGATTAAATCTTGTCTTAATTTTCATAAATAAGTGTTTGCCCATCTTCAGGGATCTGTACACGATGAACAGCATTCATTTCAATAGAAATCTGCTTTATCTCATCCCGCTTTACTGGACAATGGTTTAAGGCTTCAAGATGATTAGCAATCACATGTTTAGGTGAAAGGCGTATAAATTCACGTACTTCTTCTGTCGACATAAGAATTGGTTGCCCTGCATCCATTTGCGCTTGTCCTGCAGCAACTACAGCAATATCAGGCTGAAAGTTAAGCAAGGCATTTTTAACATCATTGGTCAGTACGGTATCACCACTAATATATAAAGAAGGTTCATTTGGCAATTCTAAATAAAACCCACAACCATTCGCCATCAATTTATTAATCCAGCCATGACCATGACGCGCTGGTATGGCAACTAATCTTCCTCCCAAAAACTCGATTTCTTCCCAGTAATCAACACCACCCTGAACATTTATTCCATATTTAGATAAATATGACACATCATTTTGAAAGGAATAAACAGGTATTTGCTTTTGAACAAGAAAGTCCTCACCCTTTTGGTCTAAATGATCAGTATGTTGAAGTACTTTTATTCCTAAAGTTTGGCTATGAGTAATTAAACAATGGGTAACTTTGTTTAATAATTCTTGGGCATTCAAAGGTAAATCGACTAAAGGATTTTTTTTAGCCTTAAAGCGGATGAATGAAAAAGCAGGAAGCGAACCTTTCCTTCCCAACATGGGATCAATTAAAATAAAATAAGGTCCAGTTTCAATAATAAAAGTTGCACTTCGCAAATGATGAATTTTCATAGCTATACAAATTATTTAATTATATAAAATGCAATTATAAACTATTAGTTTAGTAGAAATTTAATGGCTGATAAGTTATTTCTATTAGTCGTTTGAACAGCCTATTGCTTAAGCCGTCCACCATAAAGATATCTGAACATTTTTTGCGTTAACCGACTATAGTCAATCTTGTCCAATTTTCAGAAAAATCATGATAACAAAACCTTATATCAGTTATCCAATCTACTTAGTTAAAAAAACAGTTTTTACAATAACTTAGATATATAGAATAATCTCATGTTTTAATTATTTTAAAATTTAGGAATAAAGTAGATATACTTCACGCCAAAGTTTGTTTGATACTCCTCAAAATGCCTCATACCCCTAGCTTTTGGCGTAGTCTTTTTCGTCTTGTGCATATTTATGCTGGTATTTTTATTGCCCCATTTATATTTATTGCGGCGTTTACAGGTCTTCTATATGCAATTACTCCCCAGATAGAACAATCTATCTATAAAGATACGTTGTATGTTCAACCTTTAAATAAAGATACCTACCCACTAAGCCAACAGGTTGAAGCAGCAAAAAAAGTTATGCCTGCGTCTGCACAAATTACAGAAGTTAGGCCAGCACCAAGTTCTATACAAACAACACGAGTTATTTTTTCTGATAAGGCTCATCATTTAAATAATGAAGCTGTTTTTGTAGACCCTTATACACTTTCTATAAAAGGTCAACTTACTGTATATGGAACCAGTGGTGTGCTACCGTTTCGTACCTTCTTAGATCAATTGCATAGTAATTTATTACTTGGAAAATGGGGACGTTTTTATAGTGAACTTGCTGCAAGCTGGCTGGGCATTTTAACTCTGACTGGACTATACAGTTGGTGGAAACGTCGTCAAAATTTCAAAATCAGACAAACAAATAAAAATAATTTATTAAAGTGGCATAGTTCTATTGGCTTAACCTTATTACCACTTTTATTGTTCATTGCGATTACAGGTCTTACATGGTCCCAATGGGCTGGTGATAATATTCGTATTGCTCGTCAATGGTTAAATTGGCAAACGCCAACATTAGCCACAACTTTAAATAATGCCCCATTACCAAAAATGTCTCGTGATGAGCATAAAGAACATCATGGCATGATCATGGAAACTTCGAATGTAGAAATCATGCCAACCGAATTCGACTCTGCATTAGCAATTGCTAGAGCAAATGGAATTCATTCAGTACAAATACAAATCAAACCACCAGTTGATGCAAATCAGGCTTGGACTGTTACTGAACTACAGCGCAGATGGCCAACACAAGCAGATAGTGTGGCTATTGATATACATCAACAAAAAGTCATCGATAAATTAGCTTTTAAAGATTATTCATTATTTGCAAAGCTTACACGCTGGGGAGTCGATGCTCATATTGGCGTGTTATTCGGTTGGGCCAATCAGCTTATACTGGCTTTATATACACTTGGGCTATGCATCATGATTATTTATGCATATAAAGCTTGGTTTAAAACATCTAATTTAAAACTTACGACTAGCCATTTTGTTAGCCAAACTTTATTGGTCTGGAAGCGTGCAAGCAATCAACAAAAAATAATCACAGCACTTACACTTATTATTTTAGGAATTAGTTTGCCCATCTTTGGATTTAGCTTATTGATCACACTGTTTATATTGCTAATACGAAAACAAAGCTCTCTAAAAACCAACTAAAACTTATGAGACTTGCCAATTCACCTCCTTAATTAAATAAATAGTGAGTTGGCAAATAATTAATAAGTCACTGTAACAACTATGCTATCTGAATAGTTACCGGGCGTACTTGAAATAGCGATTCCTTGCGGAATTTTTCCATATACATTTGAAATTTGACTAGTGCCAGATCCTGTCTTTGATACTCCTCCAAAACCACCCACCGCTGTTATGCCACCTGTAGCATCCCACACTGTGCTATAAGCAGTATCTTTGTATAACTGATAAGGAATGTATTGACTACTTCCATTGGTCATACGTCTAAATCCACCGCTTATACGATTATTGCCGTCCCCCAAATAAATGCTATAAGGTGTTCCATTGTTGCAAGTTGCATTAATCGCACCTTGAGCCGTATAGTCACGACTAGTCGTACCAATATCACTAATATTGCCAAAATCGACATTTGAGGTAGAGTCTAATTGGCAGAAACTTGGTACAACATAGTTAGCTGTAATAGTCGTATTACCTGAGTCCCAACCACCCCCACTATCACCTTCACATACAGTACTTGAACTTGCTTGCATATCCCAATAAAGCTGAACTGTACCCGTATATGTTCCTTTAGGATAGGCAACTAGCGTTCCTGATCGGGCTGGTACTTTTATATTTACGGAGTAACTAACAATATTGTTTGTTGCGACTGTTCTTACGGGTCCATACCAAACATTTGACGTTTGATTGGTGGTAGTCGAACCTGCCCCACCTACAGTTGCCGTAACCGTATAAGGTAACGTCACACTGCTATTCGCGGTAGTAGCCCCTGTAAATACAGTCTTCATACACATATAAGGTGATATTTCTGGCGTCGTACGCCCACCAAGACAGCTAATTGTTCCCGAAAAATTAATAGTTGCATCACTATTAATCGTTGCTGCTGTATAAGTATAAGTACTATTTGTAGTTCCAGTTACCGTGCAGGCAGCATGTGCCGAACTAAAAAATGCATAAAGTACAAATAAGGTTAAGGCAGCTAAACTATACTTTATTGCTGATGAAAACTTTTTAGCTACCATCCAGAAACTATGACTTACAACACTTATTGACATACATAAGGCCCCAATTTTTTAGCACTGTATTGCTTACTTTCATAAGTGAAATTAATTTGACAAGTGCCATGATCGAGAAGATCTACTTCAAGTTTGTTTTGTTGTAATAAGTTGGGAACGAATACTTCGCCATCGTAGCCTACTACAGCATCTTGTTGCCCATTAATTCGAACGCTATAACCCGGCAATAATGGTGAGTTATTTTTATCAACAACTTTGACTAATCCTGAAACAACTCGATGAGCACCAAAGTCAACAAGAGTACCTTGGCGATAGCCCACAAGCGCTGTTCGGTTGGTCGTTGTCACATCCCATTCCAGCGGTAAATAAGATGGATCTAGATAGATATGATGGGATTGATACGGTCTTAAGTTCGCGATTAAGAATCTTCCAGACTTATCAGTCTCTCCTAAATTTACCCCACCATTGATAATCTGGCTTTGCGGTCCGGCATTGGTAACAACAGCATAACCATCTCCAATTTCATTGGCCGCAAAGACGCGTCCTGCTGCTGCAACCAATGATCCTGTCGCTGAAAGTGCAACTTGGTCATTGTCTCCAATTCGGTTATAGCGACCTGTCAGGTACGCAGCTCGGGCGCGGTAAGAACCATAGATCGATGCATTATTGTTATGTGCATCCTGATCTCGCTCAACATAACCACCCCATCCAAATGAACCAATTTGTGGATCGGTAAATCCATTTATTTCTTGTCTGTAGGTAGTTTTACCGCTGTCATTAGTGAAACTTGTAATCGCATTAACTCTGGTAGATGGCGTATAGCGAAGCGCAAAGTAAATGCCATAGTCCTTATGGTTTTCATAGTCTTTATAAGCTGAACTATAAAAGCCCCAGTTCTTGTTCAGACTTCCACTTAAGTTAGCAGATAGCAACTTATACGAGTTATCACTGTACTTGATCTGGTTATAGCCGACATAAACACCATAGCCTGTATAAAAGTTATAGTTAATCCCTGCCCTAAATACTTCATCCGCCAGTGCACTGTAGCTCAAATAATTTTGTGGCTCCGAAGTAATCTGATTCTCTTTTAAATATCGAATTTGAGACACACGGGCTAAGTCAAAATAGTTATCAAATACTTTGCGGTAACTGGTATTAAACGAAATACTCTTACTAATACGCCCTTCTAAACCAAGTAAGACAGAATAGCCGTTCTCATCCTTATACTGGCTTGCTGCAACGTCGGCATTAATCACTCCAACACCAAAAACATTCTTGGCAAAACCTGTTCCCACGTTGAAAAGACCATCTGTGGAAGCTTCTGCACCACCGCTTAAAGTCAGTGAGTTGCTATAACCATAGCGAATCGCGCCAGAAGCAAAGGTGGCATCATCATAATCGTTTGAATACAGCCCATAGTTATAGCGTGGAACCCCAACATCTACTGAAAACTCATTGATGTCCTTTGCCAGAATCTTCGATGAAAAATAGTAAGGCTTTTTAGTAATGGTTTGCTGACCTGTGGCATCAGTAGTCACCAGGGTGACTTCATTTCCTGAAATAAACGGCAGCTGTTTAATATCAAAAGGGCCTGAAGGAACAAGGCCTGAATAAATCTTTTGCTGGTTAACGTATAAGTCCAGTGTTGAAGGCAGTGCCGCTGAACCTGAAAACTGCGGTAATGCCGAGGTAACAATATCCCCACGCTGGGTATAAGCACTCGACCACTGCAAACCGGCAAGACGTACACTACTGCCCCAGTCAGAGCTATTGGAAATAAAGTCACCTAGGGTATATATTCTAACTTTTTCAGGATCTACATATTGCCATTTACTTTCCAGACGTACCCATTTTTCATGGCTATAGCTCGTTTCATTACTACCGTTGTATAAAACGCCTGATGAAAAATTACCGATGCCGCTATTAAAAAACCCTTCAGCCGAACCAGAGAAAATACTCTCATCATTGGTTATGGTGTGATACAGGCTGTAATTCAGGAGTGCAGCATTTAAGGGTTTCATTTTTAGCAGACTGGAGCTAGTGGTCTGTTGACCCGTTAAGTCAACTGAGTAGTCCGTTAACATGCTTGAAGGAACTTGTAAGTTTAGAGACTGCTCATTTTCCAAATATTTAAACTGAATTGCTTTAAATTCATTAATACACACCCATTGGCTATCAGGGACATGCTCATCCATTTTTAGCCTTAAAACTTTTAAGTCACGAGCGCGAACATATAACTTTTTATCTTGATTCTGACGTACCGAGATTAAGTCCGTAGAAGTATTTGAGTTAACAGAAATATTTAAAAATAGCTGTACATATCCTTTATCAGAACTAGAACCCTGATAAGAAGAATTTGCAACTTCCGGAATGCTTGGTAAAGCCGCATTGGTGCTATCTTGCAATGATTCAGCAAAAGCATGAACCGGCAAGTACATAACACATAAAGCACTTACGAGATATTTCATATGTGCCTCTTTATAGAGATGCTTGCTTACCGTTAATATTCAGTGAAATATTATATTTATGAGTAGCTTGGAACTTAAAATCTGGGCTAATGTTATAGTTTCTTGATTTTCCGGAAAGAATATAACCATTTACAGTATTTACTTTAATCGGATAACTTTTATTTGCAGTCGTATCGACAAGTATTAAATTATTTAAAAGTGCATGGCGATTGCCAACATTACTTATCGTAAGGTAAGCATTATCTTGTTCTTGTTGTATAGACCAATTCAGTTTCGTAATTGCATCTTTATTGACTACAAACACAGGCAATGATGAGCGAAGCAATACATTTACACCTTGAGACGCTTTGCGGCTGTCAATAGGCTTTGGTAATTCATCAATAATAATACGATAGGTTTTTTCACCAGAAATAGGCTCTGGCTTAATTCTCACTACCCGTAAATTATAAGAGTCATTCGGTTGTAATTTTAAAAAAGGTGGGCTAATTGCAATATCATCTGTAGGTATTAATTGATCTTGCCCGGCATTTTGAGTCCATTCAAATATACGCACTTGTAAATCAGCACTTTCATTTGACTGATTATACAAACTAATTGAGGATGCTGTTTGATCACTCAATATTTCCACATTTACGGGAGAAAGACGTATTGAGGCAGCATTTAGCATACTAGGCAAAAATAATAATAAACTTGTAACAACAAAGATATTTTTTCTCATAACTTGCCCAGAACAACTTTTCTCAAATTAAGCTAGCTCTTTCAAACAAGAGCTAGCGACAACAGCGAATTGAACTTATTTTTAAATTAATAAGTTACAGTCACAGTTACTGTGTCAACATAACTACCTGCACTCGGTAAAACTGAGCCAGCAGGAATACGACCGTATACGTTCACTGTTTGTACCGCACCCGTACCTGTCCCGCTGTATGCTGTTGTTGAAATACCGATTGCTGTTGCACGGTTAGTGTCAGAGAAAAGGTTATAAGGGATATATTCGTTACTTGTTGCACCGCCAATCATACGGCGTTGAGTAGTTTGAGCATTTTTGCCTGCATCAAAAGCCAAAGTCCATGGCACAGTGTTGTTACATAGAACTTTAATTGCAGTACCACCTGTAGTTGTAGTGTCTGCATCTACGTTGCTCGCAAGCGAACTTAAAGTACCAAAGTCTAAAACTGCATTAGCAGTTGTACCTGTAGCTGAAGTATTGAGTACACAACTATTCGTAATTGTAGCCTTAACAGTTAATGTACCAGTAGCCGTTGCAGCATTTGCGGCATTGATAGACATTAAACCCATAGCAATTGCTGATAAACCGATGAGAGATTTTTTCATGATTGAAAACCTTTTTACATTACGCCAATAAGAATTAATAGATGTAAAAACTAGCCTTCCCCAATCCAATCACTAGCTTTTTCGACTGTTTTTTCAAAGCGTCATTTTTTTACTCTACTGTCCGCGCATCATACAAAAAAACAACAAAAATACTGATATTAATTTCATTTTAAATATCTATTAACAATTCAAAATTCGATGGATTTCTCAATTATGTGTTTTTGTATGGTCTATACCACTTTTTATAGAAATTTCCGGTAATTTTAATCACTTTTTTATTAGATTTAATAAAAAATGATAAAATTTCATTAGTTAAATTTTACCATCATTTTTTATAGTTTATCATTTATTAAAATCTCGCTTCCACTAGAAGAACAAAATTTAAGCTTTTGTTTGTTCTATATATTTTAAATGAATAAGAAAGCAATATTCTATGAATAAGAATTCTAAGTGGTTAGCTTTAAATTGAACAGTTTTTCTTAAATTTTATATAGTAAGAGTGACTTACCTTCAGCAAAGAAGAAAAATACGTCGCTTAAGTATTTCTAAAGACTAAATGAAAAATGAAACCTAAAATTCCACCTACCATCGCAAAGCCCAATTGAACATATGCTTTGCCATACCAAGCAAGCCGATCTAATTGATAATTTCCGTCACTCACATTAACCATCCACATATTCTTGATATCCCAAGTATGGAACCCCTTAGGACGTTCTGCGAAAAAATCAAGAATGGGAGTAAAACCTAAAATAAATAAAATGCCTAGCAAAGGGTAAACGATACAACCTGGAAAAATAGGTTTCTTTTTCTGTTCCATTGCATCAAATATAATGGCCACAATAACAAGTAAGGTTTCAACTAAAGCCACTTTCCTAAACGTTTCAAAATCGTAGCCAAGGTAAAACATTAAAAACAATAAAAAAATATCAGTAAAAAAAACAGAAAATGTTAACAATTTCCAGCTCATTTCAAATCCTTACTTAATTTTTTAGAATGCTATATAGTTGTAATAAAATCTATTGAAAATACTCTTTCAATTGACAAATACTATCAAAAAACGTTTAAAAAAACACAAGATGATCAGTTTAAAAGCTAGCTTTTTGATCAAGTGATATACAAATCTTTTTTGAGTTTGATTAATACTATAAGCATAAAAATATACTTAAATTAAAAGATAAATTTATATGATGAAAAATAGTTGCAATTAACCTTTCTAAATAATATTAATTTTATTCAATGCTATAGTCCAAATAATAACTTTAGCTATGAAATTTATAATCAACATTCTCATTATAAAATTTAATCATTTCTATAATCTACTCAATATTATATTTACTGAATATTTTGATCATCACAAGCAAAATATCATTATCACTTTCTAAATATATAGTCATTTAATTTTCAACTAACAATTCCCTACTTGTAGTTTGGGCTGCTTCTTGGCAAGGTATGTGCCAGTAAAACATTAGGAATTTGTTCACATATGGCGAGTCCGGCACAAATCATTCGACATAAATTTCTCAATACATTCTTTTCACGCCATTCTCTCTGGTTCTTGTGTATTTTTACTGCACTCAGTATCACGTGGTTTAGAACCGTATATACCCCTCATAGTATCTATTATTTTATTTCAGACACACTACTCAATGGTTTATGGGTAGTGACTAGTGCATTGAGCCTATTGGGTTTATATGACGTCTTACAAAATAGACACTCTATCTTAAGAAATTACCCAATTATGGGCCATTTCCGTTTTTTATTTGAAGATATACGTCCTGAAATTCGCCAATACTTTATTGAAGCCGATCAAGATGCCCTACCTTTCTCACGTATGCAAAGAAGCCTAGTTTATCAACGCGCTAAAAATGAAAATGCGGATAAACCTTTTGGCTCAATCATTGATGTATACCAACAAGATTATCGTTTTATTGTGCACTCAATTAGTCCATGCCCACCAGCAGATCCTAAGAGTTTTCGTATTCAAATTGGTAATGCACAATGCCTTCAACCCTATAGTGCTTCGATTATGAATATTTCTGCCATGAGCTTTGGTAGTTTAAGTGCGAATGCAATACGTGCATTGAATAAAGGAGCGCAATTAGGTGGTTTCTATCACGACACTGGTGAAGGTAGTCTCAGTCCTTATCATTTAGAAAATGGCGGTGATATTGTTTGGCAAATTGCCAGTGGTTATTTTGGTTGCCGTACTTTAGATGGAAAATTTGACGAACAAAAGTTTGCGAAGCAATCTCAATTACCACAGATCAAAATGATTGAGCTGAAGCTTTCACAAGGTGCTAAACCTGGTCATGGCGGTATTTTACCTAAACATAAAATTACCGCAGAAATTGCCGAAATTCGTGGCGTTTCACGTGACCATGACTGTATTTCCCCCGCAAAACACTCTAGCTTTTCAACACCAATTGAAATGATGCACTTTTTACAAAAGCTGCGCACATTATCTGGTGGTAAACCAGTTGGTTTTAAACTATGTATTGGCCAGCCATGGCAATTTATGAGCATTGTAAAAGCAATGCTTGAAACAAAAATTGTTCCAGATTTTATTGTGGTAGATGGCTCTGAAGGTGGTACTGGTGCAGCACCAATTGAGTTTAGTGACTATATTGGTACTCCATTACGTGAGGGCTTACGTTTTGTACATAACACGCTTGTAGGTGCAGGACTAAGAGACCAAGTTAAAATTGGTGCAAGTGGCAAAATTATTAGCGCATTTGATATTGCCAGTACTTTTGCATTAGGTGCAGATTGGGTTAACTCAGCACGTGGTTTTATGTTTGCTGTGGGTTGTATTCAAGCGCAAAGTTGTCATACCAACCAATGTCCTGTAGGTGTAGCAACTCAAGATAAAGACCGTCAAAAAGCACTACATGTACCCACTAAAGCAGAGCGCGTGTTTAATTTCCATAAAAATACATTACATGCTTTATCAGAAATGATTGCTGCTGCTGGTTTACGCCATCCTTCAGATATTAAAGCTCATCATTTGGCTCAGCGTGTAAATGACCGTGAAATCAAGAACTATGCTCAATTGCATTTCTTCTTGAAAGAAGGAGAACTTTTACAATCTGAACTAAAAAATGATGATGATAATTTCTATTACCGTATGTGGAATATGGCCGATGCCAATCATTTTTAATTTAAATTAGATTGATTATTTGGGCATCATCTTTATTGTGATGCCCTTCTATTTTCTAACTTATTATGTGATTTTTATTTAAATAAAATTCTGTTATTAATTTGTCTTTGCTATATTTTTCACCTACTATAAAAGTATAAATAATATACACACTTTAATTTTATTAAATAAATATCCTCAAATTGTTATAACAAGAAGGTGTTCACTCATGTTAAAAAAAACATTCATTCCCACTTTTATTGCTCTTGCTGTTGGTTTAAGTAGCTATGCAGCCGCTTGTACACGTGCGGTATATTTAGGCAATGACCAACATGTTATTACAGCCCGCTCAATGGACTGGAAGGTTGATACAGGCACAAATTTATGGATTTTGCCGAGTGGTGTTGCTCGTGATGGGAGTGCAGGACCAAATTCAATAAAATGGACGTCTAAATATGGCAGCGTTATTGCTACAGGTTATGAAGTTGCTACAACCGATGGAATGAATGAGGCTGGTTTGGTCGCTAATGTCTTATGGTTAGTCGAATCCCAATATCCAGATGTAAAAAAATCTAATAAACCATTATTAAGCATCGCAGCTTGGGCACAGTATGTACTCGATAATTTTGCAACCGTTGACGAAGCCGTTAAAGCTCTTGAAAAAGAGCCCTATACAATCGTGACAGATAGCGTTCCGGGCGAATCAAGACTCACAACACTCCATTTGTCTATTTCCGATAAAACAGGTGATAGTGCAATCATTGAATATATCGGCGGAAAACAAGTGATTCATCACAGCCGAAGTTATCAAATTATGACTAATTCCCCTACATTTGATAAACAGCTTGCACTTGCGGAATATTGGAAACAAATCGGCGGCACCGTTATGCTACCAGGTACTAACCGTGCTTCTGACCGTTTTGCACGAGCATCATTTTATATTAATGCAATTCCAAAAACTGATGATATGAAACAAGCTCAGGCTTCTGTATTTAGTGTCATTCGGAATGCCTCTGTTCCATATGGATTGAATACACAAGAAGAGCCTAATATTTCATCGACTCGCTGGAGAACTGTTGCAGACCATAAACAGATGCTTTATTTTTTTGAATCAGCCTTATCACCAAATGTATTTTGGGTCGACTTGAAGAAAATAAATTTTAAAGATGGTAAAACGCGTAGACTGGATCTCGGTCCCGAGCAAAGCCATATCTATGCTGGAGATGCGACTTCTGACTTTAAAATTGCAAAACCATTTGCTTTTTTAAGCCCCAAAACTCTTTAATGAAGGGTAAAATTTATCATCTCTAAGATAAATAATATTAAACGTGCTTTCTTGGAATTACATTATGAAAAAAGCCCTATTTTTATTAGGTACTTGTTTACTTACAGCAGCTTGTAGTACGACTTCGTATAAGTCTAATACCACGACAACAACATCTGAGGTAAAGACAGCGGGTCAGCTTAATTGCTTACCTACAGAACTTTGTCCAAGCTTACTCGTTAAATGGAATGAACAACAGAAAAACCAAGTCCGCGTAGATGTACATTTAAGTAGTAGTTATAACTTCTATGATATTAATTCATTAGTATTTGATATTGATGGGAAACAATTTAGTTATAAACCAGCTCAAGCTACTGAGAAAACAAATGTCAGTCGCCTTGTTCCTAAGCACTCGACGACATACTTTATTATTCCAAGTCAATTCTTACAGGAATTTAAAAACGCGAAAAACATTAATGTTTTAGTTAAAACTGATAAAGGTATTATTGAGCGAAATATGTATTCACCGCAAAAGCAATCTTCAGTGTATAAAAATTTCGTTGAGCTTTATCAAAGCTTAAAATAATCATCTGATTTGATTAACTGATGCACTCAATCTATTGACTAGAGTGAGTGCATTAATTTTTTAATAATAAAAATGCTTTGGCTTAGCATGTAAAAAGGCTGGAATCAAACCAGTTAAAGCCGCACGAATATCTGCACGTTCATTAATTAATTGATGAGACCCCTCTTCAAGCATTAATAATGTTTGAAGTCTAAATTTACGGCGAATAAACTCAATGTTATAACGCCAGTCTACCGTTTGATCTAATGCCCCTTGCGCCAACCAGACAGGAATACGGCAAGCAGGTCGTTCTTCCATTTCCTGCATCCATTTTGACATTGCCAAAATCCAGTCCATACCCATCATGCGTGGCTGTAACGGATCTTTTAAACGAATAAATCGTAAAAATTCAGGGTTATGGTTATTGCGTCTAAAGTGCCTAGGAACCTGACGCTTTATGCGGCGAATAATGCCGAGTCCTACCGGATTATGCCACCATGCAGTTTTAGCAGGTCGAATTAAAGGCGAAAGTAGCAAAACTCTATCAACGATTGGGTCTTGTCTTTTTTCGGCATATTCAAGCAGATGATGCATCCAAATTGCCCCACCCGTACTTTGGCCTATACCTACCCAAGGTTTGGGTAATTGATCTGCATGTTTAACATACCGATAAACAGCCATTAGAACTTGCTGATAATGATCAAAATTTTGAATACTTGCTGGTGAACCATTGCTCAAACCATGACCAGGTAAATCATAGGTAATTACACTAAAACCTTGCTCAAGTATTTCACGAATGATGGGTTGATATATCCCGCTATGCTCAAGATAACCATGTAACAAACATACAGTTCCCTGTACTTTATCTACTTTAGGCTTAAAAACTTGGACATGTAGACGAAATAAAGGCATTTGAACATAGCCTTGCCAATGGTCACAGTCGAGCAAATGCAAACCATATAATTTTCGGTAGGCTAAAAGTTCACGAGAAGGTTCTTCTAATGTATTTAAATTAAGTGGACTTAAAACTTGCGGAGTGAGATCACGGTTAGGCACCGGTAAATCTAATTGTTTTAATACGGCAGGATTGAGAAATGGAATCTCAGACATTAAGGCACCTCTCGACAATCACTTGAACCAAATAACATGTCACGAATTGTCGCAAGTAATTCATAATTTGCACGACGACTATGATCGTAGTTTTGTGTACTTGGTTGCCAACGTGTAAGTGCTGTTGGCATTGGGGCAATTACTGGAATCGTTTCGATGCCATTCAAAGCAAATAGACGGCGCGTACGCGGCATATGATATTCATCTGTGACTAACATCACCGTAGGTGCACCACCTTTCTTTTGAAGCAGCAATGAACTAAAGCGAGTATTCTCACAAGTATTCATACTTCTTTGTTCTAATAATTTTGCATCAACGCCACGTTCTTTCAACCAAGCCTGCATGTAAGGAGCTTCAACACCACTTAATACAATGGGTAAATGGTTTTGCTTTTCAACTTCTAGCGTTTTTTCCAGTCTTAATCGTGTATAGCTGTTAACTACAATATCTTTGCCATTTTTATCTAAAGTTAAACCACCACCTAACACCACAATAGCGTAGGGTTCTGATAACTTTTTAGGTTGAGTCGGTAATGGATTTTTACGGACATATTCAACTTTCTGCTCAGGCTCACTTACCGCTTTCTGATGTTCTGGTACGACAGGTTTTCTAGCTAAAAACTCAGTATATTGTTCGGTAAGCGCTTTATTTTCAGAACTATTAATAAAAAGTGCCTCATCAATAGGACTACTTGCTTCATCAGCAGCATCAATTTCTGAGTTTTTAGCAACTAGAGGTACACTTACAGCTGAGGTGTCGTCATCTTCTTCCTGCTCTTGTTCTTTTTCTTCTAAAAGAATAATTTGCTGCAAAGCTTTATAGTTCTCTTGGATGTAGCCCAAGTCTTCTGTCTTTTTTTCACGTATCGCATCTTCGGTCAGCTTTAAATATGCTTGACGTGCAATCCATAAATTTGAACCTGGTTCTAAGTTATCATGTTCACTTAATGCAGCTTGTCGCTGGCTTTCCGCTGCCACTTCATTCACATCTACCGGAACAAAATAGTTAAGTCCAGCTACAATAAGTTTTGAGTAAAATGGCGAATATAAAAAAACCACGAAACAGCCTAATAGTACAAATAGCACAGTAACTACTTGTACAAAACGTACCATCAAGTGTACTTTTGGCATAGACCTATTCCGTATGATTTTCAATTAAACCTAAACTGTTATAAAGCACAGGCTCTGGTTCTAACATAACATGGAACCGCTGATCAACATCATGTTGTACAGCTTGATAAGTTTTCTTTACATCAGCAAGAGATGCATTGGCATAATTCACCAAAACCAACGCTTGTTTGTGAAACATCCCTACTACACCAAGTTGTTTCCCTTTCCAACCTGCTTGATCAATTAACCAGCCCGCTGCAATTTTAACGTTGCCGTTGGCTTGAGGATAATGTGGAATTGTTGAAAATTGTGTGATTAAGCGTTCAAATTCTTGAGCACTTACAATCGGGTTTTTAAAGAAACTTCCTACATTTGGATATGCTTTAGGATCGGGTAATTTACTTTGGCGAATACGGATGACCTGATTTTGTAAATTCTCAGCAGTTAGGTCGTCTCCAACCGCTTGCTTTAAATCACCATAATTCAGCTTTAAATGAGCTTGTTTAAGTAATTTAAAGGTAACATGCGTAATGATGTAGCGTGTCGGATCATCTTTAAAAATGCTATGTCTATAAGAAAAATGACAGTCGGCCGCCAAAATTGATTGGGTCTCTTTAAGTTTACGGTCATAGACTTGTACTGACTCAATAAACTCACCAACCTCAACACCATAAGCACCAATATTCTGTACGGGTGAAGCACCGAC
The DNA here is from genome assembly GCF_031798975.1 of Acinetobacter sp. V110_1. Lineage (NCBI taxonomy): Bacteria > Pseudomonadati > Pseudomonadota > Gammaproteobacteria > Moraxellales > Moraxellaceae > Acinetobacter > Acinetobacter sp. V110_1. Next base: position 85,852 of record NZ_JAVQNN010000030.1, on the reverse strand, counting down.
TAAGCCCGGAATAAGGGCTAAATTTTGCAAGCCAAACCAGTTCTGCTGTGTGCTATATAAAACAAAATCGTGCCAAACTTGCCCTGCACCTACTTTGACACAAACAAAATCCTCATCTTCAGATAAAACTTCTATACCCTGAATATCAAGATGAATGACTAACGCATTAATTTGCTGCGGTAGCAACATATTACTACCGCCAGATAATACAAGTACATTTAGCTCATGCGCTTTAGCAAAATCTAAAGCTTCCTTAATGTCTTCAACAGACGTGATCTTAGTATAATGAGAAGATGTTACATCTAAACTTAAAGTATTGAATGGCTTAAGCTGTACTTGATTTTGAATTTGCATTGTATTGATAAACCTATTCTTAAACATTCAATTGTTTTTTTAAGACATTAATCCATGCCAGAGTACTTGATTCACATTGGTCAAGTACGCGCTCGAAACCATCATCCCCACCATAATAAGGATCAGGCAAAGCTTGTTTTGGATATTGAGGATCATGTTCACTCATTAATGCTACTTTTGCTCGAATTTGATGGCTACCAAATTGAAAGATAGCGCTTTGTAGCAAATCATGAATATCTTCAAAGTTCTGATGATCCATTGCCAAAATCAAATCAAAATCTAAAAAGTCTTGAGTTGAAAGTTGTCTGGCACGTAAAGAGGATAAGTCATAGCCTCTTTTCTTCGCATGCAGTTGGCTACGCTGATCTGGTGCTTTATTTGGATGATAATTGCTCGTTCCAGCTGAATCGACAATCACATTAAGTTGATGCTTATCACAATAATGTCTGAAAACAACTTCAGCCGTGGGAGAACGGCAGATATTTCCTAAACAGACACATAACACCTTATACTGCGTTTCCATTAGAAATTTATTCCAACCACTTGAATTACATATGAATAAGTATTTTGCACGTAAAATCTTGCAAAATCCTGACTAAACTATCAATTGTTGTCAGGTTTGAGTTGACCATTGTGACAAGTTGCATTTTGTCAAAACTCAGATGGCTTGAAAAGGAAAATAATGTTTATCAATAGATTAAAAGTTGATAAATCAGGCGACAAAGTAGCTAAATTTGTATTTTTATTTTCATTAGATACGCTAAATATATTTTCAGCAAACACATACTCAATTATAAAAGCCCTACTCATAGGGCTTTAAATAAATCACTTAGATGCAGTCATTAACTCAATCATTTCCTTTGTTGGCCTTAAGCCACCTAATTGCCACTGTTCAGGTGGATATTCATCAATTCGAATCCAAACATGCTCTCGAAAAGCTGGATTACCCTTACCCTCTATTTCTACAAATAAGTCTGTTATCCGTTTAAAAAGTTCGGCCTTACTGTCTTTATCGAGTAAACCTTCTATAGTTTGTATATTTATAAATGGCATAATGCTACCTGAATTAATGCTAGGTCTAAATTATAGACTCATCCTAATTGGAGCTCCCTCTAATGTCAAATCAAATTATTCCAGATCATAAATTTCCCGTAGATGTATGTGGAATCTTTAAAATTACTGAAATATTGAATGACAGATGGACAATCCTCTTGTTAAGAGAAGCTTTCTATGGGATAACAAAATTTAATGATTTTTTAGTAAATACAGGTATATCAAAGCAAATTTTATCTAATCGTCTAAAACACCTCATCCAATTAGAAATATTTGAACTATCAATTTATAAGGAAGTGGGTGTACGAGAGCGTAAAGAATACTTACTCACCAAAAAAGGTAAAAGCTTAAATATTGTTTTGCTTGCCATGCTTGAATCTGGTAGTAATTTTATTGAAGCCGATAAAGATGTCGTGAAAATTTTTAAGAAGAATTCAGATGATCAACTCAAATTAAAGCTTGTTGATTCATCTAATCAAATCATAGATCGTAATAATCTGGAACTGAAACTTATTCCTCGCAGAAATAAGGAATAACTTTTTATTTAGATATAAAAAAAGCTCAAATATTATGGGCTTTTAAGCAACATGAAGACAAAAATCATTTATTTTTAAATAACTTATCAGTCATATTTCTATCAATTTTACTACGATGACCATTCTCGAAGTATCGGTCTACATGACATAGTTTTGTTTTGGTATCACAGAACACACCATTTGAAAGTGTAAATGCTGAAGTATCAAAATCGCCTTGAGAGAACGCTTTATTCGCTTTATAAGTGCCTAAGTATTTAGCTGTAAGTTTTTTAGAGATACCCTTTTTGTCTGCGCAAATGTATTTGTCACAAATTACACCCTTTTGAGGTGAATATACACCAGAGTTGGTTTTTGCCATCGCTGCGGAGCTAAGCATAAAGCAAGTACATCCAATAACACTAAGTAAAGTTTTAGAAATTTTCATTTTTTAGAACCGAATAAAATTATAAATTGTTAAGACATTATATAAATTAGAAGCTTGCCAGAAAATCAACAGAGCCCTATAAATAACAAAAAGCCCACCGTTCAATGGCTTCTTAAATAACTTGTGCATCGCCTGAATATCCGATTTAGAGCACATAAAAACAGTGCTCATCTTATACAACACTCAACATAATTGCCCCAGAACTACTTTATTTTAAAGTGTCTTATGCTAAGTTATTTAAAGATTGAATCTTATAGAATCGTTCAACAATAATTTTCAAGAATAAGGAAATAACGTATATGAGCCATTTTCAATTTCAAACCGTTCCAAACATCATCTCTGGCTTAGGCTCTATACAAGAATTACAAAATGTTTTGTCATCAAAAGCTTACCGTAAGTTATTACTGGTCACCGATGCAGGCATGATCAAAAATCAGTTACATCTACCCATTCTTCAAATTTTAGATACACTCAATATTGAATATGACATTTATGCAGATGTACAGGCTGACCCACCAGAACAAGTGGTCTTAGATGCAGCCAATTATGCAAAACAGCAAAATGTAGATGCCATTATTGGTTTTGGTGGTGGCAGTTCTTTAGATGTTGCAAAAGTTATTGCTTTACTCGCCCACCCCGACCAGACTCAAAGTTTGCAAGACATGTATGGCGTAAACCAAGTCACCACAGCTCGCCTTCCGCTTATTTTAATTCCAACGACAGCCGGTACGGGTTCGGAAGTAACGCCTATCTCCATTGTCACCACGGGTGAAACGACAAAAATGGGGATTGTCTCTCCAGTACTGTACGCAGACACTGCAATTCTTGATGCTACCTTTACTCAAAACTTGCCAGCTCATATTACTGCTGCAACAGGTATCGATGCGATGGTGCATGCCATTGAGGCATATACCTCTAAACACAAGAAGAATATATACACCGATATTTTAGCTAAGAATGCTTTGAAGCTACTAAACCATAACTTACCGAAAGTTCTTAAAGATGGTAATGATTTAGAAGCACGTCAAAACATGCTGTTCGGTTCAATGCTCGCAGGTCAAGCATTCGCAAACTCGCCTGTTGCCGCTGTACATGCTTTAGCTTACCCATTGGGCGGTCATTTTCATTTATCACATGGACATACCAATGCCTTAGTGTTGGTCGAAGTATTAAAATTTAATGCGCCCAATGCAAAAAAATACTATGCAGAACTTATGCAATGGCTCGATCCATACAGTAATGGCAGCACCGATGGCTTGTGTGATCTGTTTATTGACCATATGCAGAACCACTTAGACCGTAGTGGCTTGACCTTAAAACTTAGAGATTTGGGTATTGATGAGTCGAGCTTACCTCGGCTTGCACAAGATGCCATGTTACAAACTCGCTTGCTACAAAATAATCCACGAGATATGACAGAAGCAGCTGCTTTGGCAATTTATCAGGCGATTCATTAATGACTAAACCAGTTTTAAGAAACCGAGATCAATTTAAGTTCTTTTTAGATATTCAAACGCGTTGGGCAGATAATGATATTTATGGTCATGTGAATAATGTGACTTACTATAGCTACTTCGATACAGCAGCCAATGCATTGCTCATTCAGAAAACAGGTTTTGATATTCATGAAGCAAAGTCAATTGGGTTAGTGGTTGATTCAGCTTGTAGCTTTTTACAAGAGTTATCATTTCCAGAAATTATTCAAGTAGGTGTTGCGATTGGTAAAATCGGTACGACTTCACTACGTTATGAATTGGCAATCTTTAAACAAGGTCAAGATCAAGCCTCAGCTCAAGGGCATTTTGTGCATGTGTTTGTAGATCGTGAAACGCGTAAGACTGTTCCAATTTCTGAGTCAATTCGTGCAGTATTAGAGAATTTTTTATTATAAAAAATGGGGCAAAAAGAAAATGATCTGTTCTTTTTGCCCACCTAAACTTACATCATTGCGGGATCACTAAAGGAGTCTTCACCCGTTTCGACTCGGCCCGCAAAACGTCGGTAATAATACGGATCACTCTGACTCGTGATTTCAAAATCATACCAATGCCCTACATCAGCCAAAGCCCAATGCTGCTTAACAAGCTGTCCCACTTTTACGGTAAGTTGTAAAGGTGCATCTTTTCGGTATGCACAAGGTTTTATCGTCAATATTGCATCCTTGGTTCCTTCATTCATAAGTTCGACATAAACATCACCATTGGCAATGTCATAACAGACGCGAATTTCAGGTTTAACGCCACTATCAACAATACGTTGAGTATCCCCTTTGAAATGACGATGGTAGCCATTTGGACCAAGTACCCATAGGTCATAACAACCTAGGTTATCTTTTAAAGCATCCCATTCATCGTCTAAAGTTTTATTCGGCTCGACAATATAACGCTTTGGAATACGGTCTAAGTTAAGTTTGTCATAAACATGAAAAACCGCAGCTTGTGTACCTGTATTAGAGAATATTAATTGCACTTTGCCATCCGCTTTACAGCGCGCACTGGTATGCAATTCGTAAGGTAGCGCACGCGACAAACGTATGCCACTTTGCTGGATCGGCAACTTAATATCCGTTGGTACAGGAACAGCAGGCAAAGCTTCTTGATTTACCCTTAATGTATCTGCCTGCACACGTGTTTGTTTACCGCTCAGCTGCGGTAAAACATCTGCATTTGGAGTTTTAAAGTTAAATGCACTGGTTAAATCACCACACACTGCACGGCGGTACGCACTGATATTCGGCTCTTTAACCCCAAAACGTTTTTCTAAAAACATGAGTACAGAGGTATGGTCAAACACTTGCGAATTGACCCAGCCACCACGGCTCCATGGGGAAATCACATATAACGGAACACGAGGACCCGGACCATAAACACGACCATCAGGTGTAGGCTGAGAATGGCTTCCTTCAGGCGCAGCATGATCAAAATATTCATCCTGCATATCGGCACTACTTAATGTCGATTTGCCAGCATACTGACCATTTGCAAGTCGTGATGGCGCAGATGGTGACGGTACATGGTCAAAGTAACCATCATTTTCATCGAAGTTAATAAGCAGTGCTGTTTTACTCCAGACTTCTGGCACAGCAGTTAATGCATCAATAATTTCTTGAATAAACCATGCCCCTTGGACAGGACTTGAAGGGTCTGGATGTTCGCAATAAATTGAGGGCGCATTAATCCAAGACACTTGAGGTAACATACCTTCACGAATGTCGCGTTTAAAAGCATCGAGGTATTCTTCAGGCTTATTGCCCGGTAGTGTATTTGCAATGCCTTTATAGAGTGGATTTTTGGCATTATCCGTAGCAGAGTCATAGGCTTTATACGGTAGTTTTTGGCCCGTATCTGCATATGGTTTGTTTGGTTCACCACCACTTGCAACTGGGTAACCAGAAGCAATGTTTGCCTTTCTAAAGGAACGAAATGCACCAAGCATATTATCGCCCCATTCATCCGGCATATTTTGATAACAAATCCAACTTACCCCTGCTTCTTCTAATCTTTCGGCATAGGTCTTCCATGTATAACCGCGATCTGCCGTGGCAGGATTACCATCAATCCAGTCCCATTCGTTATTTACAAATGAACGCTTGGTCGGTGTTGCCCCATTAGTTCCAGTTAAATGAAAAGAGCGGTTAGCATCTGTTCCAGTGTGCATAGAGCAATGATAGGCATCACAAATCGTAAAGGCATTGGCAAGCGCAAACTGATATGGAATTTCTTTTTCTTTAAAGTAGCCCATGGATATATCAGTCTTATGAGTTGGCCAGTTCGCCATACGCCCATTATCCCATGCCAACTGACTATCGTTCCATGTATGCGGTGTGCCATCTGCACGCTGTGCATTATTGGCTGTACCGTCTAAATGAAAAGGCGTTAAAACTTGCCGATTGCGTCTAAGCTGTTCCCAAACCTTACGACCATTTGGCAAGGGAATTGTAAAGCGGTCAGCAAAACCTCGAACGCCTTTTAACGTACCAAAGTAATGATCAAAAGATCGGTTTTCCTGCATTAAAATAATAACGTGTTCAATATCTTGAATAGTACCCGTTTTATTATTTGCAGGAATGGCTAAAGCTTTTTGAATACTAGATGGAAAAGCTGCCAATGCCGCAGCACCAAAACCCATATTTAAAGAGTAATTTAAAAATTTACGACGTGTAATCATGATCAGGTTCTTTTTATTATTTAAGTTTAAGGAGCACAGCGCATTACAGGCTTTTTACCTGTCTCTGGTGTATTTGAATTATCATTTGATGAGTCGTTACAACCACTCAGCAGAATGGCGCCGATTAATAAAAAATAAGAATATTTAAAGGAAGGTGTTCCTGTGCATTGCCTTTTCATGACGATATATAGTCCATTTAAAATCTAAAATGGCTAACATAGAAAAGTACAATGACAGTGGCGTGACCTGAATATTTCAATCCAGTGAAAAATATGAAAATTCTATTATTTCCACATTTCTCACAAGGTCAAAATTTATGTAAATTTAAGGCTTTAATTGAATATTTTGGAGTTCGCCATCAAAAGTATCAATCAGGCTTTTTATAACGGGTTGTTGCTGTAATAGTTCTGTCGCTCTATGGAAAGCTTTTTCTTTACGAATGCTTTGCATGACATAAGGTGTAGATGTATTAACTGCACCATACTCAACCGTAAATTGTGTATTCGGCCATTGCTCGTTTAATGCATCAATGAGGCCTTGCTGTAATTGGGTCAGCATATTTTCATATTCTTGAGGAATATGGAAAACCGTGTTACCACCAATTTCTCCAGTCATTACACCATGTTGAGCAAGTTCTTGAACGGCTGGGGAAAGCTGGCTGTTTCTAAACCAGTATTCCCATTTTTCAAGTGTCCACTCACTTTCCAAAACTTGAGCAGAAAGCTTCAAAATATCCTGAGGCATCAACTGCCCGTTATCAGTTGCGCTAGATTCTTCTACAGCTGTAGCAGTTTCAATAACCACTTCGGGTTGCACCAATTGTTGCTGCTCAATAATAGGTTCAGAAACTAAGTCATGAGTTAAAGGCGCATCCTGACCGAGGGAAAATTCAGCAGCGCTAGATTCTTCAAACAAACCTTGAGACTCAGCAATAAAAGCTGGTTCTGGTTCAATTTGTTTGGCTTGGGTTTCAGCTTGAACCTGTACTGACTTCTGTTCTGGTACTGGTATGAAATCTTCTTCTAGAACACTAACGGTCTCTTGAATAACTGCTGACTCAAGTCCAATCAGCTCATGATGATTTGGATCAAATACCATTAAATCCTGATTAGACTCAGGTTCAGGTTCAGGTTCAGGTTCAGGTTCAGGTTCAGGTTCAGGTTCAGGTTCAACCATAGCGGGTTGATTAATAACTTCAACCGGCTGAACAGTACTTACAGGTGGAATCTCTTGAACTGTTTGCTGAGCTTGTTGATTTAGCCCTACTACTGCTTGCTCATTTTGTTGAACAGGCTCTGATACTAAAATTTCATTTGGCGCTAAAGGACGGAATGCCAATAAGCGTAAAATACACATTTCAAAACCTTGCTCTTGCGTTACGGCAAGTTGCAAGTCTGAACGACCTTTACATGCGATTTGGTAATAAAGCTGCAAATCTTGAGCAGAAATTAGCTTAGACAGTTGCATGATTTTGCGATTGATTTCATCGCTATATTTCAAACTCAAATCAGGTAGATATTGCAAAATTGCCAATTCATGCAATGTTGAAATGAGCTGGTCAAGCACCAGTGAAACATCTAGCGCTTGATGTCTAAATTGCAATAAAAGCTGACTAACTTTCTCACGTTGGTTTTGATGAACCGCTAAAATCAAATCATAAATAATTGTACGGTCAATCAACCCAAGCATTTCTTTAACATCTTGATGATGTACAGCACCCTGTCCATAAGCAATCGCTTGGTCAGTTAAAGATAGTGCATCTCGCAGTGAACCTTGAGCAGATTCAGCAATTTGCCAAATTGCATCCTGATCAGCATTAATTTGCTCTTTTTCAAGAATAGCGCCAAGGTGCTTAGTAATTTCATCTACAGCTAAAGGTCGTAAAGTAAATTGCAAACAACGTGAAATGACCGTAATCGGTAGCTTTTGTGGGTCAGTCGTAGCAAACAGAAACTTAACGTGTTCTGGTGGTTCTTCTAGTGTTTTTAATAACGCATTAAAAGAATGCGTCGATAGCATATGTACTTCGTCAATCAGGTAAACTTTAAAACGACCTTGCGTTGGTGCATAAGGAACGTTGTCTAATAGTTCACGAGTATCTTCTACTTTTGTTCTTGAAGCAGCATCAATTTCGATTAAATCAATAAAACGGCCTTCATTTACCGCCTTACACGTTGCACAAACTTCACATGGTGTAGCAGTCACACCTGTTTCACAGTTCAAACACTTGGCTAAAATACGTGCAATTGTAGTTTTACCTACACCACGCGTTCCTGTAAATAAATAAGCATGGTGAAGACGACCGCGTTCCAATGCACTACTTAATGCACGAGAAACATGGTTTTGCCCCACTAACTCATTGAAATTACGTGGACGGTATTTTCTAGCAAGTACTTGATACATGTATGCTCCTTATTACAGGCATAAGCATACTTTGTTTTTAAAAGAGTGTGAACGCATAAAGCTCATATCCGTACAGATAAACTGCGAACCACTCTCTTTTTCAAAGCCAGAAGCTTTTATTTGCCTACGGATGATCATGATGTAGCTCTTGATCAGTTACACCTTCATCTATCGTTTGCACTAGCCCTACACCATCCTTAATTTCAGCCGAATAATTTCCTTTCTCGGTAAAAATTTGCATGACCGTATAGTGGTCTTTTTGACTTTGAGTAATAGTAAAGAAATTCTGATTTGGATCGCCCTGATCAAATTTTCCAGTCCACCGAACAATATCTTGGTCAACAGGTTCAATCTCTACTATTTTTCCTGTGCGATTAATGCCATATTCCAACATTTGAAACTTAACAGTGTCACCCACTTTTTTAAGTTCAATCATATTTGGATCATATTTAATGACCATACCTTTCGCATTTTTAAGCAGCGGAAAATTAATATTAGAAGGAAGCTGATCTTTTTCTATTTCATTAAAAACAATTTGTTGCCTAGACAACTTTTCCTTTTCTGATGAACTCAAATTCAGCATATTTTGACGAGAAAATTCATTCTGACGATCTGCCACTTTTGTCCCAGCCTCTTGCTGACTTTCTAAAGGCGATGTTAAAGCAGAAGAGCTTTGCTGTGAAAAAGCAAACCAGATTAAAACTGCTAACGCCACACAAGCGATAGCAGTTCCTATTAACAATTTATTTTTCTTCATTATTTACAGCTAAAATAGAGATTAGTTATATAGAGAAATTTTCTGCGCATTCAGGTTAATCACACTAACCGCATCAATTTTTCCTTCTTCACCTAAACGTACACCATATTTAGGGTTATACAGATACGGGCTAGAGTAAAAATTAATATTATTACCACCCATTGCGGTACTTCCTAACGGATGGGCAAAACCTGAACCAATATTGGTTGAACCATTATGGTACAGGCCAAGATTGTGCCCGACTTCATGACGCATAGCGGCAAAAGAACAACCTGCAATATCATTTGCACCAATCATGTTATATGCAGAAGCATTAATCCAAGCCCAGCCACAACCACCGTCACCAGGTTCATTACCTTGATAATAAACACCGTCTGCCAATACACGTTTACGCTCATTTTGTACCGTCGTGTCATCTCGTCCAGTAGAAATTGCTTCTTTTAAAGTGGCAGCAGGGATTTTATAAGTTAAATAGCCCACATCTCTTAAGTAAAAACGCGCATTTGAATTTTCAGCGGTTAAGTTTGTTAGATTTACGCCTTCAATCATTCTAAGTTTTGCAGCGCTCTCTCCTAAAATTGCATTTACTTCTGGACTAGAAACTAACAACATATCAATTGTATAACTATCTACTGTCCAGCCTTGAGCAGTGTAAATAAAACGGCGATTTTCACCATTTTTAATTGCTGTCGACAAACCATTAGCAGCATTAATATAGGTGTCTGCCGATGCATTCGACACAATAACCACCTTATCCCCGACTTGAGCTTGAGCGGGTAGCTGCAAAGTCGGCTGCCAATTTGATGTAGACAGTTTTACCTTTAAAGTGGGCTGAGTCATATTCGGTAAAGTTGCAGGGATTGTTGCCGTTGAATCAATCACCTTTGTTGGTGAAGAGATCAGCTGCCAATAGCCTTTATCACTTACATACATAAACTCATATTGATCGCCTGTTTTAAGCGTTAAAGTCGCTTGGCTATTAACATTGGTATTATTAATCTTTGCTGACCAAGTCGCTGTAGACTTGATAATAACTCTATCTCGATCACTTGCAGTGGTAGGCAAAGTGAAATTCGAGACCCAGTTCCCATCTCCAAATGCAATTTCGGTAAGTGGACTACTTACCGCGGCTAAAGATGTTCCGATTTGCTGAACATTTAGCTTCTGAGGTTTTATATATTCTGGAACCCATTTTCCTAAAGCAGAATAATATTTAAACCAATATTCCGAACCATTTTTTAATGTAAAACTGCTCGGGAAAAGTAAATTTGTTTTATCAATCTCTGAGCTTGCACTTGCTGTAGAAACAACTTGTACGGTTGTTCCGTCACGTACGTCACTTGGTAAAGCAATGGTTTGTGCCCATTTGTCATTTTGAATGAGTACTTTTTGCATTGATGCGGTTGTTAAAGGTACAACCTCATAGTTAGTACCATTGGTAGGACTAACCGTCGCTAACTGAGCAATCCATTTATTTTGACTGCTATTAAAGATGAATTGATAAACATCTCCGCTATTTATCTTCAACACTTCTAACGGAATATTCGTATTAGAAGTATCTAAATAACTACTATAGGCGGCACTAGAACGAATTGTAATTTTGTCCGAATTATTAGCACTTGCCGGTAAAGAGAGATTTTTGACCCAATTCCCATTTGCTAAAGAAAATTCTAAATCTGAATAACCAGATGGTATTGATCCACTATTATTATTCTGATTTGGTGAAAGTACAGTTGCGGCATACACAAGTGAAGACGCAACAATTACTCCAATAATAAGTGATGTTTTTAATTTAAAATTCACAGCGGCCTCTTTTATTTGTTTTTAGATTTTCGAATAGCAGGTTAACAAACCATTTTTTTACAGTCAATTTTCGATCAATCATTTTTTCATTAAATTTCAATTACATGAATATTGAATCATTTTGAAATAAAAACATGAAATTTATTAAAGAATGGGTTGTTTATGAGAATTAAATAACTAAATTTATTATAAAGAAAATATTAAAAAAGACATTTGAGGGTAAAAAGAAAGATAAATCTCTCTTTTTACCCTTTATTTTAGTTTACTTTCTCAGGAAAGCTAAACCAGACAAATACAGTTAAAAGGAAGAAACAAATAGCTGAAATAGTGAGTACCCAACTATGCGCATAGCTAAAAGCTTGCTGAGCAACTGCAATTAATTGCCCTCCCAAAGGGCTTTCAAGGTTAGAAGCTAATTGCATGGTTTCACCAATCGAGATACTCGCTTTTTCAATTAAGTTCGATGGAAGCTCTGCTGGTAAAATAATTGAGCGGCTATAAAACCAAGACAACATTAACCCAAAAATAGCGACGCCTAAACCAGCTCCAAGTTCATAGGCCATACCTTCAATTGCACCTGCTGCACTTGCTTTTTGTGGTGGAACAGATGACATAATCGCAGCAGTTGAAGCCAGTAAGGCAATCTCAATACTAAAGCCTAAAAAGACCATACACGTCCACGCTAAAAAGTGATCGGTCGAAAAGTTAAGCTGGGCAAGCCCCCATAGACTAAATCCACTTATTAAAATACCAACAGTAGATACAAGTCTAAGCCCCCACTTATTCAAGCAAATACCAGCTAATGGACCACCTAAACTAATTGCAATCATGAATGGAATAATAAACATGGCTGCCTGTAATGGAGAAAACCCATGCACAAACTGCAACTCTTGAGACAAGAGTAATTCAAAGCCAACCAAAGCAATCATGGAAACCACCGCCATCACAATGCTGGTAGAAATCACTGGATGTTTAAATAACTCCAGATCAATCATTGGCGTGGTCATTCTTTTTTGGCTTCGAATGAAGTGAATTAAAGTACTTATACCCACCACAAACATCACGACTGTAAGTACCGAGAAGTTGTACATCGCCGATTTGATTGAATAGATGAGGCTTAAAATGGCTACAACCAAAATTAAAGCTTGCCCTAAATTAATTGGCTGATCCGTTTTCTCTTGTTGTTTAGGAATGATCATCGCGATCATGACCAGAACCACTAAAATAATCGGGATATTGATGAGGAATACTGCTCCCCAATGGAAATGTTCCAGTACAAATCCACCAACTAATGGACCAAAAGCTGCTCCGCCGCCACCCACTGTAGACCAAAGACCAAGTGCAAAATTTCTCTGCTTTTCTTCGGTAAAAGCATTACGAATGCCTGATAAAGTGGCAGGAATAAGCATCGCTGCCCCTAGACCTAAAACAGCACGGGAAGCAATTAACGCGTAAGCTGTTGGAGAAAAAGCCGCAGCTAAGGAACCGACTCCAAAAATTGCAGTTCCAATAAATAATAATTTTTTAAAGCCAATACGATCACCCAGTGCACCCATCGGCAAAATCAAACCCGCCATAATCAGTGAATAAATATCAATGACCCATAAAAGCTGATTGGCAGTTAAATTCAATGCTGCACTTAAAGATGGTGTTGCAACATGCATCACCGTTGCATCAATCGTAACTGGTAAATATATAAGGACGATAATTGTCAGAATTAACCATTTTTTTTGCATAACGCTCTTCAATATCCAAAACTTGGACATGTGTTCAAATCATGGTTATTATATACACAATTGGACACTTGTCCAACTTTTAGTTTTAATGTAATTTGTGTCGAATTCTGTCAGGTGAAAGAAACATGGCCTATCTTAATCGCGATCAACGCAGAGAAATGATTCTGCAAGCTGCCATGCAAGTTGCTTTGGCTGAAGGTTTTACAGCCATGACGGTACGCCGAATCGCAACAGAAGCACAAACATCAACCGGACAAGTTCACCACCACTTTTCTTCGGCATCTCATTTAAAAGCTGAAGCTTTTCTAAAGCTAATGGAACAGCTTGATGAAATTGAACAAACCCTAAAAACGACTAGCCAATTTCAAAGGCTATTCATCTTATTAGGCGCAGAAAACATAGATAGACTTCAGCCCTACTTACGCTTATGGAATGAGGCTGAACTCTTAATTGAACAAGATGTTGAAATACGAAAGGCTTATAACCTTGCCATGCAGAATTGGCATCAAACAATTGTGCGAGCAATTGAATCTGGTAAAAAAGAAGGTGAATTTAAAAATATATCTAATTCAACAGACATAGCTTGGCGACTCATTGCTTTTGTGTGCGGATTAGAAGGTATTTATCAACTTGGTTTACACGGTTTAGCTGAAGAAGACTTCAAGCGTCATACCGAAGCAATTATTCGTCTAGAATTATTATAAATATTGAAGCTGGCATTAATTAAAATACCAGCTTTACAACACTAAAATTAGAACCAACCTTTACGGCCTTTTAAAATTTGGTCAGTGCAACGTAAGGCTTCTTGAGTCAGCCCCCACAAACGGTAATCACCCGTGATTGAACCAATTTGAAAATTATGAATATAGGCAAAACTCAGGTCGCGCTCAGGATCGCACCACGCCCCTGAACCATTGTAACCAATATGCCCAAAGCCATTTTTAGCGCGTTTACCCATGGTAATAATGCGGTGATATCCTAAACGCCAATTCATCGGAATTGGCATGACACGATCACGTGCATAACTTTGAATAGTACTGAGCTCTTTAAATATTTCTGGGCGAATAAGTTGCTGTCCATCCCATTCACCGTGATTTGCCAGCATCGCATAAATTTTAGCAAGACTATTTGCAGTAAACGTGCCGTTCGCCGCTGGAATGACTGCTTGTAACCCTTCATCACTAAAGAAACTAAAATGCTTCATTCCTTTTGGAATCATGGCATCCTGAAAATCTTGCGGGTCTTGTCCAGTCCACGTAATCATTTTTTCAGAGAGTGAACTCTTGCGTGCTTGAGGCTTTTTAGGTTTTTCAACTTGGGGAGCCGCTGGTTTTTCAGGTTTTGGTTGAATAATTAAACGTGCTACACGGTCTAGCTCACTTGCAGGTGTACCAAAATAAGCACCGTCTAACTGCAAAGGCTCAACGAGATATTTTTGCATGAGCTGATCTAAAGATTGACCAGTTGCTTTCTCAAGCACACCGCCTACCAGCCAGCCAAATGTTAAAGCTTGATAAGCATTGCCCTCTCCGGCAAGGAATCTAGGCTTAGTCGCTGCAATCACATTTAACATATGAGACCAGTCGAGCATTTCTCTTGCACTTTCGATAATATTTCGAACATCAAACATACCACTTTGATGACTTAGCACATGACGTAAAGTCATTTGCTCTTTACCATTTTGAGCAAATTCAGGCCAATAAGTCGCAATCGGTTTATCGTATTCTAAAAAACCTTCACTTACTAAAATATGCGCTAAGGTTGCAAGTACGCCTTTACCTGTAGAATAGCAAACTGCCAAAGTATCGGGTTGCCAAGCTTCAGTTTGTGATTTGAGACCTGTATAAATATCTACAACTTTCTGGCCTCTAAAATAAACCGCTAATGCAGCTCCACCTTGTCCAGTTCTAGCATCTTGAAGACGGCTGAACTGGTGAGCTAAATCAATAAAACGTTCATCTAAAATACCGTGATAGTTATGGGTATCGGCCAGTAAAATTTCTTTAATCACATGAAGTTCCTTGCATTTTTTGTTATTTTGCTCAAAAGCAGCCCAAACCTCTGTTCAGGCTGCTGATATTTTTATAATGCTTTTACTGTTCCTGCAACATGCGGTTTTTGTGATTTCGCATTACGAATCAAGAAATCAGTCTTTTTGTCTGTATTGGCAGTTAAAAACTCAACTTTTGACGGTAAGAACATTGGTAGCTTAAACCACACATCTGCTTCATAAGCATTAGGTAATTCAAGATTCGCTAGTGCTTTAGCTTTGCTCCACATACCATGCGCAATTGCTTGCTTAAAACCAAATGCTTTTGCAGTAATGGCATGAATATGAATTAAGTTAAAATCACCAGACACTTTCGCATAACGGCGGCCTGTGTTTTCTAAAATATCCCACTCTGCCTTTGGAACATAAGCTGGCGCTTGTTCTTCTTTGGCTTTCTCACCCACTCTTTTCTCGACTTTTTGACGAGATAAATAAGTCGTTAAGCCTTCCATCACCACTTCATTGCCAACTTTTGCCGTGGTAATAAAGTCAAACTGAACACCTTTATCATGCGGTTTTAATTCCCCAAATTTGCATGACAAGGTTAGTTTTTCAGTTACACCAATTGGTCTGGTTTGTTTAATCTGGTTACGAATATGAACTAAACCTAAAATTGGAAATGGAAATGCTTCTGCTGTCATCATGTGCATTTGCAAACTTTGAGAAAGCACAGCCAAATAAATTGCCGGTACAAAGCCATTATTTTGAAAGCCACATACTTCGTTATAAGCTTTGAGATGGCTCTGATCAATTTCAAGACGGTCTACCACATATTCAACTTGTGGCAAGATTTTTGGCCCCTGAGGCTTTTTAAAAATTAAGCCTTGTACTACTTTTGGATAAGCCAATGCCGCTTTTGGTAGTTGGCTAAAATGACGAGTATTCATACCTAACCTTTTATAATTTATAGATTCTTGAATAAAAAAGGGATGCACAAGCACCCCTATTTAGCTAAAAGTGCTTAAGCGCCCAACAAGCTTTGTCCACACACACGTACAACGTTACCGTTTACACCAGTAGACGCAGTTGATGCAAACCATGCAATTGTTTCTGCTACATCAACAGGTAAACCACCTTGTTGCAT
This sequence comes from Acinetobacter sp. V110_1, assembly GCF_031798975.1. Taxonomy (NCBI): domain Bacteria; kingdom Pseudomonadati; phylum Pseudomonadota; class Gammaproteobacteria; order Moraxellales; family Moraxellaceae; genus Acinetobacter; species Acinetobacter sp. V110_1. The sequence continues at coordinate 69,485 of NZ_JAVQNN010000030.1, read as the reverse complement.
TGAATTCATACGGCGACCAGCTTCACGAATTGCAAATGGAATTGCCGCAGTCATTTGAGTCTCGATAAAGCCAGGTGCTACTGCGTTAATGGTAATACCATTTTTTAAGATAGGCGCAGTAAATTTCACTAGACCAATCACACCAGCTTTAGATGCAGCATAGTTGGTTTGACCAAGGTTACCCGCAATACCACTAATTGATGATACACAAACAATGCGGCCATTTGCATTTAGACCATCGTTTTCTAACAAGTAGTCATTTACACGTTCAGCAGCAGACAAGTTAATGTTAATTACCAAGTCCCAAAGCTCTGGCTTCATGTTTGCCAAAGTTTTGTCACGAGTAATACCTGCGTTATGAACGATAATATCTAAACCGCCTTGTTTAGCCGCAGCAGTTTTAATTTTTTCGCCTGCATCGGCAGCAGTAATGTCAATTGCCAATGTAGAACCACCAATGTCAGCAGCTACACGGTCAAGGTCAGCTTGTTGTTGTGGTACATCTAAACAAATAACATGAGCGCCATCACGCGCCAACACATGTGCAATTGCTTCACCAATACCACGGCTCGCACCAGTTACCAATGCAGTTTTACCAGCAAGTGGTTTTGCCCAATCAACATCAACTACATCTGCTTTAGATACACGAATTACTTGACCAGACACATAAGCTGAACGTGGAGAAAGCAAGAAACGTAAAGTTGATTCAAGGTTTGCAGCAGCACCTTCGTCTACATAAACAACTTGTGCAGTAATACCCTTTTTAAACTCTTTACCTACAGATTTGATAAAACCTTCAAGTGCACGCTGAGCAATCGCCTGTTTTACAGTTTTTGCAGTTTCAGGCGTTGTACCAATCACAATTACACGACCAGAAGTTGCAACTTGACGTGCAATCGGATTAAAGAATTTATAAAGTTCGTTTAACTGTTCTGAGTTTTGAATACCAGAAGCATCAAATACTACTGCTTTGAATTTTGATTCTTTGTCGCCTGCATTGAATGGGCGTAAATTTAAACCAACTTTTGCAGCTTCTTGCTGTAATGCAACATTATTCCCTACATAGCTGTCAGCATGAATATTGCTAAGTACTTGTGCAATCTCACCAGACAATACACTTGATGGCGCTGCGCCAACCAATACTGCACCATTCACTATTGGCTGAGCACTTTCAAAACGCTCTAATGCAACTGGTGATGGTAAACCCAGATTTTTAACAACGAATTTACCAATAGGAGATTGCGTAAATGCTTGGTATTGATCAGTCATGATTATTATCTCTCAAAGAAATGAATTTTCTACGACAGGCTTCATTATGTTATGAGATGGACAGAAACAATATGAAATCAGTCGTTCATTAGAGTTACTCCAAATCATACTTGAGTTCATCTTTGGATGTCTTGACCTGAATGCTATCTACAATGTCATTCTAGTCAATACAGGTCTATTTGAATTGTGTTAAGGTAGCTAGCAAGAATATCGTTATTATGCTTGGAAAAGCCTTATGAGCAAAACAACTCAAGAAAATCCAGCAGTCGAGAATTCTGCTCAGGAAAAAGTGTCAAATACATCAAAGTCGGCTTCTAACACGGCTAAGCGTAACAGCACTACTCCTAAAGCAGCAACTAATACACAAAAAACGACACGTACTCGTTCAACGACTGCACCTGCACGTAGCCCTCGTAGTAAGAGCGCTGCTTCAGCAACCCCGTCTACATCTTCAAATGTAGCTGCAGCACCAAAAGCAACAAAAACCAAACCTTCTGTTCAACAGGATAAAACCATGAGTCAAAACACTGTTCGCCGCGTTGCAATTATTGGTGGCAACCGTATTCCATTTGCACGTTCAAATACTGCTTATTTCAAAGCGTCTAATTCTGACATGCTGACAGCAGCATTGAATGGTTTGGTTGAACGCTTTAATTTACAAGGTAAGCGTATTGGTGAAGTTGTTGCGGGCGCTGTTTTAAAACACAGCCGTGATTTCAACATGACTCGTGAAGTTGTACTGAGCACAGATCTTGCTCCTGAAACTCCTGCTTATGACATTCAAATTGCATGTGGTACAGGTTTACAAGCAGCATTTGTCGTTGCCAACAAAATTGCACTTGGTCAAATCGACGTAGGTATTGCAGGTGGTGTAGATACAACTTCTGACGCGCCGATTGCTGTAGGTGATGGCTTACGTAAAGTTTTACTTGAGCTCAATGTTGCTAAAACGGGTAAAGACCGCCTTAAAGCTTTAACAAAAATTGATTTTAAAAAGCTTCTTGATGCACCAAGCAACGGTGAACCACGTACTGGCCTTTCAATGGGTGAGCACCAAGCAATTACTGCTTTAGAATGGGGTATCACTCGTGAAGCACAAGACGAGCTAGCTGCAAGCAGCCATCAAAAACTTGCTGCTGCTTATGAGCGTGGTTTCTTTGATGACTTAATGACTCCTTTCTTAGGTCTTAACCGTGACAACAACTTACGTGCAGACAGTACAGTTGAAAAACTTGCTAAGTTAAAACCAGTTTTCGGTAAAGGCGAAACTGCAACAATGACTGCAGGTAACTCAACTCCGTTAACTGACGGCGCTTCTGTTGTATTGCTCGCATCTGAAGAATGGGCAAAAGAAAACGGTCATGAAGTTTTAGCTTATCTTTCTTTCTCAGAAACAGCAGCTGTTGACTTCATTGGTAAGAACGGCCCTAAAGAAGGTTTGTTAATGGCTCCTGCTTATGCAGTACCTCGTATGCTTAAGCGCGCTAACATTAAACTTCAAGATTTCGATTTCTACGAAATCCATGAAGCATTTGCATCTCAAGTGTTATCTACATTGAAAGCTTGGGAAGACGAAAAATTCTGTAAAGAACGTCTTGGCTTAGATGCACCTTTAGGTTCAATTGACCGCTCTAAACTTAACGTAAATGGTTCATCTTTAGGTGCAGGTCACCCATTTGCTGCAACTGGTGGTCGTATCTTGGCTACTGCTGCGAAATTAATTAATGAAAAAGGTTCAGGCCGCGCATTAATCTCGATCTGTACAGCAGGTGGTGAAGGCGTTGTAGCAATCGTAGAGAAATAATTTTACGATTCACCTAAAAAAAAGCACCCTGATGGGTGCTTTTTTACTTTAACTAGTTAATTTTAATGAAGTGATGCAGCTTTAGCATTTGGGAAAAACTTATCTTCAATATGGTCATAGCACCACTGGAAAATAAAGGTATAAACCAAAATACATAAGGTTAAGCCAATATCTAAAATAAATGCATCAATCACTGTCATCTGCATCATATATGCAATCATTGGAACAGTCGCAATCAGCAAACCACCCTCAAAACCAATTGCATGTAAAATCCGCACAGGGATCGTTCTTTCCCAATTATATTTATGCTCTACTTTTTCGAAATAGTGGTTAAAAATCATATTCCAGAAAACTGAAACCACTGCCATAAACACACCAAGTGTTCCGGTCACTTCCATCGGCATGTCAAAAATAAAACTTAATGCAATCGCAATGATGACCAATAAAATTCCTTCATAACTGATTGCATGAATGAGTCTTCTCTTGGAAATCAACATTTTTAAATACTCAATAATTACTTGGATAATGTGCATTTTATTTTTATAATTTTGATTAATCCAATTAGGTTCTTTCAGTTTTTTTGACAGATGAATATTAATCAAGAACAATTGCTCATGTTTCAGGCCGTTATGGAAACAGGTTCATTTTCAGCAGCAGCACGGAAACTCGGTAAAGTTCCCTCTGCTGTAAGCATGTCTATTGCCAATTTAGAAATCGATTTGAACCTGACATTATTTGAACGTAAAGGCCGTGAACCTACCCCAACAGCTGAAGCACGAGTGCTATATGAAAAAACGGCGCAACTATTAATTGAAATGAATCAATGGAAACAGCACGCGCATGCATTAAGTACTGGACTGGAACCTAATCTTACTATTGTTGTAGTGTCTGAGCTGCTACATACCAATTGGACCGACTATGTTTGTCTATTAGAAAGCCGCTTCCCTGACCTACAAATTAATATTGTGTCTGCCCCTCAAGAGGATGCTCTTCACATGTTACTAGATGGCTCTGCCCAACTGGCCCTTATGTTTGAACGTGAACATTTAGACAATAGAGAGCAGTTTGTAGAACTCAAACGTGAAGCTTTAATTCCTGTTATTTCAAAAACCCATCCGCTCGCAAGCCAAGAGCATGTTTCTTATGAGCAGATTTTGGGTACGAGACAAATTGTGGTGGCAAGTCGAGATGAGACGTTAAAACCCGAATTATTATTTTCAAAACACTACTGGCGTACAGACAACCACCACTCCGCATGCCTAATGATTTTACGTAATTTGGGTTGGGGGGTACTGCCACAAGAAATGTTTAAAGAAAACCCCGAGTTAAACAACAAGCTAAAAGCATTAGATGTATTTGATTTTACACCGCGTTTTGAATATTACGTCGACTTAGTTTGGAGCCGTGAAAATGAACTTGGTGCTGCTGCCAGGTTTTTGATTGACTATATTCGCGATAAGCGAATGCAGCAGGTCCCTTAAAATAATTTCAATTTAGATGCACAACATAAACGTTTTTCTTTGAAACATAACAATTGATATATCGACAGTATGGATAGAGTTTGTGCTATAAAGAAAACATAAGATTTATTACTGAAGATGTTGAATATCAATGACTCATACAGCACTTGACCAATTAAAAACATTAACGACCGTTGTTGCTGACAGTAGCGACCTTGATGCCATTCGTAAATTTCGTCCCTTAGATGCTACAACGAATCCTTCATTAATTACGGCAGCGGCAGAACAACCAGAAAGTAAAGAGCTCATTGAAGATGCTTATTATCAAGCCAAAGAAGAAGGCTATAAAAGTGATGAGTTGATTGAAAGAACCATTGATATTTTAACCGTAAAATTTGGCGTAGAAATTTTAAAACTCATTGAAGGCCGTGTTTCGACCGAAGTTGACGCTGCCCTTTCATATGACACCGAAGCAACAATTAAAAAAGCGCATGAATTATGTGAACTTTACAAAGGTTATGGTATTGATCAGTCACGTATTTTGATTAAAATCGCGTCGACTTGGGAAGGTATTCAAGCTGCTAAGCTACTTGAAGCTGAAGGTATTGCCTGTAACCTCACGCTGCTTTTCGGTTTACACCAAGCACAAGCATGTGCAGATGCAAAAGTGACTTTAATCTCACCATTTGTCGGCCGTATTTTAGACTGGTACAAAAAGGCTGAAGGTGTAGACGCTTACCCAATCGAAAAAGACCCAGGTGTGGTTTCAGTTAAGAAAATCTACACTTACTACAAGCAGCAAAATATCCCAACTCAAGTGATGGGTGCGAGCTTCCGTAGTATTGATCAAGTGGTTGGACTTGCAGGATGTGATTTGCTAACGATTTCACCGGGGCTACTTACTCAGCTTGAGCAAGATACACGTACAGTTGATGCAGCTCTTGATGCGACTAAATCAAAACAAGCAGAGGCTATTGTTAGACCTGCTCAAGATGAACAAAGCTTTAAAGACGAACTTAATCATGACTTAATGGCATTCCAACTTTTACAAGGTGGTGTTGATGGCTTTATTAAAGCTCGTGACCAATTAAGTTTTTTATTACGTCAATCTTTTGGAATTGATGCAGAAATTAAACCTTAAAAAACTGCACTTTTCATACAAAATCACCGATTTTTGTTATTATGACAAAAATCGGTTTTTTTATTGGGTTTCTTGTGTTCGGCATAACAGATATAACAACATATATTATTGGTACATTCCTAATTGTGTTATTACCCGGACCCAATTCCCTTTATGTGATGTCAATTGCTTCACGCTACGGGATTAAAACCGGATATATGGGTGCACTTGGTATTTTTACTGGTGATCTTATTTTAATGCTCTGTACCGTACTGGGTGCTGCTTCTTTATTAAAAGCATTTCCTTGGGTTTTTATTATTCTTAAGCTCGTCGGTGCACTTTATCTGTCCTATTTAGGGTTTAAGCTTTTACAAGGCAGTATTCAACGCTGGAAACTGCGTAATCAACCACAACCAGAAATGGCTGATTTACCTACTTTAGATAAAATTCACCCTTATAAAACCGCCTTAAGTATTAGTTTACTTAACCCGAAAGCGATTTTATTTTTCTTATCTTTCTTTGTTCAGTTTATTAATCCAGATTACGCTTATCCAGCTTTAAGTTTTTTAATTTTAGCGGTTATTTTACAAATTATTAGCTTTAGCTATTTAACAGCACTTATTTTCTCTGGAATTAAGCTCTCGGCATTTTTTAAACAAAACCATAAAATTGCAGCAAGTAGTATTTTCTTGGTTGGAATTTTATTTTTTGGATTTGGTTTAAAGTTGGCAACTTCAACGATGTAATCTGCCTAGCCTATAAAGATGAACATCCTGAACTTTTAAAATGCCAGCATGCCATCTGTTTTAACTTCATTGAGTACAAAGAATGTCCTAACCTGCCTTACTCCTGGCAAGGCAATAATTTTCTCACTATGAAATCGGTTAAAAGCAGCCAAATCTTTAACACGAATTTTTAGAAAATAATCGACTTCTCCAGCAACTAGATAACATTCTAAAACATTCTCCAAACCACCTGATGCCTGTTCAAACGCTTGAAAGCTATCGGGTGTTGAACGGTCTAGTACCACACCCACTAATACAATTGTTTCACGCTGTACTGTAGCTGGATTAATTCGCGCACGAACATCCAAGATTGCCCCTATTTTAAAAAGACGCTGGGTATGATTCCAACAAGATGAGGTGCTTATACCTACAAGTTTTGCCAGTTCAGCGTTACTTAAGCGTCCATTTTCTTGTAAACAACGCATAATTTTCAGATCAAGCGGTGTTAAATTTTCAGTTTGTTCATCCATAAGAACAATATCCAGTATTCATTAATTTTTATGAAATGAATAATAGCATTTATAGCTTTTTAAAAAATATTATTTCATTTTTAAGATAAAAATAGAAAGCACCTTCTTAAAAAAAATTGTTAGATTTACCTAGCTGAAAATGTAGGCAGAAACAAATTAATTTTTCAGGGATTTAGAACATTTAGCCATGCAAAAGATTCTTCAAGATTTTTCTATTCCAGCTGTATTCGCGGGTTTCATTACCTTTCTTATTGGTATTAGTGTTTCGGCTATTTTAGTGATTCAGGCTGCCCAAGCTTTAGGTGCTTCACCTGAACAAATCACCTCATGGTTTTGGGCTTTAGGTTTGGGTCTTGGTTTATCAGGCCTTATTCTTTCTTGGAAATTTAAATATCCTGTAGCAACAGCTTGGTCTACTGCTGGTCTCGCTTTAATTATTGCAACTGGCGGTGGATATAGCATAAATGAAGCAATTGGTGCTTTTTTAGTTGTTGGTGTACTGACTGCAATTTTAGGTTTTTCAGGAATTTTTCAAAAAGCACTTTCATATATTCCTCAAAGCTTGACCAGTGCCATGCTTGCAGGGGTTTTACTCAAATTTGGTATTTCACTTTTCGCAAGTTTACAAAATGATTGGGTATTCGTTTTATCTTTGCTCGTCATTTATATCATTACAAAAAGATTATGGCCGCGTTATAGCATCGTGTTCACAGCACTTGCTGGTGTTGTGCTCTGTCCTGTGTTTTTAGACTTTCATATGCCTACACTTCACTGGTCTTTGGCTAGACCTGTTTGGATTAGTCCTGTCTTTAGCTGGTCGGCTCTTTTGGGCTTAGCGTTACCTCTTTTTGTGATTAGTATGGCTTCGCAGTATTTACCCGGTATTGCCATGATTAAGAGTTATGGCTATAAACCACATGTTAACCAACTCATTGGCTGGACTGGTTTAACCCAAGTTTTGCTTGCACCTTTTGGTTGTTATAGCGTCAATATTGCCGCGATTAGTGCGGCTGTATGCCTTGACGATCAGGTTCATCCTGACCCAAGCAAACGCTATATTGCTGGCATAAGCTCTGGTTTTTTCTATGCATTGATGGGACTATTTGCAGCAACACTGACAAGCTTGCTCATGTCTTTTCCTCATATTTTTATTGTAGCTTTAGCAGGTATTGCATTACTTGGTACAATTAGCCATAACATTGCGCTTGCATTTGGCCCTGTTGAAGACCGTGAGGCCGCATTATTTACCTTTTTATGTAGTGCTTCGGGTATCCAATTTTTCGGTATAGGTTCGGCATTTTGGGGTCTGATTGTCGGTATTATTGTATTTGTAGTTCTTAAGTTTAAGGCTAGAAAATAAGACCTAAAATAAAAACTTTGCGCTTAACCATTTAGAGCATTTCATAAACAGTTAAGTGCAAAGTCTTATTAAATTAATTAATTGCGTTTTTATCCCAAAAAGCTTGGCGTATTTGTGGCATTGCATTTAAGTGGTTAATAATATGCTGTGCTTCTTCTGTCTCAATTGAAGTCGCAATAAGCGTCACCTCTATCTCAACTTCTTTCTCTCCAAAAGGTGTCACATCAATGTCTTTAGCAGGATAATTGTGATGCTTCAACGTTAGGTTTAATTCATCCATAACCACTTTACTCTGACTGCGGTCACATATGATGTAAATGACATGCAAGACTTCTGTGTCATCGTCTAATGGACGGCGGTCAATGATATGAACAATCGGTCTCAATAGCGTATTGGCAGATAAAATAAAAGCTGTTGCCAGTATAGCTTCAATAATTAAATCGGAACCTGCCGCCGCTCCAACCGCAGCAGAACACCACAAAGTCGCTGCGGTATTTAAGCCATGGATATTACCTTCTTGACGCATAATCACACCTGCGCCCAAGAAACCAATCCCTGAAACCACATAAGCAATGACCCGAACAGCTCCATCTGCTCCAGTAAGATTTGTTGCAACATCCACAAAAATTGCAGCGCCTACAGCGACGAGTACATTGGTTCGAAGACCAGCAGTCCGTTGCCTATATTGACGTTCAAATCCAATTAATGCTCCTAAAACAAAAGCAACTGAGAGACTAATTAAAGTATCAAAAATATTGGATAAATCTGCATGTTGTAGAAATTGCAACTTCATCTTGCACCTATAGTTTTATTGCCAACCGTAACGGCGGATGTAGATTTTTTTTACCCATTGAGTAATACACATATAAGCAATTAAAATTAAAGGCAAATATAAGAAATAACTTAATGGTAAAGCTTGCAGTTTTAAGTAACTTGCCAAAGGCCCCATTGGTAAGAAAATACCAATACACATAATCACCACTGTCATGACCAATAATGGTGTTGCAGCACGACTTTGAATAAATGGAATCTTAGCCGTACGGATCATATGTACAATCAATGTTTGAGTGAGTAACCCCACAACGAACCAGCCAGACTGGAATAAAGTCTGATGTTCAGGCGTATTTGCCGAAAACACAAACCACATCAGACAAAACGTGATAATGTCAAAAATTGAGCTAATCGGTCCAAATACCACCATAAAACGGCCGACTTCTTCAGGTTGCCAACGCTGTGGTTTTGCAATTAACTCTTCATCAACGTTGTCAAAAGGAATGACAATTTGTGATACATCATAAAGTAAGTTTTGGATCAGTAAGTGAATAGGCAGCATTGGTAAAAATGGAATAAAAGCACTCGCAATTAATACCGAAAAAACATTACCGAAATTTGAACTTGCCGTCATTTTGATATATTTCAGCATATTGGCAAAAGTTCTACGGCCTTCAATTACACCTTTTTCAAGCACCATCAAGCTTTTTTCAAGCAAGATTAAATCTGCTGATTCTTTAGCAATATCTACTGCTGTATCTACTGAAATACCAATATCAGCAGCACGTATAGCCGCAGCATCATTAATACCGTCTCCTAAGAAACCAACCACGTGACCATTGGCTTTTAACTGCTCAACAATACGTTCTTTATGTACTGGACTTAGCTTCGCAAAAATATTGTATTGCTCTACTGCTCTTTTGAGCTGCTCATCAGTTAAAGTTTCAATTACACCACCCAAGAGAACTTGATCATAATTGAGACCAATTTCACGGCACACTTTTTGAGTTACAAACTCATTATCACCTGTAAGTACTTTTACGGTTACACCATGAGCATGCAAACTTTGCACTGCTTCTCGAGCAGACTCTTTAGGTGGATCAAGAAATGCAACATAACCAATTAAGATGAGATCACTTTCATCAACAACCGAATAATTTTCCTGATTATTATCAAACTCACGATATGCTACAACAACGACACGTAAGCCATCGCGGTTATAACGTTGAGTTAATGCTTCAATTGCAACTTCACGTTGTTCTGTTAAAGGTTCTACTTTGCCATTTACTTCAACATAACGGCAAACTTTTAACATTTCCTCAACCGCGCCTTTAGTAATCATACGTACTTTTTCTTGGGGCGTTTGTACCACAACTGACATACGGCGGCGATCGAAATCAAAAGGCACTTCATCTAACTTCTTATAACGTAACTTTTGAGTTTTGATCTGATCATCTACAGCTTCTAACACAGCCACATCAAGCAAATTTTTCAAACCAGTTTGATAATAACTGTTTAAAAATGCCTGCATGAGCACAAAGTCTGATTTTTCACCATTTACATCAATATGTTGGGATAAAAAGATTTTGTCTTGAGTTAGCGTTCCAGTTTTATCGGTACACAGAACATCCATTGCACCAAAGTTTTGGATCGCATCTAAACGCTTAACAATCACTTTCTTTTTAGATAAGAAAACCGCACCCTTTGCTAAAGTTGAAGTCACAATCATCGGTAACATTTCAGGCGTGAGACCAACAGCAACCGATAATGCGAATAAAAATGCCTCTGTCCAATCACCTTTGGTAAAGCCATTAATGAACAGTACAACAGGTGCCATGACCAACATAAAGCGAATGAGCAACCAACTTACTTTGTTGACACCCATTTGGAATGCCGTTGTGCTTCGATCAGTAGCTGTAACTCGGTGAGCAAGCGCGCCGAAATATGTTTGAATACCCGTACTTAAAACAACAGCTTGAGCTGAACCAGAAACAATATTGGTCCCCATAAATACAATATTATCTAGCTCTAAAGCACTCGTTTCTTCGAGATTTTTCTGCAAAGGAAATTTCTCGACAGGCATTGATTCACCAGTCATTGCAGCTTGAGAAACAAACAAATCTTTTGCATTTAAAATTCTGCAATCAGCAGGAATCATGTCGCCTGCAGACAATAAAATCACATCACCTGGCACCAAATATTGAATTGGCATTTCAAATTGATGGTTGGTTTGATTCTTAACATCAATACCATAGCGCTCATGCATAAGCGCTAAATCTTCTGCACTGACTTGATGACGAAGTACCGTAGCAGTATTGCTCACCATTGCCTTTAAAGCATCCGCAGCTTGATTTGATTTTGCTTCTTGCCAATAACGAAGTAACGTCGAGAGAATAACCATCACACTAATGATGGTTGAGCCAGTTAAGTCATCGGTAAAAAAAGCAATTAGTGCCAAAAGGCTAAGCAAAATATTGAATGGATTGCGGTAGCAATACCAAAGATGTTGCCACCAAGTTAATGGTTTCTCATGAGTAATCTCATTAAGCCCCACTGCCATTTGCTGGGTATGTGCTTGCTCTTCTGTAAGCCCTGTGAAGTGAGTATCGAATTGTTTTAATAAGTCACCTGTTTGGGCTCTTGATGCATCGAGCAAACGCATAGATAAATTTTTGCTAATTTCTTGAGCATAGCTTGATTGATGTAGCTCTTTAAAAGATCGATTACGACCAAAAAAACGCATCAAATGAAATCTTTGTAAAAATGCTGTGAAGAGTCGTTGCCAGAATTTCATCACGAAATCCTCCATTTTTTAGGCGTACAAAGCTCTCGACCTTATTGAGAAATAAAGTCTATAAAAATTTAAAATTTAGAAAGGAATAGGAGATCGTAGACTTACGATGAAGAAGAGAAAATTAGCCCAAAGCCAAACCAACGCTGACGAAAAGTCACAGGTTTGAACATAGCTTGGATACTTTGAATCGTATGAGACGAATTATTTACCAACATTGAAGTTTGGTAGGCATAGCTGTGTGTGGAAGCATATAAAAACATTGGCTTCTCCCCATTTCTAGCGAGAAACTAAACAGATAAGCGCTTGAAGTACTTGATTACAAATAAAGTAATTTGTATAGGTTTAATCTAATTTTTTACAAAGCTATCTCATTGCAAGATAGCCCTTCCTAAAGGTGATCTTGCTCAGTATTGGCTTTGGTTTAATTGATAATTAAACTCGAACCTCGAACAACTACCCATTTAGGATCTCCATTAAATAAACTCGCGGCAAGTATATGTTTTACTCTGCAACACACAAGAATTTTTTTGTAATTTTTTATTAACAAAAATATTGACTAAAATTACAGCTCTTTGACTACCACTGTTTTTGCCATTTTGTCATGCCAACCTTGTTTTTTAGGATCAAATGCGACCCAAATAAGACCAATACAAAATACCAAAATAGAGGGAATATATCCAATATAGCGAATTAGAGATTGCATTACAGTTAACTTATTACCTGTTTTCTCATCGAGAACTTTTAAACGCATAAGACGTTTTCCAGGTGTACCTGCAAAGTAGAGCCAACATAAAACAGTATATAAAAATGGAAAAGCATAATTTACGATCAGATCAAACCAATAGTTTTGAGGTTTACTACTCATGCCTGTAGCAAATATCAAATCGTAATCTCCACGGTAAAAGATCCATGCGGCTGGAATAATGGCTAAAAAAAGAATAAGCGTATCAATAATCATTGCACCAAATCGTAACCAGAACCCTGCATATTCGTATTTATAGCTCATGCGTACACCTCACTTTTGTTATTGTTTGCCTTATACCAAAGAGACAACTTCACGTTACTTTCATCGTAAAGGAAATCTTTTTATTTTTAAATACTTGAAGTAATTTTTAATTTTCTATTTTATAGAGAATTGTAATAAAGATTATAAATAGCTATAAATACTTTTATAAATTAAAATAATATAGATCATGTTTATATATTTTATATACACCTCACTCTAGATGAGGTGGTTTAATTATTTTTATTCAGTGAGTGATATATAACAGCTGATCATTTCCAAAACAAAACATCTATTTTAAATTCTTTTTTCAATAATAATGCAGCACAGATTAGTCCTAAGCCAATAATAATCAAAAATAGACTGAGTGTTAATATGCCACCTACTATAGATAAAAAACCTAAAATAGTGATGAGATAAAATAAAACTATAATTAACTTAAACATTTAGTTTATTCAACCATTTACGATAAAATCAACTCATTCTAGCGTTTTTAGCAATAAATACTGTTCTCAAATGTTGAATACACACCTTATTTGTATTAACTCAAAAACAATATGTTAATAATTCTTGCTAAATGTTAATAACACAATGTAAAGCGTGACAAAAATCACATTTATGCTTTATTTCACTTCAAAATAGTGTTTTTCAGTAACAAGTTTTATTTTAAGATTTTTATAGAGACGATCTTTTGAGTTTTCCAATGAAGGTACAACCTTTTCAGCGAACTTATCATCCGCCATAAGTCGGGCATAAGTTTTATATCCAATCACTAGCTTTTCTGGTTCTTTGCCTGTTTGGCGGAATTCTTCAATAAGTTTACTTACTTTCTTTGCTGTTAAATCTGCCATATTACCTCTCCCCCTCAATATACTATTTGGTTATACGAGTTCAGTATGACAAAAATATGAAAAGTAATTTATTGTAAAGTTCATCTTAAAAATAAGGTTTTCCATGCACCCCTTTCATCCTGATATTCTAATTTTAAAAATTAATAAAAATCAAATATATATTTAATTTTTATTTAATTTAACTGCAACTTAATTGAATTGAGTTGTACCTTTAAACAAATGTGTTAATCTTTAAGTAAGAAAAGCTTCATACATATAACAACTTGTAAATAAGAGGAATAACATTATGAATTACCAACATATTATTGTACCTGTGGATGGTTCAGAGATTTCTTTGGCAGCAGCACGACAAGCTGCTCATATTGCTAAAGCTTTTGGTAGTAAACTTACAGCAATTAGTCTTGTTGCAGTGGATCCGTTTAGTGGTGTTGATTTTTATTACATCTCTCCTGTTGTAAAAGATTATTTTGTTGAAGCACGTGCTAATGCTGAAAAAACACTAGCGAAGGTAAAAGCCTTATGTGCTGAAGAAGGTGTTGATATTGAAACACAAATTATTCAAGGCGAAATCTCATCTGATGGCATTTTAAAAGCTGTTGAAGACTTAAAATCAGACCTAATTGTTATTGGTTCTCATGGCCGTAAAGGCTTCCAAAAACTTATTTTAGGTAGTTTTGCCCAAGACGTTCTAAACAGTACCAAAATCCAAGTTTTAGTCGTCAAAGAATAATTAGTTGATGTTAAGGAAAAGCCTAATCAATCGATTAGGCTTTTCTACATATAAACTGCGCAAGTTTTACACAGACTAAAAATCGTTATAAGATAACGTTGTTATATTTTCTATTTTTGTGAGTCACGCCAATGAAGTAAGTCTTTTTTCTCATCAATTTTCTCTTTTTTGATGTGCAAAATAGACTATTTTTTTAGTGACTTAACGTCTTTATTTAAAGTTTAACTTTCCTATTTTGTACATCCTGTATTTATGAGGTTTTTTTTATGACTCAGCAGGCATATGTAATATCGCAACTCACTTTAGAATTTCCTTCAAAAGTGATGTTTAAAGAATTGAATTTCTCACTTGAGTATCATCAAGTATCCGCTTTAATTGGTCGTAATGGCCAAGGTAAGTCCTTACTTATGCAATTGCTCCAAGAGATTTCACCCACTGAGGAAATGCACATCAGTGGGCAAATTACTTGGCAGACAAAGCATGCGTATTTATCTCAATTAACGCGTCTTTCTTCATCCACCATTGCAGAAGCTTTAGACATTGACCATCTCTATAAAGCTTTGCAAAGAGTAGAACAAGGCGAAGCTGAATTCGATGATTATGATTTATTAGAAGGCAATTGGGACCTCCCTTCTGTTTGGGAAGCATTATTGCGATCGGCCCACATACCAACCGATTTAAACTTTCCTGTGAAACAGTTAAGTGAAGGGCAAAAAACCAAGTTAGCTTTAGCAGCGTTATTTTTAAAAACCGATCACTATTTATTACTTGATGAACCAAGCAACCATCTTGACCAAGATGCTAGACAATGGTTGATTTATCACCTTAAGAAGCATCCAGTAGGTGCTCTTATCATTAGCCATGATCTCACTTTACTAAATGAAGTCGACCATATTTATCATTTAAATGAACATGGTTTACAGCACACCACAGGAAACTATGAAAATTTTTATGAGCAATACCAAACGCAGATTCAAGCTTTAGAGCAGTCGGTACACCAACATCAACGTGAAGTTAAGCACATGAAGCAGAAGCAACATGATGTTTTAATGAAAGCACAGAAACGTGAGCGTGCCGGTAACAAACTTCGTGATTCAAATTCACAAGCTAAAATTTTGCTCGACTTTAAAAAAGAACAGGCTGGGCAAAGCTTAGGAGCAATTCAGTCTCAACATCAGCGTCAAATTGATCAAAGCCAGCAAGACTTAAAGAATAAAAAAATACTTTTGGAAACTGTTAAGCCTCAGCAGTTTGTATTCCCCTCGTTTCAAAAACGCTCAGGAGAAATTCTTAGAGTTCATGACTTAAAGCTTAACTATGGAACCCAGCAGCCCATTAATTTTGCCCTCAAAGCGTCTCAAAAAATTCATTTGATGGGTCGTAATGGTATTGGGAAATCAACTTTGCTGAAACAGATTGTTCAATCTGCTGTAGTGCCCACAGATGAAATTAGCCTATTTGTAAATTGCTTTTATCTTGATCAGAACTTTAGCTTTTTGTTAGACCATTTGTCTGCTGTTGAAAACTTAAGAAACATTAACCCTAATATTTCTGAGTTAGAGTGGAGAAATCTACTAGGTCAGCTTAGGCTTCGTGGTGAAAAAGGGACTTATCCTTTAGCTCAACTGAGTGGGGGTGAGAAGTTAAAAGTCGCATTGTTAGGTTTGAGTCATGCAGAGACTATGCCTGAACTTTTATTACTCGATGAACCAGAAAATCATTTGGATGTTGAATCAAGAGAACTATTTGCAAATGCTATTTCTAGCTATGAGGGTGCTGTATTATTAGTCTCTCACGATTTAGCTTTTGTTGAAAAGTGCGGAATTCATGAGTCAATTTATTTAACTTAATATATTTTCAATCTTATATAAAAGCTCTAACTATGAGAGCTTTTATATAAATCTTTTAATTATCACTTTATATTTTTATTATTTAATATTTGAAGATCTAAACTAAAAGATACGGTTCTATTTTTTCGTGCACTATTTCTCATTTGATAAACTTGAATAATATAGTCACCATCGACTGGTAGTACTAGTTCTCCTGAAGAACCCATAGTCGAACCTACCAATAATGCTTTATCTTTGCCTGGCTTTTTACCGGGAGCAAAAACATTAATATAAGCTAAGTTACTATAACTATTAATGTTAAATTTTAAAACCTGACCACTTTTTGCAAAAACTCGATACCTTACATCATCATACCCCTGAAATTTCCCTGTTAAAGTTGCTTGATCAGAACCTTTTAAAAAGCTTACTTTGTTTTCAACATTTTTAGCAGTTACGGTTAAGGGTAAGGTTGCAATTAATCCTGTTAATAATAAAATTTTAATGATTCTTTTCATTTTAATCCTCGAAATTCTTTTAAATAATGATAAAAAAGATACGTTTTATTAAATTTTACTTTATGTATAAGTTTGATGAGTAACGTTTGAGTTTGTATATCTTTTAATAGTTGTTCAAAAAATATATGTCATGAAACTTTAACTTGCCAGCTCAGAAAAACCACCTTAGAATCCGCGCAACGAATTTTTAGGGGCTTCATTGTGAGTACTTGCTCGATTGATAAGAATAAATCATCGACTCAGATCTAAGTATCCACTAAAGCTCATTGGCTCTCTTGTGGATTTAAGAGAGTCCCTCCTTCTTGCTTTATTTCTTATTTATCTGTCTTTTTGAAAGATGAGTAAATACTTGCATATGCTCCTTGTTGTATTGGAGTCATCAATGCTATTTCTTAATTTTAAAAAATCTGTCGTTTTTTTTAGCACTTGCTTGGCATTTATTTCTAGCTATGCTGGACGACCTATGGTGGTTGATGATGCTTCTTTAGTTCCTGCCCATTCTTGTCAACTTGATTCATGGATGCAGAATAACCCTAAAGACAAAGAATATTGGGTTATTCCTTCTTGCAATATAGGTGGCAATTTTGAGTTTGGTGTAGGTATGGGGCGCCATTTTTCTGATGACACAGGTAATGCGACTTATACAACTGTTCAAGGGAAAACGCTTATAAAACCACTTGAGACAAATAACTGGGGAATTGGCGTTTCATTTGCGACTCAAATTAATAACAACCACACTTCTGAAAAAGATTGGACTGTGAATGTTCCCTTAAGTATTTCTATGCTAGATGACCATTTCTTAGTTCATACCAATGTGGGTTGGCTTAGAGAACATACCACTCACCGCGAGCAAACCACATGGGGTGTGGGAACAGAAACATTCATTACGAAACCTTTAACATTGACTGCTGAAGTTTATGGAAATGATCGAAGTGATTCATTTTATCAAACCGGCATTAAGTATATGTTGTACAAAGAGAATGTTCAGTTCAATGCAAGCTATGGTAATCGTTTAAATCAGACCAAAGATGACTCGTTTTTCTCAGTTGGTTTAGTTCTTGTGACTAACCCATTTTTCTAAGTGAAAATGTGATTTAAAAAGCCCATCAATAGATGGGCTTTTTAATTTTATGAGTCTTTATCTAATGAATGTGGTGTCGTGGTTTTGTCTTGCTGCTTGGTATCATTCTCGCCTTGGCAGGCTGCAACAGAGATTGAAACGATTGCTGCTAAACCTAGGGTAGCTATAATTTTAGTCATATCTTACCTCATACAGTTTCCATTGATTAGCTTATAAATACTGGCTATCAATATTACGATCAGCATAGGTTTAT
This sequence comes from Acinetobacter sp. V110_1, assembly GCF_031798975.1. Lineage (NCBI taxonomy): Bacteria > Pseudomonadati > Pseudomonadota > Gammaproteobacteria > Moraxellales > Moraxellaceae > Acinetobacter > Acinetobacter sp. V110_1. Next base: position 51,390 of record NZ_JAVQNN010000030.1, on the reverse strand, counting down.
AGACTTTTTTGTACTTCTCACTTAGAAATGTAAATTAGAAAAAATCACCTTTAACCAATTTTTTAATGACAAAGAGGTGAGAAATTTTAGATGTGGTATGAATTAACGTTTTAGCTCATTACTTTAATTATCGCTCTGTGGTTAAGCTTTTTATTAGTTGTAAGAAACACAAAAATCAAGCCGATCATGTTGTTGCTTAAAGCAGGTCCAAGAGTCTTTTTCAGGAGCTTCAATAATCTTTTTAGTTTTGAAATCACGATAATAAATAGTCGCATCTTTTAAATTCGATAAATTACTTCCCACAGACACACATGAATCTTCATGAGAACAAATATTTGATTCTTTTATAAATACTTTGCTATTTGGAAAAGTTAATCTTTCAAAGTTAGAACTTAAGTTATTTGTAGAAGAAAGTAAGCAAGACACCGTACTATTTTTACCATTCACTACAAAACAGCTTTTACTGACTTCGAAGGGCTCTTGAGCGAACGTACCCGTAGCATAAGGCAATAAAAATAATGTAATAAGGCGCTTCATGTTCTTTCTCTCTATTCAACATTTAGTCCAAAACTGCCTATAAATATTCAGACTACATTTAATTTAGCTGTCTATAATACCTGTATTAAGTTTAGTTAAATATTTACTATTTGATAAATTTTACAAAATATTCAAAAAATTAACTTATAGAATGGTTATGTACTCACTTTAACGTTATTCGTCTAAAATCTTCCAATCCGTACCAATTTGCGCCAGCGCTGGCAACTCATCACTATTAAAAACATTCTGGTTATCATCAACAGCAAATCGATAAAGTGGTATTGAATCCGCTTGTGTTTTCTTAAAAAAACTAAAATCTTCGGTAATATGTATTAGGTCCACTGACCGATTATCTCCGCCTATTTTGTTTACTCCAGTACCTGACGGTATATGTATATAACTTTCACAAGTTACTTCGATGATATTCCCATTCAAATCTTGATATGAACATTTCATGACTAAGTCCTGCCATAAGTTTTAGAGATGTGTAGAAAAACTTAACATGCTATACAGATAAGTTATGGAAGTTTTTATGATGTAATTGTTTTAAGTATGTATATCGTGTTGAAAACTGAAAGATTTACTATTATGTAAGACTGATAAGAAATTACCCTTTAAAAAAAGCACCGTTACCGGTGCTTTTTTTTATTTACATTTCCCATGAGGGCTGTTTATTTCTTCTTTTAAAGAATCAATATCCATTTTAATTAATTCTTTATCATTAGTTGCTTCTAGTTCAGATTTCTTCATGAAAGCTTTATATTCCTTAAATCTAGTAATAATAAATTCATCATATTGCAGTTCAGATTGCATATAAGTACATTCTATTGAATCTAGCTTTTTTCTTTGCGAACTAGTTAGATTTTTATTCGCATTCTTTTTGATAAAAGCATCTCTTTGTGCTTGAGTTGTATGGAATTTTTCTAAAAGACTATGATATTCCTCTTCAAAACTTGTGTCTGATGCAGCCATAGTATTGGTACAAATAAGTATGCCCAAGATAAAAAGTCTTAATTTCATAATATGTAATATTCGCTTATCATAATTAAAAACTGCATATTATAAGACTGTCGCGATCAAATAAAGTAAATAAACTATATAAAGAAAACCGCCCCAGAAGGCGGTTGCTGAAATTTTCCAGCGATTATAAAAGTGCGGTGGACACACACTTTTATAGGGTTTTAAACCAGATTTACTTTCTTATTATTTTTCTTATACTCCTCAGAATTAAAATAGTTCACTATCATCTTGGCATTTTCTTCCGACACGGCTTTTTTATTTTCAAGTACCGTCTGAGCTTCTTTTTTTACGTTAAAGTCGGCTGGCACAATACTTGAAAGTGGTGGCAGTTTTGGCTGTCCACCAATCGTGATTCTTTCAATAAAGCTCGCTAGCCACATAATATATTCGCCCTTGTTTTTATATTTAGGCATTAAGCTCATGTCGAGTTTAATCGTACATTCATTTAAAGGTTTACTTAGACATTCTTCAAAATCTATAAAATTGTATTTGAGTTTACAGGGGGTTCCCTTTATCTCTTTTCGAATAATGCTGACTAAATTATTCAGTTGTTCAATCAGGTTATCAAAGAATAATTTATCTTCTTCAAATTTTTTATAGACCTTCTCGGCAATTGTTAGAAATTTTGGCATGGGTCCTTCCCTCCTATTCTGACTTTGGTGGTTAATCAGATTTTTAGGGAAGTATGATGGATATATTATTGCAGTATGTAAGTCTTGAAATGGCAAATGTAATCAATAAGAGTGTTCTGAAACCGAGTTCCATAATACGCCACAACAATTGAATAAAATGCAAAATTCATCGCATTTTTGGTGCGGAAAGATTTTATAGTTGGTAATAATTTTCTGAAAAAAATTAAGCTCATCAATAATATTATTTGACTTAGATTTTTTGTGATTTCTTAGCTAAAAATAGAATATAGGAATATTTGAATTATTTTTATTTACTGCCTTGCTGAATAACGAGGTGATTTAGTCGAAGAATAAAAGTTAACCCTATATTCAGCAAGGTCTTCTATGGTTTATATTTTAGATTGATGCAGCTTATGCACTACTTAGCGCTGCTTCAAACATTTCAATAATTGCTTTGGCTCCTTCAGCCTTTTGCCTTGCGTCTTGATCATCGAAGATAACCGTTTCATCATTGAGTTCACTCACATATCGCCGGGCTTCGTCTAGAGCTCTCCTTAATTTTTGTACTTTGTGTTTGTTTACGTCTTTGGCAATGGTTGGCGCATATCCTCCACGTTTTGCGTTTTTAAGTTGTCTAGCTCTGTTCTCTATTGCTGTAGCCATTCAAACACTCCAACTCACCTAACAAATTTTAGTAAAGCAACTTTATTGTTTGTTATTCTTAAACATTTAGTATTTTCTTTGTTCAAAGTGTCAAATTCGTTACTTAAGCCTCACTCCTTAAAAATTTTAGATCGAGTTTGCTTAAAAATCAGCCTATTCTAAGTTATGAAACGCGCATAACTCATATAGTCAATTTATACCGCTATTTAATAATAATTTTCCAAAAATATTTATAAATTAATGTATAAAAATATTAAAAAAATGCTATCTACTTGAAAATTCAAAGAAGATAGCATTCTTGTACCACTTACTCTACTGTAAGTTTTTGAAAATCATGGCCTGATGGTGCCTGATACACTCTTAAACCAAACTCAGGCAAAATCGCGATGAGATGGTCAAAAATGTCGGACTGAATTGCTTCATAAGAAACCCATGCAGTGGTATTAGTAAAGGCATAAATCTCTAATGGTAGACCTTCACTCGTCGGTTGTAATTGACGAACAATTAAAGTTTGATTTTGTGCGATTCCTTTGTGCTGACGCAAATAGAATTCAACATATGCTCTAAATGTTCCGATATTGGTTAAACGTCTTTTGTTATAGCGAGACTGACTACCTAAATGCTTATTGAACTCGTCAATCTCAGATTGTTTAGCATTGAGATATTGATCTAACAATAGAAAATCTTTTAGCTTTTGCTGCTCTTCTTCGGTCATGAAGTGCACACTACTCTGGTCAATGAAAAGCGAACGCTTCATACGACGGCATCCAGCATTACTCATACCACGCCAGTTTTTAAAAGTGTCTGTTACGAGTTTATTGGTTGGGATAGTGGTATAGGTTTTATCAAAGTTCTGAACTGTCACGGTATGCAATGAAATATCAATCACATCACCATCGGCATTCAGCGACGGCATTTCAATCCAGTCCCCTATACGTACCATGTCATAAGATGCAATTTGCACACTCGCGACCAATGACAAAATCGTATTTTGGAAAACCAACATTAATACGGCGGCCATTGCACCGAAGCCAGCAAGCAAGGTGAATACATCCTTTTTAAGGAATGTACCTAAAATCATCAAACCGCAAACAACAAAAATAATGAGTTTAACGAGTTGTAAATAACCTTTAATCGGCTTGTTTCTCGATTTTGGATTACGCTGATAGATTAAATTAAATATATTTAATAATTCACTGATCGTGAGCGCAATAGTCAGGAAAATAAATGCTTGCGCACCCATCTGCACTAAAGCAATTGCTTTTTCGGATAGATGCGGAACTGTTGTAATCCCATTCATAATGACAATGGCGGGCACAATATTGGCAAATCGCTTAATAACACTATGCTGAGCAAAGACTGACTGGTTAAGTGACTTGATTTTAGTCACTAAATGACGGATTCCCCGAACAATAATTCGCTTAGCAATAAAATTTGCCAAAGCAGCAAATAAAATCAAAATTGTGAGTGAAACTATCATTTCTAGCCAAGGATAGTTGCTTAACTCAGCTTGAAGATCACGATAATAATTAAAAAAATCCAACCCTTTACACCTTAAAACTTTATTTTCAATAATTTTAAAGTGTTCGAGTGTTATAGATTAAGGCTTGTTTACATATGTCGTCATAAATACAACACGTCTATAATACTTAATCGCTAAATTAGATTAATTTATGGAAATATGATTCACACAGGCAATAAGTGAATCTTCTTTTTTAAATAAAACTGTTCCATTCAACACGGCTCTAGCTTCTTAGCTCCTTCATAAGGAGTGCTCGTTTTATCAAATTACAGCTTTTTTGTTTCAATAAACTTCCCTTTGAATGGAGAATTTTGAGTAAAAAAACTTTCTCCATAAATTATTTACCTTTATTTTTTGTCAATTAACTCATTTTTTCACTGTGATCAATTTTTATAAAATAGTAAGTTTCTGCCTATCTGCTTATATTTAAAAACTTTACTAATTTAAGCATTTGTAAAATATACATTTTATTATTCAAAGTATTAGTCTAAAAAATTTAGTGAAAATTCCTATAACACCCCCTGTTTTTTCTTTACAAACAGCAACAATCTTGGAATAAATCGTAATAATAATTTAATTAATAATAATTATCATTTACAACACATAAAAACCTGAGAAGATCTGCCATGATCCATGAAAATATTCTCGAATGCATAGGTAAAACGCCACTATTACAACTATCAAGGCTATTCACGCATCAATCGATCTCAGTGATTGCGAAAATGGAATTGTTAAACCCAGGAGGAAGTATTAAAGACCGTCCAGCATTATTCATGCTACAGGAAGGCTTAAAATCTGGAGTAATTCATAAAGATAGTCATATTGTTGAAAGTTCTTCAGGAAACTTAGCAATTGCGCTTGCAATGGCATGCAAAATATATGGATTAAAATTTACTGCTGTTATTGACCCGAAAATTGCCTCAGCAAACTTACAAATGCTGAAGCTCTACAAGGCCAATATCGAAATGGTCTCTGAAAAAGACCAAAACGGCGGTTACTTAAAAACCCGAATTGACACCGTAAAACGGCTCTGCCAACAACTGCCAAATGCTGTTTGGATTAACCAATATGCAAATCCAAACAACTGGAAAAGCCATTACTTTGGTGAAGCAGAAGAAATCCTAAGTCAAATTGATCGCAAGATTGATTACCTCGTAATTGGAGCAAGTACCTCCGGCACGATTATGGGCGTATCTCGTCGTCTTAAAGAAAGATTTCCAGAATTAAAAGTCATCGCAGTCGATATTGTCGGTTCCGTATTGTTCGGTGGCACATCTGGTCCACGCGAAATTCCTGGCATTGGTGCAAGTACTGTCCCACCGCTACTCTCCCCCGATGAAATTGATGATGTCATTTATGTAGATGACTATGAGTCGGCACTGGGTTGCCGAGAACTTCTTGAACATGAAGGAATCTTTGCAGGCGGTTCGAGCGGCTCATCTATTTCAGCCATCAAAAAACTGATTCCAACCATTCCAAAAGGTTCATGCGTCTTAACGCTGTTGCCCGATCGCGGCGACCGTTATCTCGATCTGGTTTATGAAGATGAATGGTTCGAAATGATCAAGAAGCGTCACTTCAATCGAAACACACGACGCCAAGAAAACCTTACTTTACAAAATGTTGTTTAACTTTCTCCTTAGGACATATTCATGAGCAATTTGGCTACCCTTCGCTATTTAAGTCAATCAGATTTATTAAATCTTGGCGCAAATCATAGTAATTCATTTATTGAAGCGATTACTGAAGGTTTAACCCTGCATGCAAATAAACAGTTTGTACAACCCTTAAAACCATACCTTCGCTGGCAAGGTGCAGACCATATTGCAGACCGTATTATCGCTATGCCTTGTTATTTAGGCGGTAATGACCCGATTGCCGGAATTAAATGGATTGGTTCAAGACAACATAACCCTAAAAAATTCAATATTCCGCGTGCGAGCGCGCTGATTGTTTTAAATGACTCAGAAACAAATTATCCGGTTGCGGTGATGGAAGGCAGCTTAATCAGTGCAATGCGAACTGCGGCAATTACGGGTGTTTCAATTAAATATCTAGCAAAAAAAGACTTTTCAGACATTACTGTAATTGGCTGCGGACCAATTGCGCAAATGCAAATTAAGACTGTGCTTGAACAATATGCTCAAGTGAAAAAAATCCATTTATTTGATGTAAACCCTGAAGCGGCTGAAAAACTCAAAGCGTTGTTCTTATCAGAATATCCAAATTTAGAAATTGAAATTCATGACAGTGCTAAGTCTGCTATTCAGCAAGCCGATGTCCTCATTACCTGCACAGTCTCAGATAAACCTTACATTCCATTTGAATGGCTTAAAAAAGGCTGCTTTGTTTCAAACATTTCAATTATGGACATTGAACCTGAAGTCTTCTTAAAAGTGGACAAAGTGATTGTAGATGACTGGGACCAATCAAACCGAGAAAAGAAAGTCATCAATGTACTGGTTGAAGATGGCTTATTCAGCCGTGAAAAACTACATGCTGAACTTGGCGACATCATTATTGGTCATAAAAACGGCCGCGAACACGAAGATGAAATCATTTTGCTCAACCCAATGGGCATGGCGATTGATGACATTGTCTGCGCTAAGTGGTTCTTCAATGCCGCACAAGAACAAAACGTTGGCACGGTTCTACCGCTTTTATAAGAAAAGGAATAACTAAAATGTTAGATCGGATTTACACAGCACAACTACAAAAAACGATAGATGCACTCTACATGGAGAATTATGGAGATTTTAAAGATCATATTTCCTATAAAAAGCCTTATTTGGCAATTACTCTCAATGATGAGTTGGAACTCTATTTCAACTGTTTAAAAGTAGATGGTGTAAATCCTTTCTATGTTACCCAACCCGAAATTTTGCTTCATAACCTGTTGAGCAATACGACATCTAAAATTTCTATTTCTGAAGTTTTCAACTATTTAACGAAAGCAACTTGGTGGCCGTCACCACACCATCAAAAAGCGATTGATTACTGGCTAGACAACTTAGTAACGGCTGAAAAAATTCCTCAAATTTTACAGTCAGCCCTTTCATTTTCTTCGCCTTTGATTACTAGTGAATTGCTATCGCTGGTCGCTGACCGTCCATTTCATCCATTCGCGCACTCAAAAGGTGAACTCGCTCCGCTCACAACTCAAAAAGAAATTGAGGTGTACTGGTGGGCATTTAAAAAAGATGACGTGATCAATAATATGGAGTCGACTCCTCATAAAGAGCTTCTGTTAGCAGAAGCTGAGGAAAGTAGTCTTATTGCTGACAAAATGGCTGACCTTTCAGATGACTACTTAGCCCTACCTTTGCTAGAGACTCAACATCGCTATTTAAAGTTTGATGAAAATAAGTACGAAGGTATTGACCTAAACCATGTCACCACAATTGGTTTACCGACTTCTTCTTTAAGAACGCTTATTCACAACGCAAACCCTACTCTGCATTTAAAACTCTCAACCAATGCCAAGACATTAGGTGCAATCCGCTCTATGCCAGGCCGTTATTTAATGAATGGGCATACGGCTTATGATTTTTTAAATGACGTTATTAATGAAACTTCTTTATTAAAAAATCGCCTCTTTTTGAGTAATGAAACCCACTGGTGGGTACTGGGTAAACAAGAGCCGATTGTAAAAAATTTAGGTGTAATTGGTTGCCAAGTCCGACATTTACCCGACTTTTGTCAAGATAAAAATGTCACGCCAATCACTATGTCAGCTTTAAGCTGTACTTATATAGACCCTTGGGAAACTTTAGGCGTTGAAGGTGACAAATGGACATTACTAAAAGACTTAAGTGTTCATTTTATTCAAACATTCTTAACCCTTTGGTCGAAAGGCATCATGCCTGAATGCCACGGGCAAAACACCATGGTGTGTTATGAAAATAACAAGTTGAAATGCTTTATTTTACGTGACCACGATACCTTAAGAATATGTACCACAGCCATTAAAGAAAGTGGTTTTACACCTCCGATTTATACCATTGATACCAGCACGCCGAACAATCTTATCTTTACTAAAAATGAGGACTTATTTAATTACTTCATTACTTTAGGGATTCAAATTAACCTCTACCCGATTGCTTTAGCTACCTTGAAATATACGGATCGAACGGAAAACGATTTCTGGGAGATGGTTCAAGACATTATTCAAGATTTTGTAGAAACCCAACCGATTTCAGAGCATACAAAATCCCAGATTCGAACCTATCTTTTTGACAATAAGACTTGGCCGTTCAAACAGCTACTTACACCTTTACTCGCTCAAGAAAGCGACTCAACAGGCATGCCAAGCAAAATCGGAACGACCCCGAACCCTTATCACAGCTTATCTATTTCTAGCTATGAGACCATGGATATCTAAATCATGCGCTCATCTCGCCTAGATCATTTCATTATTTTGCTCTGTCAGTTTTTTTCCACTTTCGGGCTCATGGTGCTTATTCCGATCATGCCGCTTTATATGGAAAAACTGACGGCGCATATGAGTGCTCCCACTATCTGGGCAGGTTTGGCACTCGCGGCTCCAGCTATTGGCAGTTTATTTACAGCACCGATTGTTGGTCATCTATCCGATACATTCGGTCATAAAAAAGCCTTGCTACTTTCTTTGGCTGGGTTCTGTATTTCAATACTGCTCATGGCGAGCGCCCAGCATTTATACCTGTTTATTTTCGCGCGAATTTTACTCGGGTTTTGCGGTCTCTCAGTCATTTTAAATGCTTACGTTTCATATCTCTCGAATGAACAACAACGAGGCGCTGCTTTTGGGCAACTACAAAGTAGTGTCGCGCTCGCTTGCCTATGTGGTCCCGTACTCGGCGGTATATTTATGGATCAATGGCGGGTTGAAGTATTACTCAACGCAACAGCATTTGTTGTGGTGACACTCATTGTGATTGCGACATTTGTATTAACCAATCCCGTTAAAACTGAAACCACAAAAACCAAAGAGAAATCCAAGCTTCCAGCTTTCTTTGATAGAACGATTTTTTCATGGTTAAGCGCTGGCATTTTGGTTCAAGCCGGTGGCTTTGGTTTGGTGTCTTGCTTCGTTTTATACATTAGTGAAATAAGCCAAAGCACTCATTCATCGTTATCTGCAGCAAGCTTAACAGGAACCATTCATGCGCTTTCATGGGGAGCAGCCTTTATTGCTGCGACCTATTGGGGAAAAAGAAATGATGATAAAGGAGATTCTTTTAATAACTTCGTTTACGCATCTTTAATTTGCGGTATCACGATTTTCGCATTGATCTGGGTTTCAAATATTTGGCTAGTTCTTGTATTACGACTCATACAAGGCTTTTGCTTTGCAGCCCTGATTCCTTCGATCTTACACACCATTTCTCTAAAAGCTGGCGCTCAAAGCCAAGGAAAAGTGATTGGCATTTCTAACAGTGCCTTTGTCTTAGGACAGCTTATTGGCCCAATCACCATCACGCTCACTTACTCATTTTTCAATATTACCGCGGCATTAATCTGCACCTCACTATTTTTTATCGGTGCGGGATTAGTGGTGATTTTGAACAGATTCTTAATGGATACAATTTTAGAAGAGGCACAAGAATGAACTCAATTATTACAACAGATGCATGGTCTTATAAACTTTTCGAGCAATACCTGAATACTTTCTTTCGTGAACTTAAAGTGAATCTTGAAAAGAACATTATCCCAGCTCAAGATTCTCCTTTATTCACCCTATATGCAGAGCAACCAGACACCCTATGTTTTGCTTATACGTTTAATGCATCTAACACGGTTGTTTATGGCGCAGTTCAGCACTTATCAACTACGGGTTATCACAGATATCACCGTGGTTTTGTTCTGCAAAATTTGAACGACAATACGTTTGACTCGCTCACCGACCCTAAACATTTAGTGAAGCTGATTACAGATGAACTGAATAGCTTATTTAAAGATAAAAACCAAAATAAAAATCTGTACTCCGATATTGCCAATAGTATCGAGAACACAAAATTCTTTTTAGAAAATAAGCCATCTCAAACAGCAACTAAAGCATTAAGTGGTTTTCAGGCTACTGAACAAGGCATGCTATATGGGCACCCTTTTCATGTGACCTCTAAAGCCAATTTAGGTTTTTCTAAAGAGGACATGAAAAAGTATAGCCCCGAGTTAGGTACAAGTTTTCAACTCCACTACTTTGCAGTTCATTCGTCTTTAATCCAAAAACTGGTCAGCGAGACCGAACCTTCTCACCATATTGAAGATGAAGTTTTAGAAGCAGCAAAAGATCGTTTGCAAGAGAACTTCACTAATTATGAACTGATGCCAACCCACCCTTGGCAAGCCAATTTCTTACTTCAACATCCGTCTTTAAAAAAACATTTAGACAGCCAAGATGTAATCTATCTGGGCGCTTTAGGTCAAACGGTATGGCCGACCTCATCCGTTCGTACTGTGTGGCTACCTCAATCGACCCTATTCTTAAAGCTTTCCATTGATGTGCGAATTACCAGTTTCATTCGTAATAACCCAATGGATGAAATGGAACGCGCGATTGATGCGAGCAAAATTATTATTAATCACAAGATTAATGAACAATATCCAGACCTTGTGATTCTGCCGGAGTTAGAGGCAAAAACAGTCAAAATTCCAGAGCTTGAGAGTTCATTTGGCATTATTTATAGAGCAGGGCTCACGCCAGAGGTATTAGAAAATACCCGAATGCTAGGTGGCTTGGTTGAAGAAAATGAAAACCATGAAATCCCACTTTTAAGCTTTATTCAACAAGCAGCACCGAATCAAAACTTACAATCGAACGATGCCAAAGACTTCATTACTTTTTGGTGGAAACAGTACATTAAAGTTTCGCTTATTCCATTAGTTGAATTGTTTGCAAATAAAGGCATTAGCGTAGAAGCGCACATGCAAAATAGCTTAATGGAATTTAAAAACGGTTATCCACACCGCCTTATTCTTCGAGACATGGAAGGCATTAGCATTGTTCCAGAAATGATAGAAGACGACTCATCTATTTCTGAAGATAGTACCGTTTGGTTCTCTCAAAAAGATGCTTGGACCTTTTTAAAATATTACCTCGTGATCAATCACATTGCCCATCTCATCAGTGCAATTGCACGCGTTACGGCCATTGAAGAATCTGAACTTTGGCAAGCCACCCGTCTTACGCTCACACAAGAAAATTTTAGCGTCAAAAGCGAGCAATACCGCGATTTATTAATTAATTCACTCACATTACCAATCAAGGCAAATATGTTAAATACGCTCTACCACAGTGGTGGCAATCCAATCTGGATTGAAGTTGAAAACCCTATTTATAAATATCGCGGTGCAGAAGCGCTTTGCCCTCTTCAACCAACACAACAAACCAATTATAAAACCCTCGCGGAAAATCGCGTGATGGGCCAATTATTAGAAGCGCTCATTTTTGAAAATACCTTTAAATATGAGTTTTCTAAAGGTCAAATCAAGTTCTATATTTCCGATACCATTTTTTATACCTGTGCGGCCAAACGACACTTTAGTTTTAAACGAATTAAGTTAGATCCTTCAAGCTTAGTTCGTTCTGATATTACTTTAGACATTGAAACTCGTCCTAACTTAAAAACGCTACTTGCCGACCTAAAAAATATTATTGAAGCTGACCCAGTTAAATGGCAAAACTTTAATGATGAACTCAATTTAACGTACGTTAAACATGCGCAAACTTTGGGCCAAGCCCCTGCTCAACCTTTAAGAACTTTGTCTTACCTAGAACAAGAAGCACGAATTACCAATGCGCATTTATATCACCCAAGTTTTAAGTCTCGTATCGGCTTCGATTTAAAAGAAAATCAAAAATATGCACCAGAGCTTTCTGAAGGTTTTACGGTTCAATGGGTGGCGACTCATAACAGTTTATGCAAACTGGTTTTAAGTGAAACCATTAACTTAGAGCAGCTTTATAAACAGCATTTTTCAGAAAAAGATCTACAAGCCATTAACCATCAATTGAAAGAGCAAAATGTAGATTTTAAAGATTATATCCTCACCCCAATTCATCCGTGGCAGTGGGATAAAATTATTGAATTGTATTATCAAGATGCGATTAGCAACCAACTGATCATCCCGTTAGATATTGAAGGTCCCACTTATTTACCACAGCAGTCGATTCGAACTTTATCAAATATTAGTGATATCTCGGCGCTTTCTCTAAAGTTAGCAATGAACTTAGTCAATACCTCTACCTCTCGTGTATTGGCACCACATACCGTTCAAAATGCTGCAAAAATGAGTGATTGGCTTTATAACATTGTTGAACAAGATCATATTTTAGAAAAACAGCGCAAGCCGGTTATTTTAAGAGAGATTGGAGGTCTTTCAGTTAATCAGCAGATCACCCTTCCTGTTCAATACGGCGCACTCGCCTGCATTTGGCGCGAAAGTATTTACAGCTACTTAAAAGAAGGTGAATCGGCCACGCCAGTAACAGGTTTAATGCAAGTTGATACAGACCACAAACCTCTCATTGATGAGTGGATTCAAGAGTATGGTATTGAGTTCTGGTTAGAAAAATTACTCACCAATGCTTATTTACCAATCATGCATATTTTATGGTGCCACGGTCTCGCTTTAGAGTCACATGCACAAAATATGGTACTGATTCATAAAAATGGCTTACCCGTTAAAGCTGCCTTGAAAGATTTCCACGATGGAATCCGCTTTAGCCGTCATCTTTTACGCGAGCCAGAGCTTTTACCAAACTTGCAAGATGCGCCAAAAGAGCATGCCAAAATTAACCCGAACTCGTTCTTAGAAACCCACTCTCCAAATGAACTCAGAGACTTTACTCAAGATGCGCTTTGGTTTGTAAATCTGGCTGAGTTAGCGATTTTCTTAAATGAACATTATGACTTCGATGAAATCAAATTCTGGACTATGTTAAGAACTATCATCAATCAGCATAAAGAAGCTCACCCAGAGTTTAGCGAACGATATGAATTGTTTAACTTTACAGATGACACCATCGATATTGAACAACTTGCAAGCCGCCGTTTCCTTCCAGAAATTCGCTTAAGAGTACAAACTACGCCGAACCCGCTTAGTCTTATTAAGGAAATTGAATATGAATAAGCATTCGATTTCTTTTAAGAAACGAATAGCAAATGGTGAGACGCTCTACGGAATATTTTGTTCCGTAGCTTCTCCGATTAATGTCGAGCAACTGGCACTTGCGGGCTATGATTTTATTATTATCGACTTGGAACATACTTTATTTAGTACGTCTCAAGTCGAAACCATGATTCTAGCCGCTAGAGCTATGTCTCTTGATGTCTTTGTAAGAGTGCCTTTAAACGCCAACCACCTAGTACTACCTCTGCTCGATGCAGGGGTAACAGGTATTGTTTTCCCACGTATTGAAAATGCGAAGCAGGCACAAGAAGCCGTGAACTATTGTCACTATATGCCGCTTGGGCAAAGAGGACTGAATTCGACTAGATTAAATCGATACGGCATGGATGATTTAGCGAGTTTTGTTCAACACGCAGCAAACGAAACAGTTGTCGTTGCCATGATTGAAAGCTTGGAAGGACTAGAACAATTAGATGAAATTTTAAAAGTCGAAGGTATTGATATTATTCTTGAAGGTGCTGCCGACCTTTCCCAATCGATGGGAATGCCGTGGCAAACTAGCCATCCAAAAGTGAAAGAAAAAGTTCAAGAGATGTATTTAAAGACTAAAAATAGCCAAAAACATTTCTGTGCTATTCCTCGACAACCTGAAGATATTGCAGCTTGGAAACAACAATCCGTTCAGCTTTTTGTGCTCGGGGATGACCGCAGCATTATACGCCGTGCCCATCAAAACCATCTAAATACCTTTAAAGACAACTCATAACTGTTCAAATCTTTTAAGGGGAATAAATGCCTATTCCCCTAATTCATTGAATAAATTTCAAATATATTATTTTAATGCAATTAATAATATTGTTAATTACAATGATTCTCATTTATAATTCGCTCAATTTAAAATCACTCTCAGGGCGAGACAATGGCAAATAAGAAAAGTAATAAACTTTTTACAAGAAAGTCTGAAGTTAAAAATATCATTCCACTTCTTTCACTTGGTGGAGCCATTATTCTTTCAAACTCAGCATTTGCAGCTTCAACTTCTGATACCACAGAAACAGAAAAAAAGCCTGAAGCCCTTCCTACCATTACCATTACCGCTTCACGTGCAGATGAACTCTCTACCTCTGCCAAACAAGTCACCAAGCTTGATGAAAAACAAATTGAAATTTTGAAAAATGGATCGTCTGGGAACATTGCGACTGTTTTAGCCAAAGCCGTACCGGGCCTATCGGACTCAAGCCGAACCATTACCGATTATGGTCAAACTTTACGTGGCCGTAATGCGCTTATTTTGGTGGATGGCGTGCCAATGAACCTCACTCGTGATACAGCGAGAGGACTTTCAGCCATTGACCCTGAAAGTATTGCTAACATTGAAGTGATTCGTGGCAGTAACGCAATTTATGGTGGCGGTGCTGCGGGCGGTATTATTTCAATTACCACGAAAGCTGCGGGCGGTGAACCTACGGCTAAAACGGTCGTTGGCCTACAAACACCCCTCACAAATTTCCGTTCTAATGCTTTAAGTGGTGACATTCACCAGTATTTTACGGGCAGTTTTAACGCCTTTGATTATGCACTCGACTTTGGTTATCAACGTATTGGTAGCCCCTACGATGCAAGTGGTGACCGTGTTGCACCGGAACCAAGTCAGGGCGACCTTTACGACTCAAATGGCTATAGCATTGGCGGTAAGCTGGGTTATCACATTGATGACAACCAATACCTCCAGTTTGCTGCAAACTACTATAATGCAGAGCAAGACTCAGATTATGCATCTGACCCAAGTGTTAAAAAAGCTCCTGCTGGAACTGTGCCAGCCAAAGCCATTAAAGGCTTAAAGCTCAAAGACCAAAATAAAAACGAAAACCAGATCTACAATTTGACCTATAACCATAAAGACTTTTTTGGTAATAAGGTTGATGCTCAAATTTATTACCGCGATTTCTTTACCCGTTTTTCACCGTTTGATGCCCGTGGAAATGCCAACCGTGGTAAACAAGTCGACCAGATTTATCAAGAAAATAATGTACTCGGTAGCCGCTTAACGGTGACCACTCCCCTTGAGTTTTTAGGTGATACATCTTTAGTTTGGGGTGGTGACTTTAGCCGCGAAAAAAGCGAAATGCCTTTAGATATTTTTGATCAAAAAATTTATGATCAATCGGGCGGCTTAGAGTTTGTAAAAATCGGCAAACTCATTTATTTACCTGAACTCACCACACAAAGTGTTGGTGGTTTTGTACAGCTAAAACATCGCTTTAATGACCAATGGTCAGCAGAAGCTGGCACACGCTATGAAGACAGCTATGCCCAAATTGATAGCTTTGTTCCATTATCACAATTAGGCAAAACCAACCCTTACACGGTTCCGGGTGGAAAAGTAAAAGCTGATGCATGGTTGTACAATGCTAATGTGACTTTCTCACCAAACGACCAGCACTCGATCTATGCATCGTTTAACCAGGGTTTCCAGTTACCTGATGTCGGCTTGATTATTCGTAATGCTGGTGAAGGTTTTAACCTTGGATCATCATTCTTAGAGCCTGTAAAAGTAGACAACTACGAGCTTGGCTGGAAAGGTAACTTTAACAACTTCTCTTCAAGTTTAGCGGTATTCCGTTCAACATCTGACTTAGGTGCTGTGCAATCATTCAACAATGGTTTAGTACTGGCTCGAACCAAAGAGAAAGTCACAGGTGTTGAAGCAACTTTTGACTACCTTGACGATGCAAATGTTTGGGGAACTGGTGGTAGCGTTACGTGGATGAAAGGCCGTGAAAAACCTCAAAACGGTGCGGAACAGGACATGACGGGCTTCCGTATTCCACCATTAAAACTCACAGGTTATATTTCTTATAGCCCAACTGAAACTTGGACGAACCGTCTACAAGCCACTTACTTCGGTTCAGAAGATTACCGTTTAAATGGTATAAATAGTTTTGGTCGCTACGATGTAAAATCTTATACCACAGCAGATTTAATCAGTAGTTTTGCGCTTAACAAGAAAGACACCATGACTATTGGCCTAGAAAACATGTTTAACCGCAAGTACTACCCGCTTTATAGCCAATTATTAAGAACGAACGATAACACCAGCCACTTAGTTGCAAATGGTATAACGCTTAAAGTGACTTATAGCCATAAGTGGTAAGAACTTTGGTTAGTCCCTAATACAGTAAAAGCCCCAACCTCGGGGCTTTTATTTTTAGAGTATTTCTATGAAAATATCATTATAAAATATTCGAATTGTTTGTCCCGCTCATCTACATCGTTATGACTGAGCCTTTGAATAATAGTCCCTTCTATTATATGTAAAAGTAGTTTGGCATCATGAAATGAGGTATCAGCTTTTAATGTTCTAAGCTGACTATAAATTTCATTGGTGAGCCAAGTTCTATATTTAATGGCGACTTGATAAGCGTTTGAATAAGTATTTTTGGTTTCAAAAATGGCTTTAAATAACAAGTAGTACAGCTCTTCTAAGTCCGTATGTAAATCATAAAGTGTTTTGAGTTTATCCGTCACGCTTGAGTTGTAGTCGTACTCGACCATTGCCGTGACTTTGTCTTGAAGCCGCTCTTTTTGTACGAGCAGGCAGATTTCAATAAACCGTGCTTTGGACTGGAAGTGATGATAAAAAGTCATTTTTGTAATTTCAGACTCTTTGATAATTCTATCAACCCCCACTAAGTGAAAGCCGTGGTGATGAAATAAATGAATTGCTTTATTCACAACTTTTAAAGCACGTGTAGAAAGTACTAAAGGTGGCATATTTGTACCATTTAAAATAATTTTTTGTTGTATATAAAAGAGATAGAAATACCGTCACTCTTAAATTGAGCGCTAAAAACAGGCATACAAAAGCAGCACAATAAAGGTGTGCTCGCCTATCTCAGGTTTATTGTTGCTATGATTTTTGAGTCGTAACGATTCTTAAGGTGTAGAAAACCTAGAGTCGATTAAACCGATTTATAGGATGTTGAAATGGTATGGGCAGAGAGACTTTGGCAAAGGCCAATAAATGAGAAGAAATAGTACGCATAGCGGACTCCTTGTGTGTAAAGAAGTTCTACCAGATCACTGTCAAATGATTATGGTGGTAGAACGAGAGAAGGTTGACAGACTGACACACAAGAATCAGCACGCACAAGGCGTCCCTCCCTCGCCCTACCGCTACGAAGGGGGACGAACGAGTTCGCCACCAAAAAGAGAACTTTTTGATGTCTTGTGTGTTAAATCGATCTGTCAAAATCGACTGGCAATGTAGGCCAGCAGGCAAAGGATAATCGGAGAGATTTGGGGTGTCAATGTGATATTGGCTAGAAAATAGATAAATAATTTTTTGTTTTTCATTAGATTAGATTCGTTAATCTATTGAATAGAATATATTATATTTGCTTAACGCACATTAACTTATAAATATGAATACGATCTCAGCTACTCTTTTACGTGAACATCTGATTGAAGGATGTATAAAAGATGCTAATGGTAATTTTAAACCATTCCCTATTCTCGCAATTGATAATATTCCATTAAATATATGGGTGCACCAGAATACCCAAATTATTGATCGTGCAGAAACTTTAGTTCCAGCTCAAGGTTGGTTATATGATTATGATAGTGAGTTGGCATTAAGTAATGCATGGAAACTTCTTAAACCTGAAGTTCATAAAAATGGAGCTGTTTCAACAGTGGTTCCAATATTAATTTGCTCTGATGATTTAGATCTAGTATGCAGCGTAATTATGGTTGAACAAGTTGTTTCAGCAGATCAAGTCGTATGGGCTCGTTTTGGTTACGCATTTAACCATATTCATGATGTTGTGACATCCGTAGTCTGGGAAACCTCACCTTCTGCTCCGCAGTTAAGTTTTTCGTTGAGCGAATTTGAAAAAGCATATAATGATTTAAAAGAATTAGACAAAAAATGGAGTGAAGGTTTTATCTAGTTTTTTTAAATATGACCACATATTGAAAGATGCTGCTCTTACCTTCTCTAAATATCATCTAATAAATTTAGGTTAAATAAATGTCTAATAGTTATAAATTTCAATTAAAAATGGAGCTAGATCTAAAATTAATCACGCCTGAAGAGATTCTGAACTGGGCCGTGCATGCATTAGAAAATGATCCAACAAATGAGCTAGCTTTAGACATCTGTTTTTTATCAAACACTGAGCAAATATTACAATATTTCAGACTCACAGAAAAAAGTGAATTTTGTTCATGTTCACGAGATTGCTTAGCAATAAAAGTTATGGAAAATTATATTTTTAAGCACTTAAATACTTGGAATTATAAAGATCAGATAGATTCTTTCTTTCAAAATACTCATTACCTGATTCATTATTTAGAAAATGCAGAACTAGGTTTGTTAATTCGATCATATGAGAGTCAACTAGATGTGGCATTTTTAGGTTACTCACAATTAGAGCCTGAAACATTATGGGAAAATTTTAAATTAGAGTTAAAAGAACACCTTTCATCTTCGACTAATTCCGACAATTAAAATATGATCATTAATAGATCCCCAATTAGCTATTTTTTATATTGAGTAGATTCTTAATAATTATTTTCTGATTTAACCGATAGTTATATACTGTGATACACCGATAAAATGAATCATAAAATCCATTTTATCGGCTTGCCTACAAAGGCTTTTTAAGATTCCATTTTATTTTCTAATATAGTTTGGAAACTCTTTTAAAACCGTACTACATAATTGGCCTTTCATATCTTCACGTTTGCGTGCTTCAAATTGGTCCATACCTAATCGCATAACTTCTTTACCATACTTTTCACCTAGTTCATGTTTGGTACATTTGTCAGATTCATGAACTAATTCTTGTGAAGTATAGTGATAATTACAATCAAGTTGAGCACGGCTTAAAAAACCATGTAGTTGTACTGTTCTCTCGCAAGTCGTTCGCTGTATATAAGTTTTAGGCTCTTGAGCAGCATAAACTGATGTACCTACCAATAAAGTGAAAGCTGTTACTAAAAAATTACGCATTATTTCCCCGATAAAATTATTAAAAGTATAAGTGGCAATGTTGCGAGTGTATTAAATAATAATTGTTTATAAGTGTCTATTAATAATAAGAAAGTTAGATAAATCCTCTTATCTTTTGAATATTTCATCACCTTATTAAAATTATGGAATTAAGTTTAATAAATGAGATTGGTCTTTATCAAATAGCTGACATTGGATTTGTTTTATGCCCATCTTTAAACATTAGTAAAGAATGTGCTCTTATTATTTTCAATAAAGCGGATTGATAACAACTTTGAAATTTCAATGTTCTAGACTAAAAAACAAACCTTTGAATATAAAAAAGCTCTTTAAGTAACAAGAGCTTTTTTATCATTTCGACAATTTTACTGATTATCGATACTTTTTATTACCACTTGGTGTAATACAGTAAGTCCCTCCACGAGGCCCAACACAATTATTTGATCCACTACAAGGACACTCGGAAGAACTATTACTAGAAGAGCTACTAGAACTCCCATAGCTACTTCGTCCGTGGGATAATTTACTTTTTGAAGAGTAATGATGACTACTAGATGAGTAACTATGGCTACTAAATGATCTTCCTCCGCCACGACCTCCCCGTGCCTCGGCCTGAGTTAAAAATATTACCTGTAATAAAACTAATATAGATAAGAAAATAATTCTCATATTCACCCCTAAAAAATAAAAACTCATATTAATTTATGGCCAAATTTTAAACTACAGTTTAATAATTCAACTTTGGTAGATCATATAATATTTGTTTTTATGAATACAATTTAAACTAACAGATAACTTGAAATTCTATTAGCTCATTAATTATACAAATATTTTTTGTAATCTAATGCCACTTATAAGGAATTATTTTAAATCCCAAATATGATAATTAATGACAAATTATATTAAAATATACAATATTTTTAATATAATTTAGTATGACTAAAGAATAATAAAAAGGGAAAAAACCAAATATTTTGATCATTTTTGCAATATACGGCTCTGTCCATATAGAGATTTATATGCCTTATAAAAATTCGACTTTAGTCTGATGTTTTTATAGCAGAATAAAAATAAGATGGCGGCTGGGTAGACAGTGAATAAATAATTATACCCAGAATATCTTTAATAAATCAGGAACATAACAATGACTTCGCCTTTAATGAATAATTATCTTAACTTTGCATCTGGAATTGCACATCAGCAGTATTTACCAGCTGAAGAAGGGATTGTTAAGGCATATAATGATGGTTGTACTCACTGGTATGTAGATGGAAGTCTACATGGAGAAATGGTTCCAGATTGGTCTTCTGAACGAATTGAAAATCTAAATAACTTAATAAAAAAATATAATGTTCAACCTATTTTCCACGGTAACTTTAAAGCCCCATTAGGTAGCGATGTAGATTATTTACGTGAAGCTGCTGTGGCATATGTTAAACAAGAGATTGATATTGCTGCAAAGATTGGCGCCCCTTTAGTGATTCATGGCGGCGGTATTGTTGAACCTAAAAAAATTGTCCTCGCAAAACAAAAAGCTCTCGATAACTATATTCTGTCTATTAAAGAACTGGCTGAATATGCGGCTGAAAAATCAGTTGATATTTATTTAGAGAATTTATCAAACTATAAACACTATCGTCCGTTCCATTATGTCTTTACCCATATGGAAGAATACGATTATGTTTTCAACAAAATTGATCATAAAAATGTCTATTTCTTTTTAGATGCAGGCCATGCAAATGTGGGTGAAGGTGACCCTATTGCTGTTGTAGAAAAATACCATCAAAAAATTAAGGGTATTTCTTTTAGCAATAACAATGGTGAGCAAGATCAACACTTTAGTATTGGCCGCGGTACTGTAAATTATTCTGATTTTATCGAAACTATTAATCGAAATAATTGGAAAGGTCTTGTTGCCTTTGAGGTAAGAGATAAAAGTACTTTAGATTCAGTTAAAGAATTGGCAAGCGCATAAAATTAAAAGCCTTCTGAGGAACACCAGAAGGCTTTTTAAATATAAATAATTCATTTTTAAAAGGATATATTAAGTGAGTGGTTTACTAGTTTTCATAACAATTGCCTTTCTTACATTATCAAGCCCAGGGCCTGGTGTCTTATTTACAGTGACAAATTCAATAAATTACGGTGTCCGTACCGCATTATTTGGCATTATTGGCTTAATTATTGGTATGTTTGTGATTGCAGTCATTTCGGCTAGTGGCGTTGGTTTAATTATTACTAGTAATCCCACTATTTTTACTGTTTTAAAGTTTATAGGTGCATTCTATTTAATGTACCTAGGCTATAAGAACTTTGTAAAAACATCCCCTTCTCAAGACTTATTAGATACCGAAACAAGTGAAAAAACGGTTAGAAAGTCCAAATTATTTTATCAAGGTTTATTCGCGTCTCTTCTAAACCCTAAAACTATTGTTTTCTTTATTGCTCTTTTCCCACAATTTATTGATATAAAAGAAAAAATAATAAATCAATTTTTAGTATTATCTTTAACCTTTTGCCTGATCGGATTCTTAATCCATCTGGTCTATGCTAATTTTTCTTCAATCTTTAAAGAAAAAATGCTATCTGGAAATAACTTTGCCAGATTAAATAAAATCAGTGGTTGTATATTTTTTATTCTCGCTGTTTTATTAATTGTTCAATAAGTAAACTTACGTTTTTGTCTTAATATCAGTTCTTTATTAGATCCGCAAAGAGCACTGTTTAGTCACCCTTACTGAAACAGTACTCTTTGCTTCATCACAACTCCTATCCAGTAGAGTTCGATGCATAGAAATAGTGTATGGCTGTCGAGCTCAAAATGTTTACTGTATTTTCAGTTTTTTTAAATGATCTCAGCATAAAAATCACGTATATTAAAAATTAACAGAAGAATCTTCTTTGGTTTATATTTTGAACAGCACAGAATACACACTAGATCGCATAGATCGGAAAATATTATCTGCCCTTCGTGGAAATGGACGCTTAACGGTTGCGCAGCTCGCTGAAGAAGTTGGGCTTTCATCTTCACCCTGCTGGACTCGACTCAAGCGTTTAGAAAGCCTAAAAATTATTGAAGGTTATACGGTAAACGTAAACCCAAAAGCGATTGGCATTCACGAGTTGTTCTTTATTGAAATTACGCTAGAACGTCACGACGACGAAATGCTAGAAAACTTTAGTGAAGCTTTGGCAGACATTCCCGAAGTAGTCGAGGCGCATTTAGTTACCGGTGACTATGATTACTTGGTGAAAGTGGCCGTAAAAGATGCCGAACATTACGAACGCTTTTTACGTAAAAAGCTCTATTCGATTAAAGGTATTCGGCATACGCGTTCAACCTTTGCCTTACGACCACTTAAATCTGCCAATACTGCCGACTTAATGTTGATTGAATAATTGAGTTATATAAGCCGCTTTAGGTGCTTCATTGTTTTAATTTGATTTTATTCAATGTTACACATAAAGCTTTCTTGTCAGCTTCTTTAAGTTGAGGGTGCTGAACTGGCCACATATAGCTACAGCCATGAGGCGCCTTGTTATTATTTTTCTTAAGTTCATAGGCAATATTTTTTAGAAGCTCGGTGTTTAAAGAACTAATTTTTAAACGCACTTCGCTTAAGTCTTGAGGCTTCCAATTAGTTTCAGGGCTAGACAACCAATCTGCTCTATATCGGTACTGAATAGCTTTCGCTACATTCATTTGCGTCACTATAAACGGCTTTACCGTTTCACTGTTCAGACCAAAAGATTCGGCCTCAGAAAGTGATTGGTCAAGTACTTTCTTTTCTTGAGTTAAATCTTCAATCGGTAAATGCTGCTCTGCTTTATAGCCTGCAACATCTTTCATATAAGATAAGCGCTCATTAACTAAACGTGCTGCTTGATCATATTGATATGCTTGTGCCAGTGAAGAAAAGCACATCAAAGCTGCTACTGTAGTCGCTACCTTAACCGTTTGTTGAGCATTCTTAATATTTAACATTTGAGTACCTATCGAAATTATTGTTGTGCTGTCATTCCAAAGCAGTACTCTATTTTAAGAACACTCGAAAGTAAAATCTCACGATACGCTGAGCTCTTGGCTCCATGCAGAATCAGATTGGTGATAGATGTGCTGACACACTTGTTTAACAGATGAAATAAAGTGCGGGTTTTGTCCATCCCATTTTTCCAACATGCAATACGTGACATGTATGCCTTTGGGCTGAAACTCTCTTGCCAACGACTGCGATAACGCTCGAATACTCGCAAACATACTTTGGCTTAATACATCGTGGTGAGCAGAATGATGAGATGGCGCTCCAAGAAAAATAACTGTACCCCGCTGCTGCTTTAACATGGGTTTAAGTACTAACTGCGACACGCTCACGGCACTTAAACCTGTGGTCTGCCAACTGTGCTCAATTTCTTCTAAAGATAAAGCTTCAATATTTGGTGCAGATGAAAAATTTGGCTGAAACACGCATAACTCAATGGTATGACGATGCTCTGTTATATATTTCAGCAGACTTTTTAAATGCTTAGTTTTTACCAAGTTTAAGCGGACACTCGTCATGCCATCATTTATAGAACTTACTTGTATGTTCCGAACAGTAGAATCATGTATGACTTGATAAACATGTAATGGAGCTTGATAGTTTTTATCTAAAATTACAAAATCATGGTCGAGTAGTTCTATATCATGACCGGCCACAACCACACAGCCCTGCTTTTTTTGAAACTTCTGAAATATTGTTTTTAGCATATTCGTCTCTCAAAATTTTTCTTGGTATGGGCGTAAATCTAACTCATGTGTCCAGAGCTCAGGGCTTTGCAGGTAAAGCATCCAATAGTTTTCTGCTATTGCATCAAGATTAAGTCCGCCCGTTCCACGTGTAAGACGTGCTAAACGGCCTAGCCCAAATAAAGCTTTATTAATTCTGTCACCATTCACCATTCCATCAATAATGACATGAGCAATATGAACGCCTTGTGTTTTATATATTTGAGCTAAATTTAATGCATAAGCTCGCAACGCAGATTTGCCCATCGTAAAAGCAGCAAAGAAAGGTTTTCCGCGCAAAGAGGCACTCGCTCCAGTAAAAATAAGCGTACCGTGATTTTGTTCTTTAAAAATTTTTAGGCAGCTTTGAGAAACCAAATAAGCCGATAAAAATGTGGATTGCCACATATCATTAAAAAACGATAGCGGG
The DNA here is from genome assembly GCF_031798975.1 of Acinetobacter sp. V110_1. NCBI lineage: Bacteria > Pseudomonadati > Pseudomonadota > Gammaproteobacteria > Moraxellales > Moraxellaceae > Acinetobacter > Acinetobacter sp. V110_1. The sequence goes on along the minus strand of NZ_JAVQNN010000030.1, from coordinate 26,691 downwards.
CTGCGTAAAAAAATTGAGGGAATATTTCCCCCAACATTATGAATAACAGCAGTAATACGTTCGTTTTGACTAGTAACGGTGTCAAATAGGGCCTGTACTTGATGTATATCTTCGGCATCCAACCGAAATGCGGTAGCCTCACCGCCTTTTGCATGGATTTCGGCAGCGACTGCTTCAATTTTCTGGAAAGTTCGCCCAGCAACGTAAACTTTTAAGCCTTCTTTTGCAAAACGATGACAAACGGCTGCTCCAATCCCCTGTGAAGCCCCGACACCAATAACAACTGCACAATCTCGTGTTTTATCTGGTGTTACTAATGACATAGTCGTTTCACCCTGTTTGTTTTTTATACCATAAAGCAATAAACGGACGATTCAAAATTTCTTTACTAAACTTTTTACTTGTTCGAACGACTTCACCAAGTTGAGCAACCACGGCAATGTCTGCAATCGTCTGGTGATCTCCAACCAACCATTCGCTTTGTGATAAAACCTGCTCAATACGGTCTAAGTGTTTAATAAACTCTGCTTCAACATCCTCGGCTTTCATTCGGCCCAAGCCCTGAAAGAAAAGCTGTGTTTTTAATTCGGCTAAAATAAAAGCTTTCACCATCGGCTTTTCATACGCTGGGCGACCAATGCTACTAATACGGATGGCTTCCTCTAAAGCGTCCGAATCATTTACTCTTAAATACACTTCATAAAAATAAAGAGACTCATCTGCCCAGTCCTCCCACAGTTCGGCAAGTGCTTTTTGATTTGGACCTGCGGGATAAAGTCGCGGTGTATCCGGATAGGCTTCATCTAAGTAACGAGCAATACGAGTACTGTCTTGTATACGTTGTCCTTTATGGTCAATCACAGGTACTTTGCCCACTTTACTTAGCAAAGGAACTTTGGCACCAAGAATGCCGTTATAGTTTACTGTATCAAATGAGATACCCTTAAATTTCAAAGCTCTTGCAACTTTCTGACAAAATGGAGAAATTTCCCATTGGTGCAAAATAATATCCGACATTTGTTCACCTTTATTTTTAATTGCCTGTTTTACTTACTAGTTCTTTTTTAGAACTAACCAATAAATATACAGAATACCTTTTTAAGTCAAACCATTTTTAATGACGGTCAAGTTTCTAAAACTAAGAATTATTTGATTTTTATTATGATTAAAAAGAGCTCTGAATGTTTATGTTATCTTTTAATTTATAGTTTTTCGCAAAGCTATGTACCCTAAAAAACTAAGATACATAGCTTGGTTAAGTCTTTTCTTATAAAGCAACACCACAAATGTCTTTAGTCCCTGTTGGGTAAGTAAACTGCATTTTTGATTTATCTGTAATTAATTGAAGACCCACTGTTTTACCAGTTAAGGCCGAGTTAGCGAAATGATCTTGGTTAATTGCTCCCATGAAGCTGATATATTTTAATTTATTTTCCATCGTAAGGTTCAAGTAGCCGTAATTTACACCATTAACAATATATCCAATCTGTTTAGTATTTTGATTTACATAAATTCCGACTCTAACCTTTCCATCAGCTGGTACTTGTACAGGATTACTGGTTCTATTAGCACTTAAGAGTGTTAAATGACCATTTCCATCAGATTTATATGTAACACCTAAAGAAACAATTGAGTCTCCATTTAAAACACCTGAATAGTTATTACCTTTTGCAAACATTAAATTTAATGTAAATTCCACCTTAGACTCTGAAGATCCAGTAATAACAAAACCATACTCATACATCTGAGAAGTGCTACCAAGGTTTACCTTGAGATTATTCACATCAAAAATGAACTCCTGACTAAAAATATCTGAAGTAGTAATAGGTTTATCTACTATGGCAACATTATCTGGCGTATTAGAGGTATATTGAGTTTTAAACTGAATATATTTTTTTGAAGCTAAAAGCTTATCGACATCTTTATTTGAATAATAATTTATAACGTCATAACCAGACTGATTCGTATTATTTATATTAGCAACTTGCTCTGCATAACGATAATTAGCTGTGTTTGCTCCGTTTGCTGCTTCAAAAGCTTTTATGTCTTGTAAGGTCGCATCAAAGCTATAGGTACACTCAGCAAAAGAGTTACTCATACCCGAGATACCTATTATTGTTGCTAAAATTATCTTTTTCACGTCATTATCCTTTTTTATATTTGAACGTTTAGTATATATAAATACATAAATAATTTGATTAAATCTGATAAATGGCATTTTTAATAAGACAACAATATATTTATTAATTCTAAAAAAGCACTATATCTTTTGAAGAAATAGTGCCTGAGGCAATTAATAAGTCACTGTAACAACAACACTATCAGAGTAGCTACCGGGTCTACTTGCAATCGTAGTACCTTGCGGAATTTTTCCATAAACTGTAGTGGTTTGAGCATTACCTGTTCCAGTGCCAGATACTCCTCCCGTTCCCCCAACGCTATTCACTCCACCCGTAGCATCCCACACCGAACTATAAGCAGCATCTTTGTATAACTGATAGGGAATAAACTCATTATTACTATTGGCCATACGCCTGAACCCTCCACTTATACGGTTATTGCCATCCCCTAAATAAATCGAATATGGCGTTCCAGAGTTACATGTCGTATTTACAGCACCTTGAGTCGTGTAATCACGCTTAGTAATACCAATATCATTAATATTGCCGAAATCGACGTTTGACGTTGAGTTTAATTGACAAAGCGTCGGTACCACAAAGTTCGCTGTTAGCGTTACATTTCCAGAGTCCCAGCTGAGTAAATCACCTAAACATAACACCGCTAGAAGATCCATATCCCAAAACAGTTGAACCGTAGCGGTATAGGTTCCTTGAGGATAGGCAATTAATGATCCTGTACGTGCCGGTACCTTCACATTTACCGAGTAACTAAGAATATTATTTGAAGCGACAGTTACCACTGGACCATACCAAACATTAGAGGTTTGGTTGGTGGTAGAAGAACCGGCTCCACCAACAGTTGCAGTGACTGTATACGGTAACGATACACTATTATTTGTAGTGGTTGCTCCTGTAAATACTGTCTTCATACACATAAACGGAGAGATTTGAGGTATTAGTCCTCCATTCGTGCAAGTAATTGTTCCTGAAAAGTTTACAGTTGCATCACTATTAATATTTGCTGCCGTGTAAGTAAACGTATTATTAGTCGTTCCAGCTACCGTACAGGCAGCATTCGTTGGACTCAAAAACGCATAAACGAGATAAAGTAAGCAAATGCCTATAAAGTATTTTAAAGATAAGGAAATTTTTTTATAGCTCTCTATTTGAGCCTTATTCATAATATTTAATGACATATATAAGGTCCCAATTTCTTAGTTGAGTACTGATTACTGTTATAAGTGAAGTCAACTTGGCATGAACCATGATCGAGAAGATCTACTTCAAGTTTGTTTTGTTGTAATAGGTTGGGAACAAATACTTCGCCATCGTAGCCCACTATTGCATCTTGCTGCCCATTAATTCGAACGCTATAACCCGGCTTTAACGGTGAGTTGTTTTTATCAACGACTTTTAATAAGCCTGAAACGACCTGATGTGCACCAAAGTCAACTAAGGTTCCTTGGCGGTAACCTACTACTGTTTTTTGATCTGTAGATTTAACATTCCAATTTAAAGGTAAATAAGATGGATCTAAATAAATATGGTTCTCTCTATAGGGCATGAGGCTTGGAATAAGAAACCTTCCGGACTTATCAGTTGTTCCTAGATTTATCCCACCATTAATAATCTGGCTTTGCGGTCCGGCATTGGTAACAACAGCATAACCATCTCCAATTTCATTGGCCGCAAAAATACGTCCTGCCGCTGCAACCAATGATCCAGTCGCTGAAACTGCAACTTGATCGTTATCTCCAATTCGGTTATAGCGACCTGTTAGGTATGCAGCCCGTGCTCGGTAAGAACCATAGATCGATGCATTATTGTTATGTGCATCTTGATCTCGCTCAACATATCCTCCCCATCCAAATGAATCAATTTGTGGTTCCGATAGAACAAATACTTCTTGTCGATAAGTCAATCTGCCACTATCACTAGATACGCTAGAAATAGCATTCACTCTGGTAGATGGCGTATAGCGCAGCGCAAAGTAAATGCCATAGTCCTTATGGTTTTCATAGTCTTTATAAGCTGAACTATAAAAGCCCCAGTTCTTGTTCAGACTTCCGCTTAAGTTAGCGGATAGCAACTTATACGAGTTATCACTATATTTAATTTGGTTGTAGCCGACATAAACGCTATAGCCCGCATAAAAGTTATAGTTAATCCCTGCCCTAATAATCTCATCTGCCAGTGCACTGTAGCTCAAATAATTTTGTGGCTCAGAAGTAATCTGATTTTCTTTTAAATATCGAATTTGAGACACACGGGCCAAGTCAAAGTAGTTATCAAATACTTTGCGGTAACTGGTATTAAACGAAATATTCTTGCTAATACGCCCTTCTAAACCAAGCAAGGCAGAATAGCCGTTCTCATCCTTATACTGGCTTGCTGCAATGTCAGCATTAATCACTCCAACACCAAACAGGTTCTTGGCAAAGCCTGTTCCAAAGTTAGAAAGACCATCTGTGGAAGTCTCTGCACCACCACTTAAAGTCAGTGAGTTACTATAACCATAGCGAATCGCGCCCGAAGCAAAGGTAGCATTATCATAATCGTTTGAGTACAGCCCATAGTTATAGCGTGGTACGCCAACATCTACTGAAAACTCATTTATACCTTTTGCCAGAATTTTCGATGAAAAATAGTAAGGCTTTTTAGTAATAGTTTGCTGACCTGTAGCATCGGTGGTCACCAGTGTGACTTCATTTCCTGAAATAAACGGGAGCTGCTTAATGTCAAATGGGCCTGAAGGAACAAGGCCTGAATAAATTTTTTGCTGGTTAACGTATAAGTCTAGTGTTGAAGGCAGTGCCGCTGAACCGGAAAACTGCGGTAATGCCGAGGTAACAATATCACCACGCTGGGTATAGGCACTCGACCACTGAAAACCGGCAAGACGTACACTGCTCCCCCAATCAGAGCTATTGGAAATAAAGTCACCTAGGGTATATATTCTGACTTTTTCAGGGTCTACATATTGCCATTTACTTTCCAGACGTACCCACTTTTCATGGCTATAGCTCGTTTCATTACTACCATTGTATAAAACGCCTGATGAAAAATTACCGATGCCGCTATTAAAAATCCCTTCAGCCGAACCAGAAAAAATACTCTCATCATTAGTAATGGTGTGGTACAGACTGTAATTCAGGAGTGCAGCATTTAAGGGTTTCATTTTTAGCAGACTGGAGCTAGTGGTCTGTTGACCAGTTAAATCAACTGAGTAACCCATTAACATGTTTGACGGAACTTGTAAGTTCAGAGACTGCTCATTTTCCAAATATTTAAACTGGATTCCTTTAAGTTCGTTAAGACATACCCATTGGCTATCAGGGATATGTTCATCCATTTTCACTCTTAGCGTTTTTAAGTCACCAGAACGAATATATAACTTTCCATCTTTAGATTGTTTTACAGAAAACAAATCTTCAGAAGTATTTGAATTAATAGAAATATTTAAAAATAGCTGAGTAAAATCATGTTCTTGCTGCTGTCCATTCGTCTTTTCATGCATATATTTATTATTACTTCCTATAGACTTAGGAACACTAGGAACTGCAGTATTTGTATGATCTAGTAACTGTTCAGCAAAAGAATACGTTGGAAAATACGCAACACATAAGACACCTATAATATATTTCATATAAGCCTCTTAAAGTGTGGTTTTCTTACCATTAACTGTCAGAGAAATGCTGTATTTATGATTGGGCTGATATGTAAAATTATTAACTGAATAGCTTCGTGCTTGGTTTGCAAGAATGTAGCCATTCACGGTATTCACTTTAATCGGATAACTTTTATTTTCGGTGTTATCTATAAGTGTTAAGTCATTTAAAAGTGCATGTCGGTTGCCAATATTTCTAATATTTAAAAAAGCTTCCTTTTGATGAGTATCAATTTTCCAATTCAGTTGAGTAATCGCATCTTTATTGACTACAAATACAGGTAATGACGAACGAAGTAATACATTTACACCTTGAGAAGCTTTACGGCTATCAACTGGTTTTGGTAATTCGTCAATAATAATACGATAGGTTTTTTCACCAGAAATCGGCTCCGGGTTAATTCTGACTACCCGTAAATTATAAGACTCGCTAGGCTTTAACTTTAAAAAAGGTGGGCTAATAGTGATTTCATCTGTAGGTGTTAATTGATCTTGTCCATTATTTTGAGTCCATTCAAATATACGTGCCTGTAAATCAGCACTTTCATTTGACTGGTTATATAAACTAATTGAAGAAGCTTTTTGATGACTTAAAATTTCTACACTTACTGGTGAAAGACGGATTGTAGCGGCGTGAATAGTGCTAGATAAAGATAAGAATAATCCCGTAATAATAAAAATATTTTTTTTCATGTTTTACTCAAATATATATCTTTTTAATATATTAGCCCTTTCAAAAGGGCTAACAGCTTTTCTAATTTATACAACTTAATAAGTTACCGTTATTGTTACCGTATCAACATAACTACCCGCACTCGGCAGTGCTGAGCCAGCAGGAAGACGACCATATACATTCACTGTTTGTACTGCACCACTACCTGTTCCGCTATAAGCGGTTGTTGCTATACCAATTGCAGTGGCACGTCCTGTATCCGAATACAGGTTATAAGGAATATATTCATTACTTGCTGCCCCACCAATCATGCGTCGTTGGGTTGATAAAACATTTTGACCACCATCAAACGACAAAGTCCATGGCACAGTATTGTTACAAAGAACTTTAATTGAAGTACCACCTGTAGTTGAGGTATCTGCATCAACATTACTAGTGAGAGAACTCAAAGTACCAAAGTCCAAAACCGCATTTGTTGTAGTACCTGTTGCAGAGGTATTAAGGACACAACTATTTGTTACTGTCGCCTTAACAGTTAATGTCCCCGTCGCTGTAGCGGCATTTGCTGCGTTCAGGGAAAATAACCCTACAGCTATTGCCGATAAATAAAAAAAAGTCTTTTTCATGGCCAAAACCTTTTAAATTAAATTGTCGAATTAATAGATATAAAAAAATTAACTCTTATTCTTACAATCATTTTTTATTTGACTGCTCTTTTAAAGCTTATTTTTTATCCTATTTTAAATATCATACATAAAAATAATTAAAATGCATAAACTTGTTATTATTTTTATTTCTATTTAATAAAATATAGTTACTTAAAGTTACTCCACAAATATAAAAACCAACATTAACAAATCATAAGCATTTGATTTAAATTAATTTAACCCTCCTATCACAAAATTTATTCATAGAAATTTAAGTAAATGTGTCATTTTTTAATTTTCGGTAATTAATCACAAAAAATAGCTTTTTTATGTAATACTTCAACTTAAAATTAAATTGATTTATTCTTTAATATATTTAAAAAATACATTTAATATAAATTAATAAATAACATAATTTAAAGAAATATAAAATAAGGGTAAAAATAAAGGCCTCTTTAGAGACCTTTATTAAGTATATTTAAATAATTAAACGCTTAACATACTATTTAAAGTTTCAGAAACGTTTTTAGATTTCACTTTAGGCTGCAATGCCTCTAAAGCTTGTTGTACTTGAGTGCGCTGAGGCTCTGCAAGTGTGTACCAACGTGACAATACCTGTAATAGGCGTGAACCTAAAATCGGGTTCTTCTCATCAAGATATTGTGCAAGATTAATAAAGTGCGCTACACCAAAGCCCCAAGTATTTTCAGGATTATTTGACAAGCCCCCACTTACGGCGCGAATACGGTTTGGCGTCGTGAGGTCATAATCAGGATGTTGAGTGAGATATTCAATCGTCTCAACAGTAGCATTTGGATTTGCTGCCTGAATCATAAACCATTGGTCTAAAGACAATGCTTCATCTTTAAAGCGGTCATAGAAATCAGCTAGGGCATCTTGAGCTTGAGGTGCATTTTGCCAAACCAATACACGTAACGCACCTAAGCGTTCAGACATATTGCCTGTGTTTTGATATTGCACATGTGCTAATTCAAATGCAGTTTGGTCGCCCTGACGAGCCATCATCATCAGCATAATGTTCTTTAATGCACGTACACCCATCGCTAAAGAGAAGTCTTTTTGCTGGTCTGGGTCAAGCGTAAGGTAAGTATCTTTCCAGAATGAACCTAACTCTTGTGCTAAACGATTCAACAAGGCTTCACGTTTTACATGAACATCGGCTGGTGCATAGTTCTGATCGATACGACTACCCAAATAACCTTCACTTGGTACATCAAACAATCGTGATGCTAAAAGTGGGTCGCGGCCAACTAGCTCAGGTAAAGTGCTTTGAATTGCTTGAATGTACGCATCGGCAGAATGGTCTTCTAACAAAATACGTTCAAGCAAGGTTTGAGTTGCTTGCCACTGGTTAAAACCATTTGTTTCGTGTTGAATTAAGAAAGCTAATTCTGCATCGGTATAGTCAAATACAAGATTTACAGGCGCAGAGAAATTACGGAGTAACGAAACAACTGGCTGTTCAGTCACACCTGTAAACTCAATGGTTGCCTCGTCTTGATCAAACAAGTACACGCCATCTTTAACATCATTTACGAATAAGCTGTCACTGTGCAATGTATATTGCTCGCCTGTTTTTGCATTAAATAGCGCTAAAGCCACAGGAATTGGAACAGCTTTTAAATTTGGATATTTAGGATGTGCTTTTAGGCTTTGTTTAAAGCTCAAACGGTAAGTTTGTGCTGCTGCATCGTACTCACCTTTTGCTTCAAGCTTTGGTGTACCGGGTTGGTTATACCAAGTTAAAAATGCAGATAAATCGACACCCGAACCTGCTGATAATGCAGCTACCCAGTCTTCTACAGTTACGGCTTGTCCATCATGACGGCGGAAGTATTCGTCTGTTCCCTTACGGTATTTTTCTTTACCAAGTAAAGTCGACATCATGCGGTTAATTTCCGCACCTTTTTCATAGACTGTCGCTGTATAGAAGTTATTAATTTCTACAAAGTGGTCTGGACGTGGTGGATGCGACAATGGACCTGCATCTTCAGGGAATTGGTGTGATTTAAGTACAGCAACGTCATCAATACGTTGAACCGCAGCAGATTGTAAGTCTTCCGAGAAAGACTGATCACGGAATACCGTTAAGCCTTCTTTTAAACACAGTTGGAACCAGTCACGGCAAGTAATACGGTTCCCTGTCCAGTTATGGAAATATTCATGGGCAATCACCGACTGTACACGCATAATCGCAGCGTCAGTTGTGTATTCTTCATCAGCGAGTACACATGAGGTATTAAAGATGTTTAAACCTTTATTTTCCATTGCCCCCATGTTGAACTGGCTCACCGCAACAATCATATAGTTGTCGAGGTCATACGCACGGCCGTAGTGTTCTTCATCCCAACGCATTGAATGCTTTAAAGCTTCCATTGCGATATGACATTTTGGAATGTCTTTCTCAATGGCATAAATTTCTAAAGCAACATCACGTCCTTCAGAAGTCGTATAGCGATCTTTCAGTAGAGCTAAATCACCAATAACACAAGCGAACAAATAGCTTGGCTTTTTAGTTGGGTCTTGCCAGATTGCAAAGTGACGGTTTTCACCCGCTTCACCTGTTTCAAGCAAGTTACCATTAGCAAGTAATACTGGGTATTTTTTGTCTGCTTCTACACGAGTCGTAAAGACTGAAAGTACATCTGGACGGTCTGGATAGAAGGTAATTTTGCGGAAGCCTTCAGGCTCGTTTTGCGTAACAAACAAATCGCCTGCTTTATATAAACCTTCAAGCTGAGTGTTGGTTTCAGGATGAATAATCACTTGAGTCTGTAAAATGACTTCATCTGGTGCGTTAGTGATCACCAATTGTTCACTATCGAGTAAATATTGTGCAGGAGTAAGCTCTTGACCATTGAGCTGAATAGATTGCAACTCAAGATCACGGCCTAACAGCACCAAGTCTCCAGCAGTTTGACGCTTCATGACTAAAGTTGAATCAACAATTGTTTTATCGTCATAGACTTGAATATCAAGATTAATGGATTCAACCAAGAACGAAGGTTTTTGATAATCTTTTAAATAAACTGTTTGATCTACCTGAACTGGAGGCTGTGCCGCAATATTCATCTTTATTCCTTATATACTTTTCGGAAACCGTAGTACGAATTTTATGAACTTGATCATACACATTCATACATACTGTGTTTGTTTACCTTTATAAAATTAATGGGACTTCATTTATACATTTCAAATTAGAATTTGGTTTTATTAGCACAGATTAGACCAAAATTACGATAATCGTTGTTTATATAATCAATCTATACAATAAAAATAAAACTCCTTTCGCTTTTAACATTTTTTAGGAGCTGCTTACATTTTGGGCATGGTTCTTGCCTTAACTAATATACCAGTATAAGTATTTCAATTAGAACAAGAGGTAGCCACTATGGAATTAAAAACTTATTTACATCGCTTAGAAAATATTAAAGCTATTCATGATCTAGACGCAGCAGGACTCGACCATCATGTGATCGCCGTGTTTTTAACTGCCGAAGGTATTTCAATGACTGCTCAGGAGGTAACCACTATCGTTAATACTTATGACGCATTAGGTAAAGTGAAATTACCAAGCAAAAAAGTACAGGCGCTTATCAATGCTAAAAAACTTGGACAACATGATGAGAGCTTGCCGTGCCCTGTTTAATCTTAACTTTTAACCCCTTATGAAAACCTAAAATCAAAATAAAGATTTTAGGTTTTCTATTTTTGCAGCAAACAAAAATACAATCTCAGCTATCGGCAATGCGGCTGTGTATAATAGGTCAATCATGATTGATTTAAGTGTTCGGAGCGAAATGGCCTTACAAATTCTACAGAAACAGCTAGATGAAAGTAGCCATTGCCCACTCTGCCAAGCTTCAATGTACTGGGTAGATGCCGAACAATTTGAGCAAGACATTCAGTTTCATGAATGCAGTCATTGCCAGCACCGTGTATTTAAAGACACAAAAATGACGTGCCATTGTGACCAATGCACTAAACAAAGAAAAAAGCTTTTACAGCAAACCCGCCTACAAGAACAGCGCCAGTTTAAGTCAAAAGACCAACCTCAGCGCAGTTTGGAGCAACTTAGTTTTTTAAATAAACTTTTTCTGCTTAGCCTGCTTGATGACTATGCACGTGACGATGTTGCACATGACGAATATATTCACTGGGACCAAATAAAATATCAACCTATTACACCCAACTGGATGTTCCAAAACCATCTGATTAAACAGCTTCATAAAGATGGGATTTTAAATGCACAGGATCAATCTGACGAACCACAGTGCTTTTATTTAAACATTCGCCTAGACGGCTATAGTGACCCAAGCTTATTTAGTGTAGCCCAGCAATTACGCCACTGGTTTTATGAAAACTTAAGTCTTGGTATTCCGTTTCGTAGTGCCGATGAAGTGAAAGATGTCCTGTTTCAGGTGCTCTATCAAGAAATTATCCAGTTTATGCAGTTCTACTGCCGAACATGGGGTATTCAAATTGCAGGTAGCTCTAACTTTCAAACTTTTTGCTATCGTTTAATGGACTCATTGGCCATTGGTCAAATTTATTATTTGATTCAAACCGCGCTTGAATATCTTTATAAGCAAAAAGCTCTACAGCCACGTAATGAAAAGTTTATTAATACTAATTTATTAAAGAAAACTTTAGAACAATATCGGGAAAGAGCTTTAGCTGAAAAGTGGGAAACTTCGATGTTGCCACGTCCGTACAATATTCCTTACAGTAAAATGAGCCACATTTTGTTTAACCGCTTTTTAGGTTATGACGAGCAAATTTTTGTACAGCCTGTATGGAAAGCATGGCGGAAAATTGAACCTCGGTTAAACTTTTACTCAGTTAAACGTTGTATGCATTGTGGTTCAAATGATTTAAGTGTTGATTATGATGCAGCAGATTATGTTTCTTTGATTTGCGAAAGATGTAAGCATCAAGACCACTATTTTACCCGTTAAATGTTATCTCTGGCTTAATAAGGATAATCAGATGACTTCAACATCAAACCTCATTGAACAGGTGATTGAAGCTTGGCAAAACATGCAGGCAAAAGCGCCTCTTGTACAATGCATCACCAATATTGTTGCAGCCAACTATACAGCCAATGTATTACTGGCTTCCGGTGCTTCACCTGCGATGATTGATAATCCTTATGAAGCAGAAAGCTTTACCAAGATCTCATCAGCTTTAAGCATTAATTTGGGGACACCTACTTCAGAACAAATGCAAGCCATGCAAATCTCTGCCAAAACAGCACAGCTTAATAATGTTCCTTGGGTACTTGATCCTGTCGGTTATGGACCAATTTTAGCTTGGCGTAGTCAAATGACAAACGAGCTTTTACAGTTCAAGCCAAGCGTTATTCGTGGTAATGCTTCAGAAATCAGTACCCTTGCAGGCAATCAGGTTCAATCTAAAGGTGTAGACAGCACTTTAAGTAGTGATGAAGCTTATCAGCAAGCTGTTTCTCTCTTAACACATGCAAGCTGTATCGCTATTTCAGGAGAGTCAGATTATATATTGTCTCATGAAATAGATGCTGTGATTCAAGTGAACGGCGGAAGTCCTTTACAACCTAAAATTACCGCAACAGGCTGTGCTTTGGGTGCGTTAATTGCAGCATATAGCCCTGTGGCAACACCAACCATTGCTGCTCTTTCAGCTCATGTTCATTTTGCAATTGCAGGTAAACTTGCTGCAAATCAAGCGCAAACCATGGGAAGCTTTAGTAGCATCTTTATGGATTATATCCATATGCTAGATGACAACCTAATTGAACAATATGCAGATATCAAACTTTTAAACATACAGGCATAACCTAAGCTAGGCCTGTATCAGATTAGACTCACTTTAGAAGTAAGTAAATGTCGGTAACAAGGTCGCACTCGTTCACTTCGTGCACAAAGTTGTGATAGTGAAAGAAAACTGGATAATCCCCTGCTTCTTCTGGTTGCTCAGGTAACCAGTTTCTAAAGATGTAATACACGCTATCTTTAATCTGGTCATGGCTACCCAAATGTCTTACGGTTGCATAACGCCCCGCAGGAATTTCACCTGTCTGCACGCCGTAACTATTTTCAGGTACAGCCTTTTCAATTGAACCTGCAATATCAAACCGAAACTCATCAGATGGTGTCTGATCTGGATCAGCAAAAGGAATACCATAAGTTCTAGATTTGGTCACAGGCGACAAACCTGTTTCTTTACGCCAAGCAATAAAACGCGCAGCAGTTTCAAAGACTTTATCTGGACTGCCTAAATGCGACAGATAGGCAATCTTTTCAGCAGGTCGCTCAACAATATTTACATTCATTTTTAGCTCACTTTTTGGAATCGTAAAAACAAACTTCTGGTGCCAAGATTCCCAGTCTGGTTTATCTCTAAAAGCCCGAGGAGTTTGATCAAATGAACGCTTAAATGCACGAGTAAATGCCTCGGGACTGTCAAACCCTGCTTGTAATGCAATCTCAATAATCTTGAGATCGGGTTCAAAAGCCAGTTGAAAAGAGGCCCGTTTTAAACGAGAAAGTTGAATAAACTTCATTACATTTAAACCAATATGAATGGCAAAAATGCGATGAAAATGAAACTTAGATAAGGTCGCAATCTGGCTCAATCGGTCAACATCTAAATCTTCATCTAAATGTCTTTGAATATAATCGCAAACCAGTTGCAGCTTTTGTGTATATACAGCCATACTTTTATGTCTGTTCATTCGATAGCACTACTTTTACATAGTGCTGATCTCTATTCTTGATCGAAATTGCGCTTTTTATAGTTATACAACTTGCTTGAAATAATCTTCTCTTGGCATATCAACAAGTTCAACACACAATTGAATTTCTTTATTAAACCCTTGTTGTAAATATTTTTTGTTGCTAAGCGCCGCTAATAACTGCTCACCCATAAGCTGTTTTTGTTCAGCCGTTCTTCCCGACAAAATATAAACTTTTACATGAATATAAGCCTGTTCTAGTCCCAAACCAATTAGGAAAACATCATCTTTACGCGCACGGCTTTTAATGTCTTCTGGGCTAAACAACTCTGTTTTAATGAGCGTTGTATTAATTTCTTCAAGTAATTGTTTTGCATTTAATCCAGTTAAGTTATCTGAATAATCAACTACAATGTGCGGCATAGCCACCTCAATTTATGTAATAAGTAATTAAGCTAATTAAACTTTACTCAATAAATAATAAAGCTAATCGAACCTGATCATATCCCATTCGAGGACTGGTTGCTTCAACAATTGGTCTTAGTTTGATCGAACCATCATCAGAAAAATGATCTGGATTCTGACGTTTTTTCAATTTCTTATAAATTTTACGGACTTCTTCAACCACTTCTTCACCCGGATGGGCAACTGAAATATCCAGCTTTTGTTCTTTATGAAGTCGAGCCAAATGGTTAATAATCGTCGCTGGTGTCAGACCACGCTCATGCGCGATGTCTTCAATTTCGTAGCCTTCTTCAAACAATGCACGAGTTTCATCTAGCGTTGCCGTAGCGTAATTTTGCTTGCCACCTTTTGCGAGTTTCTTCTCATTACGAGAAATCTCAGTTTCATTTAAGGTGCCGCCACAGTGACGAATAAACGCTTTGTGCTGAGCCGTTAAATCTACATCTGCAAAGTTATCTTCGGCTTCAGCCGATAACTCCTGAAAACGGCGATCCGCTTTGACCGCTAAACTATCTAACTCTAAAGCTTGTTCATTAATACCTAATAACTTTAATCCAGTTAAAGATTTTAAGCGCGACAATGCTACATAACCCTGACCTTTTTCGAAGGTATTCGTGAGGTTAATTTCTGCAGCTTCTAAAGTCATACCCTGACTTTTATGAATAGTAATCGCCCACGCTAAACGAAGCGGAATTTGCTGAAAACTTGCAATCACTTTGCCTGCTTCATTTTCAACCGACCATGTTTCAGGGGCAACGAGCAATGTCGTGCCATCGGTTAGTTTTACTTTCGGCAGTAAGCCATTTTCGTCATCTTCTTCAAAGCCGATAACTTCACCCAAGCTTCCATTGATATATCCCATATCAAAGTTGTTTTTGACAAACATGACTTTGGCATGCTTTTTCAGTGTGAGTTCTTCTGGTGCGCGTACCGAGGATTTTAAAGTTTCTACCAGTTTCTCATTACCATCCAAAACGGCATTAAATTGATGCCCTTCATTATCAATTTCATTTAAATGCTGATAATTGATATTGTCGACATCCATATTGTGCGTATAAAGACGAGTAAAGGTCTCACCAATATCATGCGAACGCGATTGACGTAATGCGTGTAAATGATCTGCTTGAATATTTTGCGCACGGATGGCATTTAAAATCTGATTTAGAATTTCATCGTCTTGACGGTGTTGTTCTGTTAAATAACATACGCGGAATTTGGCTTCGACCCATGCATCAGACATAAAACAGAACTTGTCACGATTAGCTTCACCATTACGTCCTACAGGTGGTAACTGGAAGAAATCTCCAGCCACAATGACTTGAATGCCACCAAATGCCTCATCGCTTTCTTTAAAATATTTTAGAACCTGATTGACCAGATTAAGCTGCTTTGCATGCAACATTGAGATTTCATCGATGACAAGAACTTGCGCATTTTCAAGGTGTTCCTTGAGGTATTTACGCTCTTTCATACGCTTTAGGTCATCGTCAGTTAACTGATCTTTAATGCCGATGCCCGCCCACGTATGAATGGTCATGCCGTTCATATGCGTTGCCGCAATACCTGTAGACGCCGTAATTGCCACAGGCACTTTACGTGCTTTTAGGTATTGGATGTACTGATTAAGTGTATAGGTCTTCCCTGCACCAGCCGAACCGGTTAAAAAAACATTTTCACCTGCTTTGAGCAGTTTAAGCGCAGTTTCCTGTTTCATAATCTCATATGTACATCTTCAACAGCCCATAGCTTAACGATTTTCCCGAAAAAATTAAATGAATGTGCCAAATTTTATATAAAGTCATTAAAAATCAATAATTAAATCCCAAGTAATATTTGGTAGGTTTTTGGTAGGTAGGAAAATAATCTTCAGATCACAATACTAAGCCCATGGTGAGGCTCACCTGTAATAACAAACAATGAATTTATGGAAGAAGGAATCACTCCATGGCTTTTAAAAATATTGCAGATCAAACAAACGGTTTTTACATTCCTTGCGTATCACTCTTTGGACCAGGATGTGCCAAAGAAATTGGTACGAAGGCGCAAAACCTCGGCGCAAAAAAAGCATTAATTGTGACCGATGAAGGCTTATTTAAATTTGGCGTTGCAGACCTTATCGCAAACTATTTAACCGAAGCAGGCGTTGCGAGCCATATTTTCCCGGGTGCAGAACCTAACCCAACCGATATTAATGTTCATAATGGCGTGAAAGCCTATAACGAAAATGGCTGTGACTTTATTGTCTCTCTAGGTGGTGGATCATCTCACGACTGCGCAAAAGGTATTGGCCTAGTTACCGCTGGCGGTGGCCATATTCGTGACTACGAAGGTATTGATAAAAGTAAAGTACCAATGACACCACTGATTGCAGTAAATACAACGGCTGGTACTGCATCTGAAATGACTCGTTTCTGTATTATTACCAATACAGACACCCACGTAAAAATGGCAATTGTCGACTGGCGTTGTACCCCACTGATTGCCATTGATGACCCGAAACTCATGATCGCAAAACCGGCTGGTTTAACAGCGGCAACAGGTATGGACGCGTTAACTCATGCAGTTGAAGCATATGTTTCTACGGCGGCAAACCCGATTACTGATGCGTGTGCAGAAAAAGCGATTACGATGATTAGCCAGTGGCTCCAACCTGCTGTCGCAAATGGTGAAAACATCGAAGCGCGTGATGCAATGAGCTACGCACAATACTTGGCTGGTATGGCATTTAACAACGCGTCATTAGGCTATGTTCATGCAATGGCGCACCAGTTAGGCGGTTTCTACAACCTACCTCACGGTGTATGTAACGCAATCTTGTTACCACACGTTTGTGAATTTAACTTAATTGCTTGCCCAGATCGTTACGCAAAAATCGCAGAGTTAATGGGTGTAAATACTCACGGACTCACCATAACAGAAGCTGCCTATGCTGCAATTGATGCCATTCGCAAACTGTCTTCATCAATTGGTATTCCATCTGGCTTAACCGAGCTTGGTGTAAAAACTGAAGACCTTGCGGTGATGGCAGATAATGCTCAAAAAGATGCATGTATGCTCACCAACCCTCGTAAAGCAAATCATGCACAAGTTGTGGAGATTTTCAAAGCAGCACTCTAATACTGATGTAATGGCATGTCCCTCTAGTAAGTCAAATCCCTCCGACCGTTGACTTACTTTTTTGGGGAATACTTAGCTCCAGCGGTATTCCCTTTTTTTAGAACCTATACTCCAACCTTCTATAAACCTGATTGACAATTTGCCCATTTCATTGAAGGATACTCAGCATGTCTTAATTACAATAGCTCGATAAAAATGAATACATCTTCAGCTAATCAAACTTATGTCCCAGATATTTTAGGTGCTGGCTACGAACAGCTCACACTTAGTTTTCCTGATGATTATGAAGGGAAAGTTGTAGCTACATTAGTCCGTAAAAAAGCCGCTCAATCGACTCAAAAAGCCGTACTTTATATTCATGGTTTTCTAGATTATTTCTTTCAAACCGAAATGGCTGAGCAATTCAATGCTCATGGTTACGACTTCTATGCACTTGATTTAAGAAAATATGGCCGCTCAAAGCTGCCTCATCAAATTTTCTATAATGTGCTTGATTTAAATGAATACGACGCCGAAATTACTCAAGCATTAGAGATTATTGGCGAAGAACAACACACCCAAGTCTTGCTTGCAGGCCACTCTACTGGTGGCTTAACGGCGACGCTTTATGCAGCCCATCACCCGAATCATCCACTCATTAAAGCACTATGGGCGAATAGTCCGTTTTACGACTTTAATTTAAGTTTAGTCGAAAAGAAATTTGGTATCCCTGTACTCAGTCGAGTAGGAAAATATCTACCAAAAGTTAAATTCCCAAGCCAATTAAACAAATGGTATACCACCAGTCTTCACAAGCAGCTCAAAGGTGAATGGGACTTTAATCTTGACTGGAAACCGACCTCTGCCCCTACAGTTCAACTCAGCTTTGTACATGCAATTCATACGGCACAAAAAGAAATTCACCGCGGGGTTAAACTCAATGTTCCCGCACTGATTATGCATTCTCATCAGACTAAAAACCCTAAAAAATGGGGGCCCGATGCGACTCAAAGTGACGTGATTTTAGATGTTAAAGACATTGAGAAACATGGTAAAAAAATTAAAGGTGATGTCTCTGTAGTTTCTATTCACAATGGATTGCATGACTTAGTCCTTTCAGCCCAGCCAGTACGGGAACAAGTCTATCAACAATTGTTCCAGTGGCTAGATCAAAAAATCACTTAACTGAGCTTAGGTGAGTCAAGGTATTTCACCAGCAGTTGATGCGCAGGATGTTCACTCGGTAAGAGTTCCATCAGACGTTCTACCGCATCGATTGCTTCAGGGAAATGAGCTAAATGCTTGAGTAATAAATCCGTTTCTTGGGTTTTAAAAATCGCATCGCTCAAGCGTGATTCGAGGCAGTCGCGCCATGCACATAAAAATGGACTTTCCGTTTTTGCTAGAAATACGCCTGTGTAAAGCTGCAAAGCCGAGGCCGCATATCCCGCATCGAGCGCTTGTTCAGCTTGTAAAAAATCGGCTTCAACATGCACCAGCAAACGATATGGACGTGAACCAAGTAAACCACCCAAAATATCTCGTAGTTGAGACATTTCAGCTTTAAGTGTGCCCATGCTGACTTTACGTTCGCCATAGAGCGCCTGATAAAGATGCTCTAAAGTTAAGCCATGTGGACATAAGGCCAATATGGTTAAAATTTCAATTTGACGCGGCGTTAATAACAGACTTTTGCCATTAAATTTAACTTGTGGCGTCGAAAAAGCACGAATATGTAACTGCTGGCGCTGTTGCTCTAGCAAAGCAGATTGAATAATGGATGCACAACGTTCGGCAGCCAATATTCCTAAACTATTATGATTCTTCCATGTAGTTGATAAATCAACGACACCAAGAGTTTGTTTCGAGTATGGATCGATAATCGGTGCGGCATAGCAAACCCATTCATGAATCGATTCCATATAATGTTCATTTGAAAAAACACAGCTTGATTGTTGAGTTTTTAAGGATAAAGCCAAGGCATTTGTGCCCACAAATTCTTCACGCCACTGACCACCCTGCACAAAATGTACACGTTCAGCAGCACTTTGCATTTGAGCACTTGGAGCAGTCCAGATAATGGTACTGCCGATATCACCGACAGCAATCACCATTGAAGATTGCTCTGCAATATGACGTAAATCATCGGCACATTGGCTTAAAGCCATATCTAAAGCATTTTGTGAAGCAGTTTTTTTCTCGACTAATGGAGCCGCAAAACGCTCTTTAGGAATCGCAGCAGAAGCTGATCGTTCCCACGAGCTTGCAATACTTTGGCCGAGTTTGGCAGCGTTTTGAGGAGAGAGACTATTTTGCGTGCGCAGTTGATCAATCAACGTCCGTTGCTGCAATAAATCCTTTTTTGTGAACATTTGTAAATTCCTTATATATCCACATTTCTATTCCAACCTTTCTCCAACCTTCTTCTTTATATCCTAATTATACAAAGTACGAAAGTACCTACTGACAGGGTTCTTGTTAGTCTTTAGTCCTAAAAAGCAAAGGAATATTTATATGCGCTATATCGATCCAAATCAACCAGGCTCAAAAGTTCAATTTAAATCACAATACGAAAATTTTATTGGCGGTGAATGGGTTGCACCTGTAAAGGGTGCGTATTTTGACAATGTATCTCCTGTTGACGGAAAAGCTTTTACACGTATTCCACGCTCTAGTGCCGAAGATATTGAGCTCGCTCTAGATGCAGCGCACAAAGCAAAAGCGACATGGAATAAAGCATCACCAACGGTACGCTCAAATATCCTTTTAAAAATTGCTGATCGTTTAGAAGCAAATCTTGAAATGCTTGCTGTTGCAGAAACTTGGGATAACGGTAAAGCAGTGCGTGAAACTTTAGCAGCCGACCTTCCACTTGCGATTGACCATTTCCGTTATTTCGCTGGATGTATTCGTGCTCAAGAAGGTGGCATCTCTGAAATTGACGAAGATACCATTGCCTATCACTTCCACGAACCACTCGGTGTAGTTGGTCAAATCATTCCGTGGAATTTTCCGATTTTGATGGCAGCATGGAAACTTGCACCTGCTTTAGCAGCTGGTAACTGTGTTGTGATTAAGCCAGCTGAGCAAACTCCAGTGGGTATCTTGCTGGTGGCTGAACTGATCCAAGACATTTTACCGCCGGGTGTCCTTAATATTGTCAATGGTTTCGGTTCAGAAGTCGGCCGTCCTTTAGCGACAAACCCACGTATTGCAAAAATCGCATTCACAGGTTCAACTCAAACTGGACAAATGGTGATGCAATATGCGACTGAAAATATTATTCCAGTTACCTTAGAACTTGGCGGTAAGTCACCAAACCTTTTCTTTGAAGATATCATGGATAAAGAAGATGACTTCCTAGAAAAAACGCTTGAAGGTTTCGCCATGTTTGCCTTAAACCAAGGTGAAGTATGTACTTGCCCTTCTCGCGCTTTAGTACAAGAAAGCATTGCTGATCAGTTCTTAGAAATGGCTGTCGAGCGTGTAAAACGTATTAAAACTGGTCATCCACTTGATACTGAAACGATGATTGGTGCTCAAGCATCTCTACAACAACAAGAGAAAATTTTACGTTGTATTAACACTGGTCGTGAAGAAGGTGCAGAACTCTTACTTGGCGGTAGCGGCCGTAAAGAAGTAGGCGATGGTTACTATGTTGATCCGACTATTTTTAAAGGTCACAATGGCATGCAAGTTTTCCAAGAAGAAATTTTTGGACCTGTACTTGCTGTGACAACGTTCAAAGACTTTGACGATGCAATTAAAATTGCCAATGACACCATGTATGGTTTAGGTGCAGGTGTATGGTCACGTTCAGCTCACATTTCTTATCGTGCGGGTCGTGCTATTGAAGCTGGCCGTGTTTGGACAAACTGCTATAACATCTACCCTGCACATGCTGCATTTGGTGGCTACAAGAAGTCTGGTATTGGCCGTGAAAACCATAAGATGATGTTAGATCATTATCAACAAACTAAAAACTTGCTAGTGAGTTATTCAACTAAACCAATGGGCTTCTTCTAAGTTTCGCACCAAGTTGATACCAAACTATCAACACTAGAAAGAAGTAAGATGACTAATTATATAAGAAGCCAGTAATTTAGATTGCTGGCTTCTTTATTTCCGATTGTTAAGCTTGAATTTTTATCATTTAGAATAAAAAAACTCCATCTACTCTCTGAAGTGCTTCATTTAGGCATTGCTTTTGCATTGATTCATACAAACCCACTCGCAGGAGTATTGTATGAATCAACCAGAAACAGCTTCCGTCATTTCTTCAAGCACAGAAGTCTCATCAGCAGAATATTTTGCTCAGCGTCAACTCAAACAAGGTACGGTTGGTTGGTTACTCCTGATTGGTTTAGGCGTAGCTTATGTGATATCGGGTGATTTTGCTGGCTGGAACTTCGGTATTGCTCAAGGTGGTTGGGGTGGCATGTTTATTGCCACTGCACTCGCTGCGCTTATGTACTTATGTCTGTGTCTTTCTATGTCGGAAATGTCCACCATGATGCCTACAGCAGGTGGCGGTTATAGTTTTGCACGTGCTGCCTTTGGCCCTTTTGGTGGCTATTTAACAGGAACAGCCATTTTAATTGAATACGCAATTGCCCCTGCGGCGATTGCCGTATTTATTGGTGGTTATTGCGAATCTCTATTTGGCATTAATGGCTGGATGATTTACCTCGCCTGCTACGCTATTTTTATGGGCATACATCTGAAAGGTGCTGGCGAAGCCTTAAAAATTATGTTCGCAATTACCCTTGTCGCAGCTGTTGCTCTGGTTGTGTTTATTGTGGCAATGGTTCCACATTTTAATACACAAAACCTGTTAGATATTCCTGTTGGCACAGCAGCTGGTGCAAGTCATTTTCTACCTCATGGCTATTTAGGCATCTGGGCCGCAGTTCCCTTTGCGATCTGGTTTTTCCTTGCAGTTGAAGGTGTGCCATTAGCAGCCGAAGAAGCGAAAGATCCAGCTAAATCTCTCCCACGCGGTCTAATCGGTGCAATGCTCATATTAACGGCGTTTGCCATGCTCATTTTATTCTTGGGTGCGGGCGCAGCTGGTGCAAGTACTTTGCAAAACTCAGGCGCTCCCCTCGTCGATGCTCTGGTTAAAGTTTATGGCACCAACACTTGGCTTGCGACTTTCGTAAACTTTGTAGGTTTAGCAGGTTTAATCGCAAGTTTTTTTTCAATTATCTATGCCTATTCGCGTCAAATCTTTGCACTCTCTCGTGCTGGCTACTTACCTACTTCACTCTCGTTAACCAATAAAAATAAAGCCCCTTATCTCGCAATTATTATTCCGGGCATTATTGGGTTCTTGCTTTCACTTACCAAAGAAGGTGATTCACTGATTTTAATCGCGGTTTTTGGTGCCACCATTTCCTATGTGTTGATTCTTTTATCCCACATCAAACTACGCCTATCTAAACCAGATATGCCTCGTCCTTATAAAACTCCTGGAGGAATCGTTACTTCAAGTATTGCCTTAGTTCTAGCAGTCGCTGCTGTCGTTGCGGGCTTTGTTGTTAATCCGAAAGTTTGGTTTATTGCTGCCGCTATTTATGTCGTATTTATTGCTTACTTTTTATTCTATAGCCGTTATCATTTAGTGAAAGGTACACCAGAAGAAGAGTTTGCAAATATTAAAGCCGCAGAACAAGAACTATAAAAAAGGATGTAAATATGAGTTATCGCAATATTGTCGCCAATCAACAGTATCACTTTGCTGATTTGAAGACCTTGATGGCGAAAGCTACGCCGCTACGTTCAGGAGATGAATTAGCAGGTATAGCTGCCAGAGATGCAACCGAGCATGTTGCGGCACAAATGACTTTGGTCGATGTACCACTTAAAACCTTTTTAAATGAGGTTGTGGTGGATTACGAAACCGATGAAATTACACGACTGATTATTGATGAACATGATCTGGCAGCCTTTGCCCCTATTTCACACTTTACAGTAGGTGATTTCCGAAATTGGTTACTTGGAGAAGAAGCAACTGCCCAAAGTTTAAAAGCATTAGCATCAGGTTTAACTCCAGAAATGGTAGCTGCTGTCAGCAAAATTATGCGCAATCAAGATTTAATTTATGTCGCCAGCAAATGTGAAGTAGTTACCCAGTTTCGTAACACAATTGGTTTAAAAGGCCATCTTTCTACCCGTTTACAACCGAACCATCCTACGGATGATGTGCTTGGTATTTCTGCCAGTATTTTAGATGGTTTGATGTATGGCAATGGTGATGCCGTGATTGGCATTAACCCCGCCACAGATAACCTACATAATTTGTCAGAGCTACTAAAACTACTTGACCATGTCATTCAGGAATATCAAATTCCAACACAATCTTGTGTACTTACCCATATCAGCTCAGGCATTCAACTGGCTGAAAAAAATGTGCCAATTGATTTAATGTTTCAATCAATCGCTGGTACCCAACTGGCAAACGAAGGATTTGGAATTTCACTCGATTTACTACAAGAAGGATATGAAGCCACACTCGCACTCAAGCGTGGAACCATTGGACAAAATGTTATGTACTTTGAAACGGGTCAAGGCAGTGCCTTATCCAGCAATGCACATCACGGCGTTGATCAGCAAACATTAGAAACGCGTGCTTATGCAGTAGCTCGTAAATACAATCCGCTTTTAGTGAATACAGTCGTTGGCTTTATTGGTCCCGAATATCTTTTTAACGGTAAACAAATTATACGTGCAGGACTAGAAGACCACTTCTGCGGCAAGTTACTTGGTGTGCCAATGGGCTGCGACATTTGTTACACCAACCATGCCGATGCTGACCAAAATGATATGGATGTTCTACTTACTCTGTTTGGCGCTGCGGGCATTAACTTCATTATGGGAATTCCAGGTTCAGATGATGTCATGCTCAATTATCAAACGACCTCGTTCCATGATGCCCTCTATTTAAGGCAACTCCTCGGTTTAAAACCCGCTCCTGAGTTTTCAGCTTGGCTTGAACAGCAAGGTATTTTTAAACAGCAAAACTCTCAAATTTGTTGGGCAGACCACATGCCTGACCAATTCTCTCGTCTGCTCATGAACTAGGGAGAACACCATGAAACTGAACCATGATATTCAATATCCATCTTCTACCCACCAAGATCAGTGGGAAAAACTCAAACAGTTTACCGATGCCCGTATTGCTCTGGGCCGTGCAGGTTGTAGCATCCCCACACAAGCCTTACTTGAGTTCCAGTTGTCTCATGCGCAAGCAAAAGATGCGGTTTATCAAGACATGGATATTTCCTATTTATCTGAACAATTAGCGCAAAGACAGCTGCAAAGTCTTCATGTCCACAGCAACGCACCTAATAAGGAAATCTATCTTAAACGTCCAGATTTAGGTCGTCAGCTTTCAAACCTATCAAAAGAAGCCTTAATTAAGAAGTATGCAGAAAATCCGCAACAATATGATGTTTGTATTGTGGTCGGTGATGGACTCTCAGCAAGAGCGATTGAAGCGAATGCTATTCCATTCATTACCGCGCTAAATGAGCAAGTTCAACAAGAAAACTGGACTCTTGCACCCATTGCACTGGCAACAGGTAGTCGGGTTGCTTTAGGTGATGAAGTTGCTGAGATCTTTAAGGCATCCATGCTAGTGATGCTGATTGGTGAGCGTCCTGGTTTAAGCTCTCCAGATAGTATGGGAATTTACTACACGTGGAATGCATATTCAGGCTGTCTTGATGCAAAACGAAACTGTATTTCCAATGTACGCTCAGCAGGCTTAAGTATTCCTGTTGCAGTACAACGGTTAATCGCACTCATGAAAAAATCAAAACAACTTGGCTTTTCAGGTGTTAATTTAAAAGATGAGCATCAACTTGCAAATATAGGCCTTGAGACAACTCAAAAGCTATTATTTTAAAAGATGGAATATGCAAACAGACTCACTCAAAATAGGTAATCGTTTGCATAACAGCATTATCTTAACGAAAAATATCAATTTTCAGGTATTGACGATTTATATGGATATTTTCTTCTTTATATTTATCGCTATACTCCACCTATTGATCTTCTATGAATCATTTGTATGAACACAACAAACGCCTTCCCTAAAACTATTTATGCCATTCAGCATCTTGCTTTCGAAGACTTAGGTTCATTAGAAGATGTCTTTTATCAACTTGGCTTTCGCGTCCGTTATTTTGAAGCGGGTGTTGATGATTTAACAGCTGCTTTTGCACACGATGGATTAACTATTATTTTAGGTGGCCCAATCGGGGTTTATGAAACTGAAGATTATCCATTTTTAAAAGATGAAATTGCTTTACTTAAACAACGTTTAGCAGCGGATAAACCTACACTTGGTATTTGTTTGGGTGCACAGTTAATTGCTCATGCACTTGGTGCCAAAGTGTATGCTGGTCATCAAAAAGAAATCGGTTGGAGTCCACTCAGCTTAAGTTTACGTCCTAACCAGGTATTATCTCCTTTGCTTAATAATGTTCATGTTTTACATTGGCATGGTGATACTTTCGATCTTCCTGAAAATGCTGCCCTTTTGGCTAGCTCAGATATTTATACCAATCAAGCCTTTGAAGTCGGTAATAATATTCTGGCTTTACAGTTTCACATTGAAACGACTCAAGAAAATTTTGAAAAATGGCTCATTGGTCATACATGTGAACTTCGCCATGCCGGAATTTCAATTCCTAAATTGCGCGAGCAAAATATCGAATATGCATCTGCACTTGAACAAGCTGCATTTGAAGTAATTCAAAAATTCTTGAAAAGAATTGGTTATAGTGCATAAATGAACAGTTTCTAATCTGCATCGAATATAGCTTTTTATCATCTCGCATTTTTTGATTATTTTTTAAACAAAAAAGCTTTATATTTTATTTTTAGAAACATTTCAGAAAAATTTCAGTGTATTATTAATTTGTAACATAAAATATACGCTGATTTACTATGGATATCTGGAAGTTTATTAAAAGCTTTAATACGGTCAATACTTATTTAATGCTTTCAAGTATGCTTCTCATACTATTAGTTCTTTATTTTTATGTGATTAATCCTACCTAAGCTCTTTTGCCAAGGAAGTGGAATCATAAAGAAAAAGAATATTATGAGAAGACCTCCGAATAAAAAGCCCAACCTTACAGTTGGGCTTTTTTGATATCTGCTGTTTACTCACAACATGTTGCTCGTCTTGCGAAAAAGTAAGAGATAATCAATCTCGACTATCTACTCACAACATGTTGCTCGTCTTGCGAAAAAGTAAGAGATAATCAATCTCGACT